>WLNI01000001.1 GCA_009699875.1 Actinomycetota bacterium
CGCGAGACGGTGCCGGCGCTTTGGTTGGTCACCCAAACACTCGATCCGTCAGGGCTCACGGCGACGCCTAAGGGGCCCGATCCAACAGTGATTGAGGTCACGGTGTTGTCAGAGGTAGCGATGCGCGAGACGGTGCCGTCGTTATAATTGGTCACCCACACACTCAAACCGTCGGGACTCACGGCGACGAACTCGGGGCCCGCTCCAACGGAGATTGGGGTCACGGCGTTATCAGAGGTAGCGATGCGCGAAACGGTGCCGCCATGGTTGGCCACCCACACACTCGATCCGTCAGGGCTCACGGCGACGCCGTAGGGATTCGATCCAACGGTGATTGGGGTCACGGCGTTGTTAGAAGTAGCGATGCGCGAAACGGTGCCATCGCCACCGTTGGTCACCCACACACTCGATCCGTCAGGGCTCACGGCGACGAACTGAGGGACCGCTCCAACAGTGATTGAGGTCACGGCGTTGTTAGAGGTAGCGATGCGCGAAACGGTGCCGGCGCTTTGGTTGGTCACCCAAACACTCGATCCGTCAGGGCTCACGGCGACGCCTAAGGGGCCCGATCCAACAGTGATTGAGGTCACGGCGGTTGTCGAAGGCGTGCTTGCACTGGCAAGCCCTGACAAGGCTATGAGAGCGAGAATGGCAAATGCTGTTGCGAGGACAAGAGTGTTGCGAAGGAAGCGAATACTTGGTGAGTAACTATTGTTCATAACCCCAGTGCCTTTCAAAGTCCGAGATCAATAAACCCGGATACAGCAACCCTACCAATTCAATGAATTCGGAGCGAACCAGAACAGTTAGGGACGAATTGATGCGTTCTGGTTCGTTGAGCGAACTTCTTAGGTGATGCGTACCCATAATCGGGCTTGCCAAGGCAGTGGCTGGGCTCAGGTGTCTCAGGCTTCTGCTGGTGCAGAGCGACAAGGAAGGGTGAAGTAAGTCCTAAGTACTAAGCAACCGGACACTCCCTGCTTGGTTGGCAGGTGCTAGATTCCATCCCCCAAAGCATCCCCAAAAATCAGAAACACCCAGGTCAGATAATTTTGAAAAGGTCAATGAATTAGGGCGTAAAGGGTTGTAACTTCCCACTACATGCGAAATTGCGTCTAACGTTCAAGAAGCATGACATTGAGGTAGCAACGACCGAGAGGAGTCCAGATGAGCGACGATGCTGCGTTTGAGAAATTTAGGGGCTGTGCAGTTGAGGTTCTTCAGGTGAGTCCTGACGCAATCACAAAAGAGGCGAGTTTCGCCGACGACCTAGATGCCGACAGCCTGGACTTGGTTGAGCTCGTCATGGCGCTCGAAGAGACGTTTGATATCACGGTTGAAGAGAGTGAACTCGAAGGTGTCCTGACTGTTGGTCAGGCCTTCGAGTTAGTTACTTCAAAGATCTGATGCGGATCGGCGAGCTCGCCGGAACTCCCGTCAACGGGAATCGAGTGGCGATCACCGGTATTGGGGCCGTTTCTTGTTGCGGCATCGGTGCGAATACTCTCTTCGAGGGCCTGCTCTCAGGAACGTTTTCTGATGACCGTCGCATTCCCGACTTCGATCCCTTGCAATGGTTTGGTGCGAAAGAAGTTCGACGAGTTGACCGTTTCGCCCAGGTCTCGTTTGCCGCTGCCATGGAAGCAGTCGAAGACGCCGGACTCGGCGACGTCGACCCGGAGCGGGCTGGCGTCATCTTTGGAACAGGCATCGGAGGCATGACCACGTTGACTGCCCAAGCTGCTGTTCTCGCTGAACGCGGACCCGATCGTGTCACTCCTTTCCTCGCACCGATGATGATGCCCAATGCCGGAGCGGCTCAGATCTCGATGCGCCAAGGTTGGACGGGACCGGCCGAGACCGTCACGACAGCATGCGCTGCAGGCACGCATGCCTTGGGTGCTGCAGCTCGACTCGTTGCATCTGGTCGCGTGGACGTCGTTATTGGCGGGAGCGGTGAGTCAGTGATGGACCCATTGACGTTCGCTGGTTTCAAAAATATGACGGCGCTCTCGACAACTGGAGTCTCGAAACCTTTTGACGTTGACCGAGATGGATTTATCCTCTCCGAAGGTGCGGGAGCACTTATTCTCGAGAACTGGGATCTAGCGGTCGCTCGAGGTGCTCGGATCTACGCTGAGGTCCTTGGTGCGGGTTCGACCTCAGATGCATTTCACATCACCGCTCCTCGATCTGACGGTTCTGGTGCTCGTCGCTGCATGGAGATCGCTCTTGAAGACGCTGGGATCACGAAAGACCAGGTGGGCCACATCAACGCCCATGGGACGTCGACCCCTCTGAACGATCTCTCCGAAGCGACAGCCATCTCAGCCCTCTTTGGGGCCACAACTCCCCCGGTGACCTCTGCAAAGGGCGTGACGGGACACAGCCTCGGAGGGGCGGGAGCACTAGAGGCGGTGGCGTCAGTTCTCACCATTGAGCGGGGAATCATCCCCCCAACAATCGGTCTGAACACAATCGATCCTGAAATTGCTATCGACGTTGTTCACGGAGAGCCACGCCCCCTGCCGTCGCCAATTATCTTGAGCAACTCGTTTGGCTTTGGTGGCCACAACGGCTGTCTCGTGATCGGAAAACGGGACTAAGCGTCAATCGCATTGCGCAGGGAACTCACAAAAGCTCCTGCACCATCTGGTCCTTCTCCGTCCAGGACTCGGCGAACGAGTGCGGAACCAACAATCACGCCATCGGCGATATCCGCGACTCGTTTCGCTTGCTCTGGTGTCGACACACCAATCCCCACGCAGACTGGCGGTGAGGGAAATGCCCGAATCTTCGCGACGACAGCCTCGAGTTCATCCGTCATTGAGGATCGCTCCCCGGTGACCCCCATTCTGGCCACGCCATAGAGGAATCCTCGGCTCCGAGCGCATATCTTTTTCGTTCTTTCAGGCGATGACGAAGGTGCGACCAACAACACTGGGTCGATACCTGCATCTTCTGCGACTCTCTCCCATCCATCTAATTCCTCAAGACTCAGGTCGGGCACGATTGCTCCAGTAATGCCTGCCTGCTTTGCTTCACCGGCAAAGCGCTCGTGTCCTAAGTGTGCGATGACGTTGTAATACGTCATCACCACCAGCGGAACGGCGAACTCATCTCGTTGGAGTTGTGCCAACACGCTCTGCGCCGTCGTTCCTCTCTCGAGGCTTCGAACGCCCGCTTCTTGGATAGTTGGACCATCGATGATGGGGTCCGAAAACGGTAGCCCGATCTCGACAGCATCGGCTCCTGCGGCGATGACTGCGTGGACGACATCAATCCAAGCGTCGTCGACTCCGGCCATCACGTAGGGAATAAGCAGAGTGTGATTCTGCGACGTCAAGCTCTCAAAGGTCGGAGAAAGATTCGGAGCACCCATGGGTTACGAGTCTCCACGCAGGATGGCTCGGACTTGGGCGACGTCTTTGTCACCTCGGCCAGAAAGGTTCAGCACTACTTTTGAGCCGAGTGGTATCTCCCCGCCAGCTTCGCGAATGACCCACGCAACAGCATGTGCCGTCTCTAATGCGGGAATAATGCCTTCTCGGGAGGCCAAACGTTGGAGCGCGTCGACGACCTCATCATCACCAGCTTGTTCGTAGCGAGCTCGACCAATCTCAGCCAGGTGGGCGTGTTCAGGCCCAATGCCTGGATAGTCGAGACCTGCTGAGATGGAGTGCGCTTCAGTGATCTGTCCTTCATCATCTTGGATCAACTGCGATCTCATGCCGTGAAGCACGCCTGGGGTGCCACTCGAAATCGCGGCTCCTCCCGCAGCCTCAACCCCAACGAGTACTGCATCGGAATCTACGAAGCCCGAGAACAGACCCGCAGCATTCGATCCACCTCCAACACACGCCACGACAAAATCTGGTTCGTCAATACCAAAGTCATGAATTTGGCTTGACGCTTCTTCACCAATGATGCGCTGGAACTCGCGCACCATCCATGGGAAGGGGTGGGGTCCCATAACAGATCCAAGGCAGTAATGCGTGTCGGCCACTTCAGATACCCACGTTCGCATCGCTTCATTCACGGCGTCTTTGAGCGTTCGACTCCCTGACGTCACGGGTCGAACCTCTGCGCCAAGGAGTTCCATTCGGAAGACATTCAACTCTTGTCGTTTTGTGTCGACCTCACCCATGAAGACAACGCATTCAAGTCCAAGGAGGGCTGCCGCCGTCGCCGAAGCAACGCCATGTTGGCCAGCGCCAGTTTCTGCGATCATTCGACGCTTTCCCATCCGCTTTGTCAAGAGGGCTTGTCCGATGACGTTGTTGATTTTGTGAGAGCCCGTGTGCGCGAGATCTTCGCGCTTGAGGTACAACTCGATGCCGAGTTCTTCAGAGAGCCGGCCGCACTTTGTTAAGGGGGTTGGACGACCTCCGTACTCCCGAAGGATGCGCCGATACTCAGCAATGAAGCTTTCATCACTCCACGCATCAGCGAAGGCTGCTTCAAGTTCTTGACACGCTGGGACGAGTGGTTCTGGGACAAAGCGCCCACCAAACGATCCAAAACGCCCATCAAGTCCTGGGGTTCCCATGATGTTGCTCATCTGATCAACTCCGGTTCCAGTCGAAAGGGCCGTCTTCTGGCTCTCCTGCTTCCGAGAAATCCAAAACGTCGTCGTACTCCCTCACCGCATCTATAAAAGCTTTCATTTTACGTGGGTCCTTTACGCCAGGGGCCATCTCGACACCAGTCGCCACGTCAACGCCAAACGGATGCAGTTGTTCTATTGCGCCATGAACATTCTCGGCATTGAGTCCACCCGAGACCAAGAGCCGATGAGAGTTGGCCACACCTTCAGCAAGCCTCCAGTCAAAGACTTCTCCACTCCCTGGATTTGGACCATCAACCAACAACAGATCCGCCCCGCTCTCAGCAAAGGAAGCGATGTCGTCGCTCGGCGCCGGAAGGGCTTTTATGACGAGTGCGACACGTTCAGAGATGTACTGGACGTCACTGGTGGACTCATGTCCGTGGAGTTGAACTCCCCTCAGTCCGAGATGATTTGCAATATCGACCACTCGTTTCGGTGCTTCGTCTCGAAAGACACCTATGACGAGCGTCTCGGGCGGGAGTCGACGCACAACGTCACTGGCGGTTGCCTGTGAGATTTGGCGAGGCGAGGGAGCAAAGATCAATCCGATGGCGTCTGCGCCGAGGCCGACGGCTAAGAGAGCGTCGGCCTCATTCGTCACGCCACAAATTTTGATAAACGTCTTCATATCGATGTTGCCATGTTACGGGGACCGACGGGAAATCCGTCAAACGTTGAAACGACCTTTGCTGGATCGGGAGAGGTGACAAAACTCTCCCCGACCAAAATGGCGTCGAATCCTTTCAGGGCCAAGTCTTTGGCGTCTTCAGGTGTTGCAATTCCAGATTCGGCAACGGCGAGTATTTCATCAGGGATTGAACCAAGCACTCGCTCAGCTCTCTTGGTATCGACCGAGAATGTGCGGAGATCTCTTTGGTTCACACCAACAATCATTGAACCAAGGTCGAGAGCTCGTTGCAGTTCTGCCTCATCATGGACCTCAACTAGTACTTCGAGATCGACTGAGATTGCTGCTTCAAACAACTCAGACAGCTGGTCGTCGTCAAGTGCAGCAACAATCAGTAGTGCAGCGTCAGCACCCATGATTTTTGCGTCATAGATATCTCGAATGTCAACAACAAAGTCTTTCCGCAATATCGGAAGACTGCAGGATCGCTCCACCGTCTCGAGATCTTCCCGAGAGCCGCCAAACGCGTCTGAGTCAGTGAGCACGCTTATGGCTGACGCACCTCCGGTTTCGTAGGCCTGCGCCAGCACTTCTGGATCAAGAAAGAGATTGAGGTCGCCCTTCGAGGGGCTTTTTCGCTTGACCTCAGCAATTACTGAAAGTCCGGGAGATGAAAGAGCCTCGAGAAATGATCCATTCCTAGGGATGCTGAGCGCCTCGTCGAAGAGTTCCCGAGCGTCACGGTCGTCGTTGGATGCCAGATTCCTATGGCGCTCAAGGATGGCGTCAAGGTACGTCTCCATTTGTTCATCGTAGTGGGGGGAAGCGCAATTGTGGTTCTCAGAGCGAAAAGACCTGAACTGGGCTCTCTCTCGAGATGAGAGAGGTCGTTGTCTCCAGATTGACTTTTCGTTTCAAGAGACAGAGTCCTCTGGCTCTACCAGTCTCCGCATCGAAGAAGTGACGTCGAACGCTACCGACGGCTTCGTCGCCATCGAACAACTCTTCCCCGAACGCAACAGTTGACCTGGCTTCGAAGCCGCACAGCCGCTGAGGGACGTTGGCACCTCGAGCGTCGAGGCGGGCTACTAACTCTTGGCCGGTGTAACAACCCTTTTCAAATGAGACACACTGTGCAACGATGTTGCCCCCAAGTTCGTAGGGATTCATTCCATCCTCGGCGTCCATCGGAAGGACGGAGGGACCACGAACCAATGCTTGAGCAATACTCTCTGCTGAAAGTGCTTCCACGCCCGTATGCAATGGCGGCGCAGACGAAAAGATCTGTTGGGAGATTTCAACACCCGACTCCAAAAAAGGAAGGGGGATTCCACCATCCTCACTCCCTGCCGGAGCGGTTGTGCGAGATATCCACGAGGGTTTGATTTCGATCTCGACTTTTACGCGAAGTTTGAATCGACGGAGACGAGCCGCCAACACTTCAACGTTGCTCTCACTGCCAATGAGAACAAACGAGTCTGTATCTCGTCGAAGGACCCAGCCAAGCCAACCGAGTTTTCCGTCTGGTTCAAGCACCATGGTCCACTTCACTTCGCCGCTGATCATCCCAGCGATGTCCTGCGAGAGTTGGCCTTGCAAAAAGAGTTCCGCATCGACTCCTGCGACCACCACGATGGGGATCTCACTCACTGGTGCGAACCAAGTGTTCACTGCGACGTGGACGCTCGCGACAGAGAGACTGCTGCCAAGACGGCTGCTGCCTTCGAGCGACACTCTGCGTCTTCACTTTGTGGATCGCTGTCCGCCACGATGCCAGCTCCTGCCTGCACACTGGCCTGACCATCTGGGGCCACGACGAGCGTGCGAATCGCAATCGCTGTATCAACGTTCCCACTGAAATCCAGATACCCCACGACGCCCCCATAGACCCCTCGACGAGTTCGCTCCAGTTCGTCGATAATCTCCATTGCGCGAACCTTGGGTGCTCCGGACAAGGTTCCAGCTGGAAGTGTCGCTCGAAGAACATCAATTGGTCCCAAGTTTTCTCGAAGCGTTCCCGATACTTGCGACGTGAGATGCATCACATGGCTGTACTTTTCTAGGCTCATTAGTTCTTCAACGTGCTCGCTTCCAAACACTGCGACTCGCCCCACATCATTCCGAGCAAGATCCACCAACATGATGTGTTCAGCAATCTCCTTTGGATCCTCTTGTAGCTCCCCAGCAAGTCGATCATCTTCTTGCGACGTTTCACCTCGCGGTCGAGATCCAGCGATGGGTCTTGAGGTGACAATGCCGTCTCGGACGCGAACCATTGGCTCAGGCGATGAGCCAGCAATTTCGATGCCATCGAGGCGGAGAAAGTAGAGATACGGACTTGGATTGAGAAGCCGAAGTGCTCGATAGACGGCAAACGCATCCACCGTTCCCTCAATATCGAAGCGCTGGGAAAGCACAACCTGGAAGATATCGCCTGCGGTGATGTACTCCTTGGCCACTTTGACCGCTTCTTGATACTCCTTCGACGTCATCGTCGAATGAGCCTGAGCGAGTTCACCCTTCGCTCCCGGTTCAGGAGCACGCAGTGGAGCTTGGACGACTGGCAAGGCACTGTCGAGCGCGAGTTGATCGAGCTGCGTGCAAGCTGCATCGTAGGCAGCTTCAATTTCTGACTCGCTCTGACCCGGTGAGATCACGACGTTGACAATCAGTGTGATTCGTTGCCGCCAGTGATCAAAGGCAATCAGCTCACCGATGACCGCCATTGCCGCATCGGGTAAGGATCGATCATCGAGCGGTGGTGACTCCAGACGTTCAATCTCTCGAACCGTGTCATATCCCAGGTAGCCCACAACACCGCTGTGCAGTGGAGGGAGAGACTCGAAATCTGGAACCGAAAAGGAATCGAGCAGCGTTTCAAGCATGGAAAAAATCCCGTCCCCCGTGAGATTGAAACTCTCACCGACGCTCGACAGCATGCCTCCTCGAGACGTCATGATCGCGAGAGGATTTCTTCCGACGAATGAATATCTCCCCCACCGCTCACCACCTTCGACCGACTCGAGAAGAAATCCATCACCAGATCCCACTGCTGAAAGGAACACGCCAACCGGTGTCATCGTGTCAGCCACGAGCGCCCGAGTCACTGGGATTATCTGATGCTCCCTGGCCAGCGAGGAAAATATCTCACGTGAGGGAACATTTTCTCCTTGAGACTTCGTCATTCCGCTGTACCGTCACCAGGCCCTGTGGCAAGGTCACGATAGAAACAACTCCGCTCCCCGGTGTGGCAGGCGCCGTTGCCGTGTTGGTCAATTTCGATTAGCAATGCATCACCATCACAGTCATAGCGAATAGCCCGGACGTACTGGCGATCACCAGAAGTCTCTCCTTTGCACCAGAACTCCTGGCGACTACGCGACCAAAACCAGGTCCTGCCCGTTTCAAGCGTCTTCATCAGCGACTCTTGATTCATGTAGGCGACCATGAGCACGTCGTGGGTCTGCCTCTCTTGAATCACTGTTACGACGAGACCATCGTCTCCAAAGACAACGTCATTCACGACAGAATCAGCGAACTCCATCACGCTCATAGGTAGAGTCCTGTTCCGCCATCCATGCGTTCGGATGCAGCCGCGTGGATATCGCGCTCCCTCAAAATGATGTACTCCTCGCCATTGATTTCAACTTCGAACTGATCTTCAGGGTTAAACAGGACGTTGTCGCCGACTTTGATCGCCCTCACGTGGGGACCAATCGCTACCGTTTCAGCCCATGACAGTCTTCGGGACAACTGAGCGGTTGCGGGAATGAGAATGCCTGCTCTGCTCTTTCGCTCGCCCTCGGCGTCACCCACCTTGACCAAGACACGATCAAACAGGACGTCGATGGGATGTTTGTCAATACCAGCGGAAACTGTGGAATCGCTCACACCATTACCGTACCGCTTCTCCCGCAGCAGCCCGTCAAGGCTCAGACTGGCCGAACACGCACCCCGTGGGCGGCAAGGTGGGCTTTTGCCTGTCCGATCGTGAACTGGGCCTCATGAAATATGGAGGCAGCTAGTACTGCACTCGCCCCTCCCTTCGTAACTCCGTCAACGAGATGCTCAAGTGTGCCCACGCCGCCCGAAGCGATCACCGGGATAGTGACTGCACTCGCAATCTGTGACGTCATCTCTATGTCGAAGCCGTCTCTGGTGCCATCTCTATCCATTGAGGTCAACAAAATCTCACCCGCACCTAGTTTTTCGACCTCGACGGCCCACGCGATCGCCTCCTTCTCGGTTGGCTGGCGACCTCCATGAGTCACCACCTGAAACAAGCCGTGATCACGTCGTGCGTCAATAGCGACGACGACACATTGTGCTCCAAACTCCGCGGCGAGCTCTGAGATCAACTCGGGCCGAGCAACAGCAGCACTATTGACGCCCACCTTCTCGGCGCCAGCTCGCAAGAGCGAGCGTGCATCATCGACACTCCGGACGCCTCCGCCAACCGTCAAGGGAATAAAGAGTTGCTCTGCGGCTCGAGTCACCACGTCAATCATTGTTTCTCGGTTCTCATGGGTCGCCGTAATGTCCAAGAACACGATCTCATCGGCACCCTCTTCGCCGTAGCGCACCGCAAGTTCAACGGGATCCCCTGCATCTTTGAGATCCATGAAGTTCACACCTTTCACAACTCGCCCTTGGGCTACGTCAAGACAAGGAATCACTCTGGTCACCTGCATGCTCGAACTCCCTCAGCAACCGTGAAGCGTTCTTCAACCAGCGCTTTGCCGACAACGACCCCCGCCACGTTGCTCGTCGTGAGTGTCTGGAGGTCTTCGAGATCACCAACGCCACCAGACGCAATGACGGGGAGCGTCGTGGCATCCATGACGCGTTGCAGTCCGGCAAGGTCGGGCCCCTCCAGCGTGCCGTCTCGATCGATCGCGGTCACGATGAGAGCTGCAGTCGCATCGCTACTGCAGCGCTCGATAGCGTCGATCAGCGAGTGCCCAGAGCCCTGTTCCCATCCACGAACCGCCACTTCTCCACCATCTGGAGTTATTCGATAGTCAAGGCCAACACCCACATGACCTGGAAATGACTCCATCAAGGACAAAGCAGTGGCAGGATCCTCGATCGCAAGCGTGCCCAAGATCACCCGCTGGACTCCAAAGGTGAGCAGTTCTTCAACGTCGCGTTCCGTGCGAACACCACCACCAGTCTCGATAGGAATTGGGCTCATCGAGGCAATGGATTGAATGATCGAACGGTTCACTCCTGCTCCGTCACGAGCTCCGTCGAGGTCGACGATGTGTAGCCAGTCACTGCCACCCTCAATGAAGGTCTCGGCCAATTCCTTGGGGTCGCCGTAGTTCGTCTCGGCAGCAAAGTCGCCCTTCAGGAGGCGGACGGCACGTCCTTGGCGGAGATCTATGGCTGCGTAGAATTCCATCATGATCCTTCTGCGACCTCAGCAAAACGTCTCAGATACGACAGCCCTGTCACACCTGACTTTTCAGGGTGGAACTGCGCTCCAAAAAGATTTTTAGTTTCAATCGCCGCACAGACGTCTTCACCATAAGAACATGTCGCCACTGTTACCTCAGAGATTGGAGGGGCGAACGAGTGGACAAAGTACATCCACTCGGCAGGATCACGTCGCTCAAGCAGTCGATTTTCTCGACGAACCTCAAGTTGGTTCCATTGAATCTGTGGCAGGCGCACCTCGCCGCGTAGGCGCTCCACGCTCCCGCTGAGGAGACCGAGCCCCTCGCTCCCTGGGGATTCGTCAGATCTCTCGTAGAGGAGCTGAAACCCCACACAGATACCTAAAAACGGCAGACCGCCAGTGGCGAGTCGCTGAATCTCGGGAATCCACCCTCCTTCGCGAAGTGCGTCGGCACATCGACCAAAGGAGCCAACCCCGGGGAGCACTATTCCATCGGTTGCATCGAGTTGGTCTGGATCACTGATCAACACGGCATCTGCACCAACTTTGATCAATGCTTTTTGAGCAGAACGGAGATTCCCGATCCCATAATCAATAACACCAATCATGCAGCGACGTGCCTCACAGAGACCCCTTCGTCGATGGGATCTCACCGCCTCGCTGAGTCATGGCGTCGTTAAGGCATCGAGCAACACCTTTAAACGTCGCTTCAACAATGTGGTGGGTATTTCGACCACTCACCAGGCGAATGTGCAGTGTCATCCCTGCGGCAGTCACGAAGGCTCGAAAAAACTCTTCGACAAGCTGCGGGTCAAATGCTGGTTCGCCAAGACCAGGCGTATCAGGGGCAAAGACGATCTCATAGATCAAAAAGGGGCGACCTGAGATATCCAAGGCGATATCAACGGCGGCCTCGTCGAGCGGAATGACCCGAGACGCGAACCGTTCAATACCTGCCTTGTCACCCAACGCTTCTCGTACGCACTCCCCGAGAAGAATGCCGACGTCTTCAACCGTGTGGTGAGTGTCGACGCGTAAATCGCCTGTCGCAGAGATTGTGAGATCCATGGCACCGTGGCGACCGAGTTGATCGAGCATGTGATCAAAGAAAGGGATCCCAGTCGAGATGTCGCACTGTCCAGTCCCGTCAAGATTGAGATCGATCGCGATCGTTGTCTCTTTTGTCGCTCTTTCGAGCGCTGCTCGTCGTCCAACCTGAGTACTCACAACACCTCCTCGAGGGCCTTCAAAAAGCGGTCATTTTCGTTTGCAGTTCCTATGGTCACCCGAAGGCAATCTTCAAGTCCACTCCATGAGGAGCAGTCCCTAATAAGCACGGAACGTTCAACTAATCGCTCCCATACATCATGGCCGCTCCTGTCTGAGGGTTTGAACAGGATGAAATTAGCCTCAGAAGGCCAAAGTCTGAGCGCCATGGTCGACATTGCCTCACTCACTCGAAGGCGCTCTTTCGTGATCTCACGGACTCGCTCGTCCATCTCATCGACGTGTGCAAGCGCCAAGATTCCTGCCATCTGCGTCAGGCTCGAGAGGTGGTATGGCAGGGCGACCGCTTCGCACGCAGCAATCACTTCTGGATCCCCGATGGCGTACCCCAGGCGGACACCAGCGAGTGCCCACGTCTTCGAGAAGGTCTTTACGATGACCAATCGCTCAGCGTTCTCGCCTCCACGGAGTTCTTGTGCGCTCTCTGAAGAGAATTGTCCATACGCCTCGTCAACGATGATCAGACCATCTCCCGCCTCAAGTGCGGAGTGTACGACATCGTTGCTCTCAGCATTGCCCGTCGGGTTGTTCGGAGAACACAGAAAAGTAAGTGATGGCTGAACCTCAATGACGTCCTTTGCTACCTGCGTGGGGTCGAGAGCAAAGTCACTTCCTCGCTGGCGACGTGTCAGTGACGTCTGAGTGATCCTCGAGATGTGTCCATGTAATGCGTAGGTTGGCTCGAAGACAAGAGCGGTCCGCCCAGAGCCACCAAACGCCAACAAAAGACATTCCAGAACTTCGTTCGAGCCGCTGCCACAGAAAATCTCTTCCACGCTGACGCCTTCGTAATGGGCAATGGCACGGCGAAGTTCGAGTGCTGCACGATCTGGATATCGATTGAGTGCGCCCTCGGCGAGTGCGCTCTGGAGCGCGGTTACAAAAGCCGGAGGCGGCGGGAATGGAGACTCATTCGTGTTGAGGCGCACCTCAACGTCAACGGAGGCAGAGTGATATCCCTCGAGATCAACAAGGTCTTCACGACGAGAAGGAACGCTCATCGGCGTATCCGAATCGACTCGGCGTGCGCAGTCAATCCCTCGGCAGTGGCGATCTCTTCGACAAGAGGCCCAAGTGTGGCAAAGCCATCACTCGTCACTTCAACGACGTGGATGTGGCGGCGAAAGTCGTCAGCTCGCAGGGCACTCGAAAAGCGAGCACTTCGATTCGTTGGCAAAATGTGGTTCGGCCCAACTGCATAGTCCCCCAAACTCGCAGGCGCATTGAGACCACAAAATACGGCACCAGCGGCTTTCACAAGACCAACGAGTTCTGAGTAGTCCTCAACGAGAATCTCAAGGTGCTCTGGCGCGACAATGTTTGAGACCTCCATTGCTTGTCGTGGTCCGTCAACCAGCACGCAGATGCCGCTCTTCTCCATCGTGGCGAGAAGATCATCTCGACGGGGAGAGTCCGCCACCATCTGGGTGACTGCCTGCTCTACCGCCTCTGCCACGCCAGGATCCCAGGTGATCAACCACGCCATGCCGTCTGGACCGTGCTCTGCCTGGACGAGGAGATCAATCGCTGCGAACTCGGGAGGTGTGGTCGAATCAGCGATCACCACAATTTCAGAGGGTCCTGCGAATGCTGAAGCCACGCCGACCTCGCCACTCAGTTGGCGTTTCGCCTCTGCGACAAACGCATTGCCCGGACCCACGACCACGTCAACACGGCGAAGTGACTCGGTCCCGAGCGCCATAGCTGCGATAGCTTGGGCTCCCCCGATGGCGTAGACCTCGTCGATACCGACAATCGATGCCGCAGCGAGCGTGACGTCATCGACCGAACCTTGCGAATTTGGAGGAACGCAGAGCACAATTTCAGCGACTCCTGCTACTTGCGCTGGGATTGCACACATCAGAACTGATGAGGGATAGCGCGCCCTGCCGCCCGGGGCGTAACAACCGGCACGATCCACTGGAACGTCTAGGTGAGCGACTCGTGCAAGTCCGTCGTCGAACACACTGGCCAGGCCCCCTTCGTGGGCGTGGTAGGCCCGAATACGCTCTGCAGCAGTTGTGAGCGCCTGCAACAGTGCCTGTGGAGTTCTTGCAACTGCTTGAGAAATCTCGTCGGGAGAGATCCGCAGTGACTCGCGTGTGACGCCATCAAACTCAGCCGTGAGGCGTCGTACCGCTGCGTCGCCACCTGTACGAACCTCGCCAATAATGGCTGCGACGCTCTCAGCTACTTCGCCACCTGGGGTTCCTGGTTTGGGCAGTAACTCAGACAGCGAGGCAGGCTGTCCTCGCACGTCAATGATCGAAAGCATCCCCTTATCGTATCGTTGGATTCTGCGAGTCAGGGTCCCCGAGTGGCGGACGGCTCACTTGTCGGCCATGATCCATGCGTGGACGACGCACCCGAACTCTCATCTCTCTTGGCAAGCCTGGAAGATATCGCCACAAGGATCTCCGCCATTGTTGAGCGCAATGGAACGGTCGACGGCGTTGACGCTGAGTTGGTAGCCCTTGAGCGCTCCATTGTGGGCTCCCTCAGACGGCTCCGTCGAGCTGCTCGAAGTGCCGAACTGCGTCGCTCTTGAGCGTGCGACCGTCCTAACTTCTCCCTGCGCTTTTCGTCGTGGCGCTTAGATCCCTTTCTGGGGGCAAATATCACTTAAGAGACAGTCGCCACATCGAGGTTTCCGAGCGTCGCACACCGCTCTTCCGTGCAGGATGAGCCTCAAGCTGAAGCCACCCCACTGGGACGGCTCGATGAGCTTATTGAGATCTCGCTCAACTTTCACTGGATCTTGCTGCGACGTTAGCGACAAGCGTCGGCTCACGCGCCCAACGTGAGTATCCACCGGAAGGCCAGGAAGATCAAAGGCCACTGACCGAAGAACATTTCCTGTTTTGCGCCCCACGCCGGGAAGAGTTACTAACTGGTCTAAGTCGCTCGGCACCGAGCCGCCGAAATCATGCATCACGTGCTGAGCCATGCCAATCAAATGCGCAGCCTTCGAGCGAAAGAATCCCGTGGATTTTACGATGCTCTCCACGGCATCCTGCGAGGCAACCGCCATGGATCGTGCATCTGGGAAGGATGCAAAAAGCACAGGAGTCACCATATTGACTCGAACATCAGTGCACTGGGCCGAAAGAATGGTTGCTGCGAGGAGCTGAAATGGCGTCTCAAACGTAAGGGCACAGAGTTCGCGAGCGTTCCCTGGGTAGACCTCTTTCAGGCGTTCGTCGACACGCTGCGCACGATCGAGTCGTGCCGGTGATTTGCCCATAACTGAAGGATAGTGAATCACCTCGCTACCCTTGGTCCATGGAGCAGGATCAACCAAGAGCTACATCACGGCTCAGTGACTCGGAACGTGCGCGTATCGAATCGGCAATTACTCATCTTGGCCGCGAGCTTTCTCGAGAAGCAATGACCGAACAAGCACGCGATCGCCTCACTTCTGGGAACGGCGTGGACCACTTCATCACCGGAGAGAACGTCGAAACTCTTCGCTACGCGCAAGGGGTTCTTTCTGAAGCACGCTACGAGGTTGAATTCTTGGCCGATCGCTTTGATGAGGTGCTCCTTGACTCGGTGCTCTCTCGGGCTCGCGAGATCGGCTCGTCTTGTTTTCTCTGGATCCATGGCGTCACGGAAGGTGGAGATGCACTCGATCTCGCATCTCGAGGTGGGCAGCTTGAGCGAACGATCCTTCGTATGTCACGAGCGCTCCCTCTCCCCTCCGTCGAGCAATCTTTCGATCAAAGTGTCATGAGAGAGTTCAATCAGAATACCGATCGTCACGCATGGCTTGCCCTCAATCGAGAGGCATTTGCCGAACATCCAGAGCAAGGACATCTAGGCGACGCTGACCTTCGCGTCCGACTCGCCCAGCCGTGGTTCGACCCGGCAGGATTTCTCGTCAGTGAGAATCAGGGCGTGATCAATGGGTTTAGTTGGAGCAAAGTTCATGATGATCCCTGGGGTCGCATTGGCGAGATCTACGTCATCGCTGTGAGCCCTCACAATGCTCCGAAGGGGCTTGGCCGAGCTCTCCTTTCAGCGTCACTGAATTGGATGTCGACTATTGGCCTTGATCACGTCATGCTCTACGTTGACGAGTCGAATGTGCGAGCTCGTCATCTCTACGACTCCACGGGATTCACTATCCAATGGCAAGATCAACTCTGGCGACTTGCTACCTAGAGCGTTGAGACTCCCACGAGTCGCCCGATTCCGAATGTGACACCAGCGGCGAGGGTTGCGACACCAAGCTGGCGCAGGGCCGAGACCGTCTTTGATCGTCCGGTATAGCGGCCGAGAAGGGCACCGACCCCAAGCGCAGCAATCCCACTGAGGACAATAGAAATGATGATCGCAGTGGTCCCGCCCGTAAACAGCCACGGGATGAGCGGGATGAACGCTCCAACCGAGAAGAGAAGGAAGGAGATCCAACTCGCGGCCCACGGCGAACCCGTACTTCCTGGATCGATTCCCAACTCTTCTCGAGCGTGGGTCTCAAGGGCCATCTCGGGGTTTCTCATCATCGCGTCCGCTAGGTCCATCGCCAACTTCTCGTCGAGGCCCTTGCTCTTGTAGATCGAAATTAACTCCTTGCGCTCAATCTCTGGGTTTTCGGCGAGCGCTTTTCGCTCGATGGTGAGTTCTCGGTCAAAGAGCTCTCGTTGCGCCTGCATTGAGAGGTACTCGCCTGATGCCATTGAAAAAGCCCCTGCGACAAGCCCAGCAATTCCAGCCAGGCGCACCAAACTGGCACTTGGATTGGCCCCCGCGAAACCCAGGATGAGCGACACGTTGGTAACAAGTCCGTCGCTGATACCGAAAATGGCCGCTCTTTGGGTCCCAGCAGCAACATCACGATGCTCTTCTTCGTGACCCATCAAAGAATTGTCCATGCTTTGAATCCTAGTGAGCACCCGGCGGCCTCTGGGCCTGAAAGAATAGAGACATGAAGGATAAGCGGTGGTTCAACCAATCTCAGCCTCAAACCCTGCAGGGCGCGGTCTTGTTCTCGTACCTCAATGCGGTCATCGCACTTCTCACGCTGATCTCTGGGGGCTCAATCCTCGAGTTGATCGTGATTCTCGGAGGGGTTGGCGCCTTTGGCATCGCCAACGACCGAAAATGGGGTTACCTCTTGGCTCTTGGAGCAGGCATCTGTTACCTGTTCCTCCAACTCCTGGTGTTCTATTTTTCGCCATTTGTCTTCTCGTCGATGTTGAACTTACTTTTCAGTGTTTTTCTGGTTGCTCTCCTCCTCCATCCGGCGAGCCGACTCTACAGAAGGGTCTATTTCCGCTGAAAGGGGTGGGCCCCTTGAGCGACTCGCTACGCTCTCTCTGAGAAGCCTAAAGAGGGAGCGTATTGAAATGACCGTAGTAATTGATGATCTCGCAATGTTCGACTCCATGGTGGGGACCCACTTGGGATACAGCGACTACAAACTCGTTGACCAACCATCAGTTGATCTCTTTGCTGACGCCACCGACGATCACCAATGGATCCATGTTGATCCCGTGCGAGCTGCGAAGGGTCCTTTCGGCGGTCCTATCGCTCACGGTTATTTTACGTTGTCGCTCATCCCGGCTCTGATCCATCAGGTCTTCTTGGTCGAGAAGATGTCAATGGGCGTCAACTACGGATGCAACAAGGTTCGCTTCCCTTCACCGGTTCTCGTTGGTTCTCGAATCCGACTCGGTATAGGCATCGCCGAAGTCACCACGCTTGAGGGCGGCGTCCAAGTTGTCATCGACGCGACGCTCGAAGTAGAGGGCGCACCGAAGCCAGCGTGTGTTGCTCAAGTCGTCTATCGCTATTACTCATAGTCCTTCGATGGCCAAACCCAAGGGAGATATTCTCCCGAGCGCTGAGGAAAAGACTGACGTCGTTCAATCAATGTTCGATGCCATCGCTCCGCGTTATGAACTCGTCAATAAGGCAATGACCTTCGGGCTTGATGCCCGATGGCGTCGGCGAACCGTCGCGTCACTCGGACTCGCGCCCGGAAGCCTCATTCTTGATCTCGCTTGTGGAACGGGAGATCTCAGCAGAACGGCTGAAAAGAATGGCTTTGTGCCCTTTGGCGTTGACTTATCCTTCGGAATGTTGAGCGCTGCTCACGAAACTGGTCCGCTAGTCCACGGTGACGCATCTCGTCTTCCAATTCGTGACGCCAGCGTTGATGGGATTATCTGTGGCTACGCGTTGCGAAACTTCACCCACCTCGACGCTTGTTTCTCCGAGATGGCACGAGTCCTCCGACCGGGAGGTCGCCTGAGCATTTTAGAAGTCGGAGCTCCGAAGAATGCCGTAATTCGTTTTGGCTACTCAATATGGTTTGAGAAAATCGTTCCGACGATCGGAGGACTACTGAGCGATCGAACTGCATATCGCTACCTCCCCGCATCAACCGCCTACTTGCCTGAAGGAGAGGAGATCCGGTCTCGACTACATGCCGTTGGTTTCTCCGGCGTGAACTATCACCTCTTGAGTGGTGGCTTGAGTCAACTTTTCACCGCCACGAGATCTGCTGGATGACGACCTACCTCGCCAAAAGAACTCTGCTGACTGATCTGGACCCACAACGTTGGATTCGACTGGGCGCTCAGCAGGGAATTGTCCATGCCGACGAGCATTCAGTTCGAGTGGGGCTCGGCGAGATCGCGTGGGGCGACCGAGAGGATGAGGACCTCGAGAGTCGCTCAGTCCATGCCAGTTCGTTTCTCTCACAGGTCACGATGGTTGAGAGTTCTGAGCCTGTGAACCCAGAGTTGCGTGCCCATTTGGCACTCGGCTTTTTAGCGTCAACACCTGCTCGACTCGTTATCCCGTCTGTGCAGATAACCCTCGGCCCAACTGGCAGTCATATCGTGACGATTGCCACGACAGAAGAAGAGTTGAGCGACAGGCTGAACTCTACATTGGACGCCTACGAGGCCACCGACGTCACTGAGCGTGCGCCCCTCAACGACGTACTGAGCGTTCAGGACTCTGCTGCCAACGGCAGCTACATCAATATGGTCGATGACGCCCTGGCGTTGATCGCGGCGACTGATCTTGAAAAGGTGGTCCTCGCACGCCGCTTACGCGTGACCTGTGCAGAAGAAATTGACCCTGGTCTCATCCTTGAAAGGATGCGCAGGCGTGAGCCATCATGCACGCTCTATGCATTTCCACTCGCTGCTCGCCTGCGAATGCTTGGAGCATCACCCGAACTTCTCATTGAACGAGATGGCTCCCATGTCTCGAGTCACCCGCTCGCTGGGACCTTGTCGCTCAAGGAGCCTCAATCTGATACGTCTCAACTCACTAATTCCATCAAAGACTTAGCGGAGCATCAATTCGTCGTGGCCGATATTCAGTTGCGTCTTGCCCCTTTCGTCACTGAACTTGAGGTCCCGGCCACCCCGTCGATCGTGGAGTTGCGCTCCGTAGCTCATCTCGGCACCAGGATTGAAGGCGTCTGTAGCGAAGGTGCAACAGGTACGGCCCACGTGGTCGAG
The DNA here is from genome assembly GCA_009699875.1 of Actinomycetota bacterium. Taxonomy (GTDB): domain Bacteria; phylum Actinomycetota; class Acidimicrobiia; order Acidimicrobiales; family RAAP-2; genus CAIUMH01. Next base: position 19,407 of record WLNI01000001.1, read on the forward strand.
CTCTTGTCGGCAATCCATCCAACACCTGCAATTGGCGGAGTTCCTCGAGAGAGTGCCCTCAACGTCATTACCGCACACGAGCCGTTTTCTCGAGACTTCTTTGGTGGTGCGTTTGGCTGGTTTGACCAGGAAGGTAACGGTGAGTTCGTACTCGGTATTCGTGGGATAACTCTTGATGGTCCATCGTTTTCGATTACTGCAGGGGCGGGAATCGTTCAGGGCTCAACCCCTGAAGGTGAGAGCCGTGAAACGAATGCAAAACTGTCGTCAATTCTCGATGCAGTCCTGCCTGGCACGCCATCAGTTCTCGAGCAAATTTCTTAATCTCGAGAAGCCACTGGAGACCAGCCCCGTTTGAAGAGGTCTTCAACGGCCCACTTTGTCACGAGGAAAAGCGCTTCGACAATGATTGCTGATGACATTTTCGATTCGCCTACTTCTCGATCCTTGAAGGCAATCGGGACTTCTTTGATTGACTGACGCGCCCGGCGCGCTCGGTAGGTCATTTCGATTTGAAATCCATACCCATCAGCTTCAACCGAGGGAAAGTCCATCGCGAGCAGCGTCTCTGCGCGATACACCCGGAAACCTCCCGTGGCGTCTGCCACTTTGAGTCCAAGAAGAACGGACGCATATTTGTTGCCTCCCCATGACAAGAGGTGGCGGTACCACGACCACGCTGGGATGGAACCGCCTTTGACGTATCGAGAACCGATGACCACTCCTGCGCCTTGTTCAGATGCGCTGAGGAGTGAGGGAAGGGCCGCGGGATCGTGGGAAAAATCAGCATCGATCTCGACGAAGGCGTCGTACCCTCGTTCAAGTCCCCAGGCAAAACCCGCCCGATAGGCACTCCCAAGGCCATCTTTTTGAGAACGGTCGAGAAGTGAGATTGCACCCAATCGTTCGGCTTCACGTCGGACGATCGCCCCCGTTCCGTCTGGACTCCCATCGTCTACGACTAAGACGTCAACCTCAGGAACCGCCGTTCGCATCACACCGAGGAAGTTCGCAATGTTCTCTGCTTCGTTGTAGGTAGGAATCACAACAAGGACGTTCACCCTTGAAATAGTAGGGGAAGAGAGCAGGAGTACTCCCTCGGCGCCCAGGTATGGCAAAAATCCCCGGGATGGCGTGGAAACATGGAGTCATGACGGAGAGCGCAGGAGAAGAATCTCCGGATACTCCAGAGGCCCTGGATCAAAAAAAGCGATGGCTCCGGCCTGAAGTTCGCTACACGTTGTCTGCAGTTATATTCCTGTTCGTCTTCGAGTACCTCCTCCTGCCGGAACTCGCCTCGGCCCGTCGCAATGTTCATATCCTCGCCACGGTCAATGTCCCCCTTCTTGTCCTGGCGATCGCACTTGAGATCGCCGCACTTCTGGCGTACGCAGAACTCTCTCGAACAGTTTTTGCTCCCGACCCTCCCAATCACTGGACGATGCTCCGGATCAACATGTCCTCACTGGCGGTAAGCCACGTCGTTCCCGGAGGAACCGCCGCAGGAGGTGCGCTTGGCTATCGCCTCTTGACCGACGTGAACGTCTCAGGTTCGACTGCTGCATTTGGCCTGGCCACCCAGGGAGTGGGCTCAGCCGTCGTCCTCAACATCATTTTCTGGCTGAGTTTGATTATCTCCATTCCTCTCAACGGAGCCAAACCGGTCTATGGCTACGTCGCGATCCTCGGCGTCCTCCTCCTTGCGGCGTTTGCTGGAACCGTGATCTTGCTGACCCGAGGTCAGCGACACGCCGATGATTGGTTGAGAAAGATTGCTGAGCGACTCCCCTTCTTGACGCCAGACCGCGTCAGTGATCTTCTCCAAAAATTGGCGGATCGACTCGTCGTTCTTTTTTCGAATCGGAAACTTCTCGGCAAGGCGCTGCTGTGGGCTGCTGCGAACTGGCTCTTCGACGCCGGGTGCCTCTGGGTGATCTTGATTGCGTTTGGCCAAGTCGTGAGCCCCGTCGACCTCCTGGTGGCCTACGGTCTCGCTAATATTTTGGCCGCCATACCCATCACGCCAGGTGGGCTTGGCGTGGTGGAGTTGACACTGAGTACTGCACTGGCTGGATTTGGTGTGCCGTTTGCGATTGCGTATTTCGCTGTGATTTCTTGGAGGCTCGTGAACTTCTGGCTCCCTATCCCTCTCGGGGGGCTCTCCTATATCTCGCTTCGTATCGACAGTCGTCGACGAGCACTGCTTCCAGGCGCCGAAGCAACCTAGGGGGTTGCTGAGGGACGGTTCTCTTTCAGAGCAGTTTCCTTGAGTGTCGCTTGCACATTGAAACCAGTCGATGAGGTCAATCGTCTCCACCGACGATCTGGGCCGAGAATCCAGGTGTTGGTGTCATCGAGAAAGGTCAATCTCAAAATTTCCAAGAGTCGATTCTTTAATCGATCGTCATAGATGGGTGTCAGTGCTTCAATCCGACGATCGAGGTTGCGCTCCATCGGATCTGCAGAGCCTAAGAAGAGTGACGGCCCTCCGTTGTCACTCCTATGCCCAAAGCAGTAGATACGCGAGTGCTCGAGAAACTCACCCACGATCGAGTGCACGCTGATTGTCTCTGAGAGCCCCGGTATCCCGGGCCTTAAGCAGCACATCCCTCGAATCGCCAAATCGATGGGGACGCCATGTTGGGAGGCTTCGTAGAGTGCGTCGATGATGGCGGGATCGGTCAGCCCATTTGCCTTGATCACAATGCGCCCTTCAGGCCCTCGAGCGGCTTGTTCCTTGATTCGCTCAATCAGTCCTGGGCGAAGAGAGCCAGGCGAGACAAGGAGCTCGCGAAACACGCCTTGATGGCTGAACCCTGTCAGAAAGTTAAAAAGGTCGCCCACATCGGCGCTCAAATCAGGGTCTGAAGAGAGTATCCCAAGGTCTTCGTAGATCCGTGCTGTCTTCGAGTTGTAATTACCGGTACCGATGTGGCAATAGCGACGAATCTCTTCGCCTTCTCGTCGCAACACGAGCGCCGTCTTTGAGTGGGTCTTGTATCCCATGACGCCGTAGACCACGTGAACGCCAGCATCTTCCAATGTCTTTGCCCAGTTGATGTTGGCGGCTTCGTCAAATCGGGCAGTGAGCTCCACAAGTGCTGCGACCTGCTTGCCAGATTCTGCTGCTCGCACCAGAGAAGCGACGATCGGGCTGTCACCTGAGGTCCGATACAGCGTCTGCTTGATGCCAAGCACATCTGGATCGTTAGCCGCTTGATCGATGAACTCTTCAACCGTCGCCGAGAATGACTCGTACGGGTGGTGCACTAAGACGGTGTGATCTCGAAGCACCGCAAAGATATCGATGGGCTCTGACTCGCTACTTCGAAGTTCAAGTGGGACTGTTGGACTCCAACCTTCAGCGTGGAGGTCCGGGCGATCTAGTGCGTGGAGCGCCCAAAGCCCCCCAAGATCTAATGGCGCATCCATGACGTAGACAGCCTTTTGCGAGAGATCAAGCTCTCGAGCCAATAACCCGCTGATCTCATCAGATGACTCTTGTGTCATCTCAAGGCGCACCGCTCGACCAAAGCGTTGACGGCGGAGTTCCAACTCAAGAGCCACGAGAAGGTCGTCTGCTTCATCTTCTTCGAGCGTTAAGTCAACGTTGCGTGTCACTCGGAACGTCTCGTGGTGACCAACCTTCATCCCTGGGAAGAGGCGCCAGAGGTGCGCTGCGATAACTTTTTCAAGTGCGATAAATCGTTCACCGTCGGGCATCACAATAAATCTGGGAAGGATTGGTGGAACTTTCAGTCGAGCAACTCGAGTTTCGCCGGTGCTCGGGTCCTCGACTTGCACTGCCAAGTTGAGAGAGAGATTCGAAATATTAGGGAACGGATGTCCGGGATCCACAGACAGTGGTGTGAGAACCGGGAAGATCTGTCGTTCAAAGACGTCATCGAGAAAGACACGATCGTCTTCGTCGAGATCACCAAAGTCCGAAAAATTAATACCTGCTTCTGCGAGGTCTGGCACAAGACCGGCAAGGAAGATTTGATCTTGTCGTGATGCCAATTCGAGGACTCGCTCTCGAATGGCGGAGAGTTGTTCAGCTGGTCGAAGTCCATCAGCCGATCGCGTACGAACCCCAGCGACAACTTGATCTTCTAGGCCGGTCACTCGCACCTGAAAAAACTCATCAAGGAGGCCCGAAAAGATGGCGACGAATTTGACCCGTTCAAGCAAGGGCACCGATGGGTCCTCCGCAAGGTCCAGAAGCCGCGCTCCAAAATCCAGACGAGAGAGCTCGCGATTGCCGAATCGCTCAGGCCCAAACTCTTCAACCGAGACAGGAGTATCCCGCTCAGAGCCCGAATGAGATACGTCTACTGGCCTGGTTGGGTGCTCAATTGTCACAGATTGCTCCTGGTCCTCGTGGGGGTACCTCTGCTAATCCTACTCCCAGCACTACGATCAACAAATGGCCACGACTGCTTTTGATGCCACAGCAAATGGTCACATTCGTCACTCAATGTTTCCTTCCTTCCAACGAATACCCAAACCCAGGCGCAGGACTGAACTTGGATTATTGGTTTTCGCGTGGGCAATCACCTGTTTGCTCTACCTCTTGGCACAGATGGGCTCAAAAGGCCGACTCCCGCCACACACCCTGACCTTTCTCGGCATCGTGCTGGCGCTCACGCTGGGGGTCCACGTGGCAAATCGATGGCTGGTCCCGCACTCGAATTCTGTGCTTTTACCGTTAGCGGCCATGCTGAACGGGATTGGCTATGTCGAAATTGTTCGCTGGAATCCGCCCGCTGCCCAGCAACAAGCGACCTGGACGCTCCTTGGAGCTCTGCTGTATGTCGCTACCCTCTTGGTCGTTCGCCGAAGTAGAGACCTCGATCGGTATCGGTATCTCATCTTGGGCATGGCCATCCTCTTAATGCTTGCTCCCCTACTCCCCGTCATTGGGACCTCCATTAACGGCGCTCGTCTTTGGGTGCACTTCGGGACGCTCTTTCAGTTCCAGCCAGTGGAGATTGCAAAGATCCTGCTCGCTATCTTTTTCGCTTCTTACTTCGCTGACAACAAGGAGCTCTTATCTGTTCCGACGGCTCGAATTCGTGACCGCCTCGTCCTCGATCCGAGGCCACTTGTGCCCATTCTCATCGCATGGGGTTTTTCGATCGTCGTTCTCGGGGCTGAGAATGATATTGGTTTTGCCATGTTGCTCTTCACGCTCTTCATCACCTTGCTGTGGGTCACCACAGGCCGCTTCTCCTACATCGTGCTTGGTCTCGTCCTTTTAGCCGTGGGAGCATTTCTCGCCGCACACTTCTTTACTCAGTTCCATGCGCGTATCTCTATTTGGATCGACCCATGGCCGCTCGCGGACGGCAGGGGAAGCCAACTCGTGCAGTCGTGGTACGCCTTGGGATCTGGTGGCGTCGGCGGCTCCGGCTTAGGACTTGGCAACGCCGGGCTCTACGTCTCGTTTCTCACGTCCGACTTGATCTACACCGCTGTTGCCGAAGAGCTCGGATTCATGGGCTCAGCCATCCTGGTCATCATCTTTGCGTTGATGGTCGGAGCTGGACTTCATATCGCACAGCGGGCACGCTCAGACTTTGCTCGACTGTGCGCAACTGCACTGACGATCATCTTGGGGTTCCAGGCGTTCTTCATCATGGCTGGGGTTCTTCGCATCCTCCCCTTTACAGGGATCACGTTGCCGTTTGTTGCCCGCGGAGGTTCCTCTCTCGTCGCCAACTACGTGATGATCGCCTTGCTTCTTCGAATATCCAACGAGACCGGACCAGACTGGATTAGTGGCTCCAAAGAGCCGGTGCGTGGTCGAAAGTCGTTCTCTGAGCCTCTTTAATTCTCGAGGTTTGGATTCTCAGATTCAAGAATCGCCGCATTGACCAAGATCGGCGCTGGAACACTCTGTCGAAGACAAAGGATGAATCCATCAGAGGGTCGACACGCCAGAATCTCTCGACCCTTTGGTGACATGAGATCAAGTTCGGCCTGGAATGTCCCCTCGACGAGGGCAGTAATGCGAAGTGCGATCACGTCCACGTTCAGACGCTCGAGTACGTCAGAAAAGAGTTCGTGGGTTGTTGGACGCACGCCGATATCGTTTTCTCGAGCCAGCGCCACGGCAGCTCCTTCGGCAAGGCCGATCGGCACGCTCACAATTCGAAAGGGGCTTTCGAGTTCAGAAAGTTGAACAACGGCATATTGAGATGGCAGGGGTACGTTGACATCAATCAATTCGACCATTCGAAAGTCAATAATGTCTTCGCTCTCACTCATTGATCGATCAACCCCCACCTCTCCGAGCCTCGATCGAGAGCACCGTCCCAATCCCAGCGAAGAACACTATCGCTGCTGATCCACCATAACTAAGGAAAGGAAAAGGAATTCCTGTCACCGGCATGATCCCCATGGTCATGCCTGCATTCTGGAAGACGCTGAAGGAGAAGAACGCGAATATCCCGGCACATACCACTCGGCCCAGCACGTCTTTCGTCATGAATGCCCCTCTGAGAATTCGAAAGCCGATAAATCCCATAAGCGAAACAACAAGGAGAGAACCCAAGAACCCAACCTGCTCACCAACTGCCGTAAAGATGAAGTCAGTCTGTTGTTCTGGCACGTAGCCAAGGTTGGTCTGGGCTCCTTGTCCAAGCCCAGTCCCAAAGAGCCCTCCAGAGCCAATCGCGTCTTTGGCTTGCTTGACGTTGTAGATGGATTGCTGGAGGTTCGGATTCGAAGAGTTTTGATTGAGGAAGCTTGTCAAGCGATGGATCTGATAGCTCGAAAGAAACCCTCCTTCGATTGCAATCACGACTGCAAGCACCACGCCGATCACCAACCAGAGAAGGAGCCGCCCTGGGAGACCAGCTGCTGCCATCATGACAAGAAAGACGATCAGAATGACGATTACTGTGCCCAAGTCGGGCTGAACAATGATCAACAGCATGGGGAATCCAACCATCAACAACAGCCGTGACACGTCTCGCAGTGTCAGGCCGTCTGGACGGCGATTGCAGTACGTTGCGAAGGCCATAATCACCGCCAGCACAGTGAATTCCGAAGGCTGGATTTGAAGTGGACCAAGTGCGAACCACCGTTGTGCACCGAGTGCATTGCTTCCCAAAGGACTCAACACCGCAAGAAGCATAAGTATCGAAACCGCATAGGCAGGCGTCGCTATCTGTTCGATCCTTCGGTAGTCAACTCGCCAGAGCACCAGCATGATGGCCACGCCAAGAACATCAAAAATGGCCTGTCGCTTCAGGAAATATTTCCCATCGAGACCGTTGACCGCCAGACCAGATTTCGTTGCGGTGTAGATAAAGATCAGGCCCAGACCAGCTGCGATGACCGTTGCCAGGGCCAAAATCCAGTCCTCTTGACCTTGCCGACGAGTCGAGCCAACTGGCCGCTCAAGGAGGACCATTACGACCGCCCCGCTGCGTCATCAGCTGCGCTCCACATGGCCGCCACCGGTGCGCTCTGTCCGGTCCATATCTCTAGCGCGAGTGCTGCTTGGTGGACCAGCATGCCAAGACCGCCAACGATCTCTGCACCTTGCAGTCGGCATTCCTCAAGCCAGTGGGTCTCTCGGGGCACGTAGACCAAGTCAGCAACGATTTGGCCGCTGTGCGTCAGCGAAGGCGCAATGAGTGGTGTTGAAAAAGCTGGGTCTGCTCCAGCCATGCCAAAGGGAGTGGTGTCAATCACAAGGTCCGCCTCGTGGACGTCGCTCGCTGTGCCGTGGCGGCCACGTCCCCCGGCGAGTCCCAAGAGTTCGTCAACCGCCAAAGTAGAACGGGCGATTACCGCTACATCGCTGACCCCATGTCGAGAAAGTGCAGAAATAATGCTTCGTGCTGCCCCCCCACTACCTGCGAGAACAGCCCGAGCACCATGAGGCCGAAAGCCTGTCTGATGCTCGATGGCGGCGAGAAAACCATCGCCATCTGTCGAACTCCCGGTCAGATGGCCGCCGTTGTTTGTCACACAATTCACGCTTCCGAGATCACTCGCTGACTCATCGAGGTCATCAACGATTTTGGCAATCTCGATCTTCAGGGGCATCGTCACAGAGAGGCCACGAAATCCCTCGACCCGCATCAACTCCACGATTCGTTGAGCGTCTCCTTCACCCGCGTCAATAGCTGCACTGGTCCACGCCAACCCCAGCTCTTGGAACGCTGCTCGGTGCAGGAGTGGCGAAAGAGAGTGCTCGATCGGTCGACCAACCACTCCAACGGCATGTAGCGACGTCTCAATCATCGCTACAGCCCATTCTTTGCAGCAATTTTCTCATTGGCTAGCTGCTCATCGAAGGTGTTGGAGAATGCCTCTGTGCCTGTTTTATCGACAACCGTAAAGTAGAGCCATGACCCAGTCGCCGGGTGCATGGTCGCCTCAAGCGCCGCCTGCGAGGGAGTGCAAATAGGTGTTGGGGGCAAGCCGCGATTGAGGTACGTGTTGTACGGTGACTTGACCGCCTGCGTCGCGTGTGTGACTGGTCCTCCGTCTTGGCCAAGTGCGTAGAGCACGGTGGCATCCATCTGAAGAGGCATGTTGGCACCAAGTCGGTTGTAGATCACTGTTGCCACGCGATTCATGTTTCGATTAAGGTAGCCCTCTTTTTCAACCACGGAGGCAACGGTTACAAGTTGATAAGAATTGAGGGAGTGTTTTGTTGACGAAGGTGTGAGTCCGGCACTTTTTGCCATCGTGACGAAGCGATTCACCATCTCTTGGACAAGGGAGGTTGGCGTGACGCTCGGTGGCAATAGATAGGTCCCTGGAGCCACGAGACCTTCGAGGTCTTTTGATCCTGCTGGCTCGAAGGAAGAGGTAATTGATCCTGATTTCAAAACAGTGTTAAACGATGTCGCAAACGTCGGACCGGTGACACCTTCGAGACGAGTAACAATTTCGCTTAGCGTAAAGCCAGGAGGCACAACGAGGGCTTCGGTATTCGGTCCGGACGCGAGCAGCGAGTGGACAGCTCCGAAGGTTGAGTTTTGAGCAATGGTATAAAACCCAGGTTGCACGGTAGGCGTTCCATGGATCGCGTTGTAAACCTTCCAAGAGAGATCATTTGACATGACGCCTTTGCTCGCTAACCCTGCGGCGACGCTCGTATATGACTCACCTGTGGTCACTTGCAGGGTCACGTTGTCTCCGGGTCCTCCGAATCCATGCGAGCTGGTCTCGTAGATTCCGACAACGCCGAGAAAGAGGACTACCACCGCAAGGACGACCCACCTCACCCAAATGGGTGGGCGCCGTTTCGATCGCGGCATATCTTTCTCGTTTGTTTCAGCTTCGCTCGGAGGGGTTAGCGACATTGCAACCACGCCTCAAGAAGTATCGCTGCTGACGCCGAGTCAATGAGATCCTTCTGATCTCGAGTGGATTTCCCTGCATCTCGAAGAACGGCTCCCGCTTGCTTCGTCGTGAGCCGTTCATCGTGGAGTTCAACACCTATTGCATCGGGTTCCAACTCGTCGCTTAGTGCTCGTGCAAGTTCCTGGGCCCCCTTTGCGCTTGCCCCCTGCGCTCCTTGCAGGGTCACTGGATGGCCGATCACAACATGAGTGATTGAATCCTCCTGGATCAAACGCACCACTGCTTGGATCAATTCAGTGCCTGCGTTGATCGCAGGGCGAGGGAATGCCATGGATCGATCGGAATTACTTACCGCAACCCCAACACGCCGCTCCCCAGGGTCAAGGGCGAGGACTCGTCCATTCGATGTCACCGTCTCGCGTCTCAAGATTTGAGCAACTCCTCAACTCGTTTGAGTGCTGCGGCGAGGCCACTTGGGTCTTTGCCCCCTGCGAGCGCCAACGTTGGCGAGCCGCCTCCACCTCCGCCAATCAACGGCCCTATCTCTTTGACGATGCTGCGAGCATCTCGATTCGCTGAACTTGCAACGGCAATCGCAACTTTTCCCTCTGCCGCACTCGCTACCGCCACGGTTTCAAGCGAACCTCTCGACAATAAGAGCCCCGCCATCTCTCGAAGTTCATCTCCCGATCGATTCTTCACTTCAACGACCAGGGAGGTCCCACTGACTCCCTCGAGGAGCTTCTCAACGTCTCCCTGGAGGGCTTGCGAGCGCAGTGCGTCACGCTCTCGCTCAATCTGTTTCGTTCTCTCCACCATCCGCTCAAGGGCTTCGCTGATCTGTTCGGGCTCAGATTTGAGAAGTGAGCTCATCGAAGCAAGCGTGGAGGCGTGGAGCATTGAACGCTCCGTGCTTTCTGGCCCCGTGACTGCCTCAATTCGACGGGTATTCGATCCAATCGATCCTTCGGAGATGATCTGAAACGAACCAATTGCTCCCAGGGCGTCAACGTGCGTCCCACCGCAGAACTCCAGCGAGTGGGGACCAGCACGCACGACTCGCACGGTTTCACCGTACTTGTCGCCAAAAAATGCGATCGCACCCATTTCCTCGGCCTCGTTTCGGGACGTTTCCGACGTCTCCACAGCCTCATCGCTCAAAATCTCGGCATTGACCATGCGGGTCACGGCGTCGATTTCATCGTCACTGGGGGCACCGTGATGAGAGAAGTCGAATCGGAGTCGATCAGGGGCGACGAGCGAGCCTTGCTGGCGGACGTGATCTCCAAAGACTTCTCTGAGGGCCTTGTGGAGCAGGTGTGTTGCAGTGTGATTTCTGCGAAGCGCGTCGCGTCGTGTTCCATCAATCGAGGCGATTGCATCTTGTCCGGCTTCTATCTCACCAGTCATGATTCCTCGATGCGCATGGAGTCCTGGCAGTGGAGCAATCGTGTCAGAGACAACAACGCTTCCGGTCGCGGTCTCGATGACCCCGCTGTCTCCCATCTGCCCTCCACCTTCTGCATAGAAAGGCGTTCGATCGAGCACGACCTCAACCACGCCGTCCTCGCCTTTTAAGACGCCGACAATGCGACTCGATGTTGAATAATCACTTCGAGAGCGTCCGACAAAGACACTTGGTCCCTCTCGCTCTAGAAGGCCTCGATACGCAGCTTCGTCAGCGACTTGTGGTTGTCGGGCCGCTGCTCGTGCTCGAGCACGCTGCTCGCTCATCAATACATCAAACTCATCTCGAGCGACTGAAATTGAGCGTTCTGCCACCAGCTCTTCTGTTAACTCAATCGGGAATCCGTGCGTGTCGTGCAGACGAAAGGCAATATCTCCTGAAAGCATCTTTGAGCCGTCCTGGCGCAGAGCGTCGGTGGCCTCGTCGAGAAGCGACATTCCGGCTTTCAGTGTTCGATCGAATCCCTCTTCTTCTCTGAGCAAAACGGACGTCAAAATATCTCGATCCGAGACCAGACGAGGGTACGCCTCACCGAGAGACGCCACCGTGGCCTCAATGAGGGTGGGAGTAATGAGTGACGATGCACCAGTTCTGCGAGCCGCCATAATCGAACGACGCACAATGCGGCGAAGGACGTAGCCTCGGCCTTCATTCGATGGCAGCACACCATCGGCAACCAACATCGTCATCGCCCGGCCATGATCAGCGAGAATACGAAGTGCGATGTCGTCCTTTTCATCCGACCCGTAGCGCTTTCCTGTTGCGCTCTGGGCGGCTTCGAGAAGACCCGCAAACACGTCGGTGGCAAAGATTGAATCCGTTCCATTCAGGATGGGAACGAGCCGCTCAAGCCCTGCACCAGTGTCGATATTTTTCCTCGGAAGTTCGCCGAGTGCACCGTCAGCTCCTCGATTGAACTCCATAAAGACGAGATTCCAAATCTCGACAAAACGCTCTTCACCGCCGAAGGCAGGTCCGCCGTCAGATCCGTAGGCTGCTCCCTTGTCGTAGTAGATCTCGGAACAAGGACCACAGGGGCCCGTGTCGCCCATTCTCCAGAAATTATCTTCGCCCATCCGTTGGATCTTCGATGGATCAACGCCAATAGCGTCTCGCCAAATCACCTCTGCTTCGTCATCACTGTCATGAACGGTCACCCAGAGGCGTTCAGGATCAATGCCAAGTGTTTCGGTAACGAATTCCCAAGCCATAGCGATGGCGCCTTCTTTGAAATAGTCGCCAAAACTGAAGTTGCCAAGCATCTCGAAGAAGGTGCAGTGACGCGTTGTCGTTCCCACTATGTCGATATCAACTGTTCGAAAGCACTTCTGGACAGACGTGGCCGTCGGCCAAGGGGCAGGCTCATCGCCAAGGAAGTAGGGCTTGAAGGGAACCATTCCTGCGATCGTGAACAGAACGCTCGGGTCGTGAGGAATCAGACTCGCCGAGGGGACGATTTCATGTCCACGCTCAGCGAAGAACTCCAAGAAGGAGCGACGAAGCGTGATGGCATCCATCGCTCAATGCTACCGGGGCGCCTCCTCCTCTTCGTCGTCACTCTTCAGGCGCCCCTGGCGCTTTGATTCTTCCAACCAGGCCAGGATATTTCGCTCTCTCCCGTGTTCTGAGGGCTGGTAGTAGGAGGCGGAGCCAATCTCCTCCGGGAGGTACTGCTGAGCCACCCATCCGGCGTCCTCGTCGTGAGGATAGCGATAGCCAACACCATGACCGATCTCTTTCGCTCCCTTGTAGTGCCCGTCTCTCAGGTGGGCTGGGACCGTGCTGAGGGGTCCTTCTCGTACGTCCTGGCGAGCTCGCCCAAGAGCGAGCGTGACTCGATTTGATTTCGGTGCCGTTGCGAGGTGAACCACTGCGTGGGCCAAGATCAATGCTGCTTCTGGAAGTCCGATGAATTCGGATGCTCGAGCAGCGGACTCGGCCACAACCAAACTCATCGAGTCGGCCATCCCGATGTCTTCACTCGCCAAGATCACAAGGCGCCGAGCGATAAAACGCGGGCTCTCTCCTGCCTCTAACAATCGTGACATCCAATAGAGACCCGCATCAGCGTCAGAGCCCCGGATAGATTTGATCATGGCGCTGACTTGGTCGTAGTGCTCATCTTGTCCTTGATGGAGAACTCGACCATCTCGAGCGTCGATAACGTCTTGGGCAACGATCATGACGTCAGCGTCACTCTCTCGAGCAGCAGCGAGTGCCACCGCCACTTCCAACGTGGTCAGCAAAGCCCGCGCGTCACCCTCAGAACTGCCCACCAAGAGATCAATGGCTTCTTCATCGGCTTGCGCATCTTCGGCCGCAAGACCACGTCCAACGATCGCCTCGAGGTTCTCACGGGACAGAGGCTCTAAGCGCCACAGCGTCGATCGAGAGAGCAGTGGTGCATTGACCTCAAAGTAGGGATTCTCCGTTGTGGCCCCAATCAGCGTCAAGAGTCCATCCTCGACTGACGGAAGCAAGAGATCCTGTTGGGACTTATTGAAGCGATGAACCTCATCCAAGAACAGCACCGTGCCCTGGCCATGTTCGCCGAGCCGTGCTTTCGCCCCTTCGATGACTTCTCTGACCTGAGCGACACCTGACGACACTGCCGAGAGAGCGATAAATGCATTGGAGCTCTGTTCAGCCAAGAGGGATGCCAACGTCGTCTTGCCAGATCCAGGTGGCCCCCAGAGGATCACTGACGTGAGGCGGTCGCTCTCGGCCAGCACGCGCAGCGCTCCACCGGGACCGACGAGATGTGCTTGTCCAATAACTTCATCGAGAGAGCGTGGCCGCAGCCTTGCTGCTAACGGTCCTCGAGATTCAAGCCGCTTCTTTGCGTGAGCGGCGAAGAGATCGTCGTCGCTCACGACTCCACGGGAAACGGGCGAAGGCCAAGGTCATTGAGGGCCGAGGGGGCGATTCGAGCCGGTGCGCCGGTCATCAGGTCTGTTCCTGACTGAGTCTTCGGGAAGGCAATTACTTCTCGTATGTTCTCTTCGCCACAGAAAATTGCGACGAGACGGTCAATCCCGAAGGCAAAACCCGCATGAGGTGGCGCTCCGTATCGAAAGGCGTTCAACAGAAATCCAAAACGCTCTTCGGCCTCTTGGTCCGTGACCCCAAGAGCTCGAAAGACCTTGCGTTGAATATCAGCTCGATGAATTCTGACTGACCCAGAACCGAGCTCCCACCCATTGAGGACCAAGTCATACGCTTGGCTTCTCACGGCCAAGGGGTCAGTCTCAAAGAGATCGAGGTCTTCTTCGAGAGGCATCGTAAAGGGGTGGTGCGCTGCTTGAGGTTTTCCTTCCGCATCGAGACCATCGAAGAGCGGGAACTCAGTGATCCAGACGTAGCAAGCTGGGCCATCTCCAACGGGAAGCGAGAGGATCTGGCTGCGAAGCGTTCCGAGGACGTCAACCGCCACTCGCCACTCGTCGGCCACGCAGAGCACGAGATCGCCTTCAGACGCCGAGGTGATCTCAAGCATGGCGGACCGCTCCTGATCTGAGAGGAAGCGATCGAGTGGTGAGTCAAAGCCAAGCACACCTTCTTCGCGCGTCACTCTGAACCACGCCAGTCCCCCAGCCCCCATAGACTTGGCTCGGTCGGTCCACGTATCGAGTTGGGAACGAGTGGTTGTCGCACCCCCAGGAATGACCAACGCCTTGACAATAGGAGCGGCGAAGGCCTTAACCTCGCTGTTTCCAAACGTTGCGGAGAGATCGATCAGCTCGCCGTCAAGGCGAAGGTCTGGCTTGTCAGTCCCAAAGCGATCCATGGACTCTCTCCATGTCATGGTCGCCATCTGCCCTGGTCGCTCCCCTGTGGCCGCTTCGGCGGCGTCTTGGACGGCTCGGGTGGCAAAGCCGACGATGTCGTCTTGGGTCACGAATGAGGCCTCAAGGTCAAGCTGGGTGAACTCGAACTGACGGTCAGCACGCAAGTCTTCGTCTCGCATGCATCGAGCAATCTGGTAGTACCGATCGATGCCACCGACCATCAAGAGTTGCTTGGCCAACTGAGGACTTTGAGGAAGTACGTAAAAACTTCCGTGATGCAGCCGAGACGGAACCGCGAACTCTCGCGCTCCTTCTGGCGTCGGTGCCCACAAAATCGGCGTCTCGACTTCGACGAAGCCTTGATCATCCATTGCTGAACGAATTGCTCGATTCACACGCGCCCGAACGCGAAGGTTCTTTTGGAGTCGTGGCCGTCGAAGGTCTAAGAACCTATTGCGGAGTCTGATCTGTTCATCGACCTCAGTGCGGTCATCGAGTCCGAATGGTGGAGGTTCCGCCGATGCCAGCACTTCAATTTCGCAGTCGCCAACTTCAATGGCACCGGTACTCAACCGATCGTTGATTGTCCCTTCGGGCCGAGCCCGAACTGTGCCACTCACTCGGAGGACGTACTCGCTTCGAACATCATGAGCGCCATCAATCACGCACTGAACAATTCCTGAATAATCCCGAAGATCGACGAATGCGAGGTGCTCGCCGTGTTCACGACGGCGAGCTACCCATCCGCAAAGCTCAACTTTTCTCCCGATGTCAGCTGCGCTGAGTGAGCCACACAGAATGTCTCGAAGAGACGTAGCCTCTCGGCCTGACGCGTCGTTCGGTGATTGGCTCATGGGAGAAGTGATCCTGTAGTCGTTGCTCGAGCGAACAGTTCGTCGAGTGAAATTGTTACTTGCTCGCGTTCTTCGCGCAGCATCCGAATTGTAATCGACTCACTCTCAGCCTCTTCCTCGCCGACGAGGAGCGCCATACGAGCACCCGATCGATCGGCAGATTTGAGCTGTGACTTCATTGACTTGTTGTCGTACGCCCGCTCAACGAAGATCCCCGCATCCCGGAGACGTTCGACGATGTCTCGAGCCCGCTCACCACCGGTCACGTCAACTACGAAGGCTTCAGGCACCTCAGGAGCAATATCGAAGACGTTCTCAGCATCACAGGCCAGCAATACCCGCTCGATCCCAATCCCAAAGCCGATCCCCGACGTTGGTGGGCCTCCGAGGAGTTCCACGAGTCCGTCGTAGCGGCCCCCTCCCCCGATCGCATTCTGAGCACCTTCCAGCGCTGACGAGGAGAACTCAAAGGTCGTTCGCGTGTAGTAGTCGAATCCTCGGACCAGACGATCGTTGATTTCAAAAACAATTCCCGCTTTTCGAAGCCCATCTTTGACTCGCTCAAAGTGCGTCCGACACGAGTCGCAGAGTGCCTCTGCGAGTGAAGGTGCACCCTCAATGACGGCGAAGCACTCCGGCCGCTTGCAGTCAAGAACACGTAGTGGATTGTTCTCATGACTTGCTTGGTGTTCTTTGCAGAGCTCACTCGCCTTCGTCTCAAGGTAGTCACGCAGTGATTGGGTATAGCTGGGACGACAGTGCTCGTCGCCCATAGAGTTAATGTTCAACGTGAAGCGAGTCAGACCGAGTCCTTCAAAAAATCTCTGGGCCAACGTAATCACTTCAACGTCCACGTCTGCATCAGCACTTCCGAGCACTTCGACGCCGACTTGATGATGCTGGCGAAAGCGACCAGCTTGGGGTCGTTCGTAGCGAAATGACGGCGTGGCGTACCACGCCCTCCATGGTGCCGCTGGTCGATGTTGGACAAAAGCTCGAACGATGGATGCGGTTCCTTCGGGACGAAGCGCTAAATTGCGACCCCCACGGTCGGTGAACTCGTACATCTCCTTGCCGACGACGTCGCTTCCTTCACCGATGCCTCGATGAAATACTCGAACATCTTCAAACATTGGCGTGTGGACCATTGAGAACCCGTAGCGCTGTGCCAGAGAGCCAAAGATGCCAAGGAGTGCAATCCAGCGATCGCTCTCTGGCGCAAGAACGTCATGCGTCCCAGAAGGCGCTCTCGGCGCTTGGTTGTCGGATGCCACGCCCCTAGCCTCGCGCACCGGGGAGCTGGCGATAGGCATCGAAAACTCCATCGAGTTGTTTCAGTGAGGTCAACAGGCCATCGAGGTGAGCAGGGTCCGCTAATTCGATGTCAAAGGTCATCCGACTCACTCGATCAGCAGTCGTTGCGGTTCGAGCCCCCACGATGTTCAAATGATGCTCAGAGACCACTTGGGTGACGTCCGACAAGAGATGCGATCGGTCAAAAGCCATGACTTCCAAGGTGGCTCGAAAGATTGCTTCGCTTGACGCATCCCACTCAACTTCAATGAGTCGATCACGCGAGCGGACAGACAACGCCGTGGCGTTTGAGCAGTCCGTACGGTGTACCGAGATCCCTCTCCCTTGGGTGACGAATCCAATGATCTGATCTCCGGGTACCGGCGTGCAGCACCGTGCCAGGTGAACCATCACGTCATCGAGTCCTTCGACGTACACCCCCGCAGAGTCACGACGAGGTGCGCGAGTACTACTTGTTGCCGTGGTGGGAAGTTGTTCTTCAACTCCGCCCCTGAGTTCACGACTTAAGCGTTGGACGACAGACTGTGCCGACACCTGCCCTTCGCCAATTGCGACGAGGAGCGCTTCAGAGTCAGCAAGGCTCAGAGACTCCGCCACGGTTGACAGAGAAATTGATGAGAGGGAGGTCTGAACCGGCATGGCTTCTCGGCGCAGGGCTTTGGCAAGTTCATCGCGGCCGTTCTCGATGGCATCTTCACGACGCTCTCGAGAAAACCACTGGCGGATCTTGTTGCGGGCTCGAGACGACGTCGAAAAACTCAACCAGTCGCGCGACGGTCCCGCTGAGGCCGCCTTCGACGTAAAGATTTCCACCGTGTCGGCTGAGATCAACGTGGTGTCTAATGGGACAAGGCGTCCATTCACTTTCCCACCAATACAGCGGTGACCAACTTCTGTATGAATGGCGTACGCAAAGTCAATCGGTGTCGATCGAGACGGCAACGCAATGACTCTGCCTTTTGGCGTGAACACGTAGACCTCGTCTTGTTCGAGGTCGAGTTTTAGCGCATCAAGGAACGCCACCGGGTCAGTGGTTTCGCTGTCGACTTCAGTAATCCGCTGCATCCACGCAACTTCATCGCTCGACTGCGGTCCTTCCTTGTAGGCCCAGTGAGCAGCAATTCCGTACTCTGCGCGTGCGTGCATTTCCTGGGTTCGCGCCTGCACTTCAATTGGTCGCCCTCCCGGGCCAATGACTGTGGTGTGAAGTGACTGGTAGAGATTGAACTTTGGCGAGTTGATGTAGTCCTTAAAGCGGCCTTGGACTGGCGGCCATGTGGCGTGGATGGCCCCAAGAACCCCCCAACAGTCCCGTTCGTGTTCGACGACCACCCGAAGGCCCACGAGGTCGAAGATCTCATCAAACTCTCGCCCTCGCACCACCATCTTTTCGTAGATGCTCCAGAGGTGCTTCCCTCGACCTCGAACGTCAGCTTCAATCCCAAAGCTGGAGAGTCGATCCTTAAGCTCGTCCACCACCTTGGCCACGATGAGTTCTCTCTCGGGAGTTCGAGCAGCCACCATCTGCTCGATTTCGGCGTAGCGCTTTGGGTGCAGGGTGGCAAACGCGAGATCTTCTAACTGCCACTTAATCTGCTGGACGCCCAGACGGTGCGCGAGTGGGGCGTAAACGTCCAAGGTCTCTTGCGCTGTTCGGCGTTGCTTCCACTCTGGGAGGACGGCAATGGTCCTCATGTTGTGGAGGCGATCCGCCAGTTTGATGATCAGGACTCGCCAATCGGACGCCATGGCGAGAAGCATTTTTCGAATCGTTGCCGCCTGCTGCGCTTCCTTTGAGTCAAACGCTAAACGATCAAGTTTTGTCACCCCATCAACCACTCGAGCCACTTGAGACCCGAAGACTTCCTCGACTTGCTCAATGGTGAGACCAGAATCCTCTACTGAGTCGTGCAGCAGTGCTCCTGCCACAGTTGCCTCATCGAGGCCAAGGTCGGCAACGATTCCCGCCACGGTGACCGGGTGAGAAATGTAGGGCTCCCCAGAATGGCGTTGTTGGCCACGGTGAGCGAGTGCTGCGACTCGGGCTGCTGACTCGATCAACTCGGTTGATTCACCCGGGCGAGTCTCTCGAAAGGCACGAAGAACAGGGGCCAGTAACTCGTCGACGACCTCAGTCGTGGCATCACCTTCTGTTGCTACCCTTACCTGGGTCACCATGGCTCTACGCTACCCGCCAGAGTGCGAAGAGAGCGCCCACTTAGCGGCGTTTTCGCTTCCTGGGTTTTGGTGTCGTTCCTGGAGTTGGATCACCGGACGATGAGCGAGTCGCTGCGGAGCCTGGTGTGATCAACCCACTGGTCTTGGCTGGCGCGTTTGTCTTCGTCGTACCCCGAGACTCTTGTGCAACCTCAGCTGGAGTGAGAACCTCAGACCGATTTCCCCTTGAATCAAGACGTTGGCGAACTGCTCGCCAGCGCTGCTCGCGCTCTTTGAGCATCGCGAGGACCGGAGAGGCGATAAAGATCGAGGAATACGCACCCGAAAGAAGGCCCACAAAAAGAGCAAGTCCATAGTTCAAGAGCGTGGTTGCTCCAAGAATTTCTGCTCCGACGACCAGCACTGCCAAAACCGGCAAGATGGCGACAAGTGACGTGTTGATAGAGCGGGCCAGTGTCTGGTTCATCGAGAGGTTGACCATGTCTGAGTAGGTCATTCGTCCAGAGGCGCCCATGGTCTGCGCGTTATCGCGAATCCTGTCAAAGACCACCACCGTGTCATAGAGCGAATACCCAAGAATCGTGAGGACCGCCACCACCGTGTCTGGGGTGATCTGAAATCCAGCGATCGCATAGATCCCAATCGTGACTAACAGGTCGTGAACCATGGCGATGAAGGCTGCAGCGGCCATCTTCGGCTCAAAACGGAAACTGATGTAGATCAATACGGCTAGGAAAAAGACGGCCAAGGCCCACAGCGCGCGGTTGGTGATTTCACCACCCCAGGTCGCACCGACGTGACTTGTTGAGACCTGCGACACCGTGGTGTGCCCCAACGACGCCAGCGTCGCATTGACCTTGGCGTTGACGCTGACCTGCTGGGCGGAGGAAAGCGTGTTGAGGTTGGCTTCAACCTGCACCGTCTTTCCACCCAGAATCTGAACGACAGGCTGTGGGAGACCGTCTGCCTCCACCGCACTCGTCACTTCAGCAACACTCACCCCGGGGGCTTGGACCTCCCACGATGATCCACCCTTGAAGTCAATACCGAGATTGAGGCCTTGGACAGCGATTGCAAGAATCCCGGCGGCGATAATGATTGCCGAGATTCCAAACCACCATCGACGTCGTCCAACAAAGTCGAAGGTGGTCTGGCCGCGATAGAGACGACGAAACGCGCTTGGGCTCTTCGATTCCTTCACTTCAGACTCGATCACCTCTGGGGTCTCAATCTCGCTCATGAGCTCACCAAGGCTTCGTCGTCGCTGCGAACTGGTGATGCGAGTCCTCGAGCCACGCCAAATCGCCCAGCATTGGCTGCCCGATCAGATCGTCCAAGCAAGATGACCGCAGGTCGGGTGAAGAAGTAAGTGATCACAATGTCAAGAATCGTTGAGAGTCCGAGGAAAAACGCGAATCCCCGCACCGCACCAAGGGCGATGGCATAGAGCACCACTGCAGCGAGGAGTGACACAAAGTCAGCCGCCAACACTGTTCGCCATGCTGACTGGAACCCTCGGTCCACGCTCGTTCGCACACTTCTTCCAGAGCGCGTCTCATCCTTCAGGCGCTCGAAGTAAACAATGTACGAGTCGACCGTGATACCGATGGAGACAATTAATCCGGTAACACCAGCCAAGTCAAAACTCGGGGCCAGCGCCGTGTGACCGAGACCAGACACGATCCCCCACAGCAGTGCCGCAGTAATTGCCAGTCCGGCGACGACGACTAAGCCAAGCGCTCGGTAATAGAGGATGACGTAGATCAACACCAAGATCAGACCCGCTAGACCTGCTCCCAGACCGGCAACCAGTGAGGAGTGACCAAGGGTCGGAGAGACAGTTTGTGTTGTCAAGGGAACCAAGCGCACCGGCAAGGCACCAAACTGCAGCGCTCGAGCAAGGGCTTGCGCTTCGGTCTGTGTCAAGTTTCCACTGATCTGGCCTTGGCCTTGGAACGAGGTAAAGGTCGCCGAGGCTGGTTGGATAATCGGGGCTGACTGGACGACCCCATCAAGGTCAATCGCGATGATCTGGTGGAAGTTCGCCTGGGCCACGGCGTCCCATTCTGCGGATCCTTGTGAAGTCAGGGTGTAGCTCACCACCCATGCTCCCGTTTGATCCTGAGTAGCCCTCGCTGACTTGACGGCATGACCCGTCAGTTGAGAAGGGCCTAAGACATAGCGCTGCGACCCTTGTCCCGGGAGGCCCACCAAAATCACATTGCTCTTCGCGTCATCGTTCGCTGGTTTGGTTGTTCGCAACGCTGCAAAGACGGGGTCTGGACCAATGTTGTTTGAGGTAAATCCTGAAGGGCTCGCTGAACTCGGTGTCACCGCAAGGTTTGCTTGAGAGAGTTCGTACTGGCTTTGACATTGTGAGGGAACTGGCGTCGTTGCTGGTTGGACACCTTTTGCTTTGCTGCCCGCAAAAGGGGGTGAATAACAAAGTGCAGGTCGAAAGAGAAGCTGAGCGGTTTGGCCCACTGTGGCCAACACGGCGCGTGCGTTCTTCACACCCGGCACCGTGACCACGATATTGCTTCCCTGCGTTGAGACTTGAGCTCCAGAGACGCCAAGGGAGTCCACCCGGCTCGTGAGAATCGTGACCGTCTCATCAAGATCAGCTTGCGAAGGGTGGCCTTGTGGCTGATACACGACTGAAAGCCCACCCGCCAGGTCAAGACCAAGTCGAGGCGACCAATTGGCGGCAAGCGTCAGCCCAAGTGCCCCGAACGAAATCACTACGACGAGAACGACGCTTACCCACAAGCCTCGTTGCGACCGCCGCCCTGAGGGGGCAGCCTTCGGACTCACGACGAGACGTCACCTTCTTCAGTGCTCTCAGGAGCTTCGTCAACGACAGGCGGATCGGCTTTCTTTGCGATCGCTTGTCGAATGAATGTCATGTGCGTCACTGAACCAGCAACTCCTTCGTCACCAGGCATCAAGCCAGTTGCGAGAACCACTTTGTCGTCACTCATGTCAACAACAGTTCCACAGACGCCACCGATGGTCACGACGTCATCGCCGATTTCAAACACTTTGCCGGTTCGAGCCGCTTGTTGTGCTTTCTTTTGACGAGGCCGCAGCACCAAGAAATACACACCGGCGAAAATCGCCAGGAGAATGAAGAGAAAGTACGACGAAGACGACGACTGGTTATTAGCGGCGATCAAATTGGCGAGGGTCATGATATGCGGGGCTCCAGAGAGTTAGATGTGCGTCTTGAGACTAGCCGAGAGGTCTCGGCCTGAGGACTGCGCCCTAGAACTGATCGCTAGACAAAGGGGTTTTGAGACCCAAGTGCTCATAGGCCTGCACGGAACCAACTCTCCCTCGTGGGGTCCGGCGAATAAATCCCTGTTGTACCAAGAATGGCTCGTAGGCGTCTTCGATGGTTCCTGGCTCTTCGCCCACTGACTGTGCGAGCGTCGAGAGACCCACTGGGTGTCCAGAGAATCGAACACAGAGGACTTCGAGGATCATCCGGTCGACCTTGTCGAGGCCTCGTTCATCGACCCCAAAGAGCGCGAGGCCCTCATTGGCAGACTCTTCCGTGATGGTTCCGTCTCCCCTGACTTGAACAAAATCTCTCACTCGTCGCAAGAGTCGATTCGCAATTCGTGGGGTTCCGCGAGACCGTTCAGAGATTCTTTGCGCTCCACCGTCATCAATCGAAACGTTCAAGAGCCCAGCAGAGCGCTGCACAATCGCTTTGAGTTCGTGGGGTTCGTAGAGTTCAACTCGTCCAACAAAACCAAAGCGGTCACGCAGCGGGCTCGCCACCAAGCCAATTCGAGTCGTCGCTCCAACGAGAGTAAACCTCGGAAGGTCTAAACGAATTGCTCGAGCACTTGGCCCCTTGCCGATCACAATGTCGAGTTTGGCGTCTTCCATCGCTGGATAGAGAACTTCTTCGACCGAGCGAGAGAGCCGATGAATCTCATCGATAAACAGCACGTCGTTATCGTTCAAATCGGTCAGGAGTGCAGCGAGGTCCCCAGGCCTCGCGAGTACTGGGCCAGACGTGACTCGAAATCCGACGCCGAGCTCTGCCGCCACGATTCCAGCAAGCGACGTCTTGCCTAGTCCCGGCGGTCCAGCAAACAAGAGATGGTCGACCGCTTGGCCGCGCTGGCGAGCTGCTTCAAGAACAATGTCAAGGTGTTCAATCATCTCTGGTTGACCGACGAATTCGGAAAGATTTTTGGGTCGAAGTGAAGCGTCGTCTCGCTCTTCGCCACCCAATACCGATGGCTCGACAAGAGGCTCAGCAATCTCCTCATTCTTTCCAAGAACAATGTCGCGACGTGGACTCATGCGCGACTCAACTCTCTCAATGCGAGGCGGAGTGCTTGTTCGATGGGCTCTGAGCCATCGACGGCTGCCATGGCCCGGCGAATTTCATCGTTGGAATAGCCGAGTTCGGCCAATGCGGCACTGACATCTGCTCGGTCCTCACTCTCGGGGCTTGGCAGGCTGAGGCCATGGTCATCGCCTGCAGCGTGTGCGGCCAAAGAATCCTGAAGTTCAAGGACGAGTCGAGCCGCAGTCTTTTTTCCCACACCACTGACCGCTTCGAACGCTGACGAATCTCCTGTTCGCACACCGGTCACGACGCCAGCTGCTCCCATGGTCCCAAGGATTGAGAGAGCCAAGGAGGGCCCCACCCCGTGGGTGCCGAGAAGAATCTCAAAGACTTCTCGCTCTGAACTATTTGAAAACCCGTAGAGCACAAAGGCGTCTTCTCTCACGTGCGTATGGATCGAGACAACCACTTCTCCCTGTTCGGCCACAAGGGTCGCCACCGTTGAAGGACTTGCCACCACTCGATACCCCACGCCTTGCACGTCGATGACGATCTCGGACGTTCCTTGATGGATCACGTGGCCTCGAAGTGATCCGATCACGAGACACCCGCCGAGGCGATCGCAGCGTGAAGTCGAGATGACGTGAGATGACAGACCGCCAAGGCCATGGCGTCAGCGACGTCAGGAGGTGACGGAGGAGTATCAAGTCCAAAGAGTTGCGCAACCATTGCCCCAACTTGAGCCTTCTCGGCATTGCCGTGCCCAACAACCGCTTGCTTGACTTCGTTCGGGGAGTACTGCACCACCGGTATTCCACGTTTGGCGCTTGCGCCAATCACGATTCCTGATGCTTGTGCGACCGAGATCGCTGTGTGGGCGTTGGATTGGAAGAAGATTCGCTCAATGGAAACTGCATCGGGGGCCACCTCGTCAAGAAGTGCCTCAATATCGTTCGCCAATGTGCCCAGGCGCACTTCGACTGCGTCGTCCTTCTTCGTCTCAAAGACACCCGCCACTCGGACAGCGAACTGAGCAGGTCCCGCTCTATTTCGAGAGACCACGCCATAGCCACAGCGGGTCAAGCCCGGATCGATCCCTAAGACGAACATGCGTTCGATAGTACCTGACTCCCCCAGTCAGTGGGCGGATTTCCCGAACTCTCGAGAAATTTGCCAGGAATTGGCCGTCTTAGCCCTCGTAGGCGGCAAAGACCTCGTCTGGAATGTCGTAGTTGGCGTGTACGCCCTGAGCGTCATCGAGCTCGTCAAGGGCGTCCAAGAGGTGGAGGACTTTGGCCGCCTCCCCCTGGTCGGCGATCGCCACAACTTGGGTGGGCTCAAGAGACGGTTCGGCCGAGATCGAGGTGATCCCTGCAGCTTCTAGTGCATCTTTTACTCGGTGCAGATCACTCGGCGCGCACGAGACTTTCCAGTGATCCCCGTCGTCGCTGAGATCATCAGCACCCGCTTCGAGTGCCGCTTCCATCAATTGATCTTCGTCAAGTTCACGTGGGAACATCAAGATGCCTCGGCGTTCAAACTGCCAGCTCACCGCTCCCGGTTCGGCCATAGAGCCGCCATTCTTAGAGAACACCATCCTGATATCGGCACCGGTTCTATTGCGATTGTCGGTCAAGGTCTCAACAATGACCGCCACGCCACCAGGGGCATAACCCTCGTAGGTCACCGATTCATAGCGAACACCTTCTAGTTCGCCCGTACCTCGCTTGATCGCTCGCTCAATGGTGTCAAGCGGCACGGACGCGTCGCGAGCCTTCGCGTACATGGTGCGAAGTGACGCATTGGTGTTGATATCGCCGCCTCCTTCACGGGCGGCGACTTCAACTTGGCGAATAAGTTTGGCGAACGATTTTGCACGAGCTGCGTCTTTGGCGCCCTTCTTATGCTTGGTCGTCGCCCACTTCGAGTGACCCGACATCTCGTTCCTCCTTGATAGCGCTTCGAGAACGCTTTGTATCCCTGTGCTAGATGCTAGCGAGGACCGTTGCCTGCGTTGGCACACGCCACTAAGCGAGCGTGCAAACGAGGATCGCCGGAGAGTTCAGGATGAAAGGCACAGCCAATAATTGCTCCTGCCTGCACGATCACAATTTCGCCGTCAGCACTCAGTCGTCCGAGCACCTCAATTGAGGCACCCACGTCAAGGATCCGAGGTGCTCGTATGAAGACGCCGTCAAACTCTTCACCGAGATCTGGGGCAGCGACATCTCCTTCGAAGGAAAACTTCTGTCGGCCATAGCCATTGCGCTGGACCGTGATATCAAGCCCGCCGAGGCTGACCTGATCGTCTCGCCCATCCGTCACTCGATCAGCCAGGAGCACGAGGCCCGCACACG
The DNA here is from genome assembly GCA_009699875.1 of Actinomycetota bacterium. Classification (GTDB taxonomy): domain Bacteria; phylum Actinomycetota; class Acidimicrobiia; order Acidimicrobiales; family RAAP-2; genus CAIUMH01. Next base: position 45,005 of record WLNI01000001.1, read on the forward strand.
TTCCAAGCGTGGGACGACGCTCGCTCACCCACTCCGTGAGTGGTTCTCGAAGACCCGAGGAGTCAAGAAGCATCGACATCGTCGTCGATTCTCCTCCAGGGAGAACAAGTCCGTCTATCGAATCGAGATCACTCGGAGTGCGAACACTGACTCCTTCAACGCCAAGTGTGCGAAGAACCTCTTGGTGCGCGTCGACATCCCCTTGAAGGGCCAGGACCCCGATACGCACGACTACCAGCCGCGATCGGCCAGCCGAGTTTCGAGTGCGTTGATTTCAGTTCCACGCATTGGGTCGCCCAGTCCTCGAGAGACCTTGGCGACAATGGTGGCGTCTTCATAGTGCGTGGAGGCCTCAACGATGGCCCGCGCCATGCGTGAGGGATCTTCACTCTTAAAGATTCCCGACCCCACAAAGACCGCCTGGGCCCCGAGTTGAAGGACAAGGGACGCGTCGGCTGGTGTGGCGATCCCACCGGCACAGAACAGCGGCACGGGCAACACGCCAGTTTCAGCAACTTCTTGCACGAGGTCGAGTGGCGCACGAAGCTCCTTGGCCATGGCGTAGACCTCAGCGTCATCGGCTAACGAGAGTTTTCTGATGTCTCCAAAAATGGAGCGGAGGTGTCGAACTGCTTCCACGATGTTGCCGGTACCAGCTTCTCCCTTGGAGCGAATCATGGCAGCTCCTTCACCGATGCGACGAAGTGCCTCTCCAAGGTTTGTTGCTCCGCAGACGAAGGGAATCTCAAAGGCCCATTTGTCGATGTGATTTGATTCGTCAGCTGGCGTCAACACTTCACTTTCGTCGATGTAGTCGACGTCGAGGGAGGCGAGGATCTGGGCTTCAGCGAAGTGACCAATTCGAGCCTTGGCCATCACCGGAATGGTCACGGTCTCTTGAATCTTTTCGATGAGCTCGGGGTCACTCATTCGAGCAACGCCTCCGTCTCGACGAATATCTGAGGGAACTCGCTCTAAGGCCATGACCGCGACGGCACCGGCGTCTTCGGCGACCTTGGCCTGGTCAGCGTCGACGACGTCCATAATGACGCCACCTTTCAGCATGTCGGCCAAGCCTCGCTTGACTCGAAATGTTCCAGTTGCACGCTCTGATGAGGAAGGGGTGGAGTTCGCCATGCCTCTATCCTACCGAACACTCACATTGGGCCAAACAGTGCCCCGCTCAGGGCTTAGCGCTCTTCGAGGGCTTGGCGGCGGGTCGACGTCGCGTCAAGGTCGCCGATCTCCTCGGCCTTGGCCCGCCTCGTAATTGAAGGGTCGATGAAGATCCATCGGATGCTTTTGTAGACCGGGGAGGCAAAGATCGAATGCTCACCAGGGAGCGGACCTTGTTCCATCTTGGCCAGCGCACTTGCAAGGCCAGCGCTATAGCGGACCGTCTGGGCGGCGAGTGCGTCGGCTCGATAGAGGCGACCCTCGCCCATCATGCGGTGCGACAGCGTTCCTTTTCGACCAAATGAACCAAGAAGCAGTGCAAGGCCCGCCGCGGTCGTGCCTCGCACGGCAGACTCGAGGCGAAGGTGTGCGAGTTCGTGAGCGAGAACGCCTTCGAGTTCAATCACACTCATGCTCGACAAAAGCCCAGTCGTGATGACCAAGGTGTTGGTCTTCTTCAGCGTATAGATCGCCGCATTGGGAATGTCGTCATCCAGGATGGCGATCTGGGGCATCGCCACTCCCATCGTCGCGCTCAGCCCACTGAGCATGACCTCGACGCGCGGCAACGCACCTTCTTCAATCACGACCGAGCCGAGATTGTTCTTCAATGTGGTCGGAGCGACAGATTTGAAGAAGAAAAAGAGAATCGCTGCGGTGACCACGCCAAGTGTCACGGCTCCTGGGAGGGTGATCCAAAACGTGACGAGGATCACAATGAGACCGATCACCGATCCAAAGACTGCACAGGCCAAGATCGGCCAGCGAAGGTTCTTGGCGCGTTCGCTATCAAGTGGCGTCTTTCCACCAGTCGCCTCAGCGTGAACCGCGATTCCCGATACGGCCTTCTCGTTTTGAGCAGAGGATCGCTGCTGCGAGCCAGAGCGATTTTGGTTTGAGCGATTTTGGTTTGCGCCGCCCTTTGAACGATTGTTCCTGGAGCGGTTTTGGTTTGAGCGATTTTGATTCGATCGCTGTCCGTTTGATCGAGAATTCTGAGATCCACCAGCGTTCGAACGTTGATTCTTCGATCGATTCTGATTCGAGCGTGGTGGCCCTGATCGTTCAGGTCGAGTGCTCGGCGACTCTCCGTGCTCGTTGGTGGGTTCCGCCATTTGTCTAAACCTAGCCTCGTTGCTCGCTGTTTCTCGCCGAGATCAAGGCGCGGTAGCGCTGTTCGTATATCCCAGCCAAGTTTCCCATGGACCAGTGCTCAAGATACGCACGGCGCTCTTGAGCAACTCCTTGCGAGTCAAGCGCGAGCGCCTGGCGAACTCCTTCGCTGAGCGCCACCGGATCGTTGGGCGTCACCAAAATTCCGTGTCCGTTGAGCGCCTGTTCGTAGCCATCGATCGCTGAGGCCACCACCGCACACCCACTCGCCAATCCTTCGAGGAGGACGATGCCAAAGGATTCTCCGCCAAGGGACGGGGCACACAGCACGTCAGCTGCTCGAAGTCGAGCCACCTTCTCCTCTTCGTTGATGTGGCCCAAGAACTCAACACGCGCGCCACTCGACTCAACCGGTTCACGCTTCCCCGTCACCCAGATCGTCACGTCTCGCCCAAGCAGAGGTGCGGCATCTAAGAGCACGCGCCGTCCCTTTCGGGGCTCATCTCGGCCAAGGAACAGCACGGTGGGACCCGTCGTCGCCGACGCTTTCACTGACTCGAGACTCGTGAGATCTATTCCGTTAAAGAGGACGGTCGAATCAATCCCACAGGTGTCTCTCAGCGTTGTTGCCGCAGCGTCTGACACCGCTATGGCATCATCGATATTTCGCACCAGTCGACGCAACGCAACACCAGCAAATGAAGAAAGTGCGTCGATGCCACTGCGGTGAAAGGTCGCGAGTATTGGGATCTTGTGACGAGCGAGCAAGGGCCAACTCGCAACTGGGGCGAGTGGCTCATGGACGTGAACGATGTCCACGCTACGTGCCTCGCACGCTCTCGCAAAGGAGCGAGCCTTCCCAAGGTGAAAACTCAGTGGCGCTCGCGAACCGTTTGCCCTCACCGAGGTGCTTGCGCCCAGGGAGATCAGTTCAACACCAGCATTGAGCAGGGCCTCGTCGTTCGCAGGCCCGGGAGCTGCGACGCTCACCGACCAGTCGCGTATTGTCATCTCAAGAGCGAGGCCTCGCACTTGGCCTTGCACCCCGCCGGGGGCGTCGAGTGCGTAGGGCGAGACCAGGGCGAGCGAGCCAATGCTCACGAACTCGATGGTTTCTCTTGGAACGGCGGGACAAAGACGTGCCACTGCTCTGGCGCTCGGCGAATGAGTGCCGTCATCTCATCAGCCAAGAGTTGGGTAATCCGAGTGATGTCACTCCTGAGTTTTCCTTGCCTCGTGACGTCAATTGGAGGCCCAACGTAGATCGAGTGATCTCGCCCTGGCCCCGAATACGCCACGCCCGGCAAGAGAACCGCTCCAGTTCGCAAGGCAATCGTCGCGGGACCTGCCGGAAGTTTGGCGTCTTGGCCGAGGAGGGTGACCTCAATGCCATCTCCAACAAGGTCTCTGTCGCACAAGAGGCCCACCACGCCCCCGTCTCGCAAGGTAGCGAGCAGTTTCTTTCCCGCATCTGCGTTCAGTGGCTCAATGATGAGGCCAATTGCTTCACGTTTTTCTACGAACCATGAAAACAGCTCGGGAGGCTCTAACTCTTCGGCCACTGCTGTCATCGGGAAGCCAATACGAGCCAACTGGGCGCCTCCCCACTCCCAGCTCCCGATGTGAGGCAGGGCAATCACGACACCTTTCCCGAGCGCTATGGCCTCTCTGATGTGGTCTTCGCCTTCGACGAACATGCCCCGAGAGTGCACGATGCCTGGATGAATGGCTGGAAGTGTGGCACCCTCGGCCCAGTAGCGGGCGTAGCTGGCGTAGTAACGCCGCACCCATCTCTGCAGGAGTGCCTCATCGATTTCGGTCGTTGATCCGTCTTCGAGAATCGCCCGGAGATTGGCCTCAACGGTGTCGCGAGTCGGACCTTTTTTATAGGACGCCAACCATCCGATCGGTTCTGCAAGATGAACCGCTACCTGGACCGGGAGTTGTTCCAAGAGTGTCCCGAGCGTCTTCCATAACAAGAACCGTCGGCGATCCGCCGAATCTGACATGACCTCTCCCTCGCTCAGCGAGGCGACGAGCGGTGTCGAAGAGGACGGGTTCGGTTTCGTCGGGTGCGACTGGCTCGAGGACCTTCTGCATCGCTTCGACGAGACCGCCACCGAGTCGAACTCTCACCGGTGCGGAAACTTTTTCGTTCAGTGGTCGTTCGCTCACGCCACTCTCGCCAACGAGACTCCAGCACCGCCGAGCGAGTGGTTGTTGGTCGATTAGGCATGGTCGCATTGGCTGCGTTCCAGACCTTCACGAAGCGCCCGATCGCCGTCAGCGTTGTGAGTGCCAACAGCGCCCAGAGGACTGGAATCAACACAAACGGGAACAGAAATCCTGCTCCCAAAAGTAGCATTCGCTCAGCTCGCTCCATCAGTCCACCCGACGCGCTTAATCCGAGTGCTTCTGCTTTGGCTCGTTGATAGGAAACCAAGGACGTGACGCCAAGAATGGCCAGTGGCAACAACACGAGATGGCCCTCATTCTGAGAGACCAAGTACCAGGCCACTCCACCCATCAAGAGTGCATCCGTGATGCGATCAGTCACAGAGTCGAAGAAGGCACCACGAATTGACGTGGTCCCCGCGGCCTTGGCCACTGGTCCGTCAAAGAGGTCGTGCATGCCGGTGAGGGCCAACAAAAACATAGCGAGCAACAAATACCCGAGTGCCGTGGCCACTGCGGTGGCGGTCGCTGAAAGAAGACCGGTTGCGGTGAGAACGTCGGCGGTCACGCCATGGCGCTGCAGCCAGGTGCCTACGGGCTCGGTCTTGGCATCAACTGCTGATCGCCAACGGCCGTCAAACATGTGCTCCTTCCTCGGGATCCTTTTCTCGGGACCCGATGAACCAGCGACGATCTTCGACATGGGTTCTGCTCTCGGCTGAGAGCGGTTCCGCTGGTTCTCTTCTTGGCCCCAAGGATACCACTTCGAGGATTTGAATCAGGGCGATGACGGTGTATCACCCGGGTTTTCCCAGGCTCCCGTAACCTTGTCCCAGGTCTCGGCCAATGACTCAGGCAGGACTCTGGTCTCAGAGATTGACGTCATGAAATTCGTATCTCCCGACCATCGAGGCAAGGCATGAAGGTGAAGATGAGCGGGGATCCCCGCTCCCGCCGCTTCGCCCAGGTTCGCTCCAAGATTCACGCCGTCGGGATCGTAGGCCCGCTCAAGCGTCCCAACGGCCGCACGAGCCGTTCTCCAGAGAGCGTCTGATTCGTCTTCGCTCAGCGCCATGAGTGCAGCTTCATGGCGACGAGGCAGGATGAGGAGATGTCCTGAGCCATAGGGGTAGGCATTCAAGATGCAGCAGACAAGCTCGTCAAGAAAGACAATGCCTGACTCTTTCGAGACCCCACGTTCAATGAGGTCACAGAAGACACATGAACTGTCGCTGTTGCGAGACTGCTCGGTGGCATCAGAAACATAAGCCGCTCGCCACGAGGCGTGGATGCGGTCCATGCTCAAGTGGTTGCCCTGTCGACCTCGGGGGTACCTCGCTCCTGAATCTCTTTGGTCACCGCGTCGACAAACGTCGCGAGTTGGACGTCTCGCTCTGGCGTCTCTGAACCTCGTCGGTTAATCCCGACACTTCGAGCGGCCACGTCAGCGTCACCAACGACGATGATGTAGGGAATCTTCTCGAGCTTGGCGCGTCGAATTCGCCCTCCAAGAGGCTCATTGGCCAGGTCAATACTTGCTCGCACGCCCTCTGCCTTCAGGGTATCGACGACCTCTTGGCCATAGTCATCGTGGTCGTCTCTGACGGGCAGGACTCTGACTTGTTCTGGAGCGAGCCACGTCGGAAGGTTCCCGGCATAGTGCTCGATCAAGATACCCATGAATCGCTCCACCGAGCCGAAGAGGGCTCGGTGAATCATGATGGGCTGATGGCGAGCATTGTCGGAGCCGATGAAGTCAATCCCGAAGCGTTGCGGAAGTTGGAAGTCCAACTGAATGGTCGACATCTGATGGGTTCGCCCAATCGCGTCACGCGCCTGGACCGAGATCTTTGGACCGTAGAACGCTCCCCCGCCTTCATCGAGAACGAGCTCTAAGCCTGCTGCTTCAGCCACTCGTCGCAAGGTCGACGTGGCGGTCTCCCACTCGGCGTCGCTGCCCACTGCTTTGGCTTCTGGTTTTGTGGAGAGCTCTAAAAAGAAGTCGTCGAGTCCAAAGTCTCGCAACAGGTCGAGGACGAACTTCAAGAGCGACTCGAGCTCTGCTTCCATTTGGTCTGGCGTACAAAAGATATGGGCGTCGTCTTGGGTCATGCCTCGCACCCGTGTCAACCCATGGACGACGCCTGACTTTTCATAGCGATAGACCGTGCCGAATTCAAAGAACCGAAGTGGAAGATCTCGATAGGAGCGCTGCGAGGAACGGAAGATCAGGATATGAAAGGGGCAGTTCATCGGCTTTAGGTAGTACTGCTGACCGTCGTCAAGTTCCATGGGCGGATACATGCCGTCGGCGAACCACTCCAAGTGACCCGAGGTCTCAAAGAGCTCTGATTTTGAGATGTGCGGCGAGTTGACGAACTCGTAGCCGGCTTCGACGTGGCGCTGCCTCGAATAATCCTCCATCACGCGCCGAATTGTGCCGCCCTTCGGGTGGAAGACGGCGAGGCCGGGACCTAACTCGTCAGGGAAACTGAAGAGGTCCAATTGAGCTCCGAGCTTTCGATGATCTCGAAGCTCAGCTTGTGCGAGGTTTTCAATGTGCTCTTCAAGCGCGGCTTTCGATTCAAAGGCTGTGCCGTAGATGCGCTGGAGTTGAGGTCGCTTCTCGTCGCCTCGCCAGTACGCACCGGCCACTCGCATCAACTTGAAGTGCCCGAGCCGACTCGTCGAAGGAACGTGCGGGCCTCGACAAAGGTCCGTAAAGGACTCAGAGTTTTTGTAGGTCGACAGTGTTGTCGAATCTGCGGGAGCGTCAACCTCGTCGGCACCCGAGGTCACCGCATCAATAATTTCGAGCTTGTAGGGCTGCTCAGCGAACAGAGCCCTGCCTTCACTCACGTCGTGTTCGGCGCGCACAAAGGGTTGGTCTTCGGCGATGATCTCTCGCATGGTCGCTTCAATGCGGGCGAGATCATCATCACTAAATCGGGCATCGCCCGGCAGTGTGAAGTCGTAGTAGAACCCATCGTCAATCACGGGGCCAATAGCAAAGTGGGCGCCGGGCCAGAGTCGCAATACCGCTTGGGCTAAGACGTGTGCCGTTGAGTGACGTAAGACTTCCCGGCCCGCCATCGTTTGGGGGGTCAGGATTTCGACGAGCGCTCCGTCGGGGAGCTCTTGCGTCAGATCAGCCTCTGTGCCGTTAATCCGAACGGCAAGGGCGTCTTTCGCTAATCGTTTGCCAATTGAAAGTGCGAGATCGTGTCCGTTCGCTCCAGATTCAAGCGAACGCGTCGAGCCATCAGGCAGTTTGACGAGTACTTCGCTGGCCATGGAGATCCCTTCATTGACACGTACGGTTTTCTACAGGCTAACGCCGAGAAGAGCCGCCGCGGCGCTTCCACTTCTTCCAGAGGCTGCGACCTCGTCAAGAGCCATGAGGGCTCCAGGCGTGTCGAGGTCGTGATCGAGTGCAGCTCGAACCTCATCGAGGCCAGCCATGCCGTCTCCCTTGGTGGCGTTGCGCCACGACGTACAGCGAGCCACGGCGCTCTCTAAGTCGCTGTCGTGCCACTCCCAGTCGCTTCGATAGTGATGATCCATCATCGCTACGCGCACCGCTGCTGCGTCTGCTCGGCTCAAGAGATCATGGACGAAGACCAAATTCCCGAGCGATTTGGACATCTTGGTGCCGTCAAGAGCGACGAGTCCGACGTGGAGCCAGTGCTTCACGAAGGGAGCATGCGTCACGGTTTCGCTTTGGGCGGTTTCGCACTCGTGGTGAGGAAAGACCAGATCTCTCCCTCCCCCGTGGACGTCCACGGTCTCGCCAAGTTCTCGCAGCGCGAGCGCAGAACATTCAATGTGCCACCCCGGACGCCCTGGCCCCCAGCGCGACTCCCACGAGGGCTCGTCAGCGAGGGAAGGCTGCCACAGCACAAAGTCAAGAGGGTGTCGCTTAAAGGGATCGTCGATATTGCCGCCGTGCTCGGCGGCCAAGACCAACATTTCCTCATTGTCGTAGTGACTGACGTCGCCGAAGGCCGCGAAGGTGCTGACGTCAAAGTAGACCGCGCCTCCCGCTTCGTAGGCCGAACCCTGTTCGATCGTCGAGCCAATGAGCGACAGGATCTCTGGGATAGCCGAGGTGGCTCGAGGTTCAGAGAACATCGGGAGGAGGCCGAGCGCATCCATCTGCGCGTCGAACACAGCAATCTGTTCGGCCGCCAGATCGAGGTAATGCACGCCGAGTTCACGGGCTTTCTTCAAGATGTCGTCGTCAACATCGGTCACGTTTCGCACACAGCGAGTCTCGTGGCCCAGGTCTCGAAGGCGACGTTGCAAGATGTCGAAGGTCAAATAGACCTGGGCATGGCCTAAGTGGGCTGCGTCGTAAGGAGTAATGCCGCACGAATAGAGAGTGACGAGCGGCCCCGCCTCAATCGGAAATATCCCTTGTCGCGCGGTGTCGAAGAGTTCGACTCCCATAGCCAACAGCTCCGACGAAGCCTTAGGAAGCTCTAAATTCCTGCGAGGCGCAGTGTTGAATGCGCCTTGTGGCGAATGTTCAAGGTAATGCACACGGCAGTAAACGCTTCAATGGGTGACGCCTGAGCGAGGGACCCTGCGTCAAGACCACGAAGGCCGGCCATGGAGTTGATCAGCTCGATCGTGGTTTCTTTGGCTCGCACGCTGTCGCCACAGACCAAGACGTCGGCTTCAAGTCCCGAGTCGAGGTTCTCCATCTCTTTAGCGGGCAAGTGATGGAAGGCCGCTGCAACTTCAGAGCCTGGGAGTGCTGCCGCGACTTGTCCGGCCATTGATCCGCGGGGCGGATACAGCGGCAACATCTCGCGGCCTTCCTTCATGAGCGCGTTCACCATCGACACAACGCTTTTACCCTCCAATTGGCCAGAGAGTGCCTTGATCGTTGAGACTGCGCCTTCCCAAGGGGTGGCGAGCACGATGAGATCGGCGTTCGTGGCCGCCTCATTGTCGCCACCTTCGATAGAGAGCGTTGCACCTTGATTCGCATCGAGAATCATCTGGGCCGTCTCTTGTGCGCGTTGCGCATCTCGAGAGCCAAGAATGACGTCGTGGCCAGCTAATGCTGCCCGTACTGCTAATCCCCGCCCTGCGGGCCCTGTTCCTCCAAGAATTCCAATTCTCATGGTCACAAGTGTCGCACAACGGAGTCGCTCCTTGGCGCAAGGTAGCGTTGGTCTATGGGATTACTTGAAGGAAAGACCGTTCTCGTCACCGGGATCTTGACCGATGCCTCGCTGGCCTTCTCTATTGCCGAGCGAGTCCAACTCGAAGGCGGCACCGTCATCGCCTCGGGCTTTGGCCGTGGACTGTCGCTCACGAAGCGCGTCCTGCGCAAACTCCCAACACTTCCTGAACTCATCGAGCTAGACGTCACTGACCCCGCGCAACTCGAATCTGCCGCGAGCCAAGTCGCCTCCCTCACGCAGACGCTTGACGGCCTGGTTCATGCCATCGGCTTTGCCCCTGAAGACTGTCTTGGAAAAGGAATGTTGGTCGCCTCAGCCGAAGACGCAGCCATGGCGTTTACGATCTCGTCGTATTCCTTAGCGGCCCTCTGTCGATCATTCCTGCCACTTCTTCAAGCTGACGGTGGGGCTTCCGTGGTTGGTCTTGACTTTGACGCCACCAAAGCCTGGCCGCTCTATGACTGGATGGGCGTAGCAAAAGCCTCGCTTGAATCACTGTCTCGCTATCTCGCTCGAGACTTAGGGCCAGAGAATATTCGAGTGAATTTGGTAGCCGCCGGTCCCATCCGCACCATGGCCGCAAAATCTATTCCTGGCTTTTCAAACTTTGAAGACACCTGGGCGGCGAATGCGCCCCTTGGTTGGGACGTCAACAATCCAGGTCCCGTGGCAGGAGCCACAGTCGCGCTTCTAAGCGATCTCTTTCCCGCAACGACGGGTGAGATTATTCACGTGGACGGTGGCGTCCACGCCGTTGGCGCCTAGATCTCGTTCGTCGTCTCTTGATCAGCGAACTGCGTTTCATAGAGAACGCTGTAGAGCCCAGCCTTCGCCAACAGTGTCGCGTGGTCACCACGCTCGACAATGCGGCCGTCGTCGACGACCAAAATCTCCTTGGCGTTGCGGATCGTCGAGAGACGATGAGCGATAACGAGCGAGGTGCGTCCTCCAAGTGTGTTCTCGAGAGCTTGTTGGACTGCCAACTCTGACTCGGCGTCCAGGTGGGCTGTCGCTTCATCGAGCACAACGACTCGAGGGGCCTTGAGCATCAGTCGAGCCAGCGCCACTCGCTGCTTCTCTCCCCCAGAAAGTCGATAGCCCCGCTCTCCGACCACGGTGTCGAGCCCTTGGGGCAAGGACATGACGAGTTTTCGAATCTGGGCGTCTTCTAATGCTTGATGGAGTTCTTCTTCGGTGGCGTCAGGTCGGGCATAGACCAAGTTGGCTCGCAGCGAGTCGTGGAAGAGATGCGCGTCTTGCGTGACGACACCGAGTACATCTCGAAGTGAATCGCTCGTGACGTCTCGCACGTCACAGCCATTCAAAGAAACCGAACCTTCATCGACGTCGTAGAGGCGAGCGAGCAGTGCCGAAAGCGTTGTCTTTCCGGCCCCAGATGGCCCGACCAACGCCGTCAAGGTCCCGGGCTCAATAGTGAATGAGACGTCGTTGATGACTTGGCCGCTCTCTGATTGATCGAGCACCGCCACTGATTCGAGTGAGGCCAAGGAGACGTCTTCGGCGGTGGGATAGGCAAAGTCCACGTGGTCGAAGGTGACGGTGACCGGGCCATCAGGGATGGAGACGGCATCTGGTTTTTCAGTCACCGTGGGTTTGAGGTCAAGGACCTCGAAGAGTCGCTCAAAAGAGACCAAGGTGGTCATGACGTCAAGTTGCATGGTCGACAACTGAGTCAACGGCGCGTAGAGACGCCCTAAGTAGGCGGTCAGCGCCACCACGGTTCCCACTTGCAAGGTCCCATTGATCGCTTCGATCCCACCGAAGCCATAGGCGAAGGCGGTGGCTAACGACGCCGTAAGGGTGAGCGAAATAAAGAAGATTCTCGAATACGTCGCTTGGGCGATACCGATATCGCGCACTTTGCCCGCTTGGGTTTCAAAATGAGCGGCTTCGACTTCTGGGCGACCATACAGCTTGACCAACATCGCACCAGCAACATTGAATCGCTCAGTCATCACCACATTCATCTCGGCATTGACCGCATAGCCTTGGCGCATCATGGCCCCAAGTCGCTGCCCTACTCGGCGAGCAGGGAACAAGAAGATCGGCAACAAGATCAACGCCACCAACGTGATCTGCCAGGAGAGAACAAACATGGCCGCCAAGACAATGGTGACCAAAACCAAGTTTCCTATGACATTGGACAACAAGTCAGTGAAGGCCTGCTGGGCGCCAAGGACGTCATTGTTGAGCCGTGAAATCAATGCACCGGTCTGGGTTCTTGAAAAGAACGCCACCGGCATCGACTGAATATGGCGAAAGACTTTGGTGCGCATGTCGTAGATCAAAAACTCCCCGATCATCGCTGAGATCCGCCGCTCGAACAGTGACAGTCCCGCATCGACGATGGCCAGTCCTGCAACCAGTAACGCCAACTGAATAACGAGGGCGTTGTTCTTGCCCAAGATTCCCTTATCAATAAGCGCTCGAAGAATCAGTGGGTTCACTGCTGAAACCACCGAGCCAGCCACGACGGCCACCATGAAAAAGATCAGGATCTTTTTGTAAGGTTTGGCGAAACCCAGCATTCTTTTTGCGGTTCCCGGCTTGATTTTTTGACCCAAGACCGTGCGATCTCGACGCAAACCTCGAAGCCCCGCCACACCTCCGGTCGGTACTCGCCCTGACGGCCCGTGTCCCATCGACATCAGCGAGCTCCCAGTTCAGTACGGCTTTCCACGACTCCATCGTAGGGAAGAAGTGATCTCTTCGAATCGAGACTTCTCACTCCGCCTTCCGAAGGACAGCAGACAGTTGCTCTGCGACAGGAGTAAAGGGTGGCATCACGAAATCTCGTCGGAGCCAGTTCGCTCCGTCCACCACCAAGGTATGACCAGTAATAAAGGACGCGAACGGCGACGCGAGCCAGGTCACGGCCCATCCGATTTCTCGCCGCTCGCCTAAACGGCCCGCCGGTGAGCGAGTCGCATCAACGTTCGGGCCTTGCGTTCGAAGTGCGGCCAAGTCTTCTCGCATCTCTTCGTGCGGAAACAACCCTGGGGCGATGGCGTTGACTCGCACTCCATCAGGCGCCCACTCAACGGCCAAACTCTTGGTCATATTGATGACCGCCGCTTTGGCCGCCGAGGCATGGGCCATGCCTGGGCCTCCCGTAAATGCTTGGGTGGCGACAATATTAATGATGGAGCCCGAGCCACCCTCTCGCACCACTCGAGCGTGGAGTTCTTTGCTGCAAAAAAATGTGCCGTCAACAACGATGCTGTTCACAGCTCGCCAGGCATTCGGACTCGTATCTTGCGCCAAGACGGGGAAGTTGGCGGCTGCGTTGTTGACGAGAATCGTCACAGGACCAAGCGCCGCTTCAATCTGATCAAACGCTGCTTTGATTTGGTCGGCATCTCGAACGTCACACTCAGCTTCGGCGCATCTTCCCCCAACCGCTTCAACTGCTGTGATGCCCGCTGCTCGGTGCTGTGCGTCTCGAGACACGATGCCAACCGCACAGCCTGCTCGAGCAAGCTCCACGGCGATCGCTCGACCAAGCCCAGTTCCCCCACCAGTCACGAGCGCTACCTGGCCGTCGAGCGCATCGCCAGCCAACATCGCTGTTCCATCATTAGGAGGAGGGGGAAGGGGCACTGCTATTTGCCTTCGAACTCAACGGCTTGTTTGGCGGCTTTGGCTGCATAGCCAGCGGGCATGTCCTCGCTGACAAACTCCACCGACGCCGACAAGGCTTCGAATTTCAATGCCTCACTGAGACCTCGATAGGCGAATGCGTCAATCGTGCGCTTAATTGACTGCACCGCCAAGGGAGCGTTCTTTGCGATCTCTTGCGCCATAGTCAACGCAGTGGCTCGCAACTCTTCAAACGTCGTGACCTCTTGAAAGATACCGAGTCGCTCCGCGGTGGCCGCATCAATGCGTCGCCCGGTGAGTGAAAGTAACTTTGCCCATCCCGCCCCCACTTCATGAGAAAGCCGCAGGTCTCCCCCGGCGTCAATCGAGACGCCCACCTGGGCTTCGGGTAACGCAAAAACGGCATCATCAGCGCAGATTCTGATGTCGCACATGAGGGCTAACTCAAAGCCAAAGCCCAAACAGTAACCATGCACCGCAGCGATGATGGGTTGGGGTAGTTCATGAAAGACGCGAAACCGCTCGTGTACCCATCGAATACCTTCGTAGTAATTCCGGACCTTTTCGGCCGGTGAGCGACCCGTGATTCTGTCTTCAGGCATCCCGAGATCAATCCCCGCACAAAAAGCCCGCCCTTCGGCTTGGAGGATTACGACGCGAATTCGTTCATCAAAGCGAATCTGCTCGGCTCGCACGCCCAGTTGGCGAGTCGCCTCCCAACTCCAGGCGTTGAGTTTTTCAGGATGGTCAAGGGTGAGGATGGCGATGCCGTCATCTCGAACATCTAACTTAATCTGCCAGTCGTCTTCCTCGAGAACCGGTGCCATGCGAAACGCCATTTCTGAACCCCCTTGTCGAGACATTCTCGCACTCGCATGAACCTTGCTGTGTCGACTCGGCTGGTTCAGCCAAAGGACCCAAGTTCTCAAGGGTGAGAGCGAGACTTTTTGAAGCGGTTAGCGTCATGGAGGATGAACGAAAGACCAGCAAAACTTCTCAGGATTGGCTTAGGGCTGGCCGCTACCTTCGTGGTGCTTGGACTTGGGTTTCTGATCACCAACCTGATACTCCACGCCACCTCTCAGAGCTCCACAACGCCAGTTTCAACACAAGTTCTCGCTGTTCGAGCGCTTTCGCCTTCTCAAGTGGAAGTCACTGTGACCGTGCGCTCTCACGCTACGACCACGAGCCACGTCAATTGCCTTCTTGGCATTGAACTGCCATCGATACCCTTGGCCTATCCCAACAGGGTCACTCTGGACCTCGCTCCCGGCCAACTCCAAAAGATTACGGAGACTCGCTCACTCCTGAAGCCTGACGCTGCGCAAGTAACCACCACTGACGTGGCCTTTGCCTGCACGTGAGGAACCCTTAGAGCGGGACTTGGACAGAGCTGAAGTTGTCTTGGAGCCAGGTCACAAAGGTTCCCCACACACCGGTCACCTCTAAAAGCCCCACGATGATCAAGACCACACCTCCGATTCGCATGAGGAGCAGAGCGTGGCGTCGAATAAATCGAGAAAACACTCGGACTTTTTCGGCTGCAAAAGCTGCTGCGACAAAAGGAATACCGAGACCGAGGCAGTAGAACACCGCCAAGGTGGAGCCTCGCAGCGCTGACGTGCCTGATGACGAAGCAGCTAACCCGAGAATTGCTCCCAGCGTTGGACCAATACAGGGGGTCCATCCCAAGGAGAACAGAATGCCGAGAAGGAATGCACCTCCAACGGTGGCACGAGGCAACCAGTGAATTCGTACCTCTCTATTGAGCATTGACGCACCAGGCAGGAACCCAGCGAAGAACATACCCAAGACCACCGTGACTGCACCAAAGACAATGCTGAGTTCACGCTGGTGATTTCGAAGAGCAGACCCTAGGCCACCAAAAAGAGCGCCATAGGCAACAAAGACGATAGTGAACCCGAGGACAAAGGCGACAGAGCCAAGGACGGTGCGAGCTGAAACTCGCTTTGTGTCACTCGCCGCAGCTTCGGCGCCGACAGCACCGCCTAGGAATGAGAGGTAGCCAGGGACAAGGGGTAAGACGCAGGGAGAGAGGAAGGAAAGCAGACCTGCCAACAGGGCTAGCGGTAGCGCAAAGAACAGTGAACCCTGTGAAACAATTTGATTACTTGTGCTAATCAACGCTTAATTTCCTCACTCCCATTTGCTTAGCCAGACTACTTCTTTGGCGTTCATGAATGCTCTGGATCTAGATATACAGAGAGTCGGCAATGGAGGCTGTGTAGCATGGATTTGAGATGATGAACGGCGCCAAAGAAGAGAGCGTTCTAGCCAGCCGGAAGGTCATCACTAAGAATCGGCGATTTAGAGATCATGTCACCATTCCGGCGGCAGTTGTTTCAATATTGTTGATGATTGCGTACACCGCATTTGTTATGAGATTTGCCGTGAATGTTCCAGTTAGCGATGAGTGGTCGTTTTCGGTCAGTATCGTTAATTCAGCAATCCACCACACTCTTTCACTACCTCAACTCTGGTCACCTTGGTACGATGGACATCTTGTCATTCCGGGCGTCCTCTTATGGATTCTCGGGCCGACCACCCACCTGAACTTCAGAGTATTCATTTTTCTCAATTGCCTTCTTTACTGCATCTCTTTTGTTATCATGTTGACATTGGTGAGAATGACGGCAAAGCCGCCCATTCAAATTCAACACGTCCTCTTTCTTGGACTTGCGTGGTTCAGCCTTAGCGGAATAGACAACGCTCTTTGGGCCTTCATGAACCAGATCTATCTGGTTCTCCTTTTCATACCCCTCATGATTCTCTTGCTCAATCGAGCAGTGACACGAGATAGAGCAAGTTTCGTCCTGCTCGCATGCTCAGTTGCATGTGCCGTTGGAGCCTCCCTTTCCTGCATGCAAGGAATGATTGCTTGGCCTGTCGGGTTGCTCGTTCTACTTTGGACACCAAATCACGTTCAGCAACGATGGAGGAGCATCTCTATTTGGTTGATTTCTGCGACCTTGATGACTTTCCTTTTCTTGGTCGGCTACAACGCTGGACACAATGCCTGCGTGGCAGATGCAGCATCCTGTTCCCCCGCTTACTCTCTGCACCATCCAGTAGCTGCCCTTTCTTTTTTTCCAACACTTATCGGAAACATCATCCCAACAACGACGTCAGCTCTTTGGTCTGGAGCCAATCAGTATCAAACAATTCACCAGCACCTAGGTGAGCTGATTTTGGTTGCTGCGATTTGTGTCGTGGTCTATTCGTTCAAGTATCGGTCGGCGTTGTCGGCTTCTTTTCTGGCTCCAGCGTTCATTGTCACCGGATTGATTTGGGATATTCTGATAACGATTGCCCGAGTGGGCATTGGTCAGAGAATGGCCCTCCAAAGCCATTACAACACGCCTCAAGTACTAATTTTGACTGGCATTATCATTGGTGCATTCAGTTTCTTGAAGTTGGCAAGTAGTAGTCAGACCGAGAGTAGTTTTCGACTCTCGAAACGTAAGACGATGAGACCGATGCTTACCCTCTCTATCCTTTTGTTCCTGTTGATCATTGCGCTCGATGATGTAATCGGATTTCAAAATGCTCAACGTAGTCATTCTACGAATACCTATTCAGCACAAGTTCTGGCCAATCTCGATCAAGTTCCCTCCCAGAAGAGGGGCTGCTATGTAAATATAGTTGTCGGCTACGGGCTCTACACTCCGCTTCAAGCGGAAGTTAAATATGGACAACCAATACAAATTTTGAAAAATGATCAACTGAGCATCTTCTATCCACCCGTTTACGATTCCTATCGACATCAAGGACTTCCATTATTTCCCTATTGCTAGGTCGGATGGAACGCTCAAAAAGAGCTACCTCAATTCTTGGCCAAGCTCGGGTCGCAGATTCTTAATTGGGGTTGATCCCTCAGCGTTAGCTGGAACAATCCATTGGAAACTCAAGTGTTTTTTTCTCATTGCTCGTCTTTCAATGAGGAACCAACTCCCCACAGCAAACGGGAGAGTGAACAGAAGAGCAATCAACGTATAGGGAACGAATCCCCACGTATTTACACCCCACACACTCAAAAGACGCTCTACCGGATAGGCGTAAATGTAGACCCCATAGGAATAGTCGTTCAAAGATCCAACTTTCTCAAATGGCAGGTGGATACCAAGCCATAGGACTGGGTAGACAAGAAACGGCGCCATCGCTCCCACGCTTGATAAACGAAATGGTCCGACTTGTGCTCCAAATGGCATCCAGAAACTGGCCACGAAAACCAGGAGTGATGCTAGGGCGATAAGGCCAGAATCCGGAATGAGCTCACGATAAAGATAAATCATCGAGCCAACTAGAAATATTGGGAGAAAAACCAAAAAGTTCATCGTCACCCAGTTATGAATAACGTTAAATTCTCGGTTCAGTGCGGGATCAATGGTAATCACCAAGAGAGTTCCCCAAGACAGAGCGGCTGCGAGAACAACCGTAAATCGAAACCGAAAGAGTTTGAGGAAACACAGAAGAGCCAACAAGAGATAGCACCCAAATTCGTAGTAGAGCGTCCAGAGCGATCCATTCCATACGTAGTGTCCAATACGGAGTTGAATAATCTCCAAATAAAAATTATTTATTACATACTGAACTGGTCCGTTTGACAGAAAAAAGTACGCAGAGAGAGTTCCTGGGTGCTTGGACGTATGGGGTAGCCCGAACCAGCCAACAAGGGAAAAAAGGAAAGCCGTCAAAACCAGACTCACCCAGAATCCAGGTAGTACTCGCAGGAATCGAGACCAAAGATATCGAGGAACGCTATTTCGATCCGCACTTGAAGCAATTAGATACCCGCTCAAACTAAAGAAGCCGTAAACGGCAATTGTATCGACTGCAGATTTTTGATTGATGACACCATCGAATCCGTACCCACCAACAGTCCCCGCGTGACAGATCAGGACGATGAGAGCCAAAGCAATCCGTAAAAAGTTAAAACTATTCTCTCCAACCCTCAGTGACTCGTGGATAGAGCGAGTACGGCCTGATCGATCTTTTCCAAACAGCCGCTTGGATGGTTCACTCATCTAATCACCGAATGCCCGTATCATTGGGATGAGAAGGCCCCGAGGGATGCGAAATAGATAGATAGGCCACTTCTGGAGGGTTTCTGGAGATGCTTTCCTTTTACATCCGAGTCGTATCATCAGGGTGCCTTACCGCCAATAAGCGTCACCCCAATAGGCCCTCCACTCGGAGCATTGCTGATTCCTAGGTATAGAGGTTTGCCTGTTTGATAGCTATGCCACTGAACACATGCGTTTACATCGACAACAACTGATTTCGAGTTCCGATTCAACGTATTGAACGTGACTTCGGCGCCTGGAACGCTCGACGTGGAGTTCGTCACAGTGAATCCAGACTGCTCGAAATCCACTTGGCTCGAGAGTTGGAGCCACGGGTAGGACTGAAGATCAGTCCCAGTAGGAATTTCGACTTTGAAAACTCTATTCAAACCAGTCCCACTGGTTTCCACTTCACCGGAGAGGTACGAAGGAAAGACTTTGTAGGGTTTCCCATCAACCTTCACCGTAGTGGGGAGGTTGACCGTATTCACTGTCGACACGGATCCTCCTGGGACAAGAAGAAATGCATATCCATCTTTCGTAATGCCGTAATACGTCAAGTGTTCCTTAAGGTCTTTCGGTATCCTCATCGTGAATCCAGAGTGTCGAGCTTTCCCAGTTCTAATTATGAATGCAACATCCGGTCGCCATCCCCCAGTTTTCACGTTCGCTACAACTTTCCCCGAAGACGTAACCGCCACAACTCGGCCAGTCGGGTACGAAGTTCGTGGATCAATCGCCCAGCCACTTGAGGTTCCCGTCGAACTCGAGACGAGTGTGACGCGTGGAGTGACCTTTGGCAAGGAAGAAATATTGGCTGGTGGAGTAAAGAAGTTCGGGATAGAACCCAACGCACACGTAGGACCGGAGAGGCCAACGTTGACGGCCGTTGAACCACTCGGGAGTGGCGGAAGGGGTGGAGCGCTCGCCACCAGGTCATTTCGAAGAACAAGGAGCTGTCCCTGGTAGTTCACCAGTGGCGTGTAGTTCGAAAAAATATAGTTGCTCACCGAGTACGACCGTATTGAGTCAGGGACACCATCAATATTCGGATATCCGAACGATGTGTTATTCAGAATCACCACGGGTGGCCGGCTCGCTTTCAGATCAGAGATGAACTTGTTCTGCGTAGGCATGGTCTGTGCGACCTCTTGGATATAGAACTGACTTCCCGGGACTCGATTCAACAGAAAATACGTGACCCCTGGCTCATTTGAGTAGTCCACCACTGGCGCAGTTGGTCCCGCATAGAGGTCCAACAGTTGGCCAAGGCCATTGATCTGGCTTGTGTCGACACTCCCCGGAATTGTGTATCCCAATCTTCCGGAAGCTGGAGTTTGGTTAATGCCATGAAATCTTGAGGGTGCTCCCATAATCGCGTGTTTCACTGAGTTCGGAAAAATGTAGTTCCCAATAGCAAACGGCATGAAGAGTGATCCAACCAGCACCAAACCCGTAAGAGGAACCGTCACAAAATGAGGCGAGTTGAGATTTCGAAGAAGGTTGACCGAGCGCGTCCCGGCCGTTCGAGCCCAGTTGTCAAGAAATTGGAGAGTCTCGACGGTCCAAAACACCAACAGTGGTATTGCGACGGTGAAAGACTCGACGACATGCCATGGGTCAGGGATATCGATTGCTTTCGTTAGATATGCAATTGACATCAGTGCTCCAGCCACCATGGAAATCTCCACAGGTGACCAACTGCCCCTCTGTCGCAATTTCGCTACCACTTTCCATCCCGTCGCTAGCCAAAGGAATACGGGGATCAGAAATAAGAAATTGACAAAATAGTCAGTCGACGCATCCCATCTTATTGCTCGTGCCACTTCAAGACTCCGACTCATCGCGAAGAATGGGAAGAACTGCAGAAAAGCAACAAGTGCGTTGTTGGTCGCCAAGAACACGCACCACACCGCCACCAAGATGACGCCAGAGAGCCCACACCCTAGGGTCAAGGGATATTGCATTCTCCAGGACTCGGCTTTTTTGCGAGATGTAAATTCGAAGAGAAGGATTGTTGCGAGAAAGCAGATCACGAAGAGTGACATCTCTGGGGTCAACAAGAAGCTGACAAAAGCCAGCAACATAAAGCCTGCGGTCCAGCGCAACTTTCGCTTCTTCAGTAATTGGTCAAAGAGAATGAAGAGTGGTGGGAGAAATATAAATCTGGTACTAAACAGTGAAAATTCTCCACCGAGCAGTCCCGTTACGACCCCAACCACAAAGGCCACCAGGATAAGCCGATTGGAGCTGCTGAAGTAGGCCGTAAAGAGATAAAACGTTACCCAAAAAAGAGGGATGACCAGCATTCCTATCCCGGCCCAGGCCCCCCACCAGGAGTAACCGAACAGCGAAAGTCCAATTTGACCAGCAAAGACATCTTGAAAGAACCCGTGAATGACATAGACATCCCTCCAAGGGAAGAGGCCATGGTTAAAGATCAGGTTCGGAAGCGCCAACCAATGTGAGTCGTCGAATCCCCAGAATGAAGGCATCTGATTCCCCGAGAGACTTGCTGCTAGGGAACCTCCCCCATTTCCCCCGATACGGGCCGTGAAGAGAAACACGGCCACAGGTCCCACGAGCCAAGTCAAGTAACTATTTTCTAAACGCAGTGGTTCGATAGCGGTGCCATCGCGACGAACTTCTCGAATCCACAGCCAAACACAAACAATCGTGGCAAGACCAACCAGCCAGAGCGGGAGCCAGGGGTAGTGGACGTAACGATGCTGTGAGACTACGTAGATCGTTGTTCCCATTGACGCTAGATAGAGCAATGGCAGGACGCAGATGGCAAGAAGTGAATTTGAACGGGAAAGCGCATGGAATCGGAGATCCTTGCGATGAACAAATCGCCGGACACCAAACATCTCCCTCTTTTGGATCACGTAGGCCAAACATGCAACAGCAGCGAAGTACCCAAAAAAAGGCAGCAGGACCCACGGCGAAAGTCTGGTATCTCCAATTCGAAGAAGCGAGAACTCAATCGCGACAAGAAGCGCTGGAACGCCAACTCGGCAAAGACTCCAAAACCCCTCGACGAGATCTCCCCACTTGTGAGTGCCAGCTTCGTTTATTGAACTACCTCTGAATTGTTGTCTCGTTGATACATCGCTTTCATTGGGATCCACAGAAGGTTTTTCCAGCGTTGGGCTGAACGAAATCGGGAGGATCGATTGTTCAACAACACGCTTTGACTTCAGAGGCCCTCTCCAACTGATAATCAGATAGAAGGCAAGAAGGAGTGCTGGGAATATGAAGCACAGCAGGTAGTAGGCGTCTCGATAACGAAAATACGCAAAGTTATTGAGCGTTACGTATCCAGTGATACGAGTACTTATGGAGAGTTCATTCGGGACGAACTGCCACAACACCCAAGTGATGAGTGCTGCAGCGACTAAAGAGAGACTAAATCGAATGAGTGATCGCCATGAGTACCAACGATCATGGTGCGAACTCTTCACTAATGCTTATCACCACGACGCGTTAGGCGATCCTTGCCGCGGAACAGTTTGCTGACCAATTCATCGCTGAGGCCAAGCCGCCGCTTCATCCAGTCGTAGCAACGAAGAAGTTGACGATCAAGATAGATAGGTATCGCGTGAAGGCCGTCTCCTGGGCGAGCCCGATAGTTGGTCGAACGAACATCTGGACTCTCTTCAATCGTGAAGTAATACAAGGCCAGAGAACGCCGTGCCACTCCTTCTGGACAGGTCATGGGTTCTGGATGTCCATGGAATGAATCAGCATCTGTCGTGAAGATTAAGGCGCGATTCCCTAATGGAGCTACCTTTTCCACGCAATGACTCATGTCCTTTGCCCAGAGCTCTAAGTCTCCCCCGTATTCAGACTTCCAGTCCTCATTCAAATAGAGAAGCAAGTTTGCCCTTCGCCGCCAATGTCGATGATGTGGGTGGACCGTGAAATCTGCATGGATATTTAAAAACCCTCCGTTTGTTGATTGATGGAGTCCACCTCCTTCAAGAGATGGATCGCATACCAAGTCCTTCACCCCAATCATCTCGCCGAGAAAACTCACAAAGCGAGGCGAATTCAACTCCCTCAAGACCGATTGAAGCGTTGGTCCCCACTCGGCTGAATCATTGTGACTGAATTTTCGCTCATTCGCATGAATGTAGTTAGTCCAATTTTGATTATCGAGGTCTTTGAATTCTTCGACGGATCGCCGATACGCTTCAGGATCTAGAAAATTTTCAAGCAGAATATGGGGATAGGGATCGCCTTCTCTATACGAAACTTTCAGACCCTCGAGCCTGTTCTCAAGCGATGAGAGATCAAGGACAGACTCAATGTCCTCGGCCGTGACTTCAATCACCTGATTCCTCCCCTTCGGCTCAATCAATTTCCCCCCGCAGAACTCCTAGGGAAACCAGGTCCTAGCGTAGCCAGAATTTCCTCAAACAGGCGTGATCCACCCACTTTGAGGCCCATGCATCTCGATTAGCGTCGACTATCAGCATTCTGCGAGAGTTCAAGAATGAACTGATATCCAAACATCGTTGGCCATAGTGAGAGCAACTTTTTCTCGAGTGCCAAAATCAACTTCCTCCAACCCTTCTGAACTCCCAGCACATCAAGGGGGAGACCAACGGCCTCAAGGTGCTCCACGCTAAAGCCTTCGCGCTCCACGAGTCTGCGAATACTTCGCTTCGTGAAAAAACGAAGGTGACTCTCATCGAGGATCCCTCGCTGGTCATAGTCAAAGATGCCTAGCGTTGAGCGAATGCGTGGATACCAGTGTGAGAAGTTCGGCACACAGATGATCGCAGTACCTCCAGCAACTAGATGGTCTCCAGCATCCCTCAGAAGTGACCCTGGATCGCGAAGATGCTCTAGGACGTCACACGCTAAAACAAGATCAAAGCCAGAGCCAGCTCCTTCGGGGACCCCATGATTGAGGTCTGCAAGCACAAATGAGCTCACCCTTTCTCGAACACCGTCGACTTCCTCGGCGTCAACACCGGTCACTAAGAATCCTGCTCGAAGAAGCCGCTCTGCCAAGAGACCTCCCGAACAACCCAGATCAAGTACTTTTCCTGGAGTTCGCGTAGCCAGCATTTCTAAGACTCTTCCATGCGAGCTCTCTGGCGAACCTTTAAAGTCATAGCCTTCGCGCAGGGCAACTCGATTCCCATCGCCAAATCCTGCTTTTTGGAGCCGATACGCCACTACGTCTTTTGCCACTGCGGCTGCGTACCCTAAACCATTCACCCGACAGATTTCGTCTCCGTAGTAGGTAGGAATTGGAATCTCGACGATCTTTTTGCCTGCATCATGGAGTTGGATGATGATCTCTGTATCAAAGTCAAACCCGTCTGAGTTCTTCTCAAAAGGAAGTTCTTTCAGCGTGCTCACCCGATAGGCCCGATACCCAGAGTGAAATTCGCTCAAATCTGTTCCGAGAACGACATTCTCAAACTTAGATAACACCCGATTCCCGACAAATTTGTAGAGCGGCATATTCCCACGCAAAGCTCCC
This sequence comes from Actinomycetota bacterium, assembly GCA_009699875.1. GTDB lineage: Bacteria > Actinomycetota > Acidimicrobiia > Acidimicrobiales > RAAP-2 > CAIUMH01. The sequence continues at coordinate 68,869 of WLNI01000001.1, forward strand.
CCGGGGTCCATCATTCGAGACCCAAAAACCGCATCAACTGTTGGATCTTCAAAAGGAGCCACCATTTCAGGCAACTTCTCTGGGGCATACTGACCATCCCCGTGAAGCAGGACAATAACGTCGAGTCCCTGGTCGATGGCCAGACGGTACCCAACCTTCTGATTCCCACCGTATCCAAGATTGATCGGTTGACGAAGAACGGTAACTGGAAGTTGTGACGACTCCTTGTACGCCTCACCAACTTCAAAGGTTCCGTCGGTGCTCGAATCATCACTCACGATCACTTCGTTGATCTGATCGTGAAACTCAGGAGGGATTCGGTCAAGAACTTGGGTCAGGGTTGATTCCGCGTTGTATGCGACAACCAGGATGCCAATTCGGCCAATGTCAGTCATCTTGCCCTCCCCCTCTCCGTTGCAATGATACTTCGAAACTCCCAACCGAATAGGACTTCTCAGGCGGAGCGAACTTTAGGGAACGAAAGCAGGCAGACGACAATCCAAATGGCAAGGAAATAGGAAATTGAGGACAGTAATCCCCAAAGTTGGGCCGAGATTCTATGAATATCGATGCATGTGGTTTCTGCCCCTGTACCATGCTCCCATGACCGAACTCTGGAGTCTTTTTCAGAACAACGACGGAAACATAATCCACAAGTGGACGCACTACTTTCCTGCCTACGAGGAGCACTTCTCTCGATTCAAGAACCGCCCAGCCGTCCTTGTCGAGATCGGGGTCTTCAAAGGAGGTTCACTCGAACTCTGGAAAAAGTTCCTAGGCCCACGAGTTCAAGTGGTGGGAATTGACATTGAGGACAAATCGGAATACGAACAGGATCAAATAGCGATTCGACAAGGAGATCAGAGCGATCCTGTATTTCTGCAAAGCGTTGTTGACGAGTTTGGACCTCCAGACATCATCATCGATGACGGAAGTCATCAAATGGAGCACGTCACCGCTTCTTTTGAATTCCTCTACCCGCGAATGTCCCCTACTGGCGTCTATTTCGTTGAAGACATGCACACGGCTTATTGGCCCGAGTATGGGGGGGGTCTTCGCAAGGCAGACACATTCATCGAAAAATCGAAACATCTTATTGATGAGCTCAACGCCGATCACGCACGAGGAGCACTCGCTCCAACGGACTTCACCAGATCCACACTCTCAATTCACTTCTTTGACAGCTGTGTGATCTTTGAGAAAGGCAGACACCTTCCCAAGCACGATCTAATGATTGGCAAAGAATAGAACGGCCAGGAAAACGCTCATAGGCAGCATTAAATAAATTGAAAATAGACCCGAAAGCCAATTGTGACACCTGGCGATGCCAAGCAGCCGTTCAACCAAATAAAGCGAAAATAGAGACGTATCAAGATGAACTCGTTATTTATTTTCGCTCCATACTTTTGCATAGAACCTTCTGATCCACGAGGTGAAACGGAGGGTCTTTAGATTTTGATACCTCATCACCTCGTCGGTCAGAAATTCAATTTCCTCTCGAAGAAGAACAGTTTCATCAGTACTTTTGACGGACGTAATAGCTTCGTCGAGTCCTAGTGAGCGATCAAGAGTGATCATCGAAAAGAGAGCGTACCCATCAAAATTGTATTCTTGGAATTGTTCGGGTTTACGAGCCGTGATGAAAACTCCTGGTTCACTTTGATCTGACTCAATCTGACATTCCGTGAAGTCGCTAAATATGACATCCATATCATGGGTTTCAAATCGCCAGTAATCGACTGGGTAGTCGTGCAGGGGGAACCCAAAAGATCGAGTGGTCACGATAACAATTCCCCCAGGACGGAGGACTCTTTTAAAGTTACTAATGATGAGCTTCCAGTTCGCTACGTGTTCGATCATTTCGGTTGAAATAAGAATGTCGAAGGAGTGTTCTCCAAATCGCTCGAGCAGATTCTCTGCGTCACACACCTCATCAACACCTGGTCCCGGGGCAATATCAATGCCCACATAGGAGGAAGGCAACATACTTTCTACATAAGTTCGGGGGGATCCATTTACATCAAACGATCCAACCTCCAGGACATCTTTCCCTTTCACGTCCTCCTCGGAGAGTGCCTTCTCTATAAATTCAAGGCACAAGGTGTTACACATAAGACTGATTCAGAGGATAATTCATAATTTATGCTTTTGCTCCTAGGTATTTGTACCGAGAGCCAGAGTGATTTAGCGTTTCCGAAGTAGCCAACCGAACTCATCTCCATTCGTTCCTGGCGCCTGGGGTGGCATGAAATCAAGAAATTCCCACTTAACTCCAAGATGGTTGTCGCAATAGTCAAGCACCAATTTAAACTCCGAAATATCCCAACAATGAACGTGAACTGACCGTTGACGATGAAGCTCTAAGTACTCAGGAGAGACCCGTGAGGCTGATTGATCATCCCTCCCGTGCAAACTACCGCTTGTATGGTTCAAGAAGTCAAGGATATGTTGATCATCTACATATCTGACATCCTGCTCCAACTCCTTTACGATGTGCTCCAGCGGCGTTGGGGGGCGGCCACGATCAAACGTAGAATGTCGGTCCGGAACCAGCAACACAAAGTTGCCATCTTGCTTGAGTACTCGATGCACTTCGACGAGAAATGCGATCGGGTTTGCAAGATGTTCAATAACGTGAGAGGCAATGACAAATTCCTGAGAGCAACTCGCTATCCCTTCGAGGCGGGTCTCGTCAAGGTTGACTAAAATATCTGGCTTGGGAAATCCTGGTTCAGCACCCAATTCAGGAAAGAGGTTGCTGTTAAAATAAGGTTCCCAACGGTCTACGAATTGAACTTCGGCAACGGTTGAAACGGGAAATGGCACGTGGCCCGGACCCACCTCAATGCCTCTACCAGAAAGTTGCTCGCCGAATCAACGACGTACAGCCCACCCGTCTGTTTCGTTCACTCCCATGAAGTTAGTCGCACTTTCGTCAACACTCGCTTTTTCCGATTCCACGGAGGAAGGCGTCACGGATAATCCTTGCATGTAGCCTGTCAGCCAGTGAGGGGGAATCTATGACAGGTGGCAGCACAGACACTGATATTAAATCCTCGTTGTTAAAATTTAGTTTGCTTGATTTTCTTCAAAGATCAATGTCCAAAAAATATATCCCCTTCACCCTGATCTTCGTTGCAGTGCTACTTGCAAACTCCCCTGCGATTCTGCATATTGTCACCACCAATCCTCTGGTGTTGAATGCCGCACTAACGCTCCCAACCACTCATTTATTGTCTGGATTGCCCTACATTGATCCAAATACAGGTCTTACTCTCCAGTCTCTTGGCCACCTTGCTGCAATGAATTGGATCCATGGCCACATCCCTTGGTGGAATCCATTTGAAGGCGTTGGGACGCCTCTCGCAGGAGAAATGCAGAGTGGGGCTTTTTTTCCACCAACGATGCTTCTTCTGTTTGATCAGGGCGTCCTCTATCTCACGATTCTGCTCGAGTCCATCGCTGGAATTGCAACATTTTTGCTCTGCCGTCGACTTGCGATGGGAATCACGATTTCAATGGGCGCTGCCATCGCATTCGCTCTCAGTAGCTCTTTCGTCTGGATCACCAATGCCCCTATGAGGCCTGTCGCCTTTCTCCCGGTCACGATCCTTGGCGTAGAGATGTGTTTGGAGGCAGCGACTTTAAATCGACGAAACGGGTGGCGTTTCCTCGCATTTGGGATCTGCCTTTCCATCCTTGCAGGATTTCCCGAAACCACCTACATCGATTCGATCTTGGTCGTTGTCTGGATCTTTGCCCGATTCATTGGAAGTGAACGTAGTGTCTGGAAACCATTCTTAACCAAAGTTTCTCTTGGGTTCTTTTTTGGAGTGCTTCTGGCTTCACCACTGATTGTTTCATTTCTCTCATATTTAAAACAGGCAAACGTAAGCAACCATGTTGGAACTGGATTTTCATTCTCCGCACTTCCTGCCCAAGGACTTCCTCAGCTCCTCCTTCCCTATTCGCTTGGACCCATTTTTGGATTCTCCTCGGCCAGTCCAGATACCTATCTCCCCATAATCTGGGGAAATGTAGGTGGATATTTAGGCGTGACACTTTGCGTTGGCAGCTTCATAGGGATCTTCGGAAGATCCCATCGCCCACTTCGTATATGCCTGGGCATCTGGATCCTTTTGTGTCTCTTGCGCACCTTCGGCTTCGTACCGATTGAACACCTTTTTGCCCTTATTCCAGGGATGCCCGTCGTTGCATTCTTCAGATACTCAAATGCTTCGTGGGAATTCGCTGCAGTCATCTTGACTGGATTCGCATTGACAGACGTAGCGACTCATCGAGTCCGGCAGCGGTGGGTGTCACTCGCAATCGTTGTTGCTCTTGCTCTCTCGGCCTGGTCGGCCGTTTGGGCATTCAAGATCATGAATTCTCCGAATACGATTCCTGTCACCAGCCACCGAGGCCTCTACCCGGTGCTTTCGTTCACCTGTGCTTCACTTGCTCTTTTGTCGCTCCTCCTTGGATCAGTCCTTACAAACACGAGAAGGCCGACTCACTCTCATCGTGACCGACAGAGCGTTGGCCGAATCATCCTCGCCGGTACAATCGCGCTGGAGGCGATGCTCTTGCTCAGTTTCACCTATCTTTCAGCGCCAAGGCCGATACAAGTAGAGACATCGTCGGTTACATGGCTACAGAAACATCTCGGGAATTACCGGTTCTTTTCACTGGGTCCAATATCCCCAGACTACGGTTCGTATTTCAACATCGCCGAACTAAATATGAACGATGTACCGGTACCCAAAACCTTCATCGAATATGTCGCAAGCAGTCTGAATTCCAATGTCTCACCGTGTTGTTTCACGGGAACGAGCCAGTCCGACCCGAACGGTCCATCATCGACCGCCGAGTTATCAAAGAATATTTCGAACTATGAGGCCGTCGGAGTTAAGTTCATTATCGAGCCCACGAATTATGCATGGCCTGCGTCGAGTCTGCCTTCTTGGCCTGACGGCCCGAGACTCGTCTACAGGGATTCATTTTCTGAGATTTGGGAGCTCCCACATCCCAGTCCGTTCTATACCTCGCAAACAGCATCAGCTTCCGGAGGTACCCAAGTGGACAAATGTGCATTCCGCAACCAAACGATTGACTCAGTGATAGTTGACTGCCAGACGGATTCCACTATTGTCCGATCACAGCAATACCTTGAGGGCTGGACCGCAACGGTAAATGGAACGGCTGCGAAAGTTACTCAGACCTCAAACGAAAATCCCTCCATGTTTCAACAAGTCAATGTTCCAAGAGGAAAGTCAACAGTAAGATTTCATTACTTACCCCCATTTGCAGTCCCTGCTGCTATTTGCTCGCTCTTGGCGCTACTCATAATGCTCGGTCTTTCACTGAGACGCGAATGCCCTAAACAATTCGAAAATCAAGGGGTTAATGTCTGACCTCGGCTCCACTCCTCCAGCAGATATCTCCAGATGTATTCAGTGCGTGAATCGCTCCAGTGTCGGCGAGCACCAGTTTGTCGGGGTCCTGAAAGAAAATATTTGAGCTCCAAAGAGCCTCCATCACGGCCGAGTACACGACAATATTTCCATCAAACTGAAAAGCTAGGTGGTCACCAAACGGTGCCGTGTCTATCTTCCAAATAATCTCAGAGGTTTGAGTATTCAAAATCTGAAAACCTCCGTCGTCCTGCATCAATGCTTGGAAGTTGCCGGAACGCGACACAATGTGCTCACCAGCAAAGAGGCGTTCTCCCCTGTGTAGTTCCAGATAGTCTTCTTTTTGCTGTCGTACCGTTTTCGCAGATCGATAGTCGGTTGCTTCAATCGAAAGATTTGGGTTGTAGTAGGGGTCAACTCTCAGTACGTTCCGCCATGTTTTCCTCATATAAAGAACCTCTTTTTGAAACCGTTCCGCATTCTCGGGAGACGTATCGTAACCACGAGAAACTGATTCATGATGAATAAGTTGGGCATGTGGGGTCCATACGATTCTCCACCCCGTCGCACGGATGCGAATACAGAGATCTACGTCATTAAACGCAACTGCGAGATGCTCTTCATCGAGGCCACCAAGGATGTCCCAAAGCTCTCGCCTCACCACCATGCATGCTGCCGTCACGCATGAGATGGAGCGGGCACAATTCAGATAATCAAAATAAGAAGTATTCGTCGAATCAACGTTCTTGAACACGTGATCGGCAAGCCCGCCAATCCCGAGGACAACACCCGCATGCTGGATAGTTCCATCGGGGTAGTGCAATTTCGCTCCAACCGCCCCAACCCCGGGCTGAATGATTTGCGAAACCATTTCGCTGAGCCAATCTGAAGAGATGATTTCAATGTCATCATTTAAAAGGCAGATAAGTTCAGCCGAAGACTGTGAAACCGCCAGATTGTTGAGCGCCGAATAATTGAAAGGTCGGTCGTCTCGAATCACAGACACCTGAGACAACTCCTCAAAAATCGCCAAGGATTTCAGGAACTCAGGATCCTCACTCCCGTTATCGACAACAACGATACGCATAGCTGGATAGTCAGTGACGTCGAGAAGGGTTCTCATGCAGTGTTCGAACGTTGCTCCATCTCGGGTTGGGATGATGACGTCTACTCGGGGAAATGGATTCGGCAATTTCCAGTGAATTCGGTGATATCCATGCACGGGGTGAGTCTCCACTGCAGCGTCTCGGCTAGTCCGATGGAGATGGTCACCGACGGCCCGGGCTCCAGCAGAGCGGGCGTATTCCTTGGCGCCTAAAAATGATGAGGTTGAATTCTCTGAAACTCTCCAATGGTAGAGATCCATCGGGATGTGTTCGATCTTGTCAGGTCCAATCGCTTCAGTAATTCTCAGGAAAAGATCCCAGTCTTGAGCTCCTTCGTAACCCTCTCGAAAACCCTGCGATTCTAAAAGTACTGATCTTCGAATCACGGTGAAGTGATTGATGTAGTTCTTAGACAGAAGGAGAAGTGGATCAAAGTCGCCCTTAAAGAAGGGTTCGAATCGATGGCCGTGCCTGTCAATCTTGTCTTCATCGCTGTAGAGCAGTTCTGCCTCTGGATGCTCACTCAACCAAAGGACGACTGACCCCAACGCATGAGTGCTGAGTTCATCGTCGTGGTCGAGGAAGCCAACAAAATCTCCCCCTGCAATCTCAATAGCGCTATTCGAGGCTTCAGAAATATGACCGTTTTCTTCCCTCCAAGCGACACGAATACGCTCATCAGAGGCTTCGATCTCACGCAAGAGCGCGATCGTTTGTGGATCTGTTGAGGCATCGTCTGCGATGCATAGTTCCCAATTCGTATAAATCTGATTCTTCACTGACCCAACAGCACATTCAAGATGCTTGGGATTTGTATTGAAGACGGGCATCACGATGGAGATCAGCGGCCGAATCGAAACACTCTTCAGGCTCTCGAGGGTCTCAGCGATCGCTCGGGGTTCACCCAGTTTCATCCAATCTTCGAAGTGGGGATCCTTTACGTCCTCTCCTTCTGACGGCTTTCTCTCTGTGCGCCAAGCAGCGCGTGTTACAACCGCGGTGACGATTCTGCCAAGTCGAGAAAAACCTGCCGATTCTCCATCTCGCTTCGTTGGTTCAGCAGCGTTCACGTGCCTTGAACTCTTGTCACCATCGGATGCGCGTGCGTATTGTTCTACATCTTCTCGATTCTGCTCTTTCAAATTCTCAGAAGACACCACTTTATGTATTTCGCTTAAACTTTTCGGCTACAGCATCAGTAATTCGGACGACTCTTCGCTCCCTCATCCGCTCAAGTTCGCTCTCAACTGCATTCTTTTGCTCCTCAAGTTCACGAATCCGATTATCTCGATCATCGATCTGTTTACGAAGTTCACCCGCTTGTCCAAGGAGTTCAACTTGGCGCTCGTTCAGCTCCTTCACTTCTTCTTCGAAGTCGAGATAACTCTCCTCAAGTGAGGAGATGAACTCTTTTCGAAGATCAATTTCGCGTTGTTGAATGAACTCTTCACTGTCAAATGTAGGTGCGTCTGGCAGCGCTGGAGCACCAAACGCTTCCCCCTTCGGTAACGTTCGGATGTCTTCAAATCCCGTTCGAATTGCCTCAAAGTATGACGACAGATCTTCTTGTGAGGGAGGAACTGCAACGTGCTCCAGGGAACGTGACCATCGAGAGAGGAACCGTTGGTAACCGCGCTCATGACAGAATCGTTGGAATGGCCGTGTCGTCGAGCCCGCTCGGAGATGCTCGACACGTGAGTCCGTATTAATCCACGTCTCGAACCCTTCACTTCGAAACTTAAAGCAGAGATCAACGTCTTCGTAATACGCAGGGAAGTAGCCAGGGTCAAAGCCTCCCACTTTTTCAAATACCTCTTTCCTCACAAGAATCGCTGCCGCAGAGCAATAGAGCGCCGGCCTTGTCGCTGGTTCATGACCATTGAGGAGGACGTGATCAAGGAGTGCCACGCTTCCATCTCTCCAAATAAGACACCCTGCGTCTTGGATGGAGCCATTGGTGTTGAGAAGGACACTCCCAACGGCCCCCATCTCAGTGTTCTTCTCAATAAGTGCGACCGAGCTGTCGAGCCACTGGTCGCGCACAGACGTGTCATCGTTGAGAAACACGACAAAAGGTCCCTTCGCTCGCTGAACTGCGCGATTATTTGCCTCTCCAAACCCAATGTTCATATCTGATCGAAGAGTCGCAGCGAGTCCGGCGACCCCATTATCTAGTTCCGAAAGCAGCGACTCTGTCGGTTCGTTGAGCGTCAAAATGACTTCGTAGGGAATTGAGGTGGAGGCGTTGGAGAGAGCGTCCAAACTCGCCAAGAGTGAAGGGGCGTTTCTCCAACCGATGATGACCACACTGACCAGAGGATCGGACTCGCGTGGGAATTCAATGGGGCGTGCTGCTAATTTCCCAGGACTCATGATCTCCTCGATCGAAGGTGCGGCACCCTCAACTCTAGTTCTCTCCTGTTTTGAGATTTGAACACTGCCTGCCTTGACCTGGGGCCTAGGATCTCCATCTGTGACCTGCCTTTTGCCCTCGCACGTTGACGTTCTCATCGTTGGGGCAGGACTCTCTGGGGTTGGAGCTGCGTGTCATCTCTCTCAGAACAGGCCCACGACCTCGTACGCAATTGTTGAGTCTCGAGAGCGGATGGGTGGGACCTGGGATCTCTTTCAATACCCTGGAATTCGATCGGACTCCGACATGTTTACCCTGGGTTACTCATTTCGCCCTTGGAAAGAAGCCAAGGCGATTGCCGACGGCCCTTCAATCCTCCACTACGTCAAAGAGACCGCTCGGGACTACGGCATTGAAGATCACGTCTTCTACTCAGAGAAAGTCACAAAAGCTTCCTGGTCGAGCCTCGACCATCTCTGGAGTGTCGAGCTATTGAATACTGTCAGCCAAGAAACGAGAAACATAACGTGCAGTTTTCTGTACGCCAACACTGGCTACTACCGCTACGACGAGGGCTACACCCCCGACTATAGAGATCGAGATGCTTTTCAGGGAGAATTCATTCACCCACAGTTTTGGCCTCGTGACTTTGAGGCAGAAGGGAAAGAAATCATCGTCATTGGGAGTGGCGCAACCGCCGTCACGGTCGTGCCAGCGCTCGCACAGACTGCGAGCCACGTCACCCTTCTGCAACGCTCCCCTACTTACATCTTTTCGGCTCCCTTCAATGACGACACTGCTGACAAGTTGCGGAAGTCCCTGCCGCCCATGGTCGCCTATCGCCTCATCCGCTTCAAAAACATCATTCGAGGCTCAATTACCTATCAACTCTGTCGCCGAGCCCCAAATCTTGTGAAAGGAATGTTTAAGAAAAATATCGAGAAGCAGCTCCCTGAGAACTACGACGTCGATACCCACTTCACCCCCACGTACAACCCATGGGACCAGCGAGTCTGTTTAGATCCGAGCGCGTCGCTCTTTCGCTCAATCTCAAATGGCTCAGTCACGATGGTGACTGATCACATCGAGAAATTTGATACCACAGGTATCGTCCTGCAATCGGGGACACACCTCAACGCTGACGTGATTGTGAGTGCCACTGGGTTACACCTTCAAGTCTTAGGAGGCATCGAACTCGAGGTTGATGGAACTGACGTCGATCTCTCAACGACGATCTCCTATAAAGGTCTGATGTTCTGCGGTGTGCCAAACCTGGCCTTCACGGTTGGCTACACCAATGCGTCGTGGACCCTCAAGGCTGATCTTGTGGCCAACTATGTCTGTCGACTCCTCGACGCCATGGACAAAAAAGGTGCCACCCAAGTGATCGCTCAGGCACCAGATCCTTCGATGAAGGTTGAAACAGTGTTTGACCTTGACGCTGGCTACGTGCGGCGCTCTGCGGGTCAGGTGCCACTCCAGGGAGCCAAGCGCCCGTGGCGACTCGCTCAGAACTACCCCCTCGATTACATGGACCTCAAACACGGCTCCCTGCCAGCCACGCTCGTCTTCTCCTGAGAACTTCGCGTCCAAGCTGGCCATAATTTCAATGGTTTCGCACTCCAGAACCACGGATGAATAGTGTTTTTAGGCCATACTGAACACCACTGACACCTCACCTGCCCAAGAACAACCCAGGAGATCGAATGGACCTCGCTTGATGAGCGATAACGAAACACTCGCCACGGCTGAGAGTGTCGTCCCGCCGAAAGAACGCGTGCCTGCAAGGAGAGTTCCGCCTCGCTTTCCCGGGTTCAATGGACTTCGAGCAATAGCGGCAATCTTGGTCGTTGGCGTCCACACAAGCTTTGTTTCTGGTGTCACCCCTCGAACCCACTGGGGGATTTATACCTCGCGCCTCGAAATCGGCGTCATGGTCTTTTTCTTGATTTCGGGTTTCCTCCTCTACCGCCCCTTCGTTGAAGCTCACTTGGCCGGCGTGGAGCGACCAGCGACGGGGGCCTTCTGGGTTCGACGGCTGCTGAGGATTTTGCCGGCCTACTGGGCGGCACTTTTTATCTTGACCACACTGACGCATATCGCTCAGATCGGCCCCGGTGGGTGGTGGGCCTATGTCAATCACTATCTCTTCTTGCAGATCTACTTTCCCCGCCAAGAGTTCTATGGCATCACCCAGGCTTGGTCACTCTGTGTCGAGATGACCTTTTATCTCTTCATCCCGCTCTATGCCATGGCAATCGCGTGGCGGCGAGATCGACGAACTCCCTTAGCCAGTCTCTTCGTCGAGCTCGCTGGATTGGTCTTCATTAGCTTGTTCTCTTTGGCGTGGAGACTCTATGCACTCCTCCATCAGCACAAGTCAGGCACCGGCAATGTGCCCTACGTGGCATGGCTCCCTGCCTACTTGGACATCTTTTCTCTCGGCATGATCCTCGCTGTCCTTTCCGCCTGGACGCATCAAACCCACACAGAGCCGAAATGGCTCAGCTCTCGCTGGTTTCCGTGGCTTTCATGGGGCATGGCACTGCTCTGCTTTTGGGCGGTCTCGAATATTCACATCCCCACGATCCCTATTTACACCGAGGGCTACCACGACCTCATCCGACAAACCTTGTATGGACTCTTTAGTTTCTTTCTCCTCCTCCCTGCGGTCTTTGGCCCTCAAGATCAAAGCCTCATTCGCAAGTTCCTTCGATGCTGGCCTGTCGCATCTTTTGGTGCCGTTTCATATGGCATCTACCTCTGGCACCAAGCAGTCATCGACCAGATCATGAGAGTTGGAAACTTCTCGCTTTTCAATATCCCCTTCTGGCCCCTCTTTCTTGGCACGGTGCTCATCTCAACGGTCGTCGCCTCCGCGAGCTACTTCATCCTTGAAAAGCCCGCGCTCAAACTCAAGCGCTCATTTGCCTGGTGGAAACAACGTGGCGTCCTGGCGTCCCTTGAAGCGACGACCAACCCCAACGACCCCTCGGCCTAAGTAGTTAAGGGAGACGGGACGCGAACCAGCCCCGGAGAACACTCCGGGGCTGGCCAACTGCGTTTTGTGCGTGTGAGCTTTTACGAGACGCTCTCTGGCTCTTTCTGTGCCTCAGGTGCTTCTGGAGGTGCTCCGGTGATCTTGTGCTTTGGCCACCAGAACGAATTCCCTTGGAGTGACGTGACGGCCGGCAACATCTTTGACGTCAAGACATAGGACGCCAACAGCACGGCAGCGATGACGGCGAGTCCAATCTCTTCGAGGATCTGGATGTTGGTAAACAACAGGGACGCGAACGTCGCTGCCAAAATCAGTCCAGCTGCGGTCACCGACGGGGCTCCCGTCAAAATGGCCTGCTTGGCTGCTTCCTTCGGCGGAAGTCCGGCATTGTGTTCCTCTCGAATTCGAGCCGCCATCAAGATGTTGTAGTCAGAACCCACGGCCATCACGAAGAGATAAGCGATTAACGGCACCGTAAAGTCGACACCGTTATAGCCAAGCCCGGTCACGAAGACCAACATGGTCACCCCGACAACCGAGATGTAAAGAATGATGACCCCAAGCACAATGTAGAGCGGCGCCACAATAGCGAAGAGCAAGAGTGCCAAAATGATGGCCACGATAACGAGTGCCAATGGCAGCACGTGCTTCAAGCTATCCGTCATTGCCGATCGAACGTCGACCAACTGTGATGACGTCCCACCAACAGCAATGAAGTTTCCTGGAATCGCTCCATCGGCTGCGGGTTCGATGCTGTTTTGCACGTTGTCTAACGCTTGGGTTGAGTACGGATTGTCACTCAACACGACGGCAATCTGTGCGGCGGCTGGAGATGTGGTTGGGCTATACGTCGTTCCAAGGACGGATTCAACACCCTTGGTCGTGCTCAACTTGGTGGATAAGTTCGCAACGCTGGTTTCATTAATCGGCGTCGAAGAGGTTCCTTCCACGTAGACATAGGTCGGCCCCAAGAGCCCTGGTGGGTAGTTCGCCGCCAGTGTGTTGTAGGCCACCAATGATGGGGTTGACGTTGGAAGCTCAGAGAGCGTGTTGTAGGTGGTCTTGAACCCGAACAACCCAAGAGCCAGTCCCACGAAGACAACGAGTCCCATGACAATCGTCAAGACCCGTCGCTTCATGACAAAGTGAGCGACTCTCTCGGACTGGCTGACTCGCTTTGGCTTGCGGGGCTGGTACGGGAAGAAGAGGTGCTTGCCCAAGAGTCGGAAGATCGCAGGGACCAAGGTCAAACCTGCGAGCATCATGAAGAACACGCCAACAATCAGCCCAGGTGCCAAGGTCGTCAATGCTTGGAGCGACGCCACAAGAAGGGCGGCGAAGGCGGTGATTACCGTGGCCGCGGCCGACATCACGACCACGCCAATCTTCGAGAGTGCTTTCTCAAGAATCTGTGTATGGCCTTCGTTTGCATTCTCGATGATGTCTTCTCGGTAACGGAACAACAGGAAGATGATGTAGTCAGTTCCCACGCCGAACATCACCACGGTGAGCAAGGGATCAAGACTTGTTCCAACCTGGAACCCAAACCCTTCAGCGAGCCATGCGGTCACACCGGCTGCCATCACGTGGATAATTGTGATCAAGACGACGGGCAAGATAGCGATAATGATGCTCCTGAAGACCAGTGCCAAGAGCAGCACAATGGCCAGAACCGTAAAGATTTCGAGAATCGTCTGTGCTGTGGCGTAGGCATTCGTCGTGTCAACACTGATTGATGCGTTTCCGACTTGGCCGGCAACTAAGCCCGTGCCGCGCAGGTAGTCAGCAGTATCACTGTTGATGGTGTTCGATGCATTGTTGACGCACGTTGAACCAGCAGCCTCGCTGTAGACAACCGCGACGAGATCGGCCTTCTTGTTCGACGAAACGTACTTCGGTGACGTGGTGACGGACGTGACACATGGAATCTTCTGGGAGGTCAGGCCTGACACCAATCCTTGGATTGACGTGATGTCGGTGTCTTGGAGGGCTGCACCATTGGACGCCGTCACCACAATTGAACCGGAGCCATAGGCGGAAGCCGGGAAGTACTTGGTGGCAATGTTTTGGGCTTGCACGGATTGATAGGAGTTCGACAGTCCCGCCCCAGCGCTACTCGTCGTGTAATTCAACAGATCAGGCGAGAACCCGATGATGCCAATTGCCAAAATGATCCAGACGGAGATGACTCTCCATGGGTGGCCAACAATCGCCTTCGACAGTTTGGAAAACATAGATCAGTAGCCCCTTTTTTGAAGTTCACGTGACGGTATTGATGTCCCCAGACTCTATCTTTTTGATGGCGCCTGCGAGGTGGTCTGAATTATCCCACAGTTTGTAAAATATCTAGCGCAAGCGTCAATTCTGGCCACCGCAGGAAGCCAACCTTGGGGCGGGCGAAGTACGATCGGGTCCTGGCAGGAAATTCATGGACCCTGAGAATGGATCGACAGCGATGACAGAGCAGACGGCGCTAGAGATTGCACGCTCAGCCACTTTGAAGCCAATCACGGACGTCGCAGCACTCATGGGGATCGGACCGGACCTCCTCGAGCCCTACGGTGAATTCGTCACCAAAATCAAACTTGAAGCTATCTCCGCTCTTCAGGAGCGCCCGACCGCCAAGTACATCCTTGTCACCGCCGTGACACCGACCCCCTTTGGGGAAGGCAAGACCACCACCACGATCGGCCTCGCCCAAGGAATGCATCACCTCGGTCGAACAGCAACCGCCGCAATACGTCAGCCTTCCATGGGGCCCACCTTTGGCATCAAAGGAGGTGGAGCGGGTGGAGGGTACTCCCAAGCCGCTCCCTTTGAAGCGATCAATCTCCACCTCACCGGCGACATGCACGCCGTGACCGCCGCCCATAACACCCTGGCGGCCATGGTGGACAATCATCTCTTTCACGGCAACGAATTGGGTATTGACATCGACAGTGTGACGTGGCGACGAGTCCTCGACGTCAACGATCGAGCGCTACGAAACGTTGAGATCGGATTAGGCCCCGCCCAAGACGGCATTGAGCGCAGCAGCGGCTTTGACATCACGGCCGCCTCTGAGGTCATGGCTATCTTGGCATTATCGACGTCGCTCAAGGACATGCGGGCTCGACTTGGCCGCATCATCATTGGCTTCACGTTTGACCAACGCCCCGTCACCGCCGAAGATCTTCGAGCCGCTGGAGCGATGGCCGTCATTATGAAGGACGCCATCAAACCCAATCTGCTCCAGACTCTGGAAAACACGCCAGTCCTCGTCCATGCGGGACCTTTTGGCAATATTGCCCATGGGAACTCCTCAGTGGTTGCTGACTTGATTGGCATCCATACCGGGGAGTTCTTGATCACTGAAGCTGGCTTCGGGGCCGACATGGGAGCCGAACGATTCTTCAATATCAAGTGTCGTGTCTCGGGACTTTCCCCTGACGCTGGTGTTGTCGTCACTACGGTGCGGGCACTCAAGTCACATTCTGGGTCGCACAAGATTGCGGCTGGAAAGCCACTCCCCGACGCCATGCTCATTGAGAGTCCCGATGACGTTCGAAGGGGTATCCCAAATCTTCGCAAGCAGGTCGAGAACCTGAAAGTGCACGGCATTACGCCAGTGATCGCTATCAACGCGTTCCCCGATGACTTTGACTCTGAGTATGAGGTGATTCGAGACCTTGCCCGAGAGATGGGCGTGCGCTGTGCGGTGAGCACTCACTTTGCTGAGGGGGGTGCGGGTGCGTCAGCGTTAGCCCAGGCGGTCATCGACGCTGCGAATGATCCGAGTACCTCACGATTTCTCTATGAGCTCGACGCCACTCCCGAAGAAAAGATCGACACGATCGCCCGAGAGATCTACGGTGCCGATGGCATCGATCTCTCTGACGAGGCGGCAGCTTCCCTGAGACGCTACGAACAGTTGGGATTTGGTTCGCTGCCTATCTGCATTGCCAAGACTCACCTATCTCTCTCGTCAGATCCTTTACTGAAGGGAGCCCCTCGAAACTGGAGGCTTCCCGTTCGAGAAGTCAGACTCTCCGCAGGGGCGGGCTTCTTGTACGCCATCTGTGGTGAGATGCGCACCATGCCGGGATTGAGTTCACACCCGGCCGCCGAAGAGATCGATATCGACGAGGACGGCAATGTGGTGGGGCTCTACTAGCCATTCCTTGAGAAAAAAGGCAGTCCATTCGTTCATCACGAATTCTGGATAATATTTCTACTGTGCTCTTCAACCCTGTCCTCGTCCGCCTTTCAAAGATCTCGATCGCCCTTGGCGTTCTCCTGAGTTCACTGGCCCTTGGACTCTTCATTACCAAGAGCGATGGCGCCACGACTCCAGGTGGTGCGTATGCAACGTTTTCAGGACCGACAGGCGCGAATCCATCATGGACGAGTTCAGTTGCTATTCCTGGCGCCAACGGCTTCCCCACCGCATCGCTCGCGACAAACTCGTTGACGCCAAGCGTGCCGAGCGGATCGAGCACCTGGCTTTCAGCAAGCACCCCTTTTGGTGGCCAATTCGCCAGCTCGCAAGGCCAGCCCTATTTCGTCTTCAGTCCAACCACTGGACAAGCACCGAGCACAACGACCATCACGTTTGCGACCCCCACGCCCGCTGCCGGTTGGGGGTTTGCTCTTGGTGACGTTGATGCCGAGAAGATCCAAATCTCGGCCACCGACGTCAGCGGTGCTGCCGTAGCGATCTCGGGCCTGGGGTTTCAATCAGTCTTCAACTTCTGTGACATTGCCACCACCAAACCAAGTACCTGTTCTGGGGTCACGGCTCCTTTCGATACGCCTACCTGGGACGCATCCTCGGGGTGGCTTACTGGTGGCGTGAACGACTCGGTGGGGGCGTCTGGTTGGTTTATGCCAAGCGCTCCAATCAAGACATTGACGCTCATTGACACCAACCAAAGCGGCGTTCCTTCTGCGCAACTCTGGATCTCGTCGAATCTCCGAACCGTGGCGGGAAATATCTCAGAGCCTCCCCTCGCCGTGAGTGTGACCACGACGACCCCTGCGACCACGACCACAACAGAGCCACCAACGACCACCTCGACGTCGACGACGACGACAACCACTGAGCCCACGACCACGACCGTTCCAATGACCGCTCCTGCGGGGAATGTCCCGGCCGTTGACGTTCCAGTTCAGATCACCGATCTCAGTGGCACCGTGGTCGATACGACAACGACTGACGCGAACGGAAACTTCGCCATGACAACCATCGCTCCTGGCAAGTACCTCCTCAGCGAGGAGCTTCCCGCTGGCTACTCTGCCCCCACGGGGACCTACCCTCTGCCCATCGACGTCACTACTGGTGACGTGACGGGGATTTCATTCACCAATGTTCCAAAACCAACGCTCGCGTTCTCAGGCGCAAACGTCGCCGTACTGGGTGGACTGGGGATGATGTTGATCCTTCTCGGAGGACTTGTGCTTCGTCTCCAACTGCGACAGCGTCGCCAGATCTAGGGCTTAGGAGCTCGCACTGAAATTTCGTTCTTCGTGCGAGTTGCTTTCCAGCCCTCCCAAGAAAAGTGATCGACGACGTCGAGGCCATCGACGAGGATCGCTCGGGCCAAGACTCCTTTCACAGCCTTGGCGCCATGACCCGCAGCATTTTTCTTGTCGAAGGTAAGGAACCTGACTGAGATCACGTCGGCTGTCTCGCTGAGTTGTTCGAAATCAATGGAGCGTCGATGTTCGGCCGGCAAGAGATCAACGACTGTCGTCTTCGCACAATGCGCCTCAATCGCATGCGTGAGGTGTTCCTTCCAAAATGAACTTAACGATCCGACTCCGTCAAGGGTAACATTCATGGTCAAGCGATACTCGGCGATCTCGTCGGTTGCAGCGTTGAGCCCATAGAGCCCTGAGGGGATGAGCAAACGTGCTCGATCTCTCGGGCGCAATGACGCAGGGTCGACGTGCGCCCACACCACGCCGCTGTAGCGCTGCCACGCAGGCAGTGTCAACGGCGTGGAACCAAGAGCAGCCTTCGTTGCAGTAAGCGAGGAGTCCAAGAGATCACCTCGAGCTTTCAAGAGTTTGGTGGTACGAGCAGGAGTGATGGTGGCGAGCTCCTTGCGCAATGCGCTGGCGAGCGCCTTTCTCGAGCGACGCAGCTGATCATCGAAGACGCCTTGCTTCGAATCTTTGGTTCCGCCCGGCGTCTTGCCCTCGGAGGGAGGTACCAGGAGAAAGGAATCACGAGTCGCCACGAGGTGACGATATCGCCTTCGATTGGCGTAGTGAACTGTATTTGCCTGCATTTCTCTTGGAGGCTCTGAACATTTGTTTTTCCAGTTCAAGCCCCGAAAACGGCCCTTTTTGCTCAAAAAATCGCCCGAGGAGGCCTTGCTCGCTGTCCCCATCGTGACCAGGGGTGCGTAAGCGACTACGGTTTGAAGGGTAAACCCATGCGCTGAGTAAACAAACAAGTAAGCAAAGCGCCTTTTCAAGATCGGTCACTCGACCACGAAACTCAACTTCGCACGCAACTCCCTCGATCGTTTGGTCTGAGCGACGCGCGCACAAAACCCGCACGAAGCGGAAATGAAAGAAATAGAAAGAAGGAATACAGCAATGGCAACCGGAACAGTGAAATTTTTCAATAGTGAAAAGGGCTTCGGCTTTATCTCACGAACTGATGGAGAAGACGTCTTTGTGCACTACTCCAACATCGAAGGTGACGGCTACCGTTCACTCGAAGAAGGCCAGCAGGTCGAATTCGAGGTCGGTCAAGGCCGCAAAGGCGACGAGGCAAAAGCCGTCCGAGCCATCTAATTTCAGTCCCTTCCAGCCCCACGGAGCTATTTTGCGCTTCGTGGGGCTGCGAGGACACTGACCGATTCTTCCCTGCCGATGGCAGGGTTTTTTTTCTGCCCCTCCCCTGAACCTCTCTGTGTCCTAGGTGCGGGTAAAGTACAGACACGTTGATTGACGACCAGGGGGACCAACCGATGATGCTTCGCTCACAAGTACTGCGATCTTCGACACTGCGTGCGCTGATTGCGGGCCTCGTCATCATTGCTGCGGTTGCTGTGACCATTTCTCTCTCACCTCGTGAAGCGTCCGCACGAGCAGCGGCAAAGGTCCAGACCATCACCGTCAAGACGCCTGCGAATTACGTACCGAAACCTCCTGATGGCGCAAAGGACCTCTACCACTGTTCAGTCGTCAACCCGCACTTGAAACAAGACATGGTGGTCACCACCACGGCCTTTCATCCTGGGACCAAAGAGGTTCACCACGCCATCGTCTACCGCGTCGACCCGGAGCACGCTGCTGCTGCTCAAGAGTTGAATAACAATGGCAAAGGCTGGACCTGTTTCGGCGAGCCGAGTCTGAGTAACGATGCGCTCGGTGAATTTTCTGGCATGCCATGGCTCTGCGGCTGGTCACCTGGCCACGGTGCCGACGTAATGCCAACGGGGCTTGGGGCACCGCTCCAAAAAGGCTCAGTGCTTATCGTGCAGATTCACTACAATACGCTGATCGGCGCCAAGCCCGACAGTTCCTACGTAACAATGAAAGCTGTTCCTGCTGCGGGATCAAATATTCAAACCGTCTCCATTCAGCAACTTCCCGCTGCACTTGATATCCCCTGTCCCGAGGGTGTGACTGGTCCATTGTGTGATCGGGCAGCCTCAATCGCTGATCTGTCGAAGCGATTTGGTTCTGCGGCAGCCATCACGGTCTACGGACTTGAGCGGTTCTGTGGTCGAGACCCAATGAATCCTCCCGTTGGAAATTCCACCTCGTGCACGTGGCCCGTGCGAGGGAACGAAGTGATCCAGAGGATCACCCCGCACATGCATCTCTTAGGCCAATCCATGACGGTGACGGTGAATCCAGGCACCCCGCAAGCCCAGGTGATTTTGAATGTTCCGAACTACAACTTTGACAACCAAGTCGCCCACAACATCACTCCCACGGTTCACGTCGGCCCAGGAGACAAGATCGAAGTTTCCTGTACATGGAATCCATCACTTCGAGCACTCAATCCTCAGACCAAGAAGCTTCCGCCTCGGTTTATTACCTGGGGCGATGGGTCCTCGGATGAGATGTGTCTTGCCGTGATGACCACCACACCCGCCTAGCGTCTTAGCTTTGCGCTACAAGAGTACAGACGGCGTCGAGAATCTCTCTCGTTGAGTTCTCATCTGGGCCAACGAGTGTGGTGACTGCATTGACCTCGAGAACAATCGGTCCGTGTTCAGAGATGACAACGTCGACTCCCGCGATCCGAAGACCAAGCGACGCACACGCAAGGCGCACTAGATCTCGGGCCTGACTCGAAGGTGGTGGTGCGTGGACCATGGTGGCGCCTTGGGCCAAGTTTGTTCGAAAGTCCCCCGCCTTGGCGGTTCGCAGAGCCCAACCAAGATCGCGTCCGTCGACCACAGTGACTCGAAAATCTTGCACGGCCTCGACGAAAGCTTGCATCATCTCCCCCTCCTTCACCTCGAGAGCGTTCGCGTGACCTCTACGAACACCGATACCCGATCGTCCACTGCGAGGTTTCACTACGACCTCGCTTGGGCCATCCCATTGAGTGAGGAATGGATCGATGCTTTGCGGATGTGCAACGCCATGAGTGAAGAACGCGTGTGCTTGGAAGAGTTTGTCTTGGCTCGCTCGATGCATCTCAGGTTCGTTCATAACCGTGAGTCCCTTTGCAGCAAACTCGTCCGCTCTTTCTAAGAGTGGGTGAATCGAAGAGCGCACGAGAACAACGTCGGGATCACAAGGGAGGAGGGGTCCCTCTGGATGGTCCCACCACATAGCGACTCGATGACCGACATCAAGGAGCCGCTCGGCGAGAATATTGCCTCGACCTCGCTCGTAGAACGCAGACGGTGGCCCGCTGCGTGGAGGGTGTTTCGGTGAGGTCAAGAGAACGACCGTTTTTCCTTCGGGCATTGCTCTATCCTTCCTGACCTTGAGGACCTCGCTTTGCAGTGGCCCTCATCGCCCCCAGGATTATTGTTCCCTCGTCATTCCCGGAACCTCCACTCACGAGACTGAGTCGCTCTGAACTTGGTTGTTCGTTTCTCGTCTCGGCATCTTTCCAGTAGTGGGCCTAGTCTGAGAGCCATGAGCACAAACCCCAACAACCATGTCCTGTCCGATTTTCAAGAAGAGACATTCACCGCCCTTGGATCGAGTAAATCTCTCTATCGAATGGGATCGGGCCCTGCGGTCATCATCATTCATGAGATCCCGGGGCTCACTCCCCTCGTGGCAGCCTTCGGCCGAAAAGTCGCTGAGCGTGGCATGACCGCCGTCCTGCCTGATCTCTTTGGAACGCCGGGCCGCGCTCCGTCGCCGGGCTATCTCGCTTCTTCGCTCGCAAAGGCATGCGTGAGTCGGGAGTTCGCAATCTTGGCCACCAACAAAACCAGCCCGGCAACCCGCTGGCTTCGAGAATTGGCTGCGGTCGAAGGTGCTCGCTGCGGGGGCAATGGCGTGGGCGCGGTCGGCATGTGTCTGACCGGGGGGTTTGCTCTCGCGATGATGGTCGACCCTGTAGTTGTCGCTCCTGCCTTAAGTCAACCTTCACTTCCCTTTCCAGTCTCCAAGAAGCACCGACGCTCACTTGGTATTTCAGATGGGGACCTCGAACTCGTCAAAGCGCGTGTTGCCGACGGGGCTTGTGTTATGGGCCTTCGCTTTACCGGGGACAAGACGTCTCCACCTCAACGCTTTGAGCGGCTTCGAGACGAACTCGGTGACGGGTTCAGAGGCGTTGAAATCGATTCGAGTGAGTCAAACCCATGGGGTTACAAAAAAACGGCTCATTCAGTCCTCACCGAGGACTACTCCGATGCTGATGGTTCGCCAACTCGAGTTGCACTCGACGAGCTCTTGGACTTCTTCGCCGAACGAGTGGGCGCATAACTTATCCGGGAACGCTCCAGCCTTTGGACTTTGCGATCTCAACACAGGTTGGACAGACCGGATACTTCTTCGGGTCTTTGCCCGGAACCCATTTCTTCCCACACAGCGCTTCAACCGGCGTGGCGTTGATCATGCCCTCAACGACTGAGTTGCCGACGGGAACGAATTTTTTCCGAAACCCACGAGTCGGGGTGTAGCCCTCAAGAACAATGTGGGTAAATCTCTCGTGGTCGTCTTCATCGAGGATCGGATCACTCAGATCAGATTCGATGACTGGAGAGAGTTCACTCATGTCTCGAACAATATCGTGCCTCTGGTTCACAACGAACTCTCGGACAGGTCAAACTAGAGGGATGGGACGAAAGAATCGAGCGCCAAAAGCCTCATCCCGCCAAGCGTCTTCGCTTGGAAATGCCCATTTTCGAGCCGACGGTGCCCCAAAGACGAAGTACTCCTCTGAGCGAGAGGCGGCCTCCGCTGCGCACATGCGATGGGTCGAGGACAAGGTCGAACTCAATGTCTACCCCTGTGAGTTCTGCGGTGGCTGGCACATGGGTCGGCCCTCTCGCTCTGGCTGAGCCCAGAGGCCTTCGGCCGCGTTGACCGTTCTCTCCTGGTGGCCTAGGGTCATCTCTTGATCGGACAGTGTGTCCGATTCCAGAGAGGGACCAGCTATGCCGGATAACGATCTCAACTTAATGAACCCACTGACGTACTCCGAGCGGGTCCCTCATGACTACTTCGCCCACATGCGCGCCACCGCGCCGGTCTCGTTGCGCCACGACGAAGGCTCCATTCCCTACTGGGCCGTCATGACTCATGGCGCATGTGTGCGGGTGAACCGTGAGTGGGAAGAGTTCTCATCGTTCCCGAAAACCTCGCTCATCACCGACATTGATGAAGAGCTCGTCGCCCAGCAGCAACTGATGATGCTGAATATGGATCCTCCCGACCACACGCGCTATCGCCGATTGGTGAATAAAGCCTTCACCCCCCGAATGATTCGAGACTTAGAAGCTCGACTCCACATCGTGACCGACGAGTTATTGAATCGAGTCTCCGAGCGCGGCACCGCCGACTTCGTCGTCGACATTGCCGCCGAGTTGCCCTTGATTGTGATTGCGGAACTCATGGGAGTCCCCTTCGAAGATCGCCACAAGATGTTCGACTGGTCCAACAAGATGATCGGAAGCGAAGACCCTGAGTACTTGGTCGACCCCACGCAAAGCGCAATCGCGGCGATGGAGCTCTATGCCTATGCCTCTGAGCTGTTTGCCGCCAAGCGCGCCGATCCACGCCAGGACTTGATGTCGGCCTTGACGCAAGTCAACGCAGACGGAGAGTCGCTGAGCGACCTCGAACTTGAGCTGTTCTTCCTTCTGTTGGCGGTTGCCGGAAACGAGACAACCAGAAATCTGATTGCTGGCGCGATGAATACCTTCTTTGAGTTCCCCGAGCAGTGGGAGCTCTTGAAATCAGATCGATCACTTCTGCCAGGCGCGGTTGAAGAGATGCTTCGTTTTGTCACTCCTGTCATGTGTTTCCGTCGCACGGCAATGACGGACGTCTCCCTTGAAGGGGCAGAGATCAAGAAAGGCGACAAAGTCGTCTTTTTCCACATTTCAGCGAATCGAGACGAGTCAGTCTTCGAAAACCCTGACGTCTTTGACATCACCCGAAATCCAAATCCTCACATGGCATTTGGCGGTGGAGGGCCACACTTCTGTCTAGGCGCGAATTTGGCCCGCATGGAGATCATGGTGATGTTTGAGCACCTCTTGGACCGCATGCCAGACATCACCCAAACGGGACCCGCTCAGCGACTCCAGAGCCCCTTCATCAGCGGCATCAAGCACATTCCTGTGTCGTTTACCCCACACGCTCCTGTGGCTATCTAGAACGCGCACATGTCAACCTTGCCCGAGGGTGAAAGCACCGCAGACCTCCGCAGGGCTGAGATCGTCGCTCGCGCTCGAGAACTCTTCGGAGATCGCGGAACCACCGACGTCTCCATGGATGAGATCGCTCAGTTTGTTGGGGTGGCTCGCTCTACCCTCTACGTCTACTTCTCAAACCGATCTGACCTCATGGTCGCCTGCATCGAGGGCCTCTACACGCAGTTACAAGTCTCAATGGATGGCCATCCAAGTACTGCACCACTCGAGAGATTCGAACATCTGATCACTGGACTCCTTGAGGTTGTCGACGGTCAGCCAGCCTTCTTTCGCTTGGCCTTGACGACCCAAGGTTCTCTTGGCACAACCGCTGCTGCGGTGGACGTGGAGCTCGGAATCATTGGTGCGGAAGTCGCCAATCAGCTCACCGAGATTCTCGTCGACGGGCAAAAACACGGCCTCTGGAAGATCACCAATATTGAGCAAAGCGTCACGCTCTTGGGCCAACAGATCTACGGGGCGCTCCTCGTGCGAGCTTCACAACATGCGCCCCTCGACGCAGGTGAATCTGCTCGCCATCTCGTCGAATTTTGCTGTGGCGGCCTGGCTGCCTCACTGAGGGTCAATAACCAACCCTAAGCTCGCCGTCGCCTAGGCGATTGCGCCAGCATCTCTCAGAGTTTGAAGGCGCTCTGGGTCAACACCCCAGCTCAAGAGTCCTTCGTCGGTATCTGAACAGGGAAGCGACGCTCCCCTCGATATCGCCGAGGGAGTCGCGCTGAAGCGGGGGGCGGGGGCGGGTTGCATCACTCCATCGATTTCAACAAAGGTGGAGCGCTGTTCCATGTGAGGGTGGTGGAACGTCTCGATGGGAGAGAGCACTGGTGTGGCGCATGCATCAGTCCCATCAAAGATCTCGGTCCACTCATCACGCGTCTTTGTTTTGAATATTTCGGCAAACCGAACTTTGAGTCCTGGCCAGCCCGTCCGGTCCATCTGGTCGGGGAGCTCTTCTCCACTGAGGCCTAGGCCCTCGAGAAGCTCTGCATAAAATTTGCGCTCAATAGCCCCGACAGCGAAATACTTGTCGTCTTTTGTTTCGTAGACCTCATAGAAGTGTGCACCGGTATCCAACATGTTGACTCCTCGCTCCCACTCCCAGAGGCCGGCCACGTTGAAACCATAGGTCATCGTCATCATTGATGCTGCACCGTCGACCATGGATGCATCAACGACTTGGCCGCGCCCAGTCAATCGAGCCGAGAGCAGTGCCGAGACCACGCCGAATGCCAACATCATTCCCCCTCCGCCGAAATCCCCCACCAGGTTTAAGGGAAGAGTGGGGATCTCATCGCTTCGACCAATTGGCCAGAGAGCCCCAGCGATCGCGATGTAGTTAATGTCATGTCCTGCTCGCTGAGCCAATGGTCCTTCTTGACCCCAGCCCGTCATACGCCCATACACAATTTTCGGATTGACGGCCAGACAATCATCTGGTCCAAGTCCTAATCGCTCGGCAACACCAGGTCGATACCCTTCGATCACCACGTCGGCGTCCCCGATCAACTCAAGGGCGAGCGCAATGGCGTCCGGGTTCTTGAGATCAATA
Source organism: Actinomycetota bacterium (assembly GCA_009699875.1). Lineage (GTDB taxonomy): Bacteria > Actinomycetota > Acidimicrobiia > Acidimicrobiales > RAAP-2 > CAIUMH01. The sequence goes on from WLNI01000001.1 coordinate 94,150, forward strand.
CCAATGCTCGGGCGGGAACGGTTCAGCAACTCCCATTTCGGAGCCCCAGGCGGCATGGCAGCGCCTGGGCGATCGAGACGCAAGATATCGGCTCCCGCATCGGCCAAGAGCATGCAGGCGTAAGGAGAAGGCCCAATACCGGCCAATTCAATGACTTTTATTCCCTCAAGCGGTCCCGCCACAGTGCTCTCCCTCTCCTGGATGCCCCACTTCTCGGGCCAATGAACCGACGTGATCCAGTTCCGAGTGTAGCGACCGGTTCAACGCCTGGTCGTGCCATGCTTTATGACATGGCGTCATCCTCCCTTTTGCCAGACTCATTCCTCTTCGGCGTCGCCACTGCAGGATTCCAGATCGAAGGTGGCTACAACGGTCCTGCAGAGCCCGCCAATAATTGGGCCCCCTGGGAGAGCGAAGGTCGAGTAGAGCCGTCAGGGTCGGCGACACTGTTTTTTGAGAATTATGAGTCCCAACTCGACAGAGCCCAACAGATTGGTCTGACCTCATTTCGGCTTTCCCTTGAGTGGACCAGGATCGAGCCCACCCGCGGGGCGCGAGATGAGAATGCAGTTGCGACGTATCGAAAGATTCTCCAAGCCATTCGATCACGCAATATGGAGCCAGTCGTCACGCTTCACCACTTCACGCATCCCTCCTGGCTCGGCATCGAGCCATGGCGAGACAGTGCCAATGCTGCCCTTCTCGCAACGTGGATGGAGCACGCAGTAGAACTCTTTGGCGACCTCGTCACCAAGTGGGTCACGATCAACGAACCAAATATCTTGAGCGTGAACAGCTTTCTTACCGGACTGTTCCCTCCGGGTCGGCTTCTCGACACCAACGGGGTGGCCACCACCTTTGACACGCTCTTGGCGGCACACGTGCTGGGCTACAACGGCATCAAAGCCCTCCAGCCCGAAAGTGTCGTGACCACCAACCCCTACACGCTGTCAATCTACGAACTCGACCAGATCGCCACTGATCTGCTGGTCTCTCGAGAACACGGCATTGATGACGCTGATCTCGTGAGTTATCTCTTAGAACAACGACGTGCGCACTATTCGTTTCTCGGCGACGGTGGCCCCGGCAGGCGAGGAACACTTGAGCGATTCTTGCGCCGCATCGCCGCCTCACAGTTCCCAACTGCAGAATCACTCAAAGAGACCCGCAAGGTCCTCGCTCAAAGTAGCCACGACCGCCACCTTGACGTGATTGCCGTTGATCACTACGCCCCGATCGCTGCGAGTCATTTGGTGGTGCCGGGGCGCCAAAGTGCGGGAGGGCGCTGGTGGAACCCAGGTCGAGCTCTTTGGGACGATGAGCCTGATCCGGCGATGTTTCTCAAGGTCTTAGAAGAAGCCGGTCGCTATCAACGCCCCGTCTGGGTCTTAGAGAATGGGATGAGCAACCGAGTGCGGCGAGGGAGGAGCTATGGGCGCATGGATGGCATGCAGCGTCCTCGCTATCTCGCAGAACACCTTGGCGCTGTCGTGAGTGCCATTCGAAACGGCGTCGACGTCCAAGGCTTCTGGCATTGGACTTTGATCGATAACTACGAGTGGGGAAGCTATGAGCCACGCTTTGGTCTCTTCGGCATGGAGCGAGAGCGGGGCCTGCGTGTCACACAACACGACTCACTTGGCGACGACGCAGCTGGCGCCTTCCAGCGGATCATTGCTGGCCTCCATCAGGGCGATTCCTCGGTCATCGTTGAACCCTCGATGCATACGTGACACGAGAGGTATTTGCACCCGGTCGAGTGACCATTCTTGGTGACCACACCGATTATGCCGGAGGGTCCTCGTTGGCAATCGCTCTTGACCTTGGGACGACTGCCCGCTTTGAAGCCAGTGACGCAGGGGTTCTGAGCGTGACCTCTGAACAATCACCGAATCCTGTGGTTCTCCAAGCCCACGATCTCTCTGTGCCTCAGCACGACAGCTTTGCTCGCATGATCGCAGGTCTTGTTCTCGAGATGACGCAGTCTGGTCCATTCCCCTCTGGTGAACTTCATCTGCGCTCGAGCCTTCCTCTCGGAGCTGGTCTCTCGTCGAGTGCCTCGCTTCTGGTGGCGTGTGCGTTGGCGCTAGGAGTCGATCTCCCTCCGCTGGAGTTTGCCATGTTGGTGCAGCGCTGCGAGTCACATGCAGGACAAGAGGTCGGGCTCCTCGACCCCTTAAGCATTGTGCTCGGCCAAGCATCAACTGGGGTGCACTTCAACTTTGCCGATCTCTCGTGGTCACTCGCTCCTATCAATCACGCTGGAATATTTACGGTCGTCCACTCTGGAGTCACGCGTTCACTCGCCACAAGCGACTACGCCATCCGTCGCTCACAATGCCAAGACGCCGCCCAGTTGATTGGACCCCTTGGTTCGGCAACTCTCAGCGACGTCGCGACGATTGACAACACTATTCTTCGTCGCAGAGCACGCCACGTCGTCACAGAGACCCAACGGGTCAGCGCGTGCGCTGACGCGCTCGAGGGAGGCGACCTCACACTCGCTGGAGCACTCATGAACGAGAGCCATGCGTCGCTCCGAGACGACTTTGATGTGTCATGTCGAGAGGTCAACCAACTCGTTGATTCACTCAACTCACAACAGGGAGTTTATGGCGTTCGAATGACGGGCGCTGGTTTTGGAGGATGTGTCGTCGTGCTCAGCGATGAGGTTGACCTCGATCTCACTCCAGGGACGGCGTCATGGAGAGTGCGTCCCTCATCTGGTGCACGGGTCACCTCAAACAAGGTTTTTGGTGAGCCACGCTGATAACTTAAAGGCGCAGCACTATTGGCAATCGACGAAATGAGTGAGATGACGGAGAAAAAGTCAGCCAAAGCGCCGGAGTTCTCAAACTGGGGCCGCTGGGGTGAAAATGACGAACGAGGTGCTTTAAACCTCATCACCCCAGAAGTCGTCACCGCTGCATTGGCATCATCGACAACCGGCAAGGTCTATAACTTGGCAGTCCCAATCCAGCGACGCGGAAGTGCTCCGATCTTTGCCTTCCGCAATCCCCCACAGCGTCTGAGTGCACAGAGTCAAAGTGATGCCGGTTCCGATGCTCCCTTTGGCGCTCCCGAAGACTTGGGGTCGAACGAAGACGTGCTGATCTTGGATTCTCATGGGCTCACCCATATGGATGCCCTAGCGCACGTCTACATAGACGGCTCGATCTACAACGGATTTTCTATCCACGACATCACCACGAAACGAGGTGTTCCTCACTGCGGCATCGACAAAGTTGGCCAGATCGTCACGCGCGGAGTGCACTTGGATCTCCCTCGCCACCAAGGTGTCGATTGGCTCGAGCCTGGAACGGTGATCTCAAGCGCTGATCTTCAGGCCTGTGCCGATGCTCAAGGGGTGCGCGTTCGCTCTGGCGACATGGTGATGGTGCGAACTGGATTTTTAGAGTGGTGGAGGGATCAAGGTAAACCTTCCATGCCGGCCAGCCAGCCAGGACTCGGTCTTGATGCAGTTCACTTTTTCGCTGACAACGATGTTGCCGTGGTTGGATGTGACAACTCGGCGATTGAAGTAATGCCCTTTGACCAAGACGTCTTCTTAGGTGTCCACTTAGCGTTGCTTCGCGGTCTTGGTGTGCACTTAATAGAGCATATGAACCTCGCACAGCTCTCCGCAGACCAGGTAACGGAGTGCCTCATGGTTGTTGCGCCGCTCAATGTTCGAGGCGCTGCTGGCAGCCCTGTGAGCCCAATTGCGATTGCCTAGATAGGAATACATCTGCTCTCCTGTTCCTAGAGACTCCTTGCAGGGCTTCTCTCCTGAGCGTATAATTTGGGAAGAGAAAGGACTTTTATCATGAACACGTTTGCAACGAACCCACGGACTGGCAAAATCGCAGTGGCCTTCAGCGCCGTCGCCGTCTCGGCCCTCCTGCTCGGAGCCTGTGGCTCGAGCGGCAGTAGTTCATCGACGACGACCTCAATGTCTGGAAGTTCGTCTTCATCATCGTCTCAAACCACAACGGCAACTGCTTCTGCGATCCCAGATCCATGCACCCTGGTCACCAACGCTGATCTAACGACCCTCACGGGTAGCGCATTGGCTCTCAATCCACCGACGGATTCGGCCAACGTCCGCTCATGCACCTGGGGAAGTCTCACGAGCGACACTGGATTGGTCTCAGTGTTGATCTCAAAGTCCAATAGTTCTGGAACCGACATGGGTGACGTGCTCTACACGTCGTCTGGAGAAAAAGGAACAACGGTCACGGTCGCCAATGACGGGAAAATTGTAAGCCGGGGCATTATCGCCGGTGGTGGTGGCGCTGGGAAAACCGTAATTTTCCACAAGAGCGGTCTCACGGTGCTCGTTGCTGTGGTTGGGAACGACGTCAGTCAAGAGTCCCTGGTCAGCGCAGCACAAAATGTGGCAGCTGGCATCAAGTAACACCTTGGGGTGAGTGAACCGCTAGGTTCTCTCCGACAGACCGCCCGAGAACTTTGAGGTACTCATGATTGTGATTCGAGGAAGTATTCCAATTAATCCCACGATGAGAGATCGAGCTATTTCAGCCATGAGCGAAATGTCGATCGCCTCAGAAGCCGAAGCGGGGTGCGTGACCTACCGGTTCTCTTTCGACATCAGAGAGCCCGACACGGTTCTTCTCTTCGAAGAGTGGGAAAGCGAAGCGGCACTCGCCGCTCACTTTTCAGCTCCTCATATGGCGACGTTTCAGTCGGACTTAAAAGACGTCGTCCAGGGCGAACCGTCGGTGTTGCGCTACGAAGTCAGCAGCAAAGGCCCGCTGCATTAGCCCACCAGTGAAGAGAGCACTCCTCGTGCTGCGCCTGAATCAAGAGCCTGTGCTCCGAGAAGGATTCCTTCTTCGAGTGATGAAACTCGACCAGCGATCACTAATCCCGCCGCCGCATTCAGCAGGACGATGTCTCGAACTGCTCCAGATGCTCCCTCGAGCAAATCAATCAGCGCCCTGGCATTCACCGTTGCATCTCCTCCGAGCAATTCACCTTCGCCAGGCGACGTGAGGCTATAAGAAGCCGGGTTGATCTCAAAGCGGTTGTACTCGATCGTTCCATCGTCTTGGCCCACAACTTCGACAACGTCACTGAGGGCACTCGTCGAAAGCTCGTCGTAGCCATCTCGGGCGTGGACGACCCACGCTCTCTTCACACCGTTTTGCCCAAGAACGGTCGCCATGTTCTCAAGTGAATGTGGATCTGCCGTTCCAACTAGGAGATAGGGCGGCTGTGCGGGGTTGGCTAAGGGCCCGAGCACATTGAACGCTGTTCGAATCCCGAGGGCTTTTCGAACCGGCCCCACGAACCGCATGGCGGGATGGAACGCGGGGGCGAAACAGAAGCCAAAGTTTCTTTGAGCGATACTCTCGGCTACTTCTTCTGGGGAACACTCGATCTTGACCCCGAGCGCTTCAAGGACGTCGGCGGTTCCCACCTTGGATGATGCGGCCCGGTTGCCGTGCTTACAGACAGGCTGGCCCGCTCCGGCAATCACGAATGCGGCCATTGTCGAAATGTTCACAGAACCCTTGTCGTCACCACCGGTGCCCACAATGTCAAGCGCCTCGACGTCAAGGGTGACTCGAGTCGCGTGACCCAGCATGGAGCGCACCATGCCCGTGAGTTCGTCGGCGGTTTCGCCCTTGGCTCGAAGCGCGACAAGAATGCCCGCGACTTGGGCAGCGTCAACATCACCATCAAAGACAACATCCATCACTGCTTCTGCTTGTGACGTGGTCAGGTCTGATCCTTCACAGAGTGTGTTGAGCACTCCCGTCACCCCTCCCAATGATTCGAGAAGGGTGGACTCGCTCAGTCCCACCAGAGGTCGTGGCCTAAGAGCCCTCGAGCAATAAGTCCGAGCTGGACCTGTGAGGTGCCTTCCACGATTGTTAACTGCTTGGCATCTCGGTACCAAAGTTCAGTGGGGTGATCTTCCATGTAGCCCGCAGCTCCTAAGAGTTGCACGGCGATCCCTGAGGCCTTCACGCCAACTTCAGTGGCGTACATCTTGGCCATGGAGAGGTAGGGCACGTATTCCTTCGTAAATTTGCCCTGATCGGCCAACCATGCGGCTCGATAAGTCAAAAGACGTGCCGCTTCAATCTCAGTGGCGATCTCGGCCAACTTCCATTGAATGCCTTGGAAGTCAGCGATGGTCTTGCCAAAGGCGGCACGTTCTTTGACGTACTCGGTGGCGTACATGATGGCCCCTTCAGCCAAACCAATACCTCGTGCAGCAACGATTGGCCGCATGGCATTGAGGCCAAACATTGCCAAGCGGAATCCGCCAACTTCGCCGATCACGTTCTCTGGGCCCACACGGACGTTCTCAAGGAGCAGCTCGCCGGTGTCGACGCCTCGAACCCCCATCTTCTTGTCGGTCCTTGGCACGCTCAATCCTGGCGCATCTCGGTCAATCACAAAGCACGTAATAGAACCGTGATCTCGAGAGTTGGGGTCACCGGTCTTTGCAAAGACGACGTACCAGTCGGCTTGAACAACGCCGGACATCCAGCATTTGAGTCCATTCAAAATCCAGCCATCTTTTACGTCTGGATCAGGCGTGGCAACCGTGCGCATTCCGGCCACGTCACTTCCCGCTTGGGGTTCCGAGAGACCGAAGGCGCAGCGCTGTGTTCCTTGCGCGATGCCCGGCAAGTAGCGAAGTTTCTGTTCTTCGGAGCCAGCGATCATGATCGGCCCGGTCGGGAGTCGGGTCAGCAACAACATCAATCCTGTGACGTTGGAGTATTTGGTCACCTCTTCAATGGCGATCGTCAGACCTAAGATCCCTGCTCCCGCTCCTTCGTATTCCTCAGGGATACAGAGCCCTAAAAGTCCCGCTGCCTGGAAGGCATCAAAGATGTCTTGGGGATACTCACCGGTTGAGTCGATCTCTCGAGCTCGCGGCTTGATTTTGTCTTGCGACAAGCGTCGAACACTCGCTTGGAGAGCGACGAGTTCATCTGGGAGGTCAAAATCCATAGCCCTAACCTAGCCTGAGCCCTTTTCGAGCTCGCTCAGAGACGCGCTTAGGCGGTTTTGCGTCGTTGACGCAAGATCCGGCGTCGCTCACGCTCGGTGGTGCCACCCCAGATGCCTTCACGCTCTCGCAGTGAAAGAGCGTGCTCGAGACACATGGTCTGAACTGGGCAGACTGCACAGATGGCCTTGGCCTCTTCTGCATCTGCATCATCTTCACTTGAGGGATAAAAGACATCAGAGTCAATCCCGGTACAGGCTGATCGCTTACGCCACGTGGGGTTCATTGTTTCTTTCCTTGCGCCGACAATTGGGGGGGGGTTCCTCCATCTCGAAATGGCCCTGAATTTCCAGGATTCCGATCCGGTGGAGTAGATATTCTCCCACGTCAGAGGGGTATCTGTAAAGAGCAATCTGGAAAAACTTGACCGGAGACTGTGGCAGGCTTGGCCGATGCCCCGTTTTGACCGCTCTTCTTCCCTAGAAGCCCTCAAGAGCAAGACGTTTGACCTCCTCATTATTGGAGGCGGAATGACCGGAACTGGGGTCGCCGTTGATGCCGTCACCCGAGGTCTCAGCGTGGCGTTGATTGAAAAGGACGACTTCGCCTCAGGCACCTCATCAAAATCTTCCAAAATGGTCCATGGGGGCCTGCGTTATCTCCAACAACGAGAGTTTGGCCTGGTCTACGAAAACCTCCATGAACGCCAACGTCTTCTCACGAATGCTCCCCATCTGATCTCGCCACTCCCCTTCCTTATCCCTCTCTTTGGAAAAGACGGCGTCGTCTCCAAGGCAGTGGCCCGCTCGTATCGCACTGCGCTCGTCCTCTACGACGCCACTGGTGGCGTTCGCATCGGCAAGCGCCACAAAGAGATCACTCGAGACGAAGTTGTCGCTCACTTTCCGAGCCTGAACGTCTCACACCTCGTCGCTGGCTTCTTGTACTACGACGCTCGAGGCGATGACGCCCGAGTTGCGCTCACACTTGCTCGCACGGCAGCTGATCACGGGGCAGTGGTGGCGAACTACATCAAAGCCTCTGGGTTCCTTCACGACAGCACGGGCCGCGTCACTGGTGCGACGGTCACTCCTAATGCACCAGGCGAGAAGGGCGCTCCCTTCGACGTGAACGCCCGTGTCGTGGTCAATGCAGCGGGAGTCTTTGCGGACGAGGTCTCATGGCTCGAAGAGGGAGTGGTCGCGGAGACCATCACTCCTGCCAAAGGGGTCCACCTCTCCGTTCGAGCTGACCGGCTCCCCTGTGACATCGCCGCGGTGATTCCTGTTCCAAAAGACAAGCGAAGCATCTTTGTCGTGCCCTGGGAGGACAGCCCCTACGTGTATCTCGGTACGACGGATACAGCCTACGAAGGATCACTCGATGATCCTCGCTGTAACGCAGACGACGTCGCCTACATCTTGAATGCCGTCAACGCATTGACTTCAGCGGAACTCACCGTTGACGACGTCACCGGCGTCTGGGCGGGACTTCGCCCACTGATCAAAGCACAAGCGGGAAAGAAGGTCTCAGCGCGTACCGCTGACCTGTCTCGCCGCCATAAAGTCGAGACCTCTCCAGAAGGAGTGGTGCTCATTACGGGTGGCAAATGGACGACCTATCGCCAGATGGCAGAGGACGCGATGGATGAAGTCGCCGAGCAACTCCCCGGCGTTGGCAAGTGCGCTACTCGCTCACTGGCTCTACACGGATCTCCCGGCAAGAAGAAAATTACTCTCGCAGGGCTACGCCCCGAGATCTCCGCGTACCTCGTTCACCGCTATGGCACTGACGCGTCCGACGTTGCCACTCTCATCGCCGACGACCCCTCCTTGGGTGAACCACTGATCTCATCGCTCCCGCTCCTTGGCGTCGACGCGATCTACGCCGTTCGCTGCGAGATGGCGCTCACGTTAAGCGATATCTTGAGCCGGAGAACTCGCTCCCAGCTCCAAAATTCGCGCGCTGCCCGAGAGATCGCTCACAAAGTTGCAGAACTTGTTGCTCACGAACTCGGTTGGAAGAAAACTCGGAAAGAAAAAGAGATCAAAGCATTCGTTTCACTCATTGACGATGAACTCGCTTCTGCAGGACTTCCTGAAACGGTCCGCTCCGACAAGATCAGCGTATGACGAATCCAACGCAAGCATCAGAGCTCAACCGGAACAAGCCCGTCACGTCGCGTTTCGAAACACTCGCGAGCGTCATCACCCCGCAGATTCTCGAAGAGTTCATCGCGCTCGGTATCGATGTCGACGTGGCGACAGAATCTCGAGAGGATGCGTCTCGAGACTGGTGGCCGCTTTCGATTGGGTGGGCCGCCAACGGCCAAGTACCCGCACTCGCCGAGGTGGTCCTTCGCCCGACGTCGACAACACAGGTCTCTGAGATTCTTTCGCTGTGCTCGGCCCAAGAGATTCCCGTCACGCCAGCCGCTGGGCGCAGTGGGGTTTGTGGTGGCTCCGTGCCTCTTCATGGTGGCGTGGTGCTTGATCTCACTGGGCTGAATCGCATTCTGAGTGTGGACGAGCACTCCATGACCTTGCATGTCGAAGCGGGCGTCTTTGGGCCCGAGCTCGAAGCTCATCTTCGCGCCACCGGTCCGGGCTACACCTTGGGACACTGGCCCCAGTCCTTTGATCTCTCAACGGTGGGTGGCTGGTTGGCATGTCGAGGAGCTGGTCAGTATTCGAACCGCTACGGCAAAATCGAAGACATGGTTCGAGGCCTCAGCGTCGTTCTGGCTGACGGTTCAATTATTTCGACGGATGGGCATGGTCCTCGTTCTGCGACAGGACCAAATCTCACTCAGATGTTTGTGGGCTCCGAGGGAACCTTGGGCGTCATTACTGAGGCCACCTTCGCCATCACCGCGCTTCCCACAGGAGAAGGACGAGGAGCATGGTCATTTCCCTCCTTCGAACAAGGAATGGACGTCTGTCGACGGATCCTGCGGCGAGGAGCAACACCTGCGGTGCTGCGTCTCTACGACGTCACCGAATCCAAGCGGAACTTTGACATCGACGCCAACGTCTTGATCGTCCTCGACGAAGCAGACCCCCTGATTGTGGCGGCCACGATGGAGATCGTCACGCAAGAAGTCGGGGCTGCCACCGTCGAAGATAGTGGACTCGTCGAGAAGTGGCTGGGTCACCGAAACGACGTCAGCGCACTTCGCCCCCTCTGGGAAAACAAGATCGTCGTTGACACGATTGAAATCTCTGGGCCGTGGAGTGTCCTTGACGATCTTCGCGTCGAGGTGGTTGAGGCACTGAATGACACTGAAGGAACCATGGTGTCCTCGGTTCACCAAAGCCACGCCTATAGCGATGGTGCATGTCTCTACTTCACCTTTGCGGGCAAAGCCTCAGAGAAGAACGCCGACGGCACCTTGGGAGACCTCACGAAAGAAGAGGCGTACTACCGCGCGTGTTGGGACAGAGTCACAATGGTTGTGGCGTCCTATGGCGCAGCAATTAGTCATCATCACGGCATCGGCATGAATCGAGGTCGGTTCCTCGCTGACGCACTGGGCTCATCATTCCCCGTGCTCGAAGCAATCAAAGGCACCCTTGATCCCCATGGGATTTTGAATCCCGGAAAGCTCGGTCTTGGAGGGGGCGGGCCCTGGTGAGCCACGGCCAGATTCTCGTCGTTGACGTCGGGACCTCGTCGGTGCGCTCAAGCATCGTCACTGGTGACGGCAACGTCAGCCACGTCAGCCAAGTCCCCGTTCTTCCCTCGAGTCCCGAGGCGGGCATGGTCGAGGTCGACGCCCGCCTGATTCGAGACGCCGTTCTCGAGACCGCCCGGACTACCCTCAGCGCCGTCAGCGGCGTCGACGCAGTTGGCATTGCCAATCAACGCGCCACCACGGTGGTGTGGGACGCCACGACCGGAGAGCCCATCGGCCCCGCCATTGGATGGCAAGACTTGCGCACCGTCGTCAACTGTCTCGTCCTCCAAGGCGAAGGTCTGCGTCTTGCCCCGAATGCGTCAGCAACCAAACTCCAGTGGCTTCTCGATACCTTTGATCCCGAACGAGTTCGTGCAGCGTCTCTACGCTTCGGCACCATCGATTCCTGGGTGGCCTGGACCCTTTCGAATGGTGAGATTCACGTCACCGACGCCACCAACGCAGCGGTCACCGGCCTGTTTGATCTTGAATCTGGTTGGGATGCTCGCACCTTAGAGATTCTTAATATTCCGAGCCCGATGATGCCTCGCATCGTTGACTCTTCTGGCGTTGTCGGTCTGGCCTCTGCTCTTGAAGGGTCGCCTCCGATTGCTGGAATCGTTGGAGATCAACAGGCTTCACTGATCGGCCAGAGTTGCGTCGCACCTGGCCACGCCAAGATCACGTTTGGGACCGGCGGGATGCTGAACGTTGTCACAGGATCGACCCCTCCGCAGTCAGCCGAGCGAAGCGAGGCGGGAACATTCCCAATTGTGGCGTGGAAACGCAACGGCGTGACGACGTGGGGGGCCGAGGCCATCATGTTGTCCGCTGGCTCATGTGTTGAGTGGCTCAGAGATGATCTCGGTATCTTGGCCTCTGCTCAAGAGTCTGAACAAGTCGCAGGGGCCTGCGAGACAAGTGACGGCGTCGTCTTTGTGCCTGCACTGCTTGGGCTTGGAACCCCGACATGGGACTTTGGTGCTCGCGGGCTCCTCTTGGGTATCACCCGAGGAACCGGACGCCCCGAGATCACGCGTGCTGTTCTCGAGGGTATCGCCCAACGAGGTCGTGATCTCGTTGATGCTGCGGAGTCTGATCTCGGCCAAGAGTTGGGCGCTTTGCGTATCGATGGCGGGATGAGCGCGAACACGGTGTTCACTTCGGCCTTGGCCAATGCCGTGGGTCGAGAGATTGAACTCTCTCCCGTTCTTGAAGCGACCACTTTGGGTGCGGGGTACTTAGCCGGACTCGCAACGGGTCTGTGGGCTGACGAGTCAGAGATTGCCGCTCTGTGGAAACCTCGATCGGTGGTATCCCCGAGCGACGACGACACCGCTAGGGCGAGTGCTCGAGAGCGATTCTTAGAGGCGCGCTCTCGAAGCGAAAAAACAATCCCAGATCTCTCCGGTGTCTCTTTTTAGCCGTCTCAGGCAGCGAAACCGACTGTGTGATTTCTAACCACCCAGCGTGGGGCTATCCGCACTAGCCTCATGCGTAACCCGAGGAGGATATCTCGGTTCAAAGAAGGAATATTTCCATGATGAGTCGTCAATCTTTTCGTCGCTCGCCTAGTCGTGCAATCTTGATCACTGGTGTGTTGACCGTGGTCTCCTTGGGAGCCGCTGCGTGTGGCTCCAGTAGTTCGTCGAGTACGACGACAACCAAAGCAACGAGCGCGACGACAACGACGATGGCGGCGCCAACGACGACTGCAGCAGCCGCTCCAACCACGACACTTCCGTGCACCCCATCGAGTCAACAGACCAACTCGGGTCCTCCCGCAACGCAGTGTCTCAATGAGTACTTCAACTCCCCGAGCAAGAACATCGGTTGCCAGATCCGTTCACAAGCCGTTTACTGCCAGTCCATCAATCAGCCCAACAGCGTGACCTTGGCCGCGGACGGAACCGTCAAGCCCTGCAGCGGTCAAAACTGTCTTGGCAACGGGCCAACCGGAGTGCAAATACTCGCCTATGGATCTTCCGTCACGAACTTTGGCTTTACCTGTAAATCAGCGACCACGGGTGTGACGTGCACGGTGGCGAGTGGAAAAGGCTTCATGATCAATGACGCCACCGTCACCACGCTGAGCTAGCGAGTCGGGCGCTCAAGAGGACGCTGACGACTCAAGGGGCTCGAGATCAGTCTCTGAAGTTTAGAGAGCGATGTCTTTAGCGTCGTCCATGGTGCCACCAGTTGCCAACAGGCCTCTGAACGCCATGAGTTGTCGCGGCTTCGAGACGCCAAGCACCCCAGTGATAAATCCATCTTGATGAAATAAGGCCAAGAACCTTCCTTCTTCATCTCGAGGTAGCGCCAGCACGACGTCATCGCTGGCGCCGGGGTGGCCCAAGACCTGTATCTTTTTTCCCCATTGATCAGACCAAAAATAGGGCACCGCCGCAAAGGTCTCGGCGTCACTCGGTCCCGCCAGGAGTGACTTTGCAGCATGGACGCCGTGATCAACTGCCATTTGCCAATGTTCGATGCGGACGAGTTCATTATGTCCCGCGTCACTCCAGTGAAAGCGGGCAACGTCGCCAATCGCTACAACACCAGGTCCAGCGAACAGGTGACGATCGGTGACCACACCGTTTTCAAGAGTGAGTCCTGAACCTTCAAGCCACTGTGTTGACGGGGTCACTCCAATACCAACCACAATCAAGTCGGCGGGGATGGATTCGTTTCCTTCGAGCCCTACCCATCCGGCCAGTGCTCCATCTCTCGGACCTTCGATGCCAGTGACCGTCACGCCAGTTCGCAGCGTGGCGCCAGAGTTCTCAATCATCTCAACCAAGAAGCTGGCCACGTGCTCCCCCACGATCGGCAAGAGTGGCACGGAGAGCCCTTCAAGAATGGTGACCTTGTGCCCGGCTGCCACTGCCGCAGTGGCTACTTCTTGACCGATAAATCCCGCACCAACGAGAACAACCCGACTTTCGGGAGCTAACGCCTCGAGGGCGGAACGAAGACCCAGTGCGTCATCCCAGGTTCGAAGGCCATGAACGCCCGGCAAGGATTCAGTGCCAGGCAAGCGACGAAGTGCCGCTCCAGTAGCGATCACGACCGCATCGGCATCAATTGTCGAGTCGTCGGCCAATGTCACCCGTCGACTCTGCGCGTCAAGTGACGTGGCGCGAACTCCAAGACGAGTGGTGATGTTGAGTTCGTTCATCTTGTCGTGATCGGCTAAGACGACTCGGTCGAGTTCCCATGCGCCACTCAAGACTTGTTTTGAAAGCGGTGGTCGATCGTAGGGAACGTGGGTTTCTTCCCCCACAAGCGTGATCCTTCCTGCAAAACCTTCTCTTCGAAGCGTTTCCGCACAGCGGATCCCCGCCAGAGACGCTCCGACAATGGTGACAGAACCTTGGCGGTCAAGGGCCGTACTCATCCGAAAATCGCCAGCCACTCTTGCGGGCTCCGTGGGGCTAACACCCAGTTCTCTTTTCGAGTTTGGCCCATTGATTGACTCGACTCGGCGGAGTACAGGTGCCCTGGAAACAAGACCGTGTCATCTGGAACGTTGGAAAGTCGCTTGGTGAGTGTTTCGTACATCTCGCCTGGATCTGATCCTGGCAAGTCTGTGCGCCCACAACCTTCGAGAAAGAGTGTGTCACCGGCCAAGAGATGCCCTTCAGTCAAGAAGCACTGACTTCCAGGAGTATGCCCAGGTGTGTGGACAAGCTCAACTTCGATCTCACCAACCTTGATGACGTCTCCTGAGTCGTGTGCTCGCAACGATGACGTCACACCGGTGGTTCGCTCGATCCACGGCACCTCATGAGAGTTCACGTGGATCGGGATATCCACTCGCTCTAACAACGCAGCGATTCCTTCAATCGGATAACCCCCGAGGTCACCGCCAATATGGTCAGCGTGATAGTGCGAGGCAAGGACTCCGACGGGCACCATGTCGTCTTCTGCGAGCAGACCCATGAGTTCGTCGATGCCGTAGGCCGGATCAACGAGAAGAGCTTCACCGGTGACTCGATCCCCAATGGCATAGGCAAAGTTCACCATTTGTCGCGCCACTGGGTCGCTGTGGGCAAAGTCTCTGCCCGAGAGAAGTTGGCGAAAATAAAACCGGTCTGCCATCTCGTCAGTCATCCAAGATCTCCCCAGTTTCTGGATCAATCAATGTGTCAGCGTTTTCTGCCACCGCAGCGAGGCGAGGTGCTAGCTCATCGACCTGCATCTTCGTGGCGGTGAGTCGCTTCTCAAGTTCGTCAACGAGCACCGTCGCTCGTTCAAGGCGAGTCACGAGTTGGTCTACGTCCACCTCTGATCCTTCAAAGAAGGCAACGATCTCGTCGAGTTCAGCTGACGCCTGGGCGTACGACATGGCTCCTGGATCTTGATGCTCTGACTTCGCCATGGCTACTCCTTTGAAGGTTCTTTACTTCGAACTTGCGAGTTCAGCACGCCATCGACGAGCCGAGTACTGATCATTACACCTTCTCCAACATCGTCGAGAGAACGGATGATCTCTCCACGTTCATTGAGCGTCAACGACCAGCCTCGCTCAAGGGTTCGTACCGGGTCGTAGGCCGAAAGCAGCCTGTGCTGCGCATCAAGCCTGGCCTGGGCTGCCCTTGTGGCGTTCGCAATACTCGGCGCCAGCCGGGCGGCTCTTCCACTGAGGTGTTCGAAGGAGCGTCGAAGTGCGAGCCGAGGCGAGGAGCTGAGCCGCTGTCGTTGATGAAGGATCTCGCTTCGATAGTGGCGTAGATGACCACGAGCTGAGCCCACAAGCTGTCCTCGCAGCGTCGAATAGGCCAACTCTCGACGCTGGCAGACTTCGCGAGATGTCGTGGCGATGATCCCAGCTGCAGTCGCCACTTCCCCCCAATAGAGGCCCACTCGCTCTGCAATTGCGGCGCCACACGCAGTGGGCGTGATGAAACGAGCATTTGAAACTACGTCGGCCACTGACTCATCGCCCGTATGGCCGATCCCAGTCCAAATAGGAATTCGACAGCTCGCTATCGCTCGAGCAATCTCTGGAGAGTCAAAAGCGACGAGATCGCCTTTTGAACCGCCACCTCTCACCAGGCAGATCACGTCAATCTCTTCGTCGTGAAGTGTGGCAATCGCCTGGGCCACTTCGCGTGGCGCGTTCTGTCCTTGAACGGTTGCTTTGACGACAGTGACGACAAATGAAAAACCAGATCTCTCTAACTGACCGAGAAAATCATTAAAACCTTCAGTATTCGGGCTCCCCACAAGACCAACTCGAAGTGGGACCAGTGGCACGTCGAGTTGTCGTTGAGCGTCGAAGAGGCCTTCTTTTTGAAGCGCCTCTATCAAGGCTGCACGATCAAGCGCCATCTTGCCGAGCAACGCCGTGACGTCAATGTCAGCGAGAATGAAACCTACTTCGGCTCTCACTCGATAAAAGTCGAGACTGCCACGCAAGACCACCGTCATGCCTGCTTCCAAAAATATCCCTTGCGCCCTCAGGTCCGCTTTGAGCGAACCCCATTTCGAGCGCCAGCACTTGACCTTGAGAGTTGGCGGTTGGCGCTCCCCTTGGGCCTCAGGGTCAACGAGATCGATGTAACAATGGCCGCTCGAATCAGAGATCTTTTGGATCTCTCCTCGCACCCAGAGTTCTCGAGACGCGGGAAACGTTGCCTTGAGGACCGCATCGACTTCGTTGTAGAGCTCGCTGATGGTAATGGGAACACGTTCCATCACGAACTGTTGGTCGTCCCTGCTCATCTCCTCAGCGTAGTGAGTTCAAGATACCCCAGGGCCCGATGAATCCTCTCGTTCAATGAAGCGGATTAGCGGCGAGATGCCCACATGGGGAAGGCCCAAATATTGTATTCGACAAGGTTGCCATCACCTTGTAGGACAAGGGCCGAGGGCGGGTACGCCCCCATTGACCATGTTGCCCAGAGCGCTACTCGAGTTGGCGAGTACACCACGATATTTCCATCGCTCTGGAATATCAACGACGAGCCAGGATGACCAGACGTTCCCGACGACCAGACTGCTCCACCTCCGCTATAGATCACGAAGTTACCGTCACCTTGCATGATCGCCATGTAGGCCCCGTTGCTTGAGAACATTGCTTGGCCCGGGGCGAGCTGGGCCCCCGGCCCAATTGCAGTTCGTGCTTCGGGAGGCACAGCGAATGCAGGCTCGCTCAACGGTCCAGTGAATGAACTCCAAACCGGTTGTGCCATTGAGTTGTATCCGACAAAGTTTCCGTCATTTTGCAACACGAGTAGGCCGGCGTGTGAACTTCTTGACCAAGAGGCCCACACGGCTTTCCACGAACTCGTATACATGACAATGTTGCCGTCTCCCTGGAACACCACGAGCACGCCACCTTTCCCAGAAGTGCCTGTGTTCCATCGCGCTCCTCCTGGTCCATAGGTAACCAAGTTCCCGTCACTCTGCATCACCGTGGCAAAACGACCATCGGGTGAGGTGACTTCTTGATTGATTGCCAGACTCTGTCCCACACCAAGGGACGAGAATTGATCCGTTGTCACAAACAGGCTCGCCATCACGCCAGCCCCTTCGGACGATGATGAGGAAAGCGTCACTTGATACCTGGTTCCCGGCGACAATCCACGCACGACGCACGAGGTCGATGCAGTGATGCAAAAACTTCCTCCGGGCGATGCCGTTACTCGATACGAAAGGACAGGGCTTCCCAACGACGGGGGATTCCAGAACACAGAAATCTGGTTTGCGGTTGTGCTTGCCCGCACATTTAACGGAACGGATGGTGGTCCAGGATTGAACGGTACTTGGACTGTCATTGAAAATGAGACAGTGACGCTTGCTCCAGAGGCGTCACTCACACTCACGCCTACTGTTGAACTCCCAGACGTGGTCGGTGTCCCAGAGATCAGGCCGCTTGATGCTCCAATAGAGAGCCCGTTTGGGAGTCCCGTCGCAGCGTAAGCCATCTGGACTCCACCATTGTCACTGGCAGAGATTTGAAGTGAAAATGGAGTTTGAATGAGGACATTTTGAATTGGTGGAGTTATCACGGCAATGGCATTTCTGACCGTGATCGTGAATGTTGCGTTCGCCGTGATTCCCGTGTCATCGGTCACCGAAAGCGCTATGGGGTAGACCCCGCTCGCTGTCGGAGTCCCGGAGATCAAACCGCTAGCAAAGTCAAGAGTGAGTCCTGAGGGAAGGCCGGTCGATCGATAGGTTATCGGAGAACTTCCAGAGTCAGTTGCGCTGAGTTGGAGGCGAAATGGAGTTTGCACCGTGGCACTTTGACCAGGTGGTGTCGTGAGCGAAATCACATTTTGATTCGAAAATGACGCACCAGTCACCGCACACGACATTGAGAGGTTTGACCACGTGGACTGCAATGCAAAGCTTCCGGTGGAAAGTGCAATATTTTGAGCGCCCGTGGCACCACCCACACCTACCCACGAGCATTTATCCCCATTCTCTTCATATGAGCTATCAACCCAACCGCCAACAGGGAGCTGATCGGTGATTGTTTCTGCGTACTCGTGGCTTGCCACCATCGTCAGTCCATCTAACTGCCCAGTGAACGAACCATTGACGTAGCCTGATCCACACGAAGCGCCCATGTCGGGGATATAGGGAAGATTCGTAAAGGCAATTGGACCATACCCATAGGTATTCGTGTCGGAGTGCCACGCGCAGAACCCTGCACCTGCATTGAATCCATCTGGATGCGTCCCGGAAGGTGAAACGATCACGTACTGAGCGTTGCGGTTCGCCAAAGGCGTGGTGTTGCCAAAGTGGCCTGCGGCGGTCACCGCTTCAAGCAGCAGACTAAATCCCGTGGCATTTGAAGGTGCCGTCGTTGAGTTGTCGTACCATACGCCTGCCAAAGCTCCACCAGCGGGATAGCCGACATGTGACCCGTTTGAAACGGGGCATGATGCTGAGCCAGTCGGAACAAGTTCGCAGTACTGGGTCATCACGTTGGACCAAGTCTCGTTATTCGTACCAAAGCCCTTCAACATCGCTTGAAGCTTTGGTGCAACTCCCTTGGCGTCGCCGCTGAAGGCGGCGTTGCCCTCTGCATTTGTCGACTGAGCTCCCCACTGCGATCCCCAGAACACGACGTAGACTTTTGGGGGTCCCGTGGTGACACCTATGCCCAGGTTTCCGCCTTGATACGTCAGTGGTTGAGGTGACGCCGCCGTTGCGGCGCCAGCATTCTGAGCACTGCTGTTTCGAACTCCGTTGTTCCACGCCTCTTTCGTCGGGAAGATGATTTTTGCCTTCGCTGATTTCTGCACCTCCCCGGCAGGAATAATTTTTTGAATCTCCGTTTTGGACATCGACGACGAACTCGTGTTGCCCTGTGAAAGCGTGGTGGGGGTCGTCGATGATGACGAGGAGTTGCTCGCAGTTGAGGGGGACGTTGCACTTTCGTGCGAAGGAGCCCCTCTCGTTGCGAGAAGTGGAACGGTAATAGCGAGGGCCACAATAACCAAGAGAACGAGTCCTAGAAGATGATGTCGTCTTCGGGGCTCCGTCGCCTTCATATTGCAATCTCCCGGGTCCTCTGCGTCCCGTCGACTCGACTTCGAGGGGAATGCTCTTTCACATTCTACCCTCAGAGAGAGGTCCCCTCTGGTTCCAGCTCTTTAGAAAATTCTTATATTCACTAGCGACATAGGCCGAAGATATTCACTGGCAACGTAGTTCGAATAGGGAAAATCTGGTCTGTCGTTCAATGTCATTGAGCAGATGGCAGACTAGAAGCGGTGGTGAGTCGGCTGGGTAGTCGCGGCATGGGCAACTATGTCGAGGAAAGTCGGAGCTCCAAAAGGCAGAGTGCTCGTTAACGGCGAGTCAGGGCGACCTGCAGGATTAGTGCCACAGAAAAGAAACCGCCGATGGCCGGGAAACTGGAACAGGTAAGGGTGAAAGGGTGCGGTAAGAGCGCACCAGCATTTGGGGTGACCCAGGTGGCTTGGTAAACCCCACTCGGAGCAAGGTCAAACCGTGGGACATGGGCAGCCTGTCCGTCCAGGAAACTGGACAGTCCCCAGGTGGACCGCTGAGATGGATGACTACACAACCCCTATTCCCAGGGGTGGACAGAACTCCGCTTACAGGTCGGCTCACCACCACTTCGACCGAGCACACTTACCCGTCTCTGGGGTAACTTACAAATATGACCGATCAAGACGACATCAGAAAAGCAGCAGTCAGCCGATTAAAGGCGCAGTCTGCGTTCTGGCGGCTCCTTATTACCTTCGCCATTCTCTGGGTCGTCATGATTGTCATTTGGGCACTGGGAAGCCCACGCGGATTCTTCTGGCCGGCCTGGGTCATCTTTGGAACTGGCATCGCATTGGCGTTCACTGGAATTAATGCATTTGGGCCACGGAACAAGGGCATCAGTCAGGCCAAAATCGACGAAGAGATGAAGAAGTTCGACTCAGATTCATAGATCTTCTCGCTTCTCATGCGTTGCCTAGCATGAGAGCACGATGGCCAGAGAGATTCCCACCCCTCCCCTGCTCAACGCGTACGCGACGCAACGTTGCGAAGTTCGCCTCCAGAACTCTTTTGACAACGACTTCGATGACCTTGTTCGCCCAGAACACTCCGACGCGACCCAACGCCGAATCGATGCTGGAAAAAATCATGAGGCCCAGATCATTGCGTCGATGGCGGCGTCCCTTGGCGACGAACTCGTCATCATCGCTGACTCGAATCGACTCGATGCCCAAGCAGCAACCCTCGATGCCATCGCCAGTGAGATCCCTGTCATTGCCCAAGCGTGGCTCCCGGCTGATACGACGGGTCGAAGAATCGGAAGACCTGATCTCCTGGTGCGAGGAAACGATGGGTACCTCCCAGTCGAGATCAAACTTCATCTCTTAGCTACGGAGGGCAACGCCTCCTTGGAGTCGTCCACTCTCGACAAACCGTTTGCCCAAGAATCGTTCAGCGTTCCCAATCAAAAGTTCCGCAAAGGTGGACTGTGGTTTACCGACTCTCTGCAACTCGCTCACTATTTTCGGATGCTCGAGGCTGTCGGAGCCGCTGTGAGCGACGGCTTTCTTGGCGGCATCATCGACGGTTCAGAGACCTTGTGGTGGATCGATCTTGATCTCACGCACGGACGGACTCATCAGCGTCCCCTTGATGCGTACGATGAGACCTTCGCTCAAAGAATCTCCATCGTCGACGCAACTGTGCAGCGCAATATTGATCGAAGTCTTCCGAGGGCGCGTGATCCCTGGTGGCACAAAGAGTGCGAAGGATGTCCCTACGAAGATGTCTGTTTTGAAGAACTCAATGCCAGAGACGACGTCAGTCTCGTTCGCTGGTCAACCACCGATGCCTTAGAGAAACTGCGAGGAGTTGGCGTGATGACTCGCCAACAACTGGCGGGACTTGATCTGGTCATCGTTGATCTCGGTGCGAGATTGTCAGATACCTCCATGCCACTCCCCCAGGTTGTGGAGCGAGCCAGACTCGCAGCGCCCTCCGAGGAACTCGCCGACGTTGTGGGACAGCGCTTGGGTGTTCGTCGCCATCTTGCCTCATCTGGCTTCGTTCTCGTTGAGGATCTTTTGGGCCGCGATCAGCTCACGCTGTCTGTCGCTGGCACGGTGAGAGATCTTGGTCGATCAGTCCGAAGGGCACGAGCAGGAGTTGCCGGAGGCGTGGCGTTATCGATTGAGCCAGATCAGATCACCGCCAAACGGGCCGACGTTGAAGTGGACATCGATATGGAGAGTTACGAACACGCAACGTACCTGTGGGGGGCGTTGGTCAGTGTGAACTGTGAAGCTGAAGGAATTACCGAAGGTTACGTCCCCTTCGTCACGTTTGAGCCACTCAGCGATGAGCGAGAAGCCGAACTCTTTGGCGAGTTTTGGACGTGGCTCATGGATCTTCGCAAGCGTGTCGTGGCACAGGGTCTCAGTTTTCGAAGTTATTGCTTTTGGCACCCCGCTGAAGAAGGTCAAATGCGCAGGGCTGTGGCGACCGGTGGGCCGGGCCTACCTCGAGAACGGGATTTGAAAGCATTCTTTGGAAGCGGGCAGTGGATCGATCTCCACCAACTCTGCAAAGAGCAACTCGTTACTGAGGGACCTCTGGGTCTGAAGGCAATGGCAACCATTGCCGGCTTCTCGTGGCGTGACGACGATCCGAGTGGAGAGGCGTCGATTGGTTGGTACGAAGAAGCGATCTCCTCAACGCCTGGGGCAGCAAAGGAGAGGCTCTTGGCCTATAACGAAGATGACGTCGCCGCGACAAGAGCGCTTCGGACGTGGCTTGATGGTCCCGCTCGAGAACTTCCTCACGTCAACGATTCCTGGAATCGTCCATGAGTCAATTCACCCCAGTGCTCTGTGGTGTGGCACAAGTCTCAGGAGCGCAAGAGGCCATTGTCGCCATGCGAGATGCCCTTGGTGGTGCAGGTCTTGATGCAGGAGCACCCGAAATTCTTGAAAACCTCGATGCGATTCTGATTCCTCGTGGAACGTGGCTCTACGAAGACCCCGGCCGATACTTGGCCAACGAATTTGGATGTCACTCAGCGAAGACGGTGATTGGCGAAGTTGGTATCTCGCAACAAGGGCTGATTAACGAAGCTTTAGAGATGGTGCGAGAGGGTCGCGCTCGATCCGTCGCCATTGTTGGCGGCGAGTCGCGTCGATGGGGACGTGACCACGAGTTCCAAGAGATACTCGGCACGCCCGACCAAATCCTTGAACGGCCAATGAATTTCTTTGACGACGTTGAACTAGAAAAAGGCATCATCTTCCCGGCTGCTCGAAGTTACGCAATGATCGAACGGGCCTTCTCTCATGAGCGGGGCCTCACTGAGGCTGAGACTCTCCAAGAGATTTCTGCACTATGGCACTCGTTTAATGCTGTTGCTTCCTCCCAGGTCCACGCAGCCTTTGCTCAACCTCGCTCCCTTGACGACATCGCCACTGAGCGAGACGACAATCCTTTAATCTCAGCCCCGTATCGGCGCTGGCATGTCTCTCAGTGGACGGTCGATCAGGCCGCCGCCTTGCTTGTCACTTCTGAGGAGTTCGCCGATGAGCTGCAGATCGAACGAAGCCGTCTTGTCTACCCGCACGTTGCCATCGAATCTTCTCACTCGCTCGGTCTCGTCAGACGCGAAGCACTTGGCGCGTGGCCCGCGATGGGCCTCTTAGGGGACGCGGCGCGGCGCCACCTCGGACGGGATCTCAGCGACATCGAGCAGAGAGAGATTTACTCTTGTTTTCCCGCAGCGGTCAGAGTCCAGGCGTCTGAGCTCGGCCTGCCAGTGCAGCCTGTTCCCACACTGACTGGCGGGATGACTTTTTTTGGAGGCCCGTTTAATAGTTTTGTGCTGCACGCCACGGTGACAATGGCCGACGCACTTCGTGAATCACCGACATCTCTAGGCCTCGTTACAGGAGTCAGTGGATTGCTCACAAAACCCGCCTTGGCTGTCTGGTCCGCGTCGCCGCCTGCGAGAGACTCCTTAATCCATGATTATGCACCTGAAGCCGAAGCTGTCACTGGTTCGCTGGACGTTGAGCTGGCTCCTCAGGGTTCGTTCACAATTGAGTCCTCAACGGCCTTTCATGAAAATGGCCAACTCATCGCAGTACTCATCGGGAGGACACCTCAGAACAAACGGGTACTCATTCGTAGTGAAAATGAGTCCTTTGCCTCTGAGGTACTCGAACGCACGTTCATTGGAGAGACCATTTCCCTTTAGCAAGAACCTCGTACTCTGCTAGGTCGCTAACGTCTAGGCGTGAGCACATCCTTCTCTCCTCCTTCGCAACATGGCGATGAGGTAGCTCCTTCGATTGATCGTCGACTCCTTGGTGAACTCGGCGTTGGGCGACGAGCGCTCACAGTCAGCATCGCGCTCGGTGTCTTGATGAGCGCAACCGTGATCGCACAGGCGGTGCTCCTGGCCCACCTCATCGGCTGGGCTATGGCCACCGATGCTCAGGCTCTCCCCGTGGCGACGTTGTCGTGGCTGATCGCCGCCATGGTGGCGCGAGCCCTCCTCGGTGGTTTCAGTGAAGCGCTGAGCGCTCGAAGTGGTCGCCAGGTCACAGGCGTGCTCAGAGCGTCACTCTTCTCAGCCCTCTCTCGAGACCCTGACGTTGCGGGCAACGACGAGAAAACTGGTTCACTGACCCTCAGCGCCACTCGAGGCCTTCGCTCCCTCGAGCCATATTTCTCCCGCTACCTCCCAGCGATGGTGGTTGCGGTCATCACGCCACCACTGGCCATAGTTTTTCTCGCCGTCACTGATTGGCCTTCAGCTCTCGTAGCACTGGTACTTCTTGCCGTCGTTCCCTTTGCCATGGTTCGCTTTGGAAGAAAGGCGGCCCGTGAAAGTGATCGTCAGTGGCGGCGCATGGCGTCGCTCTCTGGACGTGTCCTTGAGATTCTGAGAGGACTCCCTACCCTTCGAGCTTTAGGCCAAGTCCACACAGGACGTCAAGAAATCGCCGAGGCGAGTGACGCCGCGAGCCGAAGCATTCAATCCACCCTTCGAGCGGCGATGCTCTCTTCTGCGGCCTTGGAGTTCTTAGCTGGTGTTGGCGTCGGACTCGTTGCGATGTTGGCGGGTTTTCGGCTGTTGAATGGATCGATGAGCGTTGTCCCTGCACTGGCGGTCATCTTGGTGACGCCAGAAGTCTTCTTGCCGCTTCGCCGAGCCGGAGCAGAGTTTCATGCGAGCACCGAAGGTCGATCAGCTGCCACGTCAATCTTCAACGTCCTTGATGCCGCACCGAAACTCCAAGATAATCTGCTGCCTGCTTCCTCGCTGACGCCAATCATCTTCGATGATGTCAGTGTGAACTATTCCGATTCACGCCTGCCCGCACTCTCGAGATTCTCCCTTCATCTTGAACAAGACGACCATGTTGTTCTTCGAGGTCCATCGGGTTCTGGAAAGACAACAGTGACGAGACTGCTCTGCGCCATGATTCAGCCAAGTTCAGGAGAGCTGACATTGGCCGGATTGAAGAGCAGAGAAATTGATTCAGCCTCGTGGCGGGATCTCGTAAGCCTTGTCCCACAACGTCCCCATGTCTTTGCCGCATCGCTTCAGGACAACCTCTTGTCTCTCGACACTGCATCTGACAGCGATCTCCTCGCCGCGCTCGAACTCGTCGGCCTCACGCATTTGGCCTCTGGACCAGAGGGTCTCGCTCGGCCTCTCGCTGAGGGTGGCCTCTCTTTGAGTGCCGGTGAGCGCCAACGCCTTGGCATCGCGCGCGTCCTTCTCCAGGATCGACCCGTCGTCGTCTTTGATGAAGCGACGGTGCACCTCGACCAACAAACCATCCTTGGGCTTCGCCTTCGCTTGGCTCCTTGGCTCTCTGGAAAGAGCGTCCTCGAGACTGGCCATCGTCCAGGTCTCTTAGAGCAAGGTTGCCGCGTGATCGATGTCACTGCGTCTCGGGAGGTCTCGTGAGCACTGCACGCCTCCTTCGATGGCTACAGCGAAGCGGGCCTTCTCGAGTCCGCCTCTTGACAGGCATCTCCATCTCTCTGGTCTCAGCGATGGCGTCGCTGATCCTTTTGGGTGGCGCAGGCCTCTTGGTTGGCAAGGCAGCGGGTCGCGGTGGCCTAGCTGCGCTTGGAGGGCTCCTTATCCTGATCGAGCTCGTCGCCTTTTTACGAGCACCGTTGCGATATGAAGAGCGACTCCTTACCCACCGAGTCGCTCTCGGTTCAATGGTTCGTTGGCGAGTGTGGCTCTATGACGTGCTTGCTCTGCGAACCCCGGGGAGCCTCTCGTATCTCTCCAACGGCGACCTGCTTGATCGTTCTATCGAAGACATCGATACGTTGGAAGACCTTTATGTTCGAATCGTTCTCCCACTCATCACCGCAGTCGTTGCCGGAGTCCTTGGAGTTGTGGTGATTGGAATCTTTGTCCCCCTCGCCGGACTGATTCTTGCGGTGGGTCTGCTCGTCGGGATTTCTCTGTCCTTGTGGTGTGGGCATCTCTCCTCGCACTCCACCTTTGAAGCGACACGACTTCGAGGCGAGGCCAGCGCCATCACTGTTGATCTGATCGATGGCGGTCTTGATCTCTCGATGGCGGGTCACTACGGCTCATACGTGAGACGCCTCGACGAGATTGAGTTCCACTTCGCTCGAACTGATCGGCGACTATCGCTCATTCGCTCGGTTGGACTCTCGCTCCTCGCACTTGTGTCGGGTGCAGTCCTTATCGGCGTTGTGCTGTGCTGCGCTGTTGCCACTCATCAAGGATCTCTCACTCCCGCCGAAGCGGCGGGACTCTCGCTCGCTAGCCTGGCCAGCCTTGAACCACTTCTCGGCGTCCTCTTTGGCGCCTTGCGAGCTCCTGGCGTCGACGCTGCTGCGATGCGACTTGAAGAACTCGAAACATCACCAGTCTCGGCGCTCGAACCCTCGAGTCCCGTCCCCTGGCCACGTGACGCTTCGCCGCTTACATTTGAGAAGGTCACACTTTCACCCGCTCCTCTGAGCATGCCCGTCATTGAACACCTGACGCTGAGCATCGACCCAGGTGATCATGTGGCAATTCTTGGGGCGAGTGGCACTGGAAAGTCAACGCTGTGCCGCTCGATCATGAAATTCCTTGAGGTTGATGCTGGAACCATTGCAGTTGGAACTGCGTCGTACCCATCGCTGACCTCAGAATCGATTCGCACTCACGTCGCACTCTTGGATCAAAGTCCCACACTGTTTGCCGGCACACTAGGAGATACCTTGCGTCTTGGCGCACCTGATGCGAGTGATGCAGCACTTCTGTCAATCCTTGAGCAGTGCCAGCTCCAAGAACTCCTCCCCAACGGGCTCGAGAGCCTCTCGTTACCTCTGGCGGAAGATGGACGCTCGTTGTCGCTCGGCCAACAGCGGCGCATTGCACTCGCTCGTGTCCTTCTGCGCACGCCCGAGATCCTTCTTCTCGATGAACCCACTGCTGGTCTCTCTCGAGAACAAGCAAAGTCGGTTCTCTCAAACGCTCTTCGCTACGCAGGAGACGCAACGGTGATCCTGGTCAC
This sequence comes from Actinomycetota bacterium, assembly GCA_009699875.1. Taxonomy (GTDB): domain Bacteria; phylum Actinomycetota; class Acidimicrobiia; order Acidimicrobiales; family RAAP-2; genus CAIUMH01. The sequence goes on from WLNI01000001.1 coordinate 120,845, forward strand.
CCACGATGTCGAAGAGACCGCTGGATTTGACGCTGTGTGGAACTTAGAAGGAGGTCGCCTCTCTCGAATTGATCCTGGTGCTGAACCTCTCTTGGAACTTCGCTCGTGACTCGCCGAGCGACCTAAGGCGCTTACCCGTCTAACGCCGCCATTTGGGGAGCGGCATAGCGCTCGCCTTGCACGGATCCCCGAGGAACTGCTGCATCGATACGGGCGAGGTCCTCGGGCGCAAGTTCAATCTCCGTGGCGCCAATATTTTCTGAAAGATACGTACGGCGTTTCGTTCCAGGGATTGGCACAATGTCATCGCCTTGTGCCAAGACCCAGGCCAAGGCCAACTGCGCCGGCGTGACATTGATTTCTTGCGCGATTGTGACCAACGTCGCGACGAGCCCAGCGTTCGCGTCAAAGTTTGCTTCGTCAAAACGAGGTGCGTGTCGGCGATAATCATTCTCATCCAACGCGTCCAGGTTTGGAATTGCTCCTGTGAGGAAGCCTCTCCCGAGTGGACTGTAGGGAACGAATCCAACGCCAAGCCGCCGACATGCCTCAAGCAGCCCCTGTTCAGGGTCTCGCGAGAACAGCGAGTACTCAGTTTGAAGCGCGCTGATGGGATACATCGCACAGGCGCGCTCGAGCGTGGGGATTGATGCTTCGGACATGCCGAGGTAGCGAACCTTGCCCGCTTCTACGAGTCCAACCATGGCCCCAATCGTCTCTTCAATAGGAACTGAACGGTCCACTCGGTGCTGATAATACAGATCGATCGTGTCGATTCCGAGGCGCAACAGCGACGCATCGCAAGACGAGACCACATAGTCGGGTCGCCCATTAATCCCAAGAAACGCACCCGACTCATCTCGTTCATTCCCAAACTTGGTCGCCACGATCACGTCGTCACGGCGAGATGAAATTGCTTTTCCGAGGAGTCGCTCGTTCGTAAAGGGCCCGTACATATCAGCCGTATCAAGAAAGTTCACGCCGGCGTCCAGGGCAGCATTGATAGTGGCGATGGCCTCAGCATCATCTCGCGTTCCGTAGAACTCGCTCATTCCCATGCAACCCAAGCCGAGCTCTGACACCGCAAGTCCTTCTTTTCCTAAATGTCGAGTTTCCATCTGTTTGTCCTCTTTTCCCAGGTCGGGGGTCCTTCATCGAGCCATTTTGGATGGCAGGCATCTTCTGCCTTGCACCTTAGGTCCTTGGGTCCTAGGTTGCTCCTCAATGGCAGGGGGGCCAGGTGTCTCGGTCGCCCGCCCGTGAGCTTGACTCCGGGCGGGCGCTCGGGACACACATCGAATGACTTCCCCAGGTCAGCAACACCGCCCTAGTCTTTCAAAAGTGCTTAGTCCGCTTGCTCGCAAAAATCTTGATGTCATTACCGATTCGTTTGCAGCGCTGAGTCGAGATGACCTTGCTGCTCACCTTGCGAACTGTCACGATGACATCGTTGTTGAGTTTCCTTACGCCACACCACCAGTACGTATCAGTGGCAACGCATCGCTCGCAACGTATCTCGCGAACGCTCTTTCATTATTTTCACTTGAACTCGAGATCACCAACGTCATTGAAGGCGCTGATCCGTCGCTACTAGTGCTTGAGTACACAAGTTCGGGGCTCGCACTCAGCACGAAACGCCCCTACGCCAATTCGTACATTGGAATCTTTCACTTCACCGAATCAAAAATCCTGTTGCAGCGCGAGTACTACAACCCCACTCCGGCTAACGAAGCACTCGCCCCCTAGCGTTCACTCGCCAGGAAGTTCGTTGAACCCAGTGAGTTGAGGCCCCTGTGGGCCGTAGGCGATGCGAGTAATCGAACCGGTTGAAAGCCGCAGTCGCCACGCGAGCAGTGGGTCTGTTCCGAGCGCCCACGCCACTGCCGCCTTAATTGGCGAGACATGGCTCACGATCACCACGTCGCCTTCTCTCGAGCGTGCACCTTCACCTGGGCTTGCAAATAACTCTTCAAGCAGTGGCGTCACCCGTTGGCTCAACGTAGCCAGCGACTCACCATTGGCTGGAGCAAAGTCAGGGTCTCGGAACCACTGTTCCCACAACTTCGGATCGACCACATCGAGTGGAGTTCCGTCAAGATCGCCATAGTCAATCTCGATCACCCGCTCATCGATGTGGAGAGGAACCTCGAGTCCAAGAAGTTCGGCGGTTCGACGCGTTCGCGAAAGTGGCGACGAGATCAGCGTGGTGACCGGACCAAGCGTTTTGCCCGCTTGGCGAGCTTGCTCTTCACCTCGATCAGTTAATTCAGGATCAAGGCGTCCAACGAGGCAATTGCGCCTATTGAGTTCAGACTCTCCGTGACGAACGAGAACCAGCACGTCATCAACCGAGCTGTTCTGTGCGCAGAAGCATCCGCGAGCACTGCTCACAGATGGCAATTTCTTCAATCGCCATCTTTCTCATTTGGTCAAGCTCCACCGATGAGAGACTGAGATGACACCCGCCACACTGTCCATTCGACAATCGGGTTGCCCCTACTCCACCGAGGCGAGACGAGAGCGTCTCGTAGCGCGTGAGAAGAGGCGCATCCAACGTTGTGGCGATCTCTCCACGTTTGCTCCGTCGCTCCTCGATCTGAGCATTTAAAGCTTCATCTTCGGCGCCCAGCACAACGAGTAGCTCGTTTCTGGCACTGAGCGTGTTCGCTGCAGCTGCACTGTTAGCAATACCTTTCGCCTCAAGGGGTTCAAGTGACTCCATGATGGTCAACTCTTGGTCTTCAAGTTCGACGCGCATGGCGACCAAGCGTTGGGCTTCTGCATCCATCGCTGCCAAGTCCCGCCCTGCTCCCGTCGAGGCAGAGAGTTTGCTGCGAACGTCTCGTTCTCTCGTTGCCAGTCGCGCCGCCTCTTCTTCCAGACTCTTCAACGTAGCGAGAAGCGGCAGGCGTTCTGCGTCAAGGATCTGTTGCGTTCTCTCTTGTGCTGAGGCAACCTCTGCAAGCTCTTCGAGCGCTTTTCGAGCCGGGAGCGTTGCCCGGCTTCTCTCGAGAGCGGCGATCTCGACGTCGAGGTCGGCAACCGTGATCAGGGCATCAAACGGGTGCGTCATTCGTTCGAACTCTCCTCTCGGGCCATGGTCTCTACGATGACACGCCACTGAGCGTGGTGGGATCGCCACGTCTCCTCAAGCCTCTGAAGGGCTCCGTGAAGCCCGGGATCGGCCCGTTCGAGTGCGTCGGGGAAGGAGCACCAAAGCACCTCTTGGCTCTCTTCAGGGGGCGGTGAGGGCTCGCTATCTGGCGCCAAGAGGACGTATCTGAGATCTAAGTGTGTGTGTCCTGCAGGGCCTGGATGGACATCAACGTGGAGCAGGGAGGGCCCTTCAGGGGGGTGTGCCACGCTGAGGCCGGTCTCTTCGCTGGCTTCTCGAAGAGCGGCGGCAGGAGCTCGCTCCCCTTCGTCGATATGACCTCCAGGTTGGACCCAGATCCCAAGTTTGAGATGTCGATGGAGGACCGTGCCTCGCTCTCCGACAATGAAAGCTGATGCCGTGAGATGTACCGGATCGGCTGTTTCATCAAACGGAGCGTCCAAGCGTGCGCATTGAAGTTGCAGTTCTGTGATCGACTCCGCTTCTCGCTCGTCAACGGGATCAATGCGTGCAACCGCACGCAGGACGTCATCGAGACGATCGTCACTCATGATCCACGTTCCCTGTATCGACGCACTGACGCAGGTACCGGTACCGTTCCAGCCCCGACTGCTCCATCGGGTGCGGGGATCGGCTCTTCAGCAATCATTCGAAACGGAATCACGCCCGCCCACGCTGGCCCCTCGACGTCCTCATCGTCATCGTCGGGAGGACCAACTGAAATCTTGGCTGATGCTTCCTCAATCGTGACTTCGAGGACGCTCGTGCGCGAGATCTCAGACTCGCTTGAAGGCCGAACTTCTGACGATCGCCCGGGGATAATGCCGTTAATCAGTTTCTCAAGAGCAGCCTCTTTCTCCTCCCCGTCGAGGAGTCGGGCTGGACCAAAGACCGACACTGAGCGATAGGCCATCGATGAGTTAAATGTTGAGCGAGCCACGATCAAACCGTCGACAATCGTGACACTCACGCAGACGCTCGGCGATTCGGTCATCGAGCGCAAGAGGCGACTTGAGCGCGATCCGTGGACCAGAAGGGTCCTTCCAACTCGAACATGAAGACTTGGCAGCACCATGGGTAGGCCGTCAACGATGGTGGCAACATGACAGAGCGTGGTCGCATCGAGAATCGCATAGATCTCTTCGGTGTCGTAGGAACCAAGCTCGGGAAGTCGCCGCAGTCGGCTCCGTGGACTCGCTCCCCCAATCTCTGTACCCATCTTTGTCACCTCCTCGAATGTTTCTTCCTGTCGAGCCTGCCACAGGAAGGGAGTCGAAAGGGCCTAAGTTCGAATCCGTGAGCAATGAGATCACTGTCGCTACGTACAATATTCACGCTGGTATCGATGCGTGGGGTCGCCGATTTGATGCGCTCGACGCCATCGTGTCGCTTGATGCTGACGTCTATATTCTTCAAGAGTGTTGGACCCCAGAAGGGGAACCTGGCATTGCGTCGCACGTCGCCGCTGCCATCGGGGGGTCATTCGAAGAGGTCACTCTTGCATCCGGACGAAGAGCCCTCCCTCATCCTGAGGCTCCGCCCGTATGGCACCGTCGAAAAGCCTTTCTCGATGGCGACCACTCGCTCTACCTCGAGAGCGTGCGCCCCCTGCGAGAGCGAATCGCTCACTCCGAACGATTTGCGCATGGCGAATCTGGAGTATTTTCTCTCGCTGTCATCAGTCGGCTCCCATTGAGCGAGACCAGTACCGTGTGGCTCAGCTCGCTACCTCGAGACCAAGTTCAACGGGCCATCCTTTCAACGTCTATCCACGTGAACGACAAGAGCGTTCGGGTTTTCGGAACTCACATGGCACATCTCTCTCAAGGTTCACCTCGTCACTTTCGAGTCTTCCGCCAAGAGATCCTCGCTTCTCTCCGCCAAGGATCAGACGTCATTGCTGGGGGTGACATGAATGCCTGGGGCCCTCTCGTCGCCGCTCACCTTCGACCCCTCCGGCGAGCCGTGAAAGCCAAGACGTGGCCTTCGTGGGGCCCACACAGCCAAGTGGATCATCTGTTGGCGAGTGCTCAGATTCAGGTTCTCGAAGGCCGAGTCGCCCACATGACGCAAAGCGACCACCTTCCCGTGGTGGCCAAATTTCGCCTCGAGCGCGATTGAGCACCCAGATGAAGGTCCATCAGCCAAACTAGAGGCGTGTCACGCACCTACGCGATCGCTGAATCGTCGCCTTCACGACTCGACAAGCAACACAAACGATTCTTTGCGAGTGCTCTCTACGGAGCAGTCCCCTCATTTGTGATCTTCTTCTGGATCCTCACCAACGGCTTCTCTACGTTCTTCCCTACCGCCTTTTCTTCTAACTTCTATGACGGTCAAGCCATTGCATTGCTCCATGGGCACCTCGCTGTCCCTGATTCGATTCTTGGAATTGAAGGCGTAGTCTCCAATGGGGCGACCTACATGTATTACGGGCCAACGCTGGCCCTTCTGCACCTTCCGTTCATGGTCGTTGCTCGTGGGCTCATTGGCCACCTCACCACCATGTCGATGGCGTTGGCCTACGCCTTATTCCTCGCCGGCATGGCGGCGCTGTTGTTTCGCCTCCGAGGACTCTTGCGACCCCTGGCCCTAGAAGTCGGAAAATTCGAAATGATCTCGACCGCCGTTGGCGTCTTTTGTTTGGGAACCGGTTCAGTGGTTGGATTCTTGGCCGGATTCGTCGCCGTCTACCAAGAGACCGAGTTGTGGTCAATCACCATTGCCATCTGGGCCTTGTGCCTCTTTCTCGACGTGATGACGAAGCCAACACGAAATACCGCCGTGGCCTTGGGGCTCTTGACGCTTCTAAGCGTTGGAACACGGATCACTGTTGGGGTTGGAATTGTCGCACTGTGCGGGTTTGCGTTTCTTGCCCACTTCGCCGCGTCTACTTCTCAGAAACGCGGAAAGGAGTCCTCAAAGTTTCTCAAGGCCTGTGGCCTCAAACTTGACACTGGCCTCCAGTGTTTCCCATTTCTCTTGGCGATGGGCTGCGCGATTCCCGTTTTGATCTACGTCGCGATCAACGAAGCCAAGTTTGGCACGCTCTTCAGTATCCCTATCGGACATCAAGTCTTCGTCACCTCTGGACTTGCTCCGCCGGGGTACGCAGCATTTGCCCGGACTCACTTGGTCTTCAATGGGCTTCAGTATTTTCCCACTGAGTTGCTCTGGTACTTTCGCCCCGACGTTTTAGTCATCTCGTCCCTCTTTCCTTTTGTGAACTTTCCCGCCCAGATCCAAACCGTTGGTGGGACCGCCTTCGCTCAGTTGACGCCATCGAGTTCTCTGACCGACACCATGCCCGCTATCTTGATCATGTCGCTCGCTGGAATTGCGATTGCCCTGTGGCCCTCTCGTTTTGTAGGCGATCGAGGAGATGCCCGCCGTGCGAGCATTCTTCGTCCCATGTTGCTTGCTGGTGTCATTAGTTCGTTGGGAATTTTTACCTACGCATCGGTGGCGCATCGTTACCTCGGCGATACATTTTTCTTCTTTGGCATTGCCAGTGGCGCGGCGCTCGTGATGCTGCCCGTATGGGTTTCATCGATGCGCAAAGTTGTCGCACCACTGCTCATCGGGGGACTTGTCGTGCTCATCGCATTCTCGGCGTGGGTCAATACGGGTCTTTCGCTGGTCTTCAGTCGCACCTTTCCTCCGAGTACGGCACTTTCCCTCAAGCAATCCTTTCAATCGTTCCGCTACTCGCTCCACAACGACATGACCTCAGGACCGTCGCCCAACGTCACCTGGGGTGGGACATTGCCGGGCGTGGCGACTCTTGGCTCACTCTATGTTTCTGGCCACTGCGATTCGCTTTTTGAGTGGAACAGTGCCACATGGATCGGCCTTGAATGGTCGCAGCCCGCTGGCCATCAGATCCTGAGTGTCACGCTCCCAAGTAGCGCAACGTCGCTGCCACTTCCACTTTTGGTGCGAGGTACGCAGAACGGATCACTGAACGTGTTTGCCGTCGAGGTCTCGTCGCATCATCAGTACCGCATTGCCTACCTCTCGCAAGGGCTCAATGAGTCCCTCTTTGGTCCACCCTGGGAGACGAGTAAATGGTACGCCATGCCCTCTTCTCGCCAGCTGACGTTTGATCTCGTCTTAGCTCCAAATCCCAACTCTGCCCTCGACGTCGTGTCGGCGAGCAGCGGCGTCCACGAACTTTTCTATACCGCTGCTCCTCCCAACCCCAATCTCAAACAGACAATCGGCGCGCTTCCAGCGAATCTGCGAAGCGATCCGTCGCTTACGTCGCAACTTGCACCGGTGTTTCCTGGAGCGGTCACTCCCTCGACGGTAACGACACCGATCTGTTCGTCACTTGTGCCGCCAAAAAACTAGCAACGACCCGACGCAGTCGCCCTCCCCCACTCCATCTCCAGCATCAAACGCAGAGCCAAGAGAAGGGAGCAACCCCAAAAGATGCTCTGTTGTTCAGCGCTCGTTCATTCCACCACTAGGTCGTCGCCTCTGCACCGAGCGTGCCTTCAAGACTGACCCCTCGCGTTTCTGGGAGTCGAGACAAAAAGTACAGAGCAGGCACGATCGGGAGAAAGGTCACCAGGGCGGCGATCTCAAAGGAGCCTGATCGATCAGCGATGGTGCCAAAGACAATGAGGCCGGTCACTCCCCCCAGCACTGATGCCGCGATTCCCCATCCAGCCACCGAAGCTCTCACGTCAGTCACGAAAAGTTCATTCGTAAATGCGGTCCCTCCAGGAGCCAAGAAGCCAGTAGCAAGGACACCGAGGAGATAGCCCGCCACGACCGCTGGTTTTCCTCCTGCATAGAGCAGCAAGGCCGCCAGCGAGATCCCGGCGCTGCCAATGGCGATGGCGGGACGTCGGCCCACGTGATCTGCCATCCGCCGTCCACTCAGCAGCCCACCAAGGCCGGTGAGGGCTGCAAGAACAATCATGATTGATTCAACGCCTTTGGGGAGATGTGCAACATTTTCGGCATAGAGAAAGACAAAGCTCGATGCTGGTGACGAGACCGCGGAGATTGCCATGATCAGCCCCATCACTTTGAGGAGCTTTCGGGTCTGTCCGACACCCACCGAACCGAATCGAGGTCTCGCCGTCTCTTCGATTTCTTTCACTCGAGTTGGCTCTGGAAAGTGTTTCGCCAACAGCACGACGATGAGAAGAGGAATCAACGTCGTCAAGAACAGACCACGAAACCCCACCACGCCGCGCAACGCCGAATGGGTCAAGGCATTGATCCCCGCTCCAAGGCCGTAGCCCGCAGTGACAAAGGCCAAGGCCGCAGCCCGACCGGTTGGCTTCGACAGTTCAGCGGTCACCACTTGCGCGAGGGCTTCAGCGGCTGAGAGAAATGGCCGACCCAAGGCAAAGATCGCCACAAACCACCAGTAGGAAGGACTCGCCGCTGCAGCCACGGTGGCCAAGAGCCCAACGACGCACCACGTAATCAGCGTCACTTTTCGACCCAGGCGATCAGCCAAGACAGCGAGGGGAAGCCCAACAATGGATGCCAGCCGTAGAACAGCGAGCCCCACACCAAGTGCGGTCCCCGACAGGCCGGCTTGTTCAACGACGCTTGCGCCGTGGACGACGTGGCCAAAGGACTTGGCCACGTCACCAAGTGCAGCCACCGCTCCAAACTGCCCGTACCCAGCGGCCAGAGAGATCACCGTAACGACAAGAACGGGACGAGTCAGAGACGACGGGAGTCTCATGCGCTCGCTCCCTTCTTGATCAACATGTCGACTTCACCCACGATGGTGCTCCTCATCCAAGGGTGATTGAGCAGAAGTGTCTTAGAGCCGGACGAGGACTTTGCCAGTGTTTCCGCCGGTAAAGAGAAGATTCAAGGCGTCCACCGCGTTCTCGAGTCCATCGACAATGTGCTCAGAGTGTTTGAGTTTCCCCTCTGCGAGCCATCCTGCCATCTCCGCTTGAATCTCAGGCCAACGAGCCATGTAGTCAAGGACGATAAATCCTTCCATGCGACCACGGTTGATAATCAATGAAAAGTAGTTCGCTGGCCCCTTCACCTCATCGGTGGCGTTGTACCCAGAAATCGCTCCGCACAACACCACGCGGCCCTTCATTGCCAAGTTTGCCAACGCCGCGTCGAGAATTTCACCACCCACATTGTCAAAGTAGAGATCGATTCCGTTCGGGCAGAGCTCATGAAGTTGGCGAGCAACGTGGCCAGCTTTATAGTCAATGGCCGCATCAAATCCCATCTCGTCGGTCAAGAGCGCACACTTTTCTGGACCACCCGCAATACCAATGATTTTTGAGGCTCCCTTAATACGCGCGATTTGGCCCACCGACGATCCTGTTGCTCCCGCGGCTCCCGAGACCACAACGACGTCGCCTTCTTTCATGGCCCCAACTTCCAATAGCCCGGCGTACGCCGTAACACCGGTTGTTCCAAGCACATTCATAGCCACAGGAATCTCAATTCCCTCCGGCAAAGAAGACATTGACCCCATGGCGTCATCAGCAACTGCGTACTCTTGCCACCCAGTGAGTCCCGAGACAATGTCGCCGACCTTGTAGCGATCAGACTTTGATTCGACGACCTCGCCCACACCTCCTGCACGAATAACTTCGCCAATGCCAATTGGGGGAAGATACCCGGGAGCGTCATCCATCCAGCCTCGAATCGTCGGGTCAATCGAAAGATAGAGAACCTTGACGAGCGCCTGGCCATCGCTCAACTCGTCAACCGGAATCTCTTTGAGTTCGGTGGTTTGGCTGTCGACCATCCCAACGGGTCGATTCCTCAAGATCACCTGACGATTTACTCTGGCCATTGCGAGCTCCTTTTCTTCGGTGAGGACACTTCGAGATCCTCTTCTCAATGGATCCTAAGGGCCAGCGCAAGACGAGGCTGAAAATCCTCCCTAAACTGCTGGACGCAGAGATCCGTCCTCCACCTCGTCCAGAAAGTAGACCCCTCATGATCGACTACGTGATCAGAAATGCCGACATTTTCGATGGGACAGGCACGCCAAGTCGCCACGGCGACGTCGGAATCGACAAGGGTCGCATCGTTGCAGTCGGTGACGTCACCGAGCAAGGAACCATCGAGTTTGATGCCACCGGCCTCAGCGTGATGCCCGGCGTCATTGACCCTCACACCCACTACGACGCACAACTCTTTTGGGACCCGTCCGCATCGCCTTCCAATGTGCACGGAGTGACCACCATCATCGGCGGCAACTGTGGGTTCACCTTGGCGCCGGTGAAATCACAGGACGTGGGCTATATCTCGCGCATGATGCAGAAAGTTGAAGGCATGCCGCTTATCGCCTTAGAAGAGGGCGTGCCATGGAACTGGGAGTCATTCGCTGAGTACCTAGATGCTCTTGAAGGAAAGATCGGCGTGAACGCAGGGTTCCTTGTGGGCCACTGTGCAATTCGAAGAAACGTGATGGGTGAGGCTCGCCACAAAGAAGTCGCCACCGACGAAGAACTCGAAGCCATGCGAGTCTTACTCCGCGACTCACTTGCTGCGGGTGGGCTCGGCTTCTCATCGAGTCAGTCACGGACGCACTCAGATGGAGAAGGACTTCCGATCACTTCTTCCTTCGCTGATGATCGCGAGATGCTCGCGTTCTGCGCTGAAGTTGAACGCCACGAAGGCACCACACTTGAGTACATCACTTCAGGTTGTCTTGACTCCTTTACTGAAGAAGAAGTCGCACTCATGACCGCGATGTCAAAGACTGCGAATCGGCCATTGAACTGGAATCTCCTCACGATTGATGCTCGTAGCCCCGAAAAGACGGAGCATCAACTCGCTGCCTCAACAACAGCCGCCGAGGCTGGTGGGAGAATCGTGGCCCTTTCCATGCCCACGCTCGTTCCGATGAATATGAGCTTCCGGAACCACTGTGCGCTCTTTCTTATTCCTGGTTGGGGCGACGTGATGAGTTTGCCGATTCCAGAGCGAATCGAAAAACTCAGCGACCCGGCTGTTCGATCTGAGCTCAATGCACTCGCTCGCTCAAAAGATGCCGGAGTGTTCCGGCGTCTCTCGGGGTGGGGTACTTACATGATTGGTGACACCTTTGCGCCAGAGAACAAGTCCTTCGAGTGGCGAACAGTCGAAGACATCGCCACTGAACTCGATAAGGATCCTTTTGACACCTTGGTCGATATTGTCGTCGCTGACGAGTTGAAGACCGTGCTCTGGCCAAATCCCACTGACCGAGATGAGGCCTCGTGGGAGGCTCGAGTGACGGCATGGCAAGACCCACGGGTCATGGTCGGTGGTTCTGATGCAGGAGCACATCTGGATCGAATGTGCGGTGCGAACTACCCCACTGCCTTCCTCGCAGACTGCCTTCGAGGTCGAAAACTCCTCCCTGTCGAAGAAGCGGTGCGCATGTTGACATCACAGCCAGCCGAACTCTTTGGTTTAACGAATCGAGGCGTGTTGAAAGAGGGTGCTCATGGCGACGTGATGATCTTTGACCCTTCAAGTGTTGGATCAGAACCCGCTCGCCTCGTTGAGGATCTCCCTGGCAACTCACCGCGCCTGTTTGCTGGCTCGACCGGTGTGGTCCGAGTCCTCGTCGGTGGCGTTGAAACTGTGGTTGATGGCGAGTCGACCGGAGCGTTGGCTGGATCAATTCTTCGATCAGGCAAAGACACAAGAACGGTGCCAGCGGCCTAAGACACACCGTGTGGCTAACCTTCTGCTCAGAGAGGCCTGAGCGAAAGAGGACCCTATGTTTGAGACGTTCAAAGCCAATCGAGCACTCGCCAAGGAGAAGCGTCTTCAAACAACGGCACTCGCCCGGGCACAAAAAGAACTGGTGGACTGGCACGCCCAACGCGAGCAGGCGCAGCTGCTCGTTGACACGGCCCTCGCCGAAGGATCGGCCCCCGAGGGACTGATGATTCATCGTGGAGAACTTGGCTATGCAACCCTGACGAACTGCTCATTAATTGAAGAGCGAAAAGGGGCCGGTCACTACGCCGGGGGTTCAGCAGGAGTGTCAGTTCCGATCGGCAAAATTGGCGGACGTTCAATTCGCTATCGAGTTGGGGCGACTCGTGGTCACTACGTGTCGGGACCTTCGCTCCCTACCCCAATCGCCACGGGAACGATGTACGTCACGAACCAACGCATTGTGTTTCTCTCTGATACGCAAACTCGAGAGTGCCGCTACGACAAACTGGTCGGAATGACCAGAGACGATAAGGCGGGGATTTTGACCTTGTCAGTAAGTAATCGCCAGCACCCCATCGTGATTGGCTACGGCAAGGACGTGGCCCCTTGGGCAGACTTCCATATTGATCTTGGTCTCGCTCATTATCGCGGCGACATCGACCAGATGGTGAGCCAACTTCAGGATCGCGTCAAAGAACTCGATGCCACAAAGCCAGTCAATCCTGATCCCGTGCCACCGACCTCACTCGGACAAGCACCAACGGCGTGAGTCTGCGTTAAGGACTCGGGACCGTCGCCATCACGAGATGTCCCTCGTTGGGATCTGGACCAGCTTGAGGATCAAAGAAGGAGACGTAAAGCGTCGACGCAGACGAGGAGATCTCGGGGTGAGGGATCATGGCGTAACAAAAACCCTTGGTGAGTGCCCGACACCCTGGCATCACTGCGTCGGCAACCTGCGTCCACTGACCTGTTGGGCTTGAAGAGCGAAAGATTTGGTAACTCCCCACGATCGAGCTCTGCTCAACCATCAAAAAGCCACCATGAACAATATCTTGCACGACGTTGAGAATAAGTGGTCGCCAATTCTGGGCACCAGTTGGAACGGCCAGGTTGACTGGCGAGGCGTAGTTTTCCGCGTCTAAAAGATTCGCTGTGTTCGAAACATCCGTGATGGTGATCGCAGAGACCGTTGAGCCAGCTCCGGGACACGTAACGAATCGACCAGGACACGCTGAAGTGAAGAGGACAAGATTTCCATCCCCCTGGATCACTGGTGAGCCGAGTCCCACCTCGGGAGTTTCGGCTCCATTGGGGTTTGGCAAGAAGACTTGTGTTGGCGCCTGCGTCATTGTGCGGGTTGATGGGTTGTATTCGAGAAACCCCCAAGCTTGCGCTCGAAAGAGCGTCGGTGTCACACAGACGTCGATGAAGGTGATGAGAACATCGACTCCGTTGGGCATCAGGGCGACTCCGTTCGGCCACCGAGCTTGATAGTTGGCTCCGTTCTGAGGCGTGCAGGCGCGCTGCGAGCTATCGGGCATATAAAGGTTCGTCGGGCTTGCCAAAAACTGGGAAGGCACACTTGTAGACGGCCCCACTTCATTCAATGACGTGGGAACAGCATTCGCCGGGGTGGCTTGGATTGCTGCGGTACTCGATTGAATGAATGCTGACTGATACCAGGAGGAGTCTGCGTTGTTCTGCCAAATTCTCCCAGTTTGAGAACTCCACAAAGGAACGTATCTCGTCGTATAGAGCACGAGGTTTCCGTCCCCCTGCATTGCCAAAAATGTTGTCCCTTGACCATTTGTTTGTGTTGACCAGAGTGGCGTGCCGTTCTGAAGGTAGGCAACAAGGTTTCCGTCGCTTTGCAGAACAAGGTGATTTGGCCCGAAGTAGTTATTGAGCCCGTCAGCCCAGAGCGCGCGATTGCCGTCGTAAACCACAAAGTTGCCGTCGTGCTGCAACACTGCGCGAATACGACCTCCTCCAGCGACGATCTGTTGGCCCTCTTGGAGCGTTCCGTTTGTGTTCATGATGTCCAGTCCACGTGGTGCCGCAGGTGGAGTGTTTGTAAACACGCCAGTGTCATTGAAAATCCAGAGGTCTTTGGATCCAACGGGAACGCTGTAGCCACCATCTCGAGAAATACTTTGCGACGCACTCTCACCAATACTCAGAACCGAGGGAGGAGGGGTTGGCGGTGGCGGTGGCGGGAGTTTTCCGGTTTTCGAGCTCCAGGTTGCTTGATCCCGATCGTTATAGAGCACCAAGTTCCCGTCGTCTTGCATGACGAGACGATCTGCGTCTTCGCCATTTGTCCGAGTGGACCACAACGGCACAGGGGTCCCGTTCAGGTAGCTCACAAGATTTCCGTCGCCTTGAAGCACGAGATGGTTTGGACCAAAGTAATCATTGACTCCGTTGGCCCAGAGCGCATGATCGCCTTCATAGACCACAAAGTTGCCGTCGTACTGCAGCACTGCTCGGAAGCGCCCAGATCCTGAATTCAAACTTTGGCCCTCTTGAAGTTGCTCATTGACGTTCAATCTGCTGGAAAATGCATCCGCCGAGGCGTGCGTCACAGAAATTGGGACAATAAAGGCCGTGAGAGTAATAATCCCTGTCAAAGCAATGCCGAGGAATTGATATCTGACACGCTCGAAACGGATTGTCATGCCAAGGAACTCCAGGGGTGGGGATGCGAGATCAACATGTGTGATCCAAGATCAAGGCTACTTCCTGAGGCGTTCAATAACTCCGCGCCATTGGAGATCCGCTGTGTCCTGCCTAGAAAAGAATAATCAGTGGCCCAAAATACGATGAGGTCGATATGGCGCTTCGATGAGCGCAATCTCGGCGTCATCGAGGACCAGCTGCTCTGCCTCTACCGCATCGGTCACATGCACGACCTTGGTGGCGCCAACAATCGGTGCCGTTACTCCTGGTTTTGCTAACAGCCACGCCAATGCCACTTGGGCGGGAGGCACCTGACGAGCCTCAGCGACCTTGACGACTGCGTCAACGACGTCAAAGTCATCATCGACATAGAGCATTTCGCCGAAAGCGTCACTATTCGCTCGCTCCGTCAACTTTCCTCCACCTCTCGTTCGATTCCCAGCGAGGAGTCCTCGAGCAAGAGGACTCCATGGGATGATGCCAACACCGTCGTCCTCACAGAGAGGAATCATCTCCCTCTCTTCTTCTCGATAGACCGCGTTGTAGTGGTTTTGCATAGAGATGAATGCAGCGCCTCCTGCGTCCCTGGCTGCATGCTGTGCTTTGGCAAGTTGCCAGGCGTACATCGAACTTGCCCCGATGTAGCGAGCTTTGCCAGATTTGACGACCTCATTCAACGCACCCATCGTCTCTTCGATCGGTACGTGCGGGTCGTAACGATGAATTTGATAAAGGTCGACGTGGTCCACGCCCAGGCGACTCAGGGACGCGTCAATGGCAGAATGAATGTGCTTCGCTGAGAGCCCTCCCCCATTTGGGCCTGGCGTCATCGGCATAAAAACTTTTGTGGCTAGAACAACTTCGTCACGAGTGAAGTACTTCTTGACGAGGCGCCCCGTCACTTCTTCACTTAGTCCGCGCGCGTAGATATCTGCAGTATCAATAAACGTGATTCCAGCGTCAACAGCTGTTTTGAAAATCTCGTCAGCAAGGTCGTTACTCACCACCCACGGCCGGTCGGTGTCACCTTCACCGAAGCTCATTGTTCCTAACGCGACCCTTGACACTCGAAGTCCGCTTCTTCCCAACTGCACATACTCCACGACTTACTCCTTCTGACGACGTGGCACCGAGACTAAATGATCAGCTTGTCTCTCGTCGGACAAAAGCAACATTGTCTAAGACCCAGATGGATTTGATGGCGACTTTTCTGCCTCAGAATCAAGGAATCCACCAGTTTTGGGCAAATGGTCGGTATTTTTTCCCTATGCGAGAGATCTCGTGGGGAGTGTCGGCTCCCGCAAGCAATCTTCACCTCTCATTCTTTTTCAACGCCTCTCGAGCGGTGCGCTGATGGCAGCCCATCGAGCACAGCATCGCCGTCGCCCGTCTCGGCGACATCAAATCACTACTCGTGCGGTTTCGTCACTCGTCGTTTGTGGCGTTGCCGTGGTTGGCTGCTATCTGGTGCTTGGCGCTCGCTCACACGGCCTTGAAGCGGTTTCTTCCGTTGCGAACAACAAGTTGGCAGCCGCTCCGAGCCCTCCACCCCCGAACCAAGATCCGTTCGCTTCGCCACAGATCACTTCCTACCTCCAAGGTCGATCTGGTGAGATCACTGCGGCGCTTTACAACGTGACCACTGGAGAGACGTACACCTACCATCCAGGGCTTGCACAAGCGACTGCCAGCATGGTCAAGATCGACATCCTGGCCGCGTTGCTCTACAAAACTCAAAATCAGCATCGATCGCTCACTCCTCAAGAAAGCAAGGCGGTCACCGCCATGATCGAAGCGTCCGACAATGACGCGGCGAGTTCGCTCTTCGATGAAGTTGGACAGATGCCTGGTCTCGCCAGCTTCAACTCGACGATCGGCATGAGTGAGACCGTGGGTAACTGGGGATGGGGTCTCACAAAGACCACTCCCGTCGACCAACTTTCCTTGCTGAAAACCATTGTTCTCCCGAACAGCGTGCTCACGCCAAGTTCGCAGAGCTATGAGCAGAACCTCATGGAGCATGTCTACGACAATGAGCGCTTTGGTGTCGCCCAGGGACCCCCGTCAAGTGCTCGAGTTGGTCTCAAAAATGGTTGGTACAACGAGCCGACAACTGGATGGCAGATCAATTCAGCGGGCTACGTTCAACTTGGCTCTACTTTCTACTTCCTTGTGATTGAGACCGCCCACAACCCTGGTCAGATCTACGGTGAGCAGACAACAAGCGGTCTGAGTTCCTTGATTTGGAGTTTTGAATCACAACCACCTGGCACTGAGACGCATGGCCCAACCCTCAACGCCGTGGCAACGCAAGTCCCCTAAGAATGCGGGCCCGATGCAGGCAACTGAACTTTTCTCAGGGTCCAACCATTTGAAGGTCCGCAAAGCGGAGCCTCCACTGCCAGCATCCCCCTCTGATTGATCACGCCTCGCGTGTTCCTAAGATGAGGGGGTGAAATCTAGATACCTGCGAGTTCGCGTGACCGCACAACAACTCACGGCTCCTCGTCTGGGTCACCTCTCATGAAAATTGCCATTATCGGCAGCGGCATCGCGGGGTTGAGCACCGCGTTCTATTTGGCGAGTGATCATGAGATCACCCTCTTTGAGGCAGAGGGTCGACTCGGTGGGCATACCAATACCGTTCCTGTGGTTCTTTCTGGGAAAACCCATCACGTCGATACTGGGTTCATCGTCCACAATGAAAAGAACTACCCCCTCTTCCGTGACTTCCTCCAACAACTTGGCGTTGAAACCCAGGATGCCGACATGAGTTTTAGTGTTTCTCACCAACAACCGTTTCTTGAATTTTCTGGGACTGGTCCTCGTGGCCTCTTCGCACAGCCAAAAAATCTTGTCTCCCCTACGTTCTGGAAACTTCTCGTTTCCATTGCTCGTTTCGGTCGCCTCGGACGCAAGATGCTCCGTCAACCACCCGACGGAGCGGAAGATAAAGAAGAAACGGTCGCTGAGTTTCTCAATCGACACTCTTTTTCAACGAGCTTCAAGAATCAATATCTCATTCCGCTCGGAAGCTCGATTTGGTCAGCTGATCCACGTACCTTTCTCGAATTCCCAGTCCGAGCTTTACTCTATTTCTTCAACAACCATGGGCTCCTCACGTTTATGAACCGTCCGAAATGGCAAACCGTTGTAGGGGGCTCTTCCACCTACATTGATGCCTTGCTCAACGCAATCCCCCTTGACGTACGACTTCATTCCAAAGTCGATGCCATACAACGCACCTCGGAAGGTGTTGCGATCTCAACATCACATGGCGTCGAGTTATTCGATGAAGTGATCTGTGCGACCCACAGCGATCAGGCGCTTGCCATGCTGAGTGATCCCACGCCCGAAGAGACCTCCGTCCTTGGGGCGATTCGTTTTCAAGCGAACCAGGCCGTGCTCCATACTGATCGCTCGATGCTGCCAGCCCTTCGAACTGCCTGGGCGGCGTGGAACTACTACTGCCCTGATCATGACAGCAAGAAGCCAACGTTGACCTACTGGATGAACCGGCTCCAACGCCTCGATGCTTCTGAAGAAATCTGCGTGACACTCAATCGAAGCGAAGAAATTGATCCAAATTCCATAGTGGGAATCTATGACTACGCACACCCGATGTATGACGGCAACACATTTGCGGCACAGCGTCGCTGGGCTGAAATTAACGGAATCAATGCCACCTGGTTTGTTGGAGCATGGTGGGGATATGGCTTCCACGAAGATGGGGTTCGTAGTGCCCGTCGTGTTGCTGATGCGATCGCCTCCGTGAAGGAGAATGTCGTATCGTGACGTCGTCTTTCTTGAGCCATGGCCTCTATGAAGGCACCGTGTGGCACCATCGCAATACTCCTGACTACGGCTTTCGCCAGTCTGTGTCTCTGGGGTACTTCAATCTGGATGATTTGGATGCTGCAATGGATGCGAGCCCCCTTCTGGGCTCAAAAGGATTGTCCCCTGCCAAGTTCAGGCGTCAGGATTTTTTCGGCGATCCCTCACAACCACTTGCAGAATGCGTTCGCGATCTTGTTGAAAAACACCTGGGATTTCGACCTTTGGGGCCGGTATGTGTGCTGGCGAATCTACGCACCTGGGGCTGGTGCTTCAATCCAATTGTCTTTTACTGGTGTTACGACGAGTCTGGAAGCGAAGTCGCTCAAGTCCTCGGGGTAACGAATACTCCATGGCACGAATACCACAACTACGTGATCGACCGACGAACAAGTCAGAGTGTGACCGAGCTAGAAAAAGCACATCACGTCTCTCCCTTCTTTCCCATGGACTTGCACTACACGATTGAACAAACAGCTCCCCACACTGCTTTCTCATTCGCAATGCGTGTCTTCCAGGGGCCCACAGAAATCTTTACCGCTGGCTTGGAGGCCACCAAAGTTCCCCTCAACGCAAAGAATCTTCGAACACTGCTGCTGCGCCGACCAACCCAGCGCGTTTCACTCGGCATCTATGCCCACGCAGCAAAACTCTGGCGGACAGGGGCTCGCTACGTGCCACATCCACGCAAGAACAAGACCGTGAAATCCGGTGAAAGAATATCGAGATGAGCGATCCAAAGTTCACGCCTCCAATTCAACGGGTAAATGATGAGCTCATCGCGCCACAGCCAACGTCGCTCGGTACTCGAACAACATGGCGCTCCACAACAGAGCGAAGGATTCTTGGGAAGATCGTGTCGAGTATCGATGGGGTTGCACTCGTCAATGCGCCTCACCGTGCACTCGGCGTTCCAAACTCCCCCGACCATACGGGAGGGGATCCAAATCTACCGATTTATCTCTACGTGAGAGATGAACGAGCCTGGTCAGTCGTTGCACGACATGGGAGTGCTGGGCTTGGAGAGGGCTATTTTCGAGGGTGGTGGGATACCGACGATCTTGTCGGAATTCTCCGTCTCTTTGTTCGCCGCTCCGCGGGCCTCGATGCCTTTCGAACCAAAGTGCATCACTACACCGGTCCCGTGACCGATCGGTTCCGTCGACTTCGAAAGGCGAACCCCCTCAGAGATCGCCACAATGTCCGAGCCCATTACGACCTCTCGAACGAATTCTTTGCAACGTTCTTAGACGAAACGATGACCTACTCAAGCGCTGTCTTCGAATCTGTAGATACTCCATTGGAAGAAGCATCGGTCTCCAAACTTGAGCGTCTCTGTCAGAAACTTCAATTGTCTCCGAAGCATTCATTGGTAGAGATCGGAACTGGCTGGGGAAGTTTCGCTATGCACGCAGCCTTAAACCATGACGTCAATGTCACCACAACGACAATATCGACCGCACAGGCTGATCTCGCTCGGAAGCGCTTCGCCGAGGCGGGATTGACGGAGCGCATCACCTTGGAAGAAGTGGATTTTCGCTCGCTCAACGGATCCTTCGACCGGCTTGCTTCAATTGAAATGATTGAAGCCGTCGACTGGAGGGACGTTCCCGGTTTCTTTGCGTCATGCTCCTCGCTCCTCAAGGATGACGGACTTATGGGGCTCCAAGCCATTGTCTGTGCTGATCAGCGCCACAGCCGCGTAAAAGTCACTGATGACTTCATCACAACATGGGTATTCCCTGGAGGGAGCCTCCCTTCGATTACCTCTATCGCCAACGCTGCAACGAGTGCGGGCGATCTGAGAATCATCGACGTCGAAGATTTTGGCTCCCACTACGCAGAGACTCTGTCGCGATGGAGATCAACGCTCCATGAGCGGTGGGAAGAGTTGGGCGAACTTGGATTAAGTGCTGAGATGGCCAGGCTGTGGGACTTCTATCTGGCCTACTGTCAAGCGGCCTTCCTCGAGCGCCACGTGAGCGTGGTCCAGATCATCCTCGCAAAGTCGAAGTGGCGGCCCGACTACCTTTCCCTTCGGCCTCTCTGACTTGCCTTATGGTCCAAGGGAAACGCACGAATTGGTCTTGTTATCCCAGAGATTTGAGAGCTGGTAGAGGTGGTTACCAACAGCGAGGTTGGCCGTTTTGTGCACGAACGGAGCAAATGAATAGCTACAAACATCAGCGACTTCATTCCCTTTGACATCGCCCCATCCGGTTCCAAGTGGGTCGGTCACCGTTTCAGCGATTTCATGCGTTGTCGTTGACAGAGTTCCATCTGTCGACATATTGCCGTTCGTTGCATCAAGATACGGAGCATCAGGACTCTGGCTCTCTGCATTCGAACATGTCTCGTCAGAGGGGGTAATCACTACGCCATAAAGGAGTTGCGTTCCATTCTGTGGAGCGTTGTAATGGCTCCCACACCATCCGCCATCTTGGGAATTACTACATCCGCTTGAATCGCAAACGTTTTCATCAATATCGGTATAGACCAGGTACAGCGAATCCATACCTGGCTTCCAACCATTTTCGCTCATAACTTTTGTGATCTCATCCCTCATTTGCTTCTCCGTGATGCAGTTGGAGTGTTTGCGGCAAGGCTTTTGAGAGGATGGATACGCAGTATCGTCAAACGCAGTTCCACCGAATCGAATTTGACTTGGGTTCACGAACTGCTTTCTCCCATGTGCGTAGCCAGAGTATTGAGAGAGGACTTTGAACATGCCGCCTGGCTGCATGTCGCTCAGAAGTTGGCTGACGAGCTTGTTTTGTCGAGGAGTCATCGTTCCCTCAGCGCCGTTCTGCAGTGTCGGCGGCTGCCAGTAAATCGCGTAGACCTTGGCGGACTGCATCACCGGCCCGTCATCAGTAATGAGGTGCTTCTTATTTGCTGCCCCCGCTGTTGCACTCATGATCGAAAAGCCCAGCGTGACACCAAGGATCCCGGCCAAGAAAACGGGCAACGTTCGTTTGTAGACGCTCGCCATCATACGAGGTACAGATTACAGGTGACATAGATTCACCATGCCGCACTAATGCCAGATGGGCGGAATCCCAGAGAAGCGGAGCAGGCTGTTTCATTCCCAGTCTTCCCTGGTCACATTGGTCCAGTGGGCGCTGCGGGACTCGAACCCACGACCTCTGCCGTGTGAAGGCAGCGCTCTAACCAGCTGAGCTAAGCGCCCGAGAAAAAGTCTTGCCACGGGACTCCATGACGTTAGCCGCTCCTTCAGCAAATTCTAAAGGCACCGATTCCTCCGATAACCTCAGCACTATGAGCGATACCTCTGACGAGACTCCTGAGATCGAACCGGCCCCTCGACCTTCACTCAAAGATCGATTCTTGAAGCCCCCGAAGGAGCGCTCCAAGGAAGTTCCCGTCGACTTTGATCAACTGCCACCTGCCGAGCGTAAAATTGCGATGCGCACGATGGATCGAAACGAAATTCGTTTCGGCTACTTGGCCTCTGCAATTGCGCTTCTTTTCTCTCTCCTGGCAACAGTCCCCTTCATGTTTGGACCTTCTCAGGTCACCAAGACTGCCAAAGAAGTCAACGGCGCCTGTCCTGCGACCTATGAACTCGTCAAGGGTGTGTGTACACAGACGACGATTCGCCAGCCTTCCTACTACGTCCTTCCTCTCATTCTCTATCTCGTCTTAAGCCTTTCGATTTTTGTCACGACGAGAATGAAGCGGCGGGTTGCCACAACGTTCACGACACTGTTGACCGGTGTTGCCTTCACGAGCATCTCGATTGCTATCGGTGCTCCACTTTTGATCTATGGCATCTGGCTTTTCTTGAGAGCTCGAAGAATTCAGCGCTTCGGCACCACCGATGCCAAAATCGCTGCCAAACTCTCTGCCGAACAACGCCTAGCCAGAAAAAACGGCGCACCGCGACCTACCGCTCGAGAACGAGCAAAGAACTCAAAGACGGCCAAGCCGACTGGTCCACAGGCGTCGAAGCGCTACACACCAAAAAAACCAGTCAAGAAGAAACCACTTCCAAAAGAGGACTAGCCCTCTTCGATCACCAGTGCAGACCTCAGGAGTTCCAAGACGTCAGTTCGACGTCGGACTAACGAGCGAGCGGTAGGTTCCTCTCCCAGCGCTCGAAGAACTTCGACTTCGGTGACCATGCCAATCACGGTTGAGTACATCGCCAAGAGCAAAAGCCTTGGATCACTCTTTCGCATTCTCCCTGCGTCCATCTCATCGCTCAAAAACCCTGTCGCTCTGGCCACCAGCGGATCGAGTGCTTCGGTCATCTGTGTTGCGGCGGGTGGTCCCAGGCGTGCGACTTCTCTGAGGAGGCCAAGCAGGGCAGGTCGACGAGCGGCCAATCGAAAAACGGAACGTACAATCGCTTCGACACGCTCCCACCCTTCTCCAGCATTGGTGAGTGCTGATTCGAGGACGCCAGAGAGCTCGTCGGCGCTCCGCGCGATCACGGCTACCATGAGGGCCTCTTTTGAGGGGAACCAGTAGAGGATCGTCTGTTTTGAGATTTCGAGGTCGTGGGCCAGTGCGTCAAGAGACGTCACGTCGTAACCCCGAGATCCAAAGGAATCAAGGGCTTGGTCGAGGATTCGCTCTCCAGTCGTGCTGCTCACTGACCACATGGTAGACAAAATACTGACCAGATGGTAGACAATCCCCTATGAGTATCGCTCAGACCCTTCAGGGCCGACGTTTCTTTGTCACTGGTGGAACCGGTTTTCTCGGCACCGCCTTGATCGAACGCATCCTTCGAACGATTCCAGAGTCTTCCGTGGTCCTGCTGATCCGACCAGGCCGCCGCACAACTCCGATGGATCGGGCCATGAAGGAGATCATTCGCAATGACTGTTTCGATCGACTCCGAGATGAACTTGGAGACTCGTTTTCTTCACAAATTGAATCTCGTCTCGATGCGGTTGCTGGAGACGTCACCAGAGATCTTCTCGGTCTCGACGAGGAGGGCTTGGCCAAGATGTCCACGTGCGACCTCATCATTCATTCGGCAGCCGCAGTTTCCTTCGACTCACCTCTTGATCAAGCTGTTGAAATAAATCTGCTGGGGCCAAGCCGAGTTGGAGACGCCATGGCGGCAGCCCGAGAGCTCGCACAGGTACATGGGACGAATGGCCCCCAACACATGATCGCCGTGTCGACTTGTTATGTGGCAAGCACGTTTCAAGGTGAAGCCAAAGAGCATCTGCTCGGCGACCATCGTTTTGATCTCGACGTTGACTGGCATCGTGAAGTCTCATCCGCTCGACGTCTTCGCGATGACTTGGAATCAGAGTCTCGACGCTCCCCTGTTCAAGACGAAGTCACAGCTCGAGCTCGTCGCGAACTCGGTGCAGCAGGAAGCCACGTCGTGGCAATTCGAGCTGAAAAAATTAGAGATGAATGGGTCAAGGAACGATTGGTTGAAGCAGGTACAACCCGTTCGCAAGCCCTCGGTTGGCCAGATGCGTATCCCTATACAAAAGCCCTGGGCGAACGTGCCCTGGTTGAGCAACATGGGCCGAAAAGTACTTCTCCACTTCCGATCTCGATCGTGCGCCCCTCCATTATTGAATCCGCACTTTCAGAACCTGTTCCGGGATGGATTCGCGGCTTTCGGATGGCTGAGCCCATCATTGTCTCTTATGCCCGAGGCCTTTTGAAGGAGTTCCCCGGAGTCCCAGAAGGCATTGTTGACGTCATCCCAGTCGACATGGTGGTCGCAGACATCATTGCCGTCGCCGCACATGGTCCCGCTGACAAGGAAGTCGCTGTCTATCAAGTGGCCTCGGGGGTTCGAAATCCACTTCGCTATGGCCGTTTGGTTGAACTTGTTCAAGAGTGGTTCACTGAGCGTCCTCTCTATGATGACCAAGGCCAGCCCATCTCAGTGCCGGCATGGTCATTCCCTGGTCGGGGTCGAGTCCAGCGTCAACTGAAACGAGCAACCTCTGGCATCGACGCGATTGAGCGCATCTTGGGCGCACTGCCACTTCGCGGGAGGCAAGCAACTCTTTCCGCAGAACTCGAAGAGCGAAATACCATCGCGAAGCGAGCTTTGGGTTACGTTGAGCTCTACGGCTCGTACACCGAGACCGAAGCGCGGTATCGGATCGATCGCTCGCTTGCTCTCTTTGATGCCCTTGAGGACAGCGATAAAGCAACATTCGCCTTTGACCCGGGCGTTATTGACTGGGATGCCTACGTCAGCGATGTGCACCTTCCCTCCGTCGTTCGTCACGCACGCGTGCGGACGACGCCAGGCACCCAGGTCATGGCGGATCGCCAAGATCGCGGTCGTGCTGCGGTTCTGTCACCAGATCGACAGTTGGCAGTCTTTGACTTGGAGAACACCTTGATGGCGTCAAATGTGGTCGATACGTTTGCGTGGCTTGCCAGCCGACATTTGCCCCTTTCACGCCGCGCCTCGTTTGTGGCCGATCTCGTCAAAGATGGACCACAACTCTTGGCACTTGATCGTCGAGATCGAGGGGACTTTCTCCGCTCGTTCTACATGCGATACGAAGGTGCCCCTGCTGATCAACTTCGAGCTGACGCATGGGAACTCTTCAGTGAGCAACTTCTCTTGCGCTCCTACCCAGAAGGCATCGCACGTGTGCGCGAGCATCGAAAACTTGGGCACCGAACGCTCTTGATTACTGGAGCGCTCGATATGGTGATCGCCCCACTGGCTCCACTCTTTGATGACGTCATCTGTGCCCGATTAGGGGAGAAGGATGGTCGACTCACCGGACGGATGCAAGAGTTGCCGCCAATTGGTGAGGCCAGAGCCAACGTCCTCGAGGACTATGCCGATGCGAACGGCATGAAACTTTCAGAGTCTGTCGCTTACGCCGACTCCGCATCTGATCTCGCCCTCTTGGAGGCAGTGGGATTTCCCGTTGCAGTCAACCCTGAAGCTCGCCTCGCCCTGATTGCTCGGCGCCGCGGATGGCTCATCGAAGATTGGCATCGAGCCAAGGGTGGCTCATCTCGCACATTCCCACTTGGCCCTCTTGACGCGAAACAGCCTGGAGCTTCTCGTCGGATCTCGAGAGGTGTCACCAGATGAAAGCCCTCATTGTTGAGCGCAAGATTTCACGATTTGCCGCTGCGCGCGTGGCATCGGCATTTGGTGCCGGGAAGGGAGCAGGCATTGGCCCCCTCCGTTTGACTGACACGGCAACACCAAAAGATCGAGGGGCCGCGTGGGTTGGCGTCACACCAATTCTCTCAGGAGTGTGCGGTAGCGACTTAAGTACCGTTGATGGCAGATCAAGCCACTACTTTGAGCACATCGTCTCCTTCCCGTTTATCCCGGGTCACGAAATCCTGGGGCTTTTGAACGAGGCATCCCTCGACGCCCACGGGATTGAGCGAGCCAAAGGTCAGCGTGTGGTCATCCAACCCGTCCTCAACTGCATTGTCAGAGGAGAAACGCCCTGTGCTGCGTGCCAAAAGGGCGACATCGGACGATGTCAAATCTTGAGTTCAGGCAAGCTTCGAGCTGGCCTGCAAACGGGATACTGCGCAGACACTGGTGGCGGGTGGTCCGAAGGTCCGCTTCGAGTTCACTCATCACAGGTCTTCGCGGTCCCCGATGACATGAGTGACGAAGATGCGGTCACCATCGAGCCCATGGCCTGTGCGCTTCATGCAGCGCTTCGCTGCCACCATGACGAGAACTCCACTATTGCGGTTCTCGGAGCGGGAACACTCGGTCTTGGTGTTGTTGCAGCGCTGGACTTCTTATCGGCGACCAAACGAATCGTTCGACCACGCAGATTAATCGTGGGCGCTCGCTACGACGTCCAGCGCTCATTCGCTCGAGCCTTTGGAGCAGATGATGTCGTGGCCCCTGACCAACTTTCTCGAGCAGTACGGCTTGCCACCCGCTCTCTCGTCAGCGGACAGCCCACTGGAGACCCCGGACAACTCAGTGGTGGCGCAGACGTCGTCGTCGACGCCGTGGGGAGCGCCGAGTCACTTGCGGACGCGCTGAAGATTGTCGCTCCTGGAGGCAGGATCGTCATGGTCGGCATGCCAGGGAAGATTTCGATCGATCTCGCCAGCCTCTGGCACAGAGAAGTAGAAATCGTTGGCGCCTACGCCTATGGCATGGAGCGATTCGGAAAGAAAGAAATCCGAACCTTTGATCTGGCTATGGAGCTCGTCGCCCACCACCACACTGGCCAACTGGTCTCGGCCCACTACCCGCTTGAGCGTTTCGAAGAGGCCCTCGCTCACGCAGGTGCTGCAGGGCGACGAGGCGGTATCAAAATCGTATTCAAACCTGGTTCATCTCGAGCCACCAACAAGAAGGAGGACTGACATGAGCCCTCGTCCCGGATTTGTGCTTGACGTCGATCGCTCGACCCCGCCAACCCTGATGTGGAAAGGCGAGAGCTTCGGCCTCCAAAAACTTCCGACCGGCTCTCGGGTGATCTATGCCCCTGAACCGTTCGACGCACTCGAGGACCCAGAGACCGCCATCCGAGAAGCACTCGAAAACCCAACGGGCGACCAGATTCCCTTGTCAGCGCAACTTCGCTCTGGCATGCGCCTCACCATCTGCTTCGACGATATCTCGTTGCCACTGCCGCCAATGGCCGCTCCAGATATTCGACAAATGGTTATTGAGGCGGTTCTTGACGCAGCTGCCGCTGCTGGAGTCGACGACGTGGTCCTCATTGCTGCACTCGCTCTTCATCGTCGCATGACCGAGCCTGAATTACGCCATGCACTGGGGAACCGTGTCTATGACGCCTTCGCTCCTCATGGCAACCTTATGCAGCACGATGCTGAAGACCCAGACAACTTGGTGCACTTAGGTGTCACCGACAAAGGCGAAGACGTGGAAATTAACAAGCGAGCCGCCGAGAGCGATCTCTTGGTCTACGTCAACATCAACTTGGTGGCAATGGACGGGGGGCACAAATCGGTTGCGACGGGCCTTGCGAGCTACAAAAGCCTTCGTCACCATCACAATCCCTCCACGATGCGTCACTCAAAGTCGTTTATGCACGCTCCCGACTCTGCCTTGCACACTGCCAACTGGCGCATGGGGCGCTTAATCAAGGACAGCGGTGTCAATATCTTCCAAATCGAGACGACGTTGAACACCAACACCTTCCCGGACTCCTTCCAATTCCTCCAAAAACGAGAGTGGGAGTGGAATCTCAGGGACCGGGTCTCATTCCAGGCATCGTCGAGAGCACTCGATGCCGCTCCAAAGAAGATGGCTCGTCAAATTCTTCAAGGTATTAAGGCGCCCCACGCACTTCGAAGTGTCTATGCCGGGGAAGTTGAGGCAGTCCACGAAAAGATCCTGACTGACGTGTGGGCCCAACAGGGCGTTGCCGTTGAAGGTCAAACTGACATTGTGACGATGGGGCTGCCCTACATCTGTCCCTACAACGTGAACTCAATTATGAACCCCATTCTCGTTGCATGTTTGGGCCTCGGGTACTTCTTTAACCTCTATAAAGGTAAGCCTGTCGTGCGAGAAGGTGGCGTCGCCATTCTCTTCCACCCCACCCGTCCTGAGTTCCATCCAGGACATCATCCGAGCTACATCGACTTCTTCGAACAGGTCTTGACTGAGACCAAGGACCCAGTTGTCATGAGTGAGAAGTTTGAAGAGGCCTTCGCGACAGACCCGTGGTACATCCATCTCTATCGAACTGGTCACGCGTATCACGGCGTTCACCCGTTTTACATGTGGTACTGGTGTGCTCACGCCATGGAACACTTGAGCAAAGTCATCATCGTTGGCGGTGACCCGGCGACCGTTCGTCGTTTGGGATTCCATCCAGCGACCACCCTCGACGATGCGCTTGAAATAGCCCAAGACACCGTAGGAGCACACCCAACAATTACCCACCTGCATAATCCACCGCTGTTTTTGTCGGACGTCACATGAGTAACAAGTTCACCCGAAAGATCAGTTCTTTGAAGTTCCCTCTCGCCGCTCCTACGTGGCCTGACTCTCTTCCACGCCCAAATCCCAAGCGTAATACTGGACTGGACTACGACACCGCGTGGGCTCGCCGCTACCCGGCTCGATTTGCTCGCGCAATCTTCGTTGACTTCATTTCCTCGCCTCTCGTGAAGACGATGGCTCCCACCACGGTGACCGGCGCCGAGGCATTATCGAGGATCAAAGGACCGGTTATTTTCGCCGCCAACCACAACTCCCATGTCGACACCGCAGTGCTCCTCTCAGCAATTCCCGTCCACCTCCGTCACAAAGTCGTGGTTGCCGCTGCGTCAGACTTCTTCTTTGACTCGACGGTGAAAGCAACCGCGATGTCATTAGTACTTGGAGCCATTCCGATTGAGCGATCCAAGGTCAATCGCCGCTCCGCCGAAACAGCTCTTGAACTTCTCAAGGAGGGGTGGAGCGTCATCATTTACCCCGAGGGCGGGCGAAGCCCCGATGGATGGATGCATGATTTTAAAGGTGGAGCTGCCTACCTTTCGGTCCGCTCGGATGCTCCAGTGGTTCCGGTCTTTCTCGACGGCACCTCTCGGGTTCTCCCGAAATCCCCCGTCGAATCTGGCGTCTCTCCAGGTGGCTCTGGTTCAGAATCTCGCTCCACTTCTCGGCTCCGTCGACACCCCGTCTCTGTGACCTTCGGTCGAGCTCTTCGCTCACTGCCAGATGAAGACGCTCGAAAGATGGGACCGCGTATCGAGGCTGCTGTCAGCGAACTCGGACGAGAAGTTGCCACTGACTACTGGACCGCTCGCCGACACCGTGATACCTCGACCACGCACGGACCGAGCGCCGCACCATGGCGCCGTTCGTGGGCTCGACCTCCAGCGATCAAGGTTTCCGAGCGAACCCCTCGCGATTCGTGGCCCGAGTAGCACTCAAGAGTCGTTCTTCTCTCAGGGCAATCTCTCTCGAGTCATCGAGTTCTTGTAACTCGCCTCCTCCTGTAGCCCACGTCAACAATAAATCCGCCAAGGCAGGATTCCTCGCCAAGACTGGACCGTGAAGATAGGTCCCAAGAATACGATCTTGAAAAGCCCCTTCGCTCGAGTCCCCACCACCATTGCCCGTACCGTGGCGGACTTGGCCAAGGCGTCGAGCGCTCGGCCCAAGCGTGGTGAGGCCCGCGTGGTTTTCAAATCCTGTCAGGAGTGGAAGACCCAGACCGCCATGTTCGAGTGCGTCGAATTCAACGACGACTTCTCCCACGCATCGAGACCCGGTTCCCTTTCTGGTCGCAACGTCAAGAAGACCGAGTCCGTTATGAAGCGTTCCTTGAGCGTCTGGAAATGAGTTCCCCACAATCTGGAAACCTGCGCAGACCGCAAATACCACGGCACCTTCTTCGAGTGCTGAACGTAGCGTGCCGTCATCCTTCAGCCGTTGTGCTGCGAGGACCTGGGGCCCATCTTCACCACCACCAAGACAGTAGAGATCTCCTCGAGGAAGGGGATCAGCTGACGAAGCGTGGAGAACGTCGACGTCAATCCCCCGCCATGATGCCCTTCGTCCAAGAATTTCAGCGTTTCCAGTGTCCCCGTAAGTGCCAAGGAGGTCAGGGTAGACGGCAACGATGCGAAGAGTCACGATCTGGCCCTCGTCACTTCTTGAAACGCGGTGTAGTTCCCAATGAAGTCAACCGTTCCATCGCTAGCGTTGGCAGCTCGAGTGATGGCCATCTCAGGATCCGCTTCTCGTGAGTGATCGACTCCTCCGTAGTGGAGGCGCACCGAGAGATCTCTCCACCGGTCCCCGGTGACAATGACCACCCGGTTTCGCAGCGATGAAAAATCAACATCAAAGAGCCATGATGGGTCAGCTCCATCTGCAGTCCGCGAATTAATACTCACCACAACTGGCGTCGCAGATTCTTCAACGACCTCAAGCAATGCTGCCCACCCCGCTGGATTCTTCGCAAGCATCAGTCTGGCATCCTGGCCTGGCCGCCGCCGATGCTGGAAGCGACCTGCAACACTTTCAACTGAAGAAATCGCTCGAGCGGCTTTTGTGATCTCAGCCCCTGTCGCAGTGACGGCAGCGAGCGCCATCAGTGAGTTCGAGCGATTGAACGATCCGGGGAGTATGACGTTGAGATGGACCGCCCCGAGTGGCGAATGAACAAGATTCCCTTTCATCGTCCACGTCGGTTCCGGACGAGCAAGATCACACGAATCACATGCCCACGTTTCGTTCTTTCCAAAGACAATATGGCCAGAACATTGCGGACAACCCGCTGCATCTTCCTTCCAGACAAGACCACCGGCAACCCACGTCACCTCACTAGCGGAAAATGCGGCGTACACGACCAGAGGATCATCAGCATTCGCCACTACGTGAATTCCGCCCGTTCGCGAGAGCGCGTCTCGCCATCGTTGTGCGAGCATGCGTACTTCACTCATCCGGTCCAGCTGGTCTCGAGAAAGATTCAAAAGAGTAATCACTGCTGGATTCGATGTTTCGAGGAGACGTGGGACGTAGTTCTCGTCAACTTCCAAGACAACTGCTTGCGCTTCTTCTTCATCAACTAACGCAGCCACATGGCCTGCAGGCATATTGGATCCTGTGTCGTTGGTCGCCACATTAGAAAAATGAGTGCGAAGTCCCGACGCAATCAGTGCTGTCGTCGTCGTCTTGCCATTGGTCCCTGAGACCAAGACCACGCACTTGTTCGCCGTCAGGTCACCGAGAAGGTGAGGATCGATAGCCAAACCGACGCGACCCCCCGCAACCGTCCCTTGACCTCGGCCGAGCTTCTGTGAGAGTTGGTTCACGAGGCCCACGGACTTCATGGCGAGTGAGCGGCGAATCGGCATTGGCTCTACGCTACCGGTGGTCCTTTGCCTTCCTCGGCCACGAGGCATCTGAGCCCAGAAAGCAGTAAAGGGACCGCCGGGGGGGTGGCGATCCCTTCACTTAAATCCGCTGCGCATCGAGGAGGGGGGGTTCCTCTCGCTATGCGGTATGAGACAAGTATGGGGGTATCTGCCTCATCATGCAAGTAGTTAGGTGTGATACTCTCTATCTGATTTAGAGATAGGGAATAAATGGACCTCCGCCAACTCGAAGCAGTACTGGCCATCGCCAACCATGGGAGTTTTTCGTCAGCAGCGGCGGCCCTTGGGACCGTCCAGTCCAACGTATCTGGGCGAATCGCGAAGTTGGAGCGAGAATTAGACGCCACCCTCATTGATCGGGCCACAGGCACGTTGACCGATGAAGGCCAGATCGTGGTCACACGAGCTCGACGAGTTCTCGGAGAGCTCGAATCCATGATGGATGACGTGGTGGCTACTCGCTCAGAAGTCACGGGAATTGTTCGTTCCGGGATGATCGGCACAACCGGTCGATGGTTTATCCCCAAAGTCTTCGATGAGCTCACCAGGCGACATCCTCGTATTCGACTCTTCTTAACCGAAGGGACCACCAGCACCATGGAGCCTCAGCTCCTCCAAGGAACGATCGATATGGCGATCCTCACGCTCCCGGTGCAAGCAGAAGAGCTCTTCGTCGAACCGCTGTTTGAAGAAGAGCTGGCACTCGTTGTAGCGAGTGACCACCCACTTGCTGCAACCTATGGCCGCTCACGAGAACCGATCCCGCTCAAGGCACTCAAAGATCTGAAGTTGCTTCTCCCCTTGCCGGGGACATCGCTGCGCGATGAAATCGATAGTTCGCTGGCCCCCTCGGGCATTACTCCCCAAGCCATCATCGAGCTCGACGGCCTTCGAACGTTGGCGTCGTTAGTTTTCGACGGCTACGGGCCCGGAATTCTGCCAGCCACCGCGGTCCCCGAGCATCTCCGAGGTAAGTTCCGACTCCTCACCCTCGAAGGGTTTCCTCGTCGCCGAGTAGGACTCGTCACTCGAAAACACGGCCTTCCTTCGGCTCCCTCTCGAGCGATCAAGGAGATTTTTCTCTCGATCGCTCAAGACGTTGAGCATCTCCCAGTTGGCATTCATCCAATTGGCAGCGAGCAGCACACCAGTTACCAAGATCACGGCGCATTGCGCAGTCCCCTGGCCTAGATTTTGCCGGTGGCACCTCGAGCAACACCTCTTCGCATAGCCCAGGAACTCTCCACGCGAGATTCTCGAGTCGCTCACGTGATCTCACTTGTTGGCGAACCTCCATCTCGACGACCACTCGCGGTTGCCAAACGATTCGAAAGACTCGCAACCGCTATTTTGCATCAGCAACTCGCTGGCGCTGCTGCCGCCACTATTACCACCCGTGTCATTGACGCCCTAGGAGGTGCGATGACGACAGAGTCTCTCCTCGCTGCCCCACCCGGAGTGATGAGGGCATGTGGCGTCTCTGGCGCCAAGGAAGCGGCCCTGCTGGATCTCGCCACGCGAGTCACCGAAGGACGCCTCCGAATCGGCCAACTCGGCCGAATGAGTGACAGCGACGTGATTGACGTCCTTACCGAGGTCCGAGGGATCGGCCCCTGGACAGCCCAGATGTTCCTCATGGGTCCACTCGCTCGAGAAAATGTCTGGCCTGTTGGCGACCTTGGGGTTCGCAACGGCTGGAGCATCATTCAGCGAAAACGCAGCACCATTACCCCAGAGTTGCTTGAGCGAAAAGGGGCTACGTTCGAGCCATTTCGAAGTGCACTCGCGTGGTATTGCTGGCAAGCCGTCGATCTTGCTCGAGGCAATGGAGGGGTCCTTCCTCCTCCTTGAGGGCGGAGTGTGCCCGCCTCTCTCTGGTGGGTTCAGTGAATTGATCTCTGCTCCATCGAAAAGAAGAGCGAGTAACCTCGTGGTCAACGACATCAGTTCTTTCGATTCAGAGAATGTTCTCTCTGAACCAGAGACGCGAGGAGTACGACATCATGGACACATCAACTCAAGAGGTGAAGGTCTGGCTCGATCCACTTTGTCCCTGGGCCTACTTGACGTCTCGCTGGATCAGGGAAGTCGCAACGGTACGGGACATCACGTTTAGTTTCCATGTCATGTCCCTCTCGGTTTTGAACGAGGGACGAGAGCTCCCTCCTGAATATGTTGAATTGATGGCCAAAGGCTACGGCCCAGTTCGCGTCCTTATCGCAGCTGAACAGAAATACGGCAGCGACGCTATCCCCGCTCTTTACAGTCAGATGGCCGATCGCATTCATCTCAATGAGCGAAAAGACTACGACGACGTCATCGTTGAGGCCCTCATTGCTTGTGACCTCGACCTCTCCCTTGCTGAGGCGGCGTCCTCCACAAAGTTTGACGAGGCGCTTCGACTCTCCCACCACGAAGGCATGGATGCCGTTGGGATGGACGTAGGGACTCCAGTGATCCACGTAGGAGACGTTGCCTTCTTCGGACCAGTGGTGACGCCGTCTCCAAAAGGTGAGGCAGCTGGGCGACTCTTTGACGGAGTGCTTCTCGTTGCGGGCACACCAGGCTTCTACGAACTCAAGCGGACCCGAGAAGTTCGCCCTTCCTTCGAGTAGGGATTGCTGATTATGGAATTTCTCGACGTCAACACACCAGACGGAACGATGCGACTGGCAAGCGCTACCCCCAAGGGTCCTGCCAAAGGAGCCATCATCGTTATCCAAGAAGCCTTCGGGCTCACTGAGCACATTGTGAGTCTCACTGACCGACTGGCGCTCGAAGGATATCGATCGGTAGCCCCTGAGCTATTTCACCGAGCCACTCACGAGCCATTTTCCTATGACGATTACGAATCGTTGCTCAACGTCATCAAGGAGATGAAGGTTGAAGAGATCGAAATGGACCTTGACGCCACGCTGGCGTTGCTCAGCAGTGAAGGCTTCGGCGAAGACTCAATCGGGATGGTTGGCTTCTGCATGGGCGGCTCATTGGCATTGTTCTCTGCGACACGATCAGGGATTGGAGCGGCCGTGACTTTTTATGGCGGTGGCGTGGCAACCGGGAGATTCGGTTTGGCCTCACTCATTGACCTCGCCCCATCGATTCGCTGCCCGTGGCTTGGACTCTATGGTGATCTAGATCAGTCGATCCCGGTCGGCGAGGTTGAAGATCTTCGCGTTGCCGCTGGTCTCTCAGCAGCGACGACTGAGATTGTCCGTTACGAAGATGCTGGGCACGGATTTCACTGCAACGATCGTCCTGAGCACTTCAACATAGAATCTGCGCGAGACGCATGGATCAGAACACTCGAATTTTTCTCTTCACATCTTCACGCCTGAGACAGGGCACTCATCTCGCCCTCCCACTCGTTAACTGCGAGGAATATCCTTCCAAGAAACGGCCTTGTCAACACGGGGATCGCCCGGAAGCCCAAGAACTCGCTCAGCCAAAATGTTTCTCATGATGATGCTGGTGCCGCCTTCAATCGAGTTGGCCTGAGAGCGAACAAACGACTTCTGAAGATCGGGTGTCCCTTGCCCGGCATAGATAGGTCGGATCTGGGGATAGTTCGAGTTGTACAGCATTCCTTGTGCCCCAAGAAAGTCCACCGCTAATGAGTAGATCCGCTGATTCAATTCTGCGTAGGCCAACTTGGCGACTGAGCCCTCGGGACCGGGTGTCCCGGCTTTTCGATTCACCGACGCTCTCATATTCGTCAGCCGAACTGCTTCAGACTCAACCCACAGCTCCATCAGTTGATCGCGTGCCACCATCGCTTGGGCTGACGCGTCGCTCTTGTAGCGGTCTTGAAACGCAGCGACCGCATGGGCGATTGCGCCAGAACCTCGAGGAGGAGTCTGGCCACCAATCGAAACTCGCTCATTCATCAACGTTGTGATTCCAACGCTCCATCCATTCCCAACGTCACCTAAACGGTTGTCGTCTGAGACTCGAACGTCAGTAAAAAAGCACTCGTTGAACTCGGCCTCGCCAGTGGCTTGATACAGCGGGCGCACGTCGACTCCTGGCGCATGCATGTCAACCAAAAATGCGGTGATTCCTCGGTGCTTTGGCTGGTCAGGGTCGGTTCGAGCAAGGATCAATCCGTAACGGGAGATGTGGGCCAACGTGGTCCAGACTTTTTGTCCATTCAGAATCCATTCATCGCCGTCTCGAACGGCACGCATGGAAAGCCCTGCAACATCTGAACCCGCTCCTGGCTCAGAAAACAGTTGGCACCAGATTTCTTCACCCGTGAAGAGTGAGCGGAGGTATTTACTCTTTTGTTCTTCTGTTCCATGGACAGAGATGGTTGGAGCCACCATGCCATGGCCAATCACGTTGTACATCATCGCTGCAGGGGCGCCTGCTTCAGCAAGGCGACGTGCCACGTGACCAGTTAACGCGGGGCTCCCATTCAGACCACCATGACCTTCGTCGAAGTGGACCCACCCGAGACCTCGATCAAACTGAGCTCCAAGGAAATCAACATGTTCGGTAGTGGCAGGTGGGAAGTCGGAGAGGAGCTGATCGACCATCGTGTCGATCTCTTCCATGGAAATCTCTCGAGTGGCTAGATCTGTCATCATTTCCCTTCGTTTGATGAGTACTTCAAGGGGTTGTCCTCCCTAGTACTGCTCATCATATGGTTTTTCACCTTCTCCAGGAGAGTTCGATGAAATAAGGGATATTCCTAGCCTTTTCCCTATTCGATCATGAGGAGTTCTCGGAGCTCCTCTTGACGAACTTCAAAGTCCTCAAGGGAAAGTCGGCCGTCAGCCAAGTCCTCATGGATCTTTGCCAGTTCCAAGAGGATTTTACCCTGGTCGACAACAGGAGCTGGCCCTGTTGACTCCTCTGGTTCTTCACTCTTTCGAGCCTCGCGACGCTCAATCTTTTCTTTCGCGCGTGACTTCTTCTCTTGCTCACGCTGCATCTTTCCAAATGTGGATCGAGATTTTGCCATCATGATCTCCTTTTGAACTCAGTATCGAACTTCTTAACGGTAGGACTTCTTTCGTGGTTTGCTCTGTGCTCCACCAACGACTCGAACGTTTCGTGCTTCTGCACCACGTTTCCCGCGCCCAACTTCAAATGAGACCTGCTGTCCAATTTCGAGCAACGTCGTAGGTCCACCCGCCAAGTTTGTGGCGTGAACGAATAGGTCTTTGTCTCCTTCTTGAGACACGAAGCCAAAACCACGCTCGGCATCAAAGAACTTTACGGTTCCCGTAGGCCCAGATGCTCCCCGTGAAGAACGCGGTCGTGTCGTATTCTCACTTCGAGATGCACCGTTTCGATGTCCGTGGGCATCCCTTCGAGGAGACTCCCTGCGGGGTGATTCACTTCGAGAAGATTCACGACGTGGGGAATCGCGCCGTGAAGAGTCCTTTCGCGAAGACTCTCTGCGTGAAGAATCACGTCGAGATGAGGGGTCACGTCGCTTCGATGCACGGGCGGTGTGCTCTTCTGGTGCCACCGACGGTGCGGGTTTTGTGACTCGCTCTGGGTACACCGGAGCTTCTAAGTACGACGGGTCATCGAAACCGGACTCGTAGCCCAATTTGCGCTGAATCTGTGCCATCGGACGTCGTTGATCTTCGACAACCAGAGACACGACGATGCCGTCAAGACCCGCTCTCCCTGTTCGACCAGAGCGGTGGGTGTAGTCCGTAGCGTCGGCAGGAGGATCAAAGTGGATCACGCCTGGAAGGGCTTCGAGGTGAATTCCCCGAGCGGCAACGTCAGTGGCAACCAGTGCAACTGCTCGACCGCGTTCAAACTCTTTCAAGGCCCGCTCTCGCTGATTTTGTGATCGGTCACCATGAATCGCTACTGATTTCACGCCGACTGCATCAAGCTGACGGGCAACACGATCTGCACCGCGACGGGTTCGACAGAACACAATGGCTCGACCGAGTTGCGTCACGACGTCCGCACACACCTCGAGTCGCTTGTCACGAGGAACGGCCCAAAAGAGGTGGTCGACATCGCCGCCCGCCTCTTCGTCGCCGGTCACATCATGGCGAGCAGGATTCTTTTGGTAGTTCTTGACGAGTCCTTCGATCTCTTTCCCCATCGTGGCGGAAAACAGCAAGACTTGACGATCCTTGGCTGTCTGTTCAATGAGTCGTTTGACGACGGGCAGGAATCCCATGTCGGCCATCCGGTCTGCTTCGTCGATCACAATGAGATCAACGTCGGAAAGATCGACAACTCGCTGTTCAAGAAGGTCTTCTAATCGACCAGGGCACGCCACCAAAATGTCGACTCCCTTGGCCAACGCCTGTTGGGTAGGTCCATAGCGAGTACCGCCATAAACCGCGACGACTCGCTTTGACCCATCTTGTTTCATGGATGCGAGCTCGTCTCGCACTTGAGCCGCCAATTCGCGGGTGGGCTCAAGGATCAGGCAACGAGGCTTCTTGGGCTTTGAGTTGATGCAGCGTTCGACGGCGGCGACTCCAAAGGCAATGGTCTTTCCAGAGCCCGTCGGGGCTTTGGCGACGACGTCTCGGCCCGCAAGGGCATCGGGGATCGCCGCTTCCTGGATAGGAAAGGCTGAGGTAATCCCTCGGGCGGTGAGTTTCTCCACAAGAGCAGGGTCTACCCCAAGATCAGCAAAAGTAACAGGCACTATGACTCCAAACGAGTTGACAGGGGCCAACTCAAGCCTGAAGCGGGAGATAGCCCAGCCGCAACATGCGGCGGACGGAACGAAGTATTCGATACCGACCTACAAATACTACCAGGTTTTGATCAATTCCTGCGTTCATTAGGGAAAACAGGGATTCCCGTCCGTTTTCGAGCGATTGACGAGCGCGTTGTGCCCCGATACGTTTCGAACGAGATCAACGCTCACAAACAAAGGATCGATAATGAGTCAACAGAGATCACCAGACCTGCCTGGAAGACTCGGTCACCCTGCAATGTCTCTCAAAGATGATCCCCGAGCCGATCCCCGACTCATCGCGCTGATGGAGCCTCTTGGCCTGGCCGACGCTCACCAGCCCCTTCCATTTTCTCATGAGAGCCCACTCAGCGAGATCATCGACTTCATCTCCACGATTGAAGAGGGATTCGAGTTGTTGTTCTCTGGGATCTTTCACGACCTCCCGAGCGTTGAAGGGGTCGTGTCAACTTCAGAGACCATTCAAGGGATCGA
Organism: Actinomycetota bacterium; assembly: GCA_009699875.1. Taxonomy (GTDB): domain Bacteria; phylum Actinomycetota; class Acidimicrobiia; order Acidimicrobiales; family RAAP-2; genus CAIUMH01. The sequence continues at coordinate 159,139 of WLNI01000001.1, forward strand.
CGGAAATGAGATTGAACTCTTTCTTCATCGACCAGCAGACACTCACGGTCCGCTTCCTGGCATTCTCCACCTTCATGGAGGCGGCATGGTGCTCCTTGGAGCTGACGGTCCCGGCTACGTGCGCTGGCGAGAAGAATTAGCGGCCACAGGGCTCGTCGTGGTTGGCGTCCAATTTCGAAACGGTGCAGGACGTCTTGGAACACATCCTTTTCCTGCGGGCCTCAATGACTGCATCAGCGCACTGCACTGGATGCATGAGCAACGAGAACGCCTCGGTATTTCAAAAATTGTCGTCTCGGGCGAGTCGGGAGGTGGCAACTTATCGATTGCCACGACGCTGAGCGCCAAACGAGAGGGTCGATTGAACGAAATCGACGGCGTCTATGCCCAGTGTCCTTATATTTCTAATGCGTACGCCACCCCCCTTCCCGAGTTGACGTCACTCTATGAGAACAATGGATACTTCCTCGGGGAGGAACTTATGGCTCTTATGGCGCAGATGTACGACCCGTCTGGGCTTCATGCGACCGACGCATTGGCCTGGCCGTACTACGCCAGTATTGACGAACTCAGAGGGCTGCCCCCTCATGTCATATCCGTTAATGAACTTGATCCACTCAGGGACGAGGGGCTCGCCCACTATAGGAAACTCGCAACTGCTGGAGTCTCTGCTTCTGCTCGAACAGTGAACGGCACCTCCCACGCTGGTGACTGTATTTTCCGCACTGCTATCCCCGAAGCCTATGAAAGCACCATCCGAGATATCAACTCCTTCGCTTGCTCCCTCTAACCCCAGAGCCTTACTGCGTAGGTGGCGTTTCGGCTGGCGCGCCGCGGAACTTCGACCAAAGAAGGACATGCGGCTTGGTCTTTCCCTGACTGATGAGTCGCCATGATCGCAAGACCCCAATCAGAAAAACAATGATGAGTGCATTACAGATTTGAGAAATCGCCACGCTGCTGTGTTGATTCGCTGAAAGTTCAAAGCCACCGTTCAATTCGAAAAAAAGCGGGATCGACGACAAGACCATCATCATCCCTGAGCCAAACTTTGAAGTGTTCTCCTTGTCCACAACAACGACGATTCCGAGCATGACCAGGACGATCAGCGAAATAATTGAAACCCAGATCACAGGTCCAGAGAGTTGGTCATTGGGAACGAGTGCGTAGAGCGAAACAATGAGGGTGTTCACAAACGCGTGGAGCGCAAGGGCCGCTCGCGTATTAATTGTGGTCAAGCTCTCACTCTTCGGGAGTGTCGGCACAACTGACATCGCAACGAAAAGAAGGCCTATCAGTGCCCCAGAGACTCCAGCACTCGCAGCGAAGAATGGGACGAAGTTAGAAGGCATTACCGGTCAGCCTAGATCGGACTCACGAGACTCCCAATTCTTTACAGGCGTTCAGCGAAGCCAGGAACAAAAATGACAGAGACCTCGAGGGAACTCCTACCGCCGGCTCTGTCATCACTGTCCAGAGATGCGAAGCGACCTATCGACCAGAGTTGCTCACTGGTGCTCGGCTGGGACAACTCCCTCGGGCGAGACGTTTTCGGGATTTCTCTTATCGTGGAGCTTGTCAGGGAAGCGAAAAAAATATTAGACAGGAATATTCATCAGGTCTTCGGCGACGATGATCGTCCCACTGAAGCCTTCGGCTGCCTCATCAGCCCACTCGGATTCCGTTCCGGGCGCAGGACCTGGAACCAAGTGAGTGAGCACTAACGTGCCAACGCCGCAGTTGGCGGCGGTGGCGGCCGCATCTCGAATACTTGAGTGATAGTCCAAGATGTCTTGAAGTCGAGGAACGGGAATTGCTTCGACGAGCGAGGGCCGAACAACTGTCTGGACGTAGACGTCTGCTCCTGCACAAAGTCGATCAAGGCCTGCGCAGGGAGTCGTATCTCCCGCTATGACCACAACTTTTCCTTCTGCTTCAATTCGATAGCCAACCGTAGGGTGCACTGGCGCATGATTCGTCTGTTCGGCGAAGATTTGTATCCCATCTTCGTCAAAAACGAGACCCTCTGTGACCTCAGTCACGTTAACGGGTGGTTGCCAATTCAGAGAATCGTGATGATCAAGTCGATATTGAATATCGTCTTGCAGCATCGCCAGCGTCCGATCAACAAATGCTTTGGTGCCGACTGGCCCCACTACCTCGAGCGGGAACTCAACGGGAGACATAGCCCAACGCATGGTGACGATGTCATTGAAGTCAGTGACGTGGTCTGAATGAAGATGCGTGAGAAGCACTCTCGTGAACTGCAAGGGCCCAGTCCACGCCGCCGAAGAGCGCATCAGCACACCTCTTCCACAGTCAAAGAGGAAATCTTTGCCACCGGTCTTGACCAGGTTGGCTGGTCCAGCTCGATTCGGGTCAGGAATGGGGCTTCCAGTGCCGAGAGTAATGAGTTCCATATGGTGGGCCGTACAGGACTTGAACCTGTGACCCCTTGCGTGTCATGCAAGTGCGCTACCAGACTGCGCCAACGGCCCTCAACTCACTCATCGTAGCACTGGAGGTTGCGAGCGACCCCCGCTCTGATTTAAGGCGTTCCCTCGTCTGCTGCGACTGAAATTGGCCAAAGAAAGTCGTCGGGCTCTAATCCACGACGACCATTTGATCGTTGGTATTCGTCAAAGCCACTCGCCCACTCTCGATGCCACTGCACCTGTTGTTCGGTGAGTGAGGAGGCATCGCTCGCTGCGATCTCTGGAAACTTCTCGGCAAGGGCGAGCACCACCAGTGCTGACGCGGTGGCGTCTCCTGTTGCGTCATGTGCTGCTTCGTTCGTAATCCCGTAGTGCTCGCAAACCAGGCCCAACGTTCTTTTCCCTTTTCGGTACTTGTCCAAAGCGCGGTCGATAACGAGACCGTCCATCACGGGTCCCTTCCAGCCCAGAGATTGCAGCCCTGTTCCTTTGAGAGCTCGGACTCGGGCATCCATCATTGTTAAGTCGTAGCTGAGATTAAAACCAACGACCGGAACGCCACGTTGGGATGCATCGAGAAGGGCCGCAATAATCTCTTCTACGGCGTCTGGCATCGCTATTCCCTCAGCAATAGCTCGCTCGGTGCTAATCCCATGCACGTTTGAAGCGCCAGGCGGGATTGGCCGTCCGGGATCCACAAGGCACTCGCGGGCTTGCACGACACTCCCACCCTTCATGGTGATCAGCGCAAATGAGACTGGAACATCCTCATGTTTGTTCACCCCGGTTGTCTCAAGATCAAACGCCAATAACTCACCATCACGCCACGATTCACTCATGAGTCCAAGTCTGCCATGAGGGTGGGTCACCCTTGCGGAGCCTGTCCAAGGATCGAATCCTTGAGTGAGACGACCAAAGTCTCTACGATGCTTTCTGTGAGCACCCCACCAAATGGATCTGGTACTCGCCCAGTTGCTTCTCGATCCCAACAACGAGCAGAGCACCAGCGTCGCCAACAAGAAAGAACCCGTCGCCGTCGCCAGCGCCTCCTCCCAGTTCTTGGAGCCGTGATCGTGACCTTCGGAGTCCTTATTTGGTACGTGACGAAGGGTTCAAGCACTACTTCAACCGCTCCGAGTACTACCCAACCAACCGTCACGACCACCACGGTCCCGCTTTACGTTCCACCACCCATCAAACCCACAGTTTCATCGCCAACGTCTGGGGAGGGCCAATGGGTAGCAAAAGATACGTGGCTTCCCGGTGCTCCCGCAGTTTTAACCACCACGTGGAGACCCGAACCAAACAACCTCAATGTGATTGCGTACGGCACGTGGATGAGAACTTCATCAACACAACTCTCGCTCTACCCTGGCTACAAGGGGCCAGGTCCCACGACACTTGATCGAGGCCCCCAGCAGGTGCCAACAAGTGCTCGGCCCAACTTGGTCGCCACCTTTAACTCTGGCTTTTATGAAGCCGATGCTGCAGGCGGGTTTTATGCACACGGCACCCTCTACAACCCAATGATCAATGGCCTCGCTACAGTGGTGACCTACGCCAATGGAACTGCCAACATCATCTCGTGGCAAGCCGGCCCAACCCCTCCGTCAAACGTCGTCATGGCCCGCCAAAACCTCTCGATGCTTGTCAACAACAGCGCACCAACAGCCACGGCCGCCACTGGGAGTAGTTGGGGCATCACCCTTGGCGGCGTACCGGCTGTGTGGCGAACGGGTCTTGGCATTGACGCTCATGGAAACTTGATGTACGTCGCAGCTGCGTCGCAAACAGCTGCGTCACTTGCTCAAATTTTGATTCAAATGGGCGCAGTACGTGGCATGCAGCTTGATATCAATCCAGCCTGGCCCATCTTTGTCACCTACGCCGGCCCTAATGCAGTGGGACCATCGCTCTTCGTGCCAAACCCCCAGCAGACAGCCAGCAGATTCTTAGTGTCGAGTACCAAAGACTTCTTTGCCGTCTTCCAACGCGTTCCAGGGATGGTTCAACAGCCCTGGTGACCGATTGCTGTGGCCTATGACGTCGCTCACAGGGATCGCACTGGCAGAATATGGAGATGAGTTCGACCCCTCGCCATGGACGCCACGTGAGCCAACGAACATTCCTCTGGCGCCGCCTTGGGGTCCTGGGCGCACTCTTGCTCACGATCATTCTCGTGGGTATCGGAGTTTCAAACCTCTTTGACTCCTCGAGCACCTCGTCGCAAAGCACGTCGACGACGTCAACTCCCCCTCATGCGACGACAACGAAGGCCACGAATCCCGTCACGATGACCTTTGTAGGAGACACTGCGCTCGGCAATACCCCGAACCTTCCCGCCAACGCGTCAAGTTATTTTTCGGACGTCCAATCTGCTCTCAGCGCTCCCATTGAATTTGGAAATCTCGAAGGAACCTTGACCGATGCTGGGGGCTCAAAGTGTGGGACGTCGTCATCGAACTGTTATGCCTTTCACAATCCACCGGCATACGCTCAGATTTTTAAATCAGCTGGCTTTAATGTTCTTAACAGCGCCAATAATCACTCCCATGACTTTGGAGCACAAGGAGTCTCAGACACCACCGCAGCTCTTGGTGGCGCAGCAATCTCCCAGGGAGGACTCCCTGGCCAGATCGCCTATGCCACGGATGGCAAAACAAAAGTTGCCTTCGTTAATTTTGCACCGTATTCCTCCACTAACAATCTCCTCGATACGGCAGCAGCAAAAGTATTAATAACGCAAGCAAAAACTCAAGCGCAAGTTGTCGTTGTCTACATGCACGCCGGTGCCGAGGGGTCATCAGCGTCCCATGTGACAGGCCAAGAAGAGTCCTACGTTGGTGAAGACCGAGGAAACGCCAAGGTGTTTGCCCACACTGCCATCGATGACGGTGCAGACCTCGTCGTCGCCAGTGGCCCTCACGTGCTCCGTGGAATGGAGTGGTACCAAGGGCATTTGATTAACTACAGCTTGGCGAACTTTGCGGGGTACCAAAACTTTTCCACTTCAGGTTCTATGAGTCTCACGGCCATCTTGCGAGTAGAGCTCGCGAGTAATGGTTCGTTTGTCTCAGGCCACTTCACCTCTCTTCTGCTCAACAGCGTCGGGCAACCTGCCATCGACTCGACAAATCAAGCAGCAACGTTTGTTAATGCTCTCTCGACGCAAGATTTTGGAGCAGCCGCAGCATTGATCAAGCCGGATGGCTCAATAACGCCACCCCCCGCTGCGCCGTAAACGTTCAACATCCCCCACCCGGGCCAGGCGTTCCAGGACCAGTTGCAGGTTGATCGACTGTTCCGATATTCGAAGGTCTCGGGTTTGGACCGAGATGGACGACGTACCAAACACCTCGCCACGAAATCAACGATGCGACACCAAAGGAACGTTGCGATCCATTCTTCAAATACACCAAACGAATATTGGGGAGATGCCAGTACCCAACTTTGTTCTCACAAGTCCCAGGTGCGATCCAACTCGCCAACTGTGGATTGGCATTCACGCTTTCTAATTTCACAGAGAGTTGTTGTGGGCCGATGTAGTCGTGGTACGTGACGAGGTCAAGTGCAAAGAAGGCAATAAGCCGACTCTGATAATCAGCCGCTGGATTCGTCAGTACGCCAGTCTTCATTTGGAGATACGCAGACTCTGGGAAGAAGACACTTTCGCCCAGGGTCAGCGAATTGGTCTGGATGGCATTCCAGAGAGGAGCGAGGCGAGCTTGGAGCGAGGCGTTGTCCGTTGGGGGCTCGGTTGGCGTTTGGGGCAACGTTCCTGGATCCTGTGTTGTTGTGGTCACCGGGAGAGTCGTCGTGCTCGTTGCCGGCGAGGTCTTGGTTGTCGTGTTCGATGAGATCGATCCAGGGTTCGAAAAGAGCGACGAGATACCGACGGCGATAACGATCACAACAACAAGGGCCATCCCAGCAACAAAAAGACGCCGTCGACGGAAGACTTCAGGCGATGGTTTGGCGTGCTCAGCCATCGTGGTCTAGTGGTTACTTCTCGTCATGCGTTCCATTGTTCTATCTTCTCGCATCTTGCCCTGGTGCTCATGGATGAATCTGATCGGAAGGGAATGAGGCACTTCCATGCGTTGCTGCCATGAGGAGAGAACTCCCCTAGCCTGAGGCTCCCATGACGGCTTCTCTTCTTCCCCAGGGTGCACTGAGCTCATGGCTGATCGGACTCATCCTCATTTCATGCGTTCTGGACTGGATTGTGGTCTCTGGTGCGTCGAAGACTCTGCTGAGATTTGAGTACCTCACGAAGCCAGCTGTTCCCCTCTTGCTCCTCGTTCTTATTCTCACTTCACCGTCGAGTTACTCACTCACACAACTGTTTTTGGCAAGCGCGATGATCTTTTGTCTCGGTGGTGACGTGGCGCTTATGCTCCCGGACCCAAAAGGAAATCGCTTTCTTCTCGGCCTTGGATCGTTTCTTGTTGCTCATCTCTTCTTTATTCTCTGCCTGCTTCGACTCCCTCGCGGAAATATTTTTGTGGGGGTGCTCGTTGTTGTGGCCCTGGCCGTCACCCCAACATTCATTGTGGTCAGATCCATTTCTCGAAAAGCCAAGAAGTTAGTGCTCCCTGTACTTGTCTACATTGCTGTGCTGCTCGCCATGGCAACGTGTGCGCTCGCAGTGGGTCTCAGTGGCCGGTTGCCAACCGTGCTGATCGCTGTCGGAGCAGTCTCGTTTGTCACGTCAGATTTACTTCTGGCTGTGCACCGATTTGTCCGGCCAATTCCGAATGAAACAGTTCTTGTCCACGTCAACTATCACGCGGCAATTGTTCTTCTTACGCTTGGCGTACTTGACGTCATTGCGTAATCAACTCTGTTCAGGTTCATTGGAGGCGGCGCCCGGATTCGAACCGGGGTACAAGGCTTTGCAGGCCTCTGCCTAACCACTCGGCCACGCCGCCGCAAAGAACCACTGTAGTCCCCATGTTCTCGCCCCCCTTGACGACTACCTTGTTGCTCTCTTGAACGCCCAGCGGACCATCAAGAATAAGACGCCGACGAGGACGGCAAACTTGATGACGAACCACAGTGCTCCAGCAATCGCGTTCATAAAGCCAAAAAGGACGACTCCTACAAAGAGCACCACGATCACGATCGCAGCGATCTCCAAGGTACCCATTCCGCTTTTGTCGCCTTCAGCCATGGACGGCCATCCTTTCGCTGTCTTCAAAGTTTGCCACCTCAAATGCTACGGTCAAGGCATGGCCAATGGCTCGTTGCGCAGCGCCCGCGAGGCCCTCATGAACGAGAAATCACTGACCGGAGAAGCCTTCTGTCGAGCACTCTCTGACGCCACCGATGCCTGGCTCTGTGAAATTGCTGATCAAGCGAACCATGGCGGCATCAAAAAAATTGCCCTCTTGGCCGTTGGAGGATATGGCCGTCAAGAACTTTGTCCCTTTAGCGATCTTGATCTGCTCTTGGTCTACGAATCAAGAGGAGATATCAAACCATTTGCCGATGCGCTCTGGTACCCAGTCTGGGACGAAGGAGTCAAGGTTGACCACGCAGTACGTCGACCAAAAGAGGTCTTGAAGGCTGCCTCGAAAGATCTGCGAGTTGCACTTGGCCTATTAGACGCTCGCCTCGTCTGGGGTGACCCAAATGTTGTCAAGCCGCTCCTTGAAAAAGTGAAAAAACTATGGCGAGAGGAACTCGCTGCCGAGTTCCTCCCTCAACTTGAAGATCAGATGGAGGAGCGGCATCGGGCTGAGGGTGACGTTGCGTTTCTACTGGAACCAAATCTTAAAGAGAGCCATGGTGGCTTACGTGACGTCAGTGTTTTGCGATCACTACCCTCGTGCGCACCACTTCTTGAAGGACTCGTTGACCTCGAGGCAATCAATGCTGCCGCCTCAACCTTGGTCGAGGTACGCGTTGAACTCCATCGCGCAGCTGGTCGAGAGCTCGATCGAATGTTGCTTCAAGAACAAGATCAAATTGCCGCACTCTTGGGATTTACAGACGCTGACCAACTCTGTCGTCGAGTCTCAGAAGCAGGTCGAACTATTGCTCGGCTGAGTGACGAAACGTGGAGGCGTCGCCGAATTTGGGAGCCGGGCTCTACCGTGATCTTCGAGCCACATGGCGAAACGCAGGAGGTAGAGGAAGGAATTGTCATATTCGGTGGCGAGGTGACGCTTGCCCCTGCTGCCGACGTCGGCAACGACTCTTCTTTGATTTGGCGCCTGGCTGCTGTCGGGGCAGAACACGATCTCCCGATCTCGCTCGGGGCCGTTCACCGCTTGGCCGATCAATCACCGCCACCACCCGTTCCCTGGACTCCAGCACTTCGTGAAGCCCTCGTGCGACTCCTCTTGGCGGGACCGGGCGCTATTCGGGCATTTGAATCGCTCGATCAGGTAGGACTTGTGACCTTCATGATTCCTGAGTGGGAGCACGTTCGCCACTACCACCAACGAAACGCCTACCACCGCTTCACTGTTGACCGCCACCTCCTCGAAGCTGCGTCAAACGCCTCTGAGCTTGTCGGCCAGGTTGATCGTCCTGACCTCCTTGTGTTGGGCGCGCTCTTTCACGACATTGGGAAGGGCCTTCCCGGCGATCACACAGAGGTTGGGATTGAACTTGTTGGCCAGATTGGCCCTCGGCTTGGTCTTAAGCCTGATGACGTCGGGATCTTGCAAGATCTGGTCCGACATCACCTCCTCCTGGCCGATACCGCTACTCGTCGGGATCTCTCCGACCCGCGCACGATTGAAACGGTTGCCCGCGCGGTTCCAAGCCGGTCCACTCTTCATATCCTCGGCGCTCTCACCAAAGCTGATTCGCTTGCGACAGGAAGTTCTGCATGGGGAGCCTGGAAAGAGCAGCTCGTTGATCAACTGGTGGCTCGAACCGATGAATTTCTCGCCGGGGCGAATGTCGCTCCACTCGCCGTGCCGGCCCCTCCAGAGTTTCTTGAACTTATTGAACATGTTCTCCTTCACCGAACACCTAGCATCATGATCGATCCACCTCGAGTCGTCGTTGCCGCCCTTGACCGACCTGGTCTACTTGCTGATGTCGCAGGGACCTTGGCCCTCCATCGCTTAGATGTTCTCTCTGCCGATGTTGCGAGTCACGACGGCGTCGTACTTGACACATTTAGCGTTGGTGCTACTTCAGGACGCTGGCCGACAACTGAACTCTTTGAAAAAGACCTCACTGGGGTCTTAGAAGGAACCGTGAATCTCGAGGAGAAACTTGCGAATCAAGCCACGACCTACGCAGGTGCGTCGCGGACGTGGTCAGCCCGGCCGATGGAGCCATCGGTGAGAATCGATAATGAAGCCTCTCAGGACTCCACGGTGCTCGAACTGAGGGCTTCAGACCGTATTGGCCTCCTTCACCAACTCACCTCTCATCTCTTCAGTCTTGGCCTGGACGTCATGGCCGCTCGGGTAGCCACCGTTGGAGGCGACGTCGTGGACTCGTTTTACGTTCGAACTCCCACTGGCGAAAAACTGAGCAATTCCCTCCTTCTCGATCAGATGACCGAGTCACTCCTGGAGATTTTGGGGGAACCTGGCTGAGGCGGTGCCGATCTGAGAAGCAGCCTTGGTAACCTAGATTGATGAGCGGTCAGCATGCCCAAAAGCCCAAGCGTTCAAAAACACCCTTTGTCATCGCCGCCGCCGTCGTTTCGCTCTGTGTGGCAGGCACTGGCGTTTTCCTTCTGACCTCACGGTCAACTGATCCAGCTGTCACTGCAACTCCAACGGATACACCCTTTGCCGTTTTAGCGTCGACCCCAACAAATGCGGCCACCGTTGACTCCTCCGCTGCAATCAGGGTCTCCCTCAGTTCACCCCTTGCGTCGTCAAGTCCAATGCCAACCCTCAGCCCTTCTGTCCCAGGCTCATGGCAGCGACTCTCTCCATCAACAATTGAATACGTTCAGGACTCCCCCGTCGGTCCAGGCCAGAGCGTTACCGTAACCATTCCAGGCGGCGCATCGGGGCTTAAGGGCGCAAACGGAAAATTCTTAGCGAGTTCGGTCACAACAATATTCCACACAGCTCCCCTCTCGACATTGCGCGTCCAACAGTTGTTAGCCCAACTTGGCTATCTCCCTGTCACATTTACTCCTGCGGCTCAGTCTTCAACTCCAGGGATTCAGACTGCGGAAGTACAAGGAACATTTTCTAACCGCTGGTCGACACTCCCCGAGTCATTGACCTCGCAGTGGCAGGCGGGAGCCGTCAATCCAGTGACCAAAGGGGCCATCATGAGGTTCCAGGATGTGCACAACATGAAGACTGATGGAATTGCTGGTCCAGCACTCTGGGATCAACTCTTAGCAGACGCGAAATCCGGAAAGAACGATCCCAATCCCTACAACTATGTCATCGTCGCCAAGAATCTCCCCCAGAAACTGACTCTTTATTCAAACGGAGAAGTGGTCTACACCTCAGTGATCAGTACTGGCATTGCGGGAGAGGAAACACCCTCAGGCACCTTCCCCGTCTATCAGCGTTACCGAACCCAGACGATGAGAGGTACGAATCCTGATGGGTCCGAGTACGTCGATCCCGGAATCCCTTGGATCAGTTATTTCTATGGTGGGGATGCTTTACACGGATTCCTGCGTTCCTCGTATGGGTTTCCACAAAGTTTGGGTTGTGTCGAGATGCCGTTCGCAAATGCCGAAGTGGTCTGGCCTCAGACGCCGCTCGGCACGCTCGTGACAGTTCAGTAGGGGAAAGCTGTTGTGTCGATAGATAATTTGACGAGTCAACCCGATAATTCCGGTGAAGAGACTCCCGCCCCTCGTCGGGACCGCATCTCCCAGATTGCTGGCATAGCTGGAAAAGTTCTCATCGGTTCCGGTGTGATCGTGTTGTTGTTTGTCCTCTTTCAAATCTTTGGTACGTCCTATATCCAAAAACAACATCAAACGACGCTGCGAAGCTCTTTCGAACAGCAACTCAAATTAATCCCCACCACGACACCAGCGACCAACGCGGGCCCACCCGTGACGACGGGGACTCAACCAGCACCTGGGCTTGGCCAAGCCATCGCAATTTTGGAGATTCCGACCATCAACGTCAATGAAGTCGTTATCCAAGGAACGACGACGTCGCAGCTTCAGTACGGCCCCGGCCACTACACCACCACACCGCTCCCTGGCCAAGCAGGAAACGTCGGGATTGCTGGCCACCGGACCACCTGGGGCCACCCGTTCTATAACCTCAATGCACTCAAGGCGGGAGACAAAATTATTCTCTCGACGACCTACGGCACGTTTACCTATTCGGTGACCACGTCGCAGATCGTTGAACCAACCGCCGTCGAAGTCCTGAACCCAACACTTGTTCCTACGTTGACGTTAACGACTTGCAACCCTCGCTACTCCGCCGCTCAACGACTCGTGGTCCAAGCCACGCTGACCTCAACGGGTCTCCCTGTGAGTGGCTCTCTGCCTTCGACACAAGTAACCAACACAACCACGTCGACGACTCCGCCAAGCATCTGGCTTGGCGTGGGACTCGGCATCTTGACACTGCTGCTCGGCGCAGCGACGCTCGTCTTGGCCGCTCGATACCGATCTCGTCGCTGGTACATCTACGGAGTCGGAGGTGTCATCTCCTTGGTCTCATTAACCTTCTTCTTCTCCATCATCTCTCAACTTCTCCCCGCCTCGATCTAAGTTTTCTTTAGTTTTCTGGCGCTCGCTGAGTGCGTCCTTTGGACCAAATGGAACGTCACGCTGCGCTGGAACAACGACACCGTGACCATCAAGCATCGATGCCGAACCAAGCGCGTGCCGCCCAAAGCGAGCTCTAATTTCATCGACGGCATCATCGAGTGAGGCCCGTTCAAGTTGAAGACGCTCTGCTGAGGCAATCGAATCGCTGAAGCTGTCACCTTCGTCCATATCGAGCTGCAACTGAACCGGCGTTGATGCATCTTCAAGATTGCTCACCGAAAGGCCGAGGAGCCGAATGCCCTCTTGCACTTCGAGCGTTGCCAGGAGAGCCGAGCCCACGCCGAAGAGTGCCCCATGGTCGTCAATCCCACTCACCATTGTGTGTGATCGGGTTTGAAGTTGAAAGTTCGAGTGTTTGATTTTGACGCTCACAGTCCTTCCTCGTTGAGAGCTCTCTCGAAGCGCCGACGAGACCGCAACTGCCTGGCGACGAAGCCGTTGCTCCAAAATCCCTCGGTCACTCTCATCTACCGAAAACGTTTCTTCATGACCGATTGATTTATTAGCAACACCTGCCACTACGGTCCGAGGATCATCCCCTCTCGCCAAGCCGATAAGCGTTGTCGCGAAGTGATGACCAACGTGTCGCGAGAGCAGTGCGGGGTCGAGCTCTGCGAGTTCTGAAACTCGATCTATGCCAAGCCTCGAGAGTGTTTTGGCGGTGGCGGGCCCGACGCCATAGAGCGCCCTGACAGGGAATTGATCGAGATAGGCACGCACGTCTTCATCGAGGACGACGAAGACACCAGGGCCCTCTATGAGAACACCATCTTCAAAGTGAGGCTTGGCGTCTCGAGATGCCAGTTTGGCGATCAACTTTGAGCTTCCCACTCCTATCCCGCACGACAAGCGCAACTCCTCCTCAATTCGGCCATGGATGGCAGTGGCCATCTCTTTCGGAGTTCCTAAAAGTTGTCGTGCCCCGGTGACGTCGACAAATGCCTCATCAAGACCAAGAGGCTCTACAAGAGGAGAAAAATCCAGGAGAATAGCCTTGAGTTCTTTACTGACTGCGGCATAACGAGAGATATTTCCTCCGAGCACCACGGCATCTGGACACAGGCGTTTCGCTGTCACCATGGGCATCGCTGAGTGAATGCCAAAGCGTCGAGCTTCGTAGGTGCACGAGGCCACGACGCCACGATTGCCATCTCCCCCCACGAGCACTGGTTTGCCTTGAAGTGAAGGGTCGTCTCGAACCTCCACCGATGCGAAGAACGAATCCATGTCTACCAACAAGATGGCAGGTCGCAGACTCGCCGAGCGATCAGCGCGTTCGCTCTCAGCCATTGAGGCGCAGATGTCGAAAACCTTCTGCAAATGCTACGCCCACTCGCGAACCATCATCGCTGGCTTGTTGACGAATGGTTTCACCTGCCCAGTGCGGGTCGTCGGGAAGTTGAGAATGATGCGCGGTTACGGCTTTAACTTTTCGATCAATGCTCGACGTGATGTCGACGTAGGTGTCTGGCTCCAGCGTGCCGGACAAAAGAACGTCGTGAACTCGATGAGCAAGGCCACACTCCGGAAAGTAGTGCGGCATGCTCGACGCTGGCCCGACGGCATCGAGAACCGCCCAGCCTGCGGCTCGATGATCCTGATGATTCACGTAGACCGATCCGAAAAATACCGCCGTTGGGTCATGTCCTAGGACGACGTCAGGTTTGAGTTCGCGAATACGACGAACCAACGTGCCAAGAATCTCCCTTTGTTCCCCAACGTCTCCGTCTGAGAGCCCCAAGGATTCGACCTCGACTCCACCGAGTTCTTTTGCTGCCTTCGCTACTTCCTGTTTTCTCGTCGTTGCCAAAACCGATGGTGTAACGGAAGCGTCTGTGGTGCCTTTGGCTCCATCCGTCAGCAAAAGGACACGAACGCGTGCACCTTCATCTACCCAACGGGCCAGCGACCCGCCGCACGCGACGTCTGCATCATCTGGATGGGCATAGATCGCAAGAACGACTGATGGCGAACTCTCAAAGAGCGAGACTGAGTTGGAGCCGTTCACGATCGACGTTTAGGCGCAGTGGATTTTGTCAGTAGCCCAACCTCTCGTTGGAAGTCCCCAACATCTTCAAATCCTTTGTAGACGCTCGCAAAGCGAACGTACGCCACGTCATCAAGTTCTTTGAGCCGCTCCAGGACGGCAACACCGATATCCTGAGTCGTCACAGTTTCGTTCATTGATCGAAGCGACTCCTCAACTTGACTCGCGAGGTTATCGATTGCTTCCTCAGACACTGGCCGGTTCTTGCAAGCTGAGTTGACGCCAGATATGACCTTGGAGCGATCGAATGGCTCACGGGACCCTGAGCGTTTTTCGACAACGAGAGGCATCTCTTCAATACGCTCAAATGTTGTGAAGCGCTGTCCGCATGCAACACATTCACGCCGCCTGCGGATCGAGCCACCCTCTTCGGCCATTCTCGAATCCACGACACGGTCATCATCTGCTGCACAAAAAGGACACCGCACACCTTCACGATACCCGTATGGTGCTGCCCCCTAGGGAAGTTGAATCTGTTCTCCGGGCACAATGGTGCTTGAACCAATGGCTTTGGCCATTTGCGCACTCAGAGCGCCTTCTTGGGCCGGATTGATCCGGTGAGCTATCGAGGCCAATGTGTCACCTTCGTGGACCACATAAATCGAACCGTCAGCGAGCCCACTAGGCGCACCTCCTGGCGTTGATTGGCCTGAAAGTGTCACCGTCCCTATGGAACTGAGGGGTAACGCCAGCAAAACAGCCACCGCCGACCCAGCCACGATGGCTGCGATCCTGCGTTTCTTCGTTCGTTTGGCCGCCCGAATCCTCCGGCGCTCAGTGACGTCAATGCCACGAGAGACGGGGAGTTCACGGATAGGGGCGATATTAATTGGTTTTGGGCGTTCTAGCCCTTTGACCAGGGTTAATGTGGGCCGTGGCCAAACAAGGTCTTCAACCTCGTGGTCTCCAATAAACGGGAGTGGTGCTATTGCCATATCTTGTTCCTCTTCCTTCTTCTCTGTGCTTTTTGACTTCTATCGAACACCTGTTCGTCTAGTTGAACACGAACAGATGTTCGTGTCAAGTATTTATCCGAACAGGTGTTTGCTTTCTCTTGATTCGTTGAGTACGGTTGTAGCAAACGGGTGTTCGCAAAGGACCGCCCGTCAGAGCAAGGAGTGGCTATGGCAGAGGTTTTAAGCGGAAAAAGGCGTGAAATCCTTGATTTTATTGGGCAGTGTCTTCGAGAGCGTGGGTATCCCCCGTCGGTCCGAGAGATCGGCACCGCCGTTGGCTTGACCTCTTCGGCCACCGTCCACAGCCATTTGGCAGTGCTTCAAAAAGAAGGCTTTCTGATCAAGGATCCGACCAAACCTCGAGCGATGACCGTCCAATATGACCCAGCCTCTGGGGCAGCAATTGCGACGAACCCGGTTCGTAGTGTTCCCCTCGTAGGTGCAGTGGCTGCTGGAACTGGCGTCTTGGCAACTGAGAACGTCGAAGAGCTGTACTCGCTCCCCGAGGAGTTTACGGGAACTGGTGAAACCTTCATGTTGAAGGTTCGAGGTGACTCCATGATCAACGATGGAATCCTTGATGGCGATTACGTTGTCGTACGACACCAGCCAACTGCTGAAGATGGCGACATTGTTGTTGCGGGAATTCCCGATGAGCAGGCAACCGTCAAGCGGCTCCGTCGGCAAGGAACAACAGTTATTTTGATTCCAGCGAATGATGCAATGGCCCCCATTGAGCTCCCTGGCGAAGACGTGACCATTTATGGAAGGGTCATTTCAGTTCTTCGACGCCTCTAGGATGATGTTGTGTCGTGGGGACTTATCATCACCTTGGTTTCCGGGTGGTATCTCACTGGCTTGAGTTGGGTTGTGGCCTTAGTGATCTATCCGTCATTTCGCCTTGTGCCAGATAAATCCTGGGAGGAGTTTCACCAGCACCACTCAAAAATGATCGCAGTTGCAGTGACTCCACTGTGGGCCGCTGAGGCTCTAGGAATCATTCTTTGGGCACTGTCAGATTATTCATCGGACTTGCTTGCGATTATCATTACCGGCGCAGCTGCACTCGGGACCGTCCTCTTCACCGTCTTTGGCGCCGTTCCAGCCCATCAAGCGTTTCAAACAGGATTTAACCCCGAACTCGAACGACAACTTACGTTGAGTAACTGGCTTCGAACCGCCGCGTGGACGATTGCGGCGATCACCCCAACGGTTGTTCTTGTTCAGAGTTGGTAGAAGTTGGTTATGCGTCCCAGAGTTGATCGGTGTAACGATCTGTTCCAGGGGCCGTAGGTTTGAAGGGAATCTGGGCTACCAACGTTCCTTTTCCAGAAGCTTCAAGACGTCGACGCCCTTCTTCAAAGACTGATTCCCAGGCCTCGCTCGGGTCACAGTCCAAAAAGAAGAGCAACAGCACCCGATCGTCACTCGCCTCTTGGCGAGGAACATCACCCGGAGCATCAATCAAAAGGGGAAGAGGAGTAAATGCTCCAACGAGTCCCGCAGCCGACCCGTTCATCAGATCTGGGAGGAGATCGTCTTTGAGATAACCCCAGAGTTCTTCTTGGCTCACGCCTTCGGCCGCATCGATCCATACGGGCACAAAACCCTCATAGGGGTGGTCGAGTGCGAGTTCGATCGGAACTCCACCCTCGTCTCGGAGCACTGACCATTCGTAGTGGTAGAGCAAGGTGTGGACGTGGTCTCGGTGCTCAAACATTCTCCCCTTGGCATGAAGTTGGCGAACTTGACGCACCGACCACTTGTTCCAAAGATCGTGATAGCCATCGAGGACCCAGTACGCCGCTATGTAGGAACCATTTTCTGGAGTGCCAGTAATCGCCGATGAGTCTGGGCTCCGAAGTTTTTTCAAGTCCTTCGTGGCAACGAATCGTTTCCCAGCAAAACTGTACGGTCCAATCATCACGCCTGAATAGAAGTGATCTCGTTCGTACCAGCGGTTGTACTCAACCTCGTGGCCCTTGTGGGGCTCAACAAGCGTGAGCAAAATAGATCCAAGCGCCACTGGCTCGGCGTCAGCAATTACTTCAACGGGGCGGGACTTTTTTAGTTCATCACTCATGCCAGGGCACCGTACTCGCTCTCAGCCAGGGTTGTGACAGGCACGCAGAGCGCCTTATCCCCCAAGGAGAAGTGTAAAGACGCGAGCGACCTCATCGAGGGCGCCAACCGGCACCCGCTCATCAGCGTGGTGGGCCAACATTGGATCACCAGCTCCGAAATTTGCGGCCGGCACACCGAGAGCTGCGAAGGTTGCAACATCGGTCCAGCCCACCTTGGCGCTGACGGGCTTGTCACTTAACTCCACGAGTCGCTGAAGCAGGGGGTGTTTCAGATTTGGCAGTGCACCCTCGGCAACATCATCAACTCTCAAATCGTCTCCGTAACGCTCATCTAAATGACCCTCGACCAAACTTCGCACCCAGGCCTCTGCCTCACTCGCACTTCGATCTGGGGCAAATCGGTGATTAATTTGGAGCACTGCTTCATCAGGAATCACATTGCCCGCAGAACCCCCTCGCATCCCCACTACTTGTATCTGCTCAACGAACGTCACACCGTCTATCTCAACACTGCGCGGGGACGCGTCAACAAGGGAAGGCAAAATATCGTTGAGTCGGTGAATTGCATTCACTCCCATAAACGGTCGGGCTGTGTGTGCGGCCACTCCTCGAAAACTCGCAGTGAGATGCATTGTCCCTTGACACCCCGCCTCGACGCTCCCATTCGTGGGCTCGCCCAAAATTGCCACGTCTCCCTGCAGTAACTCAGCATCGTGGCTGGCAATCTCTCTCAGGCCACTTTCGCTTCGGGCAATCTCTTCTCTCGCATAGAAGACCCACGAGAGATCCACGGCGGGCTCCTCGAGACGTCGCGCCACTACCAACATGGCTGCCAACGTTCCCTTCATGTCCGCAGCCCCAAGGCCCCAGAGTTCGCCGTCTTTGATCGTCGGGTGAGCGATGCCAACAGGAACCGTATCAAGGTGGCCAGCCATGACGACTCGCTGAGACTTTCCAAGGTGCGTTCGCGCAATGACGTTATTTCCTACTCGGGTCACCTCGAGATGAGGGATCGTTCGAACATATTGTTCGACCGTGTCTGCGATCTCTTCCTCGTGGCGACTCGGAGAATCAACCCCAATGAGTTCAGAAGCGAGGTCGATTACCTCGCTCACGTTGCAACTCCATGGTCTCTCAAGACTGCATTGAGTTGGACTTTGTCATGGCGTTCACCCTCAGACAGGTGCTTCAAGACCAGCACGCAGGGTAAGAAGAACTCGCCTCCTGGGAGTTCTCGACGCCGAGAGGCCCCAACAGCGACGCTCCATGGGGGAACATGACCGCGAGATAACTCTTCGCCAGTCTCAGCGTCAATGACGGGAATAGAAGGGTTCAGAATTGTTCCCGCTCCAAGCACTGCTCCTTTGCCGACGCGGGCACCATCAACGATCATGCACCTCGATCCGATGAATGCCTCATCTTCGATAATGACCGGGACTGCGTTCGGGGGTTCGAGCACCCCACCAATCCCCACGCCCCCTGCGAGATGGACGTCGGCCCCAATCTGGGCACACGAGCCAACCGTGGCCCAGGTATCAACCATGCTGCGTTCTCCGACTCGGGCGCCAATGTTGACGTAACTCGGCATCATCACTGCGCCAGGAGCCAAGAACGAACCCCACCGAGCGGATGCTCCAGGCACGACTCGAACGCCAGCTTCTTTGAATCCCGTTTTCAGTGGGAGCTTGTCGGCATACTCAAAAGGCCCGACGTTGATGGTCTCAATGGTCCTGAGCCGAAAGAGGAGCAAGATCGCTTGCTTGAGCCATTCATTCACCACCACCTCGCCGGTGGCCTCATCGACATACGCCACCCGCTCATGTCCTTGATCGAGCAAGGTAACCGCTTGTGTGACGAGTGCATCAGCAGCTTTGTCACCGGGAGTCAGGGTGTCAGCATGTGCATAAAGTTCAGCTATTTGATCTGAGAGGTCAGCCATGTCCCCATCGTAGTGGGGCGACGTCGTTCGAAGAGTCGTTACCCTGTCGCCAGAAGACGTGCTGCGACAAGTTCGAGTCGCTCAGTTGGCTGGACCACAGCAACTCGTACGTAATCAGCACCTTGGGGGCCATAGAGATCTCCCGGACTCACCAACATCCCCCCTCGCTCGGCGAGCTCGTGCGCCAAGGCCCAACCGTCACCTAGCCGCTGCGGTGCCTTGACCCACAGATAAAAGGTTCCCGCCGGGAGATGAGCGTCGTAGCCAATGTTTCTCAACGCATCAACCATCAATGCCAACCTCTCGGCGTAGCGAACACGCTGGGTCGCTACCTGGTCATCGTCATCGAGCGCCACCACTCCGGCAAACTGAACCGGTCCAGGAACCATGAGCCCTGCATGTTGGCGCACGCTGCGCAAGTACTCAACAATCGCTTCGTCTCCTGCATAGAAGCCCAAACGCATTCCTGCGAGATTTGAGCGTTTTGAGAGCGAGTGAACTGCCACGAGGCCTTCGAGCCCGCGTTCGAGCACCGTCCGGGGGCGGTCGCTCCAGGTGAACTCGGCGTAACACTCGTCGGAAAAGACTGGAACTCCATGTGCCCTCCCCCACGTTGCTAGCGCAGCAAGGTCGTCGAGGTCGCCTGTTGGGTTTGACGGTGAATTCGACCACACCATGAGTGCATTCTCCGCCGTACCCTCATCGACGTCTTCGAGTCTCAACCGACCTCGCTCAGTTGGGACCGCCACTGGAGTTAATCCCGCCAGCGTTGCGCCCATTGCATAGGTTGGATAGGAGATGTCGGGGAAGAGAACCACCTTCTTTTCAGGGCGACGAAGCGCGAGGTACTGCGCTGTCGATCCCACGAACTCTTTGGTCCCGATACATGCGCCAATGGCGCTGGTCGGCACCGCTATCGAGAATCTTCGCCGCATCCAGCGTTGCGCAGCCTCACGCAGGTCGTTGCTTCCCGCAGACGTTGGATAGCCCCGCTCAAGCCCAGAGGACGCCAACGCATGGATCACCTCCTCAGAAGGTGGATCACACGGCGTCCCAATCGAGCAGTCCACGAGGCCACCATCAAGGCTCTCTGCGAGAGCTCTGAGGCCGCTGAGGCGCTCGTAGGGATAGGGCGGAGGTTGAAACCCTGGTTGTGTCATCCGGCGACCTCGAACTCCTGGAATCGTGCTCGACTTGGTCCATCGAGAACAACATGAAGGGTGGTGGCGTCATCATCGTGGTGCGTCTCTACAACGTCGCCTTCTCGATGCGCTGCAGCAACAATGTCTCCTCGGGCATGAGGAATCCGAAGCGCGACAATTCGATCTTGTGTGCGGAGGCGATCCCCAAGTGTCTCCAAGAGGTCATCAATCCCAGTCCCCGATGCTGCCGAGATCGTGACCGACCCATCATGGGTGAACTCAAGCATCTTGGCTTCATCAGGCGCAGCATCAGCCTTGTTGATCACCAGGAGTTCTGGAACCTCGTCCGCCCCTATCTCTCTCAAAACCACTCGGACTGCTTCGAGCTGGGCCTCGGGGTCAGCAGCCGAGGCATCGACCACGTGGATCAAAAGATCTGCGAGTCGAACCGAGTCGAGAGTTGAGCGAAATGCCTCGACGAGTTCGTGCGGGAGTTTCGCCACAAAACCAACAGTGTCGGTCAACAAGATTACTTCTCCACCAGGAAGGGCCAGCTGCCGGGTCCGAGGATCGAGCGTTTCAAAGAGTCGATCTGCAGCGGGTACCCCAGCTTCGGTGACGGCATTAAGCAAGGTGGACTTTCCGGCATTGGTGTAGCCCACCAACGTGACCTCGCGGCGCCGACCCCTTTGGCGTTGTGCGCGCTGGGTCTCGCGAGTCTTTGTCACGTGTCGTAACTCTTTTTCGAGTTGATGCATACGACGCACCAAGCGTCGTCGGTCAACTTCAAGCTGGGTCTCTCCTGGGCCTCGCGTCCCGATGCCACCAGCTTGTTGTGAAAAACCTTGACCACGGCCTCGGAGTCGGGGAAGTCGGTACCGCAAGATTGCTAGCTCAACTTGGGCCTTCCCCTCAGGTGTGCTCGCGTTTTGAGCGAAAATATCGAGGATCACGGCTGTTCGATCAATCGCAGTTCTCCCAAGAAGCCGTTGGAGGTTGCGTTGCTGAGCGGGAGACAAATTGTGGTCAAATACCACCGTGTCAACGTCAAGGACAAGACACTGCTGGTGAAGCTCTTCCGTCTTGCCTGAGCCAATGAATGTTGCGGGATCTGGAGCCCCACGACGCTGAATAATCCTTCCAACGACGTCTGCTCCTGCCGTGGCCACAAGTGATTCAAGTTCGTCAAGCGAAAGATCGAGATCGTCGGGATCCATTCCTGGCAGGACGACACCGACGAGGATGATGCGTTCTCGAAACGAACGATCAATCAGTGTTGACGGGAGCTGCGTGGTCATAGGTCTCGTCGAAGTGGCACAAAGAGATCGGCAACGACACTCACTGTCCCAGACAGTGTCGCCTCATTCCCAGAAAGATCAACATGCAGAATCCCTCCAGGATTTGCGACGGCGACAGAGTCACCGCTCAGCCCAAGCGCTCTCGCTGCGCCAGCTGCGGCACAGGTCCCAGAGCCACACGCTTGCGTGGGGCCGACGCCCCGTTCAAAGACAGCCAAAGCCAACCGTTCGCGCGAGAGAACCTGGATCCATTCGACATTGATACCACCCTCGCGAACCTTTTGTAGTCTGCGACCCTCGTGGGCCACGTCGACCGCTTCGAGATCGTCAACGACAACTACGAGATGAGGATTCCCAATATCAACACGAACCTGCCGAGTGACTGAATCGATATCGTCGATCTGTAGTTCGCCCATCTCGACGCTCGCGAACACGGATGACTCTTCGCTTTCTTCACAGTGAACGCGCTTGAGACCCGCCGCAGTCTGGATCGAAAATGTTCCTCCCGCAACAAGTCCTGCACGTACCGCTTCGTGAGCCATGCATCGAATTCCATTGCCCGAAATCTCAGCGTCAGAGCCATCCTGATTTTTGAGCACCATCGTGAGGTCCCCACCATCTCGTGGACCCAAAATCGTGATCACTCCGTCAGCACCGATCCCGCTGCGTCGATTTGCAAGACCGCGCACTTCGTCGCTCGTAAGCTGGACCCGGTCTTCAAGATCAATCATGATCAAGAAGTCGTTCCCCGCTCCCTCATGCTTGCTCACCGCCAGGGTGACTTCTTGGTGCTCCACGGGTCCTAGTCTCTCACCCCGTCACCCTGTTGAGGCCCACCAGGGCCTCTTCGAGGCCCTTTTCAGCCCCTGTCATGCCACCATGCCAACGCACTCGCGGATCCCTCCGAAACCACGACTTCTGACGCCGAACCAGAGCTCGTGTTCGAGCAACGGTGAGGTCCCGTGCCTCTTGATGCTCAAGTTCACCATCGACGAGTCCCAAGAACTCCCGATAGCCAATGGCTTGGCGAGCCGTCCGAGAGAGTCCTCCTGGCCGGATTGCGAGGGCTCGCACTTCCTCCTCGAAACCGTCCTCGATCCACGAATCAACTCGTACCTCAATCGCACGGTCCACCTGATCGACCTCAACGTCAAGACCAATCTGGATGATGGGGCTCGCCTCGTAGTGGTCGAGGCCTGGACCAAACGAAGAAAACGGTCGTCCCGAGCCTTGCGTAACCTCCAAGGCCCGAATGAGTCGGCGTACATTCCCCGGTTCAATCCGAGAGAGCGCTGTCGGATCGAGATCGCCTAATCGATCACGCAAAACCTCCTCTCCTCCCGGGAGACTCAGTTCCACATCGAGTTGTTCTCTCACCTCCAGGAACTGCGGCGGGATGCTGAGGTTGTCAATCACCGCTCGGTGATACAGGCCCGTTCCACCAACAAGAAGGGGGAGATTCCCTCGACTCGTCACGTCTCGAACTGCGATATCGGCGTTCTCTTTGAAGAGCGAGACCGTGCACTCTTGACTGGGATCCAAGATGTCGATCATGTGGTGTGGAACGACACGACGCTCTTCGAGCGAGGGTTTCGCCGTCGCGAGATCCATCTCTCGATAAACGGCCATTGAATCAATTGAAATTATTTCGACATTTCCAAGCCGCTTCGCAACTCGGAGTGCGATCTCCGACTTTCCCGATGCTGTTGTCCCTACCAGCGCCACACCAATGGCGTCCATGTCATCGAACCTGAAGAGTAAGTCGCTGGGGAGTCTTCGTGGGCGCTATCAACTCGACAAACTCCCCCTCAAGGTGATGTGGAGCCCCTCTCGTAATCTTGACGCTGACAAACGCACCCGGAACTCGAGCTTCTCGATCCTCGGTAGTGAAGTGCACGGGCTTTCCTTGACGGGTTCTCCCTGAGATCACCATCTCGTCGCGTCGACTTCTGCCTTCTACTAGTGCCTCTTCAATGCGACCAACTCGGGCCATGCTCTTCTCCAGGGCAGAGCGCTCGACCACAGTCGTAAGACGCTCAAATCTGTCCGCCACGACCTCGGGAGATATAAAGACGTCACTGAGATCTGCGGCACGAGTGCCAGGGCGGGGAGAGAAAATAAATGTGTAAGCACTGTCAAAGTTCGCTTCTGCCGCGACTGCGAGCGTTTCTTCGAACTCGGCGTCACTCTCTCCTGGAAAACCCACGATGAGATCAGTACTTACTGCGAGATCATCAATTGACGCTCGCGCATCGCTTAGGCGTTCGAGGTACCTCTCGGCCGTGTAGCCACGTCGCATCGCCGTGAGGATTCGGTTCGAGCCTGATTGAAGTGGGAGATGGAGTTGGTTACAAACTTCGGGGACCTCCGCCATCGCTCGAATTGTTTCTGGGCGAAGGTCTTTTGGATGCGGACTGGTATAGCGAACTCGTTCAATTCCTTCCACCGCTCCAATATTGGCCAAGAGTTCTGCAAAGAGTGGTTGCCGCTTCGTGATGTCCCTTCCGTACGAGTTGACATTCTGGCCCAACAGAGTGATCTCTCGGACTCCTCGACCCGCCAGCATGGTTGCCTCATCGACAAGGTCACTGACTGGCCGAGAAATCTCCTCGCCTCGAACGGAAGGAACGATGCAGAAGGAACACGAGTTATTGCACCCTGTCTGAATAGTCATCCATGCGGCCCACGGAACTTCGCGCACCGCATTCAGCGCCGGCGCTGCGTCAAGGGAACTCTCTGGGTCTGGCGCGTCGAGAATCTCCATTTGAGGGCCTTGTTCGACTGCTCGTCGCAATAACCCCGGCGTACTTGCCAAATTATGTGTTCCCACCACGACGTCGACGTGGTCGGCACGACGCTGAATATCCTCAGGATCCATTTGCGAGAGACAGCCAGTTACCGCCACCTGCATGCCGGGCTTCTTGCGCTTGAGCGATCGAACGTAGCCCAAGTTGCCAAACAACTTATTTCCTGCGTTCTCTCTGATACAGCAGGTATTAAAAACTACGACATCAGCGTCTTCCAGAATCTCTGCGGGTTCCAGACCATCAGCGACCAAAATGCCTGCAAGTCGTTCTGAGTCATGTTCGTTCATTTGACAGCCAAATGTTCGAATGAAAAACGTACGCGCCACGTCAGAAGTCTAGGTCTGGGAAGGGGCGAAGCGTTTTTAACTTGGCAGATCTTGCGTTCGATACATATTCCTGGCTGCTTCACCCACAACGAGGCCACGCCGGTCTGCGCGAAGCACCGCTACGTCACCAGGAAGCCCCACCTCTACAAGCGCAGCTCGAGCGGCTTTTCCGACCTTGGCACCTTCGCCCGGGCCACACATCGCCAAGAGGCTCGGACCTGCTCCTGACCAGCAGGAAGCCCGTGCTCCCCCTGCGAGCAGCGCTTCCAAAAGAACCGGTGCCTCTTCAAAGAGAGGGGTCCTATAACTCTGATGGAGTCGATCTTCCGTCGCTTCTTTCACCAAAAAACGATGGTCAGCCAGGCCGGAAAGGAGCATCCCCATTCTCCCGAGATTAAAAATTGCGTCCTCGCGAGTGATCGAATCTGGGAGTGCCTGACGGGCATTCTTCGTAGGGAGTGTTCGCTCTGGAATCATCAGAACGAACTCAAGACTCTCGTCAAGTGGAAGTCGAGAGACCTTGACGTGACCGTTGATCGTTGCTGAACCTACGAGCCCACCGACAACGCTGGCGGCTGCATTATCTGGGTGACCATCAAGTCGTGCGGCAACGCTCAAAGGATCAGGGGATCCAGCTGCTGCCGCGGCAGCGGCCGCCAGTGCAGCAGAAGAGCCCATACCTCGCGCTACAGGAATCTGAGAGCGGATGGTGATCGCAAGGCGATCGTGGCCAGTGACTTCAATGGCCACTTTTGCTGCAAGGTGGCTGGCGTTATCTGAGAGCCCTGCACCTTCACCTTCGCTTCGAACGATCAGTTTCGATGCTGGCTCAATTTCAACTTCAACGTAGCGCTCGAGTGCAAGGGCGAGCGCATCAAACCCAGGGCCAAGATTGGCAGCGCTAGCAGGGGCACTTGCGATCACGTCTTCACACTACGCGTTCAAAGAGGTTCGGAGGTTGCAGTGGGGTCTCTGTCGCCGCAGGAGCCTCAATTTTCAGGGAGGGACTTGTCACATGGACGATAGCGAGCACAGTGTTCGCTGGCTCGGCCCCGGTAACCTTTTTCGTGGCCGTCACACTGATTGCTATGCGTTGCCCTGGCCATGCAGGAATCGTGATCGCGTTCTTCAGCACCAGCGACACGCTCGAATGTGGCCACCCGATGGTGGCGACAGGAATCGAGGTCCCCGCAATGCCGACGGGTTGAATCATGGCTTCGACTGCTTTGGCGATCGAGAGTGCTGCTTGGCCTGCTGCATTGAGACGGTTCGTATCTCTTTGACCGGTGACCGCTGAGAATATCTGCACCACATGACCTCCCACGTCGTAGTTCACCGCCATCACGTCGCAACCACCGGCTTCAGAGTTCACTCCTGATTTAATCCCGACGACCCCATTGGTGCCAAGAAGTGGCGTGTACGTGGTGACCTTGCCTGCGACAGGGAGCTCGACAGACGTCTTGGCCACGGTGGCTGCGAAGACCGGATTATTCATCAAGAGTGGCGCAAGGATCAGCTGATCGTGGGGTGTAGACACAGACGCTGGGTTGAAACCAGAAGGATCGGCATAGTGCGTATTCGTCATTCCCAACTTTGCAGCCTGGGCATTCATTTTTCCGACGAATCCTGAAATAGATGTCGCATCCAGTTTTGCCAGTAACTCTGCGTAGTCGTTCCCAGAGTGGACGAGGAGACCTTGGAGGAGCTGATATTCAGTGAGCACTTCTCCCGGTTCAATCGCTACCACTGACTGACCATCTTCTAGCTCGAACTTGTACGCATCGACTTCAGCTTGCGTCACTGTGATGGTTGGACCACTCTCCCCAGGGGAAAGTGGGTAATCATTGAGGACAACATAAGCCGTCATGAGTTTGGTAACCGAGGCAATCGGAACCGATGTTTGATTTGCTGAATCCTGGGCCTGGGCGAAGAACGGCACCACGAAGGATGCTTCACCTTGCACCGGCCACGTCATGGCGGTCGAATGTTCCGGAGCAGTGATACTCGTCCCCA
The DNA here is from genome assembly GCA_009699875.1 of Actinomycetota bacterium. GTDB lineage: Bacteria > Actinomycetota > Acidimicrobiia > Acidimicrobiales > RAAP-2 > CAIUMH01. The sequence goes on from WLNI01000001.1 coordinate 185,928, forward strand.
ACTGGGACGTCATTGTCGCCGGAGGCAATGGTGTTGACGCTACTGATATCAACAGTCCGGCCACCGTCCCAAAACCGAGGATAAAAACCAAAATCAATATCGTCAGTACATAGTGACGTCGCCACCAGCGACGCTTCTTGTGCTTACTCCCCATCGACGGCGTTATGAAGGCTGATCAATGTCGTCAGCGGACACCAACACTGCTCGGGCTTTCGAGCCTGTGGAAGGACCAACGACACCTTGCTCTTCGAGAAGATCCATCAATCGACCAGCCCGGGCGAAGCCGACTCGGAGTTTGCGTTGCAGCATCGACGTGGAGCCCAACTGCGACTTAATGACGAGATCACGGGCCTGTCGCAACAACTCATCATCGTCATCACCACCACTCCCTGAGAACTCAGATGTCCCAGAGGTCTCTTCAAGGTTGCTGATGCCGACCGCCATTTCTGGCTGGCCACCTTGGCCCCGCCAAAACTCAGTCACGGCACGTACTTCTTCTTCCGAGACCCAGGGAGCTTGTATTCGGCGCGCCACGTTTGACGACGCCGTGAGCAGCAACATGTCCCCCTTGCCCACCAGGCGCTCCGCTCCAGGCTGATCCAAAATCACTCGTGAATCTGCAAGCGACGACACCGAGAACGCCATACGACTTGGAACGTTTGCTTTGATTACCCCCGTGATCACGTCTACCGATGGACGCTGTGTCGCCAATACCAAGTGGATTCCAACCGCTCTCGCCATCTGGGCAATTCTGACGACCGAGTCTTCGACGTCTCGAGCAGCGACCATCATCAAGTCGTTCAGTTCGTCAACCACCAACACAATGAATGGGAGCGGATCGAATTCAGGGGCATCAGCCTCGACTGCCTCAGCGTCAAAGGGTTCACCAGTCGCTTGCGCATGGGCTTTCTGTGCAATGAGCGCAACTTCGGCAGCCGTGTCTGGTGGCCCCTTCGGAGTGAGTTGCCCCGAGCGCAGCGCATCGTGATAACTCGTAATATCTCGAACGCCATGGTCGGCGAGAATGTCGTAGCGCCGTTCCATTTCCTTGACGGCCCATGCCAATGCATTTGCTGCCTTTTTTGGATCGACGACGACCGGCGTCAACAATTGCGGAAGATTGTTGTACTGCCCCAACTCGACTCTTTTTGGGTCAACCAGAATCAATCGGACTTCATCTGGCGTCGTACGCATCAGGAGTGACGTGATCAATGAGTTGATGGCTGAACTCTTTCCAGCCCCCGTTGCCCCAGAGATCAAGACGTGTGGGAACTCCGCCAGGCTCACCATGACGGTCCGCCCCGCAATATCGCGACCGAGGGCAACGGCGAGTGGATCAGTAGCCTTCTTCGCTTCTGTTGACGCAAGGAGGTCCCCAAGCGTGACAAGTTGTCGCTGTCGATTGGGGACTTCGACGCCAATCGCTGATCGTCCAGGGATCGGAGCCAGAATCCGAACATCAGGAGAAGCCATCGCATAGGCAATATCTTTCGAAAGGCTTGTGACTCGGGCAACTTTCACCCCTGGTCCAAGTTCCAACTCGTAGCGAGTCACCGTTGGTCCTACGGTGCAGCCAACCAACGTGGTCTCCACCCCATGGGCCTCAAGCGCCACCACAAGGTCTGCTCCGGCTTGGTCAACGACCTTTTGATCGTGGCGCTGACTTTGCGTCGTCTGCAAGATGTTTTTTGGAGGAAGTTTCCACGACGTTGGCGAGGAGGCTCTGGATACTCGTTTCTTCGCTGGCTTTTCCGTCATGACTGCTGTCATCTCGACAGGCTCTTCATCAGGGACGAGTGGAGGAACAGGAACTGGCACCGCCTCCTCGTCTTCGAATGCGTCATTCTCTTGTGTCATTTCGGGCTCTTCAAAGGGAAGTGGATCCTCAGGAGGGACGTCGTCGTCATCGTAGAAATCATCGTTGGCGTTGCCTTCACTTCTTCGAAGTGACGCTCCAGACCACCACGTCACGAAGAAACCACCTGCACTCTGGAGAGACCGAGAGACATAGAGCACAGCTGTCTTGAGGGGAATGCCTGTACCGAGCACCACTGCCACGATGAGAAGCGCAAGCAAAAGTACGGCTGCCCCAATGGTGCCAATCGCTATCGAAAGAGTGTGGCCGATGAGGGCGCCCACATAACCTCCGGCACGAGAGAGATCTCCAGTCGAACTGCCAAGCGATGGATTGGAGTTGGTTAATCCTGCGAGTCCACTGAGTGCAGCAAGGCCAAGGGCTCCCCCAACCCAGAATCTCGTCAGTTCTACCTCTTCTCGCTTGGCCAGCAAGAGCACCACAATCAATACAAGAAGAGCCGGCACCAGATAACGGATTGTGCCGATGAGGTCTCCGAGGAGGTGATCGACTCCGTGGCCAACCGGTCCAAGGGCTTGAAACCAAACTGCGAGGGCTACAAGGATTGCCGCAGTTCCAAGACCCACTGCGGTGAGATCGACTGCGTGGGATGCGAAAATACCCTGGCGCTCCTGAGGCGCTGAGCCCTTCGGTTTCGCCGGAGTCTTTGAAGCGGTCTTTTTCCGCTGAGGTTGCTGAGAGCGCGCTGCGGCCACGGTCCTTTGAACTTACCGCTCTTTTCCCCTAAAACGGGGGACGCCTGCGCCTGTGTCTGGGCAAAATGACTCAGAAAAAGCCCCTACACTCGCTCTCCTATGGCCAATTCAGTTCCATCCACCGACACCCCAAGCCTGTTGGCTCGCCTTGACGGCGTCGCTGCATACGATCTCGTCGTGGTTGCTCGAAGGCAGCTCAGTCCAGCAGTGCTCGAACTGGTCTGTGAAGGTGACCTTTCAGGATTCACAGCGATCCCTGGCAATGATCTCATGATGGCCGTCCCTCTTGAAGGGAGCGACGGTACATTTCGCCGTCGCTACACCATTCGACGCCACCTCACCGACAGCAATCAAATTGTGTTTTGGATTGACACGACTGCGGACGGTCCGGGGTCCCGCTGGGCGAAAGAAACACCGATAGGTTCAACTATCGAAGCGATTGGTCCCAGAGGGAAAGTCACGCTTGATGAACTTGCCGATTGGCATCTCTTTGTCGGCGATCTCTCATTTCTGAGTGCCGCCTATGCCATGGCCGAAGCCATTGAGCCCCCAGGCCAAGCCCTCTTTGTCTTCGAAATCGATGATCCGAAAGATGTTGTCCTCCCGACCCTTGATGATCTTATCGGCGTCACCTTCTGCGTAGTGGAGCGAGGGGGTCGCTCCTTTGATGATGCAACCGGGCTACAAGCGAGTCTTGACGCTCTCGAGTTTCCTTCAGATCTCGGGCATGTCTATATCGGCGGAGAACTCAGTGTTGTTGGATCGCTGCACGCTGCGTTGCTCGAGCGAGGACTTGGAAAAGAACAGATCAACGCAAAACCCTATTGGCGTCTTGGTGTCGCAAACATGGCCCATGGTGAGCCCAAAAAAGTCGAGGTCTCGTAACTACGTCGCCACAATGACAGGGACGATCATCGGCTTCTGTCGAATCCGTGTGCCAACAAAGCGACCTAACGCCTTGCGCGCCACACGATTCAACCCCTCAACGTCATGAGTTCCCTCACTCAACGCGCTCTTTAAAGCCGACCCCACCGCATTGGCCGCTTCAACAGACAACAATGTTTCATCGTCTGGCCCGACCCATCCTCGAGTTAAGACCACCGGTCCCGCAGATACTTCCCGAGCGTGAAGATCAACTGATGCCACCACCATCACCATTCCCTCGGATGCCAGAACCTGGCGATCTCGAAGGATTCCGTGGTCAATATCACTCGCCGCTCCATCGACGTAGAGGTAGCCCGCAGGGACCGTCGACTCTTTTTCGATGCCACCCTCATCCAATCGAATAACGTCGCCATCCTCAGAGAGAACAATCTTTTCTGAAGAGATACCCATCGACTCCGCTAACTGCGCATGATGGAGCAGGTGACGGTACTCACCATGGACGGGGATGAAGCAGTCTGGCTGTGCGACGCTCAGAAGCATTGCAAGTTCCCCGCGACGAGCGTGTCCTGAGACGTGGACCGGCTCATGCGCTGAGTGGATAACTTCGGCGCCTCGACGGTGCAACTCGTCAATGATTCGGCCAACTGACCACTCATTGCCCGGGATGGGGTGGGCAGACAGCACCACGACATCATCGGACGTGAGATCGAGCCACTTTGATTGGCCAGCCGCCATGAGGGACATTGCTGCCATTGGCTCGCCCTGTGATCCCGTGGAAAGAACGCAGATCTCTCCTGGATCGAAATCATCGATCTTCGTAATGTCAACAAGGACACCGTCTGGAACCGTAATAATTCCTAATTTCCTGGCCAACTCCACGTTGTTTTTCATCGACCGACCGAGGGTAGCTACCTTCCGACCAGATTCGTGTGCTGCATCGATGATCTGCTGAATACGGTGAAGGTGACTTGCGAAACACGCGACGATAATTCTTCGACCCGGCCTCATGGCGAACACGCGTCGAAGCGTCACCCCAACCGTTGACTCTGAGTCAGTGAACCCTGCTTCTTCTGCGTTCGTTGAATCAGCGAGCAGAAGGCGGATGCCGTCAGTCTGCGCTATCTCTCCAATCCTGGCGAGGTCCGTTCTTCGTCCATCAACTGGAGCAAGATCAATTTTAAAGTCCCCAGAGTGCATCACCACTCCCTGCGGCGTGTGGAACGCTATCGCAAAGGCACTCGGGACTGAGTGGGTTACCGGAATGAACTCAACGTCACAAGGTCCGATCCGGATACGCTCACCATCAGCAACTTCAATGAACTGCGTGCGATCAAGGAGTCCGGCTTCTCGAATACGATTCGCCGCCAAACCCACAGTGAGCGCCGCACCGTAGATAGGCGCTTCAATATCTCTCAAGAGATAGGACAGGCCTCCAATGTGATCTTCGTGCCCATGCGTCAAAACAATGCCATCGACTCGATCAGCGTTCTCCCGCAAAAATGTTAAATCAGGAAGGACCAAGTCGACCCCGGGCATATCCGGCTCTGGGAACATGATGCCAACATCAATCACGAGAAGCCGGCCCTCGACTTCAAGACAGGCGCAGTTTCTGCCAATCTCGCCTAATCCGCCGAGGAAAATAACGCGAACTGGAGAGATTTCCCTAGGCACCGAGGAGGCCGAGCTGCGTTACCAGTGCCGTGGCGGCGAGATCAAGGTCAGGATCACTTGGTCCCATCGGGAGGCGACATTGACCAACATTGAGTCCGAGTGCTCGGAGCACCGCCTTCGTCGGGAGTGGATTTGGCCATCGTTCTGTTGATTCAAAGTCATACGATACCGAAAGTACGGATTCGAGCTCGGTGACTTTCTCCTGGTCGCCAGAAAGAAAGGCGCCGATCACGGCCTGCATCATGTCGCCGACCCAGTGTGATGCAACACTCACCACACCCACTCCCCCAATGTCAAGGAATGCCAATGTCAGTGAGTCGTCACCACTGTAGAGATCGAAGGTAGGAGGGGTTTGCGCAATCGTCTGTGCCGCAGCCACAAGATCTCCGGATGCATCCTTGACGCCAATAATATTCGGGCACTCTTGCGAGAGACCAACGATCGTTTCAACCGAAATCTTTCGGCCAGTTCTCGCCGGGATGTCGTAGAGCATGACGGGAAGCAAAGTTGACTGAGCCACTGCCTTGAAGTGAGCAAAAAGTCCCGCTTGGGGCGGGCGGTTGTAATACGGCGTCACCGCCAAGACTCCGGCTGCTCCGAGTGCAGCTGCCTGAGAGGTGAGTTCAATTGAGTGACGCGTATCGTTGGTTGTTGTACCAGCCAAGACAGGGACGGTCACAGCCTCACAAACTGCCGTAATCAAAGTGAGACGTTCGTCGTCGCTGAGGACTGGTGATTCACCGGTGGTACCTGCGACTACCAAGCCCTCAGAGCCGTGCGCGACCAGGTAATTTGCCAAGACAGCTGCCTGATCGAGATCAAGATTCCCAGAATCGTCAAATGGGGTCGCCATTGCCGTGAGGACACGGCCGAAACGTGGTTCTTCAAAGGACATCAGTGTCCCAACTTAGCAGCGGCTCTTTGCTCGCCGGATCGGCCCTCTCTCTCGAGTGATCAGACCAAGTTCCGATCAGCAGGACTCCCATCGGCCTCGAGGTCAACTTCGGCGACGGTGTCTTCAAAGTCTTCGAACTCAATCACACCCATCTCGGTGAACTTCGTACGAAGCCATCCGTCGCCAGCATCTAAGAGACCGAGTTTTTTACAGTTCGGTACGATCTTCCCAAAAAGCAATGCTTGGAAATCGAGCCGGCCAGGGTCTTGCGATGCTGCTTTTGCTGCATCAGCTAACGGCACGCCCATTCGGTCCCAAATTTCTTGACCGGCCATTCGGTCCCGCATCCGAATTGCTGCTTCAAAGGCAAACTCTTGCCGTTCACGAATCTCAGCTTGCGTGAGGTCAAGGTAAAACTCCTGAAGGGAAAGCACGCCGAAGGCAACGTGACGAGCCTCATCAGCCATCACGTACCTCAAGAGTTGCTTCAACAGAGGTTCCTTTGTTGTTTGATGCATTAAGCCAAACGCCGCGAGGGCTAATCCTTCAACCATGATCTGCATGCCGAGGTACGTCATATCCCAACGTGAATCAGCGACGATATCGTCGAGGAGAAGACCAAGGTGTCCATTCATTTGGTAATGGCCAGCCAACTTGGTATCTAAGTAGCGACTGAAGACTTCGACGTGACGAGCTTCGTCCATGACCTGTGTGGCGGCGTAGTACTTCGCGTCAATCCAAGGGACGGTTTCGACAATTTTGGCGGTGCACAAAAGCGCACCTTGCTCGCCGTGCATGAATTGGCTCAACATCCAGTTCTGATACTCCATGTTGAGAGCAACCCACTCTTTCTCGCCCCACTTCTCAAGGACGGTCCCCGAGAGATCAGGGGCAGCCATCGGTCCAGTCCCGCCTTCGAGAAAGGCCTGATATGCCAAGCCCTCTTGATCGACTTCGGTGTCCCACGCTAAATCTGTGGCGCCGTTCCACTGCGATCGTTTTGCTTTTTCATACAACCTGTCGAGTTGCGGTCGCGCACCCTTTTCATAGTCCCAAGTGAACTCCGCTGGACAATGGTCATCAACGAGGTGTCGACTCTCAGAATCGTCAGCGCCCACCAATGAAAAGATCTCTTCGAAATCATTGATCTCATCTCTCCCGATGAGTGAGCTATTGCTCGCCATGCTTTGATTTTCTTCAGTCAATGCCATTTCTAACCCCTATCTCTTTGTTCTTCTCGATGAATATATTTCACTCAGCTCGCTGAAGTGCTTCAACTCCTGGGAGGACATAGCAAGCAACAAGTCGCTCCACGGATTTCTTTTCTGTGAGGTCAAGATCTACGTCCGCTTCAATCACATAGGAGAGAAGGGTACGGACGGCAAATTCGGCAGCTCGACGTGCCTCGTTGGGTTCAAGCCACCGAGCAAAGAAGGGTTCCGCAAAATCTGATGCCACCGATAACAGACGATCCATCTCGCCAAATGAGACATGACGCATGAGCAGCCACGGCTCCAGGCGCAAAATTGTGGAAAGAGCGGGAGATCCACTCAGCCGAGTCGCCGCGTCGAAAATTCCTGCGACGAGAACGCCTTCGAGACTCGTTGCAGATCCCATCGCCACAGCGATCCCAGAAAAGAAGCGTGCAATCTCCGTCTCAACGACTGCACCCAGAACCGCGTCTCGACCACCAGGAAAGATTCTGTAGAGCGTCGCTCGAGACATTCCTGCTCGCGTCGAAATATCTTCAACGGTCGTTCCCTTGATCCCCTCAACTGCAATGCACTCAAGTGCAGCATCGATAATTCTCAACCGCTTCGACGAACTGTCGTTCGTGGTGATTTCAGCGCCGAGAGGCGGCACCACGTGAAGCGAGCGAGCAGCAGAAGAGTTCATTGAATGAAACACTATGTCTAAATTTGTCTCAGCGTCAACGTTCTCGGTTCCCTAGGCACGATCCCTGCCAGAAGCTCAGCCCTCACTAGACGTGAGACCTCTTCAGGATTGCTCAAATCCCAACTTCCCTGGGCGCCGATATAGGAAAGCACCATTCGAGATAAGAATCCTGCGGCTTCGCCTGGTTCCACCCCTGGGGCGAGTTCGTGGCGCTCTAAGTAGGGAAGGAGGAATTCCGAGATTTGAACTCGTGTCGAGGCGACTTCCGACTCAAGGACTACATCAAGAGCTTCAGGTTCAGTGCGAAGGACCATCTGGAGAACTTCATGTTCTTTAATAGCTCGGTGCGCAACGAAGAGTCCACGTTCTATGACCTCTTCAAGGGTCTCTGCATCACGGACCGCTTCATAGAGTCGAACGAAGAACCGATGAAACTCCCAAGCAACGACGTCATTAATGAGCTGATCACGTCCTCCGGGGAAGTAGCGATACATCGTTGCTCGAGACACTCCAGCTGCTTGTGCAACATCTTCGACCGAAGTACGAGATGGTCCATAATGTGCGAGGCAGCCGTACGCCGCCTCGATGATGACGTCTCGTGTCTCCTGCTTCTGCCCCATCGTTAATCGGGGAGCAGGCTCTCAAGCCCAACAGTTATTCCCGGCCGAGTTGCAACCTCTCGAACCGCAATAAGGACGCCCGCCATAAACGATGATCGATCAATGCTGTCATGACGGATGGTGAGGGTCTGTCCTGGACTCCCGAAAATAACTTCCTCATGCGCGACCAGCCCAGGGAGTCGAACGCTATGGATTGGAACGTCATCTTCGCCCCTCCCCCCTCGTGCTCCATCTAAGACCGTCTTCGTGGTCGGATCGGGGGCGCCATGGCGTCCTGACTCATCTCGGCCTTGGGCAATATTGTGGGCTGTCTCGATCGCCGTGCCGGAAGGTGCATCAACCTTCTTGTCATGATGAAACTCAATAATCTCTACTGCGTCGAAATAACGCGCTGCTTCTCGAGCGAATCGCATGAGGAGCACCGCTCCTATCGCGAAGTTCGGAGCCACGATGGCATTCGCTCCCGAGGATGAGGAAATGCCTTCAAGTTGTCCCATGACCTCGTCACCGAGACCAGTGGTCCCCACGACAAGGTGAAATCCTCGCTCAAGTGCCGCGGGGATTTGAGTCTTCGCTACGTCAGGGGTCGTAAAATCAATTAAGACGTCAGCGATACCATTCTCAAGGTCTTCAACCTTCGAAACTCTGACAACCTCGCGATCGAGTGCAACATCCCCCGCATTTGGATCGATCAATGCCACAAGGTGAAGGTCAGGGGCATCTTCAACAGCACCAATGACCGTTCGCCCCATACGTCCAGCGGCGCCAACAACTCCAACCTTGATCACCGCAGAACCCTACCGCCCTCACGCACGAGAGTGAGAACGGCGACGCAAAAAGCCAACAAATACGCTGGCAATGACAAGGACAAATGCCCCGAGGCCAACTCCAGTGATGATCTCTCCCACTTTGAGGCGTGGGGCCTGATACGACAGCGTCACCGACCAGTCCCCTGGTGGAAGGTTGACCGACTGCACCAAGTCATGAGCGATGACCGGCGCAGACGTCGTCGCTCCTCCCTGAACTGGGGTGACCGTTGCCGACCATCCTGGCAGGAATGCTTCTGAACGCACCAGCGTCCCGGCTTGTTCAAGATGCACCACGTTTGTCTGTGACCCAGTAATCGTGTTCACAGATGAAAGAACTCGAGATCCCGATCCCGCCCCCGAGAGATAGACCCACGGAACGAGGTGACGGGTGGTTCGAAAGGTCTGAAGGGTTCCAGACGTTGAAACCAAGGACCACGACGCACGGTCCAGCGCCCCCTGGAATTCACCGTTCAAGGAATAGATCGAACCTGAGGTGTCGGTAACAGTGGACGTATCCATTACTTTGCTGACAGGACCAGTGACAACGAGGCCAACAGCATCCGGGTGGGCTGGAAACGTGATGGCCCAACCGGTTGACGTAGGGGTGATCTGCTGAGAGAGCTCGGAAACTTTGCCATTACTTGATATGGCTTGCACATGAAAACTATTCGCGATACTTGTGTCGTTCATCACCGAAGAAGATCGAGCTATGAAGAACGCCGAAGAGAGCGCAAGTGATTGACCAAAGTAAAACCTTCGCTCGCTGCCTTGCGCCACTGGTGGCTCATGAGGGCATGCCGGCGGCGTTGAAACCGGGAGATTGACCGGAACTCCATTTTCAAGAGCAACAATCTGAGGTGCGAGTTCCCAGTTCGCAACGACAAGCGTGTCAAGACGTAGTTGGCGATAACTCCCGTCGCTCAGCCCACACGCGTCGAGGTTGTTTGCTAGGTGGGCGCCTGTTGCGTCACCATAACTCTGACCTATGAGAGATCCGTACCCTTGGATGGAAGGAAGATTTGTAAAAACATTGGTATTGGGTTGGCCTAATGGGATGAACTGGTCCCAGTGCCTATTTTCAGTATCTACGAGAGCGAACCGACCCGATGTTCCCAGTTGAGATGCGGCATAGGACGGTGACGGCTCTGCGGGGACGCTCGAAATAGCGAGCCCCGTTGTGCAGGCCAGCATAAAAAAGGCTGCATCAACGACGACAAAGCCAACAACCACTCGTTGACGCACCTTTGTCCCGAGACGAAAACCCTTGGTAAGGATGAGAATGCTCGCTACGATGATGACGAGAGAGACCGTGATCCACCAAAACAGGAAATGGCCCTCGACAGCCTGATTCGGCAAAGCCCCGAACCACCGCTCTGTGCCAAATGGCCAGACCAACACGAGAACCCCAACGAGGAGCGCTCCAAAGAGCGGCGAGAGTGTGACCCATTTCCTCCAACCGTCGAGTGAAATCTTTGATCGCTCCCCAGCGATGAGGTGTTGAACAAACCAGGCAACAAGCACAGCTGCGGCCAAGTCCACAATGGCCAGATTTCGACTTTGAAGCCGAGTCTTGTTGATCAGAGGAATCTTGGACATGACGTGGATGAATGGAGTGAACTCTCCCCAGGCAAAAACTAAACCGACGACAGCCATAACAACGAAGAGTCCAATCCATCGCGGAATCTCTTTTCGGTGAGGACCGAAGAGTTGCGTTGCAGCCGCAAAGAGTGCTGCGAGACCGATCATGCCGACGTAGCCGGACACTTCCGGAAGGTTGTAGTCAATGAAATAAGACGGCTGATGGAAGATCCCTGATCCACCAAAGAAATCTGGAATTAAGAAGAGAACAGTCTTTTCGAAGCGAATAGATCCACTTCCAAAAAACGTCTCTGTCAGATTTGATCGCTGGGAAATTCCTATAAATGCGTATCCAGGAAGTAATTGGATCGCAGAGATCGCCACTCCCCACATCGTGGCGACGCCAAGTGCACAGGCAACCAAGAATCGCCGTGGTCGATCAATGCCCCTCTCTGCCCACCACACGCAGTAGAGAAAGACCAAGACGCCGACAGTCTCAAATTCAACAATTGAACGAGGCTCCCCCGTCAAAAAGATAAACGCCACCACTCCAACTAAACCGAGGAGAGGCCACGTGGCTCCACGGAGCACCTGCATCATTCCCAACGACGTATCAGCGTTTTGGAGTCGTTTGGTCGTCATAAGCATGAGAAGAACCACCCAAGGAATTAATCCTTGGCCCTGGATCACGCCCAAGTGCACAAGCTGACCAACCATCATCCCCATGAATGTGTAGGTCACGGCTCCGAGAAAAGCGGGAACGACGTTTATCCCAAGCCATCGAGTCAGCGCATACACGCCGAGAGCCGCCGCGACGTAGCAGGCGATGAGGTTGAGAACCCACGCCAGAGCTCCTGGGAGAACGATGAAGAGAAACGTCAGGGGATAAAGCGAGCCCGCATTGAGGCCACCCATAAGCGGCGTTCCTGAATACGCCAGGGTATTCCATTGTGGAATATGGCCTGTCGCCATGATCTTGCCCGAGAGAACTCGTAATGGGAAATTCTGGATGAGATTATCCCCGGCCACCGGCGGATGTCCCAAGATGCTCGGTACGACAAAGAGGAGTGATGAGATTGACGTCAATACCGCGACTGCCCACCAGTCAGCTCGGCTTGATATAAGACGCTTCATCTCTTCAAGCCCTCCCTTGTTAAATGCATCATCTTGACAACTTACGGTCTCAGCACAGTTCCGTCTTTACGCGAGACCGAGCGAGTACCGAAACCTCCAGTGAAGGCCATTCGGTACTCGCTCGATGCTCGCACGTTCAAGATGTGGAAACGGTTATTGCCGACAACTACCGCCTGCGAGGGCGGTTCTTTGAACGACGATCCCCGTCATCGCCCTTCGGCGTTGGGGCTCCAGGTCCAAGATCTCCGAGATCAGCTGCCAATTCAGCCTCAAACGCATCTTCAAAAGAAGCTGTTGACACCTTGTTCTCTCGAGCGGGCTGCTCAGGGCGACTGGTCGATGACTCTGTTCGCTCTTTGCGCTCTGGAGCAGGTGCCGATGCTTGTTCCCCGGTAAGGCCAAGTGAGACCTTCCCCTGAGGATCAATGTCTTCGACACGAACTTCAATGGCTTGACCGAGTTCAAGAACATCTTCGACTTGACCAATGCGTTTACCGCCGGCCAACCCTGACATCTTCGAAATGTGCAAGAGACCATCGCGTCCAGGAAGGATGCTCACGAAGGCGCCAAACTTTGTGATGTTGACCACCTTCCCTTGATAGGTCTCTCCAACTTCAGCGGTCGGAGGGTCGAGGATCATCGCAATACGGCGACGGGCTTCTTCAACTGCATTTCCATCAGTCGCTCCAATTGTCACCGTTCCGACGACGCCATCATCGTCAACCGCAATATCAGCACCAGTCTCTTGCTGAAGGGTGTTAATGACTTTCCCCTTCGGCCCAATGACTTCACCAATTTTGTCGATAGGAATCTCAATCGAGACAATCTTCGGTGCGCTTGCACCCACTTCGCCACGAGGCTCTGGGATACATGCCGTGATGACGTCGAGGATCTGGAGCCGGGCTTCTTTCGCTTGCATCAGCGCTTTCGAGAGCACGTCTGCTGGCAAACCAGAAATCTTCGTATCAAGCTGAAGTGCGGTAACTGCATCAGCAGATCCGGCCACTTTAAAGTCCATGTCACCGAAGGCATCTTCAGCTCCAAGGATGTCCGTCAAGGTCACGTATGCGTCACCTTCGTGCACAAGACCCATTGCGATTCCCGCAACAGGTGCTTTTATTGGAACCCCAGCGGCCATCAGTGACAGCGTTGAACCACACACAGAAGCCATTGACGTTGATCCATTTGATGACAACACATCAGACACCAAACGCAAGGTGTAGGGGAACTCCTCTTGCGTAGGAACAACCGGCACCAAGGCACGCTCAGCGAGCATCCCGTGTCCGATCTCTCTCCGCTTTGGACCTCTCATGAACCCTGTCTCTCCAGTTGAATACGGAGGGAAGTTGTAGTGGTGCATGTAGCGCTTCGTCTGATCAGGAGTAATCGTGTCAATCAACTGGTTCATGCGAGGCATGCCCAAGGTGGTGACATTGACCACTTGAGTTTCACCACGCTGGAACATTGCTGAGCCATGCGCCGTGGGGAAGAGGTCAACCTCTGCACTGAGTGGTCGAATTTCCGTGACACTTCGCCCGTCAATTCGGACTCCCTCTTCAATGATGCGTTTCCGGACAAGTTTTTTCGTCAGTGAACGGATAGCACCTTTGATCTCACCAATTCGCTCTGGAAACTGGGATTCCAATTTCGCAATGATGTCAGCACCTGCAGCATCAAGGGCATCGTTTCGCTCTGCTTTTGAAGTCTGAACGTTTGCTGCGGTAAGCGTTGCAGTACCGATCTCTTCAACAGCTGCGAATACGTCATCGCCGTAGTCGGAGAACGTCTTGAACTCAATTGGCTCAATAGGTCCTCGGTCAGCAACATACGCCTTCACGAGTTCACGTTGGAGCATGATTGATTCTCGGATCCACGTCTTTGAGGCTTCGAGTCCAGCAGTCAGCACTTCTTCTGTCACCTTCGGGGCGCCAGCGGCATACATATTAAAACTGCCTTCAGTTCCCCCGGCTTCAACCATCATGATGGCGATGTCAGTATCAGCTTCTTCGCTGAGCGCGCGACCGGCAACCACGAGTTCAAAGGTTGACTCGTCACCCTGTTCAAAGGTGGGGTGAGGAATCCATGTTCCATCCTTGGTGTACGCGATTCGAACGGCTCCAACCGGGCCGTCAAAAGGAATACCCGAAAGCATCAGTGCCGCCGAAGAGGCGTTAATTGCAATGATGTCGTGGGGGTTGACCTGGTCAGCACCAAATACGGTGCCAACAACGTGAACTTCATTTCGAAATCCCTTCGGGAATGAAGGTCGAAGTGGTCGGTCGATGAGGCGACAGATCAAGATTGCTTGATCGGAAGCCTTTCCTTCTCGTCGAAAGAAAGATCCAGGGATCTTTCCTGCGGCGTAGGTCCGCTCTTCAATATCCACTGTCAGTGGAAAGAAGTCGGTTCCTTCTCGTACGTGGCGAGCGGCTGTTGCCGTCGCCAGAACGATGGTGTCTCCGACACGAGCCTGTACGGCTCCATCGGCGAGATGGGCTAATTTGCCCGCTTCTAGGGTAAGTGTGCGATCGGTCCCGCTAATCGGTCCGCTCACGCGAATGGCATCTGCCATGGTGCTCCTTGGTTTGTTTGGGGGCACCCCTTTTCGGTTCCCAGTAGTCGACCACCCTGAAGAACCCCCTTGGGCTCAGGTGACCGGCGACTGGCAGCCGACATGAAGAGGCGCCCGTCTTGTGCAACTCGGCGACCGTTTCGTCAGTGCCGAGCTGTTTCCTCGCTATCGGCGGATGCCGAGCGTGGCGATGATTGAGCGATATCGCTCAACATCATTGTCTCTTACGTAGTCCAGAAGACGACGACGACGACCGATCATTTTCATCAACCCACGTCGGGTGTGATGATCATGAGGATGCGTTTGCAAGTGTCCGGTCAAATGAGTAATTCGGCTTGACAACAGCGCGATTTGGACTTCAGGCGAACCCGTGTCGTTCTCGTGGAGCTTGTGCTCGGCAATGATGGCTTGCTTTTCACTCATTTATAATCGTCCTCTAAATTTGGTAGGAGGGTGTCGGACTCACCACGTCGTGGCGAACCCACATCGTCTGCGCTCAATAAAACAAGCCCAGGCGTGCCCCTTCATCGTAGCAGGAGGACTCCACCCCCTGAAAGGGCGCTGTTTTCAGCCTTTATTGGGAGCAAGATCCGAACGGGACCGGCAGAGATCTCTCGCTCCCTCAACATCAAGGCCCATCTGGGCTTTCAGGGCATCGACTCCATCAAATCGTTCTTCATCCCGGAGGAAGTCGAGGAACGAGACCCGTGCGGTGCGTTCATAGAGATCTCCATCAAAATCGAGGAGGTGTGCCTCAATGAGTGGTTCGGCCTTGTCATAGAAAGTTGGCCTCCGCCCTACGGAGATCGCTGCAGGAACCGAACCAATCTTTTCATCTCGGTACCAACCGGCATAGATACCAACGCCAGGAATGGCCAGACCATCTTGCGTCAGAAGGTTGGCAGTGGGATATCCGAGTTCTGTCCCACCACGACCATCACCTCGAGCGACAACTCCACACACTTCATGGACACGACCTAAGAGATCTGCTGCAGCGCCCACCTGACCATCTCGGATAAGCGTTCGGATTCTGGTTGATGAAACAATGTCACCATCTCTCGCATCTAACTCAACTCCTTCAACGTCAAAGCCAAGCCGTTCACCCTCGCGTCGCAATAATGCGACGTCACCTTTTCGATCATGACCAAATCGAAAATTATCGCCGACAATGATCTTGCCAGCGCCCAATTGACCAACGAGTATCTCTTCAATGAACGTCTCAGCAGACTCACCGGAACGCTCCTTGTTGAAAGGGATGACTGCCGCCACATCGATGCCAAGTGATTCGAAAAGTTCGAGACGTTGTTCGAGATTGCACAGCATCAACGGGGCTGATTCTGGTCGGAGCACTTCCGCTGGGTGTCGATCGAATGTTGCAACCACAGAACGTCGACCATGACTCGCAGCGTCAGCGATCACTTGACGAAGCGTGTGTTGATGCCCGAGGTGGACACCGTCATAGACGCCAACAGTGACCACAGAACCGTGAGGGTCTAATGGATCTAATTCATCAAAGATTTTCATGACAGTTGAAACTTAGACCCTCTCGTCGCTTAGCCATTTCCAGAAAGAACAACACTTGCCGTCATTGCGGTAGGCGACGAGGCTTCATAGACCCCAAGAAGGTCGCCTTCCGCACTGATCACACGGTAAGGCCCTGGATCGTCGGCTGCCACTCCTCGTCGCTCTAGGGGGCGACCAGTTGCGACCATGGATTCTCCCTCTGCATCCACCATCACCTCCGCAAGACTCTTCAGTCCCTCCCGGGGAGTCAAGAGGACTCCTGAACTCCCCCACCAGTCAGCATCAGTGTGGTCAAGCGCTTGAATTTCATCGAGCGTTCGCGCGTCCTCCAAGGTGAAAGATCCAACGGCGGTTCGCCGCAGCGAGGTCACGTGGGCACCTCCGCCTAACGCCCGGCCCAAATCGTCGATCAAGGAGCGGACGTAAGTCCCAGTTGAACAGCTGATTGAAAATCTGTACTCAAGAGAAGAACGGTGCTCCACCTCAAAACGTGACACACTCACTGGGCGTGGCGCACGTTCAATCTCTTTTCCCTCTCGAGCTAGTTCATGGAGCCTTCGACCATCTACCTTGATCGCTGAGACCATGGGAGGGGTCTGCATCAACTCTCCCGTGAGTTCCTGCGCTCTTGCTCGAACATCGTCAACGCTACAGTTCGACATCTCGTAGGTGCCTGTTACTTCTCCATCGGCATCAAGCGTCGTCGTGGTTGATCCAAGCAGAAATGTCCCGTCATAGATCTTGGTTGTCGCCTGAAGGAATCGAAGCAGGCGAGTTGCCTTTCCCAATCCAACAATCAGAACCCCAGTAGCTGACGGGTCAAGTGTTCCCGCATGACCCGTTCGCCGCTGCCCGAAGATGCCTCGAAGTTTGGCGACCACGTCGTGGCTTGTCCACCCAGGATCTTTATTGATCACGACAAAGCCGGATGGACCGTCACTCTTTCCCCGACGACCCATTAGTCAGTTGCGTCTCGCTGGTCCAAGCGACGGAGCGCCTCGTCAATTTTGGCGCCCTCAGTGACAGCTGGGTCAAGCTCAAAAGAAAGCTTTGGCGTTCGCTTCATTCGAGATTGACTCCCTACCGCACGTTGAATGGCTATTCTTCGCTCTTCAAGAGCTTCGATTGCATCTTCTGAGAGCGAGCCAAAGTAAATCGTGGCGTTCCGAAGATCAGGACTCGTGGCAACATCCGTTACCGTCAAAAGCCGAAGTCGCTCGTCGGCATCACTGAGGCGTTCGAGTTCATCTGCGACGACTTCGCGTAGGAACTGGTTGACCCTTCGAGTCCGAGGAAAACTTGCCGCGCCACCGTAGGCCCGTTCGTTTGATCGCCGAGCCATGAGATCTACGTCCGAGGAATCTCTCGCTCCTCGAAGGTCTCAATAATGTCGCCTTCTTTCAGGTCTTGATAGTCCGTGAGCCCAATACCGCACTCAAATCCAGATTGAACCTCTCGAGCGTCATCCTTGAAGCGTCGCAACGAATTGATGGATCCCTTCCAGATGATGGCGCCCTCTCTGAGGAATCGCACCTTGGAACCACGCGTGATTTTTCCTTCTCGCACGTAGCACCCTGCGATTGCGCCGACACGTGGAACTCTGAACACCTCACGTACCTCGGCTTCACCCGTGACGACCTCTTCAAATTCGGGGGCAAGCATTCCGATCATCGCTGACTCGATGTCCTCAATTAACTTGTAAATAATTTCGTAAGTACGAACTTCGACACCATCGGTTTCAGCCATTTCTCGACTTCGACGATCGGGTCGAACGTTAAATCCGATAATTGTGGCATTCGATGCTTTTGCTAACTGAATATCGTTTTCGTTAATCCCGCCAACGCCCCTGCGGATAAACGCCAGCTTCACATCTTCGCGTTCGAGTTTTTTCAAACTCTCCGTACAAGCTTCGAGTGAGCCTTGAACGTCAGATTTCAACACAACATTCAACGTGGCTGTTTCACCACGCTGAATCTGTTCGAAGAGATCTTCTAAGCGGGCACCAGCGGCGGAAGGAGCTGGAAGATGACCAGAGAGTCGCATCCGTTGGGCTCGAGCCTCCGCCAAAGTTTTCGCATGAGCCTGGTCGGTTGCAGTGCGCAACTCATCTCCGGCATGTGGTGGTTCTGAGAATCCCAGGACCTGCACCGGAGTTGATGGTCCTGCTTCTTTGATCTGTTCTCCCCTGTCGTTGATCAGAGCCTTCGCTTTTCCCCACGCTGCTCCCGCAACGATTGGATCCCCTACTCGCAACACGCCCCGTTGAACAATGACCGTCGCCACCGGACCGCGACCAATCTCCAAATTCGCTTCGAGGACACTTCCCCTGGCTTTCCCCACGAGAGGCGCCGTCAACTCTTCAACTTCTGCAACGATGACCAGTTGCTCCAGCAGTTCTTGAATACCGGTCTCTTGGAGTGCAGAAACTTCAACAACAATGGTGTCTCCACCCCACTTCTCTGGAACTAATTCATGTTCGGTGAGCTGTTGGAGCACTCGATCTGGATTGGCTTCTTCACGGTCCATCTTGTTGACGGCCACGATGATGGGAACTCCCGCCGCCTTGGCATGATCAATGGCCTCCACGGTCTGTGGCATCACGCCGTCATCCGCAGCGACGACCAAAATCACGATGTCGGTCACTTTGGCTCCACGCGCTCGCATCGCGGTGAAGGCCTCGTGACCAGGCGTGTCAATAAACGTGATGGGGTGGCCTTGCCATACGACTTGGTACGCACCGATGTGCTGCGTGATTCCACCAGCCTCGCCCGCAACAACATTGGCAGATCGGATACGGTCGAGCAGCAGCGTTTTCCCATGGTCCACATGGCCCATAACGGTTACGACAGGTGCTCGAGGAAGCGACTCGCCCTCTTCTTCTTCCTCTTCTTCTTCAAAGAATTTGGCCAAGAGCTCCGCTTCTTGTTCTTCACCTGGGTCAACCAGGCGAACTTCGGCGTCGAGTTCGGCGGCAAACAATTCAATCATGTCGTCAGTGAGTGACTGCGTAGCTGTCACCATCTCTCCTTGAAGGAGAAGGAAACGAATGACATCTCCGGCTGATCGATTTAACTTCGCCCCAACGTCTCGAGCGGTGGAACCGCGTTCGACGATAATTTCTCCCTCTGGCACGGGCGCTGTCGACGGCTGATAGGTCGTGAGCTGCGTTGGCTCGAGTTCTTCAAGATTTCGACGTCGACGACGAGACTTCCGCTGTGGTGGTCGTTGACCTCGACCCCCAGGGCCGCCTCTACCGGGAGGAGGACCCGACGGTGGACCACCGGCGCGAGCGCCTGTGAAACCACCAGCATTTGGAGCTGCACTACTACGAGGACCACTGAAGCCTCCGCCGCTCCGAGGACCACCACTTGGGCGTGGACCACTTGGGGCACCACCTGGTCGTCCTCCGCTTGGTGGACTCGAACGACGAGCGTTCGAAGGTGGCGGTGGAATTGGCTTTCCCGACTGACTCATGGGAGGGCGTGCCGGAGGGGGTGGAATTGGCTTTCCCGACTGACTCATAGGTGGCCGAGTAGTTGCGGGTCGTCGCGACAGGTCTGTTCCTTGCGGGCGAATCGGCGCAGAGGTGGGAACCGAGCTTGGCGTAACAGGTGCTCGAGGAGTTTCTTCGGACTCCGCTTCTGCCGGAGCCGGTGTTGGCCGTGTCTCGGGTATTGGGGCACTCCGAGCTGAGCGAACTAATCGACGAGGTGCCTCTGCTTCTTCAACAACGGGTGGCGCAACTTCTTCGCCAGGAGTTTCTTCGACTGACGTTGCACGCGCCGGAGCTTTCACGGCTTTGGTGGCTTTTGTGGCCTTGGTGGCCTTTGTTGCCTTCGTGGCTCCTGCTGCTTTCGTGGCCTTTGCCGCTTTCGCTGCTTTGGCTGGCTTTTCAGGCTCCTCGGGCGAGACATCGCGACGAAGCCCTTCGGCGTCGGCTTTTCGACGAACACGGTCGGCTTGGGCATCTTCAATCGAAGAAGAATGGCTCTTGACCCCGATGCCCAAGGACATGGCGAGATCGATCGCCTCCTTGTTCGTCAGGCCCAGTTCACGAGCCAGCTCGTAGACGCGTACTTTCTTCGGCAAATTGTCCTCAGTGTTTCACTCACGCCGTCAACCCCTCTCGGGTGACGACTCCCTATTCTCACACATTCACGCCCTCAATCTCACCGTTTTGGAGCAGTTCCCTCCTCGAGAAGCGCCACGACCACTTCTAAGAGGCTTTCGCCCTCATAGTTCAGGCTTGTTCCCAGGCCCCGAGCCAGAGATCCTGCCGCAACTGCTCGTTGTGCGCACGCATCCCGAGGGCAAAGCCACGCTCCACGACCTGGGTGTCCTCGCCCGATCGCAAGATCTCCATTCGCCAATATCGAAAAGCGAACGAGCTCTGAATCTTCCCTACGCTGGCGACAGCCAACGCAGGTTCTCAGCGGGGCTACGACGTCGCTCCCGGCGTCTCGCTCTCGGTGGCAGTTTCTTCAACGGCGGGCTCTTCGCTTGAAACCTCGCTTGGAGCAGCTTCTTCGCTCGGCGTCGTTTCACTTGCAGCTGGAACTTCAGTGACGGCTTCTTCGGCTGATTTCGTAGAATAGTCTGCTGCGGAAATCTGCTCGCCACCTTCAGCTGGCTTCCAGACTTGCGCACCGGTCTCGTCTTCAACCCATTCACCCTCGGCCCATTCTTGGCCTTCGAGCCCTGCTTCTTCCTCTTCGAGTTGGCTCTCACTCTTGATATCAATTCTCCAACCGGTTAGTCGAGCGGCGAGTCGAGCGTTCTGTCCTTCTTTCCCAATTGCCAGCGACAGCTGGTAGTCATTCACGATGACGGTTGCGGTTCCGGATGTCTCGTCGAGACGGACTTCTCGAACTCTCGCTGGAGCCAGGGAGTTTTGAATCAGATCAACGGGGTCGTCGGAGTACGGGATAACGTCGATTCGCTCGCCACGAAGTTCGTTGGTCACCATACGAACTCGACTCCCTCGAGCACCCACGCACGCACCAACAGGATCGACATGTGCGTCATTCGACCACACCGCAATCTTTGTTCGGTGTCCAGGTTCCCGCGCTGCAGCGCGAATCTCTACTACTCCAGACGAGATCTCTGGAACTTCAAGTTCGAAGAGCCGCTTGACGAGACCCGGGTGCGTCCGGCTCACCACAATCTGTGGACCCTTCGCCGTTTTGCGAACTTCAACGATGTAGGCCTTAAGCCTGGTCCCATGGTCATAGCGCTCGTAGGGAACTTGTTCTGCTTGAGGAAGAAGCGCTTCGACTTTGCCAAGGTCCAAGAGCGTGTAGCGATTGTCAGTCTGTTGGACGATTCCGGTGACAATGTCGCCTTCTCTACCCGCATACTCGTCGTACTTCATGTCCCGTTCAACTTCTCGAATTCGCTGCATGATGACTTGCTTTGCCGTTTGGGCAGCAATTCTCCCGAAGTCATCTGGGGTGTCATCCCACTCTCGGACCACTTCACCTTCTGCATTCAGCTCTTGCCCATACACCCTGATCTCACCGGATTCAGGATCAATAGTGACGACTGCTTCTTCTGCTGAATCAGGAAGACGCTTATACGCCGCGACTAACGCGTTTGCCAGCGCGTCGAGAAGTGTGTCGACGGAAATTCCTTTATCAAGGGCTATTTGGCCCAAGGCATCTAAAAACTCAAAGTTAGTGGAACTCATTAGGTGGTAATCCTCTCTGGTGTGGACGTTCTCGCTCGAGGTTTGCCTTTCGACACGCCTCCACGAGATGGCGATGGCTTGGGTTCAGGACCCCAGACATAGACCGTCCTGGCTCGTTCGATTTGGTCATAGCGAAGCGTGACGTTGTCACCAGGATCTTTTTGAATGGTGATTGAATCGGTGCCTGCGTCAAGAAGTACCCCATCAACTCGACGAGTCTCAACCGCATCTGGCGTTGTCTTAATTTTGACAAGCTCTCCGACGGCAGCGACAAAGTGGGCTGGGCTTCGGAGTTTTCTTTCAACGCCTGGACTGGTCACTTCGAGGGTGTAGCGCCCATGCATCGGATCATGCTCATCGAAGTAGTTTGAAACGGCATGGTTTGCCGAGGTCAAATCCCCCAATGAAACGCCGCCGGCACGATTGACAGTGACCCTGATGAGGCCTTTGCTCATCTCCACGTCATGAATTTGAACGCCAAAAGGTTCCACGACCGGGAGCAAGGCAATAGCAAGATCATCTGATGTCACTGCCATTCCTGTCACCTCCTCGTCGCCACACCGACCTGCTCGACTTCTTTTTGCCTAGTGAGGGCACTAACGACAAAGAGCGCGGGCACAAGCCCACGCTCCATCGAAGGTACTTTCACCAACTGGACTGCCTTAGAAGTGTAGCACTGCCAAATCTGTGCCTGAAAGGCCCTTTACTCGCCTAAGCGTTCATGAATCCGATCAATTTTCACCGAAGCCTTGTTGGCATCATCTCCCTTGGATTCCAGCAGTGCGGCTCGATCTTCTGCGGCCTCGGCTTCAGCATTTTTATCCGCAGCCGCCAGGCGCGCTTCGACTCCTTCGGCGACGAGTTTTTCTGCTTCGTCCACGAGTGCAGAGACCATCTCATCTTCAGGGACGACTCGAACGATTTGTCCTTGGATGAAAAGGTGACCTTTCTTTCGGCCTCCCGCTATCCCAAGGTCAGCATGCTTTGCTTCCCCGGGTCCATTCACGACGCACCCCATCACTGCGACCTGAATCGGGAGTGCACGATCTTCAAGCGCCGCCTGCGCCTCATTTGCAATGGCAATCACATCGACTTCCGCTCTTCCACAACTTGGGCACGCAATAAGATCAAGCCCTTTTCGCTCCCGCAGACCTAGCGCCTCTAAGAGTTGGCGACCAGCTCGAGCTTCTTCGACCGGGTCGGCAGTCAATGAATATCGAATTGTGTCGCCAATACCTTCCGCCAAGAGTGTTGCGATTCCCGCAGTCCCCTTGAGGAGTCCCGCTGGGGGAGGACCAGCTTCGGTCACACCGAGATGCAGCGGGTAGTCGAACGTCTCTGAGGCCAGCCGATACGCCGCAATCATCAGAGGAACAGATGAGGCTTTCACTGAGATCTTGACGTCATCAAAATCAACTTCATGGAAGTAGCGAAGTTCAACCTCTGCAGACTCAACAAGTGCCTCAGGCGTTGCTCCACCGTGCCGCTTTGCGATCTCGGGATGTAGCGAGCCTGCATTCACTCCGATTCTTATCGGTACGCCGCGATCTTTCGCTTCGGCAGCGATCATCTTTATCTCTTCTGGTTTCCGGAGATTCCCTGGATTGAGGCGAAGGCCTTGCACTCCAGCTTCCAATGCTGCGTAGGCCATCTCTTGGTGAAAATGAATATCAGCGATGATCGGAACTGGTGAGCGAGGAATGATGTGGGCGAGGCCCTCTGCCGCAGCCGCGTCATTGCACGTGCACCTGACGAGATCAGCACCAGCTGCTGCGAGTTGGTAGATCTGCTCAAGCGTTCCATCAACGTCAGCCGTCTTCGTCGTCGTCATTGACTGCACACTCACTGGAGCGTTGCCACCAATCGCAACTCCCCCGACAGTCACCTGACGTGTCTTCTTTCGTGGCGTGAGTAGTTCGCCGGGAGTCAGCATGATTCTTTTCTCCCTCTCGATGTGTTCATTAGTGGAATGGATTCGCTGCTGGGTGTGCAATATCGAGGTACATCGAGGTCGTCACGAGGATGAGAAGAAAGCCCACGAAGGCGTACACAACAGGCATCATTTTGGTGACGTCTGCCCTGTACATTGGCTTTCCTCGGCGAGTACGTATCCATTCATAGCCAGCGATCACTACATGGCCTCCATCAAGCGGGAGCATGGGGAGCAAGTTGATGATTCCAATAAAAATATTGATTGAGATAAAGACCTCGAGGAATGTCAGCATCCCTTGTTGTGCTCCCTGCGTCGCCGTTCGGACGGCACCAATAATTGATTGGGGTCGTGCTTCTTGAGTCGAGGCACTTGATGATGACGTTGACGATGTCGTCCCAGAGGATGGGTGTACAACTTGTTGTGCATAGTTCTGGAGTCCCGATGGGGAAAACAGATGTGCGATACCAGTCACCGCTCCAACAGACGCTTGGCGAACAACTGATGCTGAATCAACGACCGCCTGTAGTGGACCCTCAGTTTTTGTTCCTTGTGACAAGCCAACACCGAGGTAGCCAACTGCAGGCCCGTTTTGTGGAGCAAGTGGAACCCCGTTAATACGAACATTTCGTCCGTCAAGCGGAGTGGCCGTTACGGTGACCGTCTTTCCATTTCGATCAACGCTGATTTGAACCGGTTTGCCAACACTCCCATGCACGGCTGTCGTAAGTGTCGAGTCACTTGTGACCGTTTTGCCATTCACGCTGACGATTTGATCGCCGGGCTGGATTCCAGCCGTCTGAGCTGGCGTCTGGGCACCACCATCGAGCACAAGGTATTTCTGGACATCAATCACCGAAGAGTCTGAGCGCCCTATCAAGGTGAGGGCGAGAAAAGCTAAAACAAACGCCATCAAAAAATGCATTGCTGATCCGGCTGACGCAACAATGATGCGCTTTCCGAACGGCTGATTTCGATAGGCCCGAGCCTCGTCTGAGGGGTGAATCTCTTCAGCACTGCTCATTCCGATGATGCGGACATACCCACCTGCAGGGATTGCCTTCACTCCATACTCAGTTTCACCTTTGCGCACCGACCAAAGTCGGGGTCCAAATCCCACAAAATATTCGGTGACTTTCATGCCACTCCACTTCGCGGTGGCGAAGTGTCCTAACTCATGGATCAGAACCATGGCAATCAGCGCAACAATGACCAAAAGCAGGTCTGCTGCGCCGAAAAAAAAGAACGTTGCTACGACAAGCGCGAGAATGACAATCAGACGCACGAGTGCTGGAATATCTATTCCTGTCTCTTCCGGGGTCTCTCGATCCGGGGTGCTCTGTTCGTCCGTGACGACGTCGGTCATCTCTCTATTCTCGCGGCTAAAACTTCGGCCGTGACGTCACGGGCCCGCTTATCAGCGTGGAGCACGGATTCGAGGCTTTCCAAGGGGTCCGATTCATAGCGGGTCAGCGTCTCTTCAACGACTTCGGCGATCCCCGTCCATCCAAGGCGTCCTTCCAAAAATGCCTCAACGGCTACCTCGTTTGCGGCGCTGAGCCATGCCGGCGCCGCTCCCCCGCTCCGACCCGCTTCATAGGCCAACGCCAAGCATCCGAAACGATCCCGATCGGGGGCTTCAAAACTCAAAGTCAGCGGAGAGGAAAAATCAAGGGCGCCAAAATTGACTGGAAGTCGTTCAGGATACCCAAGTGCATAGGCAATAGGCAGTCGCATGTCAGGTTTGGAAAGTTGCGCCAGCGTGCTTCCATCAACAAGATCAATCATCGAGTGGACAATCGACTGAGGATGGATCACCACATCAATTGCGTCATAGGCAACACCGAAGAGTGCATGTGCTTCAATAACTTCGAGACCCTTATTCATCAGGGTTGATGAGTCAACGGTAATCTTTGGCCCCATATTCCAGGTTGGATGTGCGAGCGCATCATCAATCGATATCGAGTGATCTTGATCTTTTGGTCGATCTCGAAACGGTCCACCTGATGCAGTCAGCACGATCCTTTTCAGGCCACTGGTCTCATCAGAAAGTGCGGCAAGACATTGATGGATCGCACAATGCTCGGAATCCACAGGAATGATTTCAGCTCCAGGAGTTGAACGGACCTTCTCAACCAAAGGTGCAGCGGCAATGAGTGACTCTTTATTCGCGAGTGCAAGACGCCGCCCAGATTTCAGCGCTGAAAGGGTCACGGGGAGGCCCGCGAATCCAACGACTGCGTTCAGGGTGACCTCAGCATTTTCTGACGCATGCTCAAGACCACTCGCACCAATCGCTATCTCAACACCTTCAACCATCGGAGCAAGTTCTTTTGCCGCCTCTTCAGTCGCGACAACTACGAGCGAAGGTTGAAACTCCTTGATCTGTTCCAACAGCACAGAACTGCATCTGCCTGCTCCAAGTGCAGTGACGTGGAATTGATCTGGGAATCGGCGAATGACGTCAAGTGACTGTGTTCCAATCGAACCAGTGGAACCAAGAAGGGCAACAGTTCTCACGTCCAGCTCTCTCTTCGTTTTCTCGTTAAAGAGTGATCAGACTCTTTGAATCTGTCCTGAAAGGTCAAGCGAGATGGAACGCTTGAACAACGTAAAACGTTGCAGGAAGAACAAAGAGGAGCCCGTCGACTCTGTCCATCATTCCGCCATGTCCAGGCAAGAGCCGTCCCATGTCCTTGAGGCCAAGGTTCCGCTTCACGAGCGACTCCGTGAGATCACCGAGTGGGGAAACTATTGCCACGACGATTCCGAGGACGAGTGAACTCATGAGTGTCCAAGGGTGGATGAGGTGGACCACGATGACCGCCATCAAAATCGCTGCAACTGAACCACCAATAAGACCTTCCCAGGTTTTATTCGGACTGATCGATGGAGCAAGCGGTCGTTTACCGATTGATGACCCAATAAAAAGAGCCGCAATGTCGTAAGCAATGGAGACCAAGATCCCTCCGAGCAGATACGCCAAGCCGTGGCGATCCGGGAACAGATTTGGATTTAAGAGCAACGCTGCGTATGAGCCGAAAATACCGATCCAGGCAAAGACCAGCATTGTTGATGCCAGACCCTTCAAAGCGTCCGTCTTTTCAACACCAATCATGTACCAAATGACTGTGAAGATAAACAACAACACAGCGATAAGGCCTATCGCTTGGGTCCCACGGTTGTAGGCGGCAATTAACAGTGCAATTGTTGCTACAAGTCCGAGCAGTGTCGCCGGATGATAGCCACCACGTCGAAAAGCTGCGAAGACTTCTGCGGCGGCGAGGGTAACGACGACAATGACCAGCACCATCGCAAGAAGCGTCCCAATATCAAACGTCACCAGAACGAGCACAGCAATCAGCACTCCAGTGATAATGGCTACTGGTAAGTCGCGTCCTTGTTTTCCTCTACCACCGCCGTCTCGCTGATCGAGGCCATCTCGAGATTGGCGGGGTGATCGATCATCTTGATCTCGATACCGTGAAGGCTCTCGCTCATCAGCGTCTTGACGTTCCCGGCCACGCCGGCGAGGAGCAGGGGATGTTGCAGCCATCGGGGGAAGCGGCGTGGCTGGAATGTCGTCGAGATTCCAGGGATCCAGGGTTTCTTCATTTGAGAACAGCCCCTCTTGCCCTGGCGCGTCCTGTGCGTTCATCTCTTCGCTGATTGAACTCTCTGTCCCAGGAAGGTCATCAAGATTGAACTCCCAAGGCTGACTCTCTTCGAGAACTTGCTCTGGATTCAACGCCCCCATTGGCTCTTCTTGCGGCTCCAAGATCAAGGACTCAAATGCATCAGAGTCATCCGTCCAGTCGCTGTTATCTTCTCGCCATACGGGAGCACTCACGCCCGAGAGAGGATCATCGCTCACTTCTTCTCGGTCCAAGATCGCCGGCACTTGGCCAGTTGGTTCATCCGTCCAGTGCGGCATCTCGACTGCTGCCGTCTTCTTCTCATCGAGATTCCAATCAGCCAACGGGTCATCGCTTGCTGGGGTCGCACCAGTAATTCGAACTCCCCCAACGGCCGGCAATGTCACCGTTGGTTCATCGAGATCATCGTCATCAAAAAATCCTGAATTATCAGACATCAAGGAGCTCCCGTTCCTTGTGCGCAAGAAGTTCATCGATTCCTTCGATGCTTGCTTGCGTCACCTTCTCTAACTGTTTGGCAACACGTTCATGGTCGTCGGACGACAGTGAACTATCTTTTTCTAGTTGGTCTAACTCCTGGCGCGAAGTCCTCCGGTGATTCCGAACTTGGACTTTCCCATCCTCTGCTTTTTGCCGGACCACTTTTACCAAGTCCTTTCGTCGCTCCTCCGTCAGTGGTGGAAACGCTAACCGTATTACCTGTCCGTCGTTGGAAGGCGTGATTCCAAGGTCAGAAGCGCTGATTGCCTTCTCGATTGAGGCCATCGATCCCTTGTCGAATGGTGCCACCATCAACATTCGTGCTTCAGGGACGGTGAAGGAGGCAAGTGACTTCAATGGGGTCATCGCTCCGTAGTAATCGACCATGATGGACTCAACAAGTGCCGGCGCAGCACGGCCTGTTCGCACATTTCCAAATTCAGCTTTGACATGTTCGAGCGTGTTTGCCATTTTATCTTTGGCATCATCGAGCACCATGCTGGCAAGTTCTTCTGTCATGCCACCAGCGTACCGAGGGCTTCGCCAAGAAGCGATCGGCGGAGATTTGTGGGTGACATAAGGTCAAACACGCGGATTGGGAGATTGTTGTCTTTACAAAATGTGATTGCGGTCAGATCCATCACTCGAAGATCTTTTGCGAGCACTTCAGAGAATGAAACTGTTTCATACCGAGTGGCGCTTGGATCAAGTTTGGGATCTGCGCTGTAGACGCCATCGACTCCTCCGTGCGTTCCCTTCAGAAGGATCGACGCTTCGATTTCAGCAGCACGCAGGGCTGCGGAAGTATCAGTCGTGAAGTAAGGGTTTCCCATCCCAGCCGCGAACACCACAACTCGTCCTTTTTCTAGGTGACGAATTGCCCGCCGGCGGATGTAGGGCTCGGCAACTTCCGCCATGGACACTGCTGACAAGACACGGGTCGCCTGTCCATGCGACTCGAGAGCATCCTGCAGGGCAAGAGCATTGATCGTAGTGCCGAGCATTCCCATCGTGTCGGATGTTGCTCGATCCATACCGGCAAGCTCGCCGGTAGCGCCTCTCCAGATATTTCCTCCGCCGACCATAACTGCGAGCTCGAGATCTCGTGACTCTTTCGCCTCTGCAATCTCTCTCGCTAAGCGATCAACAGTCAGCGCATCGATGGTCTGATCCGACGCCGAGGACGCTAACGCTTCTCCAGAAAGTTTGAGCACGACGCGATTCTCGTTGGCCATTGAGCCAGATCTCCTACTCAGTCTCCGACGATGACTTGGGCGAAACTCACAAGTTCCGCATCACCGAGAATCTGTGTGATGGTCTTTTTTTCGTCGCGTGCGAATGGTTGTTCCAGAAGAACGCGCTCTTTAAACCAGCCATTCATTCGACCTTCAATGATCTTGTCGAGTGATGCTTCGGGTTTTCCTTCGTTCCGAGAAATTGACTCGATCGTTGCACGCTCTTGCGCGACTTCTTCTGCGGGTACGTCTTCACGACGCGCCACCATTGGTCGAGCAAAGGCTGCATGGACTGCGATGTCGTGCGCTAACTCTTCGCTCCCACCTTTGAGGACGACTGCAACGGCATTCACGCCTCGACCAGCCTGATGGTGCAGGTACGTATCGACGACTTCACCATCTCCAGCTTCAAGGCGTACGACCTCACCGATCGAAATATTTTCTTTCAGGGTCGTTCGCATGGTGTCGATTTCATCGTTGAAACTTTCTACGACGCCAGTACCTTCGGCAGCGACTCGTGCAGCGATTTCATCAACTAGCGACACAAACTCAGCAGACTTCGCAACAAAGTCAGTCTCGCATCGAAGTTCAACAATTGAAGCAACGCCACCTTCTCGAACTGTTGAAACCGCTCCCTGCGAGGCATCACGATCGGACCGTTTGGCCGCCGACGCAATACCTTGCTCTCTCAGCCAGATGGATGACTTTTGGATATCGCCATCGTTCGCTTCAAGCGCTCGCTTTGCATCAAGCATCCCAACTCCGGTTGAACGTCGTAAGGATTGAACATCTTTTGCAGTAAATGAAGCCATCGTCTCTCTTATGCCTCCGTCACTTCCGCCGCACCAACAACTGCTGGGACCGGCTCTTCTTCAACGACAACCGCGACTTCTTCGACAACAGGTGCTGCCTTCGGTCGGTTCGCTGCGATGAAGCGACCTTCAACAACAGCGTCCGCAATCACTCGGCACATCAAGGCACCCGAACGAATGGCGTCGTCGTTACCTGGAATGACAAAGTCAATGACATCAGGATCACAGTTAGTGTCAACAACGGCAACGACTGGAAGACCGAGTTTGTTGGCTTCCGTCACAGCGATGTGCTCTTTATTCGTGTCGACGACGAAAATGGCATCAGGGAGTCGATCGAGACCAGCGATACCACTGAGGTTGCGCTCAAGTTTTTCCAGCTCGCGAGAGTGACGAAGCGCTTCGCGCTTGGGCATACCTTCGAAGTCCCCTGCTGCCTGCATCAATCGAAGTTCCTGCAAACGCTTGACTCGACCAGAAACTGTTTGAAAGTTTGTGAGCATTCCACCCAACCAGCGGTGGTTGACGTAGGGCATGCCACAAGCGTCAGCGAATCCAGAGATGGGACCTTGTGCCTGCTTCTTGGTTCCCACAAACAGAATGGAACCGCCACCTGCGACAAGATCTCTCACGTACTCATAAGAGCTTTCGATTCCGCTCAGGGTCTTGTGAAGATCGATCAAATAGATCCCGCTGCGCTCTCCATAAATGAATCGTCGCATTTTCGGGTTCCACCGTCGGGTTTGGTGTCCGAGGTGAACTCCAGCGTCTAACAGCTGGTGCATTGTGACCACAGCCATGGTCTTCTCCTTTATTGGTCTTCCGGTTGGACAATCCCTCACACCGCACTTCCGCCGAAACGGAAGCGACCGTCAGTACGTGATCAGGCCTTCTTCTCGATAATTTCTCTGCGTCCCTCTGCTGGTCAGCCTTTCAACTCTACTCTGCCCAGGCAGGGGCCTTCACACGGACCTCAGGCCCGAGGGTGGGTATCGTCGTAGACCCGTTGAAGTCGGTCTTTTGAGACATGGGTGTAGAGCTGTGTGGTCGCCAGCGATGCGTGGCCCAGCAGTTCTTGGACAACACGTAGATCCGCCCCCCCGTCGAGAAGATGGGTGGCGTAGGTGTGGCGAAGAGCGTGAGGATGTGTCGGGACCTGCGAGCGAGCATCCAAGATCCGCCGAACATCTCTCGATCCCAGTCGGGCCCCTTTTCGATTATAGAAAAGGGCTCCCGAAGGAGAATCTTCTTTCATCGTGGCGTCGCGAGATTCGTGGATGTAACGCTCGACCAAGAGCGCGCAGCGCTCGTGAATTGGGACACGCCGCTCTTTCGAGCCTTTCCCCATCACCAAGATTGACCCGGCGACCAGGTCAACGTCCTCGACGTCGAGGCTGCAGAGCTCCGCAACTCGAATCCCTGCGGCATAGAGCAACTCAAGGACAACTCTGTCCCTCACGTCGAGAGGAGCATCGAAATCAAGTGGCGCATCGAGGAGTTCTGCAAGTTCTGCTGGGCCCACAAGATCTGGAAGGCGCGATGAGGCCGCTGGCGCTGAAAGTCGAGCCGCTGGATCAACCTCGATGACCCCTCTTGAGCGAAGCCAAGAAAAGTAGCTCCGAATAGCCGCGGCTTTTCGAGCAATAGTGGACTTCGCCAATTCACGAGCAGCTAGCGATGCCATCCATCGTCGAAGAACCAATCGATCAACATCTTGCACGTCGTGAATCTCCCCCTCCAGAAGCCAATTGACAAAATCATCGACATCAGCGACGTAGGCCCGTTTCGTAGCAGGGGATCGTCCAGAGATCCACGTCGAGAAGCCATCTCTCTCAAAGTGGTCATGTTCAATTGGTTCCGGTGCGGATTGGTCCACGCCTCAAGGCTAGGCCTCGGGGCTCTCCGAAAGTAGGAGCCTCTTCATCTAGTCTCAGCACTAGGGCGACAGGAAGAAGCAAAGCGTGCCAAACAGAATCTTGATTGTCGAAGATGACGAACGGATTCGTTCTTCAATGCGCCTTTCTCTCGAACAGGAGGGCTACGTCATCGATGAAGCCTCGAGCGGAGAAATCGCTCTGGATCTCTTTCGAGATAATCCCCATGATCTAGCGCTTGTAGATCTCATGTTGCCTGGGATGGATGGCTTCGAGTGTTGTCGAGCACTCCGCCGTGATGCTGCAGTGCCCATCATTATGGTGACCGCTCGTAACCAGACCAACGACGTGGTTGCGGGACTTGAGGCAGGGGCAGATGACTACGTCACAAAACCGTTCATTCCAAAAGAGTTAGCCGCCCGTATTGGTGCGCTCCTCCGGCGAGTCCAACCTGAGGAACTCGCAGATGATCTTTTCCGTTTTGGTGATTTTGAATTACTTCCCGAACAAGGAATCCTCCGGCATCGTGACGGCATGATTGTCCACTGTACGAGGACCGAGTTTCGGCTTCTCTGTGAACTCGCTGCGCACCCCAATAAGATTCTGAGTCGAGAACACCTGCTCGAACACGTGTGGGGCTATGACTACTTTGGAGATAGTCGACTCGTCGACGTTCACGTTCGCCGTCTTCGAACGAAGATCGAACCCGATGCAGCTCTCCCGACTTATCTTCAAACAGTGCGCGGCATGGGTTACAAGTTGGTGGTCTAGAGCGTGACCTCACCGGAAAAAATCCGTTCGGTGCCGCGCCTTGGACTTCGAGGCCGCCTGATCGCCGCATTCGCAACTGGCGCTCTCGTGCTCTCGGTCTCTATGGGTGCGATTGCGTACTACACCACGCGCCATTTCCTCATCACCGACCGCCAAAGTGCTGCGCTCCATCAGGCCTACGCCAATGCGGCACTCTTGCGTAACGCCCTTGCGGCAAACGTTCCCCATATCGACCTTCAAGTCACGTCACTTGATTCAGGGGCAGGGTCGGTATCGCTCTTAAATGACAATGGTCAATGGTTCTCCACGTCGCTCGCTGTTGGAAAGAACTCAATTCCTTTGGCACTGCGTCAAAGCGTCGGATCTCTCCACGTTGCGACTCAGACGTCCGTTATCAACGATGCACCTGCGTTCAGCGTCGGCGTTCCTCTCCCCTCTCAACAGGCGGCGTACTACTTGGTCTACGACCTCTCAGATCTGCAACACACGCTTCGCGTACTTCTGACTGCCCTGGGTGCTGCGGCTGCGGCCACGACGCTCCTTGGAGCTGGTCTTGGGCTCATTGCGAGTCGACGCACCATGCGCCCACTCGCTGAAGTCTCATTGGCAGCAGTAGCCATCGCTCAAGGAGATTTGGAAACCCGCCTGCCGGGCCATCGTGGCGATGCCGATCTCGAGGGATTGACCAACTCCTTCAACACCATGGTTGACCAACTTCAAGAGCGTTTAGAACGAGACGCTCGCTTTACCTCTGACGTCAGTCATGAGCTGCGATCTCCACTCACTACGATGGCAGCAACTCTTGGAGTTCTTGAATCGCGAAGAGACGAGCTCAGCGAGCAAGGCAAGCAAGCCCTTGATCTCATGTCCGCTGACATTCGCCGTTTTGCTCGACTCGTAGAAGATCTCTTAGAGATTTCCCGCAGCGATGCTGGTGCGAGCGACATGATCTATGACACGGTCACAATCGGAGAACTTGTTGAACGGTCTCTTCATGCATCGACACGACTGAATGACAATTTTCCTCCTCCAACACTCTTCATTGATCCAAGCGTTCGCTCCGTTCGCTTGATGGTCGACAAACGCCGATTCGAGCGCATTATGGGCAACCTCATCGAAAATGCTGCCAACTATGCGGGCGGAGCAACCCGAGTAAGTGCAACGCTCAGCCATGACGCCCTGCATCTCGAGCTTCGAGTCTGCGATGAGGGACCTGGAATTTCTCTCGTCGAGCGAGACCGTATCTTCGAACGGTTTTATAGAGGTGACATCTCTGGCCAGCGCGAAGGAAACGAAGGCTCTGGTCTTGGTCTCGCACTCGTCGCCGACAACGTTGCTCGCCATGGCGGAACGGTTCGTGTTGAGCAAGGCCCAAACGCAAAGGGATCTGACTTTGTCGTGATGATCCCACTCCACAGAGAAATCGAGGACGCTGATGAAACGTAAAAATCTTCTTGTTCTCTGTCTAATCGCTCTCGTTACAAGCGCATGTGGCATTCCGACGAGTTCTCAACCAGATGTTGTTTCGAAACATAATGTTCCATTTCATCTTCTTTCCCCTGACTCCTCCTCAACGACGACCACGACTGAGCCTGCACTCGCTTACGCCCAAGAAAATATTTTCCTTCTCGACAACGCCGGGAAAGCCATCAGTGTTCGCAGGGACGTCAGTGTTCCCGCGACACTGACGGCAGTCTTAACTGCTCTCATCGCGGGACCTACTTCAGCCGAGGCATCTCAAGGCATCACCTCGGCGTTGCCGAGTGACCTCAAAGTTATCTCGATTGCACTTGTCGGCTCAACAGTGACCCTGAACTTCAATACTGCGTTTGGGAAGATCAATGGCGCAGCCGAAACCCAGGCGGTGGGGCAAGTGGTCTTGACAACGACTGACCAACCTCAGATTTCAGCCGTGAGTTTCCAAATTGATTCGAAACCAATCTCAGTGCCGACCTCAAGCGGCGTGGTGACCTCTGCTCCGGTCACCGCAGCACAGTACGCGTCACTGAAAAATTAACTTCCTGACGCCTTCTCATTTCTCGCTCTAGGCAATACCTGGCTGAGATCCACCCGAGGCGCACCAGACCAGAGATGTTCAAGGTCATAAAAGCGGCGGGTCTCATCGAGAAAGACGTGGACGACGACGTCGCCATAGTCCATCAAGACCCAGCTTGCGTCCTTGACGCCTTCCACTCGTAAGGGTCCACGGTCTGTGTGGGCTTTGGTCGCCTCCTCGATGGAATCTACGAGCGTCGATACTTGGCGCGAGTTCCTCCCTGAGGCAATCACGAAATAATCGACGACCCCGAGAAGTTCAGAAACGTCAAGAGCAACGAGTTCTTCAGCCAACTTTGCATCGGCTGCAACAACCGCTGCATCGACAAGAGCCCGTGACTCAAGGTGCGAGGTCGAAGCGTTCTCCATGTCGCTCTGTGAACTACTCACGAGATTCAGTGAACAAACTCCACGATCGCTAGCGCAGAAACGAAGGGCAGTGTGAGTCCTGCAGCCCCAATCCACATCCAGCGGTGTTTTTCCTGAAGCGAAGCTTGATGGGCTGCGCGGTGTGCCCGTCGAGACAAGACGTTGTGATGTGTTCGATCCTGTCCCGCAACTGAAGGCGATGCTCCCCACGGACTCGTCGTGGTGAACTGATCTTGGGAGCTCTGAACGTCCATCTGTCTCTAAGCGTACAGATTTCTCGACGTGATGTCGTGCACCACTCCGAGAGGAACAAACTCATCAATTTCTTGACCCGTGGCGACTCGGTGACGGATCTGTGAACTTGAGATGTCTAAATCGTCGCTGATCAGGGCAACCGCCCGCCACCCCGCGGGGAGCGACAGCGGACTCCCCGGCCTCGACATCACCGCTATTCTCACTCGATCTCGAAGCTCTCCGGCACGCTCCCAAGAGTCGAGCGTCAATGCGAGATCGCTTCCCACGATCACCCACGGATCGACGACGCCCTCGTCTTTCTCTAGCGCTTCCACAGTTTCGATCGTGTAACTCTCTCCGCCGCGCTCAACTTCTCTCTCGCAGACCTCAAGACCCGCAGCCCCTTCAATCAAGGACGCCACCATGGCCACTCTGTCGCTCGCAGGGCTTACCTGACGGTTTGGTGACTTTTGCCATGGGTCATTGGCCACAACGAATAAGACGCGTTCGAGACCTAGAGCTTGTTGGCATCGCTGAGCCGCCGCAAGGTGCCCGATGTGGGGCGGATCAAAGGTTCCCCCAAAAATCCCAACTTCAGATGACATTGCCTTAGTGACCGTTCAAGGCCGCAACGACTGGCCCGAAGGCGTCGATCTCGGCTTCATGAATCACAATGTAAGAAAATCCCCAGCGCTCACGGCGTTCGGTGAGCTGCTCGACGATTGAATTCACAGAACCGACTACCCCAATTGGAGTTTGTGCAACATCATCAGTACTGATGCCAAAAAGTGCACTGAACTGTTCAATAATTTCAGTGGTGTTTTCGGTCACTGCTGCAAACGTCGTCCAGACTTGTCGTTCCGGCTTTATCTCGCGATTCGCAGATCCAGCCTCAATCCAGGAGGCTCGCTCGTCGTATTTAGATGGGACGGCGAGCGCTGCAACCTCTGGGCCAACGACGCCAGCTCGAAGCGAAGGGACCACTGAGACAATGTCGGCAACTCGTCCCGCGAGTGTCAAGACGCGCTTCGCTCCCCCTCCGAGGACGAGAGGGGGTCCCCCAGGGGTCACGGGCATTGGAGTTTGCACTGCATTGGTGACGTTGTAGTGGTCACCCTGGAACGTGGCAGTACCGTCATGAAAAAGCTGTCGAAAAATCTCAAGTCCCTCTTCTAATCGATTCACTCGAATACCAGGTTCGTCGTAGTCGATTCCCGATGACTCGTAGTCAGTTCGCATCCAACCAGCTCCGATACCAAATTCAAATCGCCCCTCGCTCATCACATCGAGTGTCGCAATCTCCTTGGCCAATACCACGGGGTGTCGGTAGTCATTATCGAGAACGAGGGTCCCCACATTCAGCGTCGTCGTGGCTTCTGCTGCCACCGTGCACGCAACCAATGGACCAAATTGGTCGTCGAAATGGTCGGGGATGTAGAGCGTCGAATAGCCCATGTCCTCAAGTTTCACGGCCATATCTCGCCATCCTTGAGCAGTAGAGCTGTTCGAAAGTTGCACGCCAAATCGGAATGGTGTCATAGCCCTACAGCCTAGGCCCTGGCGTGCAACGGGACCTCGGCGAGAGGCCGTAGCATTGAGCCATGGCGTCGTCGACCAAGAACACACCCTGGAACCCTGGATCTTGGCGATCCTTGCCGTCTCTTCAGCAACCAGTGTGGCCTGATGAGGGCGCGCTCAAAGCTGTTGAATCGCGACTCTCTGAACTGCCACCACTGGTCTTCGCTGGAGAAGCACGCAACTTAACTGCGTCGTTGGCATCAGTTGCTCAGGGAAATGCATTTCTCCTTCAAGCTGGAGACTGCGCTGAGTCCTTCAACGAATCGTCAGCTGATCAGATTCGAGACAAGCTCAAAGTGATCTTGCAGATGGCTATCGCGCTCACGTACGCATCTGGGGTTCCGGTGGTGAAAGTTGGGCGGATTGCTGGACAGTTTGCGAAACCGCGCAGCAACATGACTGAGACTGTTGGCGGCGTGGAACTTGACGTTTTCCGTGGACACATGGTGAACGATGAAGCAGGCGATGAAGCGTCTCGCCGGCCAGATCCTGAGCGTCTCGTCACGGCCTACAACCAATCGGTTGCCACATTAAATCTTCTGCGAGCATTCACCAAGGGTGGATTTGCAGATCTCAGTCAAGTCCATGCATGGAACCAAGAGTTCGTCGCCTCCTCGGGAGAGGGTCAACGTTACGAAGCCGTCGCGGGAGAAATTGATCGCGCGCTGCGCTTCATGGCCGCCTGTGGCATTGACCTTGATGCCGAAGGCTCTCTGCACAATGTTGATTTTTTCACGAGTCACGAAGCACTCATTTTGAACTACGAAGAAGCCTTGACTCGAAAAGATTCACTGACCGGTGACTTCTACGAC
Source organism: Actinomycetota bacterium (assembly GCA_009699875.1). Lineage (GTDB taxonomy): Bacteria > Actinomycetota > Acidimicrobiia > Acidimicrobiales > RAAP-2 > CAIUMH01. The sequence goes on from WLNI01000001.1 coordinate 223,572, forward strand.
TGTTCAGCGCACATGCTCTGGATTGGTGATCGAACGCGCCAACTCGACAATGCACATGTGGAGTTCCTCTCGGGCGTTGAGAACCCACTTGGCATCAAAATCGGCCCCTCTGCGACTCCGCAAGACGTTGTCACATTGTGTGAGCGACTTGATCCTCACAAGACGCCTGGTCGGCTGACATTGATCGCTCGCTTTGGGGCCGGAAATGTTGCGACATTCTTGCCTGGTCTCATTGACGCGGTTTCGGCATCTGGACATCCAGTGATTTGGGCTTGTGACCCAATGCACGGCAACACCATTACTTCTCAGTCAGGAAAAAAGACTCGGAGATTTGATGACATCATCGCGGAGCTCACAGAGTTCTTCGCAGTCCATCGCTCGAAGGGAACCTGGCCTGGCGGTGTCCATATCGAACTCACGGGTGATGACGTCACCGAGTGTCTTGGTGGAGCAGATGAAATTGGTGAAGGCGATTTAGGCGATAACTACACGACTACGTGTGACCCTCGACTGAATGCTCGGCAATCACTTGATCTTGCGTTCCGAGTCGCTGAACTCCTCAGGAGCTAGATCGTTCCTCAACAACCGTGGCATCGTTGTAACGCAGAAGGCGCCACCCAATGTCAGAGTGTTCCCATTCGGTCATGGACGCGTGTTTTGTCTGCAACCGGAGACGGCGGTGCGCTGACCCTTCAGGTGAGCCCACCAAAAAACGCAAGAGCGATGACTCGATAAATCCAGCATGCGTCGCGATAACGACTCTCCCCCCTGGATATCTGGCCACAATGTCGTCAAGAGACGACCCGACTCGATCAACGAACGAAACCCAGCTCTCTCCACCCGGAGCAATGGGAACCGAAGGATCTGCGTCCCAGTCAGGAGCTCCGTAGCGCTCGACATAGTCTTCCCAGATCAAGTTGTCGGCCTCACCTGGATGGAGCTCACACAGTCCACACTCTTGAAGAATGTCTTCTGAGGTCATGCCAAGTGCAGGGGCGAGTATCTCCGCAGTCTGTACTGCACGGGGAAGAATTGAAGCCAACAAGTTCGTTGCGTCTCGAAGCTCACCGGTACTCTCAAGCCGAGTTGCCAGTGCGCTGACTTGCGATCGGCCTTCATCGGTGAGACCCGAACAGCCAATCTGACCTCCAATGCGCCCTTCGACATTGACGAATCCCTGCCCGTGGCGCACAAGAACTATCCGAGTGGCTCCCTCAACAGGATCTGAAAGTGTTCGAAGCCCTTCAGGTGGCTTGACGAGACTCACGCAAGTTCACCGACAAATTGCTCGAGTTGGCGAAGTGTTCGAACTTCAACAAGGCGATCGCAATGCGCTGCATACTGTCCAATAATGGAGTCTCCAGATCCCCAATATGACGATGGCTCTGGATTCAACCAGTAGACATGGCGAGCTTTCGCTTGAAAGTCTGCGACAACCCATGCCTCTGATGCGTGGTAGTTATTTCGTGCATCGCCCAATATCAAAACACTCGTTCGAGAGTTAATCTCATCACCCCATCGTTCATGAAATGCTTTGAGCGCGTGCCCGTAGTCCGAGTGACCATCGACCCAGACGACATCTGCCTCTCGATTGATACGTTGCACGGCATCGGCCGGATCATCTGCGTGATCAAAGAGTCGGGTGACCTCATCAATCCCGTCTACGAACACGAAAGAGCGCACCTTCGAAAACTGTGAACTAATCGCATAGACAAGATGAAGTGTGAATCGAGCGAAGGACGCAACAGAACCAGAGATATCGGCAATCACGATCATCTCTGGCTTGGCTGGTCTGGGATGGCGATACCTCGGGTCAATCGGGACACCGCCGGTGGAGAGGGATCGCCGAACAGTCTGGCGAAAGTCGAGCGGTCCTTTCCGGCCATGTCGACGTTTCCTGGTGAGACGCACCGCTAATTTTCGACTGAGGGGTCTCAGCGCTCTTTCAAGTGTCGCAAGCTCGTCTCGTGTGGCGTGCATGACGTCTATATCCTCCGGCAGCGGTTTTCTCACCGAACGAGCGAGGGCCTCTGCTCCTCGATCTTCGACAAGCCGCCTTCGAATCTCAGCCTCAATCGCCTGTTTGAGACCTTCGATTCTCGCCCCAAGTTCGTCACGGGCAAGACGCTCCTGCAGCGACGTCATTGCGTCACCGGACCCTTGTGCCCGCTGCTCCTCGAGGAGTTCTTCGAGGAGCGAGTCGAGATCCAAGTTTCGAAGCGTTCGGTAGAGATAGTACGTACCCCCAACAGGTCTCCCTGGCTCCATTCCTGCGAAACGAGAGACTGACTCTTTGGCTACTTGTGAAGCGAGATCCTTGTTGTCATGTCGAATCGCGTTGGCCAACATCTCTGCCAACTCCTCGGCAGACATTGCTGATCCTCCTCCACCCCCCATTGGTCGCCCAGGACCTTTGAGCCCGGTTGCGTCACTGGGGCTTTCGGAACTCTCTCCCGATACGTCATTCTCATCAACTTCACCGTCATCGTTGAAGACACGATCTGCAAAATAAACCTCAAAGGCTGTATTAAACGCAGCTTGGTGATCTTCAGACTTCACCAGCGTTGCACTGAGAGTGGCTTTGAACGTCGAGCGTTCGACCAAATCGATATGTGCGATTGCTGATGCCGCATCAAGGTGCTCCGTCATTGATACCGGGAGTCCCGCTTGGCGGAGTTCGACGATAAATGAGTTGAGAACGTCAAGCATGGCAGAGCGTTACCGGCGAGTCCCCGTGAGTTCCGCTGAGGCTCGTTCAATATCCGACTGGTACTTCAACAAGATGTGCAGCGTCTCAACCGCATCTTTCTCGTCGATGGTCTCTTTGCCGAGGACGACGAGTGTTTTCGCCCAGTCGATTGTTTCTGAAACCGAAGGCGCTTTCCTCAAGTCCATTGCCCGCAATGATCGGACAATGCGTGCAATCTGTTCGGCAAGTTCACCAGAGATCCCAGGTACCCGGGTTTCGACGATCAGCCGCTCTCTGTCGACGTCAGGGTATCCAACATGAAGGAACAGACATCGCCGCTTCAACGCTTCAGAAAGTTCACGGGTGTTGTTCGAGGTCAAAAACACCATAGGAATCTGTGATGCTTTGACCGTTCCAAGTTCTGGGATTGAGACTTGGTATTCGCTCAGCACTTCAAGCATCAAAGCTTCCGTCTCAAGTTCGACCCGATCGACCTCGTCGATCAGGAGCACCACCGGCTCAGTTGCTCGAATCGCCTCCAAGAGGGGGCGTGTCAGCAGAAACGCCTCATCAAAGATGTCTTCTTCAAGTTCAGACCAGTCCGAAGACCCTTCACCAACGCCAACCTGGCTTGCCTGGATTCGCAGAAGCTGCTTTCGGTAGTTCCATTCGTACAATGCTTTTGATTCGTCGAGACCTTCGTAACACTGAAGTCGAATCAATCGAGCCCCTGTCAACTCCGCTACTGATTTTGCGAGTTGCGTCTTTCCAGTCCCCGCTGGGCCTTCGACGAGCACGGGTTTTGCTAATCGGTCGGCCAAGAACACTGTCGATGCAATTGCTTCATCGGCAAGATAGTCAACCGCTGCAAGTTGCTCCGCTACTTGAGCGGAGTTCTCAAAGCGCCACGTTTCTTTTTCTGTCATGTTCGAACCTGTCCTTGTCCTCGAATAACCCATCGCACACTCGTGAGGGCTTCTAAACCCATGGGGCCACGTGCGTGAAGTTTCTGTGTAGAAATTCCTACCTCACTTCCTAACCCCAACTCGCCACCATCAACAAACCGGGTTGAAGCATTCCACAACACTGCTGCGGCATCGACCTCGCTCAAAAAGCGCTCCGCGGTCTCATTCTTCCTGGTCACAATGGCCTCAGAGTGCCCAGAACTATGTTTTCCAATGTGATCAACGGCCTCTTCCAAAGAATCAACCACCACGACAGAGGCCTTGAGACCTAAGAACTCCGTCGAATAGTCTTCATCGCCAGCCGGCGAGACACGGGGAAGCAAGGCGCAGGCTCGCTCATCCCCGACCAGTTCTACGTTCGCCATCTCTGTATCGAGTCGCGCAAGAATCTCGCCTGCCACGTCTTGGTGCAAGACGAGAGACTCCATTGCGTTGCAGACCCCAGGTCGCTGCGTCTTGGCGTTCACGATGATTGAGATTGCCATATCAATATCTGCATCTGTGTCGACATAGACATGGCAGTTACCATCTCCGTCAAGAACGACCGGCACGGTGGCATGTTCTTCCATGGACGCAATGAGGCTTGGTCCACCACGAGGGATTACCACGTCAAGAATTCCTCGCAGCTGCATAAATGAAATCGCAGTCTCATGAGAGGTGTCCTCCACGAGCGCGACCACATCTTCATGAAGACCCACATCTTTCAGGCCCTGACGCAAGGCCGAGACAATGGCTTTATTTGATGCCAGCGAGGTCGACGATCCCCGAAGATAGACGCCGTTTCCAGAGCGAATGCAAAGACCCGCAACGTCACTCGTGACGTTTGGTCGGTTCTCGTAAATCACCCCAACCACGCCGAGCGGTGCTCGAACGCGTGAAACTTCAAGTCCATTTGGTCGAGTCGATGAATCGACAACCACGCCCAGCGGATCTGGAAGATCAGCGACGTCCTCAAGACTTTGCGCCATCGCTTCAATGCGATTCGCATCAAGGCGAAGCCGGTCAAGACTCGTGTCGTTCAGACCTTGGTCAATCCCCTCCGCTACATCTTGGGCATTCGCGTCCAATATGGCTGAGGACTGTTCCCGGATCCGAAACGCTGCTCGGCGAAGTGCTTCTTGGCGGAGCGAGTTTGATGCACGAGCAATCTCTTTTGCTCCGATGCCCACACGACGACCCGTTACTTCGAGGTCACTGTGCGCCATGGGCGTCGCCTCTCCATTGCTGAGCCGTCATACGTCGCTGCCCGCCAGGATAACCAGGTCGTCTCGATGAATCACCACTCCACCAGTTTGCTCTCCTGAGGTCAATGTCCAATTCTTGGACGTCGACGCATCAAGTTGGCTGAGTCCTTTCGCGACGAGCTCACCGTCAGGTCCGAGAATCTCAACGGCGTCACCTGACGTGAAGTCGCCGTCGACCCCAACTACTCCCACTGCCAAGAGTGAGCCACCTTCTGAGACCAAGGCGCGAATTGCTCCGGCGTCGATCGAGATTTGGCCTCGGGAGCCAAGGGCAAAGGCGATCCAGAGTTTATGGGCACTCAGTCGACTCGAACGGGGATGAAACGTCGTTCCAACGCTGGCGTTCCCACCCTCTATGGCGGCGAGGACTCCAACGTTTCTTGCGTCAGCAATCACGGTTTCTACGCCGGACCAAGTTGCGATACGCGCCGCCGCCAGCTTTGACGCCATCCCGCCAGTTGCCCCTTCGCCAGGACCACCAGCAACGAGTTCCAGTGAGCGATCAATCTCGCTCACCTCTTGAATGAGTGATGCATCGGCATCAAGACGCGGGTCTGCGGTAAAGAGTCCCGCCGCGTCAGTGAGCATCACAAAACGATCAGCTCGAATCAGGTGAGCGACGAGCGCCGCAAGACGATCGTTATCGCCAAATCGAATCTCATCATCGGCGACGGCATCATTTTCGTTGACAATTGGCACCACGCCAAGCGCGAAAAGATGGGCAAATGTCTGTTCGGCGTGAAGGTATTGTTGTCGATCTGCTTCGCCTAAGCGCGCCAAGAGAACTTGGCCGACTGTTCGGTCCACACTTGCAAAGGCATCAGCCCATTCGCTCATCAGTCGATGCTGTCCGACCGACGAGACCGCTTGAAGAAGCCCGGGATCGACTGGTCGCGCCTTGCCTTCTCCTATGGCGGCCCAGCCTGCGGCCACTGCTCCCGAGCTCACCACCACCACGTCCCAACCCTCGTTCATCTGGTCGTGGACTTCACGAGCGAGTCGGTCTAGGAGCTCTCTGTCGGGGCCGCCATCGTCACTCGTGACCGAGGATGATCCAATTTTGAGGACGAGACGCTTTCTCGCGCTCATGATGCTGCCCGTTTCTTTCGTTGTGGCCGACGGGGAAGCGAACTCGGGTCAAGACCTTCTGAGGCTTGATCTCTCCACCATGAAAACTCCAAGTCACCGACGATTACTCGGTCACCCTCGTGGACCCCCGCACGAGACAGCATGCGATCCACGCCAAGTTTCTCCAATCGTCGAACCGCCTCGTCAAGAGCACCGTCATCAGTCAGATCAGAGAGCCGAACCGCACGCTCCGCAGCGCGTCCGCGCACGACGTAGGCACCATCATCTTGACGTTCAACGACAATTCCCTCTTTGGCAGGACGGTGAACTCGAATTTCGGACTCTTGGACTGACACCTGGGTGGCGCGAGCTTCTGCGACGAGCGTTGCCGCTTGACGAATCAACTCGTCAAGACCTTGTCGAGTCACCGAGGAAATCACGAGATCACAAAAGGACGTATCCATGTCGCCTGAGGCCATGTCGGCCCGAGATCCAACCAAGAGCCGTGGTCGCTCTAGGAGTGAGGGTTGATAGCGACCCAGCTCATCAAGCAGAACAGCACACTGTTGCTCGGGGGTCACTCCACCAGGATCGCTGAGATCTAAAAGAATTACGAGCACCCGAGCGCGCTCAATATGGCGAAGGAAAAGATGCCCAAGGCCCTTGCCTTCCGCTGCCCCTTCGATCAGGCCAGGAATGTCTGCCACGACATATTCAACGGCGTCATCTCGGCTGCCATAGCGAACGACCCCGAGATTCGGAAGCAGTGTTGTAAAGGGGTAGTCAGCGATCTTGGGCTTCGCCGCGGAAATGCTCGCGATCAAGGTTGACTTGCCGACGTTTGGATACCCAACAAGCGCGACATCAGCCACAAGTTTGAGAACGAGATCGAACCAAAGTTCTTGCCCGTCTTCACCCTGTTCCGCGAACCGAGGCGCTCGGCGCCGATTCGAGAGAAAGCGTGCGTTTCCGTGCCCCCCTCGACCACCTTCCGCACACAGCCAGCGGTCGCCTTCGACGCTGAGGTCACAGAGCAACTCACCAGCGAGACTTTTGACGACTGTTCCGACGGGAACCGGCACGACGGTGTCAGAACCGCTTGCACCATGGCGTTTCTTGCCCGAACCATGGACTCCATTTTCAGCACGCCGGAACGGGTGGTCTCGGAATCCAAGGAGTGAAGCTTGGTTTCGATCCGCGACCAGCCAGACGTCGCCTCCGCGCCCTCCATCGCCACCGTCTGGACCACCCTTATCAACGTGGGCCTCTCGGCGGAATGAAACGGATCCTGCCCCTCCGTCTCCGGCTTTGGCATGAAGTTGTGCCTCGTCAACGAACTCAGCCATCCCTTGATCCTAGAACTCGGAGGACACCTCCACGGCCGACGGCATCGTCACGTAGAGCCATTCAGTGAGATCCGAGGGTAAAACGACCATTCCACTTGACGTCGAGATCGTCATTGTCCCCTCACTCCCCACGTGAGAGACCGTTCCTTGACGACCGGGAATGAATGCGGCCTCATCGAGAGCAATCATGGACCCTTCGTCGTGCTCGAGCATCTCTGAAATCCGGATGAGCTCAATATCTTCACCTTCTTTAGCGCTCGCCAGAGGCCGTTCCTCTCGGAGTTCCAGGTGATGACTCCCAGGGATTGGGTTTCCATGAGGACACGTTGCTGGATCCCCGAGCAAGGCGATGAGGCGCTCTTCGACGTCAGGAGAGATCACGTGCTCCCAACGACCAGCCTCTTCATGGACTTTGTGCCACGCCAGGCCAATCACGTCGGCGAGCAGTCGTTCTGCGAGCCGATGCCGCCGTGTCACCGTCGTGGCGACGTCACGACCACGTTGGGTGAGTTCAACTGTTCTTCCGTGGCGCACAACAAAGCCATCATCTGCAAGTCGATCCAGCATCTCTTTCACTGCCGGAGCACTTCGCCCTAACCGCTCTGCGATACGGGCACCAATCACGTCGGTGCCTTCGTCGCTCAGCGACAAGATCGTCTCTAGGTACTCTTCGAGCGGAGTGTGATATCCCTGTTCCACATTTCGACCCTATCGGGAATTATTGGAGGGCGACGAAATTACGAGAGAAGTGTGTCGACCGCCTCAGCGAAGAGTTCGCTGTGGCGCTCAACATCGGCCGTGGTCGTGGTGGGGCACATCAGCGCCATATTGTGAAATGGAGTGAGCAGCACCCCTCGATTCAAGAGGTAGAGATGCATAAACTCATCGAGCAACTCGTCTTCTGCCGCAGCAGATTGGCCACCATTGCGAGGGGCCGGCGCAACGAAACGATATTCAGCCCGAGCCCCGAGTTGTGCGATCGACCATTCCAAGCCTGTTGCCTCGAGTACTTGTTCAACGCCTTCTCGAAAAAGAGTGGCCAAGTCGATCATTCCAACGAACGCCTCTGCGGTGAGGACGTCTCGCAACGTCGCTTTCATCGCAGCTGTCGACAATGCGTTCCCAGCCAGTGTTCCTCCGACACCCCCCACGTCGATCACGTCTGCACCGTTGGCAATCTGCTCCTCGAGACGCGGAACCAGGGCCTCCGAGAGTCCATAGGCACCGCACGGTATCCCGCCGCCCAGAGATTTCCCCAAGGTCACGATGTCAGGATCGAGTCCCCATGCTTTCGTCGCACCGCCCGGGCCCGCACTCAGCGTATGCGTCTCATCAATAATCAAGAGCGTTTCGTATTTTCGCGTCAGCGCTCGGAGCCCGTCGTGGAACCCAGGGTCTGGCAACACGATTCCAATGTTAGTGAGCGCGGGCTCTGCCAAGACGGCAGCAACGTCACCGTGGGCCAACGCCGCTTCGAGAGCAGCGAGGTCATTGAATTCAACAACGCGGGTGGTTGACGTTGGATCAACGGCTGGCCCAACGTTTCCCTTGCGAGTGTGCGTGCTCCCCTTATCCCCACACACCACGAAGGTCTCGTCGACGCTGCCGTGATAGCAGTAAGAGAAGACCAAAATCTTTGGGCGATTCGTTATCGCCCGTGCAAGTCGAAGAGCCCATCGATTGGCATCGGTCGCAGAAAGGGCAAACGACCAACTCGCCATTGAAAAACGAGTGGACAACTCGTTGGCGACCCATTCAGCATCGTCTGTTGGGAGCATGGTGGTGATTCCTCCATAGGTCCCAATGCGTTCTTGGACCGCAGCGACCGTTGCTGGGGGTGAATGCCCCGCCATGGCACCGGTGTCTCCCAGTGCAAAGTCGATGAGCTCATGGCCGTCCGCGTCGACGATGCGATTTCCCACTGCCGTGGCATAGGAAAGTGGGAAGCCCCCCGCCCACTTATTCATCCACGTCATCGGAACCTGACCAAGGAGGTGCGTGGCGGCATCGAAACGTGCGTTCGATACGGGATTCGCCGATGCGTAGCGTTCGCTCTCTTGGGCCACGAGTTCCGCAACTCGTTCTCGATTCGCTCTTGCCATCAGGGCCTCCAACTCAACAGGTGTCGCTCCTATCCGCCTTGAGCGTAGTGACGATGGCTTCAGGCGCTCGACAGTGGCACACTGAAGGCATGGAACCTGAGAATCTCGCTCCCTTTGATCGACCAGCCTGGTGGTGGTTTGCCCTCCTCGATGGCCCCTTAGGCCTCCTGGCGCTCTTGGCGCTCCGCCCAGGCCTCGCAGCCAAGGTCCGGCGTCGAATCCCACTCCAGAGCGACAGAACGCTTCGGGCCGTCTTCGCCCTGGCCATCGCCATTCACCTCGGAGAAGGGGCTCTGGCCTGGAAGAACGCCAAAAAACGTGGCGTCCCGGCCCTCCCCTGGGCCCTCCAAACGACCCTCGTGGGCTTCCCCTCACTTCTTCTCTTGAACCAGCGCCCCGAGGTCGAAAATGAGGCGCAGTAGGACTATCCCGCCACTTTGCCCAAAAACAGGGCATGATGGTCACCGAGAAGCCCCGATTCCTGGGGCTCCAGAGAAGGAGAATAGAAGCCGTGAATAAGACCGAATTGATCGACGCAGTAGCAACCCACACGGGGAATGCAAAAAGCACCGTGGCTGAAGTCCTTGCAGGACTTGAAGATGTAGTTGTTGCCACAGTTTCCAAGGGTGAGAAAGTTGCACTTACTGGTTTTGTGTCATTCGACCGCGTGGACCGCAAGGCCCGTACCGCTCGAAACCCACAGACTGGCGCAGCAATCCAGGTGAAGGCCTCAAAGGCCCCCAAGGTGGCCGCTGGTGCCAGCTTCAAGAAGGTTGTGAAGGGCGAGGCTCCTGCCCCGTCCATCAACAAGTAGTCCAGTTCCTCGGCCTCTGGCCGATAGAACGTAAAAGAACCCGGGGCTTCAGCGCCCCGGGTTCTTTTTATTTCAAGTCTTTGTGCCTAGGTTGACCAGTCCCCTTAAGGAACCAAGAACTACTCAGGCAGGATGTCAACGAGCTTTCGGCCCTTGCGCGAACCAAACTTGACGAGTCCATCGCTCAAGGCAAACAACGTGTCGTCTTTTCCAATGCCCACGTTGAGTCCTGGGTGAAAGTGTGTGCCTCGTTGTCGGACAATGATTGACCCGCTCGTCACTGCCGTTCCATCAAACACCTTCACGCCAAGGCGCTGGGCATTTGAATCACGACCGTTCCTGGTAGAGCCTCCACCTTTAGTCTTTGACATATCAGATCCTTCTCTTTAACCCTTGGCCGAGATGCCAGTGATCTCCACCGTTGAGTACTTCTGGCGGTGACCCCAGCGGGTGCTTTGGTTTGACTTGTTCTTGTAGGTCATCGCGTTGATCTTTGGTCCCTTTTCTTCGCCCACGATGTTGGCCGTTACTGATGCTTTTGCCAATTCTTTCGGCGTCGCCAGGACGGTCTCGCCGTCGACGATCAAGAGGGCTTCGAATGAGATCTGGTCACCAACCTGCTCAGGTCGCAGGTCAACGCGAAGGCGTTGTCCCTGCTCTACCCGCTCTTGGGTGGCTCCGGTGCGAATGACGGCGTACATGGAACTCATACTCTAGCCGAGAACGCCCGGGGCCAGGAACGCAGCCATTAGGGAAGATCCCGATCAAAGACCAGGCCCCGTCCCTCACACTGAGGACAGGACGTCGACAGCGACTCCATGAGCCCTTCGGAGATCCGCTTCCTTGTCATCTCAACGAGGCCCAATTCAGAGATATCGAAGACTTGGGTCCTGGTCTTATCCCGAGCCAGTGCCTGGCGGAGCTGGGCCGTTACCGACTCTCGGTGGGCTTTGGACTCCATATCGATGAAGTCGATCACAATGATTCCACCGATGTCTCGGAGACGCAGCTGGTGGGCGACTTCTTCGGCAGCTTCCAGATTGTTTTTGAAGACCGTCTCTTCAAGGGTCGTCTTCCCGACATTTTTCCCAGTATTCACGTCGACCACCGTCAAGGCTTCCGTCCGCTCAATGATGAGTGAACCGCCAGACGGCAACCAGACCTTTGAGTCGAGCGCTTTGTGAAGTTGTTCATGGACGAAGTAGCGCTCGAAGAGTGGCAAGGTCTCTGTTGCAAGGTCGTAGTGTTCAACCCGATCAGTCATCTCAGGGCTGACCTGCGAGACGTAGGTCTTGACCTGTGCGTAGAGTTCAGGATCATCGATGAGGACTCCTCGATAATCGCCGTTGAGTTCTTCTCTCAACATCCGAACAGCGAGATCAAGCTCTCGATAGACGAGCCCCGGTTTGGAAGAGCGATTTGCTTCTTTTTCAATCGCTTCCCAGCGTTGCGTGAGATCGGCCACGTCGCCCGCTAACTCTTCAGCGGTCGCCCCTTCTGCGGCGGTTCGAACAATGAGACCGTGGCCTTTCGGGCGAATCTCGTCCAAGATCTTTCGAAGTCGTCGCCGCTCGTTGTCCCCAAGTCGCTTCGAGATCCCTATGGTCGACGAGTGGGGAACAAGAACCGCAAAACGACCAGGAAGCGACACTTCCTGGGTCAGGCGCGCTCCCTTCGCTCCAATCGGGTTCTTGGTGACCTGGCAGATCATCAGTTGTCCAGGCTTCAAGACGTCTTCAATGCGTGCGTCTTGAGCGTTCCCTGCTTCAACGTCATCTGGGTCGTAGTGAACGTCACCTCGATAGAGCACTGCGTTCTTTGGGATCCCAATATCAACGAACGCGGCTTCCATGCCAGGCAGCACATTTTGTACTCGCCCGAGATAAAGGTTTCCATCGATCTGCGTTGTTTCATCTGTTTCTTTGACGACGTAGTGCTCGACGAGGGTGCGCCCTTCGAGCATGGCAATGTGGGTCGTGGTCCCCTGGACGTGGACACACATCATGTAGCGGCCGACGCTTTTACCCCGCCGCTCTCGCCCGCCTCGGCGACGCCGCTTTCTCCCCGTGCCACCGGGCGCTTCCTTCTCCTCGGCTTCCTCGGAAGTCGCGGCAACGACTGGCGTCGGCTGTCGACCTTCTTCTCTGGTGGAGACCGGAGTCACGGGTGCCACAAACTCGCCGCCGGACGGCTCACTTGGTTTCGTATCGCCTATCTTCGGTGCCGGTCGGGTCTCCCCTATTTTTGGACCCTCGTGTTCAGGGGCGCTAGGCGTTGAACCAGTTTCGAACGTGCTGTTGTCTACTTCTTCGTGCTCCGTCATTTCTCCAGAGCCTCCTCGTCTTCATCATCGACCAACTTTCGCGGTCGTCGGATTGGTAACACCTAAGAGCCGACCATCTTCCGTGAGTGGCTCGAGGTAGGTACCTTCAAATTCGATCAGCTGTGCTTGGCGACTCGCACGGACGAGTCTGAGGGTCGGATCGATCCCCTGAAGAAGCTCTGCAGGACGAACACCACGCGGTTTGGTGGCAAGTTCGGCTGACAGTCGTATCGACCCAACTCGTTGTCCAGGTCCTTCACTTTTCAGGCTGAGCACGCTGGGCCTCAAGTCATCAGTGACCTGTCGACCTTTTCGTTCACGCTCAATTGGGACGTTTGCAGCGCCGAGCAGGGCTTCAACCCGCTCCGTTCCTTGCGCTGCGCTCATTCCAGTGACCTCCACGATCCAGAGACATGATGTTACTTCTTCTTGAAGGGACCCCTCGGCACCCCCTAAAGCACTGCTCGCAGTTACGTCAAGACCTTCGGGAAGCAAGGCTCCAAGTTCCTTCGAAATTATTTCTAAGGACTCTTGGCTCCACTCTTCCCCCACCGAAAAAGGACTCACAACCGGCGAAGAAGACGAGAACCGAATATCGGTGAACTCAGCCTGCGATTCACACCCTGTGGGGAGCGCCAAGGAAAAGCTCAGAAGGGGTCGGGGAGAAAATCCTTCAGAATAGGCAACAGGGAGTTTGGCTCGGCGAAGCGCACGCTCCCAGGCTCGTGCCACGTCGCGCTGAGAGGTATAGCGAATGCGTCCAGTTTTTGTATACCGAAGACGGAGCCTTTCTGGGACCACGTGCACGTTTAGTTTCCGGATCGACTGAGTGAAACCGAGACGGGCCTCCCAAGATCAAGGCCTTGTCCAGTTCCCTGGCTGCCGCCCGCGGGTGCACTCGCCGATGCCACCACATGTTCGAGGTCGTAGTTCGTGCAGGCTCCGCAGTCGTAACACGGAGTCCATCGGCAGTCTTCAACGCCCACTTCTTCGATTGCGTCGTGATATTCACCAATAAGGAAGTCTTTGTGAAGGCCTGCAGAGAGGTGGTCCCAGGGAAGCATCTCGTCTTCATCGCGCATTCTGGTCGTGTAGTCATCCATCGAAAGCCCCTCATCAGCCAAGGCGCCTTGGAAAAGGGAGAGATCGAAGTGTTCTGACCACTCTTGGAACGTTCCGCCATTTCGCCAGACTCGCTCAAGCACTGCCCCAATCCGTCGATCTCCCCGTGAAAGCACACCTTCAGCAGCAGTGGCGGCAGGTTCGTGCCAGCGAATCTGGAGGCCTTTGGTCTTCTTGGCAGCGTCTCTCAAGAGTGTGATCTTTCGCTGCAATTCACGCGGTGCATTCTGGGAGTGCCATTGAAACGGCGTTTGGGCTTTGGGGACAAATCCTCCCACCGACGCCGAAACCGTCACGTGCTGGTGATATTGCTTGCCAATTTCCACGCATCGTTTTCCCAACTCTGCAATTCCGAGGACGTCTTCATCACGCTCAGTGGGAAGTCCAATCAGAAAGTACAACTTGACCCGACGCCACCCTTGGCTAAATGCGGCATCAACCGCTGCGAAGAGGTCGTCGTCAGAGATCAACTTATTGATCACTTTGCGCATTCGCCAGGTGCCGCCCTCTGGGGCAAAGGTGAGGCCTGTGCGCTTCACTTGCTGAATCTTCGCTGCGGTCGCCACAGTAAAGGCGTCAACTCGAAGCGACGGCAGACTCACCGAAACTTGGCCACCATTGTTTGGGTCATCAACCACATCGGCAACAACACCTTCAATCCCCGAAAAATCGGCACTCGAGAGCGACGTTAATGCGACTTCGTTGTAGCCAGTTCGCTCAATCCCCCGTGCCACCATCTCCGCGACTTGTGCCGCTGGTCGCTCTCGAACGGGTCGAGTAATCATTCCCGCCTGACAGAACCGACAACCCCGGGTACACCCGCGAAAGACTTCGACGTTGAGGCGATCGTGGACAACTTCGGTGAGCGGCACCAGTTGGTTTTTTGGATAGGGCCAATCTCCTAAGTCTGCGACCGTTCTCTTTTCCACAATCTCTGGAGCACCAGGATCAAGAAGGTCGAGCCCCACTTGGCGGCATCCCTCAAAACGCGGCGCATAGAGCGAAGGGACGTAGACACCCTCCACTCCAGCTAACGCTTTGAGCAACGATGCTCGATCACGAGAGGGGTCTGCTTTCCACGCACCGACCACATCAGTGATCTCGGAAACCACTTCTTCACCTTCCCCGAGTACGACGGCATCAAGGAAGTCAGCAAGAGGCTCTGGATTGTACGTACAGTGCCCACCAGCGAGAACGATGGGGTCGTCAACACCACGAGCGTCTGCATGGAGTGGAATCAACCCTAGGTCGAGCATGTTCAGGACATTGGTGTAGGTCAGTTCTGCCGAAAGGTTGAAGGCGACGATGTCAAACTCTCGCGCGGCGAGGTGGTTCTCGACACTGAAGAGTGGGATGCCTTCGTTTCGCATCGCCGCTTCCATGTCAACCCACGGTGCGTAGGTCCTCTCAGCCACTGCATCGACTCGTTCGTTGATAATTTCGTAGAGGATCTGTAGTCCTTGATTGGGAAGACCAATCTCATAGGTATCGGGGTACGCGAGCAGCCAACTTGTGATCCCCTCGCCGTGAAGTGGCTCAAGAGCTCCGAGTTCTCCTCCCACGTAACGAGCAGGCTTCTCGACATGAAAGAGGAGTGGCTCAATTTGGTCAAAAAGCGAACTCATAGATGCTCAGTCTACGACGAAGCGCATGAGCAGAAGCCAGAAAGGGTGCGTGCCTATTTCGCTGGCGGATTCGTTGTTGGAGATGTGGTCGTGGCTGGCGATGATGCCGTTGGGAACTTGACCGGTCCAACTGGATTTGTCGCCAGCCAGTTGAAGGTCTGAGCCACCACGGGAGCTGCAGCGCTTGCTCCATAGCCACCTTGGTCAATCACGCAAACTATGACGTACTGTGGATTTGGATTCGGTCCAAAACCCACGAACCACGAGTTGGGTTCTTGTCCCGGCGAATTCGATGCCGTTCCAGTCTTTCCGCCGACGGAAAACGTTGCCTCATTGAAGTGCGCGTACTGTTTAAATGTTTCGTAGGCCGTCCCATTCGGGCTTTGGACAACACCAAGGAGACCTTGCAGAATTGGGTCGGAGATCGCAGGTGTCAGTGCAACGTGGCCGGTCACTCTCGGTGGGTACTGGCGAATCAATTCTCCCGACGACGACACGAGACCCGCAGCAACTTCTGGGGCGTAACGCGTTCCTCCATTGAGGAATGTCGAATATGCGATCGCCATTTCTAATGGAGTGACTGCCGTCGCACCCTGGCCAAAGGCCATTTCAATATTGTCACCTTGATACCACGTGGTATTTGGAAAGGCCTTCGGAGCTGAGGCATGGAGTTTCTGGCGTTCGATCGCCGAGTCAACGCGACCAACGGATCCACCAAGCAAGTCGATGCCGGAAGCTTGCCCGAGCCCATACTGAGCAGCGACGTCCTGAATGGGTTGCTTGCCATACTTTGTCGTTTGCGCTGCGAAGAGATAGCCCAAATTGTAGAAGTAGTAGTCCGATGAAGCAGTGAGAGCCCCCGCCATATTTACTTCGCCGACACCTCCCGCTTCATCGTCAAGAAAGACGCATCCTGCGCCACCAGCGATACAGGAAGGAACAGTAAAGGTTCCAGTGTCGTTGACGTATTGACCCGCACTAATCAATCCCTTTTGAAGGGCGGCTGTCGCCGTGATCATTTTGAACGTTGACCCAGGCGTATAGAGCCCACTGATCGCGTAGTTGTTTAACGCTCCACTCCCAAGAATCCCATTGAGATTTGCTTGCGTGATTCCCCCCACAAATTGTGCAAGGTCGTAGGTCGGATAGCTCGCCATCGCCAAGATTGCTCCGCTTCGCGGATCCATCACGATCGCAGCACCGTTCGGGGCGGGTGGCACTTTTCCAGATCGCTTGTCAACAGATTGGCGGTCAGCGAGAATCTGCTGTTCAAGTACCGTCTGTAGTGTCTGTTGAAGCCCAAGGTCAAGATTCAAGACAACCGTGTCGCCTGGGATGGGATTTGTTTGAGAGACCACACCAGCGACCTGGCCTTGGGCATTGACTTCAATTGACTGCGAACCATTCGTCCCTCGAAGAGGCGACTGATAAAACTGTTCGATTCCTGACTTTCCGTAGGCAGATGCCTGGGAGTACCCCTTCCCCTTGTTTTCGGCCAGTTGCGTTGGAGAGATTGCTCCGACGTAACCCAACACATGAGTCCCCGACGTTCCTCCTTGTGGGTAGGTTCTCGACGTCGTCTCTTGGACCGAAACTCCTGGAAACTGTTCTGGATGTTCTTGAAGGAACTGAATTGTCGCCGCAGACGCATTCGTTTGAATAGGTGCTGGCTGGTAGGGGTCATATTTCGCATTATTCAAGATTGCCTGCACTTGAGCTGGCGTCTGATTCGTTAACGCTGCCACTTGCCCAACAACAGCTGGGTGTTGCGATGCCTCAAGTCGGCTCAACACGATCTCTTGGCTCACTTGATTGCCTACGAGAATCGTGGCGGAGCGATCAGTGATCTCCCCTCGGGGAGCTTCAAGAGGAACCACTCGAACCTGCGTTGCCGTTGCCGCTGCCTTGATGGATTGTGCGTCGACAATCTGAAGCGTAAAGAGCCTCAGGACAAGAAACCCAAAAAGAATCGCAAAAAAACCTCCAAGGGCGACGAGCCGAAAGTCTGGACGTGCGTCCGTCTCATCAGGAGATGGCACCAAGTCAGCGATTGAGACGCTCCGTCGTCGAGATCGAATTCGAGGCTGCCGAGGTGAGCGTCGTCTTCCAAACCCAAAAATATTCACCAGCCCGACACCTCGGTCGTGACGCGTCGGCGCGTTTTCTGTTCACCGAAGGCCCAGAGAACGACCACCCATCCCGGAATTGAAATGATCGCGGCAAAGACGCCGACGAGTGGAATCAAGATCACATAGTTCACCGAGGCAAACTGGTCTTGGCCAAAGATGAAACCCAGAAGTCCATAGACCAAGATCGCCAGTGCACTCAAGCCTCCGCCGAGCGCTGGCGTCACCCACCACGCAGCACCTTCTGCGCTCATGCCACTTCGCTCTGCGAAAAGTCCAATGCTAAAACCGAGGAGTGTTGCGACCAACGCAGTGAGGCCAAAAGGCGTTGGCTGAATGCAGTCAAGCGCGATGCCACTGGCAAATCCGGTGATGGCGCCGGGCTCTGACCCCGCCACAAGCCCGGCAAAGATCGGAAGAAGCCAGATGATCTCTGGATGAAGCCCAGCGACTCGAAGATTCGAGATGATCGATACCTGGAGAACGACAGCGACCACAATGATCAGGGCGAGGCGAAGCGATGTTGCTCTGTTCATGCTGGGGGCTCCCAAAGCAGGACCTCGACATAGCCCAACTGATTGAGATTCGCTGCAGGATTGAGTGCAATATTCATCTGCGTCGAGTTTGCTGGTGTTGAGGCACTCTTGACCTTGCCAAGCGGAATCCCTGCAGGGTATTCAGCTCCTTGCAAGCCATTGGTAAAGACCATCGTTCCTACTGAGACAGCGCTGCCAGGTTTCACAAAGTTCATGGCCAATGGGCGGCTCGCGGAAATTCCGTTCACCACGCCATTCGCTCCAGTCGTCCCGACCACACCTCCGACGCGAGACTGCCCATCGGTGATCAGCCGAATCGTCGCCGTGCCGTTCGTCACAGAGATCACTTGTCCAACGAGTCCGCCACTTCCAACAACCGGCATGCCAACGGCAACACCAGATCCACTCCCCTTGTTGATCTGGACTGAGGCGGCAAAGTTCGACACGTTCGACTCAATGCTTTGAGCAGTCACCGTTGGAATAGTTCCAACGAATCCAAGATCTTGGAGTGCGGCGATTTGAGCAAGTTGATGCCGTTCAAAGGATTGAATGGATTTGTCTTGTTCTAATTGGCTCACGATGGCTTGTAGTTTCGAGTTCTCAGAGGTCACTGCCCCATAGTTCAGCGCACCAGAGAAGAAATTACCGATCGGCCTCGTGATCGAGTTCACAACTCCGACGGCCGGCGACAGCACCACCGAGCCAACACTGCGAAGACCCGAACTTATTCCTGATGCCGTGCCGAGACTCAATGCCAGGATGGAGATGGCGACGAGGACTAAGACAGCGAACGTTGTGTATGACCGGCGAGACCGGCGAGAAGCCACGAACGACCTACCGGCGAACTCAGCGCGTCGAGGAGGTAATTAAGACGCGCTTGAGCGCATCAAACTCCTCGAGGCACTGACCACTTCCGATTGCCACACAGTTCAGCGGATCGCGTGCCACCACAATGGGCATCCCGGTTTCATGCTGAATTCGGGCGTCTAAGCCGTGGAGAAGTGCTCCACCTCCCGTGAGGACAATCCCCTGCTCCATGATGTCAGAGGCCAATTCAGGCGGTGTTCGGTCCAACGTGACCTTGACGGCATCGATGATGGCCGTCACCGGCTCTTCGATGGCTTCTCGGATCTGCTCGGTAGAGATGATGATGGTCTTTGGGAGGCCAGAAACCAGGTCTCGGCCCCGGATCTCGGCCCGAAGCTCCTCTTCCAGAGGAAATGCAGAGCCCAACGCGATCTTGATCTCTTCAGCAGTCCTCTCACCAAGGGCCAAGGAGAATTCCTTCTTGGCGTAGGAAACAATTGCTTCATCAAGTTCATCGCCACCGATTCGAATCGACTGGCTGTTCACGATTCCACCTAATGAGATGACCGCAACTTCCGTTGTTCCACCACCAATATCGACAACCATGTTTCCCGTTGGCTCGTGTACTGGAAGTCCGGCGCCAATTGCGGCTGCCATTGGCTCTTCAATGATGAATGCTTTTCGTGCTCCTGCGTATTCCGCTGCTTCCATGACCGCTCGTTGTTCAACACCAGTGATGCCAGATGGAACGCAGATGATCATTCGTGGTTTTGCAAATCTGCGTTGGTGAACTCGGTGAATGAAGTACCGAAGCATTTTTTCGCAAATCTCAAAGTCGGCGATGACGCCGTCTTTGAGTGGGCGAATAGCTTGGATATTGCTTGGGGTTCGACCAATCATTCTCTTGGCTTCGGCGCCGACGGCCAGAGGTTTCCCATCTTTCACGTCAATTGCAACGACGGAAGGCTCGTTCAGGATGATTCCACGTCCGCGGACGTAGACCAGTGTGTTCGCCGTCCCAAGATCAACGGCCATGTCTCGACCCAAAAGGAAGAGGCGGTTATCAGACATTCATGTGTCCTCTCGCGACCACGATTCGATGGGAGAAACCCATCAAATCCATAAAGAATTTATCTCCACAGGCTAGGAGACAGGGCACCCAGACACAAGGCACCACATTTCGCTGCTTGTCGGTTCGTGTGAAAACTACGAAAGACCAGGGAAAAAGAGGGAAATCTCTCGTGCCGCAGCTTCTGGTGAGTCCGAGCCGTGGATGAGGTTTTCGGTCATCTCAATACCAAGATCACCGCGAATTGTCCCTGGAGCTGCGTCCGTTGGGTTGGTCGCTCCCATCAACGTCCGCACAACCTTGAAGGTGTTCTCTGGACCTTCCACGACCATAATCAGCGCTGGTGAGCGAGTGATGAAATCAACAAGACTTGCAAAAAACGGTTTTCCCTCATGCTCTTGATAGTGGACCTGCGCCACCTCTCGAGAAATCAGACGAAGCTCAGCAGCGACGAGAGAGAGTCCTTTTCGCTCGAGTCGAGCCACGATCTCTCCCGAGAGACGTCGCTCAACTCCATCTGGCTTTACGATGACAAGGGTACGGTCCACGAGGGTAGAACCTAGCAGCGTGCGAGAGCCTCAGGAACAAAAAAAGAGGGCCTCTCCAAATTCCCGAGAAGCAAACGACTCAGTTCCCGCTGCTTGGGGCCAGGGTCGAAGCAAATATTTGCCAGGCCAACAACGACTTCGCAACCAGGCTGAGTGTTATATACGCACGCTCGCCAACAAGGTAGTTTTTCCACTTTCCTTTTTGCGCATATTGAAGCCACTGGTTCAAGGCAAAGATATTGAAGAAGATGAAGAGGGAGATAAAAATCCCGTAGACAAATCCTGGGGCGTGTTGGTTTGCTCCTGGTGCGATCAAGTAGATACCGATCGCCACCCACGGGACGATCCCGGCGAAGCAACCAACGACAAATGGCCACCATCCTCCACCGGGAGACTCCAAGCGCTCCTGGAGCCATCCAAATCCGATCATTGAGGCATTGACCCCAGCCAGGGCGACAAGTGCGGCAACGTCGTTAATCCCAGTGATGAGGGCAATCAAGATAATCATGATTGAGGAACTCACGGAGTATTCAAGCCACCGGTAAGGATTTCTCGATCGGCTCAAGTCTTTTGTATAGCGACCCCACCCCGGTCCACTCACAAAGAAGTGGGCGAAGGCGGAGAGCAGGAAAAACAACGCCACGAGCCAGGCGACACGAACGTTGAACAGTTCCACGATTTGTCGCGGCGTTGTGCTTCCAGGAGGGCCAGCCATGTAGTCCGCTTTGACGCCAAGTGCGAATGAATTCGCCAAGATCAAAATAATCACCGCTTGCACAAGGTGTGCCACGCCTGCGATCACGTTGTAGCCACGAAGACGTTTCATGATTGGGTTCATGGTCTCGGCTGAATTATTCAGGAGTGATGTTTCTGTCATAACTACAGCGTACCGCGCTGTTCGAGAAATTCGCGGAGGGCTCGTTCGTTCGTGTTCAAGGTCAAATTACTTTTGTTTCACTACCTCAAGGAGTCGCAGACGGGCATCTCCAACGACGTAGAGCGATCCAGTTGCGAGGACCAAGCCGTCTTCCCCGGCGAGCGCAACCGCTCGATCAACCCCGTCTTCAATCGAAGGGGCCACCAGTGACGCCACCCCCAATGATTCGCAGGTATCTGAAATCACCGTTGCCGACATCGCTCGAGGCGTATCTGGCTCGACACAGACAAACGTCCCGATCCCCGCATCGATCAGGGGTTCTAGTAACTCTTGGGGGTCTCTTCCTTCGAGCATCCCAAGAACGGCAATCATCGATCCCGTTACGTCGAAGCCATCCTTGAGTGCGGTTCCAAGCGAGCGAGCTCCTGCTTCGTTGTGTGCCCCATCGACAACGAGCAAAGGTAAGTGTCCTAACACTTCACATCGACCTGGGACACGAACTCGCCCAAAGCCAGCATCGACAACTTCGCGAGACGGCGCTCTCCCAAGGAACGCACTCACCGCCGCCAATGCCACTGCTGCGTTTTCTCCTTGGTGGGCGCCGTGAAGCGGAATAACAACGTCTCGAAACTCTTGACCAGGGATTGTGAGATTCACAACTCTGCCACCGAGCGCTAAACGATTCTCACTCGCACTAAAGGTCTCACCACTACGCCACAGACCCGCTGCTCCCACCGCATCGCACTTGGCTGCAATCACTCTGGCAACGTCGTCGCTTACGAGCCCAAGAATGGCCGTTGATCCTGGCTTGATGATGCCTGACTTGTCAGTAGCAATTTCGATGACTGAATTACCTAAGACCTGGACGTGGTCGAGACTTACGTTGGTGATCACACTGACTGAACCAGTCACCACGTTGGTTGAGTCCCACGTCCCGCCCATACCTACTTCAATGACGCCAATATCGACAGCCTGGTCGGCAAAGTACAACAGCGCAGCAACGGTCAGAATCTCAAACCGAGTGAGTGGTTCTTCTCTTTCTCCTTCGATCAGGGAAATACGAAAGAGCACGTCGAGCAAGTCGTCGTCACTTATCGCTTGATCAGCGCAAGCAATGCGTTCGTTCACCACGTGAAGGTTGGGGCTCGTATAGGTGCCGACAAGAAGGCCGAGCTCGCTCAGAAGCGACGTGATCATCGCCGTCGTCGAACCTTTTCCGTTCGTCCCGGTGATATGAATTGCGGGATAGGAGTCCTGCGGGCTTCCAAGCAGCTTCAGCGCAGCGGCTACGCCATCAAGGCTTGGAAGGAGTCGGCGTGTTGGAACCACTCGTTCGTAGTCAATGTGACTATCAAGCCACCGGAGCGCCTCATCGAACGAGGCGAACGGTTTTGGCACGCCTTAGGAGGCCGCGCGCCGAGTACGGCTGGGCTTCTTCTTCTCGATCGGCACCAGCGTTGGGTGAACTCGATCAAGTACAACTGCTGCATCAACGACGCACTTACCAACGTCGCTTCGACTCGGGAGGTCGTACATCACGTCTAAGAGAACCTCTTCAAGAATCGCTCGGAGTCCTCGAGCTCCCGTCCCCCGAAGCAGGGCCTGGTCAGCAATGGCCTCCAAGGCATCGGTGGTGAACTCCAGGGCGACGCCATCGAGCTCGAAGACCCGCTCATACTGCTTCACCAGTGAATTCTTGGGCTCAATAAGGATTTGAACCAGCATCTCTCGGTCGAGCTGGCTCACGGCACTGACAACCGGGAGCCGGCCAATGAACTCAGGAATCAGACCAAACTTAATGAGGTCTTCGGGGAGGACGTTACGAAGAACTTCGGGGTCGTCTTTGGTGACTGCACCGACTTCAGCTCGAAAGCCAATCGACGACTTACCGATTCTGCTGCCGATGACATTGTCAAGACCGGCGAATGCTCCACCGCAAATGAACAAGATGTTTGTCGTGTCGATGGTGATGAACTCTTGGTGAGGATGCTTGCGCCCACCTTGTGGTGGAACCGACGCAGCAGTTCCTTCAAGAATTTTCAGGAGTGCTTGTTGCACACCTTCGCCCGAAACGTCTCGAGTGATGGAAGGGTTCTCACTTTTGCGAGCGACTTTGTCAATCTCGTCGATATAGATAATGCCTTTTTCGGCTCGAGCGACATCAAAGTCCGCAGCTTGGATCAGTTTGAGAAGAATGTTTTCGACGTCTTCGCCTACGTACCCAGCTTCCGTCAACGCCGTCGCATCTGCAATAGCAAACGGGACGTTCAGCATCCGGGCCAAGGTTTGCGCAAGCAAGGTCTTGCCACAGCCAGTCGGGCCGAGGAGCAAAATGTTCGATTTCGCCAACTCAACCGTGTCATCGACAACGGGAGCGGCTTGGATTCTCTTGTAGTGGTTATAGACAGCTACCGAGAGAATCTTTTTGGCGTAGTCCTGCCCGATCACGTAATCGTTCAGGAACTCAAATATCTCTCGGGGTTTTGGAAGCTCTTCGAATGAAACGTCACTCGTTTCCGTGAGCTCCTCAGCAATGATGTCATTGCACAAGTCAATGCACTCATCACAGATGTAGACGCTTGGTCCCGCAATGAGTTTCTTTACCTGTTTCTGGGTCTTGCCACAGAAACTGCATTTTACGAGATCGCCGCCTTCGCCAAACTTTGCCACGTCTCTACCCCTCCATCGCTTCGAATAGTGCGTTGAGAATTAGATCTCAGCCTACGCCGCGCCGACCGCTTCGAGTGACACATCTCGAGACGCAATAACTTCATCCACAACCCCGTATTCCACGGCTTCTGCGGCAGTCATGATGAAGTCCCGGTCCGTATCTGAGGAAACTCGCTCAGGATCTTGGCCAGTATCTGCGGCAATGACGCCGTTCAAAAGGTCCCGCATCCGGAGAATTTCCTTGGCCTGAAGTTCAATGTCAGAAGCTTGGCCACCAACGCCTCCCCATGGTTGGTGCAAAAGCACTCGAGCGTGAGGAAGAGCGAATCGCTTTCCTTTGGCCCCTGCGGCCAAGAGGACGGCGGCAGCTGAGGCAGCCTGGCCGAAACAGAAGGTCGAGACGTCAGGACGAATGAACTTCATGGTGTCGTAGATCGCCAAGAGTGCAGTGATGTCACCGCCTGGTGAGTTGATGTAGAGGTGGATGTCTTTATCGGGGTCTTCTGACTCTAAAAACAGCAACTGAGCACACACCAAGTTTGCAACGGTGTCGTCAATTGGCGTACCAAGAAAAATAATTCGCTCTCTGAGAAGCCTCGAATACAGGTCGTAACTTCGCTCTCCTCGACTCGACGACTCGACAACGGTTGGGACGAGGTAGGACCTCGGCGTCATGTCACTACGTTCATACATCATTTTTCCTCCTCGATCGAACTCGAATCGTCTTCTGCTTCGAGCTCAGCCACGTTGGTTTCAAGGAGTGCTCGGTCAATTGACACGCCTTCCTCATCCACAATGGTGACATGCTCGACAAGCCAACTGGCGGCTTTCGACTTTGCCTTCTCTGCCTTGAGCGCTCCGGTCCGACCAGCTTGGTCGAGCTGTGCTCGAAGCGCGTCAGGTGTTGAACCTACCTGCTCGGCCATTCGCACGATCTCTTCTTCCAACTCTTCTGGGCTCACGTCGAGGTTCTCCGCGCTCGCAACGGCTCGAAGAGCTAAGTCAACTTTGACGGCTTTCGTGGCATCAGTTCGCAATGAGAGCACGAGTTGATCACCACTTTGTCCTGTCGCTGACAAAAACTGCTCGATCGACATGTTCTGCGATTCAAGACGATGACCAAGATCGTGGAGTCGCTCATTGACTTCCGCGTCAATCAAGACATCGGGGACTTCATCTTCGTTGACGAGTTCCGCTAACGCACCAAGGGTGCTTTCTCGAAGCGACATCTGCGCTTGGACAACTTTCATTCTTCCGATTCGCTCTCTGAGGTCGGCTTCGAGCTCAGCCACCGTTGAGAACTCAGAGTTCTCTTCGGCCCAGGCGTCACTGACCTCTGGCAACTTCTTCTCTTTGACCGCCGTGACGACAATCGAAAATGCGATCAGCGTTCCTCCCGCTGGCGTTCCCGAAACCTCGAGATCAGCGCCAGCCTTCAAGCCAAGAAGTGCCTCATCAAGTTCAGGAATCACTACGCCACTGCCAACTTCGTAGAGGTAGTCATCAGCTTGGGCAACTTCGTTGCCCTCTTCATCGTTTCCCTTGAGGTCAAGTGTGACGAGGTCACCATTGAGAATTGGTCGAGTGACGTCAATCAACTCTCCATCGTTCTCTCGCAGTCGATCAATCTGTCCCGCGACGTCTGCGTCGTTCACTAAGGGTGAGGGAATTGTCGTCGTGAGTCCGTCGTAGCCTGCGACATTTACTTTCGGTCGAACCTCGACGATTGCCGCGAAATGGACGGGACCACTCTCTTCGCCTTCGGTGATGTCAATCTCGGGAGGAGCTATTGGGTCAACGTCAGTGTCGACAACCGCTTTGGCGTAAAAGTCTGGAAGAGCCTCTCGAAGTGCTTCAGCTCGCAGTGCCGTTGCGCCACCCATACGGGCCTCCAACACTCGGCGGGGAACTTTGCCGGGCCGAAAACCTGGGATCCTGGCGGACGAGCCGATTGACCGAACCGCACTATCGAGCGCCGAGTCAATCTCAGCCTCGTCGACGACGACGGATAGTTTTACTTTATTGTCTTCAACGATTTCAGTAGTAGCGCGCATGGTTTCTTTACTCTATCGGCGCTCTCGAGCCCCTCGGACCGAGTTAGATCATGACGCTAAGGGCCCGCAGTGACGCAGCCCCCATCGTCGCGTTTCCAGTGATCTTTGTCCCCTCCGCACTGAGGGCCGCTTCAGGTGAAATCCGGCCTCCAAAACGGCGGACGTAGGTCTCCTGGCTCATCGAGATCGTGCAGGTCGCCACTGGTCCTTCCATCGGCTTTGCTCGCCCCTCGACGATTTCTATTCGACGTCTGCCCCCAAGTGGGCCCTCAATCTCAAAGGCGACCGACTCGCCTTCCTTGGCGCCCGATCCCTTCCCTACGACGACGCCCAATGCAAGATCGACTCTCCCAATCGTGACCGCTTCCCCGATGCCGTTGCGGCCACCTGGCCGGTCAAGGGCGAATCGAATGTCTTGTTCGTGAAGCCATGAATCCATAATGCGGATCTCCATAAATTTGCGCATCGGGACTTGGCCAACAGGACTCCAGCCAATTTCGTCGAAGGTCTCCTCAGAAAAGGATCGCAACGACGCAAGTCGCTCTGCCGTCACGGTTGCGAACTCGTCTCGCACATCATTGCCACTGCGAGTGCGCAAGAACTCCACCCACTGTTCGTTCATCTCACCGATGGGGTTTTTCAGATAGCCCCGCTCCCCCAACTCAATCTTGGGGCTTTCGACGCCTTGCAGCGAGCGTTCGATGCCGACCAAGTGAGCGAGCTGGTCCTGGACGTCCCAGCCAGGGCACGCCGTCGGCGTTGCCCACTGCTCTGGGCTCAGGCCATTCGTGGCTTCCAATGTCGAAGACCACACGGAATCCAGCCCGTCAATTACCTCGTCTGTTCTCAAATCATCCATGAAGTGAGACTAGGACAAAAGCCAGAAAAAGATGAAAAAGGTCTGTT
This sequence comes from Actinomycetota bacterium, assembly GCA_009699875.1. Classification (GTDB taxonomy): domain Bacteria; phylum Actinomycetota; class Acidimicrobiia; order Acidimicrobiales; family RAAP-2; genus CAIUMH01. The sequence continues at coordinate 250,463 of WLNI01000001.1, forward strand.
CCAACCAAAGCTGGCCCCTTTGCAGTAGAATCATGCCAGTAAGCCGCTGGGGCAAACTCCATGCGACAAGACAAAATCAGGGGGGGTAGTGCAATGACGAACTACAACGGATATTGCGTCAAGTGTCGAGAAAAACGAGACTTTGACGGACAAGAAGTAGAGCTCAAAAATGGCCGTCGTGCCGCCCAGGGCGCATGCCCAACGTGTGGCACCAAGATGAACAGGATATTGGGCAAAAAGGCATAGTTATTTTCTTGATTTACCGCCAATGCCGGAGGAGTTTATTCCTCCGGCATTGGCGCGTTCTGGCGCTAGGTCAAGAACAATGGCATTGTCTTGTACAGGAAAATAATGAGGGGGCATTTCATGTTTGATCTTCTAATTCGTGGGGGTACGGTTGTCGACGGGACGGGGTCGAAGCGACGCGTGACAGATGTGGCGATCACCGATGGCATCGTTGTCGCTCTTGGAGATCTGGCCGGTTCGCCTGCGACCACAACAATCGACGCAACGGGTCTTTTGGTCACACCTGGTTGGGTCGACATCCACACCCATTACGACGGCCAGGTGACCTGGGACCAAGAACTTGCTCCCTCCTCGTGGCATGGCGTGACCACGGTGGTCACAGGAAACTGTGGTGTGGGATTCGCCCCGGCACATCCTGACAAACACGATTGGCTGATCGGTCTTATGGAGGGGGTTGAAGACATCCCCGGCACTGCACTCGCTGAAGGCATCACGTGGGAGTGGGAATCGTTCCCTGAGTACTTAGATGCCTTGGAGCCTCGAAGTTGGACCATGGATATCGGAACGCAGATCTCTCATGGTGCGGTTCGCTCCTACGTCATGGGCGATGCGGGAGCTCGAAACGAGCCAGCGTCGCCTCAAGAAATCGAGTCCATGAAACAGATCGTCAAAGAAGCAATCGACGCTGGGGCTCTGGGGTTTTCTACCTCTCGCACGATTGCTCACCGGGCTATCGATGGCGAGCCGGTCCCTGGGACCTTCGCCGCAGAAGATGAGCTCTTCGGGATTGGCAGTGCGTTAGGAGAGTTGAAAAGCGGCGTCTTCGAACTTGCCCCCATGGGAGTCGCTGGCGAAGACATTGTCTCGGCTCCCCAAGAGATGGCGTGGATGAGAAAACTCTCTTCCTCAATTGAACGACCCGTCACCTTTGCTCTTCTCCAAGTCGACCCCGCCCCAGGGCTTTGGAAAGACATGCTGGACGCCTCTCTCGACGCTGTTCAAGAAGGTGCGGATCTTTGGCCACAAGTTGCGGGACGCCCGACAGGAATCCTCACTGGCTTCCACACGACGTTCTGTCTCTTCGATCAGATCCCCGCTTACCAAGCAATCACGGCCACGAATCCAAGCCATGAAGAACTCCTTGAGGCACTCAGTGACCCGTCTGTCCGACAAGCAATTACGTCGTTTACTCCAGAGGACGCCACTGCGGCCATGCTCTTTGAAGGCGCCTTCGAGAAGACCTACGTCCTCGGCGACCCTCCTCAATATGAGCCAGGGCCTGAGCGATCACTCGCTGGTTTAGCGCTTCGAAACAAGGTCACCCCGCTTGAGGTTGCCTATGACGCAATGATGGAAAACGATGGATGGGGCTTGTTGTACTTGCCGATCCTCAACTACTCCGACGGCAACCTTGATTCGACCTACGCCATGCTCCAGCACCCTCGAGCAGCGCTCGGGCTTGGTGACGGTGGCGCACACGTCGGGACCATTTGTGACTCGTCGATGCCGACATTCATGTTGACGCACTGGGTGCGCGATCGTTCTCGAGGAGAGCGTTTCGAACTCGAGTGGGTCGTCAAGAAGCAGACGCATGACACCGCTGAACTCTACGGTCTCCATGATCGAGGGACTCTAGAAGTTGGCATGCTCGGCGACGTCAACATCATTGACTTTGACAACCTTGCCTTAGAGACGCCGACCGTTGAAAATGATCTCCCAGCAGGTGGGCGACGACTTCTTCAGCGTGCCAGGGGCTACGTGGCAACCATCAAGCGGGGTACGGTCACCTACGAGAACGGGGTAGCGACTGGAGCGTATCCAGGACACCTCATTCGAGGGACACAAAACGCACCTCACCTCGTTCACTAATTCACCTTGGGGACGCCCCCCACTTCTATTGAGTAGCCTGGGGGTTCAAGTTCACGCTTGAGCCACGGGAAGTGGCGCAGCTTGGTAGCGCACCTGCTTTGGGAGCAGGGGGTCGCAGGTTCAAATCCTGTCTTCCCGACCAGTATTTCAACAAGCCCAAGAACAACTGCTCATGCATCGTAGCTTCGACATAGTTCAGATCAGGAACGCCAACTCGAACTACTCGTCAATTCAACTCTCGAAAGTGCGCTCTGCGATCCCATCACGCTGCGTCAATCTTAAGCGTGAAGGCGACGCCTTCGCGTTGCTACTCCAACCCCACCACCAAGGGCAACGAGGCCAAGTCCTCCAACCATCAACGTTCCTTCGCTTGAACCAGTTGCTGCCAATGTTGCCACTTTGACAATCGAAATTGTCAACACGCCACTGTCTTGTTGTGCGGGGAGTCCTGGATCAGAAACGGTGATGGTGAATGAACTCACACCAACTGCGGTCGGCGTTCCAGAGATAACCCCAGTTGCGGCATCCAGGGTTAGACCTGCTGGGAGCGACCCAGTGCTCACGGAATAGGTGTAACTCCCGGCGCCACCTGTAGCGTTAAGCGTTGCGGAGTAGGACTTTGCCAGCGATCCTTCAGTTAATACTTTCGTCGTGAGAACAAGTGGTGCCACTGATGTCGATGCCATTGCCGAGTGAGTCACGGCTACATCCTGACCATCACCAACCGCCGTGCACTTCTCCGAGGTAGAGCAACTCAACCCATTGAAAGAAGAATTTGCTGTAGCCGGGTCTGGTGCGACGATCTTTGACGCCACCCATACACCGCTCGCATTCGTTGCGACCCAAGGTTGAAAGTTAGCCCCGTCGTCTAAATAGCCTCCCGCGAGAGTGCAGTTCATTCCAGTGGTGCAACTCATTCCATAAATTTCGGAATCAGTTGTTGTTGGATAAGGAGCAACAACTGGAATTCCTTGAGCCCATAAACCAGCTGTGAGCGTTGCTGCCATTGCTTGGTTGTTCCCCGAGGCATCCCGGTAGTAGCCCCCCGCAGTGCAGTTATTCACGCTGACACAACTCACCCCATAGAAAGCGCTATCTGCGCTCAACGAATAGGGTGTTCCAACGACCTCCGGGGATCCCCAGGTTGCTCCTACTCCAGAAATCGCGAACGCTCGAAACTCTGATGATCCGTCGTCTCGATACTGTCCAACCGCTGTGCAGGAGTCCCCAGAGGCACAACTAACACTTTCAAGAGTTACATTCGTACTTGTTGTCGGACCATTTATCGGCACTGCCGTCGATACAATTCCTCCGACCTCAAGGACTACCAAACCTTGATAATCCAATGCTGCGTTCTCGTACCATCCGACTGCGGTGCAGTTGCCCACACTTGTGCAACTCGCAGATGCAAGTCCTGATTCGCTTGGAGTGGGATTCGGCGTTCCGCTGGTAGACGCCTGAACGGGCCATACGCCACCACTCTCTATTGCCCACATGAGGTGATACGAACCAGCAAGTTGGTACTCACCCACTGCAAAACACTCTCCGACAGCTGAACAACTCACGCTGTCAAATGAAGCATAAGTAGCACCTGCATCGGGAGAAATAATACCGAGTGAAGGTCCCCAGACGCCATTCGTCTGCACAACAACCATTCCCTGGCTCACACCAGCACTGACATCAAAATTCCCAACCGCTACACAGTTGCCTGGGCTCGTGCAACTCACACCCTGGAACGAACTTTCGGCACTCGTCACCTGGACGGCCGGAGGAAAAACCGGGCCGGCCGAAGCTGCGCCGGCGGGAACGCCCGTTAACAGGGTTCCCCCAAGTACTAAGGCGAAAGCACAGACACCAGAGAGATAATTTCTCATGCGGTTCATTTCGGACCTCCAACTATCAAGCCGATCGTCTGGTTAAGCTTTGTCTTTACGCTAGCACTATACATTCTTTGCTTCCGAGGAGTTGTGAGGGATCGCTAGGCCCAATCAAGTCCCTAACGACACAGGCCTACTACTTTTGTAGTTTTACTCCACTTGAGATCAAGGAATTCGATACTGTTTTCGACCTCGCCTTGCGCAGGTACACCACTAAACTAATTGAGAGAAAGAGGAGCCACACCACTCCCTGGAGCACTGTTGGGTGATCGGCGTAGCCAAAGAAGGAGTGGAGGAGATCGCCTCCCACTGACGACTGCGCCAGAACGTTGCTCGAGTCCCAGAGCGTCTGTGTTCCAAAGGGAAGCCACCCAAGCTCTTGAAGGTTGGCGACTGCATTGGAGAGGAGACCTGCGGCAAACACCAAGAGAAGAACGCCAAGGATTCGAAAGAATCTACCGATATTAAATTTTGCTCCCATCTTGTAAATCCCAAAAGCGATTCCAAGTGCAACCACGAGGCCGGCGATCGCTCCTATGAGGAGCCATCGTGAGTTATCGGCCGTTGGGGCTTGTTTTGAAGAAGCGAACACAATAGCCAAGGTAAACACCATGGTTTCGAGTCCTTCTCTGCCAACCGCGCTAAATGCCACCAAGCTCAGTCCAGTTCGAGTCCCATTATCGAGCGCGTTGTCACTGCGTTGTTTCAGTTCTTTCGAAAGCGTGCGACTGTGTCGCTGCATCCAGAATGTCATGTACGTCAGCGATGTTGCCGCGATTAAATACGTGATCGTCTCAAAGATGGTTTGTATTCGCGATCCGCTGTACTGGCTGATCAAGAGATACGCCGCAATTCCACCCACAAGAATGAGAACAAACGCCGCCGCAACACCGAGAAAGATATCTTTGAAGTGACGTCGTTGGTCGATGCTCTCGAGATACGCCAGCAGAATGGCGATGATCATCGACGCTTCGATCCCCTCTCGGAGAAAGATGACAAACGTCGGGATCACGGTCGCACCGCCGCTGCTCGGAATGCCGATGGCGTTCTGAAGGTTCCCCTTCTTGACAAGACGAGGCTCCATTCATTCTCCATGGGCTCCTTGTTGAAATGACCCACGACATCCTCCTCAAATATTAGGGCACCCTAACTTCAAGAAACTTACTGTGTCACCTGGGCCAAGGCAAGTTTGTGGAGTGCTCAGCAGGCACCAGGGATGCTCGAAGCAGCTCGGGTGGAGCCCGAAAACGTCGTTGTCACGGCGTTCTGCCACGGTGCAGCCCCTGGCGAAGGAGTGAGTGCAGGGCCAACGGGGAATTCAGGAATAGGCCGAACGATGGGGAGTCCTGTGCTGACGACGCAGTAGTTCCCTCCACTCGGGTTGATCAAGGAGAACACCAAGGTGTTCAATCGATTCTCCGAGCGCAAAAGAGTTTCTGTGCACGTGAGGTTTCCTGGAGAGCAGGCATCTGCTCCCAGGCCGAGGTCAAGAGTTGCTGGTCCATTTGAAAAAATGTTGTCTACGATTCGGAGATCGTCATCAACGCGAGATGGAGAGGGAACCCCAGAAGCAACTGGGGGGACTACAGATCCATGAATATCAAAATGTGACCATTGAGACTGAAAGCCTGCTGGGTTCAAGACCACATTTCCATAGATGTACACCGACCTCGAAGGTATCCACTGTCCACCGGCATCGTTAGTCCCCCACCCTCCGAGGTCTCGCCGTGTTTGGCACGCTGCGACATCGCCGTCGCAGCCGCGGCTCCCCTGAACAACTTCGATGGCGTGGCTTCGAGAACCGACCCGATAGAGAGTATTGAAAGCGAGAAGAATTCTGAATCCTCCGTTGACCCCAAGCCCAGCTCCTTCAGTGTCGTGGACAATATTGTTCACCACTCGGATGTCGTAGGCCTCGTAGTGAATCCAAGGAGTGGTCATGAATTCAAATCCAGTCCCTTGCCCGGCGGTGAATCCTCCTGTTCCACAGTGAGCAAAGGTATTTCCTTCGACAAGTATTCGAGCTGAACCGCCCTTGGCGTACGCACACCAGTCCCCTGCATGCGTCACTTGATTTCCGACAATCTGTCCATCTTGGACGGCCACGAAATCAATAGCGTTGTCCCACGCGCCAGTCACGATTGAGTCCTCAACATACATAAAGCGTGATTGGTTTACTTTCAACGTCTCCTGTGCGACATTTTGGCCATCAAGTGTCAGATGTCGAAGAAGGACGTGATCGCACTGTTCGCAGTGGAAAGCATCACCACTGTTGTTGACCGAAACTCCATCAAAATAAAGATATGACACGTTGAAGACGTTGACGTTGCCAGCAAGAATTGCCGTTCCCGCTCCGTCGGCGGCCCGCAGCCAGATTGGGGCCGCCAAAGTGCCGTGTTTGGCCTCCCAGTAATTAGGAATTGACGTGACGGGATACGAGCCCGCAACAAGATTGATCTGGATGCCAACTGAGGGATGTGCGGGTACACGGTTCCATGCTTCGCTTAACGTGCGAAGTGCGGTAGCCCGAGTGGTTCCCGCTCGCGCATCATTGCCAGAGCTTGGATCAACCCAGAGAGTGTTCACGGTTGGCGTTCCGATATTGAATCGAGTACTTGCATTCCCTGGTGGTTCGACTGGAACTGTTGTCGCCGTGGTCGTCGTTGGGATGCTTGGTACCGTTGTTTCGTGGGGCAGAGTAGTCACCATGGCCCCCGAGGATGTTGTCCCTGACGAGATCGCACCTGGCTGTCCACACGCTGCCAAAAAGCCTGCAACAGAGATACTCAGGGCAATCACCTTGAGGCGAGAGTGACCATTTTGAGATTCGAAACCCCTCACGATACGCAGTACTCGCGAATAAAACATTCGTCACTACTCTTTTCTTTCACGCCTAGTCCCTTAGGCGCTGCTGAGGTTGTCGCTTCTCTGTCTCCACAGTAGTCCTGAACACATCATTAACTTTTCGTGATTCTCATAGACTTTTCAGGAAGGGTGAGAAATGTTCACGGGCAGCGATTTATAAAAATCACGCCCACGGTTGATGCAACAGTTTCCCCGTGGCTTGTCGCGATAAAACGAACCGTGAGAACCGTGGAAGGATCAGATCCCATCCAAGACGACTTCCAGTACACGCGAGCAGTATAGAAATCACCTTCGAGTGATCCAGTGACTGGCCAAGTAGAAGTTTCTCCATTGTGAATTATCTCGAGATGGATTTCGTCCGGAGAAGTTCCCCCCGTGCTCACCGTCATCACACTTGTCCCTGATCCCGTGGTGCAATCATTCTGACGAGAATTCGATGAGTAAATAGTTGAGGGGCTTGGCGAGAAATCGGAAAAAGTTGTTGGATGCGCTGAGGGAACTGAAAGAACAGTGGTCACGGTGTTGCTCGGGGCTGTTGTGTTTTGAGGGGATTGACTAGTTGTCGGCACGCTCGGCACTGTTTTCGAGTTCCCTGACGTAGTTCCATTACTCGATGGTTTAAGCGACGTAGTGGTGCTTGCCCCAGGTGAGGTCTTGGTGGCATTTGAAGCACCTACTCGAGTTGTCGTTGTCGCGTTGCTTGCCGACGACATTTGATTGTCATCTGGGAGAAGAAGCCAGAGCCCTGCGATCAGGAGAACAACCACAATTACTGCGCCTCCCACCATCATAAAACGTTGTTTCGACCGATCCTTGTTAGTCTCTCCTGTTTCGTGATTGCTCATTTTCCCCCTCCACCGAGCACGCTAGGGCTCTTTCTCTAACTTACTCGTCTTTGTCCTCTTGAGAGAGGGGTCTTCGGGGGCTGTGGGGTGCACAAGTGACTCGCCGGAACGAGCAAAAAGATGAACCTCGCCCCTCGGAACCGATACCGTGTCTGCGATGGTTGGTTTTGAAGTCACAGGTATCGCACAAAAAGAGGCCTGGGCCGCCAACGTCGTCCCTGACGTCGAGCAAGTCCGCCCCGGTCTCTGGTCGATACCCGTACCCATGCCCGACAATCCGCTTCGCTATGTCTTGGTCTACGCCTTTGAATCCAATTCAGGAATCACCTTGGTTGATGCGGGATGGGACACCGATGAAGCGTGGACGGCGCTCAATGAGGGAATCGCGAGAGCCGGCGGTTCCATGTCAGACGTCACGGGCGTGGTGGTCACACATATCCATCCTGACCATTACGGGCTCGCTGGTCGCATTCGAGATGTCTCGGGCGCATGGATAGGCCTTCACCCAGCTGACGCGGAACTCTTGGAGGGTCGCTACGTCGAGACCGATGAGCTCGTCGCTCGAATGCAAGATCTCCTCACACTCTCAGGGGTACCCGACGAACTCAGTCCAGACTTGGCAACGGCGTCGATGCAAGTGAGAAGCATGGTCCACATGGCGGTGCCAGATCGATTGATTGAAGATGACGATCTCATCGGCATCGACGGCTGGGATCTCAAGGCGATCTGGACTCCAGGACACTCGCCAGGCCACCTCTGCCTTGTTGACCCCACAGCGAGACTCGTTATTTCGGGAGACCACGTTCTGCCAAGAATCACACCAAATATCTCCATGCACTCCCAACAGTTTCCAAACCCACTCGGCTCCTACCTCGAGTCGCTCGTCAAAATTGGCCACTTCGAACAAGATGAAGTCTTGCCCGGTCACGAGTATCGATTTAGGGGACTGCAAGCTCGCACCGAACAACTGATCGCTCATCACGAGGAGCGACTCTTCGAGATCGAAACTCACTTACGCGATCACCCCGGACTGACTTCATGGGAATTGACGATGCGCCTGACTTGGTCTCGGCCGGTCAGTGAAATCCCAAGCTTTATGCAGCGCATGGCCAATGGCGAGACCTTGGCCCACCTCGTACTCCTCGAGTACCGAGGGCGTGTCCTGCGAGAGGGAGATGCTCCCGCTCGATTTTCTCTGCTTGATTCCTAACGGAGTTTTCGTGCCCCCGGCAGGAGTCGAACCCGCAACCTTCGGGGTAGAAACCCGACGCTCTATCCAGTTGAGCTACAAGGGCGCATCCTCACGATAGGCCCTCACGAACTCGAGCGGGGTCACGTCGTGCGTTGTGGCAGACTTTAGGCCTTGGTGGTCGTAGCTCAGTCGGTAGAGCGCCGGGATGTGGCCCCGGAGGTCGCGGGTTCGAGCCCCGTCGGTCACCCCAATCAAGAGGAGCACCCCTGAGGCAGGCATTTGCCCGCTTCAGGGGTGCAACTTTGAACACGAGGAGGACGTATGTCAGAAGAAGTTCAACTCACCAGGAAAATTGAAGACGGCATCCTGTGGCTCACGATTGATCGAGCTGATGCTGGCAACTCACTCACCGCAGACATGCGAGATCAACTCGCTGCGTGGTTCGAAGAGGCATCGAGTGACCTGCATGTTCGAAGCATTGTTCTCACTGGGGCGGGTGAGAAAGCATTCTGTACTGGCGCTGACCTTCGCTCACAACGTCCAGGACCACCCCGTCCCGAAGGAGCACCCGAGCGCGCTACCGGAGATGTTGCTCGCTTGATCCAACAAGGTTGGCAACGTCTCGTCGTAAGTATTCTCGATTGCGAAAAACCTGTCATCGGCTCCATCAATGGAACTGCAGCAGGCGGCGGCATGCACTTGGCATTAGCGTGCGACCTGGTTATCGCCTCAGAGACTGCCAAATTTATTGAAGCATTTATCCGCCGCGGGATTGCCCCTGATGCCGCGGGAGCCTGGCTTTTGACCCGCCTCGTTGGTATTCAGCGAGCCAAGGAGCTTTTCTTTCTTGGCGAAGACGTGTCTGCTCAGCGTGCTTTGTCGTTAGGTCTCATCAACTACGTCGTGCCAGGTGCCTCACTCCACGCGGAAACACTCGCACTCGCTTCTCGTTTAGCGAGCGCACCCACCAGGGCGATTGCCATCACAAAGGCATTAACAAATCGCTCCTTGGACGTTGACCGAGCTACTGCACTCCTTGACGAGGCGTGGGGTCAAGAACTCGTGACCACCACCGAAGATATGAAAGAAGGTGTCGCAGCCTTCGTTGAGCGGAGAGACCCGAAGTTTCGCGGTTACTAAGGCTGCGTTGTCGTCGTCGTTGTTGTTGATGTTGAGGTTGTTGTCGTAGACGATGTCGTTGTCGACGACGTCGTTGTCGACGTATCGGGTTTTGTGGTCGACGTTGTCGTTGTCGTCGAAGGGTTTGTTCCGAAAATATTTCCAATTGAGGTGTCGCCGGAAGATCCACTCGAACCATTCACGATCGAGGTCATTGGCTTGCCAGCTGCTAATTCAATGACGGTGATCGTTCCCATGGAGACCACAAACACAAGCCCAATCACGGCGATCACTGGCCACCGTCTCGATTTCGACCAAGGAGCACCGTGAAGCGGTGGTGGAGCGGGTTTGGCCGGCAAGACCGTTGCTTCACCGGACACCTCAATGGGTGCCTCCAGGTTGAGTGGTGGCGGTGGCGAGACCGACGACGAGTCAGCGAGAGACGATCTCGCATCTGACTCAACAAGTGCTTTGACTTTTTGGTGACCTTTCTCAAGCGATCCAAAAACTAAGGAGCTGCCAATGGTGGCTACCGCACTCCCAATGGCGACAGCAAGCACCGTTCCAAGAGCGCCGACGAGCCTCGAGAGGATGACCGCTGCAAATACCGCCCCACAGACAGAGGCAACGACCTGTTTCCAATTGAGCGACATTGTTCTTGCTCCTTAGGAGCCCATCAATGGCGAGCGCAGGCTGCCCTGTTCTTCAGGAGTGAGCCGCGGTCGACGAACCCAAGTGTCATGACAACTCTCTGAGCAAAAGAGAACAAGGGCGCCAATGGCGTCGCGTGCCGACGTTGTCGCCACGCTCGGATCAAGGGGAATCCCACAAATAGGGCACGCGTGCGCTTCGCCGACAAGAACACTGAACTCGATCGCCACCACGTCGAGTGGCTCATCAAATCCTTTGACCTCTAACGGAGAGATCTCTGCAATGGCCGACCACTCTGGTCGAAACTCAGAGAGTTCTCGAGTGACATAGACCGCTCCACCTGGGGCCAAATCACACAGCCTGGCCGCAACATTGACGGGCGTGCCAATGTAGTCATCGCCTTCGTGCAAGAGAACGTCTCCGTTCGTCGCCCCGCAACGAACGGAGAGTGCCGCACGTGAAGTTTTCATAGCGTGCTGGATTTCAAGCAGTGTCGCCAGGAGCGCCGTTTCATTGACCGAGACGAGCATCGCCCCGTCTCCCAACCACTTCGCGATTCGAACACCTCGACGAGAGCAGACGTCACGAGCAATGGAGCGAAACGTACTGAGGAGCCCCACGGCTCGCTCGTCACCTTCTCGAGCGGTCAGCGCAGTGAAGCCCGAAAGGTCAATAAAAGCAAATGATCTCGGGACTCGCACCCTTCCATGTTCTCACGCCCTGCCCACCATGAAGTGCCGCTCTCAGTTTTCTGGGGGATCTCCAAGGAAGGATGCCAAGTGGTTTCGCTCAAATTCCTCTTTCTGCCAGGATCGCCCCGTGACCATTGAGAGCGGAACTCGAAAACTCAGGGCTTGCTCTGAAATGCCTGGGCTACGAAAGGCCTCAACGACGATGGGCTCGTAGAAGTCATCTTCGTAGTCGTTGAGCACCTCCCATTCGCCCTTTGTCTCGAGCGTGAGGAGCGAGCCATGGGCGAGGCCTCCGCTCACTGGAATCATCCCTGGATAACTCTCGCCTCGGAGTTCTCGCACCTCAAAGTCGATAACCCAGCTTGGCGTCATGATCGGGACACGACCAAGGAGAGAATGGATGATGCCAGGGAATTGGAGGGTTCCATAGACAAAGAGTCGATAATTATCGGCTCTATTTAGGCCCGGCGACTCCATTCCCCCACCGTACCGTCGAGGACCAATGGAAATCTGGTCGGAGACCTGTGTATCTTTATGAGCGGTGGCTAAGTCGCCACACCCCGTCGAAAGAGGAGAACATCATGGACGTCCGAGACAAGATCTACATCAACGGTGAGTGGGTCGCTTCCACTGGAACTGGCTCACTTGAGGTTATTGACTCAACCACAGAAGAAGTACTCGCCACGATTCCTGAAGGAACCGCCGAAGACGTCGATCGTGCCGTCAAAGCCGCTGCAGCTGCCTTCCCCTCATGGTCAGCTCGACCACAAGAAGAGCGCGTCGCCATGGTGGTCAAGATTGGTGAACTGCTGGCCATGCGAATGGACAAGATTGGCGAATTGATCTCCCATGAAGTCGGAATGCCAATGGGTCTTTCGGTGCCGATTCAAGCTGGGATGCCAGTCGGAGCCTTTACTGACCTCGCACAACATGTTGCAGAGTTCACCTGGGAAGAAGAGATTGGTAACTCACTCGTCGTCCGTGAACCGATCGGTGTTGTCGGAGCGATTACCCCCTGGAACTACCCCCTCTATCAAATTGTCCTCAAAGTCGCCCCGGCAATTGTGACTGGGTGCACCGTGGTCCTCAAGCCGAGCGAAGTTGCTCCCTTGAATGCATTTGAATTAGCAGAAGTTATTGATGAAGCTGGACTTCCAGCAGGGGTCTTTAACCTGGTCACGGGCGTTGGTCCTGTTGTCGGGGAAGCAATCGCTGCTCACCCACTCGTTGATGCGGTTTCCTTTACAGGGTCGACTCGAGCCGGAAAGCGAGTCATGGTTGTTGGCGCCGAGACCGTCAAGCGTGTCACGCTTGAACTCGGCGGAAAGTCAGCCAACATAATTCTGGAAGATGCAGATATCCCCACCGCTGTGAGTGCGGGAATCTTTGGCTGTTTCCTGAACTCAGGGCAGACCTGTTCAGCATTGACTCGGATGATTGTTCCTCGATCAAAGTTGGCTGAAGTCGAAGAGGTTGCTGCTGCGACTGCCGCTGCATTCCCTCCAGGCGATCCTTTTGCCGAAGGAGCGATGGTAGGACCCTTGGTCTCGGCCATCCAACAAGAGCGAGTTCGTGGCTTCATCAAGAAGGGTATTGACGAAGGAGCCAAGTTGCTCATCGGTGGTGCAGAGCAACCAGAAGGACTTGAAAAAGGATTCTTTATTCAGCCCACGGTCTTCTCGGACGTCACTCGTGACATGACCATTGCTCGAGAAGAGATCTTTGGACCTGTGCTCTCAATCATTCCGGTTGACTCAGAAGAAGAAGCCATCGAGATCGCCAACGACTCCGACTACGGTCTCGCAGGTTCGGTTTGGTCAGGCGACCCAGCCCATGCTGAAGAAGTCGCTCGCAAGCTCCGCACCGGCCAGGTCGACATCAATGGAGGAGCCTTCAACGTTTCAGCTCCCTTTGGTGGCTACAAGCAGTCTGGAAATGGCCGTGAGCGGGGCAAGTTTGGCCTTGACGAGTTCCTCGAAACCAAGTCACTTCAGCGTTAAATCTCAAAAAGAATGGCTCGGCTCAGCCGTTTTGCTATTGTCGCCACGCGCCTCTAGCTCAATGGCAGAGCAACGGACTCTTAATCCGCAGGTTTCGGGTTCGAATCCCGAGGGGCGCACCAAATACCTGGCCTGCTCGAGAGATGGGTTCGAATCGATGGAGATTTTGAAGAGCGCTCTTTATGGCTGACACTGCTCATTCTGCAAGCCTGACTGAGGGCCCCCGTTTTGGACTGACACGCCCAAAACCGGTTGGCGCACCTCACGTCGTTGCCATCGTGCTCGACGACACCGGCTTTGGCCAACTTGGTTGTTTTGGTTCGACGATCGAAACGCCCGCTATCGATCGACTAGCCAGCGAGGGACTCCGTTTCACTCGTTTTCATGTCACGGCGATGTGTTCTCCTACCCGAGCCTCATTTTTTACCGGGAGAAATGCACATCGCGTTGGCATGGGGTTCGTCGCCGACATCCCGCTCGACCATCCTGGCTACACAGCCAGAATCCCCGAGAGCGCCGCCACCCTCGCTCGACATTTTCTCGATGCGGGTTGGGCAACGCGTGCGGTTGGTAAGTGGCATCTCGTCCCCCGCTACGAACGTTCCGACGCGGGGCCCTTCCATAACTGGCCGCTTGGTCTTGGCTTCGAGCGCTACTACGGCTTCTTACTCGGCGACACGAATCAATGGCGGCCGCATTTGGTCGAAGACAATCACTACCTCGACCCACCGACGTCCTGGCCTGAGAACTATCACCTCAGTGAAGATCTCGTCGACCGAGCCTTGAGCGATATTGCAAGCGTGCGAGTCTCTGCTCCGGGGAAACCAACCTTCACCTACGTGGCGTTTGGGGCAGCGCACGCACCCCATCATGTTCCAAAACGCTGGATCGATCACTACGCCGGCAAGTTCGATCAGGGCTGGGATGCCTGGCGTGATGAAGTGATTGAGAAGCAGCGAGAATTGGGAATCATTCCAGACGATACCCACGCATCACTTCGACCACCCTGGGTCGAAGCATGGGATTCTCTCAGCGACGATGAGAAAAAGATGCATGCCCGTCAACAAGAAGTTTTCGCCGCATTTCTCTCTCACACCGATGAACAGATCGGCCGACTCCTTGGCGGTCTTGACGACCAAGGCCTCAGTGAGAATACGATTGTCATGCTGTTTTCCGATAACGGAGCAAGTGCCGAGGGTGGCCGCCTCGGCAGCGTGAATGAACACCGCTTCACGGCACACATCCCAGAGAGTGCCGCGGACAATATGTTGGCCATGGAAACCTGGGGTGGCCCAGAGACCTACAACCACTACTCCTGGGGATGGGCATGGGCGGGTAACGCTCCCTTTCGACTTTGGAAGCGATTCACCTGGCTTGGAGGGACCCGTACTCCCCTGATCGTGCGCTATCCACCTGGAATCAGTGACCCCGGTGGAGTGCGCAGCCAAATCACCCACGTCTCCGACCTTGCCCCCACACTGCTCGACCTTGCGGGGATCGAGCCTGAAACTGTGATTGATGGCGTGACACAACTTTCCTTTGATGGGAAGTCTTTGCGTTCAATCATGGAGAATCCCAACGCTCACGAGCAACGGACCACTCAGTATTTTGAGCTCCTCGGATCACGATCGATCATTCACAATGGTTACAAAGCAACGACGAACCATGTTCCCGAGGGTCTTCTTGATGAAGAGGAACTCGTCGAAGGAAGTCGTTCATTCGAAGAAGACCGATGGGAACTTTTTGATCTCGCCAATGACTTCGCTGAAGCGAAGGATATCTCTGACACTCATCCTGAGATTGTTGATGAGCTTGACCGAGTCTGGCGAGAAGAGGCTGAGGCGAATCACGTCTTGCCTCTTTTTGACTCGCTCATGTCTCGCTTCGGTGCATTGATTGGGCCTCTGTGGCCGGTGGGTCAACACATTGAAATCACACCAGGGACAAAGCCGGTAAGCGATGAAGTTCTCCCAATGCTCTTTGGTGGTTTTACGTTGAGCGCAGAACTCGCAAGTCCTCCTGGCGAAGGCGTGCTCTGCGCACTGGGCGATCATCTTGGTGGGTTTGCTCTCTTTGTCTGTGACCACCGCCTTTTCTTTACGCTGGTGACACCAACAACCACGACTGAACTCAAGTCGAATCGAAGCCTTTCTCCTTCAGATCGGATTCTCAGTGTTTCGTTTGATCCTCAACTCCACAACACCCTGGCGCTCCATATCGACGGAGAAATTGTGGCCTCAACAACACACCCCGGCGAGATCCCCGTGGCGTTTCAACATGGTGGGACGTCACTGCGAGTGGGATCAGACTGTGAGTTCGAAGTCTCAAAGCGTTATCAAGCTCCATTTCCCTTTCAGGGAACCATCTCGAGAGTCGTCCTTGATGCTTCAACACCTACGGTGACCAAGATGAGTGAGCTCTTAAGAAATGCGCTCCACGCTGACTGATCTGGGAAATGAACCCCCTCGCTAGAATGAGGAGCGATGCCACTTCGCCAAGAGTTTCAAGCTGCTCGAGATCTTGGAGAATCGTTCTCGGTGTCGACCCTCACGTCTCTGCGGCGCCGCCTTCAGCACCAACTTCGAACAAGCATCGGTGTCACGAAAGAGCCACCCCCGCCCTGTAGCGATCCAGATACTGCATATTTTGCCCCGGACTCCATTGTGCGAGTGATCCATTCAGACTTTCCTTCAATGTTGATTGGGGGGCTTGCCTCACTGTTATTCCAAATGTTGCATCCCTTGGCCATGGCAGGCGTTGCCGAGCACTCACGGTATCGAGACGACCCCTTAGGCCGCCTTGAACGCACCGCTCAATTTCTTGGCACCACGACATTTGGCTCTCGGGTTGAAGCCGAAGAGGCAATCAACGTCGTTCGCTCTGTCCATAACTTCGTCAACGGCACCGCTGCTGACGGACGTCCCTACTCTGCAAATGATCCAGCGCTCTTGACGTGGGTCCATTCAACTGAAGTTCGATCATTTCTCTCTGCATCTCTGGCCTACGGTCCTCGGCCTCTTTCGCTTGAAGAACAAAATCGCTATATCAAAGAGATGTCCAAAGTCGCGTTCGCACTCGGGGCGACCCAGGTACCACTCTCGGTAAGTGACCTTGATGAATATTTCTCTAGTGTTCGCCCAGAGTTGTCATTCACGCCTGAAGCCAAAGAAGCTCGCAACTTTGTCCTTCTCGGCGTGCGGCGCCAACCCCACGAAGTGGCGACGTACGCAACAATGATTGGCGCTGCCCAAACAGTTCTTCCCTCATGGGCGAGGAGAGAGCTTCGGCTTATTTCAATTCCCGTTGGAGATCGCTTTGGGGTTCGACCAGTGGCTCTTGCGCTTTCAGGGGCAATGCGGTGGGTTGCAACTCCCCTTGACTAGATAATGGTAAGTCCTCCATCAATCACAACGACCTGACCAGTCGCGTAGCTGTTCTGGGCCAGTGCGAGAACCATCTGGGCAATATCTTCGGGGGTCCCTGTTCGCTTCATCGGTGCAGTATTGCGAACGACGTCGCGGACAAACTCCCAGTCTTCAGTCCAAGGAGTATCAATAAGGCCTGGAGCAACCGCATTAACTCGCACGTCGGGCCCTAGGACATTGGCCAGCAACACGGTCTGGTGATTGAGAGCCGCTTTTGATGCGGCATAGGGAATCGAACTTCCTCGCGTGCGAAGGCCAGCAATTGAGGTGACGTTCACCACGCATCCTTTCGACGCCGTCAACGCGTCCACTGCGGCCACCGTCATTGCCCATGTGCCAAAGACATTGACCTCAAATATCTCTCGCCACACGTCACGCGACGCCGCAGCAAGATCTCGGTGAGGAATAAACTGAGTGGTTCCGGCGTTATTGACCAGCACATCAAGTCGTCCAAAGGTTTCGAGGGTGGTGCTCACGAGTCGAGCAACATCATCATCAAGTGAGATGTCACCTTGAACGTATACTCCAGATTGCAATGAGTTGGCGACACGCGTTCCTTGCTCGATAGAACGAACGGAGTTCACAACAACAGACGCGCCTTGTGCATCAAATGCTCGAGCCACTGCTTCTCCGATACCACTCGATGAGCCGGTAACGAGGACTACTTTGCCTGCAAACTCCTCTGCCTTACTCATCTATCTCCTTGCGTGAACGGGACCACTCCGCTTCGCCTCTAGGCTAGGCCTGTGCGAATCCTTGTGACAAACGATGACGGTTTTGAAGCTCGAGGCATTTGTGTCCTCGTGAAAGCTCTGGCGGACTGGGCGGATCAGGCCCCTACGGGGGAAACCAGGGAGTTGATCGTCGTGGCTCCCAACAAGAACCACTCTGGGGCAGCCACTGCAGTAGGTGAAGTGTTCAACCGAGATGGGATTGAGTACCACCGAGTCGCGTTGACAGGCGTCGAGCACGTCGAAGCCTATGCATTAGATGCACCTCCCGCTCTGTGTGCGATTGTTGGGTGCCGTGGTGCCTTTGGTCCACGACCGGACCTCATTGTTTCTGGGATCAACGCAGGTATCAATGTTGGGAACTCGGTCCTGCACTCTGGGACCATTGGTGCAGTCTTGACCGGATCTCAAATCGGCGTCTCGGGTCTTGCGGTATCGATGCAGGCCATCAAACACGCTCCCTATGAGACTGCCGCCCATTTAGCCATTGGGGTCCTCGAGGACCTGTCGAACGCGCCGGTCGGCACGGTCTTTAGCCTCAATGTTCCGGCCTTAGCCTTCGAGGAGCTCAAGGGAATCCGTCATGGCCGAGTCGCCACCGCGGGTATCATTAAAGAAGCAATGCATAACCCCGATGGATCCGATCGAGTACTCAAAGTCGGAGAAAAGGGGAAACTCGAACTTCGACTTGGGGCCGCAGTGCCAGCCCTCGGTGACGTGAGTACCGAGTCCTCTGATACTGACGATGGAGCGCTCGTCGCTAATGGCTATGCCACGCTGACTGCACTTCGGACCGTTCACGACGACACGGAACCCGCAAGTGAAGCCATGGTCAGAGCCGCTATCAGCGCAACCGAACAGCACATCACCGGCATTTCCTAGCCACTGGAGCGCCAAAGTGACCGACCAGGGTTTGACCCTGTACGATCACGAAGATGAAATATCGACGCTTAGGACGTTCAGGGATGCTCGTGTCATCGCTGAGTTATGGAAACTGGATCACCCATGGTGGCCAAATCGAACAAGATGCCGCGTCAGCGTGCGTCAAAGCATCTCTTGATTCAGGGATCACCACCTTCGATACCGCTGATGTCTACGCCATTGGTGCAGCCGAAGAAGTGTTGGGCAAAGCCCTCAAAGGCATTCGCCGTGACAGTATCGAGATTTTCACGAAGGTCTACTGGCCAACGGGGCCAAATCCAAACAACCGAGGCCTCTCACGCAAACACATTATTGAGTCAGTGAATGCATCGCTCGAGCGACTTGGGACCGACCACGTTGATCTCATTCAAGCGCACCGATATGACTATGAAACGCCTCTCGAAGAAACACTCCGAGCATTTGATGATCTCGTTCGTCAAGGAAAAGTTCACTACGTCGGAGTCTCTGAGTGGAACGCTGAGCAGATTGCGAACGCTGTTCAAATTGCTGAGCAAATGGGATTTGATCGCATCATTTCGAATCAGCCCCAGTACTCAATGCTCTGGAGAGTCATCGAGCCTGAAGTGGTTCCCGTCTGCCAAGCCAATGGAATCGGCCAAATCGTGTGGTCTCCTATGGCTCAGGGCGTCTTAAGCGGGAAGTACCTCCCAGGCCAGCCCCTTCCCGAGGGTTCACGGGCTACGTCAGATGACGGCAAGAACTACATCAGTTGGCTTCTCCGAGATGAAGTTCTCAATCCAGTCCAAGAGTTTGCTCGTCTCTCCCGAGAAGCGGGCTATACCCCCGCAGCGGTTGCCTTGGCGTGGGTTCTTCGAAACCCAAATGTCTCCTCGGCCATCGTGGGAGCTACTCGAGCTGAGCAAGTCTTAGAAAACGTCAAGGCAGTCGACATCGAGTTAGAAGATGACTTTGTCGCCGCTATCGAAGCAGTGCTGGAACCTCAAGTGATGCGCGATCCTTCGTTCACCACAAGCCCCGCAACTCGACCCTAAGAATCTTAAGAAAAACGAACGAGCGCTAACTGGGTCGCGTGGGCGACAAGTCGTCCTGTTGAGTCCCAAATCTCGCAGACCTCGTCAACGTATCCATGCTCGACCACCTGGGCGCGTTGCGAGATCTTGACTGGTCCAGGTGCAGGAACTGCCCGGATGTAGGTGGTGAGCTGCAGCGTCGGCACCCATCCGACTGAACCAAGCGGAAACGTCGCTGGAGGAAGGCTGTCAAGCAGGTAATGGAGATTCAGGGTGTCAACGGGTTGGCCGTCACTAAAACTCGCCCACCCCTGAAGGACGCCGACACCATTCTCGAGGCCCTGCGTCCAATCCATGCATGAGGGGTCGAGCCGCAAATCAGTCTCGTCCATGATGCCAACGGTGAACTCGCCAGAGCCTGTGGAGGGTATCGAGATACAAGATGATCGTTCCGGGAGGTCGGGTGCGCCGAGCGAGTCATACTCTCGCCCCTCATCCCCCATCTTCCCGAACACCATTGTGGACGCCACGCTTATGACGCCATCTTGAACGACAGTTGCGTAAACTTGAGAAGCACTTCTACCGCTTCTTAAAATTGTCACGTCGACGAAGGCTTCACCGACGCTCGGTGCTCCCACGTAGGTCGTTGCTGCAGCGACGCAAACCTCATGAGCTAGTCCCGCATCAGACAGTGCGAGTGCTGCACTTCTCACCATGACCGCAATGAGATACCCACCATTGGGTTTATCGCCTACGGTCCAGGCCGGGTGGAGAAGCGCTCGATATCGGCCCTTCACCTCGGTGGGGATCACCGTCGTCGCTGCCTCAATGCCTTGAGGGCTTGGTGTGCTCATTCGCTAGAAAAACGATGGGAGAAGGAACTCAGTGCTCGGGTGGAAAAGATCCGATGCTCTTCAAAGACTCGGATGTACCCGGTTTCCGCAATCTTCCATTCGCCATTTTCCTTCACGTAGCGATCCTCATAAAACGCGGATCCGGCAATTTCAAGATCAGCGTCGGGGATGATGACACGATCTTCGAGGTACCACACACCAGTGGCGACAGAATCAGATTCAAAGGTGATCTCTGGGTGGTGCCCATGATGCTCAGAGATGATGCTGTTGTTTCCAAGCGACGAACTCAGGAACTCAACAATGGCGCTCCGTCCATCAAAAGATAAGTTTCCATTGTCGTATTTGGCCGCACACTCGATCGTCAGCAGTTCTCCCAGCGCATCGAACTCCTTGAGGTCAAGGTGTCGAAAGTATCGATACTTCAGATTCAGGATCTTCTCGTAGTCATCGCTGCTCATTGTCTCTCCCCTTCTAAGGAACGACTGAGTGTACCGAGTGGAGGGACCACAATCGCCAGGTACACTGAGAATCGCTAGTCTCGGGGGTTTTCCGAGACTGCCAGAGCATCGAGGAGACGCCCAATGAAACAACTGAGTCACTGGATAAACGGAGGCTTTGAGACATCAACGTCTGATCGTTCCGGGACGATCTACAACCCGGCGACCGGCGTCGCCACGACCAAAGTGCCCTTCGCCACACCAGAAGAGATAGAGCGAACGATCAGTGTTGCTCGCTCCGCCTCTCGCTCCTGGGGGACATCATCGCTCTCAGCGAGAACCGAAGTTCTCTTCGAGTTTCGCCACTTAGTCAATGCTCGAAAAGACGAACTTGCTGAAGCGATCACCTCTGAACATGGAAAAGTCCACAGCGATGCTCTCGGAGAAGTCTCGCGAGGACTCGAAAATATTGAGTTTGCTAGTGGAATCGCCAGCCACCTCAAGGGTGGCTTTTCGTCGCAGGTCTCTAGCGGTGTCGATGTCCACTCGCTGCGCCAACCTGTCGGCGTCGTGACCGGCATCACTCCCTTCAACTTCCCCGTCATGGTGCCACTCTGGATGATGGCCAATGCGCTGGCGTGTGGAAACGCAATGATTCTCAAACCGTCAGAGAAGGACCCGTCCGCCTCCCTCTTGCTCGCTCAGTACCTCAAAGATGCAGGACTCCCTGACGGGGTCTTTAACGTCCTGCACGGCGACGGAGACGTCGTAGGAGCACTCCTTGAGCACTCTGGCATCGATGCCGTCAGTTTCGTCGGTTCGACCCCCATTGCTCGCTCGATTTACTCTCGAGCCACAGCCAGTGGCAAGCGAGCACAAGCACTTGGTGGCGCCAAGAACCACATGGTGGTCTTGCCGGACGCAGACATTGATCTCGCAGCTGACGCTGCCGTTTCGGCAGCATACGGTTCCGCAGGAGAGCGGTGCATGGCTATCTCGGTGGTTGTGGCCGTAGGCGAAGTAGCCGAACCACTTATTGACGCAATAACGAAACGATTGAATGTCTTGAAGATTGGCCCTGGAAACGATCCCGCCAGCGAGATGGGACCACTGATCACTCGCGAGCATCGAGACAAAGTGGCCAGCTTCGTGGCCGGAGCCGCTAGTGAAGGTGCTCGAGTTGTCGTCGATGGCCGAGACGTCATGTTTGATGGGGACGCTTCAGAAGGATTCTTTCTCGGGGCTTCTCTCATCGACAATGTGCAACCAGGAATGAAGATCTACGACGAAGAAATCTTTGGACCAGTCCTCAGCGTGGTTCGAGTCTCGTCCTATAGCGATGCTCGAGACCTTGTCAATGAAAACCAGTATGGCAATGGAGTCGCGATCTTTACCCGTGACGGAGGTGCTGCTCGTCAGTTCACCGTTGAGGTGACCTGCGGCATGGTCGGAGTGAACGTTCCCATCCCAGTCCCCGTCGCGAGTTACAGCTTCGGTGGATGGAAAGACTCTCTTTTTGGAGATGCACACATGTACGGTCCTTCAGGTATTGAGTTCTTCACTCGCAGCAAGGTCGTCACGTCGCGCTGGCCCGATCCTGCAACGTCGGTCGTTGACCTGGGCTTTCCAAAGACTCGCTAATACAGCGCATCTGCACCAATACTTCCTCACTATGGAGACTTCACTCGATCTATCGCTTCCCCCAGAGGATGGCAGATCACAACGGGTGACCGCGTATGGGGTCTGCGTTGTCAACAATGAAATCTTGTTGGTGCGGGCGTCGACACTCACAGAAGTTCCTGGTCGGTGGTTTCTTCCAGGTGGCGGCGTCGATCATGGCGAGCATCCCAAGGAAGCTCTTCACAGAGAAGTTCGCGAAGAAACTGGTCTCCACGCCACCGTTGGCCCACTTCTTGGTGTGTTGTCTGACGTGCGGACACGAAAAAATGGCGTTCTCCATCACACCATCCGCTTGATCTACCGGCTCGATGAGGCAACGGGAACAATCACGAGCGAGACAGGCGGGAGCTCCGATTTGGCAACATGGGTGAGCCTGGAAGAGGCCCGCTCACTCCCACTTGCCCAGTACGTGCAGCGAGCCGCCGCCCTGATGGGTTTGGATCTTTAGTCCTGAAAATACTTTTCTCGCAACTCGCGTTTTAAGAACTTCCCGGAAGGATTCCGCGGAAGGCGCTCCTCGCTAAAGACCACCCGAGATGGAATCTTAAACGGGGCTATCCGAGCAATGAGTTGTTCTTTCAGATCGTCCTCGCTCAGTGTCATGCCCTCTTTGAGATTGATCACGCACGCGACTTCCTCGCCGAGGCGTTCGTGTTCTACTCCAAAGACCGCTGCTTCGTAGATCTCAGGAATTTCATAGATGGCGCTCTCAACTTCAGCCGAGTACACGTTCTCTCCGGCTCTCAGGACCATGTCTTTGACTCGATCTTCGACGTAGAGGAACCCGTCCTCATCGAGGCGTCCCACATCTCCAGAGCGAAGCCACCCGTCGACAATGGTTTCTGCGGTGGCTTCTGGTTTACGCCAATACTCTCGGATAAGCGTGGGCGACTTCATCCAGATCTCTCCACTTTGACCAACTGGCAACGCCACTCCCGCTTCATCTCGAATCTCGGTGTCCATAATCACGGTGCGGCCTCGCCCGGTCGACGAGGGGTGCTCGACATAGTCATCGCCTTGGTTTCCTGGGCCGTACGCATTTGTTTCGGTCATCCCATAGCCAATGTTGGGACGTCCCTTTTTAAACGAACCTTCGACCCGCTCGACAAGCTTTTCGGGAGCCGGGGCGCCACCCCCACCGATACTGGCCAGTGAATTGGTGTCGTACTTTTCGAACTCAGGGCTTTCAAGAAGATCCCAGCTCTGCGTCGGAACGCCAACAAACGTCGTGACTCGCTCAGCCTCGATGAGACGCAATGCCGTAGCTGGATCCCAGCGATGCATCATGACCAATTTGAGTTGGAGTCCAACGCTGGTCAGCATCACTGGGACGCAGCCGGTTACATGGAAGAGCGGGACAATCAAAATAAAACACGGTGGGTAGCCAGAAGCGCTGAGTGCGTCGTCTCCTTTTCGGAGATTGGCCACCGTGACACCAGACCAAAACCCAAAGAGTGCTTGTGTGATTGAGCGGTGCGTAGAAAGAGCTCCCTTTGGAAACCCTGTCGTTCCAGAAGTGTAAAGAATGGTTGCTGCGTCGTCGCCAGTTACCTCAACCAAAGGCATTGCGTTCCCAAGCGTCACGACACTCTCGTATCGAGCGACATTTCCAACCACAGGATCAAGCTCATCAGAGCGGACCACAATGATGGGGACGTTTCGTTCATGGGCGGGCTTGTGGGCTCGATCGAGTCGCTCAGCGTCAACGATCAAGAGAGAGAGCTCAGAGTCTCCAATCGCATAGTCGAGTTCTTCCTGAGTCCACCACGCGTTCAGTGAAACCGAAATTCCACCGATTGAGATAATGGCAGCGAAAGAAATCACCCACTCGGGAAGATTTCTCATCGAGATTCCGACTCGATCACCCTTCTTAATCCCATAGTCATTCACTAAGGCAGCTGCGAAGGCATCGACGTGTTCCATAAGTTTGCGAAAGGTCCAACGCTCATCTTCATAGATGATGAACTCAGCATCACTCTCTCTTGTTGCTGCAAAAAGTTGACCAAGCGTGTCTGGAGCGAGTTTGAAGACACGATTTGTTACGCCGCCGATTGTCTCTTCAACGACTTCAAACATCTGGCCAGGTGCGATGGTCTGAGCGAGCGCTTCTTCGTAGGTCATCGTCATTGGAAAACACCTTTCCTGGCCAGTAGATCCTTCTCCTATTGGGAAGTTATCGCATGGCTGACGATCCTAGGTCCGTTGAGCGTCTGCGGAGACCGAAAAATCTTGCTAGGAATACCCCTATGCCCATTACCGTGACCCCATTATCCACTGTCGATGACGCCACCAACGATGTCCGGCTTCGAACGGCAAAGATTGTCAATGAAGAGATTCTGCCTCGAGAGGGAGACCTCTTCCCTCAGCGCCGAGGTACGGCCGTCACCGAAGAACTGAAACAGAAAGCTCGAGATGCCCGAGCACACGTGAAGGACAAGGTCAGAGAAGCCGGTCTCTGGGCCCCACACTTGCCACAAGAGTACGGAGGCATGGGGTTGGAATTTCTCCCTCACGCGTACATGAACGAGATCTTGGCGTACGCCATGGGTGCAGCGTCACTTTTTGGTGTCGTGGCTCCGAACTCAGGGAACCAGAAAATTCTTGTCAAGTACGGCACAGAGGAACAGAAACAAAAATGGCTGGTTCCTCTCATCGAAGGAACAATGGAATCTGGATTTTCGATGACAGAGCCAGATAGTGCAGGATCTGATCCCCGCTCACTGAAGACGACCGCTCGCAAAGAAGGCAACGAGTGGGTCATTAATGGGCATAAGTGGTTCACCTCAAATGGCATCGAAGCTGACTTCTTTATTGTCATGTGTCGAGCCGAAGATCCCTCCGGGGAAGAGGGTCGCTCAGGCTCAATGGTCCAGATCATCGTGCCGACCGATACCCCCGGACTCGAGATCGTGAGAGGAATCGGGATTTGGGGACATCACTCCTCTGATCACTGTGAGGTTCTTTATAAGGATGTTCGAGTTCCCGTTGAGAATGCCTTAGGTCGCGTTGGCCAAGGACACGAAGCCGCACAAGAACGCCTTGGTGCAGGCCGGATCTATCACTGTATGAACTCTGTGGGCCAAATGTGGCGCGCATTCGATCTCATGGTGGAGCGAGCCATGACTCGAGAAGTTCACGGCGGTCTCCTCCGAGATAAGCAGTTCATCCAAGGATTTATTGCGGACAGTTATATCGACTTGCAAACGTCTCGGATGATGACCATCAGCGCGGCGGAAAAAGTCGACCGAGGCGATCCAGATGCACGCACCGACATTTCTGCGCTGAAAGTCTATGTACCAGCGGCGTATTCGCGAGTGGTTGATCGGGCTATCCAGGTCTGGGGTGCCGCAGGAGTCTCGAATGATCTCCCTCTCGCTCAGATGTATCTAGGAGCGAGGACGCTCCGATTGGCTGACGGTCCCGACGAAGTCCACCGAATCTTGATTGCCAAGAATGTCTTTCGTCACTACGAGCAGGGCGCTTCTTGGGACTTCGCCAAATAAGTCCCTGAGACATGTTTCCTTCAGTTATTTACTGATAGGCTGAAGAGCGTTCGAACTCCATGAAAGGAACTACATGCTTGCAGCTGATTATCCATTACTAAACATCCTTCTCACTATTCTGTATTTCTTCTTCTTATTCATCTGGATTTTTCTTGTCATCCAAGTCTTCATCGACATCTTCGCAAGTCACGACATGGGTGGATGGCCAAAGGCGATCTGGGTCTTCGTGGTGATTGTTTTGGGCCCCATTGGCGTCCTGATCTACCTCATCGCACGTGGCGGCAAGATGCAACAGCATCGTGTTGAATTAATGAAGCAGCAACAAAAGGCGTTTGATCAAGCCGTTCAGCAGGCTGGCGGAGGATCAAATACTGCCGATCAGTTGCACAAACTTTCAGACCTTAAAGACAAAGGCGTGCTGACCCAGGCAGAGTTTGATGCTCAAAAGGCGAAGATTCTCGCTTAAAGAAGTTTCAGAAAACTCGTTGAGAAGAAGCCCGGCTCGCTGAGCCGGGCTTCTTTCATTGGCCTACGATAACAACATGCTCGTTTCTCAGGTTTGTAAATACGAAGATTTCATTACTCCAGACTTTTTGGCATGGCGCCAAGCACTGGGCGGCTATCACCTGGTGCCCGACCGAGAACCTCCAATCACGGTCCATCGAAAAATGTGGGAGTGGATCTTTACCCTTCAAGCTTTGAAGGAGCGCGACATGTTGGAGCCCGGCAAGACGGGTATTGGCTTTGGTGTCGGCAAGGAACCTCTTGTCGCACTCTTCGCGAAAGAGGGAGCAAAAATTCACGCAACTGATCTCGACCCAAAGCAGGCACAAGAAAATGGTTGGCTCGATACTGGCGTTGAGTATGCCACCACGATTGATGAAATGAATCTTTATGGACTTTGCGACCAAAAAGAGTTTGAAAAGTTGGTTTCTTACTCATACATTGATATGAATCATCTTCCCGAGGAACACGACCACTACGACTTCTCGTGGTCATCGTGTGCGTTCGAACATTTGGGCGATCTCCAATCCGGGATGGATTTCGTTGTCAACCAGATGAAGTTCGTCAAGCCTGGCGGCTACTCCGTCCACACCACGGAACTCAATGTTGGCTCCAATTTTAAAACGGTTTCTGAAGGAGCCACGGTTTTGTATCGAAAGCGAGACATCAAGCGCCTCGTCAAGCGGCTCCGCAGACAGGGGTGTCGTGTCGAACTTGACCTGACACTTGGGACCACCCCTGACGATTTACATATTGATACTCCCCCCTTTGATCCTGAACCACATCTCAAGGTCCAATTGGGTGAGTTTGTGACAACATCCATGGCGTTAATCATCCAGAAGCCGTTGTAATTAGGACCCCTTTCTCACCCACCTCCTGGTTTTGTCGCGAGGAGGGAGTATTCGAGTGGAATCTGTGGTTTTCCCTCCGGTACTTTAAAGCGGGTTGTACCTGGTGCAGTCTGTTCGAGGAACGGCCACGGCTTGTAGGCCAAGACGTCATGTTCGTGCAAGAACTTTAATTCAAGACCTTGATCCAAGAGGCTGCTGACAACTTCTCCTAAGTGGTGAGACCATTCAAACATCTTCCTTTTTGTTAATTTTGCCGAAGGATCTGCATAGTCACCATCATCTTCAAATTCGATGCCTGAGGGATTATGAAAGTAGGGCCACGCCGGATTAAACACGATGTCCTCATCATCAAGCATGGAAAGAATTGGGTGAATCTCTAAGAGATAGAAACGCCCGCCTGGCTTGATGAGAGAGGAAACGACACGTGCCCATTCCGGAATATCAGGTAACCAATTCAGGGCGCCAATACCGGTGTAGACCACGTCGAACGGTGTCGGAAACATCTCTCGAGCGTTGTAGACGTTCCCTTCAACAAAACTGGCTTCAATACCTGCTCGCTCAGCAAGAGATTTTGCTGCTGCAATTGAGTTCGGTGAAAAATCAACTCCTGTGACCCTGGCCCCACGGCGCGCCCACGATAAGGTGTCCAGTCCAAAATGACACTGGAGGTGGAGCAGTGAGCACCCCTCAACTGAACCAAGCTCGTCAGGCTCAAAGTCGTGCAGTGTGGAATTTCCTTTCAAGAAGCCAGCGATGTCATAGAACTCACTCTCGACATGAACAAGGGTCATCTCATCCCAGCCTTCTCGATTGGCCTCGAACTTCTCTTCTTTGGAGATTGGGTTGGACATAGTGCGACTATGCCACACTGCGGCCAATGTTCAATAGGAGTGGGAAAATGTGAGAGTATCTTTCTTCGCCCCCCGAACAGATTCCCCCTCCTGACTCATGATCACTGGTTCAAACCTCACCATCGAAATTGGCCACAGAGCACTGATCAAAGACGCCTTTTTTTTGGTGGCAACTGGCGAAAAAGTAGGGATTGTCGGCAGAAACGGTACAGGTAAGTCAACCTTGATATCGGTGCTTGTCGGCGAATCTGACGCTGAAGTTCGACACACTGGTGACGTGAAAATTGTTGGAACGCTCGGCTTCCTTCCTCAAGTTCCCGCCCCAGGAGGTCTTGGGAAAGACCCCAGCGGTTTTTCGCACGTGCTCAATGCTCGTGGCCTCGACGTCCTCGACGAAGACCTCAATGCGGTCCGTAAAGCCATGAGCGACGATCCAAGTGAAGAAAATATCGAGCGCTTCAGTGAGCTCGAGGAAAAATATCGCTCGCTCGGTGGCTACGAAGCAGAAGCAACGATGGCGCGGCTTGCCGACGGCCTCGGGCTCCGCCAAGAGCTGCTCTTCGCTGACATCGATACTCTCTCTGGAGGACAACGACGTCGTGTCGACCTCATTCGACTTTTGTTCCATGGTCCAGAGATCATGATTCTTGACGAACCAACGAACCACTTGGACTTGCCCGCCAAGCAGTGGCTTATGGAAGAACTCTCTTCATTTAGCGGGACAATGGTGGTCATTAGTCACGACCTTGATCTCTTGGATCGCTCTATCGACAAGGTGCTGCATCTCAACTCAAGTCAGTTGACCGAATACAAAGGTAACTACTCCACCTTCACGAATCGTTTGGCTGAAAACCAAGCCATCAGCCAGAAGACAGCAGCGCAAGAAGAGAAGGAGATTAAGCGTCTCTCTTCTCTCGCCAACACCATGCGAGGCCAAACCGAAAAGCGAGCAAAAACTGCCAAGGCGATCGACCGAAGGGTTGAACGGATTCAAAGCAATCGGACTCAAGTCCAGCGTGCCGACAAAAAAGTTCGTCTCCGCCTTCCTACGCCCGCTCGATCTGGCGATACGCCGCTAGAAGTTGAAGGAGTAGGTGTCTCGTATGGCGAACACCGAGTCCTTTCGAAAATTCGAATGCATGCGGGACGGGGCGATCGAATTGCTGTCGTCGGGAAGAATGGAGCTGGAAAATCCAGTCTCTTGCGTTGTCTCGCTGGAGTTCAACAGCCGAGTATCGGCACTGTGGCCCTGGGGCCAAACGTCTCTCTTGGCTACTTCGCCCAAGAACACGAGCAGATCGACTTAGACATGCGATCTCTTGACAATGTTGAGGACACAGTCCTCACGCAAGAAGCTGAGCGTCGCGCTCTTCTCGGATCGTTTGGACTCACCGGGGCAGCCATGGAACAACCCGCTGGTTCCCTTTCGGGAGGGGAACGGGCGAAACTCGGCCTCGCCATGCTCTCTGCGGGGGGCTCCAACCTCCTGATACTTGATGAGCCCACAAATAACCTGGATCCCGCATCTGTTGAGGCCGTTGGTCGCATGTTCAGCGTCTGGGAAGGCACCATTGTCGTCGTGAGCCACGAACCAGCATTCGTCGAGGCGTTGAACCCCACCCACTGCTTGCGACTCCCCGAGGAGCGGTTTGATTTTTGGCGAGATGAAGATATCGACGTTGTTGAGATGCGCTAATAAGCATGTCTTTCTCTTCTAGAAATGGAACCTGAGGGTCTCGAGACCAGGCCACAGATTTTTCACTAGTCGTGGGGTCACCCCAGAGCCATATAGTTGGGGCGGCAACCCTTACTCCCCCATTCAGATGACGGCTGGAGCCTCTTCAAAGGACCAGACATGTGCGCCCTATGTCAAGGTACTGCTCAGTCTGATCACGTCACATCTAGATAATGAGACTCGTATAGAAGAGCTGGGCTAGATCCACTGCAATAAAACTCGCTGCTGCGACAGCCCCCACCTGAAAGACCCATGGGAGTTTTCGAACCAAAGCAACGCAGGGAATCAAGAGTGCTTCTGAGCGATATCTACTCAGTTGTGGTCCTTGGAGGAGCAGGAGCAGCCAGACCGCTAATGAGTAAATGACAATAATGATGCTGGAGCGTTGAATCGGCTTTTCTCGAAGTGCAACCACGCAGATGCTCACGAGAAGCACAAAGATAAAAACTGATTGTTCCTTTGGGGCGTGAAAGAGATAGCCGGGATTTCTATTTTGTAGAGCAAACTCAACGCGAGTCCCACCAGAAAGCGACTGGATAAAAATGAAGACTGGATTGTTGAGTCCAGACCCGTAATTACTTTGGATCTTGGCCGTGGCAAACCAATCACCAGTCCATAGTTTGAAACTAGCTAGCAAGGCGAGGACACCTACAAGCATCGTCCCAGTGGTCGCACTTGTACGCTTCACCCACTCCCAAAGTCTTGAACCTCGGTCGTAGAGCAGAATGACGACAAACGAGATCGGAACTAAAACAAGACTCGCTGAGTACGACCAAATTGCGACTACGCCAGCCAATCCAGCAAGGAAGTAGCGCTTCTTGATCAGAAGTATCAAGAAGACGGTCGAAAAAAATGCCACCAATGAAATCGGGAATACCGCGTTGAAATAGACCATTCCTGGAAATGCTGCTGCGAGAGCGAGGCAGCAAAGCGAGCGAACGTCCCAAGATGGGCCAATCAAATACCACACAGCAACCATTAAGAGATAGGCAAAAACAGCAGAAATCACTACGGCGCCTTGTTCAGGCGTCACACCAATTCGACTCACTATTGAGATCAACCATGGGTAGAGCGGCATCCACGCAGCATCGCCACACCAGCTAAAGACTGGGATCGAGGGAGTCTGCTTGCACCAATAAACATGTGAGTATCCGACTTGGGCAATCCTCAAGTAGTGCCCTGAATCCCACCTCACCCAAAGATGGGCGTTAAAGAAATCATGGGAGAGGCCGGAGCGAAGCGCTGCAATGAAGAGCAGGATGTGGGCATACAGCACCGCCAAGAACGGAGGGACAAGAAGAGTAGTGAAATGCTTCACTCTCATCTGTTCGCTTGCCGCCTTATTCGAAACCGTCAATCTGTCCTTTCGGGCGAATACTCCACATTGCCACTCTCGCTACGTTAGAAGACCCTGGCTCTTGCAGCCGAATTCGAAGATCTGTCTTGACGTTTCAATCAAGATGCCCCGTCTCTCTTCAGGCTCTCACAGGGTCAAGAAAGAGGTGGCGTCCGGTAACGCCTCTTTATCTTGGACGACAAACATATGTCCCCCTTCGTAGACCTTTAATGTGCTGTTCTCAATCCGTTTGTGGAGTGCCTGGCTATTTTCCAGTGGGGCGAGCCCGTCGAAGCGTCCACATCCGATAAATGTTGGAGCAGTAACGAACCCAAGTCGGTCTGCGACGTCATGGCCTGACCGAGCAGAGAGCTGCGCATCAAGGCCAACCTGGCGTTCTGGGCTCACCGGTTCGAGGTCTGCGTGTTCGATAAAAGTCATGAGAGACTTTTCGATTGGGTGTTCCTCGAGCCACTCGTCGGTAAATCGCTCGTCAGTCAACATCCTTGAGATCCGTCTCCGCTCATCTGGATCCTTGTCTCCCAACGTGTGGAGTGGATAGGACGAGCCAGCACTTCCTCCCGCTGAGGTGCACCAGAGACAAAGGCGTGAAATGACCTCGGGGAACGTCACTGCAAATTCGAGAGCAACCATTCCCCCAAAACTCATACCCATGACGCCACACTGGTCAATATCAAAATACTCAAGGACGTGTTTCGCGTCCCTTGCGTAGTCAGCCATTGTCCAGGGCGTTGGGGGGATCGTTGACTTTCCGAGTCCTCGTTGATCCAAGACTATGAGATCGAGTGACTCGGCTAACTGATCAAGGAGAAACTGTGTTGACGCAATACTCGCCCCAGAGCCATTGAAAAAAAGGACAGTTGGACCAGATCCCGACCGGCGAACATACAGATCACACGCGTCCGTTTGAATGTAGTCCTCAAAGGTTGACGGCGAACTCATGTCGCCAGACTAGGACAATGCATCAGCCGACGGACGCTCCGGAAGACATAGGAGAATCATGACCTCTGAAAGATCACGGGCTGGGTCGTCCGGTATGCTTTCCCATGTGATGACCCCATCCATCCCTGATAGCCCTCTGCGAAGCCACGTCGTGATTTCTGGAACGGGGCGCGCCGGGACGAGTTTTCTCACACGATTTCTTGGAGAGTGCGGACTCGACATCGGTGGTGTTTCAGACGTTCATGCTCGGGCTCGAGCCGGGTTAGAGCAGAACCTCCTTACTGCTGAAGCGGCATATGTCGTCAAAGACCCCTGGCTCTTTGCGTATTGTGACGTCGTCGACCTGAAGGAAATCAATATCGAATTCCTTATTCTGCCAATTCGTGATCTTCTCGACGCATCAAGAAGCCGTGTTCTCCAAGAGCGCATTAAAATTATGGACTCACCCTGGGTAGATTTACCTGTCGCAGAAGTTTCGGCCGAGACCCCAGGAGGCATTCTCTACTCACTCGATCCAGTCGACCAAGCTCGCATTCTTGCTGTCGGATTTCATAAACTCGTCCACTGGGCGACAAGAAACGATATTCCAATCATTTTTCTAGATTTCCCTCGTTTCGCTCACGACGGTGACTATCTCTGCGATGCGCTCGCTCCGGTGCTGACGGCGCATTGTTCTCCTAAAGAAGCCCGAAAAGCCTTTGCTGCTATCGCTGACTCAAGCCTTATTCGGATTAAAGATCAAGCGAATGAACATGACTCTGGAGTCGGTGCAGATCTAGAGACCGAGCTGGATCGGGAGGCCTTGAAGATTATTCTTTCTGAGAAGCGCAATGAAATTGGGCTTCTCGAAAATCAACTACATGACCTGTCCCTGCAATTCACGACATCTCAGGCATCACTCGCCCAACGAGAAGAGGCCAGTCTCGAACTCTCCCGCCGCCTCAATGATCTTGAACAGCATTTCAACCGAATGACCGAGCGAGCATCACTGCTCCAATTAGACAGCGATTCAGTCCGTCAAACCCTGAGTTGGAAGATCACAAAACCATTACGATCAGTGAAGCGTTTCTTTACGAAGTCTGATCTGCGTGGAGACACGAACTCCTAAGAGTTCACTACCTCAATCGCACACGAGGACTTACGAACAGCCACTCGTCGTGCCACATGAACTGCAGACATAGCAGGAGCCTGCTCGTTGCATCATGTCGCCACAGCTGTAGCAATAGGGTGCGTCTCGTTGTTCTGGACGAGCAAGTGTTGAAGGAGCGCTCGACATCTCAATGGGTTGCGCTGGCGCTTGGATCCCAACTGTCTCCGTCGACAACTCTTCAACACCTGGCAATGTTGGCTGCGTTCGCTCCGATGAGGAAAGTACCCCGAGCTCTTCGCGCTCGGCCAAGGTCAAGTAGTCCAATGCGAGGCGGCGGAACATGTAGTCCACGAGACTCGTCGCGATTCTCAGATCAGCATCATCGGTGATACCAGCAGGCTCGAAACGCATGTTCGAGTACTTGCGAACGTACGTCGCCAGTGGAACGCCGTGCTGGAGACCAAGACTGATCGAGATCGAGAAGGCATCCATTATTCCAGCCAACGTCGAACCCTGCTTCGAGACCTTGATGAAGACCTCGCCAGGCCGGCCGTCTTCGTACTCTCCAACCGTGACGTATCCCTCGCAGTCGGCAACCCGGAACGAGAACGTGCTTGACGCCCGTCGTCGAGGGAGTCGCTCTCGAACCGCACCCACCACAACCGCGTCACCCGCCGTTGCCTTGGCGTGTGCCAATGCATTTTCAAGTTCAGTGATTCGAGCTTGGAGGCCGCCAACGACGGGCTCATCGTCGTCATCCTTTTTCGTTGTCGAAAGAGGCTGCGCTACTTTGCAGTTATCGCGGTAGATCGCTACGGCTTTGACGCCGAGCTGCCAGGCGTCAATGTGAATCTGTTCAATATCTTCAACAGATACATCTTCTGGCATGTTGACGGTCTTCGAGATCGCTCCAGAGATAAAGGGCTGTACTGCTCCCATCATCTTGACGTGACCCAAGTAGTGAATAGTGTTGTCGCCCATCGAACATGCAAAGACAGGAAGGTGCTCTGGCTTGATGTGAGGCGCACCGAGTATCGACATGTTCTCATTGATGTAGGCGACAATCTCCGCTGCTTCGCCATCGTTGTAGCCCAACTTACCGAGCGCTCGAGTCACCGTCTGATTGACGATTGACATTGTTCCTCCGCCGACCAACTTCTTTGTCTTGACAAGACCTAAGTCAGGCTCGACTCCAGTGGTGTCACAGTCCATCAGCAGACCAATGGTTCCCGTCGGGGCCAAGACCGTTGCTTGGGCATTGCGCACTCCGTGAGTCTCGGCCAGCTCAACTGCCTCATCCCATGCTTCTTGCGCTGCACAGAGCAGCTCGGTGGGGACAAGCTCTTCGTTGATTTCTGATGCAGCGGCTTGGTGCTTTCGGAGCACTCGCAACATCGGTTCCTGGTTCTCGTGGTAGCCCGCGTGTGGTCCCATACGAGACGAGGTCTTCGCACTTGTGGCATAGGCGTGACCGGTCATCAGAGCAGTCAGCGCTCCAGCCCATGCTCGTCCTGCATCAGAGTCGTAGGGCAAACCATTTGCCATCAACAACGCTCCGAGGTTGGCATAGCCAAGTCCAAGTTGACGGAACTTCACTGAATTCTCACCAATAGGCTTGGTTGGGTAGTCGGCGTTGCCGACCAGAATCTCTTGAGCGGTGAAGACAACCTCAATCGCAGCCTTGTAGCCCTCAACATCAAACGTCTCTTCGTCATCAATGAACTTCATCAAGTTCAAGCTCGCGAGGTTGCACGCAGAGTTATCGATGTGCATGTACTCACTGCACGGATTCGACCCATTGATGCGATCTGTGTTCGACGAGGTGTGCCAGTCGTTGATTGTCGTGTCGAACTGCATCCCAGGGTCAGCGCACTCCCATGCTGCCTCTGCGAACTGGCGAAACAGTGCGCGGGCCTTCACGGTTCTCACGACCGCTCCATCTGCTCGAGCAATGAGATCCCAATCAGCATCATCCAAGACCGCTTGCATGAACTCATCGCTTACACGAACCGAGTTGTTTGCATTCTGGTACTGAATCGAGGTGATGTCACTGCCATCAAGACTCATGTCGAATCCTGCATCTGCGAGTGCTCGGGCCTTCTTCTCTTCGTGGGCCTTGCACCAGATGAAGTGCTCGATGTCAGGGTGATCTACGTCGAGCATGACCATCTTGGCGGCACGACGAGTCTTTCCACCTGACTTGATCGTTCCTGCCGATGCATCAGCACCACGCATGAAACTCACTGGTCCCGACGCGGTACCACCACCGTTTAAGAGCTCTTCTGATGCTCGGATCTTTGAAAGATTGACACCTGCTCCTGAACCACCCTTGAAGATCACGCCTTCTTCGGTGTACCAGTTCAGAATTGAACTCATCTTGTCTTCGACAGCGAGGATAAAACATGCACTGGCTTGCTGTGGAACGTCTTTGACGCCAATGTTGAACCAGACGGGAGAGTTAAATGCTGCTTTCTGGTGAATGATTAAGTGCTTGAGCTCATCGCTGAAGACTTCGGCTTCTTCGTTGTCCACGAAGTAGCCATCCTTGATCCCCCATGCCGTGATGGTGTCGACCACTCGGTCTGCGACTTGCTTGAGCGAGGTCTCACGCTCTGGGAGCCCGAGTGTTCCTCGAAAATACTTTTGGGCAAGAATATTTGTGGCGTTCACACTCCACGTTGAAGGAACTTCGACGCCGAGTTGCTCAAAGGCCACAGAACCGTCTCGGTAGTTCGTGATGCGGGAGTCTCGCTGCTCCCAGACAACCTCTTCGTAGGGATGAACCCCTTCGACGGTGAAGTGTCGACGGATACCAATTCCTGTGCGCTGTGGTGCGATGGCCATTTCTGCAACTCCCCTGCTTGTTTCCCGATAGATTTCGCTTCATTCAACGACCTTTGAGTCGCTGAAGCCCCCTGTAGGTACCTATTTTGCCACAAAACCACTACATGTTGTGGTCAAACAAAAAATGAACTCAAGATGCTGTGGTTATTACAGCACTGTAGTTACACGCTGTCAATCATTTTCATCTTTGAAACACCCAGGTCAGAGGGTGTTCGCGAAAGTTAGCAATTTCCCCCCTCCCGGCTCTCCCCAACGGTCGCTCAAGTAGCCTCGTCGTCCATGGCCCACGTGATCGCAATTGATGCCGGCACGAGCGGCGTCAGGGCTCTAGCCATCGACGAATCCGCCCAGGTCAGCCACATTTCCTATCGGGAACTCACCCAGTACTACCCCCAGCCCGGCTGGGTCGAACACGACGCCGGCGAGATATGGCGCTTCGTTCAAGAGACCCTTCTCGACGTCACCAGTCGACTGGCCGA
This sequence comes from Actinomycetota bacterium, assembly GCA_009699875.1. Classification (GTDB taxonomy): domain Bacteria; phylum Actinomycetota; class Acidimicrobiia; order Acidimicrobiales; family RAAP-2; genus CAIUMH01. Next base: position 287,015 of record WLNI01000001.1, read on the forward strand.
GGATGGTCAAACGGTCAGCGCCATCGGCATCACGAATCAGAGAGAGACAGTGGTGGCGTGGGATCGAGACAGTGGGGCGCCACTGGCTCGAGCAATCGTGTGGCAGGACAAGCGGACCGCTCCACGCTGTGCATCCCTCCGTGACGCTGGTCACCTTGAGACCATCCGATCCACAACGGGATTAGTCCTCGACCCGTACTTCAGCGCCACCAAGATGCACTGGCTCCTCGATGAAGGATCGCTCAAGGTCACGCCCTCACTCGCACTCGGCACGGTGGACAGCTGGATTCTCTGGAACCTGACGAACGGAGTCTTCGCAACTGATCTTTCCAATGCGTCTCGCACAATGTTGTGTGACATTGACACCGGGCAGTGGTCGCCCGAACTGTGCGACCTCTTTGGTGTTCCACTTGACTCGCTGGCAGAGATCCGACCTTCATGTGGCCGCTTTGGCCAGGTTGCACATCTTGAACTTGAAGCGCTTCACGGAGTGCCCATCAGTGGAATCTTGGGCGACCAACAAGCCGCTCTTTTTGGCCAGGCATGCTTTGCGCCAGGCATGGTCAAAGCCACCTATGGCACTGGAGCGTTCGTCGTACTGCAGGCTGGCACAACGCTGCCACCCATTAGCGAGGGTCTCTTAACAACCGTCGCGTGGGATTTAGGAGAAGGCAGCGGCGTCTCTTACGCCATCGAAGGTTCTGCCTTTGTTGCTGGAGCCGCCATTCAGTGGCTTCGAGATGAACTGGGAATCCTGGGTGACGCTTCAGAGATTGAACCACTCGCTCGTAGCGTTTCGGGGTCTGATGGCCTTTCTTTTATACCTGCATTCGTCGGCCTTGGAAGTCCGTGGTGGGACGAAAGTGCACGCGGCGCGCTCATTGGCATCACCCGTGGTTCAAACCGAGCTGCTTTGGCGAATGCCGTCATCGATGCAATGGCCTTTGAAGTGCGAGCGATTACTGATGCGATGCAGGCGGTCGCTCGGGACAATCTCGTTGAGCTTCGTGCTGACGGTGGAGCTGCGGTGATGGATCTCCTCTTGGAGCGTCAAGCAGATCAGTCTCGCCTTGACGTGGCGCGGCCAATCTCGCTTGATACCACCGCACGTGGGGCTGCGACAATTGCGGGCCTTGCTGAAGGTGTCTTTGAGTCATTGGAACAGCTCAGCAGCCTCTGGCACGTGCACTCGCGGTTTTCGCCTTCAAGGGATGCTGCGAGCGCCGACGCTGCCTATGCAACGTGGCTCCATGCGCTCGAGAAAACCCAGGACTGGGTCCGCTAAGCCCGCCACATGGTCACTCTGCGCCAATCATGAGCTCGAGAGACAGGGAGCATGGTGGTGATCCATACTGTTCAGAGAAACGATCTGGATAAAGGAGACCACCATGACAACGCAATGGACTACTGAGACTCTTCGAGAAGGTTTGGCCTTTGGGGAAGGTCCACGTTGGCACGACGGGCGTCTCTACTACTCGGACTTTTTTCGCCATGGCGTCTTTTCCATGCTTCCCGATGGCTCCGACGAACAGCTGGTCGCCGAGGTTGCCGGCCAACCTTCTGGGCTCGGCTGGATGCCCGACGGATCCATGTTGATCGTCTCAATGACTGATCAAAAAGTTCTCCGTCGAGCAACAGATGGTTCGATCTCGGTGCATGCAGATATTTCAGAACATTGTGGCTATTGGGCGAACGACATGGTCGTCAGCAGTGACGGGACTGCGTACGTTGGCGACTTCGGCTTCAACTTGGACGCGTTCCTTCTTGAGCACGGCGTCGAAGGAGTCCTCACTCCCCCAGGGCCGCCGACTACCAACCTGTGTGTCATCGACCCACGTGGCGCAATCATTCAAGTTGTCGGCGAGATGGCCTTTCCAAATGGTCCAGTCATCACCCCCGATGGAGCAACATTGATTGTTGCCGAAACCATGGCGATGCGGCTGAGTGCGTTCGACGTCTCGAGCGATGGCACGCTTTCGAATCGGCGAGTCTTCGCTCAACTTGAGCTCGTTCCGGCAGACGGGATCTGCCTTGACGCCAACGGCGAGGTTTGGGTTGCAAACGCCTTAGCTCCTCAAGCTGTTCGCGTGAGAGAAGGTGGGGAGATTACCGGGATGGTCACCACGTCCCAAATCTGCTTTGCGTGCATGCTTGGAGGCGATGAACGCTCTACCTTATTCTGCATGACCGCTCCTACTTCAGAAGCTGCCGTGGCCAGTCAAGGACTGAACGCCAAAATCGAAGCGGTTCACGTCGACGTACCCGGTGCGGGACGTCCCTAACTTCTCAGCCTAATTTTGGCAGTGCTTTTTTGAGGTTACGGATCGACTGCGCGATTCTCTGTTCGTTTTCGATCAATGCAAAACGAACATGCCCGTCTCCTCCGGGGCCAAAGCCCACGCCTGGCGACGTGGCTACGTCAGCTTCTCTCACTAAGAACTTCGAAAGTTCGAGAGACCCCATGTCCTTGTAGGCCTCGGGGATTGGCGCCCAGACAAACATCGTTCCCTGCGGGGGAACGACGTCCCAGCCAATTCGAGTAAGCCCTTCACACAGGGCATTGCGCCGTTGTTGATAGATGTCGCAAATCTCTTTTGGATAATCAGGAACTTCATTCATTGCGACAATCGAGGCAATTTGAATGGGTTGAAAGGTTCCGTAGTCCAAGTAACTTTTCAGTTTGGTCAGCGCTGCAACTATTTCAGCATTCCCGACTAAGAAACCAGATCGCCACCCAGCCATGGAGAATGACTTCGTCAAGGTATAGAGCTCAACGGCACACTCTTTGGCCCCATCAACCTGGAGAATCGAAGGAGGTTGGTAGCCATCAAAGCCGATATCGGCATAGGCGAAGTCGTGAACCACAACAACCTCATGTTCTAAGGCAAATGCCACGAGGCGCTCCATAAACGCAAGGTCAACGCACGCCGTCGTTGGGTTGTGAGGGAAAGAAGCCACGATGACTCTTGGTTTTGGCCAGGCTTCATCCCATGCGGTCAAGAGGCCTTCGAAGAACGCATCACCTGGCGAAGGCGCACCTTGACCTTCCAAACTCGGGTCGATCATACGAACTTGGTGGACTTGAGCCCCAGCAAAGAGCGGCGCATAGATGTGAATTGGATAGGAAGGCGAAGGGACGATGGCCGAGTCATCAGGTCCGAGAAGGACCCACATCAAGTGACTCAGCCCCTCTTTGGCCCCAATGGTGGCGACGACTTCGGTGTCAGGATCAATGGAGACGCCAAACTTTCGCTCGTAGAGATTTGAAATCGCTAGTCGCAGAGGTGGAATACCTCGAGAGGCGGAGTATCGGTGATTCTTCGGATTGCGAACGGCTTCGGCCAACTTCTCAACCGCGACGTCAGGTGATGGAAGATCGGGGTTCCCGAACCCCATGTCGATAACGTCTCGGCCTTCTTTTCGAGCAGCGGCCTTCAGGTCGTTGATGGCAGCGAAGACATAGGGGGGCAGATCGTTGATACGTCGGAAATCCATGGGCCTAACCTACCGGCGATTCTCTCTCGTCTCGCGCTAGAGCACCGAGTAACTCAAGAGGGACCGGCCAGCCAACAACTGCCCAAGTCGCTCCGGCCTCATTTACTTGCGTGAGATGGGATCGAATATTCGAATGTTCCTCGGCCTGGTTATCGCTCTGGGGAAGGATCCCTGCCCACGTCACTTCCGTTCGCGTGGCTTGTTGGGCGAGCGCCTCGGGTGTTGCTCCCCACATGTTGACCGCAACCCGTTGTTCTTCGGCAAGCTTCATCGTGGCGTTCGCTCCACCTCCAACCCAGAGGGTCGAGACAATGTCCTTGAGGTGCGAGATGCAATGCACCAATGCTTCTCTTCGCTCGTCTGGAGACGCGAAGTCGATTCCGTAGGCATCATTTTCGGCTTTGCTTAATTTATCCCCCGTCCCAAGTGCCGCAATAACTCGCCCAGGGCTCAATGCTTCCAAGGCTGCAAACTGAGAAATCAGGACGTTGTTCTCCACGAGGCCAATTCGCGCCACTAATGGACCGAGAAAGAGGCGAGGGTGTCGAAGCGAAATGGCCGCAAGAATTGGAAATGGAGCAAGGGCCGGCCGCTCAGGATTCCCCATGGGCCACAGATGGTCATAACAAAACACTCCGTCAATACCGTACGCCTCTGCCTCTTCGGCGACTCGAAGTGCTTCGTCAGCGGTGTCTCGAAATGTTGGGAGAATGACGCCGATCTTCATCTCTCCTGCCTCGCCCAAAGCGCCGCTCCACATGCGCCTGCTCGCTCCCCGAGAGATGCGGGGACAACATCGATACCTGGATGACGATCTCCTCCTTCCAGCATTGTCTCAAGTGACCTCTTGATAAAGGGAAGTAGAAGTGGGATCTCGTTGGAGAGTCCCCCGCCAAGAACAACACACGTCGGGTCGAGAACCGCCGAGAGGTTGGCGATACCTCTCGCCACCCACCAGCCCACTTCGGCGAGGACCACAAGTGCTTCTTGATTACCGGCTCGAGCCGCACGTGTCAGCGCTTCCCCATTTACGCTTGCCCTCTCGCCCCCGTTGTACGCAATCACCGAGTCAAGATGACCCGAGGCCAGCGACTCTTCGACAAGTCGCGCAATTCCCGTGCCCGAGGCATAGCGCTCCCAACAACCATTCGCCCCACACGGACATGGTGGCCCATCAATATCAAGCACCATATGACCAACTTCACCGGCAAAACCATTCCCTCCTCGCAAGAGCTCACCGTTCGCGATAATCCCAGCGCCAATACCCGTGCCGAGGGTCACCATCACCATGTGGTGATGACCCTGACCCGCCCCATACTGATACTCGGCCAACGCCGCAAAGTCCGCATCGTTTCCAACACTGACCTTCGAATCGAGAAGCTTCGTCAGTTCTTTTTGAAACGAAACCCCAGAACAACTTTGCAGATGAGGTCCGTAGATCAAGACACCTTCAAGACTCACCATGCCAGGAACGCCAACTCCAAGAGGAATGTCGCCAAGGGTGAGGCCGAGTTCAAGGTGAAGGTCTCGCACCATGGTCGTGACTTCGCTCAGCACGCTCTCTCCACCGTCTCGAATCGTGCGTTGTGGTGTCTGCACCTTCTGCTCCGCGACAACAGAGCACTCACTGTTCATGATGACGCCCAACATCTTGGTTCCCCCGATATCAATACCGAGTGCCAACCCCTCAGGGTTGGCCGTCACCGCAGTGACTCCGCCCTTGCCTTTAGTTCACGCAGGGCAGTCGCTTGAATACGACCTTGGGCCCGTGATTTCACAAAGCCCGGGATAGGGACACGAAGTGCAACTTCTAAGTGATACGTCACTTCAGTTCCACCCTTGACGCCAGAGAAGGCGTACTTCCCATCGAGAACTGACGTGAGATCACCTTCAGTCAACTTCCACTCCAACTCTTCAGGCGCATGGGTGTAGTCGTAGAGCAACGTATACGTCGTGGAGCGCCCAAAGGCTGCAGCCCGAAATGTGACTCGGAGAGCTCGGCCAAGTCCGTCTCGCTCGTCGACCGTGACTTGCTTTATGTCCGAGACCCACTCGGGGTACCGCTCAATATCAGCGGCAACTTCGTAAATCTCTGCGGGCGAGGCGTTGACGAGAATTTCCTCAGTCGTTTGATCTGCCATTCTTCTCGCCTCCTTCTCTCTCAGCTCCTGAAAACGGCCATCCATTTTGGAGCGCATCGCCCAGCCTACGGGCGAGAACGTCATAGTCAAAGGATGCCTCCGCTCGAACTCTTGCTTCCCCGCCAAAGCGCTCTCTCAGGGCGGAATCTTCGAGGAGATCGCTCAGGCTTTGTGCCAGTGCGCCTTCATCATTGGGCGGCTTCATCACAATGCCAGTCTCCCCGTCAAGAACCGCATCGGCTGATCCACCACTGAGCCCTGCTATCTGGACAACTCCCGAGGCTGCTGCTTCAAGGAAGACAATTCCGAAACCCTCTTTCTCTAAGCCACCCCATCGCTCGCGACAGGCCATAGCAAAGATGTCTGCTGCCCCCATCAAGTCTGGAAGATCTGCGTCGCTGACTCGGCCAAGCATTTTGACGGGTGCACCTGACGATTCAATGAGACCTGCGAGCTTGTTCTCGTCTCTCCCCGAGCCTCCAATCCCAACGAAAAGATTGGGAAAGCGAGTCGCACATTGTCCTGCTGCTTTGATCAAGGTATCCATACCTTTCCGAGGAACTAAGCGACTCACACTGAGGACGAACAGTGCATTGGAAGGGATGCCAAAGCGTTCTCGAGTATCCCGGATTTGATCAGCAGAGCGGGGATGGAAACGCTTGGTGTCGACACCAGGCGGAATTTCAAGCACAGGAGTTCGGTCTGTTCTAAAGAGGCGTTGAATCTCTCGGGCAGGATACGGACCCGCAGCGATCACTCCACTCGATCGGCGCACTGTGGTCTTTATGAGTGAGCGAGAAACTGGAAGTCGAGAGGGAATCGCCACTTCAGCCCCGTGAACAATCACGGCCGAGGGCACCGAGCAGTGCTTCGCCAACATTCCCAATGGCCACGCTGGATCAAAGAGGACGAGATCAGGATTCCAGCGATCAATCGCACTCTTGAGGGCGAGACGGTTTCGTTTCGAAGGAAAAAAGAGTGTCTTGGCATCGACCCGATCAATCACGAGGCCCCGCTCGCGTTGCTCAGCATCAAAGTCATCACATCGTGGATCTGAGCGAGCACTCAATACTCGAAAGGTGCTCGGGTCGAGTCGGCTCCAGAGTTCCCAGAGATAACTCTGAATGCCACCGACTTTGGGAGGGAAATCATTTGTGACGAGGAGGTGGCGATGCTCACTCATCGTGTCGCCCTATTCGTTAACGACGTCTCCATCGACTCGCGACTCGTAGCGCAGCGGAGGGACCAGTCCAGCTCGCCCAAGGAGCCGAACCGCTCGAGCTTCTTGGACGTCGATGATGATCGCGTCATCGGGTTCTCTCCCCAAGATGAACGTGACCACGCAATCACTACATGCGTTGTATTCGCGGCCCCTACAGCCATCGCACTCAATGGTGATGTTCTGCTCCATGATCGCTTCCTCTCGAGGACTGGTGTCCACCCTGTGTGTTCATCCGACAGCACCATCATCGTGAGGGGGTGTAACAGCGGACTCATGGTGTCGTTTTCCCATGAGGAAAGCCCAGTCGAGGAGCCTCAAGACTCGGTGCGCCACTCTGTGCGGCCCGCAGAGCACTGGCCACCGAGTCTGTCCCCCACGCCACGCCTTCGGTGAACACGGTGAGGAGCGACGGATCAACGTAAGCAAAGAAAGGAGGCCCGCTCACCCCATACGCTTCAAAGGCCGTGTCTGAGATCAGGCACGTCGCTCCGCCGAGTCGAGAGGCAATGCTCTCAACCTGCTCGTCTTCCAGCGAACGAAAGATGACGATGATCTCGTCACCAGGGCCCACCCCAAAGAGTTCGGGAGCCACGAGACCCGCAATCACGTCTTCGCAACCGTTGCAGTCGAGCGAAACAAAAAGAAGCAGTGCGCGATGTCTCAGTGCCGTGAGATCGAGTCGACTCGGCGATCCACCAAGGTCGATTCCTTCAAGTGGGGTCACAGGAATCGGGGAAGCCCCGCGATTCATCGGTATCGGGGTCGCACTCGCGAGTGCCTGCTCGGCTTGATCCCGAGAAAGTCGTCGTGACGACGTCACTCCACCGATTCCGAGGGAGCCGTATCTCCAAGATCACTCGATCCTGGTTCAACTCGCTCAATGGATCGTCCGTGCCCACACCACCGGCACTCCACCGAATCAACGGATTCAGAGATCGTCTCAAGATCTTCTATTTCCACGTCACCTCCAACGGTGAAGTGATGATACGCACGAACCGTTGACGTCGTCACGACGTCGAAACGGGTGAGATTGCCACAGGAACTGCATCGATAATGAGGAGAAGTCACGACCCGAGGGTACCGTGTGAAAAGGGAGGGAGGATCATGGCGTCCCGCTGAGCTCGGCTCGACGCAACGCCGCCTCGTGGGGGCTGAGGGCTCCAGAGGCCTCTAATCGGTCGAGTTCGTCCAGGCGAGCAAACAGCGTGGCCGCCCGAGAGCCGCTCACTGCTGGGGTTCCTTGCGGTGGCGTGGGGTCGTCTTCGGTGATCACTTGGATCCGAGACAGGGAAGGACTGGCGAGATCATGCGCTCCTGCTTCATCATCATCTTCTTCTTCTTCATCACCCTCCCCTTCGTCACGTCCAAGTTCACGAAGCACAACGCGTTGGAATGCTTCGGGGTGGCGAAGATGCTCAACCGCCAAGGGAGGCCCGTCATCGACTTCGAGGATGACGTCGCCTCGCCGCAAGAGGCGATCAGTCACACCTTGAATGAGATGAACTTCAATGATTCTCATGAGGCGAACCTGTTCGCTCTTCTTTCGAAGTGAACCATTCGAAACAACAACTCGCTCGTTCGTGAGCGACACGCTTCGAGAGCGCCATCTCATCCATCTCGCAACCAACCACCAGAGCGGAAGTCCAATCACCACTCCCGCCGCGATCTCTCGGCCAAGTTTTGGCCATGAGGTGGCGTACACCACCAACCAGATCGCCCCTGCACAGGCAGCCAGGAGCAGGCATGACGGAGCGACCAACGACCCACGGTGTGATCGAACTTCCACGATGATTTCCTCGTCACTCCCGAGTGCTCTGCGTGAAAGTCCCATTACTGAGCATCGTACCGGCGCGGGCCGCTCCAACCGAGGAGTCCCCCAAGCAAACGTGGCCGACCAACGATATTCTTTTTCGATCTCAAGATCTCACCAGACTCGAAAGGGCCAGACGGGTGCTCGGATTGCACTCGGTTTCATGGCAGTCGTCATTTCGGGAGTGTTCGCGTTCCCGCTCTCGAGCGCTCAAGGTTCCACCATCATGTTTGACGGTCCCGCGCTCTGTAGTTCTGGGAGTCCCCCAGACGGCTACCAGGGCTACTGCGCTACGTATAACGGTGACAACACGTGGTACGGCTCGTACGGTCTTGGATTTCCAACAGATCCAGGATGGGGACTGTGCGCTGAACAACCAGCGAGTGGAAGTGGATATCCCTCGCCCAGCTACGAGTACGTCAGCTCATCTGCTCCAATCGGAACCGATGCAACAGAGTTTGCTGCACTTGGATTTGCACTTTCACAAGCCCAAGCGCAAGGTTTCTTCGACGGTCAACTTGGCGTGTTCACGTCGGATCAAGCAGGCGCGGCGGCCAAGATCTTCTACGACATGGCGGCCTGGGGAGATGCAGTGCCCTCAATGGATCCTGGGCTTTCACGTGCCTACGCTCAACTGACTGGCTACTACGCCGCCGCCCAAGGAGCCAGCGCCGCTCCGGTTCTCAACGTCACACTCTCGACTCCTCACTCAGGAAACCCGACACTCATCGATGCACAGGCCACCCTGGTCTTTGCCAACACAGGTCAACCGGTGCCAAACGTCGCTGTCGAGTTCGTCGCCAGTAATGCCACGTTCGCGAACCACACGTCAATGTTGACCGCCACCACTGATACAGCGGGAAATATCGCTGTGCCGCTCAACGCCGATGGCAGCGGCACGGTACATCTCTCTGCGAGTGTGACGACAGGCCAAGTTGGATTGGCGTTTTTCAAGCCAACAGTCTTCGTGCCAAGCGCGCAAATAATCGTCGCGGGCTTTACTCCTGCGAACCAAGAGCACACCGCTTCTGTTGAGATTCCAACGGTTCTCTACGTCGAAAAAACAAATGCCACCGAACCGGGCCAAGGCATCCCTGGAGCGACCTACAACTTGTACGTGCAAGGCACTGCCCCCGCCTCAACGCCTGCGACGCCGCCAGGAACCAAGGTGTACCCCGGTGTTACCTGGTACGCCACAGGGGAAACAAACGCCACCGGGCACTTGGGCTTTGTGATCCCCGCCGGCTATAGCTGGTGTGTTGCCGAAGTCAGCGCGCCGTCTGAGTTCATTCTCGATACGGGTCTCCACTGCACCGCAGTGATCACGACCGCCTCTCCTGACCCTGTTCGAACGGTGGCGTTGAGCGAAGAAGTTTCGACCATCACCTTGACGGCCTACAAATTCAACGCCAACACTCCCCATACAGTCTTGCCGGGGGCGACCTACGCTCTCTTTGTCGTTGGCGCGTTTCCGACGGGGTTCACTCCACCGCCTGTTCCGCGTTCCATCGTGGTTCCTTCGGGGATGGAGCTGTTCGCCACTGGCGTGACGAACGCTCAGGGCCAATTGATCTTTGAACTCCCCCAAGGTCACGCCTGGTGTCTCCAAGAGCTCGTCGTTCCAAAGGGCTACTTGCTCGACAATGGCCTTCACTGCACTGCGGTGTTGACCTCGTCAAGTTCTTTCAGCGCGACGACGATCGCTCTGCCCGAGTTGGCGGCAACCGGCGTATCGATTCCATTCGCTCAAATTGGAGGGCTGTTCATTCTTGGAAGTGGACTTGTTCTGTGGTCGTCGTATCGGCATCGCTCGCGAAAGACTCGTTAGTGCCATAATCTAAACGTGTCGAGTCCCTCTCTTCTCAATACGGAGGTACCCACCGACACCCAGAGGCGCCACCGTGGGTCTTCTCTCTGGTGGTACCTCTCTGCGGGCGCGTTGTATCTTGTCCTTGGCATCTGGTCCACCGCTCACGCGTGGACACAGGGGGTCACCGACCACCTGGTCTCCCCAAGCGGCGATGCCTCACTGTTTGTGTGGTCCCTGCAGTACGCCGCCAACGGAGTCGCGCATCTCTCGCTGCCTTTCAACACTTCGTTGTTATTTCATCCCTATGGATTCAACATGGTGGCCAACACCACGTCCTTGGGGATCGGTGTGCCTCTCGCTCCCATTACGTGGATCTGGGGTCCCATAGCCACCCTCAATGTCGCGCTGACCTTGGCCCCTCTGGGATCTGGCCTTGCGATGCTCTACGCATTGCGTCGCCATGGCATCTGGTGGCCCGCAGCGATCCTTTCAGGAGCCATCTGGGCTCAAAGTCCCTACGTTCTCTATGCGCAGACCTCCGCGTGGCTCATGGTGGTGGTCCTTGTCGTCGCTCCTCTTTTGTGGGCGCTCTTCCACGAACTCGTCGTCGTGCGACGGCGATCACCGATCTGGGTTGGTGTTGGAATTGCGGCACTTTTGATTTGGCAATTCTTTCTCGGCACCGAAGCCCTTGCCATCATGGGAGTCGTCGGCGCGATGGTGGGTGTGGCGGTGCTCATTGCTCAGCTCCGAAGCGTTGTCGACCCCCTCGTTCTCATTCGTCGGGTCGCCATCGGCCTCGGCACCGCACTCGTGATCACGCTCGTTGTCTTGGCATGGCCTCTTTGGTGTGCACTGGCAGGGGCTAACCACCTTGCCGATTGGATTTGGCCGGCGCAACTCTTTCTCTTTGACCAGACCAAACCCTTGCAGTACGTCAGGAACCCCACCGTGACGATTTCAGGGTTGACCATCTACAACGGCTTGAATACGATCTTGCCCAATCAGGCCTATCTCGGGCCTGGGGTGGTTCTTGGAATCGTGGCCGGATGGTTCGCTCGCTGGAGAGATGCTCGACTTTGGTTGAGTTGTTCAATCATTGTCTTTGGATTTCTTATGGCCGAAGGTGGTGCCTTCTGGTGGTCACCGTGGCAGCTCGCATTTCACGCACCCTTACTGCACAACATTTTGTCACCTCGCTGGATCATCGTCGTGATCTTTGGTGTCTGTTTCGCGCTCAGCCTCTCCATCTCCAACCTGGTCACTCGCCTGCACCCCCATGGCGAACATCGACGTGGAATTCATCAAACCTCCACCCATGTCACTCGTTCTTCAATGGCACTCGGGATGGGTGCCCTCTTGCTGATTCTGGCTGCTCTCCCCATTGCTCTCTGCGAAGCAAAGGTGGGGCCTCCTCAGGTTGGTGCGTCCTCCCCTCCAAGTTGGTTCGCTACTCATCACGGTGGTGTGCTCTTAGTAAGCCCGTTCCCTGAGGTCTATGCGAACGCGCTCGCATGGGAAGCGCAGACTGGCATCCACAACGCCCTCGTCGGTGGTTGGGGGCCAGAAACTTTCAACCAACTTCCGAGCGATCAAGCAACGACGCAATCAACACTTCAAGTCATTGCTCGTACACCCGCAAACCAAGTCAGTGTGACTCCTTCTCAAGTCACGTCGCTACGCCAGGCCGCTCTCGCGTGGGGTGTCACTGACGTCATGGCGGCTTCACCGGGAGGGAGCAACACCTCAGTCTGGGGTCAACCCGCGACCAGTGCCGTGGGGTACTTCACTGAAGCGTTCGGTCCCCCCACTTCCGTTGGTCCAGGGTGGTGGGTGTGGCACCTGACACCTCGTTCAGTTGGAGCGATCGTTACCCCTAGTGTCTCGCTTTCATGCAATACGCTGGCCGGTGACGACCCTTCTAAAGTGATCCCCTGCCTCACACTGGCACGCTGAGTGTGGGTGCCGTCTCCTCGTTCTCGGGCTAGGGTCACGTTCGAACACGCGGGAGGTTGCAATGTCATTCATCATCGTCGAGAAGCCCACCGAAGCCGTGGCTCTCGTCACCTTGAATCGGCCCGAACGCATGAATGCCATGGCCTTCGACGTCATGGTTCCGCTCAGGGAGGAACTTGAAGCGATCTCAAATGACAACAGTGTCCACGTGGTCATTCTCACTGGAGCAGGATCGGGCTTTTGTTCTGGTGCCGACCTAGAAGACCCTGGCGCTATTCCCAATAGTGACGGTCTCGGGCTCCCCTCGATAGCTCGAAGATCCATGGGACTCTTAGAGAATGTGATCTTGACACTGCGTCGACTTCACCAACCGGTGATTGCTGCCGTGAATGGCGCAGCAATCGGAGGTGGGTTTTGTCTCTCACTGGCAACCGATATCAGAGTGGCATCGACTCCGGCATACTTTCGTGCCGCAGGAATCAATAACGGCCTCACGGCATCAGAACTTGGATTGAGTTATCTCTTGCCTCGCGTCATTGGCCAAGGTCGCGCAGCCGAGATCATGTTGACTGGTCGAGACGTCAGCGCTGAGCACGCACTCGACATTGGCCTCGTGAGCGATGTCGTGGCTCCTGAGCAACTGCTCGAGCGATGTCTCGAGATTGCTGAAACTATCTGTGGTTTCTCCCATGCGGGAGTCCAGATGACGAAGCGATCACTCTGGACAAGTCTCGATGCGGGAAGTTTCGAATCCCACATGGAAGCCGAAGGAGTCGCTCAACTCTTCATGCGCCTCACAACACAAAACTTTGAAGAAGCGATTCGAGCTCGTCGCGACAAACGACCCCCGAACTTCGAAGCCTAAGAGCGACGTTTCATTTCTTTTTAACGATTACGTAGTTGCGTCGCCGCCATTTCTAGGTATGCCGTCAGCTCAACGCGATCCTCATCACTCATCTCCATGGCGTTGACCGCTGACGTCATGTGAAGGATCCAGGCATTGCGAGCTCGTTTGTTGATGACAAACTCGCCGTGACGCATTCTCAGCCTCGGATGACCCCGGCGTTCTTGATAGGTCGCTGGCCCACCCCAGTACTGTGCCAAGAACAGCGCCAGATGTTCTTTCCCGGGCTCTAAATCCTCTGGGTACATCGGACGCAAGATCTCATCGGTTTCAACGCCTTCATAGAACCGATTTACAAGGTCTACAAAGAATGCCAAGCCGCCAACGCGCTCATAAAGTGACTCTTCCATTGCCCCGAACCGTACCTGGTCTTTCGCCACTTTCTAGCCACCGAGCGAAATCTCGTAGACTGAAATCCACGTCACCTCTGTGAGAACAGGGCGTGCGGGTGTAGCTCAATGGTAGAGCTCCAGCCTTCCAAGCTGGCTATGCGGGTTCGATCCCCGTCACCCGCTCCAGGAGTTCGTTTTTGGGCCAGACCCCCGAAGGAGGATCTCATTATGAGAGCAGTTGTCGTCACCGCCGATCAAAGCGTCGAGGTCCTCGATGTTGCCGACCCCACGCTGCCTGGTCCAGACGGGGCGATCATCGAAGTTGACGCCACGGCCATCTGTGGATCTGACCTTCACCTGTATCACGGCGTGTTGCCCTCAATTGGGATTCAGCCTGGTCACGAAGTGGTGGGTCGCATCATTGAAGTTGGCCCCGACGTGCGTGAGCGGCGGGTGGGCGACCGAGTGCTCGTCTCCGCGGTCGTTGGCTGTGGCCACTGCGATCAGTGTCGTCGAGGTGACCCCGTCTCGTGTCGAGTAACTGGACCAATCGCCCTCGGGACGACGCCAGACGTTCACGGAGGACAAGCAGAGTACTTGGCGGTCCCTGCAGTCGATCTCTTTACCCTGGTCATTCCCGAAGGCGTGTCCACGGAGAACGCGTTGTTGTTGACAGATATTTTGCCAACTGGATTTCTTGGCGCACAGATGGGCGCTATCCAGCCAGGCGACACTGTGGCCATCTTTGGCATGGGTCCCGTGGGCATCATGGCGCTCGCAAGTGCGAAACTCTACGGACCGAGTCGCATCATTGCTGTTGACGTGGTTCCAGAACGCTTAGCTCGAGCCGAAGCGATGGGAGCAATTCCCGTTGACGCTTCGGGAGAGATGGGAGCGCTCGGCGTGCTTGAAGCCACGGGTGGTCTCGGTGCCAACGTGGCAATCGAAGCAGTCGGGCATCAACAGACCATTTCAGATGCTCTGAGTTGCGTGGGGCCGAGGGGCCGCGTCTCGATGGTTGGCGTGAACCTCGACATGGACTTTCCCTTCCCAATGGCCTTGGCGTTTTTAAAGGCTCTTGAATTTCGAGCAGCCTTCGCCGCCATCCCTTCGACTTGGGCCAACTTGGTTCCCCTCGTCACCGAAGGACGCTTAGATCTCAGCGACGTGTTCACGCACCGCATGGGGCTCTCCGAAGCTCCCGAGGCCTACCGTCTCTTCGATCAGCGCGAAGACGGAATCCTCAAAGTCCTGCTGGACCCGAAGGCCTAACACCGCTCCCTCGATCTCCAGGGAGTGCTCGAGGAGTAAGCGGTGGTGGCGTCTCTCTTCGAGGAGGATCGAAGCGTCGGGGAGGATTCGGTGCGCTCAGCCCCTGGTGGCCACGGCTTGTGTCGGGTGGCGCCGCTGGTGAAGTCGCCGATGGCTCGAATGGGGCGCTGTCTCGACGCGCGTCTTGGCCCTGAACAGGCAGGGTTGTCGTCGGTGCGAGCGCCTGCGCCACCGGGGTCGACGTACTTCGAGCAGCTGGCGATGCCTCAAGGGCTGAAGAGAGGACCGGGAACGTTGCGCCCGCGCTCAGAACAAAACCGGCGAGGGCCGAGGCCGCCACGATGAGTCGCTTTCTCATCGTCATTGGGCATGCTCATTTACTTCCGCCGACGGAGCAACTCCAACGGTGTTGCCGGCATAGTTGACTCGTTTGGAGACCACCAAGCCGAAGGGGTAGAGCGTCTGTCGCCCCCACATGCTCACCAATGCCAGTGGGTTCCGAGAATTTCCATGGGGAAACGCATCATCAGCGATTCCTGTTTCTGGGTAACTTCGCTGATCGGTATGACGGGTGCGAAACAGTGCGTCCCAGAATGAGAAGACGGTTCCGTAGTTTGAATTGAAGTGGGCTTCTTCAACCGAGTGATGGACTCGGTGTGCTTGGGGCGAAATGAAGAGAAAGCGAAGTGGACCGAGATTGGTTCGAATGTTTGAGTGAATGAACGCTGAAAAACAGACAGCGCCAAAGGCGAGTTTCATCGCTTGCGGCGAGGACAGCCCGAGCATCACGCCAGGGATATACACAATGGTGGCGCTTATGAGTGTTTCAACGATGTGTTGGCGAGAGTCAGATAACACATTCATGGAGGTTTGAGAGTGGTGGACGGCGTGGAAATACCAAAGTCTCGGCACGTGATGATGTGTCCAGTGGCTGAGCCAGGCCAGGCCATCACTGAGAACAAACGCGAGCATCGCCACTCCCCATACCCCGAGCCATGGGGTGAGCGACAAACTCCACCCACCGCTTACGAACAGAAAACCAGCATGAAGAATGCTCAAGAGACCGGCTACCACGCTCACTGAGAACACCGTTGAGGCGAAGAACCACGTGGCGTCCTCTACGAAGCCTCGAGAGAGCATGCGCTCTCTGCGTTGTGCCGGCCAGAGACATTGAACGATAGCCAAGACAACGAGAACGCCCCAGTAAAACGGATTAAAGACCAGGGCGAGCCATGAATCGAATGCGGACGTGACAACGGCCGCTTTCAAAAATGTAGGAACAGCGCGTGGGCCAACCTGAAGAAAAATCGCGACCCAGACGCCGAGGAGTCCTGCAAGACAGAACGCCACCGTCGCTGAGGCCAGCGTGCTGAGTTGATTCGGCTGTGCCACGCTACGGTGAGATCGTTCCTGATCACTCAGCGTTTCATATCGTGACTCGATAACTGTCATCTCTGCTCCTTGAGGGGGGAACTCTCTTTCCCTTCACATCGCTCAAGATCCAACGGCGTCACACAGAAATTTCTCACTACTCCACTAGAGCACGAATCAACCAACGAAAAAAGGACATTCTCCACTTTTAGGCCCCTGGCCTTCCCGACGCTGGTCTCGACGTGGGCGCCGTCGACGGGGTACTCGATGGATGCAGCGCAGGTGTCGATCCACGCTGTGGAGAAGAGCCTGAGGGTTGAGTATTCGGAGGGCTCGGTGTCGGGGACGTCACCGGCGACGTCCCCGCGGGCACCTGCTGTTCTGGGAGGCGTTGCGGTGTGGTTGGTGGTGTTGGCCGAGGTGGGATCGTAATACTTGGTGGCACAGGGACCCCTGCACGAGGAAGCAATGCTCGAGCAGGACCTTGGACGTGAGTGAGATCACGCGGGTTGAGTTGTTGGAGATTCCGGCGGAGTTGATTCCCCGCCTCTCGAGCAGCCACCGGATCGTGGTGATCGACCGCAACGTTGAGCTGATGCAGGGTTTCTTGCGTTTGGTAGAGCGCGGGCGACGTGACGGGGAGGCCGATCTCGTACGCGACGGTCCTGGTAGGCCCGGGCAGTGTGTCGGTTCCCACTGCCGCAGCGGCAGCCACACTCGTTGAGGCGAGGAAGATCACACCAATCGCTGCACCAACTGGGTGGCGCAGCCGATGGAGACGGCTCGCCCGGCGTTTCGTGGGCGACGAGATCGAGACAATAACGTCGTCGTTCTTCGCTGATCGCTGAAGGGCATCGCGAAATTGTTCCAATGATCGTGCGTCAGGCGTGATGCTCTCGGGCGCGAGTGCTGAGGTTAAACGACCAAGAAGTTCATCATCGCTCATCGAGCTCATGGCGTTCCCTCACTCTCAAGAAGTCCTCGAAGTCGCTCCAACGCCCTGGCCTGGGCCATCCGAACTGCTCCTGGCTTCATCTTGAGGACATTGGCGACTTCGTCAGCTGAAAGGCCCGCCACCACACGAAGTTCCAAGACTTCTCGATCCCGTTCTGGCAAGAGTTCGAAGGCTGCTCGGACTGCGTCGTGCTCTTCAGAGGCAATCAGCCTCTCAAAGGGTTCTGGTGACGAGATCTCTCGCTGAGTTTTGACCTGACGTTTGCGATACATTTTTCGTTGGTAATCAAGCACCACGTGGCGAAGAACCCCATAACTCCATGCCTCTGGGCTGGCGCCTGATTCGTCCATTCGTTGAAGGCCATCAACCACTCTGGTCATCGCATCTCCAACTGCGTCACGGGCGTCGTCG
This sequence comes from Actinomycetota bacterium, assembly GCA_009699875.1. Taxonomy (GTDB): domain Bacteria; phylum Actinomycetota; class Acidimicrobiia; order Acidimicrobiales; family RAAP-2; genus CAIUMH01. Next base: position 304,694 of record WLNI01000001.1, read on the forward strand.
ATACTTGGAAGCCGGCGCTGCGCGTACGCCACCATGGCTGAATAGTTCCGCTCATAAAACGCCTCCCATGCGTGAGGATCTCTCGCTATGAGTCGCTCATGTTCGAGATCCACTGCGCGAGAGGTGCCCTCGTTTTCTTGTTCATCGCTCATTGAGGCCTCGTGTCACACATTTTCTTGAGTCAAGACTCTCAGAGGTCGACTAAGGAGATTTCCCTTAACTTTGAGGGACGTTGTCGGCAGTGGTATTCGTGCCAATGTCACCAATGAGATTCTCTAACCCCGCCTGAGTGGGATCAAAGCCCAAGGCCCAGCGCAATTGAGCGGTCACGGTCTGGTTCACCACTGGCCAGTCGTCGGTCACAGGGTCGTTGGGGGCCAGGCAGCCATCGGAGCCCAGGGGCACCAGCGAAGCTGGAACCGGGAGATTGATCTGCTTGGCGATACCAATGAGGCCACCTTGGCCCGGAGCGAGCTGACAGATGTCAGAAAAGACAAGGTGTCCCGCATTCAAAATTGAGATCAATCGCTTCGGCTGGTTGAGTGCGTTGTAAGCCTTGATCATGCCTGACGGGACTACGACTTGATCATTCGTTCCGTACTCTAAGAGTCCCGGGACTTTTGGAACCGTTGCCCCAGCGCCTGTTGCACTTTGGCCGAAGGTTCCATACGATGCGCCAGCGAGCCCGATGAAGACATCGACTTGTTTGTCACTTACTGCGAGTTTCTCAACTGCTGCCCCTCCCGCAGAGTGCCCCACCGCTCCCAGCCTGGTCATATCCAAGTGGTTGGAGAAGAGTGATGACGATGAGGTGGTCTCGGAGTTCATGAGCAAAATCGTCGCTTCAAGATCGGCGACGTCGTTACTTTGAGCAGTTGACGTCTTTCCCGTCAGAAACCCGTTGAGCACTGCCGTGAGATCACGGTCGACGTGTTCGGGCGCGGCGACTACAAATCCCCAACTCGCCAAGTGAGAAGTGAGATAAGTGGACTGGGTATTGAATCCGGCATAACCGTGGCTAAAGACCACGACTGGATACTTCCCTGCAGCCATTGGGACGTTGCTGATTCCACCAGAGGGATAGATCACGCCCGCGAACGAGGCATACGCCTTTTGTAGTGACGCAGGAAGGCTGTTCTTCACGTTGTAGGTCGCTGGCGTGCCGTGATACGTGCTCGCATTCGCTGGGTACCAAACTTCAACGGGGGTTGAGGTGCCCGGAAGCGTGAGCGTGGTCTCTCCTACGCCGAAGGGGCCTCGATCGAGGAACGACGTGGAGTTCACATTTGAGACAATCGGGACCGCATCTCCAGTCCCTCCAGCGGTCGCAACCGAAGACGTGATCATTGCGAGCCCTATCGAACAGAGTGCCAAGATCGAGAGCACGCCCAAGATGGCGAAAGGAATCACAATTGGAGAACGAGAACGATCGACATTCGTCGCCACATGTTTCATAGAAGTGGTACTTCCTTTTCTTCTTGTTATGGCGAGCCAACTTGGCCCTTCTTCGCTCTAGAGACTTTACTTACTAACCAAAGGGCAGTTGTGGGGCGTCGTCGAGAGACGGCATGTCCTTCTTTCCTTGGGCCGGATAGACCTGATCGGGTCTGAAATTCCAGAGTTTTCGATCTCCCCGGCGTCCCCCTACAACTTCAACCCAGGTGCTGCCATTTCCAAGATGCTCAACATGGGCGACAAATTCAAAGGTCGATCGGCGCGCTCGAGGGTCGTCAATTTTGACTGGATCACCCGCCCGAAGACCCGCCCAGGTTGAGCTGCGCTGCACTTTGGCGGGGGAATCTTGGCTCACCTCCATTTCTTAGTCCACGCATTGGCATCTTCCTGCCATGCTTAGAGGGTGGAGAACATGAACGACGTCGACCAACGCTCTTCCTCGAGCAAGGAAGTTGCTCTTGCTGCGGGAATATCATTTCTTGCCGACTACGGGCTCTCGACCGCTCTCGCCGTCGGTATCGACGTGCTTCGTGGTCGAAAAGGGGTCGCCCTTGCACTTGCTCGACTCGCATGTCTCGGGGTTCCCATCGTCGTCGTGACAACCATCTCAAAGAAAATCGTCCAACGGGAGCGCCCCGTATCGGCCGATGTCGACTCGACGCTCCTTCGCTCACCTCGCTCTTCAAGCTTTCCGAGTGGCCACACTCTGGCTGCAACCGCCAGTGCTGTTGCTCTCCCTCGATCCGCGTTCGGCCTGGTTGTAGGGATGACGAATGCCGGCGCCGTCGGGTGGGCGCGGGTTCGCGTTGGTGCACACCATCGCTCTGACGTGCTTGGTGGCGCCCTCCTTGGCGCAGCTGTTGGTCTTGCCGTTCGGCCGCTCCTTCGCTCCCTCGATCGAAGAGCTTCTCGAGCGCAATAGGCTGAGGACTATGTCTGCACCACCATTTGTTCTGCTCTATGACTATCGATGTCCCTTTGCACGAAACGTCCACGAACATGTCATTGCTGCCATTCGCACTGGCCTCGACCTCGACGTCACCTTTGAGCCCTTCACGCTGAATCAGGGGCATATTGAAGAGGGTCAACTTGACGTCTGGGATGACCCGTCGCAAGACGCTGTCCTCTTGGCCTTAGAAGTCTCTGTCGCTGTGCGAGACGCGTTCGAAGATCAGTTCTTGACGCTTCACGGAGCGATGTTCCATGCCCGACATGTCGACGGCGTGGCCTTAAATACCGAGGCCGAGATCACGCCAATTTTGGAGCGGGCTGGACTGAACCCGGATGCCGTCTACGAGATTGTTGCGACGCAGACGCCTCGGGCCGTTATCGCCAAACAGTGGAAGCACTACCACGACGACTTAGATGTCTTTGGCGTGCCCACATTTATTTTTGGGGATTCCGACGCAACCTTTCTCCGACTCATGACGGGCCCAGATCACAACAATCTGGCGGCGTCTCGAGACGTCGTGACCCAGATGATTAATCTCATGGTCCTCCAACCCGAGATCAACGAGTTCAAACATACGCAACTGAGCCGCTAGCTCACGCGGCGTCGATCGTTTAGCTTCGCGCGTAAGACGCGAGGAGGTCGAAGGAGGCATGTTGCTCGTCTTTGTTGCCCGCAAATGCACAAACCAACTCTGTGCCACCTGCTTCGGTGAGGCGACCAATACCGTCCAAAATCTGTTCGGCTGATCCCACGAGCGAGATGTCTGCCGGGCGCTGTACACCTTCGATGTCCAACATGGCCTTATACGACGGCAGGGATGGGTAGATCGAGAATGCTTCATCGATCGAGTCTTTCGCAGCTTCAATATTGTCGGTCAGACAAATAGGAAGCGACACGACAATGCGTGGAGCATCTCGGCCAGCATCGTTAGCCGCTTGGGTAATCTTTGGCGCGATGTGAGTCTCAATCGTCGAAATTCCCGTCATCCATGTCACCGTTCCATCAGCAACGGTACCCGCTAGCTTCAACATCGTGGGCGCAAGGGCTGCAACCAAGAGTGAGGGAGCTTCGACGTCGGGGATCTCGAGTGGCCCAGTGGTAATTGCCGTAATCACTTCTCCAGTCACCATCGACGTCCCACCATTCAGCATGGGGACGAGGGCTTCTAAGTACTCGCGCATATAACGAGCTGGTTTGTCGTAGGAGTAACCCCAGAGACTCTCCACGACAATTTGATGGGAGAGCCCGATTCCAAGACTCAGTCGATTCTGCGTTGCCGACTGCACGGTCAAGGCTTGTTGGGCCATGATCTGCGGGTGTCGGGGGTAAACCGGGATCACTGCGGTGCCAAGGTCGATGTCTTCGACGTGACTCCCCACCACAGCGAGCATTGTGAGTGCGTCGTTTCCAAAGATCTGCGTCGCCCAGGCGCTGTTAAATCCTGCGTCTTTAATGCGACGGACCTGGTCAATCGCCCCTTCAATTGAGCGATCCATTTCAATTAGTGTGCCGATTTTGATCATGAGACTCCTCGGGGCCCCGCAGGCCTTAGTAACCTGGGGTGATGGGTGAACGTCTTGAGGTTAGTAGCAGCGGCGTGGCTCAGCGATGAGAGTTGGAATCGTGGGAGCGGGACAGCTCGCTCGAATGCTGGCAGAGGCGGCCAGTGCGTTGGGAATTGAGACGGTCGTCCTGGCCGAGTCGGCCTCCGAGGGCGCAGCAAAAACCGCCACAGAACTCAAAATTGGCTCTCCTCATGACCGGGCGGCCATGGAGGATCTCGCACAAAGTGTCGATGTGGTGACCTTCGACCATGAACTTGTGGATCTAGAAATCATTGCCGAATTGGAATCTTCAGGGGTACGTCTTTCCCCATCAAGCAGTGCGCTTCTTTACGCAGTCGACAAGGCCGAGATGCGATCACTTCTCCATGCTCGAGGACTCCCATGCCCCGCATTCGAAATCATCGCCCCTGGCGATACCTCGTCGGCCAAAACACTTGGTGAGCAGTTCGGCTGGCCATTCGTCATCAAAGCAGCACGCGGCGGCTACGACGGCAAGGGAGTCTTCGTCGTTCAAAATGCGACCGAAGCCGCAGACGTCATTGCGTCGCTGCACGAGAGGAACATCACCGCCCTCATCGAAGAGAACGTCGAGATCGTTGCGGAACTTGCCGCACTGATCTGTCGCTCGCACGACGGTGAGATTGCGGCATGGCCTGTTGTCGAAACTGCCCAGATCGATGGTGTGTGCCGAGAGGTTCTTATCCCCGGTTCTCTCAGCGAGCAGCATCGACTCGAAGGTGAAGCGATTGCGCGAGCCGTCGGAGATGTCGTCGGCGTCGTTGGGATTATGGCCGTTGAGCTTTTCGTGACCAAGGATGGCCTCCTCATTAATGAGTTAGCAATGCGCCCCCACAACTCAGGTCACTGGACCCAAGACGGATCGGTGACCTCCCAGTTTGAAAACCATCTTCGAGCCGTCGCCAATCTCCCCTTAGGGAGCACTGAGGTCAACGCTCGGGCAGTGGCGAGTGTCAACATCTTCGGTACGCAAGAAGGTGGGAGCCTTGACGGGTTCCTTGGCGCTGGACTCAAAGTTGAGGGAGCGCACATTCACCTCTACGGTAAAGAGAGTCGGAAGGGTCGAAAACTTGGTCACGTGACGGTGTGTGGCTCAAACCCTGATGACGTACGCAATGCTGCATGGGAGTCGGCAACGGCTCTTGGGACCGAGGTCCCTCACCAGATCGGAGAGCAAATTAAATGAGCGGGAACCCCGTCGTTGGAATCGTCATGGGAAGTAGTTCTGACGCAGACGTCATGAGTGAGGCATCAGCCACGCTCGATCGATTCGGCGTTGCGTCTGAAGTCCACGTGGTCTCTGCGCATCGCACCCCTGAAGCCATGTTGCGCTACGGGACCGATGCCAAGCAGCGAGGCCTCAAAATCTTGATTGCCGGAGCCGGTGGGGCAGCCCATTTACCAGGAATGTTGGCGTCGGTAACGTCCCTGCCCGTCATTGGCGTCCCCGTCGCTCTTGCTCGACTTGACGGTATGGACTCATTACTTTCCATTGTCCAAATGCCACGAGGCGTCCCCGTCGCCACAGTGGCGATAAACGGAGCGGAGAACGCTGCCCTGTTAGCGCTGCGCATGTTAGCGATTTCTGACTCAGCACTTTCGGACAAACTCGACGAGCATCGACAGTCACTTGCCGATGCAGCTGCTGCACAAGACGCTGGCCTTGAAGGCAAGCACAACTGATGTCTGAATTGACGTGGCGACTCGGCCTCGGCGAGTCCGCCACTGCCGTGATCGTGACCGCAGATGACTTAGGGCTCTGTCATGCATCAAATATTGGTGTCTTCGACACCCTCGCTACCGGACTTGCGACGAGCGCATCGCTCTTGGTCCCCGCTCCCTGGGCTCGCCAAGCCGCAGCGCTGTACCGTGGCCAAGATATCGGTGTCTCATTAGCGATCACCGCCGAACATGAGCTCTTGCGCTTTGGACCCATCACCCACGCACCTTCACTGTTGGGTGGAGACGGAGGGTTTGCTGGAAGTGTTGCTGACGCCCTCGACCATGCCGACCTTGATGAAATCCGTCGCGAATGCCGAGCCCAACTTGAGCGAGCAGTGCTCTACGGCTTCGACGTGAGCCACCTTGCCGCACATCACAATGCCTTAGTGACGAGACCAGAGTTCTTCGACATCATCTTTGACTTGGCCCAAGAGTATCGACTCCCCCTCCGGCTCCTCTCGAGCCCGCAAGATGCCCTTCTCGGCTTCCCTGCTCGCACGCTGGCAAAGAATGCCGGCGTGATTGTTCCCGATCGCGTGATCGATTCAACCGGTCAGGGCCTGCGATCAAAACTTGAAGAGATCTCTGACAGCCTTGGTGACGGGGTTACGGAAATTGTCATTCGACCCGCAGAAGAGACGGACGAATTGAAAGCCTTTGCCTCGGACGCGGCGCAGCGAGTCGATGATCTTCGACTTTCGGCTCGAGAAGCGACATTAAAGGCACTCTTGCGGGACCACGACGCCACGCTCATTGGCTGGCGGCCACTTCTCGAATTGGCACGCCGAAGTCCCGCATCGATGATCTAACTCACGAGTCTCCAGCTCGGGTCGTTCCCTTCGCTGATTTCGTGGAATAGCGTTCAAGCAAGCGCCCGTACTTTTCTGGTGCACGCTAAAGGAGAACAGTGGCAGCAAAGAGTGTCTTGACATCCCAAACTGAAGACTTCCCACGCTGGTACCAAGACGTCCTGGCCAAGGCCGAACTCGCCGACAACGGACCGGTGCGAGGCACAATGGTTATTCGGCCCTATGGCTATGCCATTTGGGAGCGCATCCAGGCCGAGATTGATACTCGGATCAAGTCTTGTGGCGCACAGAACGCGTACTTCCCTCTCTTCATTCCTGAGAGTTATTTACGAAAAGAAGCAGAGCACGTCGAAGGCTTTAGCCCCGAACTTGCGGTGGTCACCCACGCCGGCGGCGAAGAGTTGGCCGAGCCAATTGTCGTGCGCCCAACCTCAGAGACGGTCATTGGTGAGTACATGGCGAAGTGGATCCAGAGTTATCGAGACCTCCCTCTTCTCCTAAATCAATGGGCAAACGTGGTTCGCTGGGAGCTTCGCCCAAGACTGTTTTTGCGAACCTCTGAGTTTCTCTGGCAAGAAGGACATACTGCGCACGCCTCACAACAAGATGCGTCAACGTACGCAGCCCGGATTCACATGGAGGTCTACAACGACTTCCTCACCTCGGTTATGGCGTTACCGACGTTTCTTGGCATTAAAACAAAGGGTGAGCGCTTCGCGGGTGCCGTCAACACGATGACCTGCGAAGGGATGATGCGTGACGGCAAGGCCCTTCAGATGGCAACGAGCCACGAGTTGGGTCAAAACTTCGCCAAGGCCTTCGACATTAAGTACTCAGCCGATGACGGAAAAGAACACTTTTGTCATACGACTTCTTGGGGAGCATCGACTCGTCTCGTCGGCGGCTTGATCATGGCACACGGGGATGACAACGGCCTCATTGTGCCTCCTCGACTCGCTCCTATTCAGGTCGTCGCCTTGTGCATCCGAGATGATGCAGAAGTGGTGAGCGTCGCGGAAACATTTAAGAGTGAACTCAATGCGCTCGGGATCTCGGTAGAGATCGATGCAAAAAGCGGGAGTTTGGGGCGACGACTCACCGACTGGGAGCTCAAAGGCGTCCCCGTTCGACTCGAGATTGGTCCACGTGACTTGGCCGAGGGCGTCGTAAGTGTGGCCCGCCGAGATACGGGAGAGAAAACCAATATTGCATTAGCGGAGGTGGCAGCCCACGTGGCATCACTTTTAGAAACGATGCACAGTGATCTCCTGGCGCTTTCACTTCAGCGAAGAGATGATCAAACCGTCACCGTGAACTCGCTCGACGAGGCAAAAGATGCTGCTCGAGTGGGCTTCGCCAAAATGGAGTGGTCTGCTGTTGGCGACGAGGGCGAGGCTGCATTGAATCGCGAGACATTGAGCGTTCGATGCCTTCAACGGCCCGATGGATCACTGCCTGAGTCGCCAGAAGAAGCTGATCTCGTCTGCATTATTGCGCGTTCTTACTGAGCGATCCCTCGCTTAGGAAATGCCTGAGAAGAGATCATCTTCTTCGCTTTCAAGTGGTCCAATTCGACTACGTGCCAAGTTGTAGTGATCGAAAGGATGCACGCCATGGCGGACTTCATCAGGAAGGCCAAACCAAAAAGAAGACGTTGGATCGATCTGAGTGGCATGAGCTCGCAGTGCATCATCTCGCACGTGGCCAAAGCCATCCACTGAAATCGTCGTCGTGAAATGTTCTTCACGACGACGGCTGAGTCGCTCTAAAAACTTCTCGTCGTAGGGAGATTCAAGACCGAGCTCCAGATGCTTTTCGTGAAGCTTCACCATGCGAAGTGCCGGCCATACGGTGTAATACAACTTCGAAACTTCGAATGCCTCACCGGCATCTTCGTAAAGATCGGGATCAGCAGCTGCTTCAAACGCTGCCACGGCTATCTCGTGCGCTCGTATGTGGTCGGGGTGAGGGTACTCAGTTTGTTCGTCAGGGTACGCAACGATTACTTGAGGGTGTGTACGTCGAATCACCTTCACCAAGCGGCCAACTGCTTCATCAAAGGGTGCATTCCAAAATGCGTCCTCTCGTTTATTCGCGTCAGAGTCAGGCATCCCAGAGTCCCGATAGCCAAGCATCACGACTTCGTCGTAGCCGATTGCCGCCGCAGCGTTCGCGAGTTCTCCCTCTCGACGACTGCCGAGTCCTTCGCCTTCGCCCAGGACCACCGCTGGGTTGAGAATCTCGCCCTCTTCCCCGCCCGTGCAGCAGACCAAGACAGTATGGACGCCTTCAGCGTGGTAGCGGGCCACCGTCGCGGGCCCTTTCGAGGCCTCATCGTCAGGGTGGGCATGGACGGTCAAGAGACACCGCTTCGAAGACATCTCCCAAAACCTAGGCGATTTGGCGGCGGGTCCAATCGCTGATGATGGGCATCTAGGCTGTGACAAACGTGGTCGACATCCTAGGGAGGTCAATGTGGCCGGCATATTCCAGCGAATTGGTGCAATCTTTCAGGCCAAGTCCAATAAGGCACTCAATAAAATTGAGGATCCTCGTGAGACACTTGACCTGTCCTATGAGAAGCAACTCGACAATCTCACCAAGGTCCGAAAAGCCGTTGCCGACGTGGCGACAGCTCGAAAGCGAATTGAGCTCCAGGCTGCAGAGTTGCAAAAACAAGCCGACAAGCTCCAAGGCCAGGCGAAAGCAGCATTGGAGCAAGGCAATGAAGACCTCGCTCGAGAAGCCCTTATGCGACGAGCAGCCTTAGGCGAACAACTCAAAGACCTCCAAGTCCAACACGACCAAGTTGCCGAGCAGGAACAAAAACTTATTCAGACCTCGCAGACACTTCAAAACCAAGTCGAGGAGTTCCGAACTCGAAAAGAGACCATTAAGGCGACCTACACCGCCGCTGAGGCCCAGACCAAAATCAGCGAAGCGGTCAGTGGTATTTCAACATCAATGGGAGATGCCGGCCAAGCAATGGTGCGCGCACAAGACAAAATCGCTCAAATGCAAGCACGAGCTGGAGCCATGGACGAGCTATTGGCTTCTGGGGCCCTGACCGATCTTTCGAAACCAGTCGATGACATTCAAGCGCAACTCGACAAAGTCTCGAAAGCCTCGACAGTTGATGGCGAGCTTGCGGCCCTCAAGGCTGAAGTTGGCGGAGGAACGGCTGGCGAGCTCCCTTCTGCCAAGTAGGGAGCGAACTCTTCTCTCATGAGTTACGCAAAAAATATCGAATCCGATCACGGCCTTAGTTTCCGGATGTTCTTTACCGGAATGATGATCGTCGTCCTCTGGGGCATCTTGGGCGCAGTGCTCTATGCGGTAGGGGTCGGACTTGTCCTCATCGTCATTCTCGGTCTCGCTGGCATGTTTGCCCAGTACTGGTTTTCAGATCGCATCGCGCTCTTCGGCATGGGCGGACAGATCGTGACTCCAGAAGAGCAACCGCAACTCCATGCAATGGTGGATCGTCTCTGTCTCATGGCTGATATGCCAAAACCCCGAGTTGCCATTGCAACGACCGATATACCAAATGCATTCGCCACGGGGCGAAGCCCCAAGTCAGCAGTTGTCTGCGTGACGACGGGGATTATGTCTCGCTTAGAAAATGAGGAGCTTGAAGCAGTCTTGGCGCACGAACTTTCTCACGTGGCGCACCGTGACGTTGCCGTCATGACCATCGCGAGTTCTGTCGGGATGCTCGCTGGACTCCTGACTCGAGTCGCTCTGTGGAGTTCAATGTTTTCCGGTGGAGATGATGACAACAACGGAGCAGTGGCTGGCGAGATGCTTGTGCTCCTGGTCTCTATCGTCGTGTACGCCATTAGTTTTCTTCTCACCATGGCATTGTCACGGTATCGAGAACTCGCTGCCGACCGCTCAGGAGCAATCCTCATTGGCCGCCCTTCAGTCTTGGCATCAGCACTCGTCAAGATCACAGGCGACATGTCGAGAATTCCTCAACGGGACCTTCGCAAAGCCGAAGCATTCAATGCATTCTTCTTTACTCCAGCGGTCAGTGGAGCCCAAGGAGCGTCATTGGCCACACTGTTTTCGACCCACCCAAGCCTCGAGCAACGCCTCGCTCAACTCGATGAGTTAGAGCGACAACTGGGCCACGCCTCGTAACTTCTCACATGGGTATTCTTGACGCACTCAGGGGAACAACAAAACAAGTCCAGCCGAAACTCGATGCTCTTTTTGCCATGCCTTCAGCGGCAGTGACACTCGAGCTTCAAGCAGGACTCGTGACCTCTGGCGAAGCAGGAGTGTGCTGGAAGCCCCCATCTGGACAAGCACCTGCGGACGTTCAGGCCGAAGTAACAACTCTTCTGGATATGGGCGACGACGATCCAAATTCACCTTCTCTGCGATCAGTTGAAGACGACCTGGGCTTTCGCTGGCTGATTGTTGAAGGGGCGAATCTTGATGATCTCGTCACCCACGTTCATCAGGTCAATACACTCCTCTGCGAACACGGATGGGGTCCTCAGCTTCTTTGCAGTGTCTTTGGCTTTGTCCCGGCCGAGGGCGCAGACCAAAGTGCCACGAAAAGCTATCTGATCTATCTCTACAAAAGAGGAACCTTCTACCCTTTCTGCCCAACGGCTGAATCAAAACGAGATAACGAAGCTGAGTTACGTCTCAAAGCAACGATTGGGAGCGACCTTCCCATGGAGAGCGACTTGAGCCGATGGATGGCGTTGTGGGGACTTCCCGTCACCTAAAATTCACTGCGTACTTAACTGAGAATCGAACGTTCTTGAGTAGTATTGAAAGTGATGACCTCTCTCCCCACATCCTCAAACAATGATCGCCGTCTCGCTCTAGATGGTGCTGTTAATTTCCGGGACATCGGTGGCTACGAGACAGAGTCAGGAGCCACCATCAAATGGCAAACACTCTACCGAGCAGATGGTCTTTCAAATCTCTCGGAGGCCGATATCGACGTGATGCGAAGGCTAGGCATTTCATCGGTCCTTGATCTTCGAACCACGTTGGAGTTCGAAGGTGGCACCTTTCCCGTTGAACATGTTGCCGTGGAGCTACACCACCTTCCACTCATGAATGATGTCCCTGATCCTGAGGCGTTCAAGACAATTCCTGGCTTCTTGGCCACCAGTTATGTCGAGATGCTCGAGAGTGCATCAACTGAAATTGCTAAGGGATTGCGAATCGTTCTCGATCCAGCAAACCTGCCCGCCATCGTTCACTGCTCTGTTGGAAAAGACAGAACTGGAGTCCTGACGGCCTTAATCTTGGGCCTTCTTGAAATCCCGCGCTCGGTCATCATCGACGATTACGCGCTGAGCGCCGACGTCATGCACCACGTTCGTGACCGGCTGGTCGCTCGATACCCTGAAGCCACTGATCTGATTGAAAATGCCGATGAGATTTTCTCGGCTGCTCCTCGGAATATGGAATTCTTCTTAGACGCAGTCACCGAGAAGTGGGGGTCGATTGAAGCTTATGTGCTCTCTATCGGATTGAGTACTGAAGAAATCGCTCATTTGCGCTCTGCATTGCTTGACCAGCCAACGCCCTAAGTCGTCTCGGTCAAGCGAGTTTGTCAACTCGAGCAGCCAACTCCAAGTCTTTTTCAGTCAAGGCTCCCGCGTCGTGTGTCGACACTCGGAGCGTTACCTTCGTATACGCAATAGCGATATCAGGATGGTGATCAAGAGACTCGGCGATCGCTCCCACGGCTACGACGAACCCTAGTGATTCGGGAAAACTTCCACAGGTCTTGGTCAACGTCATCACGTCACCGTCGCGTACCCATGGAGAGTCGGCCAAGGCTGCATCAATGACTTCGTGCGAGAGAGGTGCAGCCGAGCTCATGGTTTCGTCATCTCATGGGGCTGAATTGCAGCATCAAACTCTTCACCACTCATATGTCCAAGTTCAATAACGGCTTGGCGAAGCGTCAGGCGTTCTTTAAATGCCTTCTTTGCGACTTCTGCAGCTTTGTCATAGCCAATATGTGGGTTCAGACCAGTCACGAGCATCAAGGAGTTTTCAAGGTGCGTTTGAATCTGTTCGAGATCGGGTTCAATCCCCTCAACGCAGAACTCTGTAAACCGGCGACAGCTATCCGAGAGCAGCGTGACCGAATGCAGGAAGTTATGGATGATGACGGGTTTGCAGACATTGAGCTCCAAGTTCCCTCGGCTTCCTGCAATACCAATAGCGGTGTCGTTCCCCATTACTTGGATACAGACCATCAACATCGCTTCGCTTTGAGTGGGGTTGACCTTGCCAGGCATGATCGAGCTGCCTGGCTCATTTTCGGGGAGCCGTAGTTCCCCTAATCCGCTTCGAGGCCCTGATCCGAGCCAGCGAATATCATCGGCGATCTTCGAGAGCGAGACAGCCAAGGTCTTGAGCGCTCCTGAGGCAAACACCAGGGCATCATGCCCAGCCAAGGCTGCAAATTTGTTTGGCGCTGTCACAAACGGTAAGCCGGTAATCAGCGCGATCTTGTGGGCCGAAAGACTTCCAAACTCAGGGTGAGTGTTGAGGCCGGTTCCAACCGCCGTTCCACCAAGTGCAAGCTCGTACAGCCCACCTAGAACAGCTTCCAATCGATCGATGTCGGCATCAAGTTGCGCCACGTAGCCACTGAACTCTTGTCCAAGCGTCAGCGGGACCGCATCCATGAGGTGTGTTCTGCCAATCTTGGTGATTCCTTCGAACGCCTCTTGCTTGGCCGCTAACGCGGCACGGAGATGTCGAACGGCAGGAAGAAGGTTGCTCGTCATCTCCTGGACCGCTGCGATGTGCATGGCAGTAGGAAATGTATCGTTCGATGACTGTGACATATTGACGTGATCGTTGGGGTGGACGGGATCTTTACTTCCTCGAACGCCGTCAGCGAGTTCGATGGCTCTGTTCGAGATCACTTCGTTCACATTCATATTGGTCTGGGTACCAGAACCTGTTTGCCAGATCCGCAGGGGGAACTGGTCATCAAACTCTCCAGCGGCAACTTCGCGAGCAGCGTGAATAATGAGCTTGGTTCGTTCTTCATCGAGTTTGTCGATCTCAAAGTTGACCTGGGCCGCTGCTTCTTTCAAAATCCCAAAGGCATGAATAAGCGAGGCCGGCATGGTGTCGGAGCCAATTTCAAAGTGGTGCAATGATCGCTGAGTCTGTGCTCCCCAATAACAGTCTTCAGAGACTTCGATCTCCCCCATGCTGTCGGATTCAATTCGCATGCCCACGAGGGCTCCTTTCGGTAGTTCTTCTGACATTGACCTTGTTACGAATCACGCTCACGGGCCGGGACGAGTCCTCCACCCACTCTGACATGTGCGCCGATCAACATGCTTGGCACCCTAACGGATCGGGGCAGTTCACTTTGACGCTCTCTTGATCGCGTCTCGAAGATCAACAGAACCTCGCCCCGTGCCCACCAGTCGCACGGCCGAGCCTGCGTTCACCGTCTCGCTCTCTTGAAACTCAGTCATGGTCATCTCAAGGAGAGCTACTGACTCATGAGATGACCCATTCAAGAGATCCTGAATCTCAATGACGCCTTCGCCAGATCCGTTCCAAACCCCAAGCAGTGGCTCCCCACTGCGGGGTCGGGGCAAGTTTGGAGCATCGAGCACCACTTCATCTCCGAAGCCCGCAGTTGCTCGATCATCGCGCGCTAAGGCCACCACCACGTCTCGACCTGCAGCGAGACGACTCGGATCGTTACTCTTCACTATCAATGCGGTGCCTTTTGCAACAAGATGATCAAGGGTGGTGATCTCTCTCGCCATCACCGAAGCCGAGCGACCATCTCCAAGAGTCCCCACAACCCCGAGGCGAAGATCAACGACGGCACTGGCAAGAGCCCCTAGAAGCGTGAGTGCGTCGAGTTGTTGTTCTTGCGAGACGATATTGCCAAAAAGGACTGTTGAGATTCCACGAGCATTCAACCCCTCGAGCCAGGTCACCAGGACGTCAAACCAGTCATCGAGGTTCGAAACGTCGAGGTCTTCAACAATGAGCAAGGTATCCCCCACGGAGCGACTTAGCGTCCCTTGAAGACAGGTGGGCGTTTGCCCATAAAGGCACGAATAGCTTCTCCGAGATCTTCGGTTCCAAAGTTCACCGCTTGGGCGCGACCTTCATCCTCAAGCGCCTGGGCCATCGACGTCTGAAACGTCTGATTCAAAAGTGATTTTGCGAGTCCCAACGCAATTGAAGGCCCAGTGGCTAGTTGGGTGGCGAGGGTGGCGACAACTTCTTCAAGCGTCTCAAGAGGAACCACTCGATTCACAAATCCGAGTTCTTTCCCTCTCTCGGCGCTGGTCATCTCCGCAAGGAGAACCAACTCTCGTGCTTGGGCCAATCCAATCAAGCGCGGAAGGAGCCACGACGAACCAAGGTCTGGCGAAAGCCCACGAGAAGTAAAAATCATGGAGAAGCGAGCTCGCTCAGAAGCGACCACAAGGTCGCAGCCAATAGCGAGGGACATGCCAGCCCCCACAGCGAGTCCGTCGACTTTCGCGATCGTGGGCTTTGACAACTCGTAGAGGGCAAGCGCCGTTTCATTCAAGCGTCGCATTCGGATGATCCCAGGAGTTGAGGGATCCATCGCACCACGGGGATCGGTGAGATCAGCTCCTGTGCAGAACTCGCCCCCAGCCCCGGTCAAAACGAGGCATCGGTCATCTTCGTTGTGCTCGACCTCTCGAAAGACCTGCGTTAACTCGTCAAACATGATGCCGTTCATGGCGTTCTTCTTCTCAGGGCGATTCATCACCACCGTGACGACCCCACCAGAGCGTTCGATCAGAAGTGTTTCCATTGTTTTGCTCACTTCTCCCATCTCTCTTTAGATGTCAATCTCAGGGAGTCGTTCGATGTTCACGTCTCGGAATGTCAAAATCTTCACTGAAGGAACGAACCGAGCAGGGCGATACATATCCCAGACCCATGCATCAGTGAGATTCAACTCAATCATGGGTGGTGTCGACTCAGCATGAACTTGAACGTCAACCTCGTTGGTCAAATAAAAGCGTCGCTCTGTCTCAACAATATGAGTGAAGAGACCAATGACGTCTTTGTATTCTTGGACGAGCTGCAACTCAATTGTTGCCTCGTAGCGTTCAAGATCCTCGTCGCTCATCGCAGTACTCGATCATCGCGTGGAACAAAGCGATTCACGAGAGAACTCAACTCTTCGCGACTCGACGCTCTTTGACCTTGGCGGCTTTACCGTGAAGGTCACGCAAGTAGTACAACTTGGCTCGACGAACGTCACCGTAAGAATCAACTTCAATCATCTGGACTGTGGGCGTGTGGAGAGGGAATGTACGCTCGACTCCAACGCCGAAGCTTACTTTTCGCACGGTAAAGGTTTCTGAGACGCCTGCACCTTGGCGGCGAATCACGACGCCCTGGAAGACCTGAATTCGCTCTCGGTTCCCTTCCGTCACTCGCACGTGGACTTTGACGTTGTCTCCTGGTCGGAATTCCGGGATGTCATCTCGGAGCGAGTCACGATCAATTAGTTCGGTGGGGTGCATAGCAAGCGTCCTTTTGCCTCGACGAGGGTGGCGAAACAGAAATCCTAGCCGTTCTCTCTGGCCTGCTCCACCGGGCCTCAGCCCGCAGGATCGGCTCAAGAGTCCTTCTCGGTCCCTTCGTAGGCTTCCCAGAGGTCAGGACGGCGCTCCTGAGTGCGCCTCAGGGCCTCTGCGTGGCGCCAGGCAGCAATCCTGGCGTGGTCACCGCTCAAGAGGACCTCAGGAACCTCATAGCCTCGAAATGTCGAAGGTTTGGTCCATTGGGGGTACTCAAGGAGTCCCTCCGAGAAACTCTCCTCGAGGGCCGAAGCCTCGTTGCCAAGGACCCCAGGCACGAGCCGAAGGGTGGCTTCAATCACGCAGAGGGCCGCTAGTTCCCCTCCCGCGAGGACAAAGTCACCGAGCGAAATCTCATCATCGACGAGTTCATCAAGAACTCGCTGATCGATTCCCTCGTAGCGTCCACACAGCAACGAGAACGAGTCCAGGCCAGAGAGCTCTTGCGCTTTGGCTTGGTCAAAGGGGCGGCCGTGAGGAACAAGGGCAAGCAGCGGTCGAGCTGGACCATGGGTCGCTTCCCTTTCCTCCACCACCTTGAAAATCGGCTCAGGTGTCAAGACCATCCCTGCCCCACCGCCAAAGGGGGTGTCATCGACACTTCGACGCTCGTCACTCGCACCATCTCGGATATTGATCGCCGTAATTTCGGCCTTCGCATCGCGTTGTGCCCGCCCCAATATGGACTGACTCGCGTAGTGGTCAATGATTTCAGGGAACACCGTGTAGACGTCGATTCTCATTTCGCCAAATCCAAAAGACCGTCGGGAGGATCAATGATCATTCTGACGTTGGCTTCGTGAGAAAGCACAAATCGAAGTGGAATCAATCGTCCATCTTCCAACACGCAGAGATCGCTCGCTGGATTCGCTTCAACTGCGGCCACGGTGCCGACGACCGTTCCATCTTGCAGTTCCACTCGGCAGCCGATGAGTTCGTGAACGAACAGTGCTCCTGGAATCTCACGGGGCTCAGCACTCAGGACAAGGCCTCGAAGATGTTCGGCGCTTGTTCGATCTCTCACGCCATCGAAGCGAACCAAATGGCGACCTTGGTGAAGTCTCCATGTTTCTATCGTCAACGGACCACGCTCAGTTTGGAGCGACACTCCTGGAGCGAGACGATCTTCAACTTCAGACCACAGCAGAATCACCACTTCTCCATTGAGCCCGTGAGGCTTAATGACTCGTCCGACCTCAAGCAGGCCGTCGGTCATGGTCGACTCAGTCGTCGACGATGTCGACGTTTGTCGACACGCCGGTACGGGCGCCAGCAACACCAACAAGCGCTCGGATCGCCTGGGCGGTGCGCCCTCGACGACCAATAACTCGTCCCATGTCGCCAGGTCCGACGTGAAGGGAAAGTCGAATCTGTCCTCGACGGTCTTCCGCTTCAACAAGGACAGCATCTGGGTCACGCGCAAGTGAGCGAGCCAAATACGTCAACACCGCTTCAGGGAGGGTGTCTCGAACATCGTTCGCTTCGTCGTCGCCGTGCTCATCTTCAACAACATCATCAAGATGATCATCGTCATAGCCACCGTCATCGATGGTGTTGATATCGCCGTCTACGTACTCTGCGTCAGCCATGAACTACTTGGCTTTCTGTTCGGTGAATTGATCCCAGGCACCAGAAGACTTGAGGAGAACAGCGACTCGCTCTGTTGGCTGTGCGCCTTGGCTCAGCCACTTCACGGCCTTGTCGTTGTCAATGTGGATCACGGTCTCAGGTTCGGCCTTCGAAATTCCTCGAGGCTCGTAGGTCCCGAGGATCTCGAGAAATCGACCGTTCCTTGGCGAACGGCTGTCTGCGGCGACGAGCCGGTAGGTCGGTTGCTTCTTTTTTCCCATCCGTACTAAGCGGAGTTTGACTGCCACGAAAATATTCCCTTCGATGATTTTTTTTGAGCTCTTGCCACTCGGCCACGTTTCGACCCTCTTTGACAAGGCTCCTCTATGTTAGCGGTCCTTGCGGGGGGTAACTCTCCCGCCCTTCTTCTTCTTGTTCCTTTGCCCACTCTTCGAGGTGGGGGCGCCGTGGGCCGGTGAGGCTTGCCCCATCCCCGTCAGTTCAGGCGGTAGCCCAGTTCCCGGCGCTGGTTTACCCATCATGGAGGGGTCAAGACTCGAGAGATCTGGGCCTCCACGCCCCATCATGGCCTTGGCCATCCCTAACTTGCCTTTGGGCATGGCACCGCCACCACCCATTGATTTCATCATTTTCTGCATCTCTCGAAACTGCTTGAGCAGCTGATTGACGTCCTGAGTAGAGCGTCCAGATCCCATGGCGATGCGGCGCTTTCGAGAACCGTCGATCAGGCTTGGGTCACGACGCTCGCTCGTTGTCATTGAGCGAACAATGCCTTCAACACGATCAATTTCACGGTCATCCACCTGATCGGCGGCTTGGCGCATCTCCTTGGTCATCCCAGGCATCAATTTCATCAAGCCACCGATTGATCCCATCTTTCGGACTTGACCTAACTGGTCAACAAAGTCATCGAGGGTAAAACTCCCGTCAAGCATCCGCCCCGTTGACTTGGCCACCACGTCGGCGTCCATGGTTCGCTCGGCTTGTTCGATGAGGCTCAATATGTCGCCCATTCCCAAAATTCGATCTGCCATTCGATCTGGATAGAAGAGATCAAGGTCGTCGATCTTTTCACCAGTTGATGCGAAGGCAATTGGTCGGCCAACAACTTCTTTGACGCTCAGCACCGCACCACCACGAGCGTCACCGTCAAGTTTGGTGACAATGACGCCATCGAGCTCCAGCGTGTCGTGGAACGACTTCGCCGTGGCCACCGCGTCTTGGCCCGTCATCGCGTCAATGACTAAGAACGTGTAGTCAGGCGTCGTCGCATTGGAGATCTCTCGAACTTCTCCCATCAAGGCTTCGTCGATTGCAAGACGCCCCGCAGTGTCAAGAATCACCACGTCTCGGCCGAGTCGGCGAGCTTCTTCCACGCCGTTTCGGGCAACCGAGACTGGATCAGATGCTTCAGAAAAAACGTTGACACCGATCTGGTCGCCGAGGACTCGCAACTGCTCAACGGCGGCCGGGCGTTGGAGGTCAGCTGCAACCAAAAGAGGATTGCGCCCTTGTTGCTTGAACCAACGGGCAAGTTTCGCCGCGGTCGTTGTTTTTCCCGCACCTTGGAGTCCAGCCAAGAGGACCACCGTTGGTGGCTGTGAACTGTACGAAATCTTGAGGACGTCGCCGCCAAGAACGTTGATGAGTTCTTCGTGGACCGCCTTGACGACTTGCTGGCCAGGCGACACTGCCTTTGAGAGCTCTTGTCCCGAAATCCTTGTTCGGACCCCGTCGAGGAAGTTTCGGACAACGCCAAGTTCGACGTCGGCTTCAAGAAGTGCGACTCGGATCTCTTGCAGTGCTTCGTCTACGTCCGCGTCGCTGAGGCGACCCCGACTTTTAAGTTTCGACGCTATGCGATCAAGGCGTTCTGAGAGTGCATCAAACATGACGAATGAAGGTTACCTGAGTCAGATTGACCTTCAACTCAGGGGGCTAACAGTGCGTCGACAAAGGCCGCCGGATCAAAGGACACCAAATCATCTTTTCCTTCGCCGAGGCCGACAAGCTTCACTGGCAGACCCAGCTCACGCTGAATCGCCACGACGACTCCTCCGCGAGCGGTGCCATCAAGTTTGCTGAGTACCACACCCGTGGCGTCAACCGCTTCCATGAATTGGCGGGCTTGACTCACCGCGTTTTGGCCTGTTGTCGCGTCGAGGACGAGCAGAACTTCTGCGACGTGGCCGGGCTCTTTGTCGGCAACCCTGCGAATCTTCTTCAACTCTTCAACCAAGTTGACCTTGTTGTGGAGTCGTCCCGCCGTATCGGCCAAGACGAGATCGCAGCCTCGAGCTTTACCGCGAGCAATCGCGTCATAGACCACCGAACTCGGATCACCGCCTTCTGCGCCGCGAACAACTTCGGCCCCAGAACGCTCTCCCCACTGTGCAAGCTGTTCAGCAGCAGCCGCCCGAAATGTGTCACCAGCTGCGAGAACAACTTTCTTGCCGCTGGCGGTCTCTCTCGTGGCGAGCTTGCCAATCGTTGTGGTCTTGCCAACGCCATTGACACCGACGAACAACCAAACAGCGCATCGATCAGCGGGGACGTCCATTGAGAGCGAGCGATCAATCACCTCTCCGTCGGGTCTGTGACTCAAAATCTCGAGGAGCTCAGCTCGCAACAGAGCGATGACGTCGTCGCTCTTGGTCGCCTTTGCGACTTCTTGGACCCGACCAAGAAGGAAATCAGTTGTTGCCACACCAACGTCGGCACCGAGAAGTGCTTCTTCAAGTGCGTCAATGGTCTCTTGGTCGAAAGTTGATTTCGAGGACAGTCCCCGCAGGGTGGCGAAAATTCCCCGGGACCGACTAAGTCGTTCTCGATATTCAGGCGCACCACCCGCTTGCTCTGGGAGAGTCTCTGGAGGGCCACGTGGCTCGTGTTCCTGCTCTTGTACACTTTCGGGGGCGAGAACCTCTGGAAGAACTCGGGGCTGTGGGCTAGAAGAAGTCGGAGGGCGAGAGCGGGACCGGAGGACAAAAAACCCGATCGAACCAACGAGAAGAACTGCAACCACCACCAGGATGATGATCAGGGTCATGACTCTTGCGTCTGTCCTTGTGCTGACTCGGCCGGTACGCGTTCAGAGACCACTTGGGATGAGCCACCTGGCTTCATGGTGACTCCGTAGAGCGCGTCACCTGTCTCCATCGTTCGTTTCTGGTGACTGACGATAATCAACTGCGCCTCATGACGGAACTCTCGGATCAGGCCTAAGAAACGGTGCAGGTTCACGTCGTCGAGTGCCGCCTCGACTTCGTCCATCAGATAAAACGGTGAGGGTCGAGAGCGAAAGACAGCAAACAAGAATGCCAACGCCGCCAGCGAACGCTCTCCACCCGACAAAAGTGAGACTCGACGAACATTTCTCCCCGCAGGCTTGACTTCTACTTCGATCCCAGTGGCCAAGAGATCGTCTGGCTCGGTCAGCGTGAGTCGACCTTGGCCACCCGGGAAGAGTGTCGCCACAAGACCCGAGAAGTGCTCGTTGACGTCAGCTGCAGCCGAAGCAAATGTCTGCATGATCTCTTCATCAAGGGCTCGCACTACTTCGTGTAGCTCTCGGCGTGCTTCACGCACATCGGTGACCTGACGCTCGAGATCCTGATGGCGCTCTTCAAGGGTGCTGAGCTCTTCCAGAGCTAATGGGTTGATTGGCCCCATCGCTTCTAACTCAGCATCAAGGGCGGCAGCTCTCTCGAGTGCCGTCACATTCTCTGGAAGCTCTGGCTGGGCTTGCGCCACCGCTTCGACAGGGTCTGCATTGAGATCACGACGTATGAACTCAATCGCGGCTTCCAATTTCACTGCGACTTCCGCGCTCTCTATCTCGTTGGCCCGAGAGGCCGTGAGGTGGTTTGACAGAAGGGCGTCTGATTCTGCTCTTTCTTTCCGGAGAATCTCTAAGCGCTCGCTACTTGCTCGGACTGACAAAAGCTCTTGGGCATAGGCCTCACGGCGGGACTCCAAGAGTGATTCGAGTTGGATTCTCGCACCATCAACGATTGCGATAAATCGATCGATGGCGGTGGCGTCACTTTCTAGGCGCTCGCGGCGAGCTTGCGCGTGGAGGCGTGCCTCCACATGGCCGGACAGTCGGCGTTCGACTTCATCGACACGCTCACTGAGTGTTCGACGACGCTCTGTAAACTCGGCGGTACGCACTTGCAAAGCGTGGCGTAGCTCTTGGACCTGAGACTGGTGGGCTTCAAGCGTGGCTCGAGCTTCACTCGCCCACAGTGCACGCTGCTCAGCGCTCTCTGCCGCCTCTTCTAATGCCGGTAGCTGCGCTTTTAATTCATCGAGCGCTTGTTGCTCATCAGCAGAGACTCGCTCGAGCTCACCAGACTGGACGCCAAGTTCTTCTTGCTCTCGCACAAGACGCTCAACCACTTCTCCAATGCCTGCGAGTTCTACCGTCATTGTCTCAATTTCGTGGAGCGCACGGTCATGCTGGCGTTGGAGAGCAGCGAGTGCGTCGCTCGATGTTTGTACCGATGCTCTCGCCTCGACTCGCTCTTGCCCCGCTGATCGTGCTCGCTCCGCGAGCGCAGTCGCCGTCGTATTTGCTTCCTCAACTGCTGCAGCCGTCACGACACCTGAACTCGAAGAGACCCGCCACCCAGCCTCGGCAAATCGGTCTCCGTCTTCGGTCACAACAACTAAGTCGGGTCGATCGAGCGCCAGATCAATCGCTGCATCAAGAGAACTTGCCCGAACCGCTCGGGCAAAGATTCGATCCAAGACCCCATCAAACGAACGAGGGGCATGCGCCGCGGCACGGACGTGACGGCGAACGGGTTCCGCGTTTTGTGGCATATCGCTCACTGTGGCTTCGGCATCATCAGTTGCTGCGAGCACGAGGCCACTTGCCCCATCTCGGTGGAGGCGCTCCAGTGCGTTTCGAGCAGCTCCTCGACCGTCAACCACAACCGCTGCAACTGCTGCTCCGGCCGCGGACTCCACGGCTCGCTCCCAGCCTGGGTCCACTTCAATGAGATCAACGAGGGAGCCGACGACTCCCTGCACGTCGGCGAGAGATTTTCGGCCACTGCTTCCGGTTAAGTCGTCAAGTGCTCGACTCAATGCTTCAGCCCGAGCTGCGCCACGAGCCGCTGCCTCTTCTGCGCGTTGTGCAGCGGTTTCTGCATCACTCAGCCGTTGCGTGAGCACCCCAAAGGCGCTCGTCGCAGTCGCAAGTTCGCGTTCTAAGGACTCACTCGAGGTTTGCAGCTGCGACAAGGCATCTTGACGCTGGCTTCGAAGTTGCACTTGTTCTTCTTGGAGTCGAGCGGCCTTTTGGAGGCGCACCGCCACGTCGCTTGAGGCATCTTGACGCAGCGAGGTGGCTTTCGTGAGGAGTTCAATGCGCTCATTGGCTCGGGCTGCTGATTCGACGGCGTCTTCATCGTTGCCGCCACCCCAAGTGGCGTCATACTCAGCTTCTGCCCGCACCAGCGATGCTTCAGCCTCTTTGAGGCCATCTCGCTCGGGAGCCAATGCGTTCAAGGCGAGATCCACGTCTTGGATCTCGCTGGAAATTCGCGCACTATCTGCTTCGAGTGAGGCAACAACGTCAGCATCTTGAGAGGCATCTAACGCTTGGGCGACACCTCGAGCTCGTTGATCGAGAACTGCTGCGAGACCCCGAGCGCGCTCGACGAGCCCCTGCACGTCAGCCACGGACTGCGCAAGCCCTTCTGCTTGATCTTGCGAAAGCAAGGCTGCTGTCGTCGTAGTCTCTTGGTCCAGCTCGGCCAGTCTCTGTCGCAAATTCTGTTCGAGCGTGCGGCCTTCACGGATTCCTGTCGACAACTCCTCACTTCGCTGTTGGAGTGCGGCGAGCTCGACGCCTGCGATGTGGAGACGAAGTGTGTGGCGCTCGTCGGCAAGGGTTGAGTGGTTGCGTGCTGCAGCGGCTTGTCGCTCGAGTGGCCGCATTTGTCGACGAACCTCTCGCAAGAGGTCACCTAAACGCTCCAAGTTTTCTTGGGTCGCTGCTAATCGTCGTTCTGCTCGCTCTTTTCGACGTCGATGCTTCAACACCCCAGCCGCTTCTTCAATAATCGCTCTGCGATCTTCGGGCCGTGCATTTAACACCGTGTCGAGCTGGCCTTGCCCGATGATCATGTGTTGTTGTCGCCCAACACCAGAGTCCGAAAGCATCTCTTGAATATCTAAGAGCCGACAAGGCGTGCCGTTCATCGCATACTCAGAATCACCTGAGCGAAAGAGTGTCCTCGTAATCGTGACTTCGGCCATCTCGACAGGAAGTCGATTGTCACTATTGTCAATGGTCAGGGAAACTTCGGCCCGCCCTAATGCTGGCCGTGTTGCAGTGCCGGCAAAAATGACGTCTTCCATTTTTGCACTTCGAAGCGCACGCGGTCCTTGGGCGCCGAGCACCCACGTCACTGCATCAACCACGTTGGACTTGCCTGAACCGTTCGGTCCCACGACCACAGTGACCCCCGGTTCGAGTTCGAGCGTGGTCGTATCAGCGAAGGACTTAAATCCCTTCATGGTCAGCCGCTTCAAGTACATCGAAGCGACCCTACCAATGCTGGAGAAGGCCCACTTAACGAGGGCTCGAGACTAGATCTGACAGTGTTCACAGAAGAAGGTGGAGCGGCTGTTGTGCTTGACCCGGACAATGGGCTGACGGCACCGCCGACACGGTTCACCTTCCCTGGCGTAGACCTCGTGAAATTGCTGGTAGTTCCCTGGTTTTCCGTACAGATCCACAAACTGCTCGTCGGCCAATGTTGAGCCGCCGTGCTTGATAGATTCCGCCAAAATCTCGACCATTGAACGCCAGAGCCGGCGGACTTCAATCGTGGAAAATGAGTCAGTTTCACGGTCATATCGCAGACCCGCAGCGAACAGGGTCTCGTCCGCGTAGATATTTCCAATCCCCGCGACTTCCCCCTGATCGGTCAAAAAGGCTTTGACTCCCATGGGGTGGCTCCGCATGACAACAGCGAATCGTTCCCAACTCATCACGTCTTCGACTGGGTCAAATCCGAGTTTTGCTAACTCTGGCACTTTGGCCCGAGTCGCCGCACCTTCGCCACCCATCGCCACCGACGATGACGCCGACACCGCTGCAACTTTGCCATCCGGCAACGGAGTTGAGACAAACATCTCACCAAACGTTCGGGGATCCACGTAGCGAAGTTCGCCACCCTGGGTAAAGCTAATGACGATGTGCGTGTGCTTTTCTTTGACTTCCTTGATGGACTTGGCTCGTCGAAGTTGCCCACTCATGCCGAGATGGATCACCAGCGACGACCCGTCATCGAGACCAATGATGATGTACTTCCCCAATCGGGTTAC
This sequence comes from Actinomycetota bacterium, assembly GCA_009699875.1. Lineage (GTDB taxonomy): Bacteria > Actinomycetota > Acidimicrobiia > Acidimicrobiales > RAAP-2 > CAIUMH01. The sequence goes on from WLNI01000001.1 coordinate 329,745, forward strand.
TGACTTTAAAACGTGGCCTTCCAACAGGGCTCGAAAGTCCTTGGCCGTTTTGTGACGACGAACGGCTCGACCATTGGAGACTGCGACGGCTTTAATTTTTCGACCAACGATGTCCTTGGAGAGCTGTTGGCGGATTGTTTCTACTTCGGGCAGTTCAGGCACCCTGTACTACCTCCCACGCGGCACGTGCCGCCTCGATTTCTGCGGATTTTTTTGAACGGCCCTCACCGGCGCCGAGGACACGTTCGCCCATGCGAACCTGTGCGACGTAGTGACGATCATGATCTGGGCCACTCACGGAGAGTTCATAAACAACGGGTTGATTGTGCTCTGCGTCGACCCATTCGTTCAACAGACTTTTGTAGTCGCTAGCCCCGGGGTTCTTCGCCGCAGCATCGAAGCGATCTCCCAACAGGTTCATGATGACGTTTCTTACGCTGTCGTAGCCCGCAGAAAGATAGATCGCTCCAAAGACCGCTTCCATGGCATCCGCCAACACTGACGGCTTCTCCACGTCGCCGGCGTTCTTGGAACCCCGTCCAACTTTGATCATGGCGCCAAGTTCGAGTGTGCGTGCAAGCTCAGCAAGGACTGTTTCGTTGACAAGAGAGATACGCGCTTTGGACATGTTGCCTTCATCCATCTCTGGATGGCTCACGTAGAGCGCTTCTGCGACAACAAGATCAAGGACGGCGTCGCCCAAGTACTCAAGGCGTTGGTTCGAGGGCACCCCGTGTTCTGGGGTATAGCTCGGATGGATCAAGGCATTCTCGATCAGGCCCATTTCGTCGCGTTCAATGCCGAGTCGCTCCGCCAGAATTTCTGCGGGCTCGGCTACCACCGCAACCAGCTCAGCCAGCCTCAAGCTTGGCAAAGACGTAATCGACAGCGTCACGGACCGTTTTGAGGTCCTCAAGGTCTTCGTCATCAATGCGGAATCCAACAGTGCGCTCGGCCAACTCCTCTTCCAGGCCTTCGACCAGCTCGATCAGGGCCAAAGAATCGGCATCAAGGTCCTCTTGGAACGAAGATCCTTCGCTGATGGTGCCTGGCTCGATCTCGAGAATATCGGCCAACTGCTCTTGGACAAGGAGAAAAACCCCTTGTCGATCCAGCGGTCCTTTGGAAGTGTGGGTTTCAGCGGGCACGAGAAGGCCTCCTGGGCAGTTCAATGAGTAGAAGGGGTATCTTACCCGGATTCAGGAGCCTCAGGGACCACTACGAGGCGCCTACCGCCTCTCGAAGGGCGTCAGTAATACCAGCAGCGGCCAGGTCATGGCCCACGCGAATGGCGTTCATCATGGCCGTAGCACTCGATGAGCCGTGACTGATGATGCAGACTCCCTCGAGTCCGAGCAACATCGCTCCACCCGCACTTTCTGGGTCCAAGCTCGCAGCAATGGGAGCCAAATAGGGCAAGAGGACGTTACTTGCGGCTTTGGTCTCGTCGTTCGTTCCAAAGACCTCAAAAATGGTCGACAGCAGAAACCGAAGTGTTCCTTCCATGGTTTTCAGTGCCACGTTCCCAGTGAAGCCATCGGTGACAATCACGTCGGCCTCAGCACCCAAGAGGTCTCGACCCTCAACATTTCCAAAAAAGTTCACCCCAGAATCTGGCGAGGAGAGCAGTGCGTGGGTCTCTTTGACCAGCGGCGTCCCCTTCGAGGGCTCTTCACCAATAGAGAGCAAGCCGACGCTTGGGTTCGTCGTCGCAAAGCGTGCAGTGGAAAACGCCGCGGCCATCTGGGCGAACTGCAACAACATCGCAGGCGTGCACTCGGCGTTGGCACCCGCGTCAACTAAGACACTGGGGATGGCGCCTGGGCGCGGTAGCGGCGTGGCGATGCAGGGTCGATGAACACCCTTAATGCGTCCCATCCTCAGAAGCGCGGCGCCCATTGTGGCACCCGTATTACCGGCCGACACCATGGCACACGCGGCACCATCGCGAACAAGTTCGGCGCTGCGCACCAGGGATGAGTCTTTCTTTCGGCGGACTCCCCCCGCAGGGTCTTCGTCCATGCCAATGACTTCACTGCACGCAAAGAGCTCAAGGCCCAGTGTGTCGCCAACGAGTTCAGGAGGTCCAACGAGGAGGACCTTGATGCCAAGTTCGTCACTGGCGCGTTTCGCTCCTGCAACAATCTCGACGGGCGAGAGGTCGCCACCCATTGCGTCAACGGCGACCGGTAGGTCAGCCAATTGTTCGCTCAACTTAATTAACCTCTATGGCCTGGCGTCCTTTGTACCAACCACAGTTTGGACACACGACGTGTGGCGTCTTGGCGGTTTGGCACTGGGGACACACGCTGCGAGAAGGGGCCTCAAGAACCCACGCAGAAGCTCGTCGGCTCCGGGTCTTCGATTTTGAGGTCTTCTTCTTTGGAACAGCCATCTCATTCTCCAGATCTCGACGCACTCACCTTTTGAGTGCTGGGCACCACGTGAGGAAACTCACCTGGCCTTTGCGCCTCCCTACTCAGAAGGGCGAAGGACATCCAATCTAGCCCACCGGGGATCAATCGGATCCTCACAGCCGCAGGGACCCACATTGAGATCCTTTCCGCACTGAGAACAGAGTCCTTTACAGGCCTCCGAGCACAGGGGGGCCAGCGGGAGCTCCAGCACAATGGCATCTCTGACCATGGGCCCAAGATCCACAAGATCGCCAACGAGTGGGTAGGCCTCTTCGTCGGACGGGTCGAGGCCTTCGAGATATCGCTCTCGAACCGGAACATCGATCTCACCGGTCACGCGTTCTGCGCAGCGCCGACACGGTCCTTCCCATCGACCCGTGACGTCTCCAGAGACGACGACACCATTTGGGATCGACTCGATGGTCCCGACGAAAGTGACCTCGTCGCCTGCGGGGACGTCAGCTTCACCTGGTGAAGGGGCTTTCAGTTCTCCTGAAGGATCAAAGACCCCGTGAACCGCACACTGATCGACGGCTCCGAGTTGCCTGCGGAGACGGGCCACCCCGACAACGAAGGGATCGGTCGCCACTGCTCAGGTTTGATCCTGATCAAAGAATGGATCATCGGCTTCGAAGAGCTCTTCGGACTCGGCGTCTTCGGCTTCTTCAAGTTGAGGCTGAAGACGTTCTCGTCCGGCAGAAACTGTTTTTAAGACCCGATTCAAAACGATCTCCATGCCCGCCAACTTTTGATCGCAGTAGTCCTCGGCTTCGTGGCGCATGCGACGGGCGTTCTCGTTCGCTTCTTCGACGATCTGTTGCGCAGTGAGCTTGGACTGGCGAACAAGTTCGGTGCGCGAGACCATTCGCTCTGCTTGGGCCTTCACTTCTTCCATCAGCGCATCAGCTTCTCGCTGCTGTTCAGCCCGAAAGTCCTCTCGTTCTCGAAGAAGCCAGCGGGCTTGGCGAAGCTCTTCAGGCAGACGGGCCAAGGCATCTTCAAGGAGATCGAGGACTTCGTCTCGAGAAATCAATACCGAAGCCGAGAGCGGCATGGTCTTTGCCGTCGCCACTACGTCGACGAGTTGGCGCAAGATGTCTTCAGCATCGAGTTCGCGAGCTGGCTCTGCAACGTCATCGGCAAAATCCTCGAAGTGATCGCTCACAGTGTTCCTTCCTCAAATTTTTTCCGGAGTGCCCTGTCAACCGGAGGAGGCACAAACGCGGAGACGTCTCCCCCGTACCGAGCCACTTCTCGAAGAAGTCGCGACGCTATAAACGAGTGACTTGAGCTCGATGGGATAAACATCGTCTCAACTCCAGAAAGTTGTCGGTTCATCTGCGCCATTTGGAGTTCGCTCTCAAAGTCCGACACGGCTCGAAGTCCCTTGACGATCGCTGACGCGTTGACTTCTTTGGCCACTTCAACCAGCAAGGTCGAGACAGCCACGATCGAAACGGTGGGGAGGTGCGCCATCGACTCAGCCATCATCTCGCGACGTTGGTCAAGATCAAAGAGTGCTTCGGACTTCTGTGGATTTCGCAATGCCGCAACGACGACCGAGTCAAACTGAAGCGTTGCTCGCTCCACCACTTCTAGGTGTCCGTTGTGAAACGGATCAAAGGATCCAGGGATCAAGGCAATGGTCATCGTTCACCTTCTCCCTGTTGTTCATTGATCATCACAGTTACGAGCGTACCGCCGTAGCGGCGTTGGCGATGAGACACCCACCCAGGCGGCACGATTGGCTCGTCTCGGCTCTCGACAACCATGGTCGAAGCGCTGATCAAGGCGAGTGTCTCTTGAAGTTGTTCAAAGCCGTAGGGAGGGTCCACCAAGACGAGGTCGACCTCTGGAGGGGTCCAGGTCGGCAACGAAGCCTGCACGAACGTCACCGGACCGTCGCTCATCCCCAATGCCTCAACGTTGGCTCGAGTGGCTCCTAAGGCAACGTGGTCGGCGTCGACAAAGATCACTGACGCCGCCCCTCGGCTCAGTGCCTCAATGCCGAGTGCGCCACTTCCAGCAAAAAGATCAAGGACTCGCAGTCCCGCCACGCCACCCATGGAGCCGAGGATGTCGAAGATCGCCTCTTTGACTCGATCAGTCGTGGGGCGCACGCTTGAAGGAAGTGCGGCTTTTAACGGTCGCCCTTTGGCGGATCCAGAAACCACTCGCATCCCTCTGAGGGTACCGTTCAATTAGCCCTTGAAGAGAAATGCTGCGTCATCTTCGTCCAAGGTGGCCCGCAACTCCTCGGCCAAGGCTGGATGGTGCCGAAGTTGAGGATCGTCGGCGGTCATCTCACGAGCCATCTCTGCGGCTGCTTCGAGGAGGTCTCGGTCTCTCACCAAACTGGCCAAGGCCAAATCACTCTTGCCTTGCTGGCGACTCCCAAGGATCGTTCCTTCGCCACGGACCTCTAAGTCAACCTCAGCCAAGACAAACCCATCAGTCGATGCTTCGATCGCTTCGAGGCGAGTGGTGGCGTCCTCGGTGATTGAGCCTCCAAGGAGATAGCAAAAACTCTGCGTGTCACCTCGACCTACTCGGCCTCGAAGTTGATGAAGTTGTGCGATGCCAAAGCGACCCGCGTCTTGAATCACCATGACGCTGGCGTTGGCGACGTCAACTCCCACTTCAACCACGGTGGTCGCCACCAGGACATCAATGCGTCCCTCTCGAAACTCGCTCATCACCGATTCTTTTTCCGGGGTCTTTAATTGTCCGTGCAAGAGACCTAATCGAAGACCTTTGAGCTCACCAGTGCGAAGTCGCTCAAGCTCTTCGGTGGCGGATGTTGCGACCACTCGGTCAGAGCCCTCTACGAGTGGGCAGACGACGTAGGCCTGGCGGCCAGAAGCAACTTCTTCGCGCACGCGCTGCCACGCTTCAATCTCTTCGAGGTCAGTTCTCGCCCACCGTGTCGTGATTGGCGTTCGGCCCACCGGGAGTTCATCGAGGATCGACATCTCTAAGTCTCCAAAGACCACCATGGCGGCGGTGCGTGGAATTGGTGTGGCCGTCATGACCAGGAGATCAGGGTCGTGGCGAGTCCCGTCAGCTCGCTGTCCCTTTTCGCGCAACGCCGCTCGCTGCTCAACACCAAAGCGATGTTGCTCGTCGACGACTGCAACGCCGAGCGAGGAAAATACCACCGTGTCTGTTAACAGTGCATGGGTTCCGACCACGAGATCAATCTCTCCATTGGCCAGGCCTTCGGTAATAAATCGACGCTCGGACGCAGGCGTCGATGCCGTGAGAAGTTTGAAGGTCACGTCTCGCCGACCGCCGAGTCGTGCCTCATCGGGAACGCTGAGTCCTTCAAGGTGATCTCGAAGCGCGAAGAAGTGCTGGACAGCTAAGACTTCTGTTGGCGCCATCATGGCCGCTTGATAGCCACCTTGAACTGCGGCCAACATCGCGGCGAGCGCCACCACGGTCTTGCCAGAACCCACGTCTCCCTGCAAGAGACGATGCATAGGGAGCGGGCTGGCAAGATCCACGAAGATCTCATTGAGCACACGCCGTTGAGCGTTGGTTGGCTCAAAGGGGAGCTGCTCAAGAAACGAACGCACCAAACTCTGAATGACACTGGGCTCACCGTTGGCTTCTCCACTCTCGACTGCGTGGCGAATGCCACGCGCATCTGCTTCGAGTGCTCGCTTTCTCAAAACGAGAGCGAGCTGAAGTCGAAGGAGCTCATCAAAGGCGAGCCTCCTTCGCGCAGGGACTGTCTCTTCAAGAGTTTCGGGAGCGTGAATACCTCGCATCGCAGTCGTTCGATCGACGACGTCAATGCGCTGGCGTTGGTCCTGATCAAGAGGATCCGCGAACTCTCCGGCGCGCGCTAAGGCTTCAGCGACGAAGGTGCCGATCTCCCAACTGGTGAGTCCAACTTTTGAGGACTGGGGATAGACCGGGATAATCCGCCCAGTCTTCGCCGTCCCCTGAACTTTTCCCTCCATGCCAACCAAGAGATCCACGATGGGGTTGGTCATCTGCGCATTGCCCCGATAACTGTCGAGTTTTCCGAAGAACAGCGCTTCAGAGCCAACTTTCAACTGGTGAATTCGCCACGCTTGGTTAAAGAACACCACGCGCATCGACCCAGTTCCATCGTCCACGTCAAGCTCGACCATGGCTTTTTTATTTCGGGTTCGTCGCTGGCTCGCGGCGGTAACGGTGGCCAAGATCACCGCTTCGTCGCCAACAGCTAAGTCCTTGAGATCAGATTGACGGGTGCGGTCGATGTAGCGACGAGGGTAACGCCAGAGCAGGTCGAGGACCGAGTCGACGTCCCACGAGTTGAGTGCAGTTCGTTTTTTGTCGCTGACTTTCTCCAGCAGCCCGACGTCAAGCGACGCCAACTGAGTGAGCGTCCGACCAGGGGACGCGAGACGTGCCGAGGAGTCCTCGGTCGGTGTCACTCGATTCCAAAAAGGTATGGATAGAGCGGTTGACCGCCATGGTGGACTTCAACCGAGACTCCAGGTCGTTCTTCAGCGAGCCACTCAGAGATCTGTCGCGTCGTTCCGCTTGACGCACCGTCGCCCTCGATGACGGTGACGAGTTCATGGCTTGGGAGGATCAAGCGCTCGAGGAGTTTCTTCGCAGCCCCATCAAGCGAATCAGCTACCACCAAGATCCCTTCGTGGCTCAGTCCCATCCAGTCGCCTTCTCGCACTGGTCCCGCACCGGTTTCGGCGTCTCGAACCGCCTGGGTGATTTCGCCAGCGATCACCGAACTTGCGGTCTCTCTCATGGCGTCGAGGTTCTCTTGGATCTCGGCTGACGGGTCGTAACTCAGTAGGGCAGCAAAGCCTTCAACGATGCTGTTTGTGGGGACGACCATCACCGAGCACTCGGTCAGTTCATTAACCTGTTCAGCTACCGGGCGAATATTTTTGTTGTTCGGCAGAATCACGACATTTGCCGATCCTGTTGCCTCGACGGCGGTAACCAACTCGGCCGTCGACGGGTTCATTGATTGACCACCCTTGACCAGGTGCTTGGCTCCAAGGGAACGGAAGATTCGACCAACGCCGTCCCCGGTGACCACTGCGACAACCGAGGTCGTTGGTGCAGGACCACTCGGTCGAACCTCTCGCTCATCGATATCGACATTGTCTCTGACCCACCGCTCCTCGATGACTTGTTCATCGAGGTCGGTCACCCGAATCTCTCGAGGCTTTCCAATTTGAATAGCGGCTTCAATGGACGCCCCGATGTCGTTGGTGTGAATGTGACAGTTAAAGATTCCCGCTCCCCCCACCACGACAATGGAGTCGCCAATCCCCGCCCACACTTCTTTGAACGCGTCAATGGCCTCGTCGGGTGCTTCGAGGAGATACATGACTTCGTAACGCAGATCAGAAACGTCACCGTCGCCGTGACTCTCTTGAATAGAAATATTGACGTCCATGCTTTCAACATCTGGGGCAATCGGAAGAGCTCGATCCGACACCACAAAACAAAGCGCATCAAGAAGCAGGAGGTAGCCCGTCCCACCTGAGTCGACAACTCCCGCGTGTCGAAGTGCGGGAAGCAGGTCAGGAGTTTTTGCCAACGCGTCTTCTGCGGCGAGCCGAGCCGCCTCAGCAACACTCGCCACGTCGCCGCCTTCGTTGGCGGCACTCGTCGCTCCATCCCCCGCAGCTTTGGCGACAGTGAGAATTGTTCCTTCAACGGGTCGCACCACGGCTTGGCGAGCGAGAACATCGGCGTGAGCAAATGCTCCGGCCAACGTGGTGCCATCAATTTCCTCGCACGATTCAAATCGTTCCGAGATCCCCCGGAGAAGTTGCGACAAGATCACTCCGGAGTTTCCTCTCGCTCCCATGAGAGAGCCATGAGAGACGGCCTGACAAAGTGTCGCCATCTCCACGGGGTCGTCGAGAGCCTCAATCGCAGAGATGACCGACTCGATCGTCAACGCCATGTTGGTCCCGGTATCGCCATCAGGGACGGGATAGACGTTCAGTCGGTTCACCACATCTTGGTGGCTTCTCAAGACGTCTCGATAGGTGCTCAGGACCTGGCGGACGTCCATGGCCGACAGCGTCGAAGAAGGGCTCATGGCCAGCGATGCTAACCTGTAGCCCTGACGTGTACGAGGAGGACTCTTTGAGCCCCTCGGCCACAGGCTCTCAACCGGGGAGCCACTGTCCAGGAGGTCTGACCCAATATGGCTGCAGTGTGTGAACTTTGCGGAAAGAAGCCGTCGTTTGGCATGAATTTGAGCCACTCCCACCGACGAACCAAGCGACGGTGGGATCCAAACATCCAGCGGGTCCGAGCCCTTATCGATGGCTCACCAAAACGAGTCAACGTCTGCACCTCATGTCTGCGTGCCGGTCGGATCACCAAACCACCTCGCCGAGAGATCCCAACCGCGAAATAACACTCATACGTCGTGAACCCAGCCCATTGGGGAACTCGACTCGCCAAGAATAATTCGCTGCGTGTGCTCTGGCGTAATCATGCCGATGCTGATCGGTGGTTCAAGACCCTGGTCTTCGAACCCTGAGCGAAGTCCCTCAGGGTCGCTCGTTGTCATCACTAACGCAAAATCTTCTCCCCCGCCAAGCGCCTCATCAAGCGTGGCGCCAGAGCAAACGGGAACGCTGGTGAGTTCAAAGCCAACGTGAGAAGCATCGGCAAGCCGGTGCAGGTCGATACTGAGCCCATCTGAGACGTCGATCATGGCCGAGATCCCACACTCTCTCGCTGCCGCTCCCTGGGCGAGCAGCGGGACGGGTCGGAGATAGGCGTTGCGTAGCGTGCTTTCGATCTGTTCTTCGCCTCGCTGGAACGCAGCGAGACCCGCTGCTGATCCACCAAGGGGTCCGGTCACAAAGACCGTGTCTCCAGCGTGCGCTCCGCTGCGCGTCACGGCCGTGCCACGCGGCACGTGGCCGATCACGGCAATTGAGACCATCGTGGTGGCGGCCTCGCTGACGTCGCCGCCGACGACTGGACAGGAAAACGCAGCTGCGGACTCAACGACCCCTTCCATCAGCTCATCGATGCTGGCATGTTTGGCACAGGCCACCGAGGCGACCATTACCCAGGGGCTCCCGCCCATCGCCGCAATATCAGAGAGCGTCGAACTTGCGGCCCTCCAGCCCAGCTCTTGGGGGCTCATGAACTCAAAATTGCCGTGGACCCCCTCGACGGCAACGTCCGTACAAAAGAGGATTTCTGAGCCCTCAGGGGGCGTTCCTAGGACCGCAGCATCGTCTCCAAACCACTGTTGACCTTGGGGTTGGGCAAACGAAGCCGCCATGAGCATTCTTCCGATACGATCCAGAGTCGAATCTTCTCGACCGATCGGTCCCCCGTTGGGGGCGGGTTCCCGTGTTGGCGAGGCCACAGATAAGGCTTAGCATGAGTCGCTGTACCAGGGGAAGTCCCACCAGCGGTTCTCATAGGAGGACAACAGAACAATGGCATCTAGCAACAATGCAAAATTGAACGCATGGGTCGACTCGATCGCGGCCTTGACACAACCAGACGACATCTACTGGTGTGACGGCTCTGCGCAAGAGTACGACCGACTCTGTGAGCTCTTAGTAGCGAACGGGACCTTCACCAAACTTTCTGACGCCAAGCGACCAAATAGTTACTGGGCGCACTCTGACCCGGGTGACGTGGCACGAGTCGAAGACCGCACCTACATCTGTTCAACTGACGAAATCGACGCTGGTCCCACCAACAACTGGCGTGACCCCGCCGAGATGCGAGGACTGCTCGACGGTCTCTTCGCAGGGTGCATGAAGGGTCGCACGATGTACGTCGTCCCGTTCTCAATGGGCCCGCTGGGTTCTGAGATTGCCCACATTGGTGTGCAGCTCACCGATTCTCCCTACGTGGCAGTGTCCATGCGAATCATGACTCGCATGGGACAAGGTGCATTAGACGTCCTTGGCGACAGCGGCGAGTTCGTCCCCTGTCTCCACTCAGTGGGTCACCCACTTGCCGACGGCGAAGCCGACGTGGCGTGGCCCTGTAACGCAGAGAACAAGTACATCGTCCACTTCCCAGAAACTCGCGAGATCGTCTCATTTGGTTCTGGCTATGGAGGAAATGCTCTCTTGGGGAAGAAGTGCTTTGCTCTTCGCATCGCTTCAGTGATGGCCCGAGACGACGGCTGGTTAGCCGAGCACATGTTGATCTTGAAGCTGACCTCTCCTCTCGGAGAGACAAAGTACGTCGCCGCCGCATTCCCATCGGCGTGTGGCAAGACCAACCTGGCAATGTTGATCCCAACCTTGCCAGAGTGGAAGGTCGAAACCGTTGGCGATGACATCTGTTGGATGAAGTTCGGTGCAGATGGGCGTCTCTATGCCATCAACCCTGAAGCTGGGTTCTTTGGCGTAGCCCCAGGAACCTCGATGCACACCAACCCCAACGCCATCGTCACTGTTGGTGCCAACTCAATCTTTACGAACACCGCCATGACCAGCGACGGTGACGTCTGGTGGGAGGGCATGAGCGAAGAGGTTCCTGTCGGGATGACCGACTGGCAAGGGAACGCCTACGACCCGGCGTCAGAAAAGCCAGCTGCACACCCGAACGCTCGATTCACCGTTCCAGCTTCCCAAGACCCCGCCATTGCCTCCGAATGGGAAGACCCCGCTGGCGTGCCGATTTCGGCGATTCTCTTTGGTGGTCGTCGAGCCTCAGTGGTGCCGCTGGTCTTCCAAAGCAGAGACTGGGATCACGGCGTGTTCTTAGGATCGATCATGGCGTCAGAGACCACGGCTGCCCAGGCAGGCGCGGTTGGAAATCTTCGTCGAGACCCCTTCGCCATGTTGCCATTTTGTGGCTACAACATGGCTGACTACTTCCAACACTGGCTCGACGTCGGTGCAAGCAGTGATGAGTCGAAACTACCGAAGATCTTCTACGTCAACTGGTTCCGACGAGGCGACGACGGACGTTGGCTCTGGCCCGGGTATGGCGAGAACAGCCGCGTGCTCGAGTGGGTCTTCGAGCGGGTTGCCGGTCGAGGCGACGCGCTTGAGACCCCAATTGGTGCAGTGCCGACCATGGCCTCACTGAACACCGAGGGTCTTGATATGAGCGACGCTGATGTCGAAGAGCTTTTGCGAGTCGACAACGATGAATGGCGAAAAGAAGTGCCGCTCATTCGAGAACACTTTGCCACCTTTGGAGATCGACTCCCCGACAGCCTTCACGGTGCCGTGGACGATCTCGAACAGCGACTCTCCTAGCGACGACCACGTTCGCGACGCCGCTGGCGTTGGCGGCGAAGTCGAGACATCCGTCCAAAGATGTAAAACAATGCACCCCCGCCCGCAACGGCGGCCATCACGATGTCGCCTTGAACGAAGGTCAACGAAATCGCCACGGGAATGACCGCACCGATCACCCAGATCAGTTGTTGACGGGTTGCAAACTTGGCAAATGCTCTCCCCTGGGCCGCCACGGGGATATACCGCTGGGTCATCGCATCAAAAGAAGGCTGGCCAATCGCGCCCGCGATGCCAACGATTAACGCCAGCACGATTTGAATAGGTAGCCCTCCAAGATACGACGCTCCTATCGCTCCAAGGCAGACCAACAACAACGCGGTCATCAACATCTGTGGCTCTCTCATCCAACTACGAAGACGCGGGACGAGCGCCAAGCCAATCAACGCTCCAATGCCACTTCCCCCCAGGGCCAAGCCGTACCACCAGAGCGGGGCATGGCTCCGGCGCAGCCCAAAGGCCAATAAAAAGACGAGGAATCCAGCCAGGCCACGCAATAGCGAGTTCGCGGTGAGCCCGAGAAGAACTTCAGGGTGAGTGACGGGTTGAAGTCGAACCACGTCCGGATCCCCGTCATCCCATCCGCTCGACGCTCCTCTTCGATCGTCATCGACAGAGACATCGTCGTCATAGGCATAGCCCTCGTCGTCATAGTCGCCGTCTGACCTGCCCCGAGGAAGCCGAAGACGGAACCCCGCTATGGTGCCGCAGATAAAAACTGCCGCACAAAAGATCAGAACCGCAGAAGAGCCAATTGTTTTCAATAAAATAATTCCTGGAATCGAGATCACAAATCCAGCCAAGGTTCCAAGCAGTGTGAGTTGTGCATTCCACCCGGCCAGGCCATGTTGTGGCCGACCGTCAGGAGTCGATTCGGTGAGATACGCGTCGGCTTCTTCGTGTGAGGAGTACTCGTCACCCATCTCTTCTTCGGCGGTCGCAATTTCTGGGACGAGCGCTCCTCGTGTGACCATGTACAACTTTGAGAGCACCAGAATCAAGAAGGCTTCTGGGAAGAGGGCCAAGCTATGAATGTCTCTCGCCATCAACGGACACAGCAAGGCTCGACCCACCGCGGAGAAGACCACCATGGCCCGGCGAGTATTACGCGACCGGTCAATCAAAGGCCCCAGGAATGGCGAGACGATAGCGAAGGGGGCGATGGTCAAGAGGAGATACAACAACACTTTCGATTTCGCCTCTGTGGGAGAAATCGAGAAGAAGAGTGATCCCGCCAGCGAGATCGTCACCAGTGTGTCTCCGGCGATCATCAACACTTGGACGAGCGCCAAGCGACCAAAGGGTGTCGATTGATCAAAAAGGTCTTGGAGTGCTTCGCCTGCAAGGCTTCGCAGACGAACGATGCGAGCCCGTACGGCCATAGCACTCACTCTACGTTGTCACTCGCCTCAACCTTGGCTCATCATCAACATTCACCCTTTCTGATCCCTCCACGGGCTTCGATCGCTACGCTGTCTCACATGGAGATCGCCACCGGACTTGCGCCAGGCCTTGGAACTGGAATTGGCGTCAGCGCCATCGTCGTTATTGTGGTCCTGACCTTGGCTTTTGTTGTGGGGAAGATTCGTCATCGCTATCGCGACATCGACGTCTTTTGGCCCTTGGGTTTCGTCGCGGTGGCAGTCTCTGACTTCGTGATGTCATCGAGTGCGACGGGTTCTGACACAGTACAGCGGGTACTTCTTTTGGTGGTGGTTTCTCTGTGGGGAGTGCGACTTGCCGCTCACTTAGGGTGGCGCAGTCGAGGCGAAGAAGAGGATCCGCGCTATGTGGCACTCATGCGAGGAGCAAAGGGTCGAAACGAAACGCTCTATGCCATCGTGGTGATCTACGCCTTACAGGCGGCCTTAATGTTTTTTGTCTCACTTTCGATTACGGTCGGCATGTACGCCACTTCCCCGCTTCGACTCTTAGAAATAGTTGGCCTTGTTCTTTGGTTGGTGGGCTTCAGCTTTGAAGCCATTGGCGACTTTCAACTCTCTCGGTTTTTGGCGAAGCCAGCGAATAGAGGCCACGTCATGAATCAAGGATTGTGGTCATGGACTCGACACCCGAACTACTTCGGCGACGCCGCGCTCTGGTGGGGAATTTTCTTCATCGCGTCAGCTGGACTCTGGGGATTCGTCACGGTCTTGTCACCGCTCGTGATGAATCGCCTCTTAACCAGTGTCTCGGGTAAACCTCTTCTTGAAGGCAGGATGAAAAATACTCGAGAAGGCTACGCCGAGTATCTCGAGAAGACCTCACCCTTCTTCCCTCGTCCACCGAGAAAAACGTCCTAGCGGTTCTTTTTAGGGGGCAGTTTCAGCGTCGGCGACGATAAGTCGTGGCCCAGACGGCCAATCCAAGTAACGCCAGGTCCAGTTCGTCAGGACTCGGAAGCGGTTTCGGTACCCAACCAGATAAAAGAGGTGAAGCGCAAGCCACGCCAGCCATCCAAGAGTTCCGGTGATGACTGGGCCTCGCTTCATTTTGGCAACGGCAGCACGACGACCAATCGTCGCCATAACCCCTTTGTCTTTGTAGACGAAGGGCGTAGTTGCTCGGCCATTGAGTACGCTGAGAATCTGCTTCGCACAGTGTGTCCCCGATTGAATAGCGACCGGGGCGAGCTGCGGACAGACCGAGCCGCCGACATTCGTCAGCACTGCGGCAGCGTCGCCGATCGCCCAAATATTCTCTTGGCCCTCAACCGAGAGATCGTTCATGACACGAACTCTCCCCTGAGGTCCTGGTTCGTGTGGCAAGGCGTCAGCAGCCAGTGTGCCCCGAGCGCTCACACCCGCAGCCCAGATCACCCCATCAGCTTGAATCATCGAACCATCACTCAGCGTCACGCCGTCTGCGTGCACCTCTGTCACGGTCACGCCAAGACGAACGCCGATATTACGCTTCTCAAGGATCTTTTTGGCATAGCGACTCGCTGCTTTCGGAAATGCTGGAAGCACGCGATCTCCCTGGTCAACGACAAGAACCTGGGAATCTTCAAGACTGATATTGAGGCGATCTCGGCGGACGCAGATATCGAGCAGCTCCATGACCGAACCGGCGGTCTCCATCCCTGTTGGGCCAGCACCAACTACGACAAACGTCACACCTGGAGGAAATCTCTCTGGTTCTGCATCGTGTTCTTCTAACGTTAAGAGGAGATGATTTCTTAAGTGTCGAGCATCCGCAAGCGTGTAGAGCGGGAGTGAGTTAACGGCAGCGCCCGGAACATTAAAAAATTCTGCAGTAGCCCCCGAAGCGAGAACCAAATGGTCAAAGGGAATATGTGGTCCATTAGCAAGGACGACATCTCGATTATCAAGGTCAATGCTCTTGACTCGACCATGGCGAAACGAGATGTTGTCATCATTGCGAAAAATTGTTCGAATGGGATAGGCGACGTCAGCAGGCTCAAGACCAGCGGTGGCCACTTGATAGAGCAGAGGCTGAAACGTTTGAAAATTATGCTGGTCAACGATTGTCACGTGGGCCTCGGTCCCAGCTAACCCTCGGGCCACATTCATACCGGCGAATCCTCCGCCAACGATAACGACGTTCATCCCAGTTGGGCTTCCTTCAGCGAGAGTGTTCAGTGAAGCCATACCCCTAGTGTGCCAGTGAATGGCAACGTATCAAGCGAAAGAGACTTTTGTGACTACTCGGGGGGCTGGCGATCACTCAAAAGGTCAGATTTAAACGCAACAACACAGAAAAACACCACGGTATAGAACAGCACGACAAGAAGGATTAAGCCAAGGCTTGAATAGATAAAGAACGCCAATATTAGAAGGACGACATAGACAACGATTGAAAACTTTCCCTGCCATGTCAGCGGTTTAAAACCACCTGTCTCAGTCTTTCCAAACCAAAGTTCTTTCTTGTCCATCGCTCCCTCTCGACCAGTTCA
This sequence comes from Actinomycetota bacterium, assembly GCA_009699875.1. Classification (GTDB taxonomy): domain Bacteria; phylum Actinomycetota; class Acidimicrobiia; order Acidimicrobiales; family RAAP-2; genus CAIUMH01. The sequence goes on from WLNI01000001.1 coordinate 345,356, forward strand.
CTACTTCCTCCGTGGGGCCGGTGGGGATCGAACCCACGACCGAGGGATTATGAGTCCCCTGCTCTAACCGACTGAGCTACAGCCCCGTTGGCCTCTAAGGGTAGTCGTTGGTCATGATTCTCTCGTGGTCTCGACGAAACGTCACCGTAGCCATTCTCTGGCGGCTGCGTTTGGCTAGCCGCAGTCTCTTCCTTGACTCAAGCACTTTGGGCTGCTGAACGCACCGCAGCGATTACATCTTCATTTGAGGCCCCAGGTCCCAACACCGCAGAAATTCCAGCCTCCAATAACACTGGGATGTCGTTGGGCGGGACGATACCGCCAACGACAACTCCTGTGTCGAGCCCAGCTTCTCGAAGCGCGTCGACTACAGCGACCGCAAGGGTGAGATGAGCACCGTTATGCATTGAGACTCCGACGACATCAATATCTTCTTGAATGACCACCGCAGTGATCGATTCAGGTGACTGGCGAAGTCCTCCATAGACAACTTCGCAGCCCGCATCACGCAAGATCCTTGCCACAACTCGAAGCCCTCGGTCGTGTCCATCGAGTCCAACTTTTGCAACGTAGACACGAAGGGGCTGCGTCATCGTCACAGGATGACTCGCTCGAACCAGGTCCCAAAGACTGATTCAAGTGCACTCATTTGTTCCCCCACTGTCACATAGCGCTCAGATGCTTCAATCAGGGCGGGCATCAAATTGACGGTTGAGTCCGCGGCCTCTCTTTCAATGCGTTGCACACTCTCCCTCACCAACTCATCGTCTCGATCCTGTTTAACCCGAGCGAGGGAGTTGAGTTGTTGGCGCTCAACCTCTGGGTCGATGCTCAACGTTGGAGGGTATCGGTCATCATCCTCTACGTAGCCATTGACGCCCACTTGAATCCATTTCTTCGTCGCGATTTTTGATTGGAACTGATATGCGGCATCTGCGATCTCATTCGAGAACCAGCCATCTTCGATGCAGGCAATCGCCCCGTCGAGCATCGAGCCATTCCCTTGGTCCAAGAGGTGAGCGAAGATCTCTTCGGCTTGACGATCAAGTTCGTCCGTGAGCTCCTCGACGAACCATGATCCCCCGAGTGGATCAGCAACGTGGACGACACCAGTCTCTTCGGCAATGACTTGTTGCGTCCGCAGCGCCAATCGAGCAGCGTGTTCTGTCGGGAGGGCTAAGGCTTCATCAAAGGCGTCAGTATGGAGACTCTGTGTTCCCCCCAGCACGCCGGCGAGAGCTTCAATGGCAACTCGGACCAAGTTCACCTCGGGTTGCTGTGCGGTCAAAGAAACACCTGCAGTCTGCGTATGAAAGCGAAGCTGAAGAGAGCGAGGATGTTCTGCCCCATACCGCTCTTTCATCCACCGAGCCCAGATGCGACGAGCCGCACGGAACTTCGCTATTTCTTCGAAGAAGTCACTGTGCGCGTTAAAGAAGAAACTAAGACGTGGGGCAAATTCATCAACCTTGAGTCCCGCCTGGATCGCTGCCTCGACATACGCGAATCCATTCGCCAAGGTGAACGCCAACTCTTGAGCCGCCGTCGATCCAGCTTCTCGAATGTGATACCCAGAAATTGACACTGGGTGCCAACGGGGCAATTCTGCTGTCGAGAAACGAATCAGGTCGGTGACAAGGCGAACACTTGGCCGAGGAGGAAACACAAACTCTTTTTGCGCTTGATACTCCTTCAAGATGTCATTCTGAATTGTTCCAGAAAGTTGTGATCGCTCTACCCCAGTGAGATCACCAACCCCGATATACATCGCCATGACAACTGCTGCCGGAGAGTTAATCGTCATTGACGTGCTCACCGAGGCGAGATCAATTCCAGAGAACAGGGTTTCCATATCTGCTAACGAATCAACGGCAACTCCTGCTCTTCCAACTTCACCTTTGGCCAAGGCGTCATCTGAATCTCGCCCTAGCAAGGTTGGCATATCAAAGGCGGTTGAGAGTCCGTCTCCTCCAGAGCGCAACAGCTCTTTAAATCGAAGATTGGTGTCACGTGCGGATCCAAATCCTGCGAATTGGCGCATCGTCCAAAGTCGCGATCGATACATCGAAGCATGCGGACCGCGAGTGTAGGGATACTGCCCAGGGAACTCACCGTCATCTGGACCGTAGACGGGCTTGAGGGGAACCCCAGACATGGTTTCGAAGTTGGCGTCTCGTAACTCAGAGGCCTCGAAGCCCTCTCTCCAATCTTCTTTCCCGCCCATTGTCGAACTCTACAGCGATCTCACATTCTCAGGAGAGTAAGTAATTCCTCAGGGGTTCCCTCAAGCTGGCGGAGGAGAGCTCCTGACCCACGTGGACACAACGATCAAATACGAAACAATCGCCACCAGCATGGCCCACAAGAAGACGAGGATATCGATCCATGCTCCAACAGGGGGGACGCCAGGCATAGCGCCGCGAAGGGCTGGAAGTGCGAAGATTAACGCCGCACCCCAACCCAGGAGTGCAGGTTCGATACGTCGCCGACGGGATCCCACGGCAATTGCGACAGATGCTGCGTAGATCCCAATCAATACAAACATCGCTAATGCCAGGAGTGCGAAACCTTGCGATACAAACGGACGTTGGAGCTCGAAACCAACCGAGGCAATGTCGGGATGAGTTGTGTGTTCGGGATAGTTCACCGCAAGACTCCAACCAGCAAATCCAGATTCACCACTCAATTCGATGGGGACTGGAGTGAGCGTTGACGACGATCCGTTAAAGGCAGTCATCTCCAAATCCCCTGTGTAGTGATCGAAGGGGTACTCCGACCATTTGCCCGAGGCGAAAAGTCTGATTTCTTGTGCGGCGATCGGCTCTCCCTTAGGAAATTTCAAAGAACGCGCACCCGAGTACGAGTTGACATGAACCACGATATTTGAGGAGGGATTTCCGTTTTCATCCGCCCAAGATCCCGTCGGCTTAAAAAGCATCCGAACGGTGACTTGTTCAGTTGCTGGATCAATGCCAATTGGGATTGCAGTCACACTCACTGAGTCTGGGTGATCAATCGGTGCACCGGTGACGGCCACTCGGCCATCACTTTGTCCAAAGGCAAGAGCTCCGAGAACGTACACAATCGCGAAGACAACTGCGATAACTGCAACGATGAGGACAACCTTTTTCTTTTCCGTGGGGGCTTGGGTTTCAGACATTTTCAAAGTTAATCAGATGGGCAATCAAAATTCAACCATTTTCTGATTTTCCCAGGTCGCGAAGAAAACCTTCGCTTTTCATGGAGACATAACTTTATGGATCAGGGCCAAAGCCCAGTGTGTTTCCGAACAAGTTAGAGCCATCGCTTCTTTTTGAAAATTGCGTACATTGATAATGAGACGCCGACCATCATGAGAATTGAAATTCCAAACCCAAATCGGTTATGCATGAGTGGGATGTTGAGAAAGTTCATTCCATAAATACCAGCAACGAGCGAAGGTGCAAAAAGAATAGCTGCCCACCCAGAAATCTTCTTGACTTCTTGATTTTGGCTCAAGCCTTCTTCCGTTAGCTTCTGCATCTCTTCATTCTGTTTTTGCGTTGCCAGGGTGGACTGAACGACTAATGCATTCTGTAAGACCATCCGACATGAATCCACCTGCTCGATAATTCGAGTTGCGTGTGAGTCAATATCACGAAGTTCATATCGGAGCTCTGGATCAATATTGAATTTTTCATACCCAGCCTTGAGACCGTTGATGATTGAGCTCAATGGATGGGTGGCTCGCTGAAAATCAATGATCTCTCGAGAAAGATCGAAAATTCTTTTCGAGAGAGAGGCGTCTCCAGCAAAGAGTTGATTCTCAATCTCATCGATATCATTTTCTAGCCCTACTGCAACTGGTGCGTACTCATCAAGGACTTGACTGATAATTGCGTAGAGAATTCCCTCTGATCCGAGGATAATCTCCGCCGGATCGTGTTCGAGGTCTCGCCGCACGTGCGTAAGATCCGGCGCCTGTCCGTGGCGGATGGTGATGACAAACTTCGCTCCAGTGAAAACATGAAGTTCACTAAATTCCACTTCTTCCGTTTCATCCTTGTAGCGAGCACTCAAGAGGGTCGTAAAAAGTGTCGCACCGTAGCGTTTCAGCTTTGGACGGTGATGAATATCTAACGCATCTTCGATTGCATGGTCATGAATAGAAAATAGTCTCGCCACATGAAGAAGCTCTTCGGTTTTGGGCTCGTCCAACGAGACCCACACCAGAAAACCGTCATCGTCTTCCGCCAGGGAAAAGGACTCCTCGAGCGTCGCTGGCTCTTCAACAACTAAGCCATCTCGATAGACGACATTCCAAACGATTGTCATAGATTCCTCGTATCACGCCCAAAGCAAATCCCTGAGGTTTGTAGACCCTAACTACCCAACTTGACATTTATGTGTCGAATCAGTGACGTCTTGTTAATAGCCAACTGCTTTCGCCCAATCGGCATCAATAATAAAGGTGCCTTTGGCGGTGATGCTATTGATGACGACGGTGGCCGGCTGTCGATTCCCCGTTGATGCCTCAATCGTGACTGGACCTGTCCAACCGGTCCAACCATTGACGACATTGAGAACGGAAGTAATCGCTGATGCGCTAAAGCTCTTGGCCTTGCTCACGCCATACGCCCAGAAGTTCACCGAGTCATAGGTGTAGGGGCTCCACGAACCAGGAGCGGAGTGAAACGTAGATTGATACGTTGAAACGAACGATGAGGCGTGGGGGAAGTCTTGGGGGGCTGGGACGCCAACGACTGGACATGCTTGCGCTGCAGGGATCCCGGCGGCAGTGATGTAGGCCGAGTCGTAGGAGGCATAGTCGACCATGCACGACGCAGTAATTTTTCCGTCGTACATTTCCTTCGCGATCAAACCACCTTCTGGATAGTAGACAGCCGAATAGACCACCTGAGGATTGGTGGCTGCAACTTGGGTGACCACTGAGGTGTAACTACTCGCTCCGGGCGTGATCGGCTGATACGCCGTGACCTTGACTCCAGCCTTCTCAAGATCTGCTTTCAGAGAACTCGCGACCGTTACCGTGTAGTTCTGCGTTGAGTCATAGATGATCCCAACTGATTTCGCTTTGAGCCAACTTGTCAGCGCCGTGCTCGCTGCAGGTGCTATCTGAGACGTCATTGGCTGGAGGGTATAACCCATCGAGTCAGTTGCGTTGTCAGATGTCAATCGGATCGGGACGAGCCCCGCTTTGATATAGAGCGGAAGAGTCTTGACCCCTACAGACGAGTTGTAGGGACCAACGACACCGTCGAGTCCATTCGCAATCGCTTGATTCGCCGCCTTCACGCCAGTCGTCGCGTTCCCAGCATCGTCAATCGGAATAATCTCAACGTGTTTTCCCTGGATGCCTCCGTTGGCATTGAGTTCGTTTGCTGCCATTGTGGCTCCGTTGAGCATGCCCTTGCCGAGTTGACTCAGACTTCCTGTCAATGGAGCTTCAAGACCGATTTTCACGTTGCTCGATCCAGAAGATGAGCGAGTCAAGAGGACCACTGTTGGTATGGCAACGAGAAGAACAACAAGGATGACAATACCGATCGTCCATTTGCGCGTTGTCGTCATGAGGCTCCTCGTAGATCAGGGGTTGCGAAGAGAACGACTACGTTCTCAACTTCCTACTTTAGAGGATTGTTTCCCAAAGGAAAGACATATCCCAGCGTTGGCTTGCCCCATACTCTTCTGAGCGCGAGAGTCACCGGTTTGCAAAGGTGCGACTCGATGAATGACCGCCTACTATGACAAGCGTGGAATTCAAGAGCCTCTCGCTTCGCCCCATCTTTAGTGCAGCCGGATTTCAAAATACGACGTTCTTGATTATTGGCGTGGCACTGCTTGTCTTGGGTCTTGCCTTAGTTCTCTTCACCCGACGACGCCGGACCAAACGCGATGAGGCATTCTTCAGCGAGCTCCACGAAACCTCGCTCCACGATGAAGAACTTTTTGACGCACCTGAAGAATTTGTCGCTCCTCTCCTCAGTACTCCTCCGCCGACAAATCCACTCCCGGGAGATGCAATACAGCCAAGGACCTCTTCAGAGGCTGAATCTGCGCGAGAGAGAACCCCGCTGAGTGACGCCGAGCAAGTCATGGCAGATCTTGACAAACTGCTTGGAAATCCCACTGATTGAGGCGTTGCCTCACAGCACACAAAAAGAAAGCTCCGGGGGAGAGACTCGAACTCTCAACCACACGATTAACAGTCGCGTGCTCTGCCATTGAGCTACCCCGGAATAGAACCGCAACTCGCGACGTTAGCAGGCACATTCGACACCTCTCTAACGCTGAGCAGAGAGTCCTAGCCCTCTAGAAATCCACGCAATACCTCTGAACGATCGGGACGCCTCAGTTTGGCAATCGTCTTGATCTCTATCTGGCGAACACGCTCTCTCGTGATACCAAATGATTTCCCCACCTCTTCTAAGGTGCAGACTCTTCCGTCTTCAAGACCAAATCTCATAATGACGACGCTGCGTTCGCGTTCGTCAAGTTGCCCGAGAACGTCTCGAACCGCTTCGTCGAGAAGATGACGAGACGTCGTGGCTTCTGGGGATGCCGTTCCCTTGTCTTCAATGGTGTCAGACAGGACAAACTCACCGCTGTCCCCCATTGGCTGTTCAAGGGAAAGAGTGTCTTGGCTCAGTCGTAAGAAATCTTCTACTTTTGAAGGCTCTAGAGACAGCCGAACCGCAATCTCATCGGCTGAAACACTTCGTCCTAACTCTTGGGTCATCTGTCGTTGTGTCGCCACGACTCGATTCATCACCTCCACCATATGGACTGGAATTCGGATCGTTCGAGCCTGGTCAGCAATCGCTCGGGTAATGGCTTGTCGTATCCACCACGTGGCGTAGGTGGAAAGTTTGAATCCCTTGTCGGGATCAAACTTTTCAACTGCTCGCATTAATCCAAGATTGCCTTCTTGAATCACATCCAAAAAGGCGAGGCCTCGGTTGCGATACCGCTTCGCGATCGAAACCACTAATCGGAGATTCGCTTCAATCAGTTTCGCTCGTGCATCTTCTCCTTGACGGACGGCCTTCCTGAGTGTCCTGACGTGCCGAGCTGAAACCTCATCAACCAGTGGTCCACCACCAGCAACGGCCATCTCATGGCGGGCGAGGCGCGCTTTCGCGACTTCTCCGTCTCGGAGCAAGAGAGCGAGCGTGACTTCCATCTCCCCAGTGAGAAGTTGCACGTGACCAATTTCTGAGAGATAACTGCGTACTGGGTCCTCCGATGACGAGGTACTCGTCCCCTCAATCGTCCTTGATCGAGATGTGGCGACATTTCCCTTTGGTGTTTGTTCGTCATCGCTTTGCTGGTCGTCATCGTTATAGACGTAGCCAGATTGCTCAATTCGCTCAATCAGTTCAGCAATTAACTCAGGACTGAGTTCAACATGGTGGACTGCCTCAATAAGTGCTCCCTGGGTGATCTCACCGCCGCTTGGAACTGACGCTAAAAGTTGCCCAAGTTCAATGACAATGTCATCAGACAAAACAGATCCGGCCGTTGCTCTATCTCCACCGATGGCCGCTTCTGCGTCATGTTTCATTCTGTGCCCCCCGACTTGAGAGCCACGCTACCAACGTTGCTTCTGCTGCGCTCCCAGAATCTGGATCATCGAGTTCTTCGAGAGCGGCGTGGGCCAAGGCAACTTGGCGAGAGCCTTCTGCGACCTCTACTGATCCTTGTCGAAGGTCGGCCTGGAGATCGACCAGTGCTTTTCGCGCTGCACCTCGAAGCAACTGAGAGATCACGGGGGAAACTTGATCAATCTCAGACTCTGGGTCGATCATCGGCTCTTCTACCGCAACTCTCCGAAGCAGCGCAGAGGCTCGAGTCGAGGAAGACTCAATAGCTTCAGCGAGACTCGTCGACGACAAAAGGGCCTCGAAGGCACCACGCTGATCGCTGTCAAGAAAGAAAAAGGGCTCAAGTCGATTCACGACAAGCTCCGGATAGTGCACCGCGATGCGAAGCGCCTCTAAGCCTGGTCTATCGACGATCGCTGAGGCTGGCGCAACACTTTCGTCGTCGCCGTCTTGTGGCTCGTCTCTTGGAGGTGGCTCCTCGCTACGACGTCGACCCTTTGGCTCGGGCGCTGAGCGTTCACCCGCCACGTGGGCTTGGAGTCGCTCTCGAACGAGTTGTGGATCCAATCGGCATCGGTCAGCGATAGAGATCACGTACTGGTCACGGACTAAGGCATCCGGGTGCTCTGCGACCGCCGCAAGTGCCCCTTCGGCAGCCTTTGCCCTTCCTTCAGGGCTTTCAAGGTCAGCCAAACTGAGGGCACGATCAACGCGGAACTTCAAAAATGGCTTGGCGTCTTTCACGGCAGCTTTGAGCGCTTCGGGGTCTGAGCGCCCAAGTTCCGCTGGATCTGTCCCGGCGGGAAGTTCGCAGACCGCGACGTCGACTTCGTGTTTGGACTCCCATTCATAGACCCGTCCTGTGGCACTTTGCCCTGCCGCATCAGCGTCATAGGCCAAGATAATTTTCTTCGCAAAGTTGCGCATCAAACTAAAGTGCTCTTCACCGAGGGCGGTGCCACACGTTGCAACTGCTCGAGGCATGCCTGCCTGGAAGAACGCGATGACGTCGGTATAGCCCTCGCAGACAATAATCTCGCCTGACTCGATGATGTTCTTCTTAGCCCAGTTCAATCCATAGAGAGTTCGGCGTTTCGAATAGATAGCGGTCTCGGGAGAGTTCTTGTACTTAGGCTCGTGTCGCTCTGGCGGTGGACTCCCTGGAAGTGGCGGGAGGATTCTGCCTCCGATCGCAATGGCACGACTTGCCGGGTCGCAGATTGGAAACACCACACGCGCTCGCAAGAAATCTTGTTGGCGAGATGCTTTATTGACGAAGCCTAAGCCCGCACCTTCAAGAATTTTCTCGTTTACTTTCAAGTGCTGGGACAGAGCGTCCCACTCGTCAGGAGCCCATCCAAGGCGAAATGCCTTAATCAACTCGCCGTCATAGCCACGAGAGCGTAGATAACTTCTCGCTGCGCCTGCATCTGGATTCGTCAAGAGACGTTGGTGATAAAAATCAACCGCTTTTTCCATGGCGTCCAAGATCTGGGCTCGGTCTTTTCGGTCGGGACCATCAGCATCTTCATGCAAGGTAATCCCAGCTCGATCCGCCAAGAGGCGCACCGAGTCCACGAAGTCCATCCCCTGTACTTCTCGCACAAAGGAGATCGCGTCTCCAGATTTTTGACAACCAAAACAGTAGAAGAGCCCCTCTTCAGCATTCACTGAGAATGACGGCGTCTTCTCAGAGTGGAAGGGGCAGAGCCCACTCCAGCGTCGCCCTTGCTTCTTCAACGCCACGTGCTCGCCAATCAGCCCAACAATGTCGGTTGCTGCTCGAACTTGCGCTACTTCTTCCGCGGGGATCGCCACAGAGTGAACGGTACCGCGCAGGGCGAGGGGCCGTAGCGCCGAGGTGCTCTCCCGCTAGCGTCGACGAGCAGCAGGCCGTTTTGCTGGAGATTTTCGAGCTGGAGCCTTTTTCGCTGTCACTCGTTTGGCGACGGCCTTCTTCTGTGTGGTGGCCTTCTTCTGAGGAACCTGTGAGAGCACGGCCTGCGCTGCGGCAAGACGGGCCACAGGGACTCGGAATGGAGAACAGCTCACGTAGTCAATACCCGCAGCAAAGAACGTCGCAATTGATTCAGGGTCTCCCCCGTGTTCGCCGCAGACGCCAGTCTTGAGGCCCGGCTTCGTTGCCCGCCCCTTTTGGACACCCATGCGCACGAGCTCTCCAACTCCGTCAAAGTCCACGACTTCGAAGGGATTGCGTTTTAAGAGTCCCATCTCTAAGTAGGGGCCCATGATTCGTCCTTCAATGTCGTCTCGGCTGAAGCCGAAGGTCATCTGCGTCAGGTCGTTCGTTCCAAACGAGAAGAAGTCCGCGACTTCTGCGATCTGATCAGCAACAAGTGCAGCTCTCGGCGTTTCAATCATTGTGCCAATGACAACCTTGAGAGAGCCCTTCTTGGCCCCCTTCTTCGCTGCAGCCTTCTTCGCCACGTCGGCAATTGCCTCTTCGACCCAGCGACGAGCGAGGGCGAGTTCTTCTCGGGTCACCGTCAACGGGATCATGATTTCAACCACTGGGTGTCCACCCTTGTTCGCTAAATCATGCGCTGCTTCCATGAGAGCACGAACTTGCATCGCATAGAGTCCTGGCTTGACGACGCCAAGTCGCACGCCTCGAGTCCCAAGCATGGGGTTCGCTTCTTCCCAAGCTTTGGCGGCCTCAAAGAGTTTTGCTTCATTCGCCGTCAACCCTTTGGTGGCTTCCTTGATCGCTAAGTCATGCGTTGATGGCAAGAACTCGTGAAGGGGTGGGTCCAAGAGTCGAATCGTGACAGGAAGCGAGTCCATCGCTTTCAAGATCTCACGGAAGTCCTCGCGTTGAACTTTTCGAAGGGCTTCTAATGCTGCTTCTTCTTCTTTCGGGTCCGACGCCAAGATCATTCGTCGAACGACAGGGAGTCGGTCGTCGCCTAAGAACATGTGCTCTGTTCGGCACAGACCAATTCCCTCTGCGCCAAGCGAACGTGCATTCTTTGCATCTGCTCCAGTATCAGCGTTCGCTCGAACCTGGAGATGGCCCTTTCGGATCTGATCAGCCCAGGAAAGAATCGTTTCAAACTCCTTGGGTGGTTTGGCTGAGGCGAGCTCAACCTGGCCGACAACAACTGTTCCTGCAGAACCATCGAGTGAGAGCCAGTCGCCTTCTTTCACGGTGACGTCACCGACGGTGAACTTCTTGCCCGCAATGCGAACAGCTTCGGCTCCCACGACTGCTGGCTTGCCCCATCCACGTGCCACGACGGCTGCGTGACTGACCAAGCCGCCACGAGACGTCAAGATTCCTTCTGCGGCCAACATGCCAGTGACGTCTTCGGGGGACGTCTCTGAACGAACGAGGATGACGGCTTCGCCTCGCTCCGCAGCCTTGGCTGCATCATCAGCGGTGAAGTAGGCCTTCCCGACCGCAGCTCCCGGCGATGCACCGAGGCCTTTGGTGAGTGTCTTCAAGTGATGACTTTTGAACTGGGGGTGCAAGACCTGAGAGAGATGCTCTTCGGTGATTCGCTGAATCGCTTCGGCCTTGGTGAGTTTGATCGCAGGATCTTTGGTCATTTCGACCGCCATACGAAGGGCCCCTTGGCCAGTTCGCTTTCCAACTCGAGTTTGGAGCATCCAGAGTTTCCCCTGATCAATCGTGAACTCGGTGTCACACATGTCGCGGTAGTGGTGCTCTAGGCGAGCAAAAATCGCAATGAGGTCTGTGTGGACACCAGGGAACTTCTTCTTCAAAGCGCTCAGAGGCTCTGTGTTTCTAATTCCAGCGACGACGTCTTCACCTTGGGCGTTGACGAGGAAGTCACCATAGGGCTTGTTTTCTCCAGTCGAGGGGTCGCGCGTAAATCCAACGCCGGTTCCAGAGTTGTTATCCCGGTTTCCAAAAACCATCGCTTGAACGTTGACCGCGGTCCCAAGATCGTGAGGGATTCGCTCTCGGTCTCGGTAGGTAAACGCCCGCTCACCGTTCCAGCTTCGAAAGACCGCTTCAATCGCTCCTCGCAGTTGTGCGCCGGGGTCTTGAGGGAATGGTTTTCCCGTGTGCTTTTTGACCAGTGCTTTGTAGTCTGCAACGACCTCTTTAAGGATCTCAACTGGGACATTGGCATCAGAAGTTGTTCGTGCTTGCTCTTTTGCCTTATCAAATCGGTCATCGAATGGTTCTGCTGGAAGGTCGAGAACGATTCGACCGTACATGGCGACAAAGCGACGATAGGAGTCATAGGCAAAGCGCTCATCTCGCGTTTGCGCTGCCAAACCTTCAACTGACTTGTCATTCAAACCAAGGTTCAACACCGTATCCATCATCCCCGGCATCGAGAACTTGGCTCCAGAGCGAACAGAGACCAACAGTGGATCCTTGGCATCGCCAAGGCGTTTCCTCATGGAGTGTTCTAAGCGCGTGCGCGCTTTGGCGATCTCTGTGTCAAGGGATTTTGGCCAGCCACCCGTCATGTACGCCCGGCACGCGTCCGTAGAAATAGTGAACCCTGGCGGGACCGGCAGTTTCAGCACGGACGTCATCTCGGCCAGGTTTGCGCCTTTGCCCCCTAAGAGGTCTTTGAACTCCATGGGAGGTCGAGCATGAGTGTGTGAAAAATCGTAGATATAAGCCATGAACTCTCTTCTTCTGGACAGTCGGGGGACGAAGACTCAATCCTAGTGAGTCTGAGCCGCTTCTCCCAATTATTGGCTCTGTACGGACCCTTCGGCCGAGTTGTTATCCTCACTGAGATGCCCAGTTCTCTTGCCGTAGACGCCCGAGGCCTCACCAAGGTCTTTTCAAAAGGAGCGGTTCGAGCCCTCGATGGCTTTGACATTGAAGTCCCCATTGGCCAAGTCGTTGGACTCTTAGGCCCCAACGGATCGGGGAAAACTACAGCTGTCAGAATCCTTTCGACGATTCTCCAACCCGATGCTGGCTCTGCGGCCATTATGGGATTCGACGTTCAAAAGCAAGCGTCGTCAGTGCGACGCGTCATCGGTTTAGCGGGCCAGTACGCCACCGTTGACGAGAACCTCACGGGAACTGAGAACCTGGACATGGTCGGCCACCTCTGCCACTTGGCCCGCGGAACCGTCAAGCCTCGAGCACTCGAGCTCTTAGAACAGTTCGGGCTTTCAGATGCAGCGGATCGACCGGTGAGCACGTATTCCGGTGGAATGCGCCGTCGTCTCGACTTGGCCGCCGCGTTAGTAGCTCGACCTCCGCTTTTATTTCTTGACGAGCCCACCACTGGCCTCGACCCCCAGAGCCGACTCGGTCTCTGGGACGTCATCGAAGCTCTGGTGAAAGGTGGCACCACGGTGTTGTTAACGACACAGTACTTAGAAGAAGCAGACCGGCTGGCGAATCGAGTCGTCGTCATTGACTCAGGGAAAGTGATCGCCAATGGCACCCCGGCCGAATTGAAGCGCGACCTCGGCGCAACGGTCTTGGAACTCACCTTGGCTGACGACGCGTCGGCCACCACGGCGTCAGAAATGTTGAAGGATCTCTCGACCAAGGTCACACACGTTGACGGGAATCTCTTAGAGCTCACCGTTGAAAAAGGCCCGGCGGTTGCCGCTGAGGCACTCCGCCGCCTTGACGCAGCCGACATGCCTCTGCTGGGGCTTTCACTTCACGAGCCGAGTCTCGACGATGTCTTCTTGGCCCTCACCGGACAGAAGACCGAAGTCGACACTGAAGCTCTTACCGCATCGACTGGACGCAAAGGCCGCAAAGCCAAGGAGACCTCGTGACCGAACTCACCATTACCCCCGCCCCCTCGCTGGCCGGATCGAGTCGCCATGCCCTTTCAGATACGTGGACGGTGACCAAGCGCAACTTGATCCGAACTCGTCGCGTCCCAGAAGCAATCTTCTTTTCCAGTCTTCAACCCATTATGTTCGTCCTTCTCTTCCGCTACGTCTTTGGTGGCGCAATTCCAGTTGCAGGCACTACCTACGTCAACTACCTGATGCCAGGAATTTTCGTCCAGACGATGTGCTTTGGAGCGATTCAAACCTCGATTGGACTCGCCGAAGACCTTCACAGTGGACTTCTTGAGCGCTTCCGCGCATTGCCGATGAGCCGCTCTGCTGTTCTTGGTGGACGAACAACTGCCGACGTGTTCAGAAACGTCTTTGTCATTCTTCTGATGACGATCGTTGGAATCCTGGTCGGTTTTCGCCCTGAAGGCACGATCTTCACCTACCTGGCTGCATGCGGAATCATGTTGCTGTTTTCCTACTCTCTGATGTGGGGATTCGCCTACATCGGACTCGCTGCACCGAATGCCGAAGTTGCTCAGTTGATGTCGTTTCCCCTTCTCTTCCCGCTGACCTTCGCCTCGACGGCCTTTGTGCCACTCTCGAGCATGCCTGGTTGGCTGCAAGGCTTCGCTGCCAATCAGCCCGTCTCTGTGGTTGTCGATGCGGTGCGCTCTCTCATGATCGGTGGGACCTACTACTCGCCGTCATCAATCTGGAAAGCGATCGCTTGGAGCGTTGGGTTATTCCTCGTCTTGGCGCCACTTGCGGTGCGCAAGTACCGAAAGGCTTAACTAGTTCGTTGGCGTTGTTCGGCTGATCAAGTTTGCGACGAGCTCTGTGATGGGGATTCGAACTTGCTCGGTGGTGTCTCTGTCTCGAACCGTGACGGCCTTGTCCTCGAGCGAGTCAAAGTCAACAGTGACGCACCACGGAGTTCCCACTTCGTCTTGTCGGCGATAACGGCGTCCAATTGACTGGGTGACGTCGTAGTCACACTGAAAATGAGGCTGCAACATTCCAAGGATCTCTCTCGCCAATGGCTCGAGTTCCGCTTTCTTTGAAAGTGGCAGCACCGCAACCTGGGTGGGTGCGAGTCTCCAGTCAAGGCGAAGAATTGTTCTCGTCTCCCCGCCAACTTCATCTTCGTCGTAGGCGGCCAAGAGAAAGGCCATCATTGCTCGCGTCGCCCCTGCTGCTGGCTCAATGACGTAGGGGGTGTAGCGCTCGTTCGCCGCTTGGTCGAAATACTCCAGTGGTGTGCCTGAAGCGGCGGAGTGCGCTTTGAGGTCGAAGTCAGTGCGGTTCGCGACGCCTTCGAGCTCTCCCCACCCCCACGGGAAGAGGAACTCGATGTCGGTGGTGCCCGCAGAGTAGTGACTGAGTTCTTCTTTGTCGTGGGGGCGAAGTTTGAGCATTTCTTTTGGAATGCCGAGGTCCAAGTACCAGTTGTATCGCTCTTCTACCCAGTAGTCGAACCACGTGGTTGCCTCAGCGGGAGGAACGAAGAACTCCATCTCCATCTGTTCAAACTCTCTTGTTCGAAAGACAAAGTTCTGAGGAGTGATCTCATTTCGAAACGACTTTCCAACTTGGGCAATTCCAAAAGGAGGTTTCTTCCTTGTGGTGGTCAAGATGTTCATAAAGTTTGTAAACATCCCCTGGGCGGTCTCGGGCCGTAAGTACGCCACCGAACCCTCATCTTCCACAGGGCCGGCGTGTGTCTTGAACATCAACTGAAAATCACGAGCTTCGGTTAAGTCTTTTGAGCCACAATTTGGACAGGTGTCGCCGATTAAGTCTGAACGGTGTCGCTCGTTACATTTCCGGCAGTCAACCATGGGGTCCGAGAACGTTGACAGGTGACCACTGGCCGCCCAAATAGCAGGGGGTGACAAGATGGCGGCGTCTAGACCCACGACGTCATCGCGGTACTGGACCATGGAACGCCACCACGCATTTTTTACATTTCGCAGCAACAAGACGCCCAGAGGGCCGTAGTCGTAGGTCGAACGAAACCCTCCGTAGATCTCCGCCGACTGAAAGACAAAGCCTCGGCGTTTTGCGAGATTCACGACTTTCTCCATTAATCCAGAATCTGGTAATCCAGAATCTGGTGCCGCTTCATCAGGGGTGCCCATAGGAGTCCTAAGTTAGTTGGCGAGAGAGGTCCAGTGAGAACTCCTCGCTCTGCTTACTCAAGAGCCGAGTGACTTGATTCGCCATGAGTCGTCCCCGTTGCGTCAACACCACACGACCCTCTCGCTTAACAACGAAGCCGTGAAGAGCATCTGGGTTGAATCCCTTCGGCGTTTGAACGCCTTTTCGAGTCCGAATTTGAAGGGCCAACGCTTCAAAGTCCTGAGTTGCAATGCTCAACTGCTCGTCACCGCCTAGGGGACGCACTCCAGATTCGACTCCTTTGAGATACGTGTCCAAGTTGGCCACATTCCACGAGCGATACCCATTGTGATGACTATGAGCTCCCGCTCCAAGGCCCACATAGTTGCCTTGGTCCCAGTAGAGCTGATTGTGTCGCGATTCGTGTCCGGGTTTCGACCAGTTTGAAACTTCGTACCACTCGTACCCACGCTCTTCGAGGGCGGTATCGACTATTTCGTAGCGTCGAGCCAGCGTGTCATCATCTGGATGACGCGCAGGGTCTCGACTCAGCGGTGTTCCTTTTTCCACGCTTAAGAGATAACAACTCAGGTGAGGAGGAGCACTCTCGTGATCGAGAACATCTTCTAGCGTTGCCTGCAAATCTGCATCACGTTCACTCGTGGCCCCTGCGATCAGATCCATTGACCACGTCGCGACCCCAGAGTCCGCCACGATGTCGGCAATTTCCTTGACGCTTCCACCACAATGTTGTCGGCCAAGGTCTTTCAACACGTGCTCTTGAGTCGACTGAACCCCTACGCTGAAGCGTGTCACGCCAGCGTCCACCAGGCTGCCAAGTCGCTCGGCTGTCGCGTCTTCTGGGTTTACCTCAACGCTGACTTCACAATATGAGGTTTTTTTGATCTCGGCGAGAATCTTTCCCAAGAGCGTCGGGTCTATTCGAGAAGGGGTCCCACCTCCAACATAAATTGAGGTGGCTGACTTTTCCTGAAGCTCAGCGTTGATCTCGATTTCTCGGAGAACACCATCGACATAGCGCTCATGGAGATCATCAACGCCGACATAGGTCACAAACGCGCAGTAGTCACAGCGAGACGCGCAAAAAGGAATATGGATATAGACCCCAAGGTCATCTGTCATGTGGTTGTTGCGCGATACGCATCTCTGGCCGCTGCGTAGCGCCGAAGTGCTTCTTCGCGCTCTGCTTTGAGGTCAACAAGTGGCGCGGGGTAACTCGATTGGTGGAGGAGTCCCACCCCTCCCCCGGGTTGAAGGACGTCGGGTGCGGGGATTCCAGCAAGTTCTTCGACGTAGCGATGGATATAGGCGCCGTTTGGATCAAAGCGTTGCGCTTGAGCGACGGGATTGAAGATCCTGTGGAAGGGAGCGGCGTCAGTCCCCGTCCCAGCCGTCCACTGCCACCCTTGTTGGTTCGATGCAAGGTCCCCGTCCACGAGGCGCCACATGAACCATCGCGCTCCCCATCGCCAGTCGAGATGAAGGTGCTTGATCAAAAAACTCGCACTTACCATTCGGGCTCGATTGTGCATTGTCCCCTCCTTCAGGAGTTGACGCATCGCGGCGTCGACGAGTGGGATTCCCGTCTCGCCTCGAGCCCAGCACCGAAATCGTTCTTCGGCCCGCTCCCCGCCGTCCCACTCAAGGCCCGCCATCTGAGGTTGGAGCGCGTCTCGAACCGAATGTGGTGCCGTGAAGAGGACGTCGGCGTAGAACTCTCGCCAGCAGATCTCCGAGCGAAAGGTGGCTCGCCCACCTCCAGCTCCTTGCGACGCGGCCAGGACGGTTCGTGGATGAATACAGCCAAAGCGAAGATAGGGCCCAAGGCCTGACGTTCCGTTGCGCTCCAAGATGTCTCGGCCTTCGCCGTAGTCATCGACTCGATCATCAATGAACTCCTCGAGTATGGCCAGCGCTGCGTTCTCGCCTGGTTGGGGAAGCGTTGCAGGTGGACCATCTGGAAGATCACCAAAGAGTAGGGGTCGCCGAGTGCCTCCGAGTCGACGCATCACTTCGTATTCGGTGTCACTTGGCGCTTCGAGCCACTTCACGTCTGGCACCCCAAGCACCACATGTGGACCGCGAACTTCCCACCGTCGGCGATACGCTGAAAACACTTTGAGCGGGAGATCTTTTTCCGAACGAACGGTGCCAGGCTCTACGGCATAAGGCGACGACATTGAGATCAGTTCAGCGCCTTGATCTTGAAGAGCGCTCGCCACTCTGGCGTCTCGAGCGAGTCCTTCTGGGGCAAAATCACCGGTCACGAGCACTGAACGTGCCCCAATCTCTTTGGCGAGTGCTGGCACCACGGTCGCTGGATCTCCACTACGCAGGGTCAACGGCACTCCCATGGATTCAGAGAGCGCCTCCAAGCAGCCAATCAAAAACTCCACCCGCGTTGGCCCCGACGGTCCTAAAAATGTCTCGTCTACGACGAAGAGCGGCACCACACCCTCTCCTCCACTTCGCCGAATCGCTTCATGGAGTGCTGGGTGGTCACCCAGTCGGAGATCCCGACGAAACCAGAGAATGCTTGGCGCCACGGCGACTAGATCCCTGCCGCGGAGCGAACCGCTTTGAGTCGTCGGTCAAGATGAACTTCCATGACTTCAGTTGCTAAGGCTTCTAACTCTTCCGCACCTTGTGGAGGTGCTCCTGCTAATACCCCTCCTAAGTCGCCTCCCACAATCCTGCGCAGCAGAAGCAATGCATCAGGAGAAATGGAGCGACCTCGCCGACACGATCGACAAAGCACACCTCCCTCCAAAAGATCGAAGGCGACGATATCTAAACTGTCTTCCCCGCAGCTCGCACAGACATCGACAATGGGGCCAGCTCCTTCGAGTTCGAGCATCCGGAAAAAAAATGACGGGGCCACCAGAGTCGGGTATCGTGTTGGATCATCAAGGACTCGAAGCGCTCGGGTCAATGTCTCGAGGACCCGGACATCTGGTTGACCTTCTTGCGTGACTTGATCGATGACTTCAAGCATCGAAAGGCCCGCTGACATTCGTGTGAGATCCTCTCGGACATTCCAGTAGCGCTCAATGACTTCGACCTGATTCACGATGTCAAGGTCACTTCGACCACGCCAAAGCATCAACGAAACATTGGTTAAGGGCTCAAGACGCGATCCGAACTTCGACCCAGTTTTTCGGACCCCTTTGGCTACGGCTCGGACTTTCCCGTGTTCTTTGGTCAGCGCCACAATGATCCGGTCAGCTTCACCGAGACGATAGGTGCGAATAATCACTCCCTCGTCGCGAAACTGGCTCATGGTGCGTCCTTCACTTCGGGCTCGGTCGCCTCCCGATCTGGTTGATTGAACTCTTGGGGTTTGCGTTCAATCCCGAGATACGAGTTCAACCAGTTTCCTGCTCCTACCAGGACGGTAATCGCGACGATGGCAAGGAGCACGTTTCGAATCTGCGAATTCTGTGCAAATGAGGCCACGATGGCGAAGATCACGACGAGTGATCCAAGAACGATGCCGATTTTGGTGTACTTCATGTTTCGAGTCCACCGTAGCGACGTTCTCGACGTTGGAATTCCAATACTGCTTCATAGAGATGCTCACGGCGGAAGTCGGGCCAGAGGACCTCGGGGAAGACCAGCTCCGAATAGGCCATTTCCCATAAGAGATAGTTCGAGATTCGATGTTCACCAGACGTCCGAACTACCAAATCTGGATCGGGCATATCTGGGTGATAGAGATGCTTTCGAAGTGCTTTTTCCGTCACATTTTTCTCCGCGACCCCTTCGGCCACCATTGCTTTCACTGCGTCAATAATTTCAGCCCTGCCGCCGTAGTTGAAGGCCATCGTCAGTGTGAGCCGACGGTTCTTCTTCGTCAACTCTGCCGACTCGTCCATCTGCTTCAGCACTCTTCGAGGCACTCGCCAATCGCGGCGGCCAGAAAAACGAATACGAACTCCTTTTTCATTGAGTTCATCTCGCCGACGCATGAGAAGTGACTCATTGAATCCCATGAGATAGCGAACTTCGTCGGCAGGCCGCCTCCAGTTCTCGGTCGAGAAGGCATACATGGTGAGCCACTTGACCCCAAGGGCCAATGCGCCATCGACCGCATCGACAAGGGCAATCTCTCCAGCTGCGTGCCCTTCCGTTCGAGGAAGGCCTCGTTGATTGGCCCAGCGACCATTTCCATCCATCACACACGCCACATGGGTCGGAATTCGGCTTCGATCAAGCTCGACCGGGATCTCTGCAACCTTGCCAGGGTCCTGATCTGGCGGTGGTGGTGGCGTTTCAGGCACCTTCTGAACCTACCCGGAAGAAGTGACGGTGGCGCTCCATAGGGACGTAGTCCCACTACGGTGCTTAAAAATGCCTGATGACACGCCTCTGAGCCAAGAAGAGATTGAGTCCCTCGGCCCCGTGGGCGTGGCGCTGCGACGGGTGACTCGTTCACTGCCAGATGGCGGAGAGGAGCGACCCGGCCAGATCACGATGGCCCAGGCCGTTGAGGAGGCGTTCGTCGAGTCTCGTCACCTTCTTGTCCAAGCGGGAACTGGAACGGGGAAGTCGCTGGCCTACCTCGTCCCCGCGGCGCAACTCGGAAGGCCAGTCATCGTCGCCACTGCCACCAAAGCCCTCCAAGAACAACTCGCCAGCCGAGATCTTCCACTCGTCGCCACCACCTTGGGCGACATTCGTGTGGCGGTTCTGAAGGGTCGAGCAAACTATGTCTGTCGACAAAAAATTAGCGAATTGGAAGAGCGTGGCTTCCAGTCAGCCTTAGAAGACGAAGAAGATAGCAACGCCCCAGGTGCACAACGACTCGTTGGACAGATCCAGCAACTCATGAACTGGGAGAAGACCTCCGCCACGGGTGATCGCTCTGAACTTGGTGAAGACGTTTCTGATCGAGCGTGGTCGATGGTTTCAACTGGCCCTCGAGAATGCCCTGGCGCCTTTAACTGCCCCCAAGGTTCTCGATGCTTCGCTGAGTTTGCCCGAGCGAATGCGGCATCGGCGAACATCGTGGTCATCAATCTTCATCTCCTTGGAGCGCACCTCGCTAGTGGCGGAACCTTGCTTCCAGAACACGACGCCATTGTCATCGACGAGGTCCATGAACTCGAAGGTGTGATGACCCAATCTCTGGGAGTTGAAATCACTCCGGGACGCTTGCGATCCCTCGGGGGCCTCGCCCGGCCCTATCTCACCGGAACGGGGCTCGACGCCGCAAGCTCGCTGGTCCAAATCGGCGATGGTCTGGCCTCACTCTTGGGCGAGATCAGCGAATCAAGTGCAATTGAGCTCAACGACCACGTCGACCTTGGCGTCACACTTCGCCAAGCAGACGAAGCGACGCGCAGAATTCTCTCGGGGTTGCGCGGCACACAGGAAAATCCTGAACCATCATCAGCCCGAGCTCTTTCTGCTGCCACTCGTCTGTTAGAAGAACTTGAAAGGCTTCGATCTCCCGGCGACGATGACGTGCTCTTTGTTGAGGGAAGAGGAAATTCTCGGGCCCTCACGCTTTCTCCGATTGATGTAGGCCCCGCATTAGTCTCGGGCCTCTTTGAGCAAGCAACCGTGGTGATGACAAGTGCGACCGTCCCTCAAAAACTTTCTCAACGCCTCGGGCTCCTCGAAGGAGATGTTGACCAGATTGATGTGGGGTCACCATTTGATTTTCCAAACCAAAGCATGCTCTACGTGGCCAAAGCCATTGGAGATCGCCGGGCCGATGATGCAGAAGAGCGGATTGCCGACGAGATCAGTCTCTTGATCAATGCTGCAGGTGGGCGCACCCTGGCGCTCTTCACCTCTCGACGAGCACTTGAAAAGGTCTCTGATCTTGTAGCGAACCAGGTTGACCACCCCATTCTCGTTCAGGGTTCAGCAGGGAATCGAGCACTTATCGAGCGCTTTCGAGAAGAAGAAGATGCCTGTCTCTTTGCCACAATGGGACTCTGGCAAGGCCTTGACGTCCCTGGCCGAAGCTTGTCGCTTGTCGTGATTGATCGGCTTCCCTTTGGCCGACCTGATGACCCACTCTTAGAAGCTCGACGGGCTCGTGCGGGATCCCAAGCGTTTTCACTCGTCGATCTCCCACGTGCGGCAACGCTTCTGGCTCAAGGTGCGGGTCGACTCATTCGAACAGATACTGATCGCGGGGTGGTCGCGGTTATGGATGATCGCTTAGCCACGGCGAACTACCGATCGACATTGTTGGCATCGCTGCCACCAATGAAGCGGAGCATAGAGAGAGTTGACGTCATTGCGTTTCTCCACGACATTGTCCCAAACTAGGGCGACCAACGTCGTTTCAGCTTGAAGTTCAGGTACGTCGAGGACGCTGGACTAAGAGTCCAATGACGAAGAGGATGATCCCCGCAATCACAATAAAGATATTGAAGTGGCGACCAAAGAGTCCGACGCCAGCGAGGAAGACTACGGCGGCGATTCCTGCGATAAATGCGGCAAGGTAGCCACGACTTCGAGTGCTGTCCATCAATCTCTCCACTTCTTCATGTGCTTGCGTTAAATCAAACGCTATCTCTCACCAGACCGCCATAGCGGGATACGTTATTTCCGAGCGTTTAAAACTCCTCAACTCGGAGGTGGAGTAGGTTCAGGAACTTCTAGCCACAAACTGTGTAGGAGTTTTGGAATTCATCTTGGAGAACACGAGCATTTTCATAGCGCGTGTCACACACAAGCTCCTCATCTAACACTCTCGATTCGTAGCGCCAACCCTCTGGCATCGCCAGTCGATCACCGAGGCTGAGCAAGGCCGCTTCATCCATGGTCGGGTCAACAAACTTTGAGAGCGCCTGCATGACGTACCGAACACCGTCTGGATTAATCAATTCGTAGATCCTGCGTCCTTTGGCCCAGGTGAAGATGGTCTGGCGATCAACAGAACTTTCGGCATACCCTCCACCCTGAAGACTTTCGAGTGGGAACGTTACCGTTGCAATGTGGCGCATCTCGAGTCCTTGGAAATTCTCAAGAACCATTTCAGGGGCTCCACCGTCTTTCCCGAGCGTGTCAATTACCCAGTTCCGAGGTCCATTACGGATCGCAACCGTTGCCCCTCGCTCTTGAGCGAGAAGATCTGTATCAACGGCGTCCCACAAATCTTGGGGGCAGTCGTTGATGAATTGGGTTCCCCACACTTCTGCGGTGAGCGACGTATCGCTCAACGTAGCGAAGAGGAATTCGCCGTAGCGGACCATGAACATCTCTTCCATCAGAACCCCTGGAGTGCTCATCGTCATTTTCCTCTTTTCTTTTGGATAGCCCCACTATAGGGAGATTCCATCCTCAATTCTTTTTCCGTCGAGAAAAATATCGAGCTGAGAGAATGAACGGGACATAGGTAATCGCTCCGAATAGCAGCCCGTAGCCAAATGAAGACCACGTCCAACTCGAGCGCACCAACATTTCAGCAAGGGCAAGCGCAAGGGTCCAGAGAAGAAAACCAAGAAAATATCGAGCGAAAACGAGCAGTTTTATCATTGCCCGAATGTAGCCGATGTGGATCTTTTAGATCCCAAATCGATCAAGAACTTCGGGGCGACTTTGCCAGTGTTTTTCCACCCTGACGTAGAGATCGATGTGCGTCCCCGGGGGAAGCTGGGCTCGAACGGCTGTCCCAACTTCTTTGAGAACCTCTCCACCCTTTCCGATCACGATCGCCTTTTGCGAATCTCTCTCCACCAAGATTTCAACACGAATCCATTTGTTTTCCCACTCAGTGACCTGACAGTGAATCGCGTGAGGAAGTTCATCACGGGTTCGAGCCAAAAGCTGTTCTCTGACTAATTCAGCAACGTGTGAGGCATCCCCCTGGTCGCTCACCATGTCATCTGGGTAGTAGGAGGGTCCCTCCTCAAGATGGCTAATCACCGCAGTGACCAGTTCGTCGACGCCTTTCCCCTTTTTTGCCGATACAGGAAAGAACTCGATGTCACGCGCTATTTCTTGAGCCCTCTCTCCGAGGTCACTGGCGATGTCGTCAACCGCTTTGACGGCCGCTAGGAGTTGTGCAGCAGTCTTTGAAGCCCCGGCCGCATCAGTCTTATTCACCGCGACCATCATCGTCGGCCCACCCCTGAGCGTCACTTCTAATGAGCGACGCAAGACCAATCGATCCCCAGGACCAATTGCATTGTTGGCCTCAATTAGAGCGATGATGACGTCAACGTCATCAAATGCATTCATGGCTTGTTCATTGAGCCGTTTTCCCAACTGCGTCTTTGGTCGATGGAGCCCAGGCGTGTCGACGAAAACAACTTGCGCATCTCGCCGAGTTAGCACGCCTCGAATCTGATGGCGAGTGGTGTTGGGTCGCGAAGAGGTGATCGTCACCTTCTCACCCACAATCCAGTTGACAAGCGTTGATTTTCCTACATTTGGTCGACCCACAATGGTCGCGAATCCCGACCTCATTCCTCACCACCGTCTTGTGAGCGTGGCGTGAGCCGATGAATTCTGACTCGGTCAATTCTGCGGCCATCGATTCGGTCCGCACTCACAGCGAACCCATCGATTTCTGCACCCTCGCCCATGTCTGGGACGCCACCCACGACGTCAAGAAGCAGGCCACTGATGGTGTCCCAACTTCCCTTCGGAAGGTCTGCCCCTAAAAGATCGTCAACTTCGTCGATCGTCATACGTCCCGCAACAAGAAAGGTGTCGTCATCGATTATTTCAACCATTGCCTCTTCAACATCGAACTCGTCAACAATTTCTCCAACGAGTTCTTCGAGGACGTCTTCAAGAGTGACGACGCCAGCAGTTCCCCCATACTCATCAACAACGATGGCTTGGTGAAACTTTGACTCCTGCATCTCTTTCAACATCGCGGAGAGTTTCTTCGTCTCAGGGGCAAAGTGAGCATCTCGGACATGGCCCCCGACTGGCTCTTCGCCTTTGCCTTCACGCTCAAGGCGCACAAGATCCTTAATGAAGGCGATTCCAGTGATGTCATCGACTGATTCTCCATAGATCGGCACTCTCGAAAATCCAGCGTTGAGCGCATCAGCAAGGGCGGTCGAGACCGTGATGGCGTTTTCAAAAGAGATCACGTCAGGGCGCGGCACCATTACTTCTCGAACAATGGTGTCGCCGAAATCAATCACTGAGTGAATGAACTCTCGCCCATGTTGTTCGATCACAGAGTCATCGTGGGCAACGTCAGCCATGGCGAGCAACTCTGACTCGGTGACCAATGCCACGTGGTTCTTTTCTCCTCGCCTCCCCAAAACAAGGTCCGCAAGACCAATCAGGACGCCAGAGATTGCTCGAATCGGCGGAAATCGAATCAGCCACTCCACGATTGGCGCACTAAGAAGGGCGGCGCGTTCAGCGTGATGAACTGCCCAGTTTTTTGGGACTGCTTCAAAGAACACAAAGATGATCACCACTTCGAAGATGGTGGCGGCCAAAATCCCCCATGGCCCCACCCAGCTATCGGCCAGGACGCCGATCAAGGTGGCTGAGACAAGTTGGCAGATCAAGACGAGCAACAACAGGGGGTTCAAGAAGCGTTCGGGGCGTTCGACGAGTTTGACGAGTGCCACTGAGCCTCTCCGATGGTCGTCAGCTAAGGATTTGGCCTTAATCCGCGAGGTACGCACGAGCGCTGTCTCGGCTAATGCCAACAGACCAGAAATAATTAAGAGCACCACGACCACGACGCTTAAAACGATTTCTGCTCCCAGCGAAACGCTCGCGAGTATCACACTGACCCAGATTCTTTGGAAAACTGCACCAGAAGTTGCTGTTCTCTGGCTTCCATCTTTTCGGCTTCAGAATCGACCTCGTGGTCCCAGCCCAAGAGGTGCAGCACCCCGTGGACGACCAAGAGAGAGAGTTCTTGATCCAAGGTCACCCCATGGTCGACGGCGTTTCGCGCAGCCACGCCCGGGCAGATGACAATATCTCCGAGCAGCATCATGGGGTCGTCGCCCTCGTCTTCTTCGAAACCCGGGCCGGCAGTTCCAGCATCTGGGAATCTTCCAGAAGGGACAGGGTCGTCATCAAGCGGGAAGCTCAACACGTCGGTCGGTCCCTTCTTCCCCAAGAATCGCTCATTTAAGACGGCAATTGCCTCTTCGTCGACGAAGAAGAGCGACGCTTCAGACGCGTCTGGAACACCCTGCGCGCGTAACGCTGACGTTGCTAATGCTACAAAACGCTCTAGTGGAATCTCTTGGTCAGCCTGTTCATTAGCGCCAAATACCTCAACGGTCATTCGTTGGATCGCTTTCCGAACGCACTCTGTCGTAGGCATCGACAATATCGCCCACAATTTTGTGGCGGACCACATCTTTTCGATTCAGGTGAACAAAGGAAATGCCATCAATGCCTGTCAAGATGTCTTCGATCCCAACCAATCCTGAACGCCCGCCAGGAACATCGACTTGCGTCATGTCGCCCGTCACCACACATTTGGAGCCAAATCCAATTCGCGTTAAAAACATCTTCATCTGTTCAGGTGTGGTGTTCTGAGCCTCATCAAGAATGATGAATGAACTATTCAGCGTCCGCCCTCGCATGAAGGCGAGAGGCGCCACTTCAACGGCACCCTTATCGATGAGGCGTTGCGCCCCTTCGGGCTCAAGCATGTCAAAGAGCGCGTCATACAGAGGACGCAGGTACGGATCGACCTTGGCCATGAGATCGCCAGGCAAAAATCCAAGACGCTCACCTGCTTCAACTGCCGGTCGGGTCAAGACGATCCGGCTCACTTGTCGAGACTGCAATGCTTGGACAGCAAGAGCAACTGCGAGGTAACTCTTTCCGGTTCCCGCCGGACCGATGCCAAAGGTGATCGTATTGTCACTAATAGCGTCGCAGTAGCGTTTCTGTCCGCCCGTATGTGGTCGAATTGTTCGTCCCTTGGCTCCTCGGACAACAGTTGCCCCCAAAACCTCAGATGCTCGAAGATCAT
The DNA here is from genome assembly GCA_009699875.1 of Actinomycetota bacterium. Classification (GTDB taxonomy): domain Bacteria; phylum Actinomycetota; class Acidimicrobiia; order Acidimicrobiales; family RAAP-2; genus CAIUMH01. The sequence goes on from WLNI01000001.1 coordinate 371,804, forward strand.
CGCGAGCCATATCGATCGTGCGATCAATCTTTGATTCGTCCAGTCCTTGGCCTGACGTGAGCAGAAGGACAAGTTCTTCGAAGAGTTGAACCACGCGCACGGCTTGAGGTCCTTCAACTGAGATGAGGTTCCCCTGAACGCTGATCCTCTCCTCAGGAAAGGCTGCTTCGATTTGGCGAAGACGGATATCTCGCTCCCCCAGGAGTCCGGCCATCAGATGGGTATCGCTGACGAGTGTGGACGCACTCATTGGCGTCGTCGTTTTGGTCTGAGGTGGATTCATCCTGGCGGCCACGTCAGTGCTCGTCCTCCAAGGACGTGAAGATGGAGGTGCGGGACCGAATTCATCGCATCGGCGCCAACATTCATCACCAAACGATACCCACGATCTGGATTTTCAATCCCTTCAAGTTCCGCCACACGCTGTGCCCCAAGGATTAACGCCCCCACGAGATCTGCGTCCTCCTCGGTCAACGTTCCAGCATTCTCGACATGGCGACGAGGAACGACAAGAACATGGGTTGGGGCCTGTGGAGCAACGTCTCGAAAAGCAATCACGTCATCATTCTCGTAGATCACCTCAGAGGGGATTGTTCCAGCAAGGATTCCGCAGAAAAGGCAGTCTTGTTCTTGGCTCATGAACTCACCGTCTTTTTCTCAGTTGCCGAGGGCATTTCTGATTCCATAAAAGAGACCGTACCCTCTCGCACTCCCCCGAGGAGAGCGCCTGCGCTCACTGCTGCGGTCTCGCCACGCAGGATTTGTGACGACAAGGTGACGTGGTGAAAATCTTTCCCGAGTTCTCGTTCACTCCAGCCACCTTCTGGACCGATCAACACTGTGTGAGTGGATTGTAAAAGTGGCTGACCCCCAGGAACTGCGAGCGCTACGCAGGCGTCGCCTTCCAAGGAATCAAGAGAAACGGGTCCTTCGAAGGTTGGCAGTCGAACCCTTCGTGACTGGCGACAGGCCTCATTCGCTATACGTTTCCATCTGTTTATAGCCTTCTCGCCCTTACCCCCCTCCCATCGAACCGCCGCATGGTCGGACTCGAGAGCGACGATCCTGTCGATTCCGAGCTCGGTTAACTTCGCGACTGCCCACTCGCTTCGATCACCCTTCAGCGGAGCAAATCCTACGGTCAGTTGTGGAACACAGGCTTGTTCGAACTCAATCTCACCACAAGGAAGGAGGGATCGCCCTTTCACGCTCGTCATCTGCCAGTGTCCGGAGCCGTCAACCACGACGACGTATTCATCGTCTCGCAAACGAAGAACAGAGAAGAGGTGATGCGCATCATCATCAGAGATCTGGATGTTCTCAACAGTGTCGACAAAGATCTGGCTCGCAGCACTGGCTCGTTGCAGAAGGGCACTCTTTCCCATTTAAGAAAATGCTGAGCGAATCTTGCCCAGAATGCTCGAATGCTCTTCGGGGGGTTCGATGTGTTCGTCTCTGAGAGCAGCAAGCTCTCCGAGGAGTTCAACTTCTCGGTCCGAAAGGTCTGTGGGCGTCTCTATTTGGATGTGAATATAGAGGCTTCCTCGATTCCGCCCGTGAAGTTGCGGCACCCCTAAGCCCTTCAGGCGAAGGACAGCCCCCGATTGGGTGCCTGGCTTAATCGCTACCGCTTCTTGACCGTCCAACGTGTCCACGTCGAGCGACGTTCCTAACGCAGCCTGGGCGATTCCGATATGGACCATCGTATGAAGATCATCACCGTTGCGCTCGAATCGAGCATCCGCGGCCACGCCGATATGGACGAAGAGTGAGCCCGCTGGTCCTCCACGCGGTCCCGCGGCTCCCCGATCAGTTAAGCGAAGCGTGTTCCCATCTTCAACACCGGCGGGAATTTCAACGCTGAATGTTCTCTCTTCGGTGACCCTGCCGTCTCCTCGACACGCGTCGCATGGCGACGAAATACTTTGTCCCATTCCTCGACACCTCGAACACGGAGATGCGGTCACCATCTGCCCTAACAGTGACTGTCGCACCCGACGAACTTCACCAGTTCCCTCGCATGCGGGGCACGGCGTCGCATGGGTTCCAGGGGCTGCTCCAGATGCTTCGCAGGTGTCGCACGGAACAGGGAGTTTGAGGGTGATGTCTTTGGTCACGCCAAAGGCAGCTTCAGCCAGATCAATGACGATTGACGTTTCTACGTCTTGGCCAGGAGTAGGCCCACGACGCCTTCCCTGCTGGGCACCCATCTGTGAGAAAAAGACATCGAAGAGGTCGCCGATCCCGCCGTTCGTGTCAAAGACCGATCCACCCATCGGGCCGTTTCGAGGGTCACCGTAGGCGTCGTAGCGAGCTCGGCGCTCGGGATCAGAGAGCACTTCATAGGCCGCTGAAATCTCTTTGAACCGAGCTTCAGCTTCGGGGTCAGGATTCGTATCTGGATGGAGTTCTCGAGCAAGTCGACGGTACGACTTCTTAATTTCATCAGGACTCGCGCTTCTCTCGACTTCTAAGATCTCATAAAGATCTGACGTTGCATTAGCCACGCGTATCTCGCCCTGGAGACGCCGAGCGCTCTGCAGCGCCTCGATCAGCTTCAATTCGCTCGGAGAGTTGCCGCCCAACAACGTCGGCAGCAGCCATCGCTGCGGGGTAGTCCATACGCGTTGGCCCCAACAGCCCAACGGCGCCTGCTCGTTGGCCATCGACCTCAATGGGGGCGACGACAACGGCACACGATGCCAACGACTCATAGCCATGTTCAGAGCCGATCGCCACCGAGAGTCCTCGTTCAATAACATCTCGAAGGAGTGACACCACGACCAGTTGTTGTTCCAAAATAGTCAGCACGCCTCGAACGGTTTCGATGGCATCGAAGGAGCCAGCGAGGCGAGAGGGGCCGCCGACATATACCGGCTCGTGATCACCTGGTTTTGCCGCTGCGCTCAGTGTGGTCTTGGCTAAAGCGCAGATACTGTCAACGTCACTGTTGCCACTCTTCGGGATGTCAGGCACGTGTGCGAGTGTGCTCCCAGAAAAGATGCGTTGCAGATGGGCGCTCGCATTCGACAAAGTCTCGTCGTCCATCTCAGTTGAAAACTCCAGTGGCCTATTTTCGACCGCACCATCAGAGAGGACTGCGACAATGAGTGCACGTGTTGGCGAAAGACCGACGACCTGCACTGAGCGAATTGGAGCCTGCTCATGGCTCGGCCCGACAACGACTGCCGCGTGCGACGTCAGATCGCTCAAAAGAGAAGATGTTCGCTCCAAGACGTCTTCGATGCCGCCTTGCACCCCAGTAAAGAAGTTTGAGACTTTTTCTCGTTGTTGAGGCCCGAGTTGCCCAGGGGTCGCCAGGTGGTCGACAAAGAAGCGGTACCCCTTATCTGTTGGGACTCGGCCCGCACTCGTGTGTGGCTGGACAAGATAGCCATCTCGCTCAAGCGCAACCATTTCACTTCGAATAGTGGCTGGGGATACGGTGACACTTTGAGCGGCAGCCACGTGGCTAGATCCCACTGGCTGAGCGGTTCCAATGTACTCAGTGACAATCGCTTCTAAAATGGCAGCTTTCCGGGCATCGAGTTCGTCGCCCTTGCGAGCTGGTGCATGTGGAGTGGGTTCAGACGTCATAGTGGCTCTCAGCACTCCAGTCTAGTGAGTGCCAACAGTGGGCACCCGAAGGAGAAAACACGGGGGTTTTCCCTTTTTGACCACCAAATCATCCCACCACTGCATCACCGGCTAGTGGCCGAAAACCTGCTGGGCACCGTGGCGTCTCTAGTTAATCCTAGGAGGCAAAGAGGTTCCGAGCAGGAGCGCCGATTTGGGGCTACTAGAAAGCAAGTCATTCGCAGAGGAGCGAGAGCCACTTCGATTGACAGAAGGAGCCAGGCCGCAAAATCGGCGTACCTTTGGGGTTCTTCTTCCGAGATTAAATCCCGAAGGAATGAGACCCGACTAGTCGCCCATCCTCAGGGCAGAGATAAAGGCTTCTTGGGGAACCTCGACCTGACCGAGGTTCTTCATTCGCTTCTTTCCTTCTTTCTGCTTCTCTAAGAGTTTGCGTTTTCTCGTGATGTCACCGCCATAACACTTAGCCAACACATCTTTTCGTTTGGCCTTGACGGTCTCACGTGAAATCACTCGACCACCAACGGCAGCCTGGATCGGTACATCAAACATCTGGCGGGGAATGAGCTCTTTTAATCGCTCCGACATGCGTCGACCATAAAAGTCAGCTTGGCTCTTATGCACAATGGTTGAGAAGGCATCCACGGGCGCATGGTTAATCAAGATATCGACGCGCACTAAATCAGAAGTTTGATAGCCCTTGGTCTCGTAGTCCAACGAGGCATACCCCTTTGTTCGGCTCTTCAGTTGGTCGAAAAAATCCAACACAACTTCGGCTAAGGGTATGTAATAGACAAGTTCAACCCGCTCGGGACTGAGGTAGTCCATCTTTTCCATCTCCGCCCGACGAGATTGACAGAGATCCATAATCGTCCCGGTGTATTCGGAAGGCGTGAGAATCGTGGCGGTCAACATGGGCTCATCGATGTGATCAATTCGACTTGGCTCTGGCAACTCCGTGGGATTGTCAACGGTTATTTGTGTGCCATCCGTCAGGAACGCTTCATAAACGACCGAAGGAGCGGTCGCGATCAAGGAGAGATTGAACTCCCTTTCTAAGCGCTCTTTCACGATCTCCATGTGAAGAAGACCGAGAAAGCCACATCGAAACCCAAAACCCAACGCATGGGAGGACTCCGGCTCGAAGGTCACTGACGAGTCATTGAGCTTCAACTTCTCTAAGGCGTCACGCAGATCAGGCAGTTCGTCTCCATCAATTGGATAGAGGCCACAGAACACCATGGGTTTTGGATCTAAGTACCCTTCGAGTGGTGCAGTTGCGCGCAGCGCTGTATCAGTGACCGTTTCACCAGAGCGAGCTTCACCAACATCTTTGATCCCGGCAATTAAATACCCCACTTCTCCTGGGCCGAGTTCATCGGTAGGGAGTGGGACCGGTGTTCGCACGCCAAGCTCTTCAACATCATGAACGGCTTTTGCTTGCATGAACTCGAGGCGAGCTGAACTTCTCATGGTGCCGTTCATCACGCGCACCGAACTCACCACGCCGCGGTATTGGTCAAAACTCGAATCAAAAATCAGTGCTTGGAGCGGCGCGTCTCGATCACCAACGGGAGCGGGTACACGTTCGATGATTGCTCGGAGCAACTCTGCAACACCTTCTCCAGTTTTCGCCGAGATCGCTAGAATCTCATCGGCAGGGAGACCCAACACTTGTTCAATCTCTGCTGCACAGCGCTGAGGGTCTGCGGCGGGCAAGTCGATCTTGTTCAAGACCGCAAGAATTTCTAAATCGTTTTCAATCGCTTGGTAACAGTTCGCCAAGGTTTGCGCTTGAATCCCTTGTGACGCGTCAACAAGCAACACTGCTCCCTCACACGCTGCCAAAGAGCGAGAGACTTCGTAGCCAAAGTCGACGTGACCCGGTGTATCAATAAGGTGCAGCACGTGGCCTTCGAAGTTCACCCGGACGTTTTGGGCCTTAATGGTGATTCCTCGCTCACGTTCGATATCCATAGAGTCCAAGTACTGCTCACGCATGAGACGAGGATCGACCGCACCGGTGATCTCTAAGATCCGGTCCGAGAGGGTCGATTTTCCATGGTCAACGTGGCTAATGATTGAGAAATTTCGAATCAGCCCCGTCGCCACGGCTTCCTGGGGGTGGTGCGACACGATTCGTCCATCGTACCGGGGTGCTCGCCTCTTCTCGTCCCAGGATGTACCTCTCCCACCAGGTTTTCCCGCTCCACCTCCCTGAGCGGCATGGTTTTTAGGAGATTTCGCCTGCCTGCTATGCTGATCTTTCGTCTCACAGGACTCCTGTGCTGACAAAAATTCAGAAGCCCCCGAGATACTTTGAGGACGTTGTGGCCAATATAAAAAGCCAGATCAAGCGAAACCGTCAAAACGAGAAGCACCGCATTGCCAATAAGGCCGTGCGATCTGAGCTCAAGTCCCGATCGAAGAGCGCTCTGAGCGCTGCGGAAAACAAGGACGACTCTGCCGAGGTGGCTTTACGCCTCGCCATCAAGCGACTTGATAAGGCAGCAGCGTCGGGTGTGATCCACAAGAATCAAGCAGCAAATCGTAAAAGCCGCCTGACTCGCCGGATCAACGCCATCAACGCCGACTCCTAAGACTTCTCCTCGCCACCCCAAGATTTCTTTGGCGTGAGTTCCCTATCGTTTGTAGCTGCTTAAAAGTCGAGCCAGGCGAGCAACGAGAATCTCGATCACGACTCGCTCGTCAAGTCCCGACATTCCTTTCAGGTCAAGATCGGCATCAGCAACGAGCCCGATTGCTCGTCGGATGCCATCAGTGTCGACTCGCCGAGAAAGATCAAGTGCTTTTTTCGCAGGGTACGCATTAATGCCGAGCAGTGTTGCTGCGTCATCTCCAGAACGGAGATCCGTGCCGTCAAGGCGAGCAACTCGAGAGAAGTGACCGTCAAGCGATGCGACAATCACGTGGCCTGATTCTCCTCCTGGCCCCATCATTCGATCAACAACTCCCAATGCAGAGGAAACGTTCCCGCTGTCAATGGCGTCCGTGAGATCAAAGATCGGCACTGAACCTTGCGACCCGAGAAATGGGGTCAGCATGGCTTCGTCAACGGTGACCCCCTCGCCATAGGCAGCGGCCAGGGTTTCTAAGAGACCGTTGAGTCTCCCGAGATCTTCTCCGAGATGGTCGAGGAGCATTTTTTGGGCGCTTGCGTTAAAGCGAACCGGTGCACTTCGCAGGTGATCAGTGACGTACGTCTTTCGCTCTCCGAATCGCCGAGCCGAGACGTCAAGAACGTCCCCATACTTCGTCACGGACTTGGCAAAGCCTCGTGGAAGTGCGCCGTGTCCGGCCACGATGACTAACACGGCGCCTGGAGGAGGTGGATCAAGTACTTCCAAAATTCGTTTTGACCCCGCTGTATCGAGACGACCAGCGTCTCGAAGCACCACAATCCTGAGGTCTACTAAAAACGGTGGCGTCGTGAACGAGTCGATCACCGCACCAAGGTCGAGCTCTTCGTTGCCCGATCCCCCAACTTCCTCGACAACCAATGAAGGGTCTCGGTCGCCAAGGAGTTCTTCGAGGAGATCTCTCACTTCATTCGCCACGAGCGAGGGGTCATCTCCTGTAATCAGATAGACCGGCTTTCCCGCTCGATTCCGAGCAGCCATCACGGAGCGCTCAACACGCGATCGATGGTGTTTCTGACCGCCACGGTTCCTGCAACATCATGAACTCGCAGGACCCGGCACCCTCGAAGAATCCCAATGGCTGAGGCGGCCAGTGACGCCTCTTTGCGTTCGTGGACCTCGAGATCTAGCAAGACACCTAGACAGGTCTTGTTCGAGGAAGACAGCAAGAGCGGAAACCCAAGATCAGCGAGCTGCGCCGAGCTTCGCAAGAGATCAAGTGACTGTGCAGCATTTTTACCGAGATCGAGTCCAGCATCGACGATGATTCGCTCTCGAGGAATCCCCGCTTCAAGGGCTTGGGTGGCCCGCTCGAGGAGAAACTCTCGAACCGAATCGACGACGTCGTCATAGTGGGGGTTGGGGTCGGCGACTCGAGGGCGCAGGCGAATATGGGTGGCCACCACACTGGCTCCCGCTGCTGCCGCGACTCTGAGGTAGTCGGGATCACCAAAACCACTGATGTCATTGCCCACCACCGCACCGACTTGATACGAGGCTTCGGCGACCGATGCTCTCCACGTATCAACGGAGACCGGCACGTCAAAACGAGCCGTAATAGCCTCTATGGCGCCAACGACTCGATCAAGTTCTTCGGCTTCAGAGACTTCTTCTCCCGGCCCGGCTTTGACTCCCCCAACGTCGAGGAGGTCCGCTCCGGCATCGACGTGGTCACTGGCTTTTTCCAAGAACTTGTCGAGGGCGAAGTTGGCACCTTGGTCATAGAACGAATCAGGAGTCCGATTCAAAATTCCCATGACGAGTGCACGGGTAGCAATATCGAATTCGTGAGGCCCAAGTGCTACCTGGGATGCCGAGATAGACGACGTCAGTGCCACGACTTAGAAGAGTCTCGTTGCAAGTGCCTTGCGATACGAGACCGCAAGGGGATTTGTCGGGCCCAAGGTCTCCAAGAGGTCGAGATACTCTTGACGAGCCTCTTCATCAGTACTGACCTTTTCTAGGAGTGCATCGAGCAGTGGTCCTACCTCTTGGCCTTGAACGTCGATGGCCTGTTCGGCTAATCGAGCTTCGGCCATGAGTGCGCGCGTCTCTGTCGTCTCAGGGATCTTGGCCAAGAGTTCGAGAGCTTCCCCTGGTCGATGTGTAGCAACAAGCACACCCGCGAGTGCCGCAATAACGTTCGTGTTGCCAGGTTCGAGCCCCCATGCTTTTCGCAGCGACGTCTCGTCGCCGGCTGCGACCAAGAGATCGACTTCTGAAGGAGCGGGAGCAATGCGATCGAGAAATTCTTCTATCTCAGCTGCTCCTTGTCCCCCGACAAACCCATCGATAACTTTGGTGTCTTTAATCCCAAAGACCGCAGGTATGGATTGGACTTGAAACATCTGAGCGATGGAGGGGTTGGCGTCCACGTCGACCTTGGCTAATTCAACAGTTCCTCCTCGAGCGGCGACCGCAGCTTCGAGCATCGGACCGAGGGTCTCACACGGGCCACACCACGTCGCCCAGAGGTCGACCACCACGGGGACGACCTTGGAGCGCTCAAGGACCTCTTGTTCAAAGGTGGCATCGGTGACATCGACCATATGGTGAGGATACCGGCCTTCGTGGCCCAGAGTCTCGCTCAAAGCGATAGCGTCTCAATATGGCAAACGAGACCTCATCTCCTATTGGGATCAACGTCGAATCCGTCTCGAAATGGATGGTCGACCACATTAAAGGGGCAACGGCCCCTTTCGACTTTGATCTCGTTGCAGGAGGCCGATCAAATCTCACCTATCGGGTCACCGATGCCAATGGCATGACGATGGCGCTTCGCCGACCGCCCGTCAGCCATGTTCTCCCCACCGCTCACGACATGGTTCGAGAGCACACCATCCTCTCAGCCCTCGCCCCAAGTGGCGTACCCGTTCCCCAAACCATGGGACTCTGCGTTGATGAGGCAGTAAACGAGCGCCCCTTTTATCTGATGGAGTTTGTCGAAGGACACATCTTGCGTGACATGGCGACTGCAGAAACTGCATTTAGCGTTGAGCAACGATCTGCTATCGGACCAAATCTCGCAGCAACGTTGGCTCAGCTCCACCGAGTTGACGTCGATGAAGTTGGCTTGGGTGATTTGGCTCGGAGAGATGGCTACATCGAACGCCAACTGAAGCGTTGGCGAGGCCAGTACGAAAAGATGAAGGTTGAAGGCGTCGACCACGGCGGACTTGTTGAGGACGTCGGTGATGCCCTCGCCGCACAGATCCCTGCACAACAGCGCACCAGTGTCGTCCATGGTGACTATCGTCTCGACAACACCGTGCTTGGCGATGACGGACAAGTCCGGGCCATTCTCGACTGGGAGATCTGCACACTTGGCGATCCGCTCGCCGACGTCGGCCTCTTGATGGTCTACTGGGCTGAACCCGCCGACTCTTCGGTCGCCCTCCTCGGCCAAGCGCCAACTATGGCGCCTGGGTTTTCGACTCGTGCTGAGGTTCTTGATTCCTACGCCAACGCATCTGGTCTCGACCTAAGTAAGGTCGCCTATTACCAAGCGTTCGGGTACTGGAAGTTGGCCTGCATCTTGCAAGGGGTCTTCGCTCGTTATGCCGCAGGCGCAGGTGCGGGAGACACTGGAAGTGTTGATGCCTATCCAAAACACGTGGCGCTCTTGGCCGAAACCGCGGCAACAACTCTCGCGACGGTGGGCCAATGAGCCCAGCAGAGTCACAGAGTTTCTACGAACTCGTCAACGACGTCTCACTCCATGAGCCCGTGTTGGTGGTGGCACTCGAAGGCTGGGTTGATGCTGGCCTTGGTGCGTCATCGGCTATGGCATCGCTGTTGGAGTCAAATCCCACTGAGTTGCTCGCCACGTTTGATGACGATCGCCTCTTGGATCAACGAGCCCGCCGCCCAACTGCTCGCATTGTTGACGGCATCACCACTTCGTTGACCTGGCCTTCAATCGAAGTACGCGTTGGGGTTGACCTTGTGGGCCGAGACGTCTGTTACCTCGTCGGGCCCGAGCCCGATATGTATTGGAATGGGTTCGTCGACGCCATCATTGATCTCGCTCGTCGATTGGATGTTCGACTAGTCGTCGGCCTCGGCGCGTTCCCCGCCCCGGCTCCACACACACGTCCCGTTCGCCTGGCCGCCACCGCCCCAGAATCATCAGCGCGACTCTTAGAGCGAGTTGGTCAAGTCTCCGGAGAGTTAGAAGTTCCCGCCGGAATTTCTTCAGCCCTTGAAATGGGATTTGGAGAAAGCGGAATCGACATGGTGACGCTGTGGGCTCGAGTGCCTCACTACGTAGCGGCGATGCCATTCCCCCAGGCTTCTGCCGCGCTCATTGAAGGTCTTGGCCAGATCGCAGAGCTTTCACTCGATGCGAGTCGTTTCGCAGCCGAGGCCGAGGCTTCTCGTGCACAGGTCGATGACTTGATCTCTTCGAATCCCGAGCATATGGCGATGGTTCGAGCGTTGGAGTCGACGTTAGACGCCACAGAAGGAAACACACTTGGAGTTGAAGAGCTCCCAACCGGTGACGAATTAGCTGCCGAACTCGAACAGTTTCTGCGTGGTGAAGACTCCTAAGGTTTCAGGCGTCTCTGTCTCCACACCCTCGTCGATCACCGTTTCACCCTCTTCATCAGCTCGCTCATCGCTTCCTGATTCTCCCGATCCAAGTTCAAGGCCGAGTTGATAGCCATCGAGATAGTGCGAGGCTTCGCCTTGTTGAGGGTGACGATTCGCGAGTTCATGAAAGTCACTGGAGTGATCAGGGAACCGAAGATGCGCGAGTTCATGGACAAGGACCGCGTCTAACACCCAGCCGGGGACGTGTCGGAGCCGATCGGAAATTCGGATTGACCCAGAGTCAGATGAACACGACCCCCACCGACGTCGCTGCGTGGTGACAAAAGAAACAGAAGTTGGCACTCGCTCAAGTCGGTACTTTTTCGAGAGCGCCACTGCTCTCTCGAGAAGTTCAGGATCCGATGCTCGAAGGGCTGGACGTCGTTTTGAAGATCGCTCTATGAGCCAGGTCACCAGCTCCTCTTTTTCTTTCCCCTTGACGTGGGAGGGAAGAGCGACAATCAACGTCGTTCCTTCCCACCATGCCGTTGCCGTTTTTTTACGCTTGGTGCTCGTTCGGATCTCCATCTCGGGCGAGAATGCTGTCTCGTCCCGGTGTTCGACCTTCATCGTTGAACTCTCACGGCGTTAGGGAACAATATTGACGAGTTTGGGGGGACGGGCAATCACTCGAGATGGCGTGGCCCCCGCGAGATCGTCTTTCACTTTTTGTGACGACAACGCGACCGCCATGGCATCTTCTTCAGTGATCTCGTGATCAACCTCAATCCGGTCTCTCACTTTGCCATTCACTTGAACGACCATTGTGACCGTGTCAGAAGCCACCAGGGCTGGGTCATAGCTTGGCCAGGGTTGTTCATGGACATGGGATCCATGTCGTTGTTCATAGAGCTCGGCCGGCAAATGTGGGGCCATGGGGGCAAGAAGGACCAATAGTGCATCTATGGCTTCATCAAGGACTTCTCTTTTGGGGCCAGCCTCAATTTGGACGTAGCGAGTCAAAAGGTTCACCAGTTCCATCAGCTGAGCAACTGCTGTGTTGTAACTCCAACGATCGAGATCTTCGGTGACTTTCTTTATGGCCTTATGCACACTGCGTCGGACCTCATCGTCCTCGGGGACGATCTCATCGTTCGCTCGGTATGGGTGGGGATTGGTTGCCACACGCCAGAGACGATCGAGGAACCGGCCACAGCCCTCAATGACGTTGTCGGTCTGATCGGTCCAGTCGAAGTCGTCGGCCGGGGGTCCCACAAAGAGGTGAAAGAGTCGAAGTCCGTCCGCCCCCACGCTCTCGTAATAGGCGGTCGGAGCAACAAGATTTCCTTTGGACTTCGACATCTTTGATCCATCCATTCGGATCATGCCTTGCGTGAAGAGCTGCTGAAAAGGTTCACGATCAATTCCTGGAGCGAAACCCGTGTCGATAAGTGCCTTCGTGAAGAAGCGCGCATAGAGAAGGTGCAAGATGGCATGTTCGATACCACCGATGTACTGATCTACCGGCATCCACTTCGCCGCGGCCTCCGGCGAGAACGGTGCGTCGTGATCAAAGGGGTCGGTGAATCGTAAGAAGTACCAACTCGAATCAACGAAGGTGTCCATCGTGTCGCTCTCTCGTCGAGCGCTGTTGCCACATTTTGGACAGGTGACATTGACAAACTCTTCATGTGACGCCAACGGGGACTGCCCCGTTGGGGCAAAGGACACGTCATCTGGTGCGACCACCGGCAAGTCATCGGCGGGAACAGGGACGATCCCACAGTTCACACAGTGAATAACTGGGATGGGGCATCCCCAAAAGCGTTGGCGAGAGACTAACCAGTCCCGAAGTCGGTAGTTAATTGTTCCCGTTCCAAGGCCACGCTCTTCGATCCACGCAATCGCGCTTGCTTTGGCGGCGTCGACCTCGAGACCATCGAGAAATCCACTGTTGACCTTGATGCCCCCACCCGTATAGGCCTCATCGAACTCGTCAGGAAGACCTTCTCTTGGTTCGGTGGTGCGAAGGATTGGGAGCCCATAGGCCTTGGCGAATGCGAAGTCCCGCTCATCTTCTGCGGGCACCGCCATAATCGCGCCCGTGCCGTAGCCCATGAGGACGTAGTCGGCGATATAGAGCGGGACTGGAGACTCGGTAAAAGGATTGATCACGTAGCTGCCGGTAAAGGCACCGCGTTTGGTGAGCGGCCCTCCTTCTGATGAAGTGCGCTCGATGTCGGTGGCGCCGGCGATCCGCTCTCTGAGCGCGTTCACTTCGCTGCGACACTCCTCGGTGGTTACTTCATCAACCAGGGGGTGTTCTGGAGCCAAGACCGCATAGGTCATACCGAAACTCGTATCTGGGCGTGTTGTGAAGACAGGAATGCTGAGGTCATCTCGACCGGCGACGCTGAGCGAGAACTGAGCACCTTCAGATCGGCCAATCCAGTTGCGCTGCATTGTCTTGACTCGCTCGGGCCAGGCGAGATCGTCAAGACCGTCGAGGAGTTCGTCGGCGTACTCGGTGATTTTGAAGAACCACTGCTCGAGTTCTTTCTTTTCCACGAGATCGCCCGAACGCTCACAGGTTCCATCTGCTTGGACCTGCTCGTTGGCGAGCACTGTCGCACATCCTGGGCACCAGTTCACTGGCGCCTGTTTTCGATACACAAGACCGGCTTCTAAAAATGCCAGAAAGATTGTCTGGGTCCATCGGATATAGCCAGGGTCATGACTGCGGACTTCTCGGCGCCAGTCATAGACGGCCCCAAGTTTGCGAACAGAGCTTCGAAGTTCTTCGATACGAGCATCGGTGAACTCACGCGGGTGCATGCCGGTCTTAATGGCGGCATTTTCTGCGGGGAGTCCAAAGGAGTCAAACCCAAAGGGTGACAACACGCCAAAACCCTTCATCGTTTGATAGCGAGTGACAAGGTCGCCAAAGGTGTAGTTGCGAACGTGGCCTTGATGCGCAGAACCCGAAGGGTAGGGATACATGCACAGGGCATAGAACTTTTCTCGCGGATCATCGTTCTCGACTTCGTAGAGGCCAGAGGAGAGCCAGTTCTCCTGCCATTTCGCTTCAATTTCGGTAACTGGATATGCGCGTGCCATTGCGTTCAGCCTACGCCCTGGCGATCACTCCTCACTCTCTAGGGAAGTGCCGTTTCTTCGTGCAACGCAGCTTTCGACGTTGGATAGAAGTAAGGAGCATGAAAACACTGAGAACTCAGGAAGTTGCCCCTCAATGCACTCCTTCGCCACTGAGAGAGAGTGCCTCCCTGGTGGGAGAGCTCAGTTGGTAGAGCCCTTGACTGGGAGTCAAAAGCAGAACGAAGCCAGCAAGAGATGCATCAACTTCGGCGAGCCAACGCCATCCATGTTTAGGATCTCAATCGTTTCGGTCTAGCCGAATAATCGTTCTCGCCGTCAGCATTCCCTGTGCGAAGATTCCTGCGTGACAACTGGCGATTCGACCGAAGAAACGAGGTCCAGGTTCGGACTGAGTGAGTTCTTTATTCTCGCATCTGGCTTCAGTTCTTTTGGAAGTTCCATGGCGTGGATTACCACCACGTTTATCATTTTCCAGCAAACCCACTCCGTCCTGGCTACGTCATTTCCATCAATCAGCTTCTATCTTCCGGCAGTACTTCTGGGGCCAATTTCTACCCGGCTGTCGTCACGCTTTGGAGCAACGCAACTCTTCGTCGTCAGTGAGGCGGCTGTGGCACTTGTCACACTGGTGCCAGTAGCCATTGCCCTCTTCGGTCATTTGGGCACGACCACGCTTCTCATTTGGGAGTTTGCTCAAGGGAGTGCCATTGGCCTGCAAGGTCCGAGTAAAAATATTGTGACGCTCATCTTTGCTCCACACGGCAAGGTCCCTGAGTACAACAGCCAAATACTCCGGGCCATTGCCGTCTCCGCTGTGATTGGATTTCTAGTCGGGGGCATTCTGCTTGATACCTTCGGCCCTTTTTGGAGCTTTGCCCTTGATGCCCTCAGTTCTCTCGCGCTCGCTGCTGTGGTGATGCCTCGATTCCATGATCAGCAGCGCAACGAGAAGCCAGAAACAATCACGCTGGCCCTTCCGCTCCTCAAGACGAATCCAGGTCTCCGAAGTGTGTTTTTGATGTTTGCAGTCGTGACAGTGGTGGGAAGCATTATTGTTCTCTTCCCAAGTATCGCCGATGACGTTGGCAAAAGAGCCAGCGGACTGTCTTTTCTGAACACGGCCTTCGTATTCGGCGGCCTGTTTGTGGTGGGGTCCGTCCGATTCCTTCATCAGCGCGTGAAATGGGGCTCCGTTGTCTGGGTAAACACGATCATGACCATGCTCCTCCTATTCTTGCTCCTGGTCGCCTATTACATTTCTTCATCGCATTCGTTAACCCTCGTCATCATTATTCTCATTCTTCTCCCTCTCGGATTTCTCGTCTCTCTGCAAACATCAATCCTCACCGCACTGGTTCAAATCGGTTCTCCAAAAGAGTCACGCAGTTCCGTTATCGAACTCTTCACTCTGCTCCCAATGGTCATTATTCCCCTCAGTGAGGCGATCATCGGCTTGTTGGCTGACCAGTTCACCGTGAGCTTTGCGCTGGCTTCGGTTGGGGTTGCTCTCATTCTCGTCTTCGTTCTGAGTCTGAAGTCCCATCAAAAACAAGCTCTTGCTGAAGTCGACCAGCAGCAAAAGGTTTTTGAAGTTCACCCAACGTCTCCGTTTCGTTGGGAAGGTCGCTCACAAGACTCCAGCTTCCACATCCACAACGCACAGGATTTCAAAACGGGGGTGCGGTGGACACTGGCAAAGAGTAGGCAGTAGGTGCAGACCGAGCGTCAGAGTATTCGATGCCTCACTGCTAGGGTGGCCCTTGTCCCTGGGGGTATAGCTCAGTTGGTAGAGCACTTGACTGGCAGTCAAGGGGTCAGGGGTTCAAATCCCCTTACCTCCACCAAAAAGCCTATGAAGGCTTGATTCCTTTTAACTCATGGGTAGGGGAATCAATTTGAAGTGATTCACGCTGACAAAAGGGTCGTCTATTTTTTCAGTCTTGCCACCCGCCTCTGGTGCCGATCTTTCACAGCTCGAGGGTGATGCTCACCGGGCAGTGATCTGAGCCCATGACTTGGTCGTGGATCTGAGCGTCGAGCACCTTGGCCACGAGCTCCTCAGACACTAGGAAATAGTCAATACGCCATCCAGTGTTGGTAGTGCGCGCTCCCCCGCGATACGACCACCAGGTGTAGTGGCCGTTCCCTTGGGTAAACATACGGAACGTGTCGACAAAACCAGCACTGAGCATCGCATCAAATCCAGCTCGCTCTTCATCAGTGAAGCCAGCCTTTCCGAGATTGGGTTTTGGCCGAGCCAGGTCATCTTCACTGTGAGCGACGTTTAAGTCTCCGCAAAATGCCACCGGCTTCTTCTTAGCCAATGCTTTGACGTGTGCCAAGAAGGCAGGATCCCACTTCTCATGACGAACAGACAAACGGCTTAAGTTCTCTTTGACATTGGGCGTGTAGACCGTCACGAGATAAAAGTCATCAAACTCTGCGGTGATGACGCGTCCTTCAGTATTGGTGTTGCCGAAGGCATCGTTTTTAAGTTCGTGCTTGGTCTCGAGACGCTTTGCCAAGCCTTGGGTGACCTTGAGGGGCTTGATTTTGGAGAAGATGGCGGTGCCAGAGTAGCCAGGCTTTTCAGCCGAATGCCAAAACTCATGGAAACCGTCGAGCTCAAGTGGCGACTGATCTTGCTGCGCCTTGATCTCTTGCAAACAGAGAATGTCAGGCTGTACTTCATCAAGGAAGGGTTGAAAGTCGCCTTTCTTGTGCACGGCACGAATTCCATTGACGTTCCATGAGACCAAGCGAAGGGACATGGGCTCAGCCTAGGAGCGCATAGGGGTGACGTTGCTGATCTCCACGAGTATCACGCCAATCACTAGATGGTGAGACGGCGAACCTCGTCAGCTTCTTCGAGAGAGAGTTCCCACGATCCCGCAACCGCGTTCGCCCTGATTTGCTCTGGGCTGGTTGCGCCAGCGATCACCGAAGCCACGGCAGGTGTGGCGAGAAGCCATGCGAAGGCGAGTTCGAGCAGCGTGTGATCGCGTTCTTGCGCCCAGGACTCGAGGCGCTCGAGGATGTCGAAGTTCGCGTCCGTGAGGACTCGCTCAGCCATTGCCCACTTCTCAATACGCGTACCCTCGAGCACCGCAGCACCCCGCCGGTACTTGCCACTCAACAAGCCGCTGGCCAGAGGGAAGTAGGGAAGATAAGCCAGGCCAAGCTCGGCACAGACAGGCAGGACCTCAACCTCGTCGCTGCGCTCAAGCAGGCTGTAGTTATTCTGAACGCTAACGAAGTGCGCGCCCTGTCCCGCGTCCACTTCGGCCTCGCGTAACTGTTTCGCCGAGAAGTTGGAACATCCAATCTCGATGATCTTGCCCTCGTCGACGAGCTCGTTCAACACTCCCAGGGTCTCTGTGATCGGCACCGTGTCGTCGGGTTGGTGTAACTGATAGAGATCGATGCGGTCGGTACCGAGTTGGCGCAGGCTTCGCTCGACGGCTTGGCGCACATAGGGGCCAGAGGCACCTCCGGCGATTTCGTCATTGACTCGACTTCCGAACTTGGTGGCCAAGACGATGTCATCTCGCCGACTTCCGAGAGCGCTGTGGCAGCGCTCTTCGCTGGTCAAGTAGGAATCAGCAGTGTCAAAGAAATTTATGCCGGACTCAAGTGCGGCGTCTACCACCGGCAGGACGGCATCCTCAGCCATGGAGAAGCCGAAGTTATTCGTACCAAGTCCGATCACCGATACAGAGAGTGAGCCAATGTTGCGCTGGCGCATGTCGAGTTCCTTTCCAATGCTTCTTTGGCAAGGATAACGCTAAGTACGTGAGCGAGAAGTTCTGAAGGGTTTCGGGAAGGGTGAGAACCACTCGGCCCTCTTCGCCGCTCATCTGTTGGGACTGGGGGTTCTTGGGTCTGCTGTGCTTCGTTCTCTGCCTGCCCGATCAGCGCACGGTCGCGCAGAGCTGCGTGATCGCTCGCTTCGTCTGTGCAGTTGACGACGTGGCGAGACGCGCGGGGAGCACGCACACGGTAGCCAACGGAGTTAAAGGTGGCGAAGGCACGCCGAGCGTGGCTGCCTGGGTCGGCGTGCTCCAGACGGTCTCCTCGGAGGGATTGCTACAGGTCTGCGAAACGGTGATTCCGTAGGCGCCCGCCCGCTTCGGCCAACGCACGGTAAGAGGAAGGAAGAGCGGGGTCTTGAACGGTTGCGCTGCGCCAGTCGTGGACCAGGTCACTGTCCGTCCATTCGCAGCCGTGGTCGTCGTGCCGGACGCAGTCGTTGTGCCGGTCGTGACCACTGCAGTCCACCCAGGGACGGATCCGGCGGTGACGTTCCCGAACGCCGACCCGAACTGGGCCACCACTTTCACTGTTCCACCCCCTCCGTTGATGCACCCGTGCTGGACTTCGAGGGTCATGGCGCTGGTCTTGCCCACGATCGCGTTGGACTTCTGGAGTTCGACGATCGCGTGGGCTCCGGCGGGAAGTGAGCTCATGGCGAGCAACGATCCGTTCACACTGACGACGAAGCCCACGATCAAGGTTGTGCGGGCGAGCAGGTGGCGATATGACATGTGGAGAACCTACCTTGCGAGGAGAATCGCAACAAGCCTCCACACCTACAACCCCGACGGATCCAGATGAACTTCCACCTCAGTCCTCTGAGCGTGATGCAACGCTAGAGACTTTCTTGGAGGGAGCTGGCAATCTTTGCATCGACGTCTTCGACTCGAAGGCGGCTGTGGAGTGCCCAGTAGTAGATGACAAGGTTAAAGATCGCCAACACCAACAGATCCCAGTAGAGGGGAAGCTGTCCTTGACCGCCGACCAAAATATTGTGGAATATTCCAATTCCTCCAAGCATTCCCCCGGGACCAAAGCCTCCGTAAAACGAAATAACTCCCATGCCAAGGAGGTAACCCAAAAACCAGACCCCCGACTTCCACTCAAAGGTTGGCACCTTGTCGTTGAGATGAAACACACGAGTTGCTGCCATCACGAGCCATCCAAAGATCATCACCACCATCAAGGTCGAATAGGTCTGCCAGCCCGCCCAATAGACAATGAAGTTGGCACAGATAAATGCAAGTGGAGCGAGGACTCCTGCAGCGGGGAGTCTGTACGAGCGGGCCATGTCGGGCTTCTGCAGCCGCAGAGCGCCAAGGGCGAGTGGGGCACCGGCGTACATTAAGACTGCTGCGCTTGTCACAACACCAACCAACTTGCCCCACGAGGGGAACGGGAGAAGGAACGCAAGCCCAATGATGCTCGAAAAGATGACAGAGACGACGGGAATGCGTGTTTTCGTTGAAGTCTTTTCAAAGACACGAGGAAGATACCCCAGTTGACTCAAGCTGTAACTCACCCGAGACGTTGAGGTGAGATAGATCAAACTTGTCCCCGTCGGCGAAATAATCGCGTCTGCTCGCAGAATCCAGGCCAGCCAGCTCAACCCCGCAATAGTGGCCACCGTGGCAAAAGGAGCCGAAGCCAGTGTTGAATCCTTCGCCAGCCCAGCCCAGCCGTACTGATGAAGGGTCGCAGGGTCCAAGGCGGCGATGAAAGCGACCTGCGCACCAACGTAAACAAAGATGCCGACAAGAAGCGAGAGCAATACTGCTCGTGGAAGATCCTTCTGAGGGTTCTTACTCTCACCTCCCCACTCCACTGCTTGTTCAAAACCCAAAAACGAAAAGACAATTCCGCCGAGTGGAATCGTCAGCAAAATTGCTTTAAACCCTCCTGAGCTAAACCCGTTGGAAACTGAGGCGAAGAATCCACCGCCACCCGTAAAGTTTGCTCCGTGAAATTGGGTGACGAACAACACCACGATCGTGAGTGTGGGAATCGCTATTTTCCAACCCGTAATCCCAGAGTTGACCTTGGAAAGCCAACGAATCCCAACCAAGTTCAGTGCCGTAAAACAAACCATGAGCACAACGGCGACGATGTAGCCGGGCCCTCTCAGCGTTCCTGTTGAACCGTCATACAAACCTGACGCCCATGAAATCGTCGACGTATATTGAATCGCTGCCAAAACCTCAATGGGAGCCACCGAGGCAGCTTGCACGTAGGCAAACCATCCAAACGACTCTCCTGCAAGTGTGCCGAACGCAAAGTGAGGATACCTACTTGCTCCACCGGCGATCGAAAACATTCCGCCCAACTCGGCATAGACCAACGCGATGAACGCAACAATCACGGCGGCGATACCCCACGAGATCAACGCAGAAGGTCCAGCCAGCGTGGTGGCAATCAACGCACTAAAGAGCCAGCCTGATCCAATCACCGAGCCGGTCGATGACCAAAGAAGGCCGAAGAACCCAACGTCTCTCTTGAGCGAGACAGCCGCTTCTTCGTGATTCGCCATATCTCGGATCTCCAGTCTTCAAACGAAACGTTGTTGCGAGCGAATACTCAATCTAACTGTTCTTCTCCGTTTGAGGACGCACCTGAGGTTCAGCGCAGCGTCATTCCGAAGCACGGTCCATCTCGCACCATTTCACGCGGACGGCGTCTCAGCATTGGCTCAACTATCCTGACGGGGACTGAGAGAACTCTCGGGCTAACGAGGAGGCACGATGCACACACCGATCTGCGATGAGTTAGGAATTGAATTCCCAATTTTTGCCTTCACGCACTGTCGCGACGTCGTCGTTGCCGTCAGCAAGGCCGGCGGATATGGGGTCTTAGGTGCTGTTGGATTTAGCCCCGAGCAACTCGAGATTGAGTTGAACTGGATCGATGAGCACATTGGAGACCATCCCTATGGCGTCGACATCGTGATTCCAAATAAGTACGAAGGAATGGACGAAGATCTTTCCCCAGAACAACTCGGCGACATGTTGCGCTCAATGGTTCCTCAAGAACACCTCGACTTTGGCCGGAACCTTCTGCTCGATCACGGCGTCCCGCTCGGTGAGAGCGGCGAAGACAATTCGCTCCAACTTCTCGGGTGGACCGAAGCCACGGCAACGCCACAGGTCGAAATTGCGCTGCAACACGACAAGGTGACCTTGATCGCCAATGCCTTAGGGACTCCGCCAGTTGAGATCATCGATCTCATCCACCGCAAAGGTCGCAAGGTCGCCGCACTGTGTGGCTCTCCAGGCCAAGCGCTCAAACACGCCGCTGCCGATGTCGACATCATCATCGCCCAAGGAGGCGAAGGCGGGGGGCATTGCGGCGAAGTTGGATCAATCGTTCTGTGGCCACAAGTCGTCAAGGCCGTCGCTCCTCGGCCAGTCTTGGCAGCCGGTGGGATCGGAAGTGGCCAACAAATTGCTGCGGCGTTGGCTCTCGGATGTCAAGGTTCGTGGTCAGGTTCGCAGTGGCTCATGGTTGAAGAGTCTGAGAACACTCCCGTTCAACAAGCCGCCTACGTTGGTGCCAGCTCACGCGACACGGTTCGAAGTCGCTCGTTTACCGGCAAGCCCTGTCGGATGCTCAAGAACGACTGGACCGAAGCGTGGCAGACGCCTGGGAACCCTGAGCCCCTTGGAATGCCGCTTCAATACATGGTCTCAGGAATGGCCGTTGCCGCTACACACCGTTGGCCTGATCAGACGATCGATGTTGCCTTCAACCCAGTTGGCCAAGTCGTAGGCCAGTTTGAAAAGGTTGAGAAGACCGCTGCGGTCATTGAGCGCTGGGTTGATGAGTACATCGATGCCACTGCACACCTCGACGCCTTCAATGAAGCTGCAAGCGCCTAACGAAGAACCCCCACTCTTCTGGGATTTTTGCCACCGCAGTCTTTTATTCCCAACAACTTCACCGGTAACTGGAAAGATTGTCCTTATGACTCCTCAGCGTCAGCTTCGTTCTGGCTGCACTCGTCACGTCAAAGGTCTCAAAGCCCGAGTACTGATGGGGAACACGAATCAACTCCACGCGAGGGGCCGCCAAAAGGGAGCCGAGTGAACACTGAAGTGATAGTGAACGGTCAAAAGTCCTCACGGGTGAGGGACTCTCTTGTGCTTTGGGTTCTTGGTGGGACGATCGGTTCAATTGGCATGAGCGTCTTTGGCACCATTGTTGGTTCGACTCCCTCGCCGGCAACCGTCACCTGGTGGTACTTCATCACTTTGCGCGGAACCTTGCTCGCTGATGTTCTCTTCTACTTCTTTGTGGTGCTGCTTGTCACAAGTTGGATTGGGGTTGGTCTTCACGCGAGACGTGGAACACTTCTCGTGAAACACTGCTGGATCATCCTTTGTCTCTGGGGAGTTCCTTTGCTTCTTGGTCCACCAATGTTTGGCAGGGACCTCTATAGCTACGTCGCTCAAGGACTTATCGCTCACCAGGGGATGAATCCCTATCACGTCACTCCTGAAGTTCTTGGAGCTGGCCCAAACTTGGATTCAATTGCCAGCGTGTGGCGCAACACCATCGCCCCGTACGGGCCTCTTTTTCTTTCACTCTCTCGAGGCTTGGTCTCCCTTGCGGGACATTCACTCGTCGTCCAAGTCCTTCTCATGCGATCATTGGAAATCATTGGGTTTGTCCTTGTCATGGTGTTCTTGCCACGCCTTGCCCGACAACAGAGCGTGAATCCTGGGCTCGCCCTCTGGCTTGTGGCGCTGAGTCCCTTGGCCCTTACCAGCCTGATTGCCTCAGGCCACAATGACGCTCTCATGATTGGGCTTGTCGTTGCGGGAGTTTCACTTGCACTTGAGGGACGACTTGCCATCGGATTTGGTATCTGTGCGGTCGCCGCTTCGATCAAACTTCCCGCGGCTGCGGCAATTCTGTTTCTCGGAGTTGACGAATTCCGAAGAGCTGATCGCACCCGCCGACTTCGAATTCTCTTCGACGCGATTCTTCTACCAATCGCAATCATCGTCGGAATTACATTGGCAGCAGGATACGGCTGGACATGGCTTGGACCTCAGGCCCTCAAGGTCCCAGGATTAGTTCGTGCCCTTATGACCCCATCGGTCTCGTTGGGATCGTTTGCGTATTCGATTCTTGATCTCGTTGGGGTCCACGTTGCATCACACACCATGGTCAGTATTTTCCAAGTGATGTGTACCGTTCTCACGCTGAGTGGCTGTGCGTGGTTGTTAGTGAACGCGCAGAAACTCAATGTTGTCCGAGCGCTTGGGCTCGCACTCCTCCTCTTTTCCGTCGGAAGTCCAACACTGTGGCCGTGGTATCTCATGTGGGGAATCTCACTCTTGGCAGCCACGTCAGCTCAGCGTTCACGCGTGTTGGTGATTCTCGCTGGCTTCGCAATCTTCCTCGTCGATGCCGCGGGTACCCCAACGATTTCTGGATGGGGGGTCTATGTCACCGGCCCACTTGTCATAGCCGGCGTGATTTGGTTTGTGAAGACTCGACATTGGGAGAAAGTTGTGGCTGGTGCAGGCCTCTAATTCGCTCTCTGAGACAAGGTCGACAAGACGACTACAAGATCGACTTCGCTGGCTCTGGAGCCGCTACGAATGGCTTCGACTTCCCATTGGGATTTATGTCGCGTTCCGATTGTTCACTGTTATTGCGGTCGCTCTCGGGAATATCCCTGACAATCAAGGATTTGGCGAAGCATTTTCTCGCTGGGACGGCTACTGGTTCCTCCAAGGCATTGAGCATGGACTCCCCTCGACACTCCCAATGGTTGATGGCCATGTCGCTGCGAATCCAATTGCCTTCTTTCCACTGTTACCTCAACTCATTCGAGGTGTGTCGTTTGTGACCTTCGTCGCTCCGTGGGTGGTGGGGATTGTGATCTCTGGCGTCACGGGACTTGGCTGCATCGTGGCTATTACCTATCTTGTTCGCCAATTTGCGTCGCAAGATGATGCTCGTCGCACGGCCATTCTCCTGAGCGTGTTTCCAGGCACCTTTATCTTTTCGTTCATCTACAACGAAGGAATTGTCCTTACGCTCATCGCGTTTGGTCTCGTTGCGCTTCTGCGAGAACGATGGCTCCTCGCTGGTGTTCTTGGCCTCATCGCCACTGCGACAGCCCCGATTGCCCTGGCGTTTGTCGCGACGTGTGGGCTTTGTTCTCTGCGGGCACTCTGGCGCTCTCGCGACTACTCATCGTTACTCGCTCCACTCTTGGCTCCCCTTGGATTCCTTGGCTACATGGGATGGCTTTGGATACACACCGGCAACCTCATGGCGTGGCGCCTCACTGAGCGAGGTGGGTGGCAGAGCGAGCCTTCAGTTATCTACCCCTTCCACCTCGTCTGGATCTTCGTCCAAAACCCCATCTCGCAGGTCAAAACCACTGACTTGTTGATCATTGGCATGGTGGTGACCGCCTTCGGTTTGTTCTGGGCGTTTCGCCAGCGCCAACCATTTCCGGTTCTGGCATATGGATGTTTTGCCGTGACCATCGCCCTGATCTCGTCGCCGATCGGGCTTCGGCCTCGCTTCATCCTTCTTGCCTTCCCCGTGATCGTGGCCTACGCCCTCAGGTTCAAAGGTCGACCTTTCACAATCTTGGTCTGGGTCAATGGCGCCCTCTTGATGGGTTTCACTGCTTTTTCGTTTTTCACGTGGACGATCTTTCCCTAGGGAAGCATCTCCAGGACGGCTATGAAATCTCGAGCACCCTGTTCAGTGACCTCAAGTACTCTTAGGACAACAAGGTCCGTGTTTTCGTTTTTTGAGAATCAAAAAGGGGGTGAAACCGCACATGGTGATGGACGTCGAGGTGCCGAATCTCCCCCTGGAGCGCCTTGGTCCGTTAATCGGCAACGACCGCTTAGCGTCGATCCAGATCCGAGGGCGTGCCTTCAAAGAAAATCTCCATGGACGCAGGATCTGGAACGTCAACTCAACCGCAGCTGGTGGTGGCGTTGCCGAAATGTTGCGGTCACTCGTTGGCTACACGCGCCAAGCTGGAATTGATGCTCGTTGGGTGGTGATTTCTGGGGACCCCGAATTCTTTCGCATCACCAAACGTCTCCATAATCAGCTCCACGGTCTTCCAGGCGATGGCGGTCCATTAGCGGCCGCCGAGTCAGCTCACTATGTCAGCGTGATGGAACAAAATTTGCCTGAGCTGCGAGAGCGTATTCGTCCCGGAGACGTCGTGCTCCTCCACGATCCCCAGACTGCGGGTTTCGTCGAAACCCTCAAAGGGCTCGGTGCCATCATCATCTGGAGATGCCATATCGGCACGAACCAACACAACGAATGGACAGAGAGCGCATGGAACTTTCTTCGTCCATTCATCTCGACTGCCGACGCGTTCATTTTCTCTCGACGCGATTACGTGCCTGAATGGATCGATCCCAGCCATGTATCCATCATTCCCCCATCGATCGATCCCTTTTCTCCAAAGAACCAAGAGATCGATGACGTCAACGTGCAACGTATTTTGGCGACGATTGGTCTCCTCGCCCCCGAGTCAGATCAAGAGCCTGGAGTTTTTACCGGCTACGACGGGCTGGGCCACCATGTGCGAGATGTCGCGGAGATCATCAGCGATGCCACGCCTCTCGACCCGGCGATCCCTCTCGTTGTCCAAGTCTCTCGATGGGATGGCCTCAAGGACATGGAAGGAGTGATGGTGGGCTTTGCCGAAGGCGTCGCTCCACGCAGCGACGCTCACTTGGCCCTGATCGGGGCCTCAGTAGGCGACGTCAGTGATGATCCCGAAGGTGCTGAGGTGTTGGCGAGATGCACTGATACCTGGGAGCACCTCCCCTCTGAGATTCGAGCAAGAATCCATCTGGTGTCGCTTCCGATGGACGACCTTGATCAAAATGCGGCAATGGTCAATGCGATCCAGCGCCACGCCACGCTGATTGTACAAAAGAGTCTCGTCGAAGGCTTTGGCATAACCGTGGCCGAAGGGCTCTGGAAGTCGAAACCCATGGTGGCCTCATCTGTGGGGGGCATTCAAGACCAGATCGTTGACGGGGCTGGCGTTCTCCTCAATGATCCCTATGACCTCGTCGCCTATGGCGACGCAGTGGCCAGCCTTCTTCTCGACCCAAACGAGATGAAGCGGCTCGGCCAGAATGCCCACGAGCACATTCTGGCAACATTCATCGGGGATACCCATTTGCTTCGCTATGTTGATCTCATAGAGTCACTACTTCAGCCCTAGACCGCCACCCACAAAAGGAGCACATTTTCATGAGCGCATTTCCGCCGATCGCCGACTACGGCTTCATTTCGGACTGCGAAAATAACTGTCTCATTGCACCTGACGGCACCGTTGAGTGGCTCTGCCTTCCTCGCCCTGACTCTCCCAGTGTCTTTGGTGCAATTCTTGATCGCTCCGCTGGCGGGTTTCGACTCGGGCCCTACGCCACCCACGTTCCCCACGACCGCCGCTACATTCCCGGCACAATGGTCTTAGAGACCACGTGGCACACCTCGACAGGGTGGCTCGTCGTTGAAGATTTTCTGGTGATCAAGCCGGTCGAAGAACAGTCTCGAAGAAAGGACTATCGACGCGCTCCTGATGACTCGGCCGCGGTTGGCACACTCCTTCGGGTGGCCACCTGCATCTCTGGCAACGTCGAAGTCTTTGCGAACTGTTCACCGTCGTTCGACTACGGAAGTGTGGTTGGCAACTGGGAGTATGCGGGTGACGACTACCACACTGCAGTCATCAAACAACCTGACGGCGACATCTCACTGACGCTCGAAAGCAATCTACGCCTCGACGTCATGGCTGGTCGAAGTTATGGGAGAACTCGCCTTCAAAAAGGCGAGTCTGTCTACACCGCCCTCTCTTGGGGAGACGATCTTCCCGGGACCTTAGAAGAGTCACGAAAGAACTTTGACTCGACCGTTTCATTTTGGCGACGATGGCTGAGCAACGGGCAGTTCCCCGATCACCCATGGCGCCAGTACTTAGAGCGAAGTGCCTTGACCCTCAAGGGTCTGAGTTATGCCCCCACCGGTGCCATCATGGCGGCGCCGACGACCTCTCTCCCAGAAACTCCCGGAGGAGACCGCAACTGGGACTATCGCTACACGTGGATTCGAGACTCCGCGTTTACTTTGCGGTCGCTCTATCGCTTGGGTTTCAACTGGGAAGCACTTGAGTACTTCTCGTTCATCTTCGAAGCTGCGTCGGCGGGCAATGTTGGCAACACCGGCGACTGGGAACTCCAAATTATGTACGGGATCGCTGGAGAACGCGATCTTTCAGAGCGCACCCTCGGGTATCTCTCGGGCTATCGAAACTCTCGACCCGTTCGAGTCGGTAATGGCGCGTGGAACCAACACCAAAATGATGTGTGGGGCATGTTGCTGGACGCGGTTGATAGCCAGATCCGCCAATCTGCCGGGGACCTCCCTCGTGGGACCTGGGAAGTATTGGCTGGGTTTGTCGATGCAGCTATCCGCCACGCCGGAGATCCTGACCAAGGGATCTGGGAGATTCGTGGCGATCCACAACACTTCACGGCCTCAAAGGTTCTCTGTTGGGTCGCTATGGACAAAGGCGCTGATCTCGCTCGCCAACGAGGCGACGAGCGCGCCGAAGGTTGGGCCAAAGCAGCTGACGAGATGAAAGCCGAAATTCTGGATAAAGGCGTGAACGACAAAGGCAACTTCACACAGTGCTACGACAATGACGAACTTGATGCCTCACTCTTGCTTATTCCAATCATGGGATTCCTCCCAGCTGATGATGAGCGGGTTGTCAACACAGTTCGAGCAATCGCAAAGGACTTGACCGAAAATGATCTCGTCCTTCGCTATCGAGTCGACACAACGGATACTGGCTTTGAGGGAGAAGAAGGAACCTTTACGATCTGTTCCTTCTGGTTAGTCACTGCGCTCTCCATGATTGGAGATCTTGAAGAGGCCATGGGACTCTGCAAGAAGTTGCTGTCCTTGGCTGGTCCTCTTCACCTCTATGCCGAAGAGATTGACGCCAAAACTGGTGAGCACCTCGGAAACTTTCCTCAGGCCTTCACTCACTTAGCGCTCATCGAGGCCGTGAGTGGCTTGATCGAGGCTGAAGCAGCGTTACAGAACGGTGCTCGACCGTGAATATTGCCCACGAAAGGTTTAGAGTGCTCCCATGAGCGATTCGAGCCAGCCAGTTGAAGAAGAGCCCGTCTATAAAGATGGGCCTCGTCCCTACACCTTGGCCGTCGATATCGGCGGGACTGGGCTCAAGGCGTCAGTGCTTGACGCTAACGGGAACATGGTGGCTCCTCGCGTCAAAATTCCGACTCCGTATCCCAACCCTCCCGAGCAACTCGTCGCATCGCTTACCGAACTCGTTACTTCGCTCCCAAAGGCCGAGCGAGCATCTGCAGGATTCCCCGGGATGGTCAGAGACGGCATGGTACTCACGGCTCCTAGTTTCTCTTGCGTGCAGGGAACTGGAAGTCCGGTCGATCCTGCGCTGGTTGAAAAATGGACCCGGTTCAATCTTTCAGCTGAACTCACCAAGGCGTTCAACATCCCGACCAAGGTCGCCAACGATGCTGATATTCAAAGTGTGGCCGTCGTCAGCGGAAAAGGACTAGAGCTCACCGTTACCCTAGGAACCGGCTTTGGTACCGGCATGCTCTATAACGGCCAGCTTCTCCCTCACCTTGAGATCTCCCACCTTATTTTTCGCAAAAACGAGACCTTCGATCAACAACTCGGTCAGGCGGCCCGGAAGGAAATCGGCAACAAGCGTTGGAACAAGCGAGTCCTCAAAGCCATTGACGTGATGAGGACGCTTATGGCCTTTGATCACCTCTACCTTGGGGGAGGCAACTCACAACACGTTCACCCTGAAACACTTCCAGATGACGTCACCATCGTGTCGAACTCGGCGGGGATTCTCGGGGGCATTGACCTGTGGGAGCCAGATCACATCGGCGTCCATCACGACGTCGACCACTAAGCCAACCCGGCGCTTCTTCCCTTAAGGTTGCTGTTGTTGTGATAGTTGTTCGAGGGCGAGCGAAAGCTGTGCTCGGTCTTCGTGAGTGCCGAGGGCCACAAACGCAGCAAGAACCGCCGCACGGTCATGGGCCAATTCAAGAGTGTCGTGCATGGTCTTCGCGCTGAATGACGCGAGGCTCTCTGATGCGACGTAGGAGAACGAGCGACCCACTCGAACCCGAGTCACGTAGCCCTTCTTTCCCAACCGGTGCAGAATCGTCATGATGGTGGTGTACGCATGGCTTGGAAGTTGAGCGGCAATATCAGGTGCGGGAACAGCTCCCTCGCTGACCCAGAGAATCTCCATCACTCGTCGCTCGAGTCCGCCAAGTGGTTTCATCATTCGCCCCATTTCGCTTAAGTACGACATAGTGTAGAACTTTGGAAAGGCTCGTGGCACGCCGCTGGCTCGCCCTCCGATGCTCAGGCAGGCATGATGGGGAGATGGGATCAAAGGGAAGCAAGCCACGAAAGCCGAAACACCCCTTAGGGAAAGTTCCAAAGTACGAAGAGCCGAACAATATTCCCATGGCTGGACTCGGCGGAGGAGCTTCAGTCGGGCTTGGGCGAGAGGGCCACAGTTCTGACCATCACAAGAACAAGCCCCCTGGAAAACTCGGTGCGGGCTTTCTTCGCCTCTTGGGGCTCAAGAAAAAACAACCCTAAGTCAAAGCTCAGACAGGCGCGACAACCTCGAGCCGAGGCGTCTTCGGTTCTGGTTGGGATGCGCGTAGATCATCAATCAACTCATCTCGCACTGCACGATGGCCCGGGTCATCAAAAAGATTGACCTGTTGAAGCGGATCCTCTTGGAGATCGTAGAGTTCACCTTCGCTCCCGTCATGTGACGTACCAGGCGCGTAGATCGAACAGACCAACCCATCTCGATAGATCGTTCTCATGTGCACGTCAACACCAAAAAGTTCCGAGTCCCATTCGGTGAGCACACGCTCAAATCCTCGAGTCTGCGCATCATTGTCGTCAACAGGCAGCGGTTTACCTTCCATCCACTCGTTTGGCGCAAGACCGGCAATTTGGCTAAACGTGGGAGCGAGATCAAGAAGCCCAACGGGTCGAGACACCACGGCTGGTTCGACGTGAGCAGATCGTGCTGGCCTCCAGATCAGTGGAAGGCGCATCAGCCCATCGACGTGGTACGGGCCTTTGAACATCAAGCCAAAGTCACCGCCAAGCTCGCCATGGTCTGTCGTGAAGACAACGTCGACGTCGTCACCCCAACCTGAGGTCTCAATCATGGCGAGCACCCGGCCGATGGCCTCGTCGATGAGTTCGATCTCCACCGCATTCTTGGCCGTCACTTCTCTGAGCTGATCAGAGGTCAAGGTGGCGGGGACCCACTCAAGTGGAGCTTCAAAGTTTGAGACAAGGGATCCGTCGTACCACTCACTCCAGTGGCGAGGCTTCGAAGCGAGGACTGCTTCTCGCTTCGTCGCATCCTCGATGTAGCCCTCGGGCAGATCAATGTCACGCCATGGGACTCTTCCAAGCTCACTTTCGGGAGGGTCCCAGGGGTGGTGAGGATCAGGAAAGCTCATCCAACAAAACCAGTCTTCATCATCGCTGCGTTGGCGAAGCCAATCAATTGTCCGATCGGCCACCCAGTCAGTGTGATAGATCTCGCGATCGATCGGATTATTTTTCACTTGAACGACTCCGGTGTCACCGCCACCCATCGCATTGACTTCGAGGTTGCCATCAAGCACTGGATAGAACATGCCGAGTGCTTCTGGATGATTGTTCAAAATCCACACGCTGTAGTGCAAGGGTCCATTCGGGCCATGCGTTGCACTCTCGAGGTAGTCAAAGCCCCGGTGAGGGCCAGTTGTCCCGTCGTACCAAGGATCTATCGAGGAATGTGTTCCGCTGGTGGCCATACGAGTCTCTGGGAACGCATTGAACGGATCGACGTAGGGCTCGAAGTGAGACTTGCCGATGAGCGACGTGGCGTATCCCGCTCGAGAGAGTTCTTCGACGACACTCGGCGCATCAATCGGCATAGGAACACCATTCATCCAGACTCCGTGCGTGGAAGGGTGCTGCCCCGTAATGATGGTGGCGCGCGAAGGCATACAGACCACTGATTGAGGATGGGCTCGCTCGTAGCGAATTCCTTCGGCCGCCAACGAGTCAATCACCGGAGTGCGAGAGTAGATCCCACCGTTACATCCCAAGGTGTCGAATCGTTGTTGATCGGTCGTGATAAATAGAATCTTCCTGCCCATTAGTTCATCTCCTCCATTTGGCGTCCAAGTTCAACCAGTGCTCGAAATGTCACTGCACCTATTACTAATGCCATAATTCTCGGGTCGGTATCGGTCGCATAGACGGCCACGCACGACGAATCATCAAGCGCAATGACGTCAAGCGTCCCTCTATGAAAGGTCAGGACAGGAAGATCCACGCGATATTGAATCCGTCGAAGTACTGGGTCTACGACGAGGAGCTCCTCGTTGAACGTCAAGCCCGAGACCGTCGTGATGGTCCTCGTGGTTCCCTCGACAACAGTTTCCGCAAAATCTGGGACCCACTTGGCTTGTTCGGCAGGATCGCCAATATGGTCCCAGACGGTTTCGGCGCTCTGGGGAAGGGTGATCTGGTAGCGAACCGCTCCAAGCACTAGGTCGTCCTCATAAACGTCGCAATCACCTCTGCAAATTCAGGCCCTCGGTCTTCTTGGAGAAAATGCCCTCCACCTTCAATGGTGGTGTGTGGCTGATCTGCAGTTCCTGGGATCTCTCGCAAAAACATCTTCTCTCCCCCGTGAGTGATCGGATCCTTGTCTGAAAAAGCACAGAGCCAAGGTTTCGTGAAGGTGCGCAGCGTTTCCCATGCAACTGAATTTTCATGTGCAGATGCTGACTGGGTTGATGTGGGAACGAGACTGGCAAATACTCGCGCACCCGCTTTATACGACTCTTCAGGGAAAGGAGCGTCATAGGCGGCGATGACCTCTGGGGTGAGGTTTGTCACACAACCACCGTTGACGATTCCGCCAACGGGGAACGTCTCGACACTGGCAGCAAAGTTCTGCCATGCGAGAAACGCGTCGGTCATAGGAGCGGTCCCGTCGGGCAATCCAGTATTGGCCACCACAACTCGAGAGAACCGCTCTGGGTGAGCCGCAACCAAGCGCAGACCCAACATCCCTCCCCAATCTTGTCCAACAACGGTGATGTCGTTGAGGTTGAGCTGATCAAAAATCAGACTCGAGAGCCATGCGACATGACGCTCGTAGGTGTAGTCACTCAACTCAGTTGGTTTGTCAGATTTACCGAAGCCCACAAGGTCGGGGACGACGCAGCGCATCCCCGCTGCGACCAGTGGTGGAATCATGAATCGGTAAAGGTATGACCACGATGGCTCACCGTGGAGCAAAAGAACTAACGGTCCGTCTTGCGGTCCCTCGTCGAGGTAGTGAACTCGAAGCGTCCCGCCTTGCGTGTCATCGATCTCTACAAAGTGGGGAGCAAAGTTGTAATCAGGGAGATTCTCA
Organism: Actinomycetota bacterium; assembly: GCA_009699875.1. Classification (GTDB taxonomy): domain Bacteria; phylum Actinomycetota; class Acidimicrobiia; order Acidimicrobiales; family RAAP-2; genus CAIUMH01. The sequence goes on from WLNI01000001.1 coordinate 404,063, forward strand.
AAGCTTGTCTCTGGGGTGCGGAGATATTCCATGAATGGGCCTCTTTCTCGTTTCGTCACTCACGAAAACCCTACCTTACGAAGATCTAACAATTGTCAGCCCTACTGACAGAGTATGGAGTGGGTCTACACTCAGATCACGATGCATATGAAAGACGGAGAACCAAATTTTCAAGGCGTCATTGGGCGCACCCTCGCTGAGTCAACGCCCTCATGGCCAGAACCACCACACGCTGCTGGAAAGCCGAACGTTGTGATGATCGTCCTTGACGACACGGGTTTTTCACACTTCGGCTGTTACGGCTCCGATCTCAAGACGCCCGTCGTCGATGCGCTCGCGAAACACGGTCTTCGCTACACCGGCTTCCATACGACGGCGCTCTGTTCTCCAACAAGGGCGTGCCTGCTGACGGGACGCAATCACCACACCGTTGGCATGCGAGGTATCTCAAACTGGAACACTGGCTTTCCTCACATGCGCGGAGGAATTACCCCACACGCCGCCACGCTGCCCACACTTCTTCGCAAAGAGGGCTACGCAACATTTTGTGCTGGCAAATGGCATTTAGCTCCAATGGAAGAATGCTCAGCCGCGGGCCCGCAGGATAACTGGCCCCTGGCGAAAGGATTCGATCGCTATTACGGCTTCCTCCAGGGAGAGACCGACCAATTCTCTCCAGAGTTAACCTCAGATAACCATCACGTCGACCCACCAGGAAATGCAGACGATGGGTACCACGTTAGTGAAGATCTCGTCGAACACTCAATGGGCTGGATCCGAGATCTTCACTCTGTCCGCCCGGACCGTCCATTTTTCTTGTACCTCGCTTTTGGAGCGATGCACGCGCCACATCAATCACCTGCGGAGTATCGCGAACGCTGGAAAGGCGCATTTGAAGAAGGCTACGAGGAACGGCGGCGAACATGGTTCGCCAACCAAGAAAAAATGGGGATTGTTCCACCCGGCACGGACTTAGCGCCTCGCAACTGGGGAGTTCCTCCCTGGGAAGATCTCAGCGATGCCCAACAGAAGTTTTCAAATCGCCTCCAAGAAGCGTTCGCCGCGATGCTCGAACATACCGATGCCCAAATCGGTCGCCTCGTAGAGTTTTTGACCGAAATGAACATGCTCGACGACACCGTCGTCATGATTCTCTCTGACAACGGGGCCAGCCAAGAGGGTGGCGCATTCGGCGTCATGGACGAATTCAGTTTCTTTAATGGGCTGACAGAGGACATCGAAGACATCGTCGAAAACCGCCTTGACGACATCGGCGGTCCTCATAGTCACTCGAACTATCCCTGGGGATGGGCCCAAGCGGGGAACAGCCCATTGAAGTGGTACAAACAAAACACCTACGGCGGTGGCGTTCGAGATCCCCTCGTCGTGCACTGGCCAGCTGGGATAACAGAGCCTGGCGCGATTCGTCGACAGTTCGTTCACGCCGTTGACGTCGCTGCAACTGTGCTCGATATCGCAGGCATCGAACTCCCAGAGCAGGTTGACGGCTACACCCAAATTCCCCTGGCTGGCTCAACAATGCGAGAAACCTTTACTTCTGGAGAAGCACCATCTCCAAGAGACGTGCAATATTTTGAGCAGATTGGTCACCGAGGCATCTACGCCAACGGGTGGAAAGCAGTCACGTGGCATCAAAGTGGAACACCCTTTGATGCTGACAACTGGGAGCTCTTCAACCTCAACGATGACTTTTCCGAGTGCCACAATCTTGCCGAGTCCAACCCAGAGAAACTCAAAGAGATGGTTGATCTCTGGTGGGAAGAGGCCGAGCACTACGGAGTGCTCCCGTTGGACGATCGAAGTATTGAGCTCTTTGGGGCGCCACCTCGGCCACACACCCCTCATGCTCGACGGACCTACGAATACTTTCCACCCATCAGCCACATTCCAGCTGACGCCTGCCCTCAACTGAGTGGACGTCCTTTTACGATCACCGCTGAGATCACCACGACCGATGCTGTTGAAGGTGTGATTTATTCACGGGGCTCGCACAATGTTGGACACAGTTTTTACTTACAAGATGAAACCTTGAATTTTGTCTATAACGCCTTGGGCTCTCTCCATGTGATCTCGGCGCCTGTCGTTCTCTCACCCGGCAAGCACCATGTCGGAGCCCGGTTTGACCGAGAAGGAAAAGCTGGACGCATCACGCTCGTCGTTGACGGAGAAGATGTCGGGTCAGGAGAAATACCTAAATTGGTCCGTATGCTCGGCTCGACAGGGATGGACCTCGGCCGAGACGGGCTCTCTCAAGTGTGCGATGCCTATCGTGGCGAGTTCCCCTTCAGCGGAACTATTCACAAGGTTACGTTTGACATACCTATTAGGAAAGATGCAACCGACATTGCGGTCGAGGCAGCGAGTGAGTTCGGCCGAGAGTAACGCCCACCGGCGAAACGTCATCATGACTCGAAGTGGACTGCTCAGAAAGACTCGATCTCAGGATTTTGAAAGGGGCGAACGTGAGTGATGGAGAGGACTCGTTCCTGGTCTCGTTCAATGGAGCCGCCGCAACTCTCTGGCTGAATCGTCCCGAAAAACAAAATGCCATGACATTCGAAATGTGGCAACAGCTTCCGGCTGTACTCGACAAGATTCTTGAATCCGAACCCAGAGTTCTCTTTGTTCGAGGAACAGGCGCCCACTTCTGCGCAGGAGCCGATATCGCCACCATTGGAAAAGGCCTTGGAGATGCCGGAGTACCTCACGGCTATCGAGCCACCAATGAAAAGGCCGAAGAAGCTCTCGCTGCGTATCCTCGACCAACCATTGCGGTGATCGAAGGGAATTGTATTGGCGGGGGATGTCAGATTGCTGTTGCCTGTGACCTCCGGCTCGCGACTCCTTCTGCCCGATTTGGGATTACGCCAGCCAAACTTGGAATCACGTACCCTGCGAACTCGATACTTCGAACCGTTGCCCTCCTCGGGCCAAGCGCAACAAAGCGGCTCCTCTTTAGTGCAGAGTTCGTCGAAGCGGACGAAGCATTTCGACTCGGACTCAGTGACTATCTTGTCGAGCCAGACGAACTTGAGACCACACTTGAACAGCTCGCAGAAACTATTGGCTCACGGTCATTACTTTCGCAACTTGGAGCGAAAGCCATCGTCAATGCAAGTAGCCACGGCGAGCAGGCTCTTCGAGACGTCATCGATTACTGGGAACACGCCGCCCGCTCGAGCTCTGATCTCTCAGAAGGGCTCGCTGCGTTTTCTGAGCGGAGACAGCCAACGTTCGAATGGAAACCTGAAAACTAAGTCCCACGACGAAGAGGGTGCCTCTCTTTCGTGAGCAGTCGAACCGACGCATTCTTTTTCAGAAAAAAATGCTGTGCCATGCGGTTCTTCAACGCTTTGCGGAGCAAGATGAGTCGAAGCGTCGTTATGAAAAGATGAACTACATTCGTTCTGATGTCTTTCGATCCACCCACCTCACCATTAGTTGGATCACCCCTGAAGGCGCTGATCTCGCACCCGCTGCAATTCTTTCTTCAGTGGAGGCGGACTCAGACTCCCCCCTCGCTAGCGGCAACACAACCATGGCGTTGGTTTCTGCCGTTTCTCATCGTTGTTCCCATGCTTGGTATCGCAGGGGCACTCCATAAGACGACCGTGATCTTTCCCGAGGGGGCGGCACTCGCGTTTGGAGTCTTCGTGCTTGTCATCCCTGGATGGACCGTGTCGCGTTGGCGACTCATGGTTGTCCTTCCGATTGCGGCCCTCTATGGGGTTGGGTTGGCCTATCTCTCAATTCCATTTGCCCTTGAGATGATTGCGGGGATTTCTGGCGTTCTCATTCTCCTGCACTTCATTCGATCCATGCTGGCGCCAAGCATTTCAGCAACGTTGATCCCAATCGTGTTTCACATCCACTCCTGGTTCTATCCAGCGACCGTGATTGGCGTATCGATCGCCATCACCCTGATCGGTAGCATGTTGGCTCGAACAGCACCACAAGCACCGACCCCATCGCTCTTGAGTCTCCGCAGAAGTGTGAGCGTCAAGTTCTGGATCATCTCAGTCGTCTGGATCCTCATCGTGACCACGTTGCATCTCCCAAAAGTGATGCTTGCGCCTCCTCTTTTTGTATCAACGTATGAAATTGCGGGCGTGAGCACTTCATTCAAGCTTCAACTCAGCAGAGCAACGATTTTTGGTGTCCTTGGTTTCCTTGGCGTGGCCCTGCTCGCCATTGCCTCCTCTGATGAAATTGCGGGCCTTGCGACGTTCACAATTGGTTTGGTGTACATGGCAATTGCTCGTCGATATCACCCTCCTATTTTGTCTATCGCTCTGTTGGCGTTGATCGCCGGTCCAATTGTGGACTGGAAGTTTGGGCTCTATTTGGCGATTGGATCACTAAGTCTCTATTTCCTCAATAGCGTCTTTGACCTCTCAACGAAGCAAATAAAGTTCTTTCAGAGAAACGGTTCTTCTGTCTCATGACATTTAATTTTTAGAGGGACACCACCATTCCTTGCTCTCGGAACCTCTTGCGAGATAGGTCGGGTAGCGTCGGTTGCATGGCGTCACCACTGAACCAGGTTGATCTTTCCTGTCAGATTTCGCGCTCAGAGGAGGAGCCTCGTCTCGCTCAAGCACAACGACGACTTCTTCATCTCCGATTAGTCAGTGCCGGGCTCCTTGGCGATGGCCAACTGGGTCCAGGCCTCCTCGTCCTCTTTGAGGGTTGGGACGCCGCTGGAAAAGGTGGAGCAATTCGACGCCTCGTTGCCCCCCTCGACCCTCGTCATGTCACGGTTGCGTCATTTGCTGCTCCTACCGAGCGCGAGATTCGTCACCACTTCCTCTGGCGATTTTTTCCGCTTCTTCCCGGGCTTGGAGGAATGACTGTCTTTGACCGCTCGTGGTATGGACGCGTTCTCGTCGAGCGTGTCGAAGGACTCATCGATCAAAAGACATGGAGACGGTCGTACGACGAAATCACCACCACGGAGACCGCTCTCGTCAGTGAGGGGATGGTGATCGTGAAATGTTTCTTGCATATCTCAGAAGAGGAGCAACTCAAGCGCTTTGAAGCTCGCCAAAATGATCCCCTCAAGAAGTGGAAGCTCACCGATGAGGATTGGCGTAATCGAGCAAAACGCACCGAGTATGAAAAGGCGATCAACGAGATGATTGAGAAAACCTCAAGTCCTGCCGCACCATGGGACCTGATCCCCGCAAACTCAAAGCGCTATGCGAGGCTTGCGGTTCTTGAAACAGTCATTACGAGACTCGAAGAGGGCATGAATGCCTGTGGGATTGAAGTACCCCCTTCCAAGGGCGACGACTACAGCGCCTAACGCTTAGCCTCTAGAGTTTCTTGTGCGGCAAAGAGATTGCCCAGAAGAAAGGTTTCGCACAGTGAGCACAACTCCTTCTCGATACGGCATCACAATCCCCTTCGATGGTATTTCGCTCGCGGACCATCGAGACTGGTACCGCCAACTCGCAGACTTTGGCTACAGCGACGTTTGGTCGGCTGAGGTTGATGGCGCAGATGGTTTCACCCCTCTCACTCTGGCTGCAGCATGGGAGCCTCGATTAAACCTCGGGATTGCGATCGCTCCGGCCTACACCCGAGGTCCAGCACTGTTAGCTCAAACCATTGCATCACTTGCCGAGGTGGCCCCAGGACGATTCACGTTCGGTCTTGGTGCATCAAGTCCCGCAATTGTGGAGCGTTGGAATGCGATCCCTTACGAAAAACCGTTTCAAAAGACACGTGACACCCTCCGCTTCCTTCGAGAAGCGTTGAGCGGTGAAAAGGTAGACCGAGAGTTCGAAACCTTTACAGTGAAGGGCTTTCGACTTGCCCGACCCGTAGAGGTGCAACCCGCACTTTTTCTTGCTGCGCTTCGTCCTGGGATGCTCCGCCTCGCAGGGGCCGAAGCCGATGGTGTCATCCTCAACTGGCTGAGCGCAAGCGATGTCACGACCGTCTTGGGTGAGTGTGGAACCTCTATCGACGTGGCCGCTCGCCTCTTTGTCATCCCGACTGACGATGAAGATACCGCCCGAGCGATCGCTCGGAGAATGGTCACTGCATATCTCAACGTAGATGCCTACGCCGCATTCCACCGGTGGCTTGGCCGTGGACCCGCTCTCGAACCCATGTGGGACGCATGGCAAGCAGGAGACCGAAAACGAGCTTTAGAAGTCATCCCAAATCAAGTCATCGATGACTTGATCATTCACGGTTCCTACGCAAAGTGTCGAGATCACATCAATCGCTACATTGATGCTGGAGTGACGATTCCCGCCTTGGCTATCGTTCCCTTCGGCGTTGACCTCGCCGAAGCAGTCCGCGAATTAAGCCCCTCCGCTCGATAAGCACGAATGTCAACTCATTAAAGAGTTCCCTTTAGGCTATTCGTCATGGCTCGCACTCTCTCAGGTATTAGCCGTTACCTTGATGTGGCGCTGGAAGCATCCGTCATTGGAAGCTTTACGCGCGTCGGGCCAGCAGCTCGCAGGCGTCTTGGTCACTGGAAACCTCCTTCTCCAACGCCGGGGCGTGTCGTTGTCATCACGGGAGCGAGTTCCGGCCTTGGAAAACAAGCGGCACATGATCTCGCAGACCTTGGCTGCACGATGGTTCTTGTTGGGCGAGACAATGCTCGTCTCGAAGAAGTTGCCACAGCTCTTCGCTCAAAAGGTTCCAGCGTCATCGTCGAGTGTGCCGATCTTTCCGATCTCTCTCAAAGTGCTGATCTCTGCGACCGACTCTCAGGCCAACTTGATCGTATAGATGTGCTCATCCATAATGCTGGCGCACTGTTGCAGACGTATCAGCTTGGTCCTCAATCTCGAGAGGTGACGCTGAGTGTCCACCTGCTCAGCCCCTACATTCTCACGTCACGACTTGCCCCGCTTATGGCGAGCGATCAGCCAAAAGTGATCACGATGACCTCGGGAGGAATGTACACAGAGCCTTTCGTCCTAAAGCGCCTTGAAATAACACCTGAAAAATATCGAGGATCGGTTGCATATGCGCGTGCCAAACGGGCCCAAGTTGTCCTCAACCAAGCGTTGGCAAGACGAGAGCCAATGGGCCAGCGGACCTTTTGCGCGGTGCACCCCGGTTGGGCAAAGACACCAGGTGTCAGCGAATCGCTTCCAACGTTCGACAAGTTGTTAGGCCCGCTTCTGCGCACCCCACAAGAAGGAGTTGAGACACTCGTTTGGCTTTCAACCCTCCCTGAAGGTGAGCCAGAAAGTGGCTTGCTTTGGCTTGATCGCCAACCCCGGTCTCCCTACCATCTTCCAAAAACCAAAGTGAGCGATGAGACCCAAGTTGCCGAAGGAAATGAACTGATCTCCTGGCTCGACGAGGTCACCGCACCTTTTCTCTAAGCCGCCCTGCGCTTGCGCCAGTGTGGCTCTCAATTCGAGCAGGCGAACAATCCAAGTGATAGTCAATAGGTATGGATTTTCGTCGTGATCGAGTCACCGCCCTCGCCCAACAGGTTCGCTCGAAAGAGCTGAGCGCTACAGAACTCACCCAGCACAGCCTGCGAATGATCGAGGAGCGAAATGGAGACATCAACGCCTTCGTCGCGGTTGATGCAGAAAAGGCACTTGAGCAAGCAGCGGCGATCGATCAGATTGTTGCAAGCGGTGGCGATCCTGGTCCACTCGCCGGTATTCCAATTGGCGTCAAAGATCTGGAGGACGCCGCAGGGTTTCGCACCACAAACGGCTCTCCTATTTTCGCCGATGCACCACCTGCGCCCACCGACTCAATTCTTATTGGGCGCCTTCGCCAAGCTGGCTGTGTCGTTATTGGAAAAACCAACACACCAGATTTCGGCTGGACAGCACGAACCGAAAATAGCCTTTTTGGTCTGACGCTGAATCCCTGGAATCGCGAACACTCTGCCGGTGGTTCTTCAGGTGGGTCCGCTGCGGCATTGGCGGCGGGGATGGTCCCGCTGGCAACGGGAACCGACGGCGGGGGTTCCATTCGCATCCCTTCTGCAGCATGTGGGTTAAGCGGTATGAAATCTTCCTTTGGTCGTGTCCCCTCGGGAGGAAGTCAGCCGCCAAATTGGCTCGACCTCAGCACAAAAGGACCCATGGCACGCTCAATCAATGACATTGCCGCTGCCTTGGAGGTTGTCGTTGGTCCTGACCAGAGCGATCTCAGTTCCCTTCCTCGCCCGGAAGCCTCATGGCGAGATGCCGTCGTTGATGCGCACCTCCCTGCACGAGTCGGTTGGGCCCCCACGCTGGGCTACGCCGATGTTGATCGTGAGGTGCTCACCGCATGCGAGCACGCCTTAGTGGCTTTTGAAGAACTCGGCGTTGAAGTCGTTGAAATTGAGGGGCCGTTTGAAAAAGACTGTGTGAATGAGTGGCTCACCATCGTGGGTGCTTGTTTGGCCCGCTCATTAAGTGAGCACTCTGAACATCCACGCTACGCAGAATTGGATGAGACACTCCAGTTGATTATTCAAGGCGGGACACACATGAGTGCCATTGATCTCGTCAACGCATTTGATGCTTCCCATTTTCTTAATTTGAAATTGGTTGAACTCTTCCACTCAGTTCGCATCTTGGTAACGCCGACCATGGCGGGCGTCGCACCCCCTACTAATTTGGGCGGCAATGGATTGATCAATGGTGAAGAAACTGTGAACTGGGTCCAGATGACCTACCCGTTCAATATGACGCACTCTCCCGCTGCCACGGTTTGCGTCGGCCAATCCTCAACGGGAGTCCCGATTGGAATTCAATTAATCGGACCACAACACGCTGACCTTGTGGTTTTGCGGGCTGCAGCCGCCCTCGAGGCAGCTCTCGGTTTTGAGAGCGTCGCAGCGTTCTAGATTCTTGCCGTATGAGTTCACCTCACCATGTTCCAAATCAGCTAGCGGAACAACTGCTTGATCCCACCCTCTACCTCGGGGATCCATTTGGTCTCTACCGAGAACTTCGAGAGTCGGCTCCCGTCGCCTGGTGCGAATCCAAAGGGTTTTGGGCAGTCACCTCCCATGAACTGGTGAGTCGAATCAGTACTGATCCAGAACAGTTTTGTTCTGGCCGTGGGATCTTGGTCGAGGAGATAGGGGTTGTGTATGACAATCCTCCAACGATGATGCACACCGATCCTCCAGCACACACTCGCTATCGGCGCCTCGTGCAACCAAGTTTTAAACCCACCGCAGTTCGCGAACTTGAGTCATCGATTCGCTCGACCGCTACCTCGCTCATCGATCAAATTCCAACAGGTGAGGACTGCGACATTGTTCGCACTCTTTCTATTCCCTACCCACTCCAAGTGATCTGCACGTTGCTCGGTGCCGACCCTTCAAAGTGGCCACTGTTTTTTGAATGGTCCGAAGCGGCAATCCCAGGGGCAGGCTCTCTCACCGCTGAACAGCGATCTGCCCGCCAGCTCGAGATGTGGGAACACCTGATTAACCTCGCTGGTGCTCGACGAGCTGCGCCCACGACCGACGTCGTCTCTCAGCTCGCCCTGGCTGAAATCGATGGCGATCTTCTCTCTGAGCCAGAACTTGCGATGTTTCTCATCCAACTGTTGGTTGCGGGAAACGAGACCACACGGAACCTCATTTCGGGGGGACTGTTAGCGCTCGCCGAGCATCCCGAACAGTATGCAGCACTCAAAGCGAATCCGTCTCTCATCCCTGTGGCCGTAGAAGAGCTCCTGCGGTGGACCACACCGGTCATCTCGTTCTTGCGCACCGCCACGCGCGACACCTTCCTTGGAGATCAAGCCATCGCAAGCGGCGATCCAGTGTTGTTGATCTATGCCGCCGCCAATCGAGACCCTGCCGTCTTCGGCGATACGGCCGATCTGCTCGACGTGACGAGAGACCCAAATCCGCACGTGAGCTTTGGATTTGGAACCCACTTTTGCCTAGGAGCTCCCCTGGCTCGACTCGAAGCGAGAGTTGTTCTCGAAGAGATTCTCGCTCGCTACGACACCATAGAGATCACCGGGACGGTGAAAAAAAGTCCAAGCTCTATTATCGCTGGCATTGATGAGGCAGTTCTGACACTTCGTTGAGTGCTTCGGAGATCTACCCAGCTTGTTCGGCGGTGAACATTTCGAGCATCTCGGCAAATTTTGCTTTTGCCGCCTCATGACGGCTTGGAATGTGTTCCGTGGGGATCTCATGAGGTTCGTATTTTTTCAATGCCGATCTGGCCACCGTTTGGCGGTGCACTTCGTCAGGACCGTCGTAGATTCGAGCTGCTCTGGCGGCTCGGTACATAGCCTCTAGTGGCATATCTGAGGAGTATCCCAAGGAACCATGCGTCTGGAGCGATCGGTCAATCACGTTGTAGAGAACTTGCGCGCCGTAGTACTTGATCATGGCAATTTCATTCCGAGCGGCCGATGCTCCAACTTTGTCCATCTTCCAAGCCGCTTGAAGCGTCATGAGGCGAGCAGCATGCATTTCCGCCAACGAGTCTGCAATCCAGTTTTGGATGGTCTGCTTCTCTGAGAGGAGTGAGCCGTGGGTATAGCGAGAGACGGCTCGTTCACACATCATGTCAAACGCACGCTTGGACTGGCCAAGCCATCTCATGCAGTGGTGAATACGGCCAGGCCCCAAGCGGGCCTGTGCGAGTTGAAATCCTGCTCCTTCATTGCCGACAACGTTTTCGACTGGAACACGCACCGACTCATAAAGAATCTCTGCGTGGTTGCCGAACTTCCCATAAACCACTGAAGGATCGTCCATCGATCCCACGTCTCGAAGGATTGTGACGCCCGGGGTGTCCACGGGCACAATGATCATCGACGAGCCCTGATAGGGGTGGACGTCTGGATTCGTTACCGCCATCACGATCAAAAAGTCAGCGACAGAACCATTCGTTGTGTACCACTTTCGTCCATCAATAACCCATTCATCACCATCACGAATTGCACGCGTGCTTAACAACGTTGGATCCGAACCTGCGGTGTGAGGTTCGGTCATTGAAAAACCGCTCCGAAGTGTTCCGTCAAGTAAGGGTTGAAGCCAACGCTCACGGTGCTCTTCACGACCTGACATCTCCATACCAATCGCCAACATCTCAGCGTTCCCAGAGTCGGGAGCATTATTTCCAAAGACCACGGGAGCGTATGGGCTCTGCCCAAGAATTTCATGCATCAGCCCGAGCCGGACTTGCCCAAAGCCCTTGCCTCCGAGTTCTGGAGGAAGGTGCGCAGCCCACAAGCCTCGCTCCTTCACTTGTTCTTGGAGAGGTTTCATCACCTTGATGACCTGCTCATAGGTCAGATCCAGCGTCTCGAGGGGGAAGACTTCCTCAACGACGAATCCCCTCATCCACTCCAGCTGCGCTTCAAATTCCGGTTCCGTTTCAAAATCCCAGGCCATAGTGCTTCCTCCTTCTCGGTGCTCCGTGAACTCGGCCCCTCCTCCGAACCCGCTAGCGTAGGAGCGTGCCAAACGACAACTCCACCACTATCAGTAGCACTCTCAGCGTACGTTCTGCGACTCCATTGAGTTCACGGGCGCTCACCAGCGAGGAACGAGCAGTCATTCGTTCAGCAGAGATCGCCCTTCTCGACGAAAAACGCCTTTTGAGCCCTGAGGAAATGAAGTCACTTGTGGAACTAGATATGGCTGCGACCTCAGCTCTGGCATCGCTCGCTCATGAAGTTCGACTCTCATGGTGTGGACCTTCAGTTGAGATCGAAGGGATCTTGTCGGCGAAAACAGGAGGCTGCCCCGAAGACTGTCACTTCTGCTCGCAGAGTTCGAAATTTGATACGCCTGTCAAAGCAACTCCTTTTCTCGACACCGATGAAGTATTAACCGCTGCAAAAGAAACAGCCGCACTCGGTGCCAGCGAATTTTGTATCGTCCTCGCCATCCGTGGACCTGATGAGCGAACCATGAATCGAATTCTTGAACTTGTGCCATTGGTGAAAGAAAAGACGGGACTAAACGTTGCTGTCAGTGCTGGAATCTTGTCACCAGAACAAGCGGTCCGCTTCGCCGAAGGTGGCGTGCACCGCTACAACCACAACCTTGAAACATCTCGATCTTTCTTCCCTTCGATCGTGACCACGCACTCATACGACGAGCGCCGAGACACGTGTGAGCTCGTTCGAGAAAATGGCATGGAACTCTGCTGTGGTGTCCTCCTCGGCATGGGTGAAACGGATGAACAACGACTTGAACTTTTGGTGGACCTCCAGGCGCTTGATCCTCAAGAAGTCCCCTTGAACTTTCTTAATCCACGGCCTGGGACGCCACTTGGGGACCGGCCGATAATGAGCGCGTTAGAAGCAATCCGCTGGATCGCTATGTTTCGTCTCGCGCTCCCCTCAACCATCCTTCGCTTTGCGGGTGGGAGAGAAGTGACCTTGCGAGAACTCCAGATCATGGGGATGACCTCAGGCATTAACGCATTGATCGTCGGCAACTATTTGACGACCTTGGGGCGCTCCCCCGAGGAAGACTTTCAGATGCTCAAGGATCTCCAGATGCCTATCGGGGCACTGAGCGTCGCTCTTTAACTCCATGAACTTCTGTTCGGGCTGTGGCAAAGAACTCTCGGTTTGTGCAGGCTGTCGTCAAGAGGACCCACCGCATTTTTGTTCGATCTGTGGCAATTGGATGGCGGTCCAAGTAGCGCCAACGGGCTGGAAGGCAACGTGCCGAGAGCACGGGACACTTGAAGAGATTGAGATTACGTCGCCTCTCTAGCGTTTCTCCTTGATGACTCATCTTCAAGGTAAGCCACAACGCCATCGAGTTCGCTGGCGTCGAAAACATCAAAACCATCTACGTCTCGAAGCCAATTGATATTTCGAGACAAGAGCTCGCCATTCCCACTGCGATCATTCAGTACGACAAAGACCTTGCTCTTCTCGAGCTGTCGCTCTAAGACCTCATGACAAAGTCGTACATTCGATAAGGTCCCAAGGATCGAATCTGAGATCAACAGCACCACATCAGGCTCAAGCGCTACGCAGAGATCAATCGCATCAGCGTCGCTGGCTTGGGGACTTCGAAGACCTCCAGCTGTTTCAAAAAACACGACGTTGCATTCCTCGCCAACAGCAGCGAACTTGAGGAGGTCCGCTTTTGAAGGGGGTGTCACCCCAAGTTGGGTTGCCGCCATCGGAGGAGCCAAAGCAACTCCAAGACTCAGCGACGCAGGACACACCGTTTCAGGACTCTCTCCGGTGGCTAGCGCCAAGATATTGGCGTCGCGACTCTCGACGCTGTCTCCTGGATCAAACGATTGAACAAGTTTTCGAGCTGACACCTGAAGTCCTCGGCTCCGTAGCGACGTCAAGACTGCCGCACCCACCCAGGTCTTGCCCACGTCGGTCCCTGTTCCGACCACGACAACTCGAAGTGGGTGTCTGGTTCCTGTCATCCTAAGATTCAACACTACGTGGGACCGGTAGTGTGATCTTGGCGAGGTTACGCCCTGAGCCTGGGAAGATTGAAGAGAGAAAAAGGAGACATCATGATCACTATCGGAGTCGTTGACACGATGTTTGCGAGATTCGACATGGGCGGTGCTGCCCTTGACGAGTTGGCCACCTGTCCCGGTCATGGTGAGACTTTCAGCGTGATCCGCCAGACGGTTCCAGGGTTCAAAGATCTCGCCGTAGCCGCGAAGAATATGATCGAGCGCCAAGGGGCCTCAATCGTGGTCGCATGCGGCATGCCAGGGAGCGCCGACATCGACAAGGTCTGTGCCCATGAGGCGAGCCAAGGAATCATGCAGGCCCAGCTCATGACAAGCACTCCAATCCTGGAAGTCTTTGTCTACGAAGACGAGGCTGCCGAAGCCGACTTGGCCTCAGTCTTCGAGAATCGAACGAAAGATCATGCTCGCAATGCCTATTGGATGCTCTTCGAACCTGAACAACTCATTGCTCGAGCTGGCCATGGCATCCGTCAAGGTTTCGGACACGCTGGACCACTGAACGCGTAAAGCGATTCAGACCTCGATATCTCGAGGAAGTCCTAAGACCTTTTCCGCAATGATGGAGCGCTGAACCGCAAATGTTCCGCCGCCAATCGTGAGCGCAGGCGAATAAAGAAACCCATGAAGCCACTGATGCTCAGCTGAGAAGGGCTCCGCTTGACACATCGCACGCGCTCCCATGAGGTCAAGGGCAAGATTCATTGCGTCTTGACCGAGGTCGTCAGCAAGCGCTTTGCGAGTCGACGCCTCAGGTCCTGGGGTCTGTCCGGCAATGGCCGATGAGACAAGTCGTAATTTGAGCGCTCGAAGGGCTTGTGCCCTCACCCACAGAGCGGTGACACGCTCTCGAAGAAGTGGCTTGTCTTCAAGGTGACACGATCGAGCAAATTCGAGAAGTTGATCAATCGTTGGACCACTCCCCCATAAGAGACCTTCGCCAGAGAGCGACACGCGCTCGTTCGACAGCGTGACCTTGGCCAACCTCCAGCCATCATTCACATCCCCGATGACATTGTCATGAGGAATCCTGACGTCATCGAAAAACACTTCATTAAATGCATGGTCACCCGTCATGTCGATCAAGGGCCGAATTGAGATACCGGGAAGATCCATCGGGCACACAAAATAAGTAATTCCATGATGGCGTTCGGCCTCGGAATTTGTTCTCGCTAATAAAATCCCAAACGATGCGATGTGGGCTCCACTCGTCCACACTTTTGAGCCGTTCACCACCCACTCATCACCATCTCGAACGGCCGTCGTCAATAACGCAGAAAGATCTGAGCCAGCGGAAGGCTCAGAAAAGAGTTGGCACCAAAACTGCTCTCCAGAAATCAATGTGGGAAGCCAGCGATCCTGCTGCTCTTTAGTCCCAGCGGCCAACAATGTAGGACCTGCCCATCCGATCCCAATGGGGTTGATGGGACGGCGAATCTTTGCCTTTGAGAGCACCTCGTCAATGACGAGTTGCTCTTCGGGGTCCGCCCCAATCCCCCAGGGGGACGGCCAGTGTGGGGTCACATAGCCAGCAGCCGCCAAGTCGGCTCCTGTTGGCTCAGGGTGGGCTTCGAGCCAGTCGTTGAGGTCCTCTCGGATTGAATGTTCCCTTTTCACGTCTGCCATGTCTGTAGCGTAGGCTCGCCGCCAACTCCTCGCTACCATTTGGAGTCAACGCCAAGCAAGGGGGAAATTGAATGTCGAGTTGGAACTATGCCGACGTTTGGGAAGAAATTGCCAAGATCCAACCGGAGCAGCCCGCCATTGTCCAGGGTTCTCGAACCATCTCATGGGGGGAGTTTGAAGAGCGTTCTCGAGGGGTCGCTGACTGGATGCTCTCGCTCGGTGCTCAGTACCAAGACAAGATTGCTCTCTACCTTTACAACAGTCCTGAATATATGGAAGGAACCTTCGCCGCATTTCGTACCGGCCTCGTCCCAGTAAACACGAACTACCGGTACGGAAACGAGGAGCTTCTCTATCTTTGGGAAAATGCTGACGCTCTTGCCGTTATTTTTCATGGTTCCTTCGCCGAACGAATCGAATCGATAAAGGACCAGTGCACAAAAGTAAAAGGGTGGCTCTGGGTTGACGACGGTGCAGGCCCTTGCCCTGCGTGGGCAACGCCCTACGAGAGCGTGACCAGTGAGGTTCCAAACTCACTCGACTTCGAGTGGTCTCGAACTGCAGACGATCTTTTGATGCTCTATACCGGTGGGACAACCGGCATGCCCAAAGGCGTCATGTGGCGTCAAGACGATCTCTTTGTGCTCGTCAATGGCGGAGAGACCGGTCGCTACGACACGACGAAAGGCGTCGATGATGTCACCAGGGTTGTCACGTCGCAGGGTCCGGGCATGACACTGCTTCCCGTCTGCCCCCTGATGCATGGAACAGGGATGTTTACAGCCCTCAAAATACTTTCTGAAGCTGGCCGCCTTGTGCTGATGGAAGATCGTCACTACGACCCAGAAACACTCGCTCGGACTATCGGTGACGAGAGTGTCAATGTCATCGTCATCGTTGGTGATCCATTTGCTCGCCCACTCGTAGATGTTCTCAATGAGCATCCAGATTCGTATTCGCTTGCGTCTCTCTTAGTCATCATGTCGTCGGGGGCCATGTGGAGTGAGGACGTCAAGCAAGGACTTTTGTCACATAATCCCAACATGATGTTGATCGATGCATTCTCTTCTTCAGAAGCACTTGGCATGGGGAGTTCAGTTTCAACGGGGAACTCTGCGGCCGCCACTGCGGAGTTCAAACTTGGTCCTCATGTTCGCGTGATTGATGAAGATGGAAACGATATTGCACCTGGCGCTGAGACGCCCGGTGTTTTAGCGCTCGGAGGGCGAAATCCTCTTGGGTATTACAAGGATGACGTCAAGACTGCAGCGACATTCAGAGTGATTGATGGAAAGCGCTACAGCGTCCCAGGCGACTTTGCCAAGGTTCACGAAGATGGGACCATCCAACTGCTCGGACGCGGTTCACAGTGCATCAACACGGCTGGCGAAAAAGTATTTCCCGAAGAAGTTGAGGAAATATTGAAACGACATCCACAGATCCTTGACGCATGCGTCGTTGGAATCCCCGACCCAAAGACCGGAGAGCGAGTCGTTGCCGCAATTGAAGTGGAATCAGGCGCTGCCCCAGAAGCTGACGAGGTGATCACCCACGTGAAAGAACATCTCGCGCACTACAAGGCCCCAAAAAATGTGCGGATCGTTTCGACAATCGGACGCTCGCCATCGGGAAAGATGGACTACGGCCGTCACAAGACCGAAGCTATCGAGTGGATGGAGAGCCACAAATAGCCCATCGAATCAGGGCTTCAGGGTTATGGCGCGTTGACCGTGACGGACGAGTGCACTGTGTTCTAGTCTCTGCGTGGTGCAGTTCAATCTCGCAGATCTCTTCGAAGCGGCAGTCGACGCCTATCCTGAGCGTGAATATCTGATCGCTAATGGCGTCCGACGGACCTACGCCGAAATGGAAGCTCGAGCAAACCGCCTTGCCCATCATCTGAGCGATGCTGGCGTTGGGCCAGGAGATCACGTCGGGATTTATGCCTACAACTCGGTCGAATGGGTAGAAACTGCCTGGGCTGTTTTCAAACTTCGAGCAATCTGGATCAATATCAACTACCGCTACGTCGAAGAAGAGCTTCGGTATCTCTTTGGCAACGCAGACTTGAAGGCACTTGTCCTCCAGCGAGAGTTTGCTCCTCGAGTCGCTGCACTCTTTGATGAACTCCCCACCCTTCATCATCTCGTCGTGATTGAAGACGGTTCAGGGGAAGAAAACCCCACCACCGATTCGGTGCTCTACGAAGACGCCATGGCAGGCGGGTCACCACTCCGTGACTTTGCTCCCCGCTCTGAGGAAGATCTCTACATTCTCTACACCGGTGGAACAACTGGTATGCCTAAGGGTGTTGTGTGGCAACACCGAGACGTCTTCTATGCGCTCGGTGGCGGTGTTGACCCAACGACGAATACTCGAGTGCTCGACCCCTCAGAGATGGTGGGAAAGGGTGCTGGGGGCGTCATCACCCACTTGCCGATTGCACCGCTTATGCACGGAGCCACCCAGTGGGCGGTCATGGGGCGAAGTTTTGTCGGTGATCGAATTGTCCTCATGGACAAGTTCAATCCAGATGACGTCTGGACACTGATTCAGAATGAAAAGGTCAACTCCGTTATGGTGACCGGCGATGCAATGGCCAAGCCACTTATCGAGTCCCTTAGCGATGACTCTGGATATGATTTGTCGTCGCTTTTCGCCGTCGTCTCATCTGCCGCTCTCTTTAGTGCTCCGGTAAAAGATGAATTCTTCAAGCGTTTCCCAGATCTCTTCATCACCGACGCCATCGGATCGTCAGAGAGTGGCAACAACGGGATGACAATGATCTCCAAGGACAACACAGCTATGAAATCCGGTCCTACGGTGAGCATCTTGGGCGACACGGTCGTCTTTGATGAGGACCTCATCCCAGTTGTTCCTGGCTCTGGTGTTATCGGAAAGATCGCGCGCTCTGGGGACATCCCCGTGGGGTACTACAACGACCCCGTAAAGACTGCGGAGGTCTTCTTTGAAGTCGAAGGTACTCGCTACGTCATGCCTGGTGATTTTGCAACCATTGAAACTGACGGATCGGTCACCCTCTTAGGTCGAGGTTCGGTGGTTATCAACTCTGGGGGAGAAAAAATCTTCCCCGAAGAGGTTGAGTCAGCAGTTCGATCTCATCCTGATGTCTTTGACGCCATCGTCGTCGGTGCCCCCGACGAGCGCTGGGGACAAACAGTCGCAGCGATCGTGGCCCTACGAGAAGAGCATTCACTCAATCTCGCTGCACTACAGGACTATTGTCGCAACAAAGTCGCAGGGTACAAACTCCCTCGCCGCCTCTTTGTAGTTGACACAATTCAACGATCACCAAGTGGAAAACCTGATTATCGATGGGCAACCACTATCGTTGAAACGCTTGAACCCCACGTCTGATGGCAGTCTTGCTGCAAGACGTCCTGAAAGCTCAAGGTCGCTCCAACAAACTCAGTGCGCTCCCGTGTGCGGTGGTGACAATGGAACTCCAACGAGGCGTGATGGGAGATCTTGCCTCGTTCCCTGACCTCGCTGCAGTTGCCAAAAGCGTGGGGGTCCCAGAACACGCTGGCGAGTTAGCTGCACTCGCTCGAGAACTCCATATCCCTGTTGTCCACTGCACGGCTGAGTTTCGAAGTGACCGTGCAGGGACGTTAACCAATACTCCGCTCCACACCACCCTTTTGCGAAACCCCGCGCACCTCCTAGAAGAGACTCCCGCTACGGAATTAATCCCAGAGCTCAGGCTCTCTCCTGCTGACATTGTTCTTCCTCGTCGCCATGGCGTCTCCCCGTTCACTGGGACGAATCTTGATGCCACCTTAAGAAACCTTGGAGTACAGACGCTCATTGTCACTGGCGTCTCACTCAATATTGGAGTGATCGGACTCTGCATCGAGGCAGTCAACCTTGGCTACAGCGTTGTCATTGCGACTGATGCGGTGTGTGGGGTCCCCCTCGACTTTGGTCAAGAGATTCTTACCCATTCTCTCCGTCTTCTCGCCATATTGGCAACGACCGCAGAACTACTTGTCGCCCTGCGTAGCGAAGGTGCCTCGGGCCAAGATAACCTCTAATCCAATGTCTCCCCCGGACGAACCCACCCCTGAACATCCCCTCGGCCAGCCTTCTCCAGGCTCTGAGGTTCCCGTGGCTGACACCGCGACTCCGAATGAATCCTCAAAGGCTCCAAAAGGGCCTCAGCACGCTGCAGCAAAGAAACGGCGGAGATTTTGGCCACGTCGACGATGGGTGCAAGTTGTCACCATTGTGGCCATCGTGGTGGTCCTTCTCCTCGCTGCTCTCGCTGGATATGCCTACTACCAAGCCAACCGAATCAATCACGTCGACGTCAACGGCCTCACTGCAGAGACCAGTTCGGGCGCTGGCAAAGGCACTGAAAATATCTTGATGGTGGGATCAACCGATCGTTGTGCTTTAAAAGTACAAAACCCCATCTACGGAATCTGCTCCCAGGGTGTCACTGGTGTCAATAGTGACGTCATCATGATTCTGCACCTTGACTGGACGACTTCAAAAATGTCAGTGCTTTCGATTCCTCGAGACACCTTCATTCCAAATGCTCGATCCACTGGTCCCAACAAAATCGACGCAGCCCTCTCTGAGGGTCCCACGCAGTTGGTCAAAGCAATTCAAGAAGATTTTGGGATTCCCATCCAACACTTTGTTGAGTTGAACTTCGAAACCTTTGCGAGCGTGGTTGACGCCCTTGGTGGTTTAAATATGTATTTCCCAATGCCCGTCTATGACGCATACTCACAGCTCCACCAACTCACTCCGGGCTGCGTGAAGCTCAATGGAACTGAAGCTCTCGCCGTTGTCCGAGCACGTCACCTTCAGTACCAATCGAGTTCTGCAAATGGTTCCAACCCTTCGAACTGGCCGCAAGAAAACTTAAGTGACCTTGCCCGTATTCGTCGAGATCACGAGTTTCTCCGCGTGTTGGGTGATCAAGTGAAAAAACAAGGACTGGGCAATCCAATTACCGATGCAAAATTGGTGAATGCCATCGCTCCCCAACTCACCGTCGACCAAGGTTTCTCAACGAGCCACATGATTGCGATGATTGGTCAATTCCAAGGAACAGACGCATTTAAGACACCGCAGTACACACTTCCTGTGATGACGTCGACCTCGTTCTCGTACGTGTACCAGGGCTATAACTACGGCAACGTGACCTTTCCCGTTAATGGCGAGGGTCTGGCGACAATTGGGGCGTTCCTTAACCTTCCACCTTTGACAAATACGATGACCGGTCAACCGCTGCCGAGCCCTTCAGCAACGAACGTGAGCATTTTGAACCAAAGTGGAATCTCGAGTGCGGGAGATGCTGCTTCGACGGCGATGAAGGCACTTGGCTTCAACGTCTCTTCTGTGACGCAAGGAACGCCACCAGGAAATCCCGCAGAGACCGTGGTTGCCTATAACTCTCTCAACCCAGATGTCATCGCCCAAGCTCAAATGGTATTGAGATCGATGTCCGGACAGACCATCATGGCCTACGAACCGAATTTAACGAGCCCGGTGACCTTGATGTTGGGTTCGACGTACTCCATCTATACCCCAGAAATCTTTTTGCCATTCACCACACCAACAACCAAGGCAAACAACACAACAACAACGATGAAGGCTTCAAGCACTACGACAACAACGGCACCTTCGACGACGACGACCATTCCTGGCTTTTCTGCACCGAATAGCTCAACGACAAAACTCGAGCCATGGGATCCTCGGTCCTGCAATAAGTCCGGAGGGGCTGGTCCCTAGCATTGAGCCTCTTCCCTGAGGCATCCTCCTCCTCGTCTAGATTTGCGACGTAGATCTTGGAGATTCCGACAGGGCAAGAGAAAGGGTAATGGGACTTATGGTTGATACAAGCACCATCGCTGGGCTCATTCATGCCCGACAAGATGACGAGAACGTTGGAATTCTGAGCGCAGACGGCGACTTGACACACTCACGTGTTGTCGAATTGGCAGCACAGCGCGGTACGTGGCTAGCGAAAAACCGGCTCCCCGGTCCATTTCATATCGCAGTGCTGTCCGATAACTCCGTTGAGTACCTCTTGTGGCTCGAAGCAGCTGCGCTTGTTGGGGCCTGCGTGGTCGGAGCAAACACGACCCATAGAGGCGATGAGTTGGCTCGAGACCTTGCTCACACAGAGTGCCAACTTCTCATCACTTCGCCTTCCTACTCCCCTCTTGTTGCCGGGCTTGACCTTGGACCCGCACTCGGAACGGTCCATGAAGATAACCAGCGAGTGCTGACCTTGGGCTCAGACGGCTTCTATGAGAACCTCTTGCCTTTCGAAGGGGCCCGGGCATCTGACTTGCCTAGTGATGACATCTCTGCATCCACTCTGGGCTATCTGTTGTTTACCTCGGGCACTTCTGGCGCACCAAAGGCCGTGAAGTGTTCTCAGGGACGCTTAGCGATGATCTCTGGGATCGTTGCCCAGATGTACGCTCTCACTCCCGACGACGTCTGTTATGCCGCCATGCCTCTGTTCCATTCAAATGCACTGATGGCTGGATGGGGGCCCAGTTTGGCGGGGGCATCTGCCGTCGCAGTCCCCAGCACCGAGCGATTTTCAGCCTCTGGCTTTCTCCCCGATGTTCGCCGTTTTGGGGTCACGTACTTTAACTATGTCGGCAAACCACTCTCGTATATTTTGGCCACAGCTCAGCAGGATGACGATGCAAAGAATACCCTTCGCCAGTGTTTTGGAAATGAAGCCGCCCCAGATGACATCGACCGTTTTGCTCAACGCTTTGGATGTGCGGTCGCCGAGGCCTACGGCTCCTCCGAAGGGGGCGCCAACGTCGCTCGAACCCCTGACTCGCCTCCTGGCGCTCTTGGACGGGCCCCAGAAGGCACACTCGTCCTTGACCCTGAGACTGGGGCAGAATGCCCGCCAGCTCAATTCGATGAATCGGGTCGACTCTTGAATGCAGAAGCCTGCATTGGCGAGTTGGTTTCCCTCTCGGGAGGGCAGTCGTTCGAAGGGTACTGGCAGAACGAAGAGGCCATGGAGGCTCGGCTGCGTGATGGCTATTACTGGACGGGAGACTTGGCCTATCGAGACGAAGCGGGTTTCTTCTACTTCGCTGGCCGGGACCACGACTGGATGCGTGTCGATGGCGAGAATTTCGCGGCCGCCCCAATCGAGCGAATCTTGCAGCGTCACGATGACATCGTCATCGCCGCGGTCTACGCCGTTCCTGACGAAACTGTAGGTGATCAACCAATGACCGCAGTTGAGTACGCCAAAGACCCGAAAGATTTTAATCCAGAAGCCTTTTCTGAATTCCTCTCCCACCAAGAGGATCTTGGGACAAAGTGGGCGCCGAAATACATTCGAGTTATGTCCACTCTTCCAAAAACCGCAACGTCGAAAGTGATCAAGAAAAGTTTGCGGGCCGAGCGGTGGAACACGCCAGAACGAGTGTGGTGGCGGCCAACAAAAGACCTTTCCTATGTGCTTCTTTCACCAGAAGAAGCAGTCCAGCTCAACGAACTGGTTCAAGACCGAGTGCTCTAAGCGCCCTTATCGGTCAGTGCTGAGAACAAGACCACTTGTGGGGACTCCGGTTCCCGCAGTCACAACAATATTCTCAAGAGATTCCACCTGGTTCACGGCGTGGCCTCGAACTTGTCGAACAGCTTCTGCGATGCCATTCATTCCGTGGAGATAGGCCTCGCCTAGTTGACCGCCATGCATATTCATTGGAAGCTCTCCGCCAATTTCTAAGCGACCACCTTGGATAAAATCTTTAGCTTCGCCCTTTGCACAAAAACCGAGTTCCTCTAACTGATAGAGCACGTAGGGAGTGAAGTGGTCGTAGAGGATTGCGGCATCCATGTCGCTTGGACCCATCCCACTTGTCTCCCAAAGTTGACGTGCCACCACTGACATCTCGGGAAGGCCCAAGAGGTCGTCGCGGTAGTAACTCGTCATCATGTCTTGTCCCGCACCAGAGCCTTGGGCAGCAGCCTGGATGATGACCGGTCTCTGGGGAAGATCACGAGCGCGTTCTTTGCTGGTGACGACAATGGCCTGTGCGCCATCGGTCTCTTGACAGCAGTCCAGAAGGTGGAGCGGCTCAACAATCCAACGAGATGCTTGGTGTTCTTCCATCGTGATGGGTTGTTCGTAAAACCAGGCCTTTGGATTCGTCGCCGCATGTTTTCTGTCGAGGACGGCAATTGTCCCAAGGTCTTCACTGGTTGCCCCCGTCATGTGCAGATAGCGTTGCGCAGCTAACGCGACCCAGGATGCTGGTGTCAAAAGCCCGACGGGCATATAGGTGGCGAGATGCGCACTTTCAGCGTTGGCCAGCGGCGGTCGTCCCTGGACCCCAGCGCCGAAACGGTTCCCGGAGCGCTCATTAAACGCTCGGTAGCACACGACGTAGTCAGCAACCCCTGCTTCGACCGCCAAGGCCGCTTGTTGAATTGTTCCACAGGCGGCTCCTCCGCCGTAGTGGATCCGGCTGAAGAACGTCAGCTCTCCCATGCCGAGGGAACGAGCGATATCAACATCAGGATTTGTATCAGAAGAAAAGGTCACCATCCCTGAAACGTCACTCGGCTGGATACCCGCATCATCAATCGCTGCTTTGACGGCCTCAACAGCGAGGCGGAGTTCCGAGCGACCAGAGTTTTTTGAAAATTCTGTGGCTCCAATGCCAACGATTGCTGTGTTGCCAGCAAAACTGTGCGCGCTCATCAAACTTCCTGCTTTGGAAGAGTGAGAGAAACTGTTCCTACGACGTGATTCCCCATTGTGTTAGCACCAGCTATCGACACGTCAACAACTCCACGTGCGGGATCGACTTCATCGTCTCTGAGCGCGATCACTTCGCCTGTGAAGACCATGGTGTCGTCTGGGTAGTTTGGGACGCCGAGGCGAATATCTACTCTCGATAAGAATCCCCCGGGACCAGTCCAATCAGTGACGTATCGTCCAACAAGCCCATTGGTTGTCAGGATGTTCATAAAGATATCCTTACTCCCACGCTCTTTGGCAAGATCGCTGTCGTGATGAACATCTTGGTAGTCACGGCTCGCCACTGCGCCGGCCACAATCAAGGTCCGTGTGATGGGGATCGAGACCGTCGGCAGTTTCTCTCCAACCGACAGTGAAGGAAAAGTTCGAGTCTTCATTAGCGGTGCATGATCTCGTCAGGTCGTTGCGCAATAAGTGTGCCAAGGCGCGAGAGCTGGAGACTTGGGCTCCCGAGCTCAAGTTCAATCTGCTTGCCCCAAAGGAAGTACCGGTGAATTGGGTACCCAATATCTGCACCAGTTCCCCCGTGCAAGTGCTGTGTGGCATGAACAACGCGTTGACCACGGTCTGCTGCTTGCCATTTCGCCACTAATACGGACTCAGTAGCCGGAAGATTCCCATCAATCCGCCATGCCGCCTGCCATGCCGTGACTCGAATCGCTTCGAGGTCAATGGCCGCATCGGCAGCTCGAAGCATTGTCCCTTGGAAAGTAGAAAGCGGCCGGCCGAACTGTTCTCGTTCATTCAAATGCGCCGCCGTCTGGGCTAAGGCTGCTTCACAGACTCCGATTTGGGTCAATGCCAACGCCGTCATTGCACTGTCGAGCATGAACGCTGTCGCCTCCACCCCACGATCTGGTCCTGCCACCAGGTCGGCTGGACCAACCGCAACGCTGTCGAAATGCACGTGAGGGTGAACGGCTCGATTTGTCGTTTCCGCTCGCTCGAGTGTGACCCCACTCTGATTCTTCGAAATCATGGCAACGATCACTCCGTCGCCCTCGATTCGAACAGGAACCAAGATGGCGTCTGCCACGTGGGCAAACGGCACTGCGTTGGCTGTACCACTCACGATCCACTCGGATCCTTGAAGAACCGCAGTGAGGGCAGGAAGTTGTCGTGGAGAGGTGCTCACGTCAGCGATCGCTGAGGTCAAGATGGCGTTGCCTGCAACGACCTGAGGGAGCCACTTTTCTTTTAACGGCGTGGGACCAAATTTTGCCAAGGGGAGGACTCCGCCGACAAGGGTGGCGAGCAGGGGAATTGGCGCCACAACTTTTCCTTGCTCTTCAAGCATCAGGCCGGCCTCAATGAGACCTCCACCGATCCCACCTAAGACCTCAGGAGTTCCTACGCCGAGTAGATCAGCCTCTGCGAGGGCACGCCAGAGTTCACGATCAACTCGATCCGTGGTGGCTTCGATCTCGGCAACTCGATCAGGCGTCACCATGCCAGCAAAAATTCCACTGGCGGTCTCTCGAATGGCATGTTGTTCATCAGTAAAATCAAAATCCATGAGATCTACTTTCCTATGAGGCTGCCGAGATAAAGATCGGCAGGCTGAGTTCATCATCTAATTTGTCGATTCGTGCCTGAACACGCATTCCAATTGCGATCGAGTCAACGTCAAGATCCAAGTTCGCCACAATGCGTGTTCCCTCGTCTAAGGCAATCAACCCAATCGGGAGTGGGTACTCAAATGAAGGGACCTGTGGGTAGTGGACCACGACGAAGCTGTAGATCTCTCCTGCTCCAGCTGACTCAACGGTGTCCCACTCCAATGACCCACACGCGCCACAACCGGGCAGTGATGGATGGCGGAGCGTTCCACATTCTGTGCAGTGTTGAATCAGGAGTTTGCCGGCCTTGAGCCCTTCATAGAAATACTCATTATCTTGTGTGATGGCTGGGCGAGGCCGTGGCGGCATTGTCGGCGCTTGCGCACCAGGAGCGAACTTCAAAATACGAAATCTCATTGTTCCAACGTGCTCTGCCGACGTGATTGCGTTGGTTCGACCTTCTGGATCCTCAGGGAACGAGTCATCAACAACGTAGAAGTCCGAGCGTGTGGTCGAAAACCGACCTACCCCAAGTCCTGTCTTTTTCACGTCGCTGATCGTTTCAATCACCGACGACACGGCAATGCGCTCGCCGGGCTTCAGGGGGCGAAGATACTCCTGCTCGCAGTTTGTTGCGACGACTGACGTAAAGCCTTCTTCATCTAAGAGTCGCATCATGCGATCGTTTGGGTGCTCGATCTCTTTTACTTGGCCACGCTGCGAATCGCGCTCAAGTGTTCCTGTGAGTCCCACCATTGACCACGCTTGGAGCATGGTCGGTGGAGCAATCACACTTTCGAGACCAACTTCTAGGGCGGCTCCAGCGTCAACGTAGATGGGATTGGCGTCACCCATTGCTTCAACCCAATGTCGAATCATTGGTTCATTCACTGGGTCAAGACCAACCCAAGGCGGACCGGTTGATTGACCAACGAGTTCAGCGAGCGAGTGGGAGTGGTCTTGGGTCACGAAGGAGGTCCTGGAGTTACTTAGCGCTTGGCGCGTTTCATGCCTAAGCCTGCCATGGCCAAGATCTCACGCTGGACTTCGTTGACACCGCCACCAAAGGTATTGATCTGAGCCTGACGTGCTGAGGTTTCTAAGCGACCTTCGAGAATGGCTCCTGGTGAATTTGGTGCGAGATACCCCGCTGAGCCGACGATGCCAAGAAGTAATCGGTAGATCTCAATGATGCGTTCTGTCCCAAAGACCTTCATCGCCGAAGAGTCCGCAGCACCGACTTCGTCGCGAGCAACGAGGACCGCCATTCGCCAGTTCAGTAACCACATCGCTTGGAGCTCCGCGTCACATCGAGCCAAGTCCTGAGAGACCCAGTCATGATCAATCACGCGAGATCCGTCATCAAGGACTGTCTCTCGAGCCCAGTCAGCCACCTGCGCAAAAAGCTTGTGTCCGAGTCCAGCCCAGGCGGCCAGGCCAACACGCTCGTGGTTGAGCTGCATGGTGATCATTCTCCAGCCTTCATTTTCCTGGCCAACCAACTCCGTGACCGGGACTCTGACGTCTTGGTAGTAGGTCGCAGTCGTTGAAATACCACCAACCGTCATAATCGGACTCCACTCAAAACCTTCAGCAGAAGTTGGAACGCAGATGATCGAAATTCCTTTGTGCTTCGGGGCATCGACGTCCGTGCGGCAGGCAAGCCAGATGTAGTCAGCATCATTGGCCCCCGAGGTGTAGATCTTGTTCCCGTTGATGACGTACTCGTCTCCGTCCTTGACCGCACGTGTACTCAGTGCAGCGAGATCTGTTCCAGCTTGTGGCTCGGTATAGCCAATAGCGAAGATCAATTCACCGGCGAGAATCTTGGGAAGGTAAAACGATTTCATCTCATCGGTTCCGTACGTCATCATCGTTGGACCGACGGTATTGATCGTCACGAAGGGGAATGGGGCCCCGGCTCGACGAGTCTCATCAAAGAAAATAAATTGGTCGGTCGCTGGTCGACCCTGACCACCAAACTCTTGTGGCCACCCAATACCGAGCCAGCCGTCTTTTCCCATGCGCATGACGACGTCTCGCCACACTTCTCCGCCTTCACCCGCCGCTGCGAGTCCGTCCCGAACCTCAGGGGTCAGGATCTCTTCGTAGTACGCGCGCAGTTCGTGGCGAAGTGCCATCTGCTCAGTTGTCTCTTCAAGGAACATTAGATTCTGGCCTCCTTTAGCCTCTTGATCACTTTAGCGACCAGAGAAAATGTAACATGTTCTAGTTCTTAGGTACGAGCCTATTTTCGTAGCCTAAAGGCAAGACCTCTCTCCCCGGTT
Source organism: Actinomycetota bacterium (assembly GCA_009699875.1). GTDB lineage: Bacteria > Actinomycetota > Acidimicrobiia > Acidimicrobiales > RAAP-2 > CAIUMH01. The sequence continues at coordinate 431,778 of WLNI01000001.1, forward strand.
ATCATCACTGAAACGTGTTCTAGCCGCTCGAGAGATCCTGGGGTAAGGAGGAGTTTCATGCGGTTTCACCAGTCGGTGACGTTCTTAGAGATGGATGAGCTCCTCGATATCGCTCGCGTGAGTGAGGACCTGGGATACGACGGAATCTACGTCTCAGACCATCTCTTCAACCCTCGTTCCCTCGAGTCTCGCTACACCTATTCCAAGGCCGACGACGGCGCCCCCTTCTGGGAGAAGGACGAGTCCTGGCCTGACCCCATGACGTTGATCTCGGCCATGGCTGCGGTCACCTCACGGATCACCTTTACCACTGGCGTCTATATCGCTCCACTCAGAGATCTCATTACCGTAACGAAGTCGGTTGGGACCACCGCTGTTCTTTCAAAGAATCGAGTGCGTCTTGGCGTCGGAGTCGGATGGTGCAAAGAGGAGTTCGATCAAACCGGCCAAGACTTCACTACTCGCGGAAAGCGTCTCGATGAGATGATCCCAGCGCTTCGAGCACTCTGGTCAGGAGGCTGGGTTGAGTACCACGGGGAGTACTACGACGTCCCTGAATGTCAGATCAACCCGTCGCCAACGCAACCAATCCCAATTCTTGGCGGCGGCCACTCTGCCCCCGCGTTCCGGCGGGCCTCGACACTCTGCGATGGATGGATCGCAGCGGGGGCCTACTCCGAGGAAGATGCCTGGACCCACCTGGCGACGCTCAAAGAACAGTTGGCAGCGAACGGAAGAGAGCATGATCCGTTTTCGATCTACATGTCGATCTTTGAAATACCCAATGTGGATCTCTATCGCCGATTTGAAGACGCAGGCGTCACCGACTTGATCTGTGCCCCGTGGATGATGGTCCCACAAGACACACCCACGGAACAGCTTGCAGAAAAGAGAATTGAAGAGATGACCCGTTTTGCCGAGGAGATTATTATTCCGATGAAAGGAACCTGAGATGAAAGATCTGAAACTTGGACTCCAACTTGGTTACTGGAGCGCGGGTCCTCCACCGAACGCCACTGAACTCGTCGCCGAAGCGGAACGCTTAGCGTTCGACTCAATTTGGACCGCTGAATCCTATGGATCAGATGCACTGACACCTCTTGCCTGGTGGGGAGCTGCAACAAACAATGTCCGACTTGGCACGTCACTCTGCCAACTTTCCGCTCGCTCACCTGCTGCGATGGCCATGGCAGCCATGACACTCGATCACCTCTCTGGTGGACGATTTGTCCTCGGGCTTGGCGTCTCTGGGCCACAAGTAGTCGAAGGTTGGTATGGAGCCCCGTTTCCAAAGCCACTGGCGCGAACCCGCGAGTACGTCGACATCGTTCGCAAAGTCCTGTTGCGCGATCAGCCCGTCACAAACGACGGAGAGCACTACCCTCTCCCCTATCCCGGTGGGATGAATCTTGGCAAGCCCCTGAAATCGATTGTGCATCCCCTCCGCAACGACATCCCCATCATCTTGGGGGCTGAAGGTCCAAAGAACGTGGCGTTGGCGGCCGAAATCGCGGATGGGTGGTTTCCCATTTTCTTTGCCCCGAAGGCCATGGGGAGTTTTCAAGCTGCACTTGACGAAGGATTCGCCCGGGAGGGAGCTCGACGAAGTGCAAAGGATTTCGAAGTCTTAGCCTTTGCTCCCACCATCATCCACGATGACGTGGAAGCCGCTGCTGATCTCTATCGACCAGCAGTCGCCCTTTACGTTGGTGGCATGGGAGCCAAAGAGGTGAACTTCCACTTCGATGTCTTCTGTCGGATGGGCTATGAAGCCGAAGCCACCAAAATCCAAGATCTCTACCTTGATGGCAAGAAGGACGAAGCAGCTGCGGCAGTGCCAACACAGATGGTTGAAGACATCGCCTTGGTCGGACCAAAAGAGAAGATCCGAGATGATCTTGAAGGCTGGCGTGAGTCGATGGCAACGTCACTGTTAATTAACGGCGACATCGCCACCATGCGCACAATGGCCGAACTTCTCGGCTGAGGTTTCTCTAGGCGCTTGCGGCCATGCTGGCGCCGATTGCCAACACGTTGGCCGTTGCCCCACCGAGAGTTAATTCAATCTGGCGGGTGAGCAAGAAAAAACGATGCAAGGGATAGTCGCGGTCAACGCCGACGCCACCGTGGACATGGGTTGAGGCGTGCACAACACGCTGCCCCCCATCTGCGGCCCAGAACTTCGCGATTGCTGTCTGATCAACGGCGTCGAGGCCCTCGCTGATTCGCCAGGCGGCCTGAAGAGCGGTGAGGCGAATTGCCTCTGCATCGACGTAGGCATCAGCCATACGCTGGCCGACGGCCTGAAACGTGGCGATCTTCTTATCAAACTGTTCTCGCTCTGAGGTGTACTCCGCACCGAGACGAACTGCTGAGGTCACCGCTCCGGCTTCCATGGTGCACAACGCTGAGGTGTAGCGAGTCACAATTGACGAAAGAATCTCCGCTCCATCTGCCTCCGTACCACCGAGCAAGTTCGATGCATCAATCTTTACGTCTTTCAAGGTGACGATGGCCTCTGGACGAGATGCGGCGTCTTGTCGTTCTGTTGTGACTGCATCTGCGGTCACCAAAAACACACCGACGTCCCCCGAAGCCAAGGTGGCCGGAATGAGAAAGAGGTCTGCTCGAAGCCCCGAGGCAACACATGCTTTGGTTCCATTGAGAACAAAACCACCATCAACACTCTGTGCGGTCGTGGTGGGAGCCGACATCGCGTCCGCAACAAGTTCTCCTACGAGTTCCGCTGTCGTGACCGTGGCGACGACTTCTCCCGCTGAAATCTTTGGAAGCCACTGAGACTTTTGGTCGTCAGTAGCAAAACGCGCCAATGTATCGGCGACCCCCACCAAGGTTTCGACGACGGGGGCATACGCTGCGGTGAGACCTGCGACTTCAATAATTTGGCTCAGGGCAACAAAATCGAGGCCAGCACCTCCGTACACTTCAGGTAATCCAATGCCGAGAAGCCCTGCATCTGCGAGCGCAGACCACAGCTTCTCGTCAAAGGGGCCTCGTGCATCGTCTGCAGTTTCAATTTCCTTTAAGCGCTCAAGCGTTGCCTGTCCCGTGAAGATCTGAAGGGCGAGATCCCGGACGGCTTGTTGTTCTTCTGTGAGTGAAAAATCCATGAGGTTCCTGTTCTGTCGTTAGCGGAGGGAGCGGGGCATATTGAGTCCAAAGATCGCAATGAGATCTCGTTGGATCTCATTGGTTCCACCCCCAAAGGTGAGGATGACCATGGTTCTGGCGTACATCTCTAAGCGCCCGGCAATAACTGCGGCTGGACTCCCTCGCTTCAAGTAGCCCGCTTGTCCCACCACTTCCATGAGAGAGCGGAATGCTCGGAGGTAGTACTCAGTTCCAAAGACTTTGATAATTGAGGCATCAGCGACGTCAAGCTCACCTTGTGTTGCTTGCCAGGCAACTTTCCAGTTGATGAGTCGAAGGAACTCGAGCTCAGCACTGAGTCTGCCTAGGTGTTCCTGGACCCACTCTTGGTCGATGACTCGACGCCCATCGGGAAGAGCCGTCTTCGCGGCCCACGCGGTCACGTCAGTGATACAGCGATCAATAATTCCAGGGGCGCACAAGGTCACGCGCTCACGATTCAGTTGGCTCGTGATCAAGTTCCAGCCCTGATTCTCAAAACCAACCAAGTTTGCAGCCGGCACTCGCACGTCACGGAAAAACGTTGAATTGATGTTGTGCGATGAGGTCAGGTTCAATGGAACAACTTCGATTCCTGGAGTATCCATCGGAACAACAAAGATCGAAATACCTTTGTGCTTGGGCGCCTCTTGGTCAGTGCGAGCCGCTAGCCAGATGTAGTCCGCGTCGCCAGCCAAACTCGTCCATGTCTTTTGACCGTTGATGACGTATTCGTCGCCGTCTTTCTCGGCTTTCGTGGTGAGCGACGCCAAGTCTGTTCCCGCTCCAGGTTCGGAGTATCCGATACAGAAGTGCACGTCACCAGCGAGAATCCGAGGCAAGAAGTCAGCTTTGAGCTCGTCAGAGCCCCACTCCATGATGGTCGGCCCAACCGTGTTAATCGTGAGCATGGGAACCGGGGCTCCAGATCGCATGGACTCGTCAAAGAAAATTAACTGTTCAATTGCACTTCGTCCTTGGCCTCCGTACTCCTTCGGCCAGCCAATGCCCAGCCACCCGTCGGTCGCCATCTGTTTCACGACCGATCGGACCGTTGGCCCTATGCCGTTTGAGACGGCTAACTCCGCTTCAATCTCCGGGGTGAGGAGTTTTTCGTAGTACTCACGAAGCGTTGTTCGAAGTTCTTCTTGCTCTTTCGTATACCCGATCTGCATCTTTCGACGCTCCCATTCCCTGAGCTCACAGGTGCCCGTTGGCACCCAATTACTAGAACACGTTACAGAGTAGCCACCCGAGCGGCCACCCGAGGAGATCTGGGTGGCTATCATCAGCATCTGGTGCGATTGTGCACCGAACCACAGGTGCCACACCCTGGCACCCATGCCCCGAGAGGACCAATCCCATGCCCGAGCCCGTCATTGTTGCGACAGGAAGAACCCCCATTGGCCGAGCCAACAAAGGCTCCCTCGTTGAATGTCGCCCAGATGATCTTGGCGCCCTTGCTGTTCGAGAAGTCCTGGCCAAGGTTCCCCAACTCGACCCCCAGCTCGTCGAAGACGTGATGATGGGCTCTGCGCAACCTGCAGGTGAAGCGGGATACAACTTGGCTCGAGCAGTCGCAATCCTCGCTGGACTCGAGAACGTTCCTGGAGTGACAGTAAATCGTTACTGCTCGTCATCACTCCAAACCATTCGGATGGCCGCTCATGCGATTAAGGCCGGCGAAGGCGACGTCTTTGTCGCTGCTGGTGTTGAAACGGTTTCTCGTTATGGATTTGGTGCTGCTGATGTTGGCCCTCACAACGCTCACTTTGCCGACGCTGAAGGTCGCACCGCCGAACGAGCACCTGCGGTCACGACGCCGTGGACTCCACAAAGCGGACTGCCTGACTACTACATCGCCATGGGCCAAACCGCTGAAAACGTCGCCGAGTTCGAAAACGTCACTCGTGCCCAAATGGACGAGTTCGCAGAACTCTCGCAGACTCGAGCTGTCAACAGCCAGGAAAACGGTTTCTTTGAACGAGAAATTATTCCTGTCACACTCGCCGACGGGACCATCGTCTCGAAAGACGACTGCCCCCGTCCTGGCACCACACTTGAAGGACTCTCAAACCTCAAACCTGCATTCCGAGAAGGTGGCTCGGTCACCGCTGGAAACGCATGTCCCCTGAACGATGGTGCAGCTGCCGTTGTTGTCATGAGTGACGTCAAAGCCAAGGAACTGGGCATTACGCCGCTGGCTCGAATCCTTTCGAGTGGAGTCTCTGGATTGAACCCAGAGATCATGGGTCTCGGCCCAGTTGATGCGTGTCGCCAAGCATTGGCTCGAGCGGGCATGACCATTGACCAGATCGATCTCGTCGAGATCAACGAAGCGTTCGCAGCCCAGGTCATCCCATCGGCCAAACACTTAGGCATCCCGTGGGAGAAGCTCAACGTGAAAGGTGGCGCAATCGCATTGGGTCACCCCTTCGGACAGACCGGCGCACGCATCATGACCACCCTGCTCAATGCATTAGAAGACGAGGGCAAAACCTTCGGCATGGAGTCGATGTGTGTTGGTGGTGGACAAGGTATGTCCATGATTGTTGAGCGACTGAGCTAACTCCACCCCTGAGAGGGGGCTGCGGGCTGAGGCCCTATCTCGGTGAGTTCGCTCCCGTTTCAACAGCAGAGGCCTTCTTGGCCATCAACCGCTTGTCCTCTTTGGCGTCGACGACGCGCCCGGCGTCTGGAAGAAGGACCGGGATGCCATCGTTCACGTCATAGGCAGTCTTGGTGCGAGGGTTGTAGAGAATGTCGTCGTCTTCGAAGTACAGCAACGTCCCCTTATCAATTGGGCAGGCCAAGATGCCAATGAGCAGAGTGTCGAGAGCCATATCGTTCCTTTTTCTAGTTCGATGAAAGTCTACTGATGAGTTCGAGGACCTCGTGGACGTGTGCCGCGCACTCTGGTTCGCTGGGAGCTTCAACATTGAGTCGAAGTAAGGGTTCTGTATTCGATGGGCGAAGGTTGAACCACCACTCACCGTGATCCACCGTCAATCCATCAAGACGATCAACGGTGCCACCCGTGGTGGCCACGTACTCTGCGACTGCCTCAACGGCGGCCGCAGGATCTGCAACCTCAGTATTGATCTCACCGGAGGCGACGTAGCGCTGGAAGGGAGCAAGCATCTCAGAGAGCGACTGGCCTGACATGCTCATGAGCTCGAGGACGATCAGCGCCGTGATGATCCCTGAGTCCGCTCGATAGTTCTCTCTGAAGTAGTAGTGACCACTGTGTTCGCCACCAAAGATGGCCCCAGTTTCGGCCATGGTCTGCTTGATAAAACTGTGACCGACTCGTGTTCGAATACCAATGCCGCCGTGTTCAGCGATCACCTCAGGGACGACTCGGGAACAGATCAGATTGTAGAGAACCGTTGCTCCAGGATTTTTGTCCAACATCGATGCAGCCACGAGGGCTGTCGTGAGCGAACCCGAGACGGGGTTGGCGTGTTCGTCAATAAGAAAGACTCGATCGGCATCACCATCAAATGCCAGTCCCACGTCTGCACCGTGTTCGAGAACTGCTGCTTGGAGATCTCGAAGGTTCTCTGGCTGAATTGGATCAGCTGGATGATTGGGGAATGTCCCGTCGAGTTCCTCAAACAGAATCTCTACAGAAAATGGCAAGCCTCGAAAAACCAAAGGCGCCACAAGACCACCCATTCCGTTGGCGGTGTCGCAGACAATTTTAAGAGGCTTAAGTTTCTCAAGGTCAACGAAAGAGTGGACGTGTGCTGCGTACTCATCAAGAAGATCTTTTCTCTCAATTAACTGTTTCTGGTCAGGGGCAGGTGAAGCAAGGAACTCCTTCGTCAATGCTTCGATCTCGAGGAGTCCCGTATCTCGTCCAATAGGTTTGGCCCCCGCCAAGCAAAGTTTGATCCCGTTGTACTGAGCGGGATTATGAGATGCGGTGAACATCGCCCCGGGAGCGTCTAATTTTCCCGCCGCGAAGTAAAGAAAGTCGGTTGAAGCCATTCCAAGGTCGACGACCGAGACGCCTACCGCATTAGCTCCCCGGGCAAAAGCAAAAGAAAGGTCTTCGCCAGATGGTCGCATATCGCGTGCGATGAGAATGCTTGGGACCCCCGCAAATGTTGCCACCGCTGAGCCAATGGCTCGACAGAGGTCTTCGTTGATCTGGTCTGGATAGGTGCCACGAATGTCGTAGGCCTTAAAAACATGAGAGAGATCTGGCATCAACGCTCAGCCTAGGCCACCTGCCTCGTTGCGAGGAGTCCGCAAGAATGAACGAGCGCTTCGGAGAATTTCACCTGATCTCGAGCCACCCAGAACAAATCCTAAGAATTCGATAATTCTGGAGCCAAGGGTGACGCTGGGGCTGTAACCTCATGACGTGCGCATCCGACCTGTCCTCATCGCTTCCGTTGCTTCTCTCGGCCTCCTTGCCGCAAGTTGTAGTTCAGGAGGTTCGAGCTCAACGAGCTCGGCTGGATCGAGTGCCGCAAGCACCTTGATCACCAAATCCCAAACGGCAGTTCAGACTGCGGGAAGTGTTCACTTCGTGGACGTGACAAAAATTGGCTCAAAGAGCGAGTCTCTTATTGGTGATATCGGGCCCTCAAGTGCGCAAGAGGTACTCAGCGTGTCTGGCTCAGAAGTTCTTTCTGTCGTCCTTGTTTCGAACACGATCTATATCAAGACCTCGTCTGCGAGTGTCCTCCAATCAGCGCTCACACTCTCTGCAACCACGGCAGCAGCGAGTGTGAATAAATGGATCTCAATTTCCTCTACCGATAAGGCATACAGCTCCATCGCTCAAAGTTTGACCGTCAATGCTGCGCTGAGTATCTACTATCCAAAATCTTCCGCAGCGTCGATTCTTCCAAGCAAGACAGTCGCTGGAGTCACGGTGACCCCAGTCACTGGCTCATCAACACCATCGACCAAGACCAAGACCACTGTCCAGACCACGGTCTACCTCAATCAGAAGACCAGCCTTCCGGTGACTGCGTCGCTGGTGGCAAAGTCGGGCTCGACGACAGAGACGAAACAAGCGGTATTCACCAAATGGGGAGATCCCATCACGGTCACTGCTCCTGCCGATTCAGTGACCTACGCTTCTCTCGCTGGCTAGTTTCACTAGATCTCTCGAGGGTCGAATCCAACAGGATTTCTCCATTCAGATTGCCCCTTAGCGAACTCTTCGTAATCTTTCTATGAAATCGTCAGTTTTGCTTTTTTATGGGTATTTCGTGCATATAGAGTCAGGTTGTGAGAACAAAGCCGCTCCATTTTCTCCCCATGATTGGAATCGCCTTTCTTGTCGCAAGTTGTAGTGCGAGTTCAAGCACTGCGTCAAACTCCAGCACAGTTTCTCGCCTGATCTCAAAATCACAAAATGCGGTCCAGTCGGCGGGGAGTGTTCACTTTGTTGATATCACCCAGATCGGCAAAACAGATAAGACGTTAACGGGCGATATCGGTCCAACCGCCGCTCAAGAAGTACTCACCGAATCGGGTGTTCCAACACTCCAAGTTCGATTCGTCTCAAATACTGTGTATCTCTTGACGTCATCAACTTCAGTCTTACAGTTCACGCTTGAGCTCGCACCAGCAACCGCTCAAGTCCAGACCAATAAATGGATTTCGCTGACGGCCTCAGATAAACCCTACGCGGCGATCACTCAGAGCCTGAGTATCACGTCTGCCTTGAGCATCTACTTCCCCACCTCGACCGCCACGGCAAAAATTGGAGCGACACGAACCGTGGGAGGAATAAAGGTCATCCCCGTCACCGGCACCTCAAACCCCCAGAAGAACGTGTCGGCCGAGACGACTGTCTTCATTGCCGCCGCAACCTCACTTCCAGCTGCGGGAACCCTTGCGGCAAAAACAAGCAGTGGGTCAGAGTCAAAACAAGGCATCTTTCGATCGTGGGGAGTCCCCGTAAGTGTCGAAGCCCCTGCTGGGTCGACTCCCTATTCCTCAATCATCGGCTGATATGCCGTTCACGAATCACAATGGAGCCGTCCTCTGGCTGACCGGTCTTCCTGCTGCGGGCAAGACCACTCTCGCTCAGAACCTTCACCAACTTCTTGAAGACGTCGGGGCTACGTCGATCATTCTTGATGGCGATGAACTTCGGAAAGCTCGGACGGTCCCGCTGGGCTACACCAAGGAAGACCGTGATGAGGCAGTTCGCCTTGCTGGCCTAGAGGCGATGCAGAAAGCGCTCGATGGGGCCATCGTGATTGTTGCGATGGTGAGCCCCTTTCGCGATGCTCGCAGGGCAGTTCGCCTCCGGGTGAAAGATGCTGGGTTTCATTTCATTGAGGTGTTCCTCGATACTCCAATTGAGATCTGTATAGGTAGAGATCCAAAGGGTCTCTACGGCAAAGCACTCAATGGAGAACTCAGCAATATGACCGGCATTGACGACCCGTATGAAACCCCAGAGAAACCTGAGGTCATCATTGGGTGGGAGCACTCTCCAAACTCTGCAGCTGAGTACCTCATTGATTGGGTCAATCCATTGGTACGCGATCCATTAAATCAACAAATCAACAAATCAACTGAACGCTAAGGGCTTGTCGTTGTAGGAAGTGGGGGTAAGGGAAGTTGGTCAATAGCTATCTGACCACTCGTCCCATTTGAGACGACGTAGCCAATGCTTGAACCTGTCGTGACGTGATACGACCACGACTTGCCCGGGGCAATCGGACCAGACTTCGTTCCCACTGCCGCAAATAAAATCGATACTGTCTTCTTGGTCAGGTTGGTCCACGTCACCGTTGGGTTTGGTGGTGTCACAAGAGTTAGCGGAAGCGCGCCTTTCGAGGTCAAAATCACTTGCTGTCCTTGGTCAGTCTGTCCATTAATTGGGCGGTCGGGCGCGTACTCTTCACGCGGCACCGTGACGGTCTTTCCATTGATGACCATGGTGGTCTCTGGAATTGAAGGTGCAGCGGTCACTGGAGCCAATGTCGTCGTGGTACTTGGACTACTCGACGACGATCCACAAGCCGCAAGGGCGAGCGGAAGAGCGACAATCCCAACCAAACGAAGAAGGAGTTTTCCGTTCATTGCGATCATCACGTTGTGGCAGGTAGGAGAAGATAGAGATTCTGAAACCACCAGAATGCAATCGCCAAAAGGATGGGTGTGGACAAGACATAGACCGTCCAAATGCTGTGGCGATAGCGCCGATAGGCAAGGACGGTGGCAATAATCGCCAGCACGTAGAGAACACCTAAAATGATGCTGGCCGGAATAGCTGCTGGATCACCCGAGAGTCCTCGTTGATAGTTGGCTGGTTGATACTTCGGCTTCTCCGCCGCACCTGGGGTATTGGTTTGACGAGCGACAACGTACGTGGTCCCTGTCGCTCCATAGGGCTCGCTTGACGTCATCAGCGTGACTTGGGCTTTGTTGACGGGAGACGCGGGGTCCTGGGCGCCTGCCTGGACCGTACCGGTTCGAGTGACCACGTAGTTAAATGACCCAAGTCCACTGGCGATCGTAAAGCCCTGTCCCTTCTGGAGGTTTGAAAGATTCTTGAATGGAGCCCCTGAGGTTGTCCTTCGTCCAAGAATCACGGCGTTTCCAATGGTCCCAGGACGAGCGGCTTGGGTCATCAGGCCTGGCCCAAGTGCGGTCTGTGTTGCAGAACTCCCCTGGACCACTACCTCTTTGATGTCAAGTGAAGGAATGGTGAGAATTGCCGCGGGCGCTCCATCAGGGGGGAGCTGGCCGCTGAGAGGAACGGCCCCAGCTGGGGTTGTAAAGACGTTCAGAAGTTGTCGCTGTGCTCTCGCTTCTTTCAGATTTGTAAACGCAAAAACATAGACAACAAAGAGAATCAAACTCAGTCCTAGGACTGTAATAATTAATCCTGGTACTAACAAATCTATTCGGCGTCGAGGCTTCTTCTCATGATCCTCGGAGACCTCCTCGACGTCACCGTCCCCGAGATCACCATCTCCCTCAACAACGGTGTGTTTCAGATCCTGTTCTGACTCGAGCACGGTCATATTTCGTCGCCTACATCAATGGGGTTTTGAGTCTCCTCACCAAGTGATTCAGAAAGCACCCTTGCATCCAGTCTTCGTCGAGCTGCTGACATGATCATCATCATGGCACCAAGGATGGCAAGCAGAGCACCTGCGACCATGGTTGCGGGAAGCATCAATCGACTCATACTCGCACTCAAGGTAAAGGGGCCGTAAGTCGGACTCGAAGATGGCGTTGGTGCAGGCTTTGATGTTCCTTTCCCTGCACCAGCGGCCGAGGCATTCAGTGACCCGAGCGACGAAGAAAACCGTGAAGAGGAATTAGAGGATGAATTTTGAGATCCCGACTTCGACGACGAATTTGGTGCAGGGTTTGGTGCTGAATAGGACGGGTTCCCTACGCCATTTGCTATTTCGTCACGCGACATCGCCAAGATGTTGTCGGGAAGTGGCACCATGCCAGTTGGGAGGACCGCTGAATTCGAAGTACCACTTGCCGTTGCGTCCAAAATTGATGTCAACGCAGTTTTTATATTGGCTTTATCGGCCTCCGAGAGATTCGGGTTTCGCGGTACGACAGCAGAGATCACCGTTGTCATGGGATAGCCATCTGCCTGAGAACTATTCGTATAATCCGGTGTGCAGACTCCATCTCCATCCCACGTGCAGGTCTTCACTCCCGCAGTGATTGATTCGTTCGAAGGTGCCACAAAATTGCTGCTGGCATTCTGAATACCCGAAAAACTGAGCCCGTAGTATGCCGCTTCAGCCCAGTTAAAGAGGCCAAATCCATCACAAGGACCGCTCGAACATGACGCTATGAACTGCGTAAGTTTGAGCGACTGTTGGCTTGTAGTGGAAAACTCACCGAAAAACTGGTTCTGAGCCACAAATGCAGGGAATTGGTCACCCAAGAGGCAGCCATTTGGTGCACCTCCACCAGGGTAAAAGCCACCGAGGAGAATCTCTTCACCTGCGACAGTTTCGATTCCACTGCCTCCGATTGAAGCTGCAAAATCCATGGTCATAGCTGGGGATTTACAAATCCAGGAAAGCGTGTGGTCCGTGGTTCCCGACGTATCAGAGCGAAGATACGCCCCGAGGAAATCAGCTTGGCTGTAGCCGGCCTGATCGTTCAACGAGGAAAAGAGTTGGCAGTAGTCGCCAAAAGTGCATTTCGAGATGTCGGTACTTTGCGGTGTCGAATAAACGCCAGCGATAATCCCTGCGACCATATTTGAACTTAAATTAATTCCAGATTGGGGAACTGTTGTCCCTTGTGACGACATCTGTCCTCGATAGCCAACAGTGGTAGCGCTCAAAGCAATCGGGATACTAAGAAACCCATCGCGTTTCATATATTCCTGTTGACTGGCCCCTTGGGCGTCATCAGTGAATGCCATCTGCACGGCGCCTTTTTCGAGCTGATCTAATGCTTCAAGCCCATTAATCGTGGTATTGAAGGGCACCACAACGCCGGCTCCCCCATTTCGACACGTTGCCATGGCAGCAGCATTCAGAAGAAGATCAATTCCAGCTTCACCTTCCGTGATGAGCTGAGTTGCTTGCGCACAATTCCCTGTCGAACTTTCAAACGTCAGCGGTATGACCACAGAGTTGGATGAACTTGGGGTAATACTTCCATTCCCCGACCCAAGCGCCGGGTTCACCAGCACGATCGCGCAGTTGTTATTTCCACTTTGATCACAATAGAACTGTTTAAAATCTGGATTTGCTGTACCGTCAAGATTCAAACATTGAAATGCTTGTCCGGCTACTCCGGGTATCTGTCCACCAATACCAGTACATGGGATGACGGATGATGGATCTTCTACATTCTGTTGGGCTTGGAAACTGTAGTTGATCGAACCATTTCCAAGCGTCTGAATCGTTGCGGTAGGAATTGCTTGGATCTGCGTCCCTTGAAACGCGCAGAGCCGATCAGATGGGTTGGCATTCTTGAGACTGCAGTAGTCCACTTGGAGGATTGCTGATGGAGAAAATCCATAGAGCTTGAGATATACCCACTGATCTGGACCAATTCCGTCGGTAGGAGCCGCTTCGACGACGCCACATTGAAGTGGGGTTGGGCAAGGCATCGCCACACATGTTCCGCTCACCGGGCAAGGGGGTGCCCCAACAGCCTGAAGTTGTGCATCAGAAAGGTTCCCTGAGGCCGCACCCGCTGGAGGCGGTTCGTTCACCGAGGAAGAGAGAAACGATCCGGAGACGAGGAGAATGCCGGCCATCACGCAGAGTAACCACTTCTTCATTACATCTCTCCTTCAAAAGATTGCGAACGAATTCTGCGGCGCCGACGAAGGAGGCCAACGCTAGGTGGAACAACAATCAAGGCAAGAAAAACGGCAGTGACCCCGGCGATGGCTGCTCCCGGAGCTGCTTCACTCAACATGTTGGCCACCGCAGCGTTGAGTGCAATACCGAACTTCTGTCCACCTGCCTGATAAAGACCATTCGATCCTTTGACCGCTGCGGTCTGTGCCGCTGTGGCCGCACTCACTTGCTTAACATCTACTGAACCCGAGGCAGCAGACGATGCTCCCCCGCTCCCACCGGTGCTTAGTTGAATGGGACCACCAACATATTGCATTGCTCCAGTGATGTATGGGTTCGGGCAGTTTTTTGCAGTAGGAGGATCTGGTGTTTTCTGTCCGGGGAGCCGACCGATCGCATCGAAATCGGCAAGGATAAGGTTCGGCGGGATTGGGGAATACCCGAGCTGGCCAGCTGAAATCTGCCCTTCACAGGCCATGAAGTGAATAAACTGAGCCAGAACCGCAGCCTTTTGAGTCGAAATATTTGTCGACGCAATCAGATAACTGTAGGACGAGATGGGATAGGCCTGTGGCTCTGGTGCATTGAAGACGCCGGGGTCTCCGTTACATCCATTCAGGTTTTGGGTCAAGTCGGCGTTGAGGCAGTCATGGGTCAAAGCGATGGCATCAGCAACGGCGCTCGGCTCTACAAACGCACCAGATGCATTTTTTACTCCGGCACATGCCGACCCGTGAAGAATCGCATATGCCGTCTCTACGTACGTAATGGTGTTTGGATAACTCGCTACATAGTTTGATGCGTTATCCGAACCAGCCTGAGGAACGAAATGTGTGAGGTCAAAGCCGTTTTGGACCGCATTTGCCGTCGCCGAAGGCCACTGAGCAGAGGGAATTGAGTTGGACGGAGTAAACGTTGAGTTAAACGATGCATACTCGGCACCTTGGAGGCTCGAAAGGTACTGCGAGAAAATGTAGTTATCTCCGGACGCGTCCGACCTTACGACAGGATTAATAAATGCGTGGGGAAGCGCTACTCCTGGATTGAGAGATTTAATAGCACCGTCGTCCCAGTAGAGGACTTTCCCACTGAAGACTCCCATCATCGCTGCAGAGTCAATTTGGAGGTTCCGAATGGGCTGCGACGTCGTTGATTGTAGGTTGTACATCAAGCATGTTGCCCCAGCCACGTCGGGCATGTATTGATATGTTCCCGCGGCTGGTTGACCTGGGGGGCAACTCGCTTGTTGCGCGTTGTATCCAATTTCGCTGGCAGCAAAGTCCACTTGGTTCGCACAGAACGCGTTAAGTCCTAGTACTGATGAACTCGTCTGATAGTTCACACTTGCCCCGTAGAGGTTTGAAACTTGCCCAGTCCAGTTGTTGATCGCTACTGCAGCATAACTTGATCCCGATCCCGTAATCGTCTGTCCAGCACTCGCTGGATGAAGATCGACAAACTGGAAACCGACGAGCGCGGCCAAAGCCACAACCGAGAGTTTCCAGAAGTCCCCTCGCTGAATTCGATGGAGCGTCAGAGAGAAACCCACCATCAACCAAATCTTCCCTGCACGTAGTCAGCGGTCCTGGGGTCCTGAGGTCGAGCAAAAATGTCCTCGGTCTTCCCCGTTTCAACGATGTAGCCCGGATTCCCATCTTGCGAAAGGAAGAATGCGGTCTTGTCAGAAACTCGCTGTGCCTGCTGCATATTGTGCGTCACGATTACAACCGTCACCTCATGAGCAATCTCTTTCACGGTCTGCTCGATTCTCAATGTTGATCCAGGGTCGAGCGCTGAACATGGCTCGTCCATCAAGAGAACAGCTGGCTTTACTGCGAGCGCTCGGGCAATGCAGAGCCGCTGTTGCTGTCCACCTGAGAGGGCCCCACCCATATCTTTGAGTCGATCTCGAACCTCACTCCAAAGGCCCGCTTTGGTGAGGGCTTCTTCAATTATCTCATCCTTATGCTTCGACTTGATTCGATTGAACCGAAGACCCGCAAGCACATTGTCTCGCACCGACATTGCCGGGAAAGGGTTTGGTCGCTGGAACACCATTCCAATGTGCCGTCGAATCGTTGCCGCCCGCTGATTTGGATCGTAAATATCTTCTCCATCCAAATCCACAGAACCCGCAAGCGAAGCACCAGGGACGATCTCGTGCATTCGATTCAAAATTCGCAGAAACGTTGATTTTCCGCACCCGGACGGCCCAATCAGCGCTGTGACCTTGGTGCGCTCCATGACGAGATCTACGTTTTCTAAGACCATTCTCTCGCCGAACCACGCGTGAACACCCTTGGCATGAAGCTCAGCAGCAGTAACGCCATCAACTCGTAGGGAAGTGGGAGACGCAGTGGCTGATGATGCGACGCGTCGGTCAGTTTCTCCTGTCAATACTTCAGTCATATTCTCCTCGTTAGTCACTGGAAAACTCCTCTTTTTTCACAACTGCAGATTCATTTGGCTCAAGCGCAGACCCCGGGGTCCATCGAACAAACGAAAGAAGCGACCGACGGCCACCCCCTGAGCCTTTCCGCTGGGCGCCAAGAATTCGAGCCAAAATAAAGATTCCAAAGACAAGAACAAAGAGAACGAGTGCCGAGGTATAGCCCAGATCGATCTGCGATTGAATCGGAAGTTTGATCTGCTTGTAGGACAATAGTGACAACCCCATTTGTGGGCCGACGAATGGATTCGCATTCATCACCTGGTTCCCGAAAATTGTCATGATCAACGGTGCTGTTTCACCGATAGAGATCGCCACCCCAAGCAATACCGAGGTGATCAATCCAGAGCGTGCGGTGGGAAGCACCACGGACCACACGGTTCGCCACTCAGGAGCAGCCAACGCAATCGCTGCTTCTCTCAAGTCATTATGAACAACTTTAAGAACCTCTTCTGTTCCACGAGTGACAGTGGGAAGCAAAATAATCGCCAGTGCAAGTGCCCCAGCGAAGCCTGAGTAGTGAAATTTCGTCACCCAAATCGAATAGATGAAAACACCAGCCACAATTGCAGGAGTCCCACTCATGGCCGTGACGACGACTCTGACTGATTTTGTAAAGCGTCCTCCGACTTCGTTGATGAACACCGCAGTCAGCAGCGCGGCGGGGATTCCAATAGCGGCGGCGATGGCGACTTCTTCAATCGTCCCAACCAAGGCGTGAGCGACACCACCAATATTATTTCCAGAGGGTCCGGTATAGACCACTCCCTGCTGGGTTTTCGTCAGTACATCCCAGGACAAGAGTGGGAGCCCCTTTTGGAAGACAAAGATCGTCAACATCACCAAGGGAAGCATCATGATTCCAGCTCCCAAGGTCACAATGGACCCAATGAGTCGATCAACCGCTACTTGACGGGTGAACATCTGGCGATTAACGAACCAGTAAAGAAACAGAAACGTAGGTATCCACAACACAACAAATCCAAGTGCACCACTCAACAAGGTGAGTTGAGCGAAGATAATCCAGATAATCGAATAGGAGGCGGCCAGCGTCAAAAGAAGAATGACAACGTCGGATGGCTTGAACTCTTTTGGACGAATCCGGCGTATAGCCGAAACCTTCTTTTCTTCAATCTCGCCAGAATCTTCAATGTCAGGAGAGTCCATAACTGCCGTCATCAGCGCCCTGCCATCTTTGATGCATTCACAATTCGAGACGCAATCATGTTAATAATCAACGTCAAGATAAACAGAACAAGTCCCGCTGCAAGGAGTGCACTTGTTCCGAGGTTCCCACCCGCGCCCCATTGGAGGGCAATCAACGCAGCAATCGAGTTTCCCCCAGCTTGCACAACATGAAAGTTCAGCGGGAACGCTAGGGCGATGATGATGGCAACGGCAATTGCTTCTCCAAGGGCACGGCCAAGGCCCAACATGATGGAGCCGATCATCCCACCTTTCGAAAATGGAAAAACAACGTCTCGAATAACACGGGCTCGACTGGCTCCAAGCGACATCGCCCCTTCTCGCTCCCCACTTGGTGTGAGCGAAAACACTTCTCGACAGAGTGACGTGATGATGGGCATACACATGATTCCCACGATCGTTCCAGCGATAAAGAAACTTGACGTATAGGCGCCAGAAGTATTTTGGAAAATTCCGAGACTCCCAAAGAATGTTGAGAGCCACTTTTCTAATCCAACCATATGTGGTTGCAGAATGAAGAAGCCCCACATGCCGTAAATAATTGACGGCACCGCCGCCATTAAGTCAACGGCAGCGGTGAGAAAGTTCTTGAATGGGATGAACCTAAGGAGTGTGTCAGGGGCATATTCGTTGATGAACAGAGCACATGATATTGAAACTGGTATGGCGATAATCAGGCCGATCACCGCGATAATGATTGATCCCGAGAGGGCTGAAAGAACACCAAACTGCGGATGGGCTCCAGTGGTCTGCCAGCCAGTATTCGTTAAGAATCTCCACCCCTGTGATCGAAACGCTGGAAGCGCTTCGATGAACAGAAAGACACCAATGAGCGCAAGGATAACGAACGTGGCAAGACCGGCCCCTCGAGTAACTCCTCGAAACAGCCGGTCTTCATTACTTCTCTTGTTCGCTAACTTCAGTGGGCTCGGAGCCAACTCAGAGGTCATCTTCTCCCGTTCTCTTCGGTAAATCCTTTTTTCTCCCCCTTGAAGCACCTGGTGCCCAGCAGAAGCTGCTGGGCACCAGGAGTCACGCTCCAAGAATTCTCTTACTCGTTCCCTTCCTTAAGCCGGTGGCTGTGGGGTTGGGGTGCTTGATGACGTGGTGCTGAAGAGGCAGAACCCGTTCGGTGAAGCCGTGGTTCCCGCAGCGTGCGCCAAGAAGGGTGCGTAGGGCCCAGTTGCGTACATGGTTTCTGCACCAGTTTGACCAACACCAAACGTTCCTTCTGGAATCGCAGTCTGATTGATCACACCAGTTGTTGCTCCCGCAGAGATTGGGTAAAACCCAGACGCCACGATGGTGTTCTGGATTTCAGTCAAGTAGGACTTCCCAGACTGAGGGTTGGTGATGCTGGCGGTACGTGGCGTGCAGAGGAACCCTGTTTCACCGACGTAGTTCAACGCCGCGGCCGTGGCTGCTGGTTGGCCAGCTTGGCTGTTATCGGCATAGACGTTGTAGACCAATCGAGTTGAAGGGAAGTGACCCGTCAAGATTGAAATCTGCGTCGGCATACATGGTGCTGGGTCTCCAGCGACAGTGGTGCAGACGACTGCAGGCTCACCGGTCGAAGGAATGTTTGAGGTCACAAGCGACCCACTTGCAAAGGTTCCAATTCCACCAAGTGCGAGGGTGGTTGCACCCGTTGCGTCTTGTGAGTACACCTTATACTGGTTGGTTGCACACGTTGCTGCAGTGTTCGCTCCACCTGCTGCAAGGCACTGCTGCTTAAAGAGCCCTGCTGAGTAGAAGAAGATCGAACGAGCGAGCACGTTTGCGTTCACCTGTGAACCGAACGTCCAGACTGTTGCAGCACCGGTACCTGTTGACGTGCATCCAAGCCACCATGCGTAGCACTTCGATGGCTTTGTCGCACCAGTCAAGGTGTAGGGAGCTGAAGCACTGGCATGCGTTGCCCCTGCATTCAATCCACCGGCAAGGTTCGGGTTCGTCATGTTCTCTGGAAGTGCCGCCAGGTTGAGCTGGGCCACTTCGTTTTCGAAGATGTTGATCGGACCATTGCACTTTGCGCCAGATGGCTGGGTTGTCGCCGCAGTAGCGGTGACGAGGCCTCCAGCTGGATCTGCCAAGGTGTTCCCGGTGTCATAGCAGTTGGCGTAGAACGAACTGGTCTGAAGTGCGGTTGGGTCCGTTCCAAGCGTGGTCTTCCACGTGGACTGCGTTCCTGAACCGGTCTGAGCAGTAAAGACGATGATTGGGGCATTGCAGCCACCGACCTGCGCCCAGTTCCAGAGGTTGCCCTTCCAAATTGCCGCTAGTTCTGACACGGTCAACTTTGGAATGTTGTAGGTGCAAGGTGTCGTTGACGCAGTGGTCTTCACATAGTGCGTCCACGTCACGCCATCCTTGGCGAAGGCCACAAAGTTCAGACCCTTGTTGTCACCCGTGGCGCTGTTGCTCGCTGCTCGAGAGGAACGAGCGTAGCTTGCGCCGTTGAAGACATTGAGGGCCCCCGTGGCGTAGCTGTACTTGTTATTGATGGCCGTCGCGCTCCCAGTTGCGGACTCGAGTTGGAGGATACCGTTCGATGAACCAATTGGTGGCTCTTCCACGACAATATCGCCAAATGGGTTGGTAGTCGTTGAGGTGCTCGCGTTGATTGGGTTCAATACCCCACCATTGGTCTCTTGGGTCACAGTCAAACACGAGAAGTCAAGTGGCTGAATAGCGGTCGCACTCGCTCGGTCAATCGTCATCGTGCATTGAGGTGACTCATTGTAGAGGAGGTCGAGTTTGTTCATCATTGGATAGGTCGTCGATGAACCAGTTCCAACAATGATGTGGTTGGCTCCAGAAGTTGGGACCGCAGTTGCATTTCCGACTGCACCCGCAGGTACCGCAGAAATCGCAAATGATCCAGCAACCGCAACAGCGGAGAGCCCGGTCACGAGTCGCATCAATCGATGCCGCTTCGGTGATTGAATTTCACCGCTTTCAAAGTTCGTTGTCATGGGTATGTTCCCAATCCCTTCTCGCCTCAAGCTCTTCGCCTCAGGACTCAATTCGCTAGGTTTCTTCGCCTGAAACCCACCCCTTCCAAGGGGGAGATTTCACAACAGACCAAAACCTAGAGAATGGGTATGAACGAACCCCATCGAAGTTGTGACAGAGAGGTAAACATCGAAACAATTTTCGCGTTCCAAAATCTCATCAGATGTCACACGTGAATGTGCCTAATCTCCGATTTCTGCCGGCTTTTGAGCCGAGATGGTGAATTTAAAGTGAACTGCGGCGTCGGCGAGCCCCAACGACGAGAAGGACCAGGCCAATCACGCTGAGGGCGCTGAGCACCAGGCCGAAATTGACGGAGCGATCCGCACCGTAGGTGAGCTCGACGTGTCGTTGCATCGGGACAACAGCCATCAGGTTTGGGCTAATTCGATAGGGGCCCGTTGCCCCCGATACGTGCCAACGGGGGTAGTACGAGACGCGAACAACAACTGGTTTCCCGATCTGGTTGACATCAAAACTGACTGAGGTAGTCGTTGAAGAGATGTTCGAGACAGCAGTTGGCACAATCGCTGTGGACGTGGTCGTCGCACTCGTCCCTCTCGGCCACGAAGACGGCCCCGGTGCGGCAAGCGGCACACCCCATCGGGCGGGTTCTCCAAACCACGCCACGTTGGCGTCTTTCCAGGTACCTGAGGTTGCATCTATCCCTGGGACAACGACCGGCAGGTGCGTGAGCCCCTCCACCATTGGCGAATTATGGATGAGGTACACCGACCATGTGGTCTTCGTTGTTGCACTCCCATTTGCGGGCCAGGGGCCCGAACTGGCTACTTTGCTCAGCATTGGATCTCTGTCGGCTTGTGTGGTTACCGAAGAGCTGGTCGCCATGAAGTACTTCACGCCCAAAATCTGGAGTTGCTGAACTCCTTTGGCCACGTCAACGCCTCCATAGGGCAGCCCTACTTGGGGGTCCGAGGGTTGAGCGGAAAGCGCTGATTGGGTCAAGAAGTGGTAGGGCGTGGTCGCAGACGCTTCGAAGAAGAGACCTTCTTGGCTGCCGACACATCCATTGGTCCAATACGGGAGAAGCATTAATGCCATGGGAGTTCCAAAGCGATCTAAATTGGCGTTGTACTCCCACATCGCCCTCCCACACCCGTAGCGGGCGGTGACGTTCTTCATCGTCGAGATGACCCCTTGATATTCAGGGTAGGCAGGTTTGGCTTCGTAGCCCGAGTAGTTCCACGACGCCCATGATGAGACCTGGTTCGCACCAACCGTGATGCCAATCTTGCTCAACGCAGAAGGTGGAATGATCCCGGGGGCAAGTGGGGGCACGACGACACAGAGTGCCAACGCCAAAATCACAAGAGGGCCGGCTACAGCTCCAGGGAGCCACGGCGCCACAGGAGGACGGGGAAGATCCGCATCCTCAAGCAACGAGGTGGCGTAGCGTTCAATCTTGCGTTTTCGCCAAGCTGTTGCGACTTCACGCGTCAGCTCTCCAACGGCCCAGCCGGCCAAGAGGTAGAGCGAGATGTACCAAAGCGGCAGAACTCGCTCGTTCCAGAGGCTTCCTTGCGGCAGGAGAATAAAGGTCAGAGCTGATCCCGCTGCGAGGATCGCGAACGTCACGACAAAACGGCTGGTCTTGTACAGCCCAATCCCAACACCAATTACAGCGAGGGCCACGACCCAGTAGTCAGCTCCTGGGAAGAGTTTTGCGAAAAAATCTGTGTCGTTCACGTAACCCATAGGGTTCGCCAGGCCTTGCCCTTGCACGAAGGGGATGAGCCACCAACACGAGAGGCCAACCCCAAGCACTCCGGTGCGAATCGCCCACCACAATGAGCGCTGGCGGGCCTGCCAGGAATCATCTCGATCCGTCACCTCGGCGAGGACGGTGTCGTCGCGAACAAACAGCCGATCGGGAAGCAGGCTCATGAGAATCAGAATGGCGACCCCGGCACCTGCGTAGAGGTAGGGGATCATGTGGGAACCCAGGCACAACGCCATCACCACTGGGGTAATGATGCTTCCCTTTCCGGTTCGGATGCCTCTCGCAAAGAGGCCGAGTACCAAAAACGACAGGGCCAAACAGAGCGAGAAGGCGTACTCCCCCGCCAGTGTCGAGAAGAGATTCCCTCCATCGATGGTGAAGGAAGAATCAAAAAGAAATGGCAGTGTCGAGATGGCTAACGCGCTCGGCAGTGGTGCTCGCAGCCGAAACATCCTTCCTAACCCATAGGCACAAATCGGCATCAAGAGAGAGCCAATCACCGTTGCGAATTTGAAGGCGACGCCGTAGGGAATGACGTAGGAGGCCAGCGCGGCGAGAAAGTCAGGGAAGACGAAGTAATAGGTATAGAGAGGAAAGCCGTCGTACCAGCCCGGATACCAGCCGGTGAGGTGACCGTGAGAAAGCAAGTTTGTCCGCAAAAACTCAGGGAGCGCTACGTGAGCACCAGTGTCGCCACCGGTCGTAATCGTATTGGTCAAAAGTAGATTCGGGTGGAGTTGCCAGAGCGTGATCCAGATCACGCCTCCGATCGCCACCACCGCAGCAAGGCGAGGGAGGTCCCTCGAGAAGTGAGAACGGCGATGCTTCGCCGATTTAAGACTCAGTGCCATCCGAAAAGTGTCCCAGATGAAGAGGTATACGAGATGATCGCCAGGGAGTTAAATGCGATGTGGGTGACAATGCTCAGCCCAAGTCGACCCGTTCGATAGAACAACACCGCCAACAGTGCTCCAAAGAGGGCGAGGCCAGGGAGTTGAATCAACTCACCATGCACCACACCAAAAAGCAACCCATCGAAAAGGACAGCCAGAACAAGAATGATCCGCTTCCCCATGAGGGTCTTCACCAGAGATGAAAAACCAGCGAGTGAGCGAAAGAGCACGCCGCGAAAGAAGATCTCTTCAACAATCGGGGCGAGAACCAAGGTGCAGACAATAATGACGAAGTAGCCCACTCCATGGCTGGACCCCGTCAACTTGGTAATCGGTGCGTCAAAGTCTTTGAGGTGACTTCGAAAGGGGAGGTACATCAAGCCAATAAGGATTTGTGCTCCTATCCCGATCGGGATTCCCAAAAGATCCCAGGACGAAAAGCGAATCCCGAGAGTGTGGCGAGGTGCGCGACCAATATGGACAACAGCCCAAGCTGCACCGAGGAATCCCGCCCAAAGCCCAAAGAGGCTTGAGAGGATGTACCACTCTGGCGGTGATGTCGAATGAGCGAGGGAGCTCAGTTGTGAACTCTGGCCTTTGATCGCCGCCATCAGCGTCACCAGGCCCGTTGAGAACAACTGGCCAGCTACAAATCCCGCAAATGCTGCGAGCAGCCAGCGAAGTGCTTGTGAGCCACTGAGGGGATCGAGAAAGACGCCTTTGCCCTTCAATTGAACCGAGGGTGCCTCAGGTAGGGGTTGGCTCACGAGAGACACGTTAGTGAAGAAGCAGCCAGGCTCTTGAGCCCGATGCCAGAGGTGTGGCACCCTGCGCCTAGCATGGACTCGTGGAAACCCCTGAGACTCCGGTCGAATCCAAGAAGTCAAAGAATCCCTTCATGAAGGATGGCCAGAAAAACTGGCGATGGATCTGGGCCCTTGTGGCCGTCGTCGCCCTTTTGGTCATTGTTGTTCCCTCACTTCTCCCTCACTCGAGTTCGAAGAATTTGAGTTATTCACAGTTTCTCAGCGATGCCAATAATCATCAGATTAAGACGGCAACCTTTGACAACTCCTCTGGCTCAATCAACGGGACCTTCACCGATGGCGCCAAGTACAACTCCATGGGCTTTAATCCCCCCCTCCAAACCGATATCAACCAAGTCCGAAAAGACGGAGTCACGGTCAACGTCGTCACGCCTTCGAACACGCTTGCGACCTGGTTGCCGTACATCTTCTTCATCGCGATCTTTGGTGGGATGATCTTTTTCGTCTCACGCCAAGCAAGAGGCCAAATGAACGGCATTATGTCGGTTGGCCGCTCCAAAGCTCGCCTCTACTCCGAAGAGCACCCCTCAACCACGTTTGAAGACGTCGCCGGGTACTACGGAGTCAAGCAAGAGATCAGCGAAGTCGTCGACTTTCTCAAAACCCCGGAACGCTTTAAAGAGATTGGCGCAAGCATCCCGAAAGGCATCTTGTTGGTCGGTCCACCAGGAACTGGAAAAACTTTGCTCGCTCGAGCGGTAGCCGGTGAGGCGGGCGTCCCATTTCTCTCGGTGACGGGTAGTGACTTTATGGAGATGTTTGTTGGCGTCGGAGCCAGCAGAGTCCGCGACCTCTTCCAAACGGCTCGGAAAGATGCACCCGCAATCATTTTCGTCGATGAAATCGACTCCATTGGCCGAAAGCGCGGTGCGGGAGTTGGTGGAGGTCACGACGAACGCGAACAGACGCTGAACCAGATGCTCTCAGAGATGGACGGCTTCGATCCTGCCGAAGGCGTGGTCATGATTGGTGCAACCAACCGGCCCGATATTTTGGACCCAGCACTTCTTCGTCCAGGTCGTTTTGACCGACAGATTGTTGTCCCGCTTCCAGACCTTGACGAACGCCTGCCAATCCTCAAGGTGCACTGTAAAAACAAGCAGGTTGAACCCGACGTCGACCTTGAACTCGTTGCTCGAGGAACCCCTGGCATGAGCGGGGCAGATCTTGCCAATCTGGTCAACGAAGCGGCCCTCCATGCTGTTCGACGAGGTTCAACGTCGATTGCCATGATCGACTTTGAATCTGCGAGAGATCGCGTCCTGATGGGTCAACGACGAGACAGCTTGGTTCTCTCGGACGACGAAAAAGAACGTGTCGCCTTCCACGAAGGGGGTCACGCTGTTCTGGCCTACGTACTTGAGCACGCTGACCCTGTCCATAAGGTCACGATTCTTCCGACCGGCATGGCGCTCGGGGTCACGATGCAGATGCCGATGGAAGAGCGTCATATCCATCCACGTAACGAGATTGAAGATTCACTCTGTGTCCGAATGGGAGGCCGGGTCGCTGAACTCTTGGTCTATGGCGACCTCTCAACGGGTGCAGCAAACGACCTTGTCGGCAACACTGAACTTGCTCGTCGGATGGTTCGAGAGTGGGGCATGAGCGAGAAAATTGGTCCTGCAGCATGGGGTTCTCAAGGGCAAGTGTTCTTAGGTGACGACCTCATGCATACTCGTGACTATTCAGAAGACACCTCTCGAGTCATCGATGATGAAGTTGAGAGAATCCTTCGCGCTGAAGAGACGCGAGCGACCGAGGTATTAACACTGCACCGTGGTGGACTCGAAGCTGTTGCTCGTGCACTCCTCGAAACTGAGACGCTTGATGGTACCCAAGTTGGCCAACTCGTTGATGAAGCATTTGGACAGCCTGTTCATGCCAATGGACCAAAGGCGGTCGTCCCTTCGCTCAACGGCGCCTCGTTTGGCGAAGGGCACCAGCGACCGACCGTCTTAGATGAACCAACGAGTGACCAAGAGTGGGGGCCACCCGCATGGCCTGATGGAGAGATGCCCTCGGCCTAGTGTCAGCCTGTGCTCATCGGCACGCCGACTAAATTTCCAACGCTCGGAACTGCTCCGCCTTGCAGGTCTTCACTCAGTGAGAGCGGACCAGTTGACGAGATCACAATGGAGTTCTTCTCGAGCGCCTTCAACACTGAAGTTGGCAGAAGGACCGCCGTCCCGGGAGAAATTTCTCTTCCCGTCAAGCCACTCACTGCCACTCCCCCTGAGGCCGTGACGAGTGAGGCAGACACCGTCACTGAGGAACTCCCCATGTTGGTCAGGGAGCCGCCAAGTGGACCAGAACCTGTTCCGCCAACGAGAAGCCAGCGGCTTGCGTGCATGCTTGCTTCGTCACTCAAAATCACATTGCCCCACCCGCCGTGAAGTGCTCCAGAAACCTTCGTCAACATGCTCACTGCTACACCTGGCCCGGACGCCGTGACGTTGGCGGAGAACGTATCCGTCAAGGGAACCTTCGACGTGGGGACCATCGAAAGATTCCACACTGAATACGGTGCGACGACGTTGGTCCATGGTGCGACCCATCCTGAAGGGAGTCGCACGTGAACCGTCACATTTTGAGCTTGTGGCGTTGGGTTTGAGACAACGAGGGACATCTGTGTGGCCGGCGAGGCAACGCCACGAGAGAGCACCCAGTGGCGTTGAATACTCGGCTCCCCGATCGTGACACTCGCTCCAGCTGGTGATGGTGATACTTGGGTGGCAAAGGCAACGATTGTTCCTTGCGTGGCGCGAACTTGCGCCCCGAGGTTTGAAACGTGTGGGACCAGAGCGAGACCCGAAAGGACGACGATACTCCCTGGGTTGACCACGACTCCCTGAGCATTTTGGGGTGCAACAAAACCGCTCTCTGTAGAAAACGAAGTGTTCACCACTGCCTGTGTGGTTGTTGGATTTACTAATGAAATGTCATAGGTCTCATTTACCTGGGTCGAACCACCAGTGAAGTTCCAGACTGGTGACGTCGCAGCGGCACATGGGGTAGCTGAGCCATTCCCTGCTCCCGTCAATTTTTCAACAACACCAACTCCGCCGCCATTGATCTCAATACCTACGCTGGTCCACCCATCTCCGCTGACAAGTCGCGACGGCTGAAGTGACGTGGTGGCTCCGGGAGCAATTTTTAGCGTCACAGAGCCCTTATTCCCCTTGTCATCAACCGCACTCGCCGTTGCTGATCTCGTGGAGGTTGAGCTATTCGCCAAGAGAACAATGCCGTCTGCGGCAGACCCTGGAGCTTCGCTGAACCCGCCACAAGTAAACGAAGATGACTCAGACGACGCGGGTGCGACTTCACCCACAGGAGAAGTCACCAACGACATTGGTGCGGGCGAGGACGTCGCCACGCTGACAATGACCAAAATGGCGAGAAGAAGAAAGGTCGCAATGAGGATCAGTGGTCTGCGACGACTCGTCTCTTCGGAGTGGCCGTGGCGTGCTGCGCTCATAGACGTTCCTCTTCTGAAATATCAGTTCGGACCTGTCGGGTTCGACGGCGCCGATGCGCAGGCCACCACCAGTCCAACCAGCGATGGCGACCCAAAAGAACAAGGGCGATCCCAATCCAGGCCAGCACCATCGCCAACCCTGCAAGTGCGTTGAGAGGGAGCGCGTTCAATGTGAGCGATGCCTTCCCTGGGGTGACTGACGCACTTTGCGCCCACCCAAAGGCACTTCGTGTTGAGGACGTTCCTGTGGTCGCAACCCCCCACTCGCTTGCTGGTGCATTCCCAATGAACGCTGTGCGTTGCGGAGAAGGAATTGTCCCGCTCATTGGAGACGTCTGAGTGATCGCGGTCCAGCCGGTCACCGCAGCCAACGACGATGCGGTGGCCGATGAAGAGAGCGGCGCTCTGCGACTTGCGAGTTGTGTGATCGCCCCTGGATTTTCATAGATGGTTGCGCCGCCGCCTCCCGGGATCTGCACTAAGTCACTCTGTCGATCGAGCGCGGGCAGCAGACTAGGAGACGGAGGAACTGAGACACCTGTCTGCACCCCTGGGAGCGTCGGCGCAATTGTCGAGACCACCACAATGGCGCTCACCCCGGCTGGCGCCAAGAGCCTGCCAAGGTGGGCTGTCTCTCCGTTCAGCGCTTGATGGATCGCCCTGGTGATTGCTCCGCTCGCAGTCGCTGAGGGGGGGAGGAATAAGTTTGAAGAGCCTGGGAGGCCATTGGTTGACGTCGACCAAGCAACACCAGCTTGAAGAGGCCACGAACCTCCGGGAATGGCGCGGGGATCGCCAAGCCAGAGGATGCGATGTCCGGTGGAGGCTGGTCCGTTTAAGAATGTCAACGAGTCGCTGTAGCCCTGGGTAGGCATCTTCCATCGGCCATTCCCTGCGGAGCCAATCGCAGGAAGGAGACCAAGGAGCGCAACCGCAACACCAAGGACTCCAACAATCTGACGCCACCCAAATCCAAGGTGTGCAAGGTCATCTTCAAATGCAGCGAGACCAAGACCCACGAGGGCTGCGATCACGACCGCCAACGGGGCGAGCACCACAATGAGATCGGGGGCGAACGCTCCCCACCCGCCGCGGCTGACAAAGAGGGCGAAGCCGAGTGCAAAAATACCTGCCCCTACTAAGTGACCCGAGAGTTCGAGCCGACGTTGTCGGGCGAGAATTAAAGGGACGAGGGCCGCAACGGGAAGGAGCCAAGCCAATGCGCCACCACCATTTGGACCAACGGCGAATCGCAAGAGTCCTCCTATGCCAGGGTTCGACCATGGACCCCCTGCGACACCAAAGATCGAGAATCCACTGAATCCAGAGATCAGTGTGGGAATAGTCAGAGGTGCAAGGAGTAGAACTGCGAGAACGATGGAGCCGAAGACTCGTCCAACTCCTGCAAATGGCCGCTGGGGACTCACAATAACTCCAGCGAGTGATGAGCCAACTGTCACCACGATGACAACAACCAAAACTGCGGGGGCAAAGGCCGCGATCACTGTAAGAAGTAGTGCTAGTGAAACGACGTTTCCTTGTCGACTTTGTCGCCATCCACGGCTCGCAATTGGCACAGTCGGTCCAAAAGGTTCATCAAATGGAGTCACACGACACAAGCGGAAGATCCTTCGGATAACAAATGGCATCGCCCCCAGTGCCACGACCCCGGTGAGATGCCCCGAGGAAATCGCATTTGAACCAAGTGACAGTCCACCAAACGCTACGGCTGCGAGAAGTCGGGCGCGAGTTGACGCGACGGGCTGAATCAGTCGGCTAACTCCCCATGCGCCAAGAGGAATCGCTCCAAGGAGGAGAATCCTCTCTGCTGCACTCACGTGCCCCAAGGTCAGAACGCTAAAGAGGCCGAGGGCACTAAAGCCTGGATGTCCTGGCGCACCATTTCCAAGACCGGTGGGCTGCCAACTCGCGAAAACTACGTGCCATAACGAGGCCCACGAAGGAAGCGGGACAAGTTGACCCACCATAGGGAGCCGAGTCCCGATGAGATTCCGAGATCCAATGATGTAGACGATGATTGCGGCAAGGGCGAGTGCCACCATCGAGCGAGCTGATGAAAGTCGACGACGTCCCCGACGATTCCGTCGACCCCTGTGCCCCAAGTCATCGAGTTCATCAAATCCTTCATCATCGCTAAATGCCCCACCAAAACCAGAAGAAGTTGGCGGTAATTCATCTTCTGTCTCTTCGGGTGGGATCGCTCCTCGTGCTGCGTCGTATCCGTGATGGAGCAGTGTTGAAAGAAACGAACGCAGCCGTGTTGCTCCTCGAGTTTGATTTTTCCGAATCACCCGATCTGATGTTGTTCGCAACGCTTGAATTTGCTTGCGCATCTTCCGAATTTCTTTACGCTGGCGCCACCATTCTCTCCACGACTCTCTGATATCGACGGCTCGCGAGCTATCGCGGCCGAGAACGGCCACGACGGTCTCGCCAAGATCCAACACCAGCAGCATCACGACAGTGAGAGACCTCTCGAACCTCCCCCAACAGACCAGCAGCGTCCTGAGGTCGTTCCTTCGCCGGAGCCGCTGCAGTGTTGGAGCCTCTTCGAGTCCCTCGGGGGTCTGCGGCGTTCGCTCTCCACTTGCCCGGCGCTCAAGATGCGAAACCACTGCTTGTGGCGCACAGACAATTCGTGCTCCCGCAATTTGAGCCTTCCAGCAAAAATCGAGATCTTCACCCAAGGTTTCAAAGCTGTCATCAAACCCACCGAGCAGACGCAAGAGATCTTCTCTCACCAGGGTCACTCCCCCGGGAGCTACAAAGACGTCTCTGACGAGATCATGTTGTCCCTGGTCGAACTCACCGGGTTGCACTCGTTCAATAATCGTTCCAAATCGATCGATACTTTGCCCCACATGAAGGAGGATTGATGCATTTTCGGCGATGACGTATTTCGGCGTAACAATGGCCGCGTTCGAACGAAAACTCTCTTCGACCAAGAGATGAACTGCATCGGGTGCCACGACAACGTCGTCATGGCAAAGTAAGAGAAACGCCGCTCCTTCAACCATCTCAAGTGCGGCATTAATCCCACCAGCAAATCCATCATCGTGCTCACGATGGGCAACAAAAGCCGAAGGGGCGACGCTGTTTATCCGATGGGCGACCTGGTCACCGCCTGAGTTGACAATGACCAGCAGCGAGAGCGCCTCATAGTCCTGGGCAACCAAGGAGGCCAAGGTCGCCTCCAGCCACTCCCCTGGATCAGTCGTCACGACGACTGCCACCACCGCAGGCGCTCGGGTATCCATCAAGAGACCGAGGCTACTTCGCCTGGGTTCTCTCCATGTGCTTGCTAAAGTATGCATTATTAGATACACTTGTATCTATAGAGAACGTGTCCATCGGAACTTTCAATGGACACAAGAGGAAAGGATGGTGCGAGATGGCAGAGAGTAACGCAAAGAAGCCAAGTACCCCAAAGAAAAAGGTCCAGAAAAAAGCCGCTGAAGAGACGCCACCCACGGTTTCAAAAAGTGATGGTGACTTCTTTGATGAGATGATCGACCGAGCCAAGGACACCGCCTACACCGCTGTTGGTTTCGGCGTGATGGCCGTGAACAAGACCCAGGGCCTTGTGCGAGAAGTTAGCAATGGACTGAATCCTTCGAAGAGTGATGGAGAGGCCGCTGGGAGCGTTGGTCGGATCGCAGACGCGCTTCTGTCAGGTGTCCGAAAGGCAGATCACCATGTAGAAGGCGTGATCACCAAAGTTGAAAAGACGGTTGAAACCTATGAGGTCCAACTTCCAGATCAAGCTCGTGACCTCGTGAGAAAAGCTCGAGTCACCGGGCAAGAGACTCGCTCAAAGGTTCGAGCAAAAGTTCTCAAGTAAGACCTACCTTTGAATCAAGCATTAAAGAGCGCCACCCTCACAGGGGGTGGCGTTTTTTAATGCTTGGATGTGTCTTGGAACGACTCCACGACATCGACCAGGGTGTGGTGAAGCGAGATTTCTGATTTCCATCCCGTTGCCGCGAATACCTTTGAGCATTCCCCTCGCAAGACAGGGACATCGACCGGGCGAATCAACGAATGATCCGTTACAAGATTGAGGTTGAGTCCGACAATCTCTAAGAGCATTGCCACAATCTCAGCAATCGATTCATCAGTTCCAGAACAAATGTTGTAAATCTCACCCGACGCACCATGTTCAATCAGCAGTCGATACGCTCGGACGACATCTCGAACATCAGTAAAGTCTCTCCGGGTCGTCAACGTCCCCACGCTCAGGTCCTGGTCTCCCGTACGCGCCGCGTCAACAATACGTTTACTCAAGGCAGGAACAGCAAAGACAGGAGCTTGACCGGGACCAATGTGATTGAAAGGTCGCACCACGATCACCTTTTGCCCGAAACCTCGAACCGCCTGAAGGGCGACCTGCTCAGCGGCAGCTTTACTTGCGGCATAGGGAGATGCCGGAGCCACTGAGCTTGACTCTGTGAGTGGAAGATCATCGGGTTGAACGATTCCATACACCTCTGCTGAACTCACGACCAGTGTAGTGACGTCACGGTCGCATTGGCGAGCAGCAGCTAAGACGTTCGCCGTTCCAATGACATTGACGCTGAGGACTTGACTTGGGTCATTCCACGAATCACCAACATGCGAAAGTGCAGCCAGGTGATAGATCGCATCGGGTGCAGCTTGAAGAATTGCCTGGGAAACAACCTCGGCCTTCGCGACGTCAGTTTCCATGTCAAGGATGACGACGTCGTCTCCTTGGTCACGAAGGTGCCGTTCAAGATGTTGGCCGACGAAGCCCTGGCCCCCTGTTATAAGTGCACGCACGAGTGAAACCTTACTTCCCTCTCTTCGTGACGCCCCTCGAGAGGGCTAATTCATAGGCATCTCTATGGCATTGCGCTGCTTTCTCCCACGTAAATTCCCGTGCTCGAGCCATTCCCATCTGAGCTCGCTTCTCCCGTTCACTCGACCCGGCATTCAACGCCTGGAGTAATGTCTGCGCCAGGCTCCCGGGATCTCCCGGGCCAGCAAGCCACGCTGCCTCTCCACACATGTCCGCCATCACCGAGTCACTCGTCGTGACGACTGGAGCCCCGCACGCTAGGCCCTCTAGTGCTGGGAGCCCAAAGCCTTCGTCAACAGAGGGGTAGGCCAAAAGGCTCGCAGTTCGCATCAGCGCGGGGAGGGACTCAGACGAGACGTACCCCAACTCCTTGACGCGAGTACGAACCGGCGACCCGCTGAGAGCAGTATCAAAATCGTCCATTCCCCATCCACGCTGACCTACGAGCACTAACTCAAGTTCAGGGTGATCGCTCGACATTCCTTCGAAGGCCTTCAGCAGAGTGAGCAGACCTTTTCTGGGTTCGAGTGTTCCCACGTGAACGATTCGTTGCATCGCGGGGACAAGGCCGAGTGACGTCAATATCGCCTCATCTGATCCGGGTGATTGCTCATGTGGTTGAAAACGAAGATGATCGATCCCGTGTGGCGCCACAAGGACTGGGACGTCCACATTGACATGGCGACCGAGACCCTCGGCGGTGCGCTCAGAGACACAGACCAGCACCGAGGCGTGCGCAGCGGAGTATCGAATCGCTCTCTTAAAGAATGCCACTTTTGATTTTTCATGAACGTCCGGTCGCTCAAAAAATGTGACGTCATGAATCGTGACGACACTCGGGATCGGGCAGTGCCGCGGCATCGTGTAGTGCGGACCGTGATGGACATCGATGCCAGTCTTCGCTAATTTTCGACCCAAGAGAATTTGCTCGTAGACCAATCGAAGTGGTCGAGGTGAGGGAACAACGTCGTAGAGCGTTGCGGCAGCGTTCATCTCTCTCCACCGCGTCGTGTCTCCCTTCCGAGTCACCAGATGAAGAGTGGGTACAGCGTCTGCAGTGAGCGCTCGAACCAGTTCAATGGTGTAGCGACCCGCTCCTGCTGGCTTCTCTGGGACCGCGCTGACATCAATACTGACAGAGATTTCACTCATGTCATCGTCCGCCACACCTCGACATGAGCTGATGCGACATCAACCCAGCGATGTTTCTTGGCGTACTCACGTCCACCAGTTGAAATACGAGTTCTCGCGTCACCATCTTCCAACGCGGTGTGGATTGCTGTTGCCATCCCCGTAATGTCTAGAGGGTTAACTTTCCAGCAGTGTGTTGCCCTTTCGGTACTCGGGGTCGTGGTACTCACGATGACGGGCGCCCCATGGGTCATCGCCTCAAGAGGAGGAAGACCAAAACCCTCCAAGAGCGGAACGTAGGCGAAGCATGTTGCGAGTTCGTAAAGTCCCGCGAGAACCTCATCTGGCTGCCTTCCGGCCAAAATAGCGTGAGGATCACTTCGGACATTTGGGCCCCATCCCGTTGGACCAACAATTAACAGCGGCACTCGTCGATCTATATCTTTCGTGGCGAGGTGATGCGCCTCGATGAGCCGAGGGAGATTCTTTCTCGGCTCAAGCGTCGAAACTGTGAGGACGAATTCACCTCGAATCCCAAGTTGATCTAACAGAGATTGGGCTTTTCCACGATCAGCCACCTTGAGGTGGTCACTCCCCGCTCCTACTGTCGAGATCCGATCTTGAGAAATGCCAGTTTCAAGAAGTTCATTCGCCACATTTTTTGATGTTGTCAAGATCCGACAAGGCGAGGCCATCACTCGTTGGAACGCCGCCTCATGCCAGCGCTCTCCGCGTCGAGTTGTCAATTCAGGATAGTGACGCCAACTCAGGTCATGGATCATGACTGAACGCGGCGGGGAATTCTTCGAGGTAATCGGACCGGCGAGAGATGTGAGATGGAGTATGTCAAGTGGAATCTTTGGAGTCGCCCATCCCTGGTCCCAAAGCGCCATCTGAAGACGATGCGAATACCGAGAAGTGTAAATACGGTTACCAGAAGCAGCAAGTGGTTCGTCTCCATGTGGTCGGCTCGCAAGCGCGATCACCTCAACATCCGGCGCATGCAGCTCCTCCAGGCCTCGAAGCAAACCTGTTAGATACGTGCCAATTCCGCCGGGGACTTCTTGGCGTAACTGTTCAGCAATCACCCCAACCTTCATGAACTTCCCGCAACTCTCCGATAAAGATCATGCATTTGTATGGCAGTGCTCTCCCAAGAAAAATCTCCGACTCTGGTTGTTCCAGCCGTCTTCAAAACGGATCGCTGGGCCTCATCCCCCACTGCTGTGACAAGTGCTCCACTCAAAGCCTCCAAGTCGTGTGGTTCCACCATGAGCGAAGCTCCTCCAACCACTTCATTCAATGCACCAGCTCTTGTCGTTACGACAGGGACACCGCATGCCATTGCCTGTAACGGAGGGAATCCAAACCCTTCATAAAGCGAGGGGTATGCCAAGACTCTCGCTTTTGAAAGAAGGGCTGAGAGAATGGAGTCACTCACAAATCCCGTCTGAAGAATCCGATCCTGAACTCCCGACGCTTCTATTGCGTCACCAAGATCATCGCTCCCCCAACCCGAGGGTCCCGCTAAAACCAAGAGCAGCTCAGGGAATTCATCAGCCACGGCACGAAATGCCCGAACAAGACCAGGAAGATCCTTGCGAGGTTCCGCCGTTCCAATACTTAGGACGTAGGGCCGACCATCTGGAACAAGCAAATTGGCACCGTCGAAATCGGGTGGTGCAAGTGTGGGAATTCCCGAGTGGATGGCAACAACTTGGTTCGGTTCCGTACGAAACGAATCCCGAACCTCTTCAGCAACAAACCTCGAAGGCGTATGGACAACAGCACCTCGCCGAAGAGCTCGCTCGATTAATCGTGGATAGCGCAATGTGTCAGGTTGGCAGAGTTCTGGGAACCTCATGAACGTGAGGTCATGAACAGTTACCACTTCTCCCGCTTTTTTAGTAGGCGGGACCGTAAAATTTGTTCCATGGACGATGTCGTTGTCTCCGAGAAAATACTCTGCATGAAGCAAGTTCGATCGTGACCAAAGCCACGTCAAGGGGCGAGCCGGCATGGCCCGCTGCTCACTCGTGACATGTTCTGGAAGTCGAGATCCCAATTGATCTCGAGTTCTCCAACTAATTGCGAACGCCGAGAGTTCGAGATCGCTGAGTTGACTCAACGACGAAAGGAGTGACGACGTAAAGACGCCAACGCCGGTTGGAACCCCAAGGAGTGGGGTGGCGTCAATTGCAACCTTGAGTGGTGCGTCAGACCCTTGGTGCTCGGGCATCCAATGAGCCTCTCACATTGACTTAGGCGCTGATTCCACCATCGAACGAAAGGATTGCTCCCGAGGCATAGGCCGCTTCATCTGAGGCTAGATAGGCGATGGCGCCGGCAACCTCAGAAGGCGTGCAGTAGCCAAGTGGCGTCATGATGCGATCGAGTTGTTTGTAGTCAGCCCCCTCTGGCAATCCGAAGTTATGGACCAAGGGTGTGTCGACGCCACCTGGTGCCACGCCATTACAGCGAACCCCTTTCGTTGCATATTCAATCGCAATTGCTTTCGTCATCATCGAGACTCCACCCTTTGAAGCGCAGTATGCCGCGGAGTATGGCTGACCCATGACTCCCGCCGTTGACGAGAGGTTGATGATGGTGCCTCCACCATCCAAGAGATAGGGAAGCGATTCTCGACACACCAAGAATGTACCGGTCAGATTCACGGCAAGAATTCGATTCCATCCCTCAAATGATTGATTTTCAGTGTGCTCAAAGCCACCAATTCCCGCTGAGTTCACCACGACAGAAATACGACCGAGCTGTTCTGCTGAAGTACGGACTGCATCAATAACAGACTGCTCCTCGGTCACATTACAGACAACGGCCACCGCAGAGCCGCCCGCATCTGTGATCTCGCTCACAACTTTGGTGACGCCATCTTCGCTGATGTCAGCACATGCAACGGCGCCACCTTCTGCGGCAATTCGCCGAGCAGTCGCTCGTCCAATACCAGAAGCTGCACCTGTGACGAATGCTACTTTTCCTGAAAACCGATCATGTTGGACGCGTTCAGGATCAGTTCCACGCACTGCGTCACTTCGTCCGATGACTTCAATTGGACTCACAATTCCTCCTCGATGGCGTTTGTACTTCGCTTATCCTTATCTATTTCGACGACGCCTCGTGCACGCTCTGATTCACGGGCCATTTTCACCTGTTTCCCTCTCTGAGTTGCCGCGTCTTGCGCAGCAACCTTCAGCGATTGCTTATCGATTTTCCCCATCGCTGTGACGGGAAGTTCGTCCATCAAGATAACGACGTCGGGAAGCTTGTAGTCAGCGAGTGTTTCTCCGAGAGATGCTCGAATCGATTCTCTGGAAGGTTCTGCTTCTCCAGGCTCAGGGACGATGAAGGCCACGCCAATCTCACCGAGCACGTCGTCTCGCCCAGGAACGATCGCTACTGCCCCAATGCCCGGCACGCTGTCGAGTGCCTGTTCAACTTCTGCTGGGTAGACGTTGTAGCCCCCACGCTGATAGAGCTCGTTGTCTCGCCCAACGAGTGAAAGGTTTCCATCGATATCGACAACTCCAAAATCTCCGGTCGTGATCCATCCATCTTCTCCACGTACGCCGCGAGTCAGATCTTCATCAATCTGAAGGGTGGTCATTGCCCCATCGACCTGTCGAGTGGCGACGTAGCCCAGCATGGTGGCTCCACTC
This sequence comes from Actinomycetota bacterium, assembly GCA_009699875.1. Lineage (GTDB taxonomy): Bacteria > Actinomycetota > Acidimicrobiia > Acidimicrobiales > RAAP-2 > CAIUMH01. The sequence continues at coordinate 468,465 of WLNI01000001.1, forward strand.
TTGAGATGAACTCGACCAACCTCACCGCTCGCAACCGTGCGCCCATGGTCATCCCTTAACTCCATTTCGACACCAGGCACAGGGCGCCCAACCGTTGTGGCCACCACGTCATCACTGTCGCCAGGAACTGTTCCTGTACCAAGGGATGCCTCGGTAGAGGTGTAGCGAACAACGACAGGCACGTTAAATCGTTCCCGCAACGCTGCGACTTGCGACGGGGCCATACGAGCCGCCCCTGTTGAGGTAATCCTCAAAGAGGAAACGTTCAGAGCATCACTCTCATCTAACTCAAGAATTAATGCCCACTGGGTTGGCACTCCTTGGGCAACACTCACTCGTTCTTCGACGATCGAACGCAACGCACTTCTGGCACTCCAAGGAGTTGGCGTGATGATAGTCGTCACCCCGTTAGAGATCTCATCCCACACTCTGGTCATGTACCCAATGTGGGCAAATGGAAGAGGGGAAAGCTTGCGGTCACCTCGCTGACTCAACACGTCAGTGCCACGCGCTACCGAACGAAGGGAGTCATGAGAAAACAATGCTCCTTTTGGCAGTCCCGTCGTTCCACTTGTCCAGACAACGGCGACAAAATCACTCGAAGAGCGACCTTCGACAGCGAGAAACGCACGATGGGGCAGAGCGCGCATCTCGCTTCGAGTCAGTATGGGGCCCGAGTGTTGATCGACCTCTTCTACTAATGCGTCTTCAATGATGCTCAGGCGCGGTCGCATGCGCTCAAAAATGCTCGCCTGCTCCTTCTTGCCCAGTCGAGGATTCATTCCACAAAGCACGGCGCCAACACGAAGAACCGCTTGATAGGCGACTGCGTAGTCAATCGAGGGGCCCATAAGGAGGCCAACCACGTCACCTTTGCGAACGCCACGGTCGAAAAGCTCTGCAGCGAGTGATACCGATCTCTCTTTCCATTCCAGAAACGTCACCGATGAGCGTACCGAGCCTTCGTGCGAGGGTTCAACGTAGGCTTCAATATCAGGATTGAATTCGGCCGCTCGATCTAAAACCTCGTCAACGAGTTCTAGATCGTTCGTCTCTATAGCTTGCACATCCATTAGAGCCGTGATGCTAGCCAAAATGATCTCTCAGAGAGGAACCTACCGCTCGGCCTCCTTGTTAAGGCGTTCAGGGATGGCCGCTAAATCTCGGAGTCCCTCTTGGTCGACCCCCGGCGTCCGTGACACCAAGATCTTGGGCCTACGCTCATAATCGTGATCACTGTTCTGTGTGGAGGCGTGGGGGCTGCAAAAATGCTCCGAGCTCTCCGACTTGTCGTTGACGGCTCCGAGCTCACTGGCATCGTCAACAATGGCGATGACCTCACACTTCATGGACTCAGAATCTGTCCCGATCTCGATACGATCACCTACACGTTGGCCGGTCTGAATAACCAAGAAACCGGGTGGGGGCTGACGGATGAAAGTTGGAGGGTCATGAAAGAACTCTCTGAACTCGGTGGTGCCTCATGGTTCGGACTTGGTGATCGAGACCTTGCAACCCACCTCTATCGAACCGAGCGCCTTCGTCAAGGCGACAGCTTGAACGAGATCACACGAGATCTCCTCGCACACTTTGGCGTTGATATCACTCTGCTGGCCGCCACCCAAGATCCCATCGCGACAGTGTTCGAGACAGTTGAACATGGAAACTTGAGTTTCCAAGAATATTTTGTACTGCACCACCATGACGTTGTCGTTACGTCAATCGATATTCTTGGGGCCCAAAAGGCACGTCCCTCACAAGGTGTTCTTGAGGCAATGGCGAACGCGGAGCGTATCGTCATCAGCCCTTCAAACCCATTGATTTCGATTGGGCCAATCTTGGCTCTTCCTGGAATTCGAGAGACCCTTATGGCGCGTCGAAGTGATGTTGTTGTGATCTCTCCTCTGATTGGAGGCAAAGCTCTCAAAGGCCCAGCAGATCGGCTCATGGAGGAACTGGGCCTGAGCGCCACCTCGAGAGGCGTGGCATCGTACTATCGAGAAATCGCCTCAACCCTAATTATTGACAATTCAGATAGCGCCGATCGTTCGAGTGTTGAAGCTGAAGGTATGCGCTGTATCGTGACGCCCACAATCATGAGCGACGATGTCGTATCGGCCAACCTCGCAGAGGTGGTGCTCCATGGCTAGCCCAAGTTCCATCACCATCATGGGAGTACAGGGGATCGGAGAGATCACCCATGAAAGTGATCTCTCTGAGATCCTCGCCGCACTGTTAGGTCCTGCAGATGGGGAGATCACTCTGGAAGACGGCGACGTGCTCGTCGTGACCCAAAAGGTTATTTCGAAGGCCGAGGGTTGCACCGAGGATCTCGATCATCATGACGTAGCAGCAAAGATCGCACTCGTTGAGCGCGAATCAGTTCGAATCCTCAGGCGGCGAGGTGATCTCCTAATCGCTGAGACAACCCATGGCTTTATTTGTGCAAATGCCGGCATTGACCTTTCCAATGTCGACGAAGGAACCGCTGTCCTTTTGCCAGAAGATCCCGACCGCTCGGCACGACGTTTACGAGGCGACCTTCAGCGCCTCCTCGGTGTCACAATCGGCGTCATCATCTCTGACACGTTTGGTCGGCCCTGGAGAAGTGGTGTCACCGATATCGCTCTTGGATCCGCAGGGGTCCTGCCAATCCTTGATCTTCGGGGGACCAACGATGCGAACGGGCGCGAACTCCAGGCAACTGAGATTTGCATCATCGACGAACTCGCTGGAAGTGCTGACTTGGTGATGGGGAAAGCGTCAAACATTCCAGCCGCTGTTATTCGCGGAGTAGACCCGACCTGGCTCGGGGAAGGATCAGTGGCCTCAGACGTGATTCGAAACTCTCAAAACGATCTTTTTCGCTAACAAACGCTACGAGTTCAATCCTCGAAATGAGTCGATCGTCAACTGCACCCCATCAGCGAACCCAGTTCGTGGGCGCCACTCAAGGTGGTCGCTCGCTCGTTTAATGTTCAAACATGACCGATCAAGTTCACCAGGGCGAGCTGGCGCGAATGTAGGGGCAGCCGTTGTCGACGCTATGTCAGCCATAGCGGCGTAGATCTCATTGACGGAAAGTTCACTCCCCGTTCCAATATTTATGACGAGTCCTTTCCCTCGATCAACCGCATTCACAAACGCATCGACGACATCATCGACATAAATAAAATCACGCGTCTGATTTCCGGTTCCAAAAATGGTAATCGGTTCGCCGTGCAAGAGCCGTTCTGTAAAGATCGCTACAACTCCGGCTTCTCCATGTGGATCTTGTCGGGGCCCGTAGACATTTGCTAGCGCCAGTGCCACACACTCAATGCCGTGGAGTTCTTGGTACGCAACCAAGTAATCGATCATGGATTTCTTGGAGACGCCGTAGGGCGAGAGTGGTCGATACGGTGCAGTTTCTGGCGTCGGGATCTCGTTCGGCCCAGGCTCTCCGTAGAGCGTTCCCCCACTCGCCGCAGCAACGACTCTTCGAGTACCAGAGAGACGGGCGCCTTCTAAGACATGAAGCGTCCCGAGAATATTGATCGACGCATCGAACACCGGGTCAGCCACGGAGCGTCGCACGTCGGCTTGGGCGGCGAGATGAAAAATCACTTCAGGTTTGAGGCGAACTATTAACTCGACAACGTCACTCTTTCGGATATCCACTTCATGCAACGTCATACGATCTGAAGATTGAGCATTTTCTAAGTTACGAAGACGTCCCGACGAGAGGTCATCGATTACGTCGACGTGGTGTCCACTCTCAAGAAGTCGATCGACAAGTGTTGAGCCGATGAAACCAGCTCCACCAGTTACAACGCAGTGCATCTCACTCGCCCACTCGAGCATCGTGTAGTTCTACTCCGTCTTCTACCGCGACGCCGAAACCAACGACACTTGTTGGCCCAAGAACAGAGTTCACCCCGACACTGGCATTCGCGCCGACGATCGAGCCTTCGACTCTCGCCCCTCGCTTGATGTGGGCGCCTTCGAGCAGGACCGATCGTTCGATCACGGCTCCCTCTTCAACTCGGGCTCCTTGTCCAATCACGCTTGTGTGAATTGAAGCATGTGGGTCAAGTTCAGCACCCTTCAGGATGAGTGAACCGTTCTCAAGATTCACGTTGAGAAATGATGGGCTTCGCCGACCCTCCAAGATGTCGTAGTGGGCTTGAAGATATGCCTCGGGGGTTCCTGTGTCGAGCCAGTAGCTCTCATCGGCCATGGCATAGAGCGAACCATCTGCAACCAAGGCTGGAAACGTGACTCTTTCAATTGAAATCCTCTCACCGAGGCCAATGCGCTCAAGGACCGAAGGCTCAAAGACGTAGGTTCCCGCATTGATCAGATTTGTTGGGGCTTCCTCAATTGGAGGTTTCTCAACAAAAGCAATCACTCTTCCATTGGCATCCGTTGGAACCACCCCAAATCGAGAAGGGTCGTCAACGGGATGGAGCGCAATCGTTCCTTCGGCGCCGCGTTCTCGATGAAAAGCAACGAGGGCACTCACGTCAAGATCGGTCAACACGTCACCATTGACGACAACAAACGTCTCTTCGGCCCCTAATTCCTGCGCAGCAAATCGAACAGCTCCCGCAGTATCTAATGGTTCTGGCTCCACGGCATATCGAAGTTTGACCCCTGCGCACTCTCCATTCGGATACGCCTCAATAAAGCGATCTGGCAGATATCCCAAGGAGAGGATTGCTTCATCAATCCCGTGACGGGCAAGTTGGAGAAGAACGCCCTCGAGCATCGGAATTCCCATAATGGGAAGCATTTGTTTTGGAGTTGACGACGTCAGTGGTCGGAGACGAGTTCCTTCGCCACCAACGAGGATGACTGCCTGCACTGTTCCTACTTCTTTTGGGTTGTCGTTGTTGTTGCTGGAGGAATCGTCGCTGGAACAGTCTGTGGAACACTCACGGGCGCAGACGTTGGCGTCGTCGATGAGGCTTGCGCAGCGGTGAGCATCTTGGAGATGGTGTCCTTCGAAGGCTTCAAGATTTTTGTGCCTTGCGGGACGAAGGAAACCGTCATCAGTGAATTACCGGTGAAGTGGCTTGACGTCGGGTCTGTACTGGTCTGTGGAGTTGTTGAGGCGAAGTTCGTCCAGTACGTCACCGCGACCGTTCCGGCTTTTCCAGCGTTTGGAGTTCCCGCTGGACATTTATCTCCGTTACTCAAACTGACCGCAGGAGTAGCTCCGTTTGCAGGAATCTTTAGCGACCCCGTTGAGATGCTCAAGCCTGGGTAGCCAGAAGCGAAGAGGACCACGGTTGCATTCTTCCCTGCACTTGCAGCATTCTTCGGCGCAATCTTGATAACGCCGTCAGCTTGAGCAGTCAGTGAGGCCGTCGCGGTGCTTGGAGATGCTGCCAGAGATGGCTCGAGGGACCCACAGACATCAAAGGCAAGCGCTGCGTAGGTCGTTGTCCCAACGAGTGGCGCCGTTGCGGGAGTCGTCGTTGGAGTTGCTGCTTGGGTCTGATAGGAACTTCTGGCCCAGAACACCGATGCCAGCCCTACAACAATGATGATGGCAAGCGCTGCGTAGTAGTTCGTGGGGCGTTGCGCGCGATAGGTACGTCCCCCACCCGTCGAGGCCACCCTCGAAACCCATTTGCCTGTTTGGCTTTTTGCCACGACGCCAAACTACAGGCTCTCATGACTACGGCGGAACGAACCAAGACGGCCTTCAACAAAAGGTCCTCGTCATCCACGCTCAAAACGATCCTTTTCCCTCGGAAATCTGCGCGAAACAACCAACTTGCGGTGGCTCCCAGGGGCCTCGGCAAGGACGAGTTGACCAGGCCTCTTCTGCTTCGTAGGGTTCGGCCATGACTCTTGAACTCAGCGTGACCCAAGGCCGACTGCGAGGCCATCTTGATGAGGGCATCCCTGCCTTTTTCGGCATCCCCTATGGAAGCAACCCTTCTGGGGAGTTACGGTTCCAAGCTCCGCTGCCCGCCCCCCCCTGGTCAGGTGTTCGAGAGGCCAGTGAGTTTGGTCCCATTGCCCCACAACCTGCCGCTCTTGGGGGATTTGCTATTCCGGGAGATCCGAGTGAGCAGTCCGAGGACTGTCTGAGTCTGAACGTCTGGACACCCAGTATTGATGGCCCACTTCTGCCGGTGATGTTCTTTATCCACGGAGGGTCATTTACCAGCGGAACTGGAGCAAGCCTCGTCTATCGAGGTGGCGTCTTGGCCGGAGAAGGAAACGTTGTTGTTGTCACCATCAACTACCGACTCGGGGCCCTCGGCTTCTTGGGTCATGCTGCACTTCAAGGCAAGAACGGTTCGCTTGGGAACTTTGGTCTGATGGACCAAGTCTTAGCGCTCGAATGGGTGAGGGACAACATTGCCTCATTCGGAGGAGACGCAAAGAATGTCACTATTTTTGGAGAGTCCGCTGGGGCGATGAGCGTCTGTGCGCTGTTGGCAAGCCCCACTGCGAACGGCCTCTTTCACAAGGCCATCGTTCAAAGTGGGCCCCCAGTATCCCACCGCCGGGATCAGAGCCTTACTCGGGGAGATCAGCTCGCCGAGATCCTGGGTCTTACCTCGCCAACTCGAAGTGATTTTGAATCGATACCAGCTGCGCGCTTTGTCGAAGCGGTTAACGAATTCAGTGCAAGTACGCCTGAACCAGGTGAGGTTGAATTACCACTACTCCCCACAATCGATGGCGTCTTTTTACCAGGTGATCCACTCTCCGCAATCGAAAATGGTTCTGTGGCTCATGTGCCATTAATGACCGGCACCACCCGAGACGAAATGACGATGTTTTCCATGGGTGATCCCAAGGTTTCCCAAATGGGAAGAGAGGAACTCCTGCATTGGCTCAAATTCGCTCTGCCTGGTTGTGACCCTGAGAGCGTCCTCGAAGCGTTTATCTCAGCGAGGACTCAGCGTGGCGAAGCAGTCGATCCGCCTGCGCTTTGGGTAGCGATGTCCACCGAGGCCATCTTCCGCGCACCAACCGTCCATCTTGCAGAAGCACACTCGCCCCACGCGGCCAAGACATTTCTCTATTTGTTTACTCAGGAAACTCCAATCTTTGGGGGCATATTGGGGTCATGTCATGCTTTGGAACTCCCTTTTGTCTTTGGGTCTATTCGCAATGAATTCGTCGGTCTTTTTTCGGGGAACAGCCCCGAATCTCAAGAGCTCTCCGAGCAAATGATCGCAGCCTGGTCATCGTTCGCCCGAGACGGAGTACCGTCTGTATCTGGCATCTGGAGCGAGTTTGATCGATCCCGTCGTCCAACCCAAATCTTTGGACCAGAAGGAGGACAGGTCGAGAATCCTCGGAGCGAGGAACTCGACATTGTGAGTGCAGCACTCCAAGCATCACAGACGGGGGCGTAGCCCAACGGCAGAGGCAGAGCGCTTAAACCGCTTCCAGTGAGGGTTCGAATCCCTCCGCCCCCACTCAAGAGTCTCGACCACGGGGTGGGGCGACGCACGACCTGATTCCATCTCATGAGAGAGTGGAGCCATGGATTTGCCGGCAACGACGCTCATTATCCCTGCGTTCAATGAGGCAGACCGTCTCGCCCCAGGATTCGATCGACTGAACACGGCCGTTGAAGAAGGACGAATTGATTTCACCAACCTGGTTGTTCTCTACGTCGATGATGGGAGCAGCGATAAAACCGCTGAGACCGCTCGTGAACTGATTAGACAACTTCCACACGCTGATGTCGTTGAACATGCCGCGAATGTTGGCAAAGGTGGCGCGGTTCGCACTGGGGTAGCCGTCACGACCACTCCCACGCTGGCCTTTGTTGACGCAGACTTTGCCATTGACCCTCGCCAACTCCCCAGCCTTCTCACTGCACTCGATGAAACGCCAGTGGCTATTGGTTCGCGTGCCGTGGCGGGGCATATCAATTACGGAAGCTCAGTTCGCACGATGGCTGGTCGAAGTTTTAACCGCATTATCCGACTTCTCACCAACATTGACGCTCGAGATACCCAGTGCGGATTCAAAGCAATCAGAAGTGCTCACGCGAAAATATTGTTCCACTTCACGACGATCACAGGTTTCGCGTTTGACGTTGAACTCCTTACAAGGGCACAGCAGCTCAACTGGGGAGTGTCAGAAGTCCCCGTCAGTTGGCAGGATATAAAAGGAAGTCATGTGCGGGTCGGCCAAGACTCACTCAACATGTTGAGAGAGCTAGCCCGAGCACGAAAAGCATCATCGATCCCAGAACTTTGGGCTCTTCATGACATTGTTGTCAGCAACAACGAAACATTCCGAGCTGCTCTCGAATCAAGCGGCCGCGCCCATTTCCCCATCATCAAAAGCAGCGAAGGAAAATTCACCGTTCTTGCTACTTTGCTTGATGCACAGCAGGCACGATCTGACCTTGAGAGTCTTCGTGCGACTCTTGGTGGGTCGATCTCTTCCTACAGCCCTGAGTCTCTTGCCAACGTCTCACCAGGCCAGATCATGTTGGCCTCTGAATTAGAAGCGACAGATTAAGAAAATGATCAGCCAGTAAGCCAGTCGGCCACAAATTCGTCACGTCGAAGGACCCACTCTTCTTGGGTGATACCAAAGCGGGCATGGTCTTCCCACACGCCATTGATTTGAAGAAATCGTTCGGCGATGCCTTCAGGACGGATCCCGAGTTTCTTGACCACGTTGAGAGAACGATCATTTCGAGGAATAATTGAGATCTCAATTCGATGAAGATCAAGGTCGTCAAAAGCAAAGGCCAAGGTGACGGCCACGGCTTCTGGGATGTAGCTCTTTCCCGCCTGAGCTTGATCAATCCAGTATCCAATAAAGCCACTTTGGAATGGTCCACGCTGAACCGATGAGAGGGTCAGTTCGCCAACAAATTGACCATCTACAAATATTCCAAACCCGTACCCGGTTCCAAGTTGACGTTCTCTTTCTCGCAAAGAACAACGAGCGGCAAAACTGTGACGGTCCTCCGCGGGGAGTGGCGCGTCAGCTGGTCGTGGCTCCCAAGGAACGAGCCAGTCTCGACATCGCTCACGAACTTCAATCCACGCTTCATAGTCTGAAGCGGTCATCGTTCGAATCGTCACTCGGCGGCCGTGTCGAACAAGGGTTGGTGATGACTGAGATCGCACTGATCGCATCAAACTTCGTCCCATCTCTCCCACTGCCTCACATCGTTACAGTCCCGCGTCATTCGTGCCACTTCACCGGGTTCTCAATGACGCGACCATACCGTCCAAGATATCCGACTCTGAGGTGAGGCATCCCGAAAACCCCAGTCGCTCAAGCGTCGCTTCAAGCACGATCAGCCCGCCAACAATGACATCTTCTCGACCGGGCACCATCCCCGGTCGCTTTGCCCGCTCTGCACTCGTTTCATTCGCAAGTACTTCTCTCCATTTTGAAATCACATCGAGTGAGAGCCAAAAGTGATGAACTCGATCACGGTCATAGTCGACAAGCTCTTGTTCGACCATCGCCAAGGTGGCCACGGTCCCTGCCAAGGCAATAAGTCGACTCTCGGGGGCCAGACTTGCAAGAAGAGGAACACTGGCGACTGCACGATCGAGGGCTTCATCAGCCATCGCTCGCGCTACGGCACACTCTCCACGAGACGGTGGATCACTTAAAAGAGTTCGCTCTGAGACCCGAACACAACCCACCTGCATCGAGTGTGCGAAGAGTTGCGAGTCTCGGACAAGGACGATCTCGCTCGATCCTCCACCAATGTCGAGGACGACGTCATCACCAGAGCCCGGATCTAATCCAACCATGGCACCAGCAAAAGAGAGACTCCCCTCTTCTTCGCCGGTCAAGATTTCAGCACGAACTCCAGAGGTCTTTGTCGCCTCATCAAGAAATTCTTGACCATTGAGTGCATCTCGCGCTGCAGACGTCGCTGCGAGTCTCCCGCTGTTCACTCCCGCTGCATCCATGGTCTCGCGGAACTCTCTCAGGACACTGAGCGTTCTCTCCATCGCTTCATCACTGAGTGCACCAGTCGAGTCAACCCCCTTCCCAAGTCGAGTAATTCTCATTTCCCGAGCGAGAACGTTCCCATCGCCGTCTTCGATCAGCAGTCGAGTCGAGTTCGTCCCACAGTCAAGCGCCGCAAAAATCTTTGATGTCACTCGACGACCTCCACTTCATTTTGCTCCACGTTGACCAAGTCGCCAAGGTGAATCTCTCCGGCTACCAAGTCCCCAACAGGATCCTTCAGGCCGGCCAGAAACGATGCGACGTGCGCGTGGAGACATTTCACCCCAGTGCGAGTACCCCCCACTCCTCCAGACGGCTGCGGGAGGTCGTGACGCGTGACCAAGCGTGAACGCCGTGCTGCGTATTCCTCATGTACGCCAGCAAGAACTTCGGGATCAACCTCATCTTCGTAGCGATGGACTCCTCCCTGCGACTCAATTCGACTGACTTGCTCTCGCAGGGATGCATCAACGAGCCAATACAGCGTTGGCATCGGCGTCCCATCGTCAAGGTGCGGTGCATTTTCGATAACGACTGGCGACCCGTCAGGACGCCGGACGATGACGTGAAATCTTCCAGAGGGTGGTCGTCCCAAGAGAAGCGAGACCGCCTCAACGTCACGAGTTGACGCTCGTGATTCGCTCATTGTTTCCAGAAAGACAGCGTCCCCACGACTCGTTGCCAAAGTCCTTGCGACGTTGATGCTCGAACCTGCGAATGTTGCACAGGGGCCGCTGATTTCGCTGTCCCGTTTTTCACCGTTGTCGTGGTGGCGCGTGGCTGTGTGGTTGTCGTGGTGACCGACGGCAGAAGCGCTATGGCAGAAGGGGCGATCGGCTTTGTCAGCCCCGGGTCTCCTGGGTAGGGGGCCTGGCCGGCACCTGATTGAGACGGAGTCCCAGACGGAGGGAGGACCTGAATGAGGCGCTGGCCCGGCTCAACGAGTTGATACTGCTCTCTGGCTAAGCGGGAGATCTCTCCAGGAGAGGAGAGTGAAGCTTGTTCGTGCAGAAGAGCTGCGTCTTGTTGTTTCATTTCATTCAACTGCGACGTTGACGCATTCAGCGCATTGCGCTGATTGACAATTGCCTTCGCTGGGAACCACGCCACCATCATGATCGCAGCGACAACAATCGCTCCAGAAATCAATACGATGGTCCTCCGACGATGGCGCTGTTCCTGCTCCCCTTTTTTCTTTGGAGGATTCGCCTTTGAACGCTTCGCTCGGGGTCTATGCGTCGCCATCGCGTCCCCCTCGCGCCAACGCTGTCCCACCAAGGAAACGCGCTTCATCCCCAAGCTCTTCTTCGATCCTGAGCAATTGGTTGTACTTGGCAACTCGGTCTGAACGACACGGTGCCCCTGTTTTAATTTGGCCCGCATTCGTTGCCACAGCTAAATCAGCAATCGTCACGTCTTCAGTTTCACCTGAGCGGTGAGAGATCACTGGCCGATATGAGCTCATCGTCGCCAGTGAAATGGTTTCTAAGGTCTCCGTCAAGGTTCCAATTTGATTCAGTTTGATGAGAATGGAGTTCGCAACTCCCCGCGAAATTCCTTCGCTCAGTATTTCAACATTCGTCACGAAGAGATCGTCTCCAACAAGTTGCACTCGATCACCAAGTTTGTTGGTGAGAGTAAGCCACCCATCCCAATCATCTTCTGCCATACCGTCTTCAATCGAAACGATTGGATATTTCTGAGCAAGTTCAACCCAGTAGTTAGCCAATTCGGCAGAACTCAGGGTGCGTCCCTCCCCTTCAAGCACGTATGACCCGTCTTTATAGAACTCAGAGGTCGCTGGATCTAGGGCAATCGCAATCTCGTCTCCTGGAACCCGTCCAGCCTTCGTGATTGCTTCTATGAGCACCTTGACCGCTTCTTCATTATTTGGAAGGTCAGGAGCAAACCCACCTTCATCTCCAACGGCGGTCGAAAGGCCTCGAGCAGAAAGAACGTCTTGAAGCGCGTGGTAGCACTCGGTTCCCCATCGCAATGCTTCTGTAAAAGAACTTGCCCCAACGGGCATGATCATGTACTCCTGAAAATCAATAGAGTTTTTTGCGTGGGCACCTCCATTGATGACGTTCATCATTGGCACAGGCAGGACATGTGCCTGGACGCCACCGAGCGCTCGGTAGAGCGGAAGCTCGAGTTCCTGGGCCGCTGCTTTGGCTGACGCTAACGACACAGCAAGGATGGCGTTTGCTCCAAGTCGGCTCTTGTCAGCGGTCGCGTCCGCGTCAATCATTGCGTGGTCAACGCTGCGTTGATCCATCGCGTCAAAACCATCGAGGAGTTGCGATATCTCACCGTTGATATTTTCTACTGCTCCGCGGACACCTCGACCCATCCAGTCGGCTCCGCCGTCGCGTAACTCCAAGGCTTCTCGGGCTCCGGTCGAGGCTCCTGAAGGCGAAATGGCTCGGCCTCGGGCACCCGAATCAAGCAGCACTTCTGCCTCGACGGTTGGGTTGCCCCGCGAATCGAGAACCTGGCGCCCAACAACTCGTTCAATAGCGCTCATTTCGCTCCCACACGGCCGACACAGGGACACCTCCACGCTACCGCCGAACGTGCCCAAACTTGGGGCACTCCTTCTCTAGCGGCTTTTTTGCTCTGAATCCACGATATTTTCCTTCAGACGCTCACTTCGCTGGCGGAGCGCACTTTCTGGATCGATGCCCCTCAACTGGGCTAACTCGACGATCGAAGCGAGCATCGACGCAATCAAGTCCACGTCTTGCCCCGTGCGCCGAGACTCTGCATCGTCAGAAACACTGCTTGGTTCAGTACCAAGTTCATCGAGAACTTCTCGTAGAGAGGTCACTAGCTCATCAGTGCTTGGTCCCTCAAGGCCGATTGCAGTGGCCTTGCGACGGAGTTTGACGTATCGAGCCATCGCCGGAAGTGCTGAGGGGATACCTTCTGTCACCGAGTCTCGGCCCTTCTCCTGTTTTTTGTTGTCCTCCCAACGAGACGCAACATCATCGGCAGTTGTCAAACTCACGTCCCCAAAGACATGGGGGTGGCGAACCGTGAGTTTTTCCCGGACACCATCAAAGACGGCGGTGAGATCAAACTCCCCTTCCTCGGCTGCCAAATGCGCATGAAAGACCACTTGGAAGACAACATCACCAAGTTCCTCAAGAACATCTTCATAGGCGTTGTCTCGAGCTTCACCATCGTGAGCGTCAGAAAGTTCCTCAAGCGCTTCGAGTGCTTCGTAGGCCTCTTCAAGAAGATGGCGGAGAAGTGAGTCATGTGTTTGACGCTGGTCCCATGGACAGTCCCGGCGAAGTCGTGCCATGAGGTCAACAAGATCTTCTGCGGCTGAGCCTACGGTGCGAAGAACGGGCACGTACACGCTGGTGAGGTGATCAACATCACGGAAATGATCGAGTTGATCGATAGCAACTCGCCTCACCACTTCATCGTCAAGTCCGAGGTGATGAAGTATCACCACTTCCAGTGGACCTTCTTGAAAGTCAGCATCGACAGCAAGCTTGACAAGAGAAAGAATCGATGGCGAATAGCACTGCGTGATTAAAAGGGGTCCTGGCCCTCTGAGACGTTCGCCCACTCGAGAGCCATCGACGAAATGAACCTGCTCGCCCATCGGATCAACCCCTAAACGCTCCCACGCGAGATCAAGAAACGAGAGTGCTGGGTGCACGATGAGATCAATGTCGACACGTTCTCGAAGAAGTTCAACGGTGCGCTCTGCCACGAGCGGAGATCCGGGGACACCGTAGACAACTTCGCCATGTTTCTTTGCCCGTGAGATCAACTCATCCACGATTGCCACGTAGAGTTGCTCGAAATCTCCTGAGCGCTCATAGAGATGATCAAAACTCTCAATGCTTGGAAACTCTTGAGCCGCCGGGTGCACCGACGTCCTCAAGACGCTCTGCGACGCTTCTCTCAGCAGCGAAATGGTTACCCCAGAGAGAAGTTCAGATCCCGCAGGACCTAAACCAACGACGATGACACGAGGACGTGTCATGCACTCATCCGGTACTAGGAACTGTCAGATTGGCTTTTGCGTTCAGGATTGAATTCGAAGGTGGTGCCGGAGGTGGAAGAACTCCAGTCAGTGTGGAGGTCTTTTTCCACGTTCCATAACGTGGATTCAGCGTAACCGTCGCATTCTTGACCAGCGAGCTAGCTGCCCCCTTGGCCAAACTCGCGTCCTTCGCCAACACTGTTCGGCGAACCGCATTTTCAATAGATGCGAAATCGGTTGGAGTCCTCGATGTCACTTTCAAAATCACGTACTGCTTGTTGGACGATGCCAAGGGTTGAGTGATTGCGCCTACCCCGAGTGATCCAACGTCGCCAATGACCGACTGGTACGCGCCAGAGTTGGGCGAGAAGCAGCCAAGTTGGCCACCTTTTGCCTTCGATGCGTCAAGAGAACTTTGTCCAGCAACGGTAGCGAAGTCAGCCCCAGCTTCGATTTGAGCTCGAATGCTTGCCGATGTTGCTTGATCAGCTGAGAGAACCCCGGAAACACAGATTGTGTCAAAGGTGGAACTATTTTCTGCATAAAACTTTTGGAGCGAGGCCGCGTCCAATTGAATGCCACCTTCTCGAGCCAACAAAACTTCGGAGTCAGACTGAGCTTGGACTTGGCGAGTGACGAAGCCTTTCGGCATCGAGCCAAGAATGTCTTGGGCACTCTTCACGCACGCGTACTGGGTGCCCGCTACCTGGTTCAAGGTTGCGTTCATGGAGTTTAAAAGGTCAAGACGTGCTTGAGCAATATTCTCCGTGGCCTGTGAAGACAGATCCAACTTCGCGACACCGTCATGAATAATTTGATTCGTAATCTCTTGGTTCAGCCAATTCGAAACGTAACTGACTGAATACGTACCGGTCGATGCTCCATTGATCGAACCAAGGCCCGACTGTCCAGATGATCGGATTAGTGCCGAGGCATTGAGATAGCAAAGGTACGCGGGATTTGCCGTTGTCGACGCGAGATCGCTGTCCACAGTTGATTGAGAAACTTGCGTTCCATTCACCGTGAGCGCACTCGAAGGAGATACGCCACCGATGATCAGTGCGATACCAATCGAGATCAAGATGGTCGCAAACAGGGGAATCACTATTTTTCGCATAATGATGAGATGCTACTCAGCCTTTGGCCGCTTGCTTGGCCGTCGGCAGGAGGTCGAGGATCAAGGTTCGCAATTCCACTGGAGCACTGATTTTTTGAGAAAGATCGACCCGCAAGGTGGCATTGGCCTCGTCGTAGGCCCGATCCCCAAAAAGGCGAAGAATGCGGACCTGCGCCGACGCCGTCAGATGCAGCGGCGAGATTTTGGCCAAGGGGACCGACCGACCACCCGTCCGTGCGGGGAGGACCGAAATCTCGCTGATACCAACCTCGAGACAGGTCGTTCGCAAAAGCGCGAGATCGATCAGTCCTTCTGCCTCTTTCGGCAGTGGCCCATAGCGATCGATCCACTCATCGCCAACATCTCGAACCTCTTCGTCGGTGGTTGTCGAGGCCAATCTTCGATACGCCTCAAGACGAGCATCTTCTTTGGCAACGTACGACGCAGGAAGGTGTGCATCACCAGGCACGTCAATCGAAATCAACGCCACTTCTTCGGGCACAACCCCTCGAGCTTCTGCAACTGCTTCGGCAACCAGTTGGACGTAGAGGTCGTAGCCAACCGCTGCAACATGTCCCGACTGATCTCGACCGAGGAGATTTCCCGACCCACGGATCTCTAAGTCACGCATTGCTATCTTGAAACCTGATCCTAAATCTGTATGTTCGCCAATTGTCCGAAGACGTTCATAGGCCTGCTCTGAAAGCACTTTGTCTTCTGGGTAGAAAAGGTAGGCATAGGCGCGCTGGCCAGATCGCCCAACGCGGCCACGTAACTGGTGGAGTTGGCCCAATCCAAGAAGGTCCGCTCGACCAACAACCAACGTATTGACACTTGGCATATCGATTCCAGATTCGACGATCGTTGTACAAACGAGGACGTCCGCATTGCGCTGCGAAAAATCTAGGACGACTCGCTCAAGCGTCCCTTCATCCATTTGACCGTGTGCAACGGCCACGCGAGCTTCAGGAACGAGGCGGCGAACGCGACGAGCCGCATCCTCGATATCCGAGACACGGTTGTGGACGTAGAACACCTGTCCTTCCCGCAGGAGTTCTCTCCGAATGGCTTCGGTGATGGCTCGCTCATCGCGCTCTCCGACGTGGGTCAAGATTGGTCGGCGGTCTGTTGGTGGTGTCGTGACCATTGAAAGATCTCGGATTCCGGTCAACGCCATCTCGAGGGTACGAGGTATGGGGTTCGCACTCAAGGTCAGGACGTCGATCCCCGACGACATACGTTTGACGGCTTCTTTGTGTGAGACGCCAAAGCGTTGTTCTTCGTCAACAATTAAGAGTCCGAGATCTTTAAATTCAATATCCTCAGAGAGCAGGCGATGAGTCCCAACAACGACATCAACTGATCCGTCGCTGAGTCCGTGCCGCACTCCCTTGACCTGCGCGTCGGTGAGGAACCGACTCAAGAGTGCCACCTTGAGTGGATAGCCTCCGAAGCGCTCAATCAGCGTTTGATGGTGCTGGCTTGCAAGCAGCGTTGTCGGCACGAGCAGTGCGACTTGCTTACCGTCTTGCACTGCCTTGAATGCAGCCCTCACCGCTATCTCGGTCTTCCCGAATCCAACGTCCGCGCAAACAAGTCGATCCATAGGCCGAGGGGTCTCCATATCGGCTTTGATGTCCTCAATGGCCTTTCTCTGATCAGGAGTCGGCGTATAAGGAAATGCGGCCTCCATCTCTTCTTGCCACGGAGTATCAGCCGAGAATTGGAAACCCTCGGCGGTGAGTCGGGCTTGATACAGCGCCACGAGCTCTTCGGCGATCTCAGAGGCCGCAGCCTTGGCCTTCGACCGAGTCCGTTGCCAATCCGACCCTCCCATTCTCGACAAGGCTGGGGACTCCCCTCCTGAGTACGGGGTAACGGTCTCGATCTGGTCTACGGGAAGGTACAGCCGGTCATCGCCTCGAAATTCGAGCACCATGTAGTCGCGTGTTGTTCCCCCGATACTTCGACTCGTTACTCCAGAGAAACGTGCCACCCCATGTTGGCGATGCACCACAAAACTTCCAATTCCGAGATCGTCGAAGAAACCATCGGTGACTTGTTGCTGTGAGCGAGCAGGGCGGTGAGGGACTCGCCGGCCCGTGATGTCAGGTTCGGAGAGAATTGCCAACCGGAACTCAGGCAAGACGAATCCCTGGGAAAGAGATGAAACCCCGATGGAGATTCCAGGTTTGTCATCGACGTGCTCCACGATTGGCGCTGCGATTCCTTCTTCACTGAGCACGTCGGAGAGTCGATTCGCACTGCGTTCTCCAACGCCCAGCGCCACAACGGTGAATTTCTGCTCTAGCCAATGCGTCATGTGTTCGACGAGGCGAGCTGCATCTCCGGTCATTGGAGGAAACCCCGCTGAACCGAGCTGTGGTTCTCCTTCTGAACTTGGGGTTGTTGGCAAAGAAATGACAGGCGCAACACTTTGAGCGAACAGCCGGTCAAAGTCGGCGTGAAGACCCATTGCTTCAACTTCTGGGCTCTCATCCCCCTCGCTCCACGTCGACACCAGGGAATTCACGAGTGCAGCTTCTTCTTCCAAGAGTTCAAGAGCTCGATCGCGCGTCCTTCGAGGGTCAACGATGACGATGGAACTCTTGTCTGGAAGTGCATCGCTGAGCAGGTGGACCCCCGGGACCACCATTCCAAGCCATCCCTCCATTCCGTCGAACATCGCGCCCTCTGCCAAACGAGACATTGCCGAAGATGCCCAAGGTTTCTCGGCACTCAGCCTCCGAGCCTGTTCTCGATCTTGATCATTCAGAAGAAACTCTCGGCACCCAAAGAACCACGCTTCATCAACCGCGTCTCGAGCACGCTGATCGCTTGCGTCAAAGGTGGTGAGCCGATCGATCTCATCACCAAAAAGATCAACTCTCACTGGAGCCGATGCCGTCGATCCGAAGATGTCGACAATGCCACCTCTGACTGTGAGCTCACCACGATGTTCGACTTGGGACTCTCGGCGATAGCCCTGAGCGACAAGTGAGCTCACCAACTCTTCTAAATCTTGCTGCATTCCTAAACGAAGAACGACGGGATCAACGACGTGTGGCGTGAGCCGCTGGAGGAGCGCTCGAACCGAGGCAACGACGATGGCGGGAGGGTTTGGCGAAGCCAAACGCCATCGCAATGCCAACCGCTGGCCCATGACGCTCGTTTCGGGACTCACTCTCTCGAGAGGAAGCGTGTCCCACGAGGGTAAGAGCGCAACAGGCCCCGCGTCGAGCCCCGGTACTGAGAGCGGAGGCGAACCAAGAAAACACGCAAGGTCATCTCTCAAGGTGGTGGCGTCTCGTTGTGTCGCAGCTACGACAACGAGCGGTCCACCCCCAACTTCATGGAGTCCCGCGATCGCAAAGGCTTGGGCGCGAGGAGCGACGGCCAAGGTCGCTCCACCGACGCCAATGACGCGACGTAAGGCTTCACTTTTGATCAGGCGATGTTGAAGTCCAAGGAGGGGTTCGTTGTTAGCCACGGGTATTGACCGAGGTCATGGCCCGCTCAAAGCCTTCACGCACTACTAATTCGATTGCATCTGCGGCGGCCTCTTCGGCCTCGAGAAGGATCTGGGCGTCATGTCCCTTGAGGCGAGAAAGTACCCATGAACTCCCCGCGTCTGGGTGAGGAGGTTTTCCGACACCGATACGAAGTCGGAGAAATTCTCCAGACTTCAACGCTGATTTGATAGATCGCAGTCCATTGTGCCCTGCGATTCCACCACCAGCCTTGAGTTGCAAGCGACCTGGCTCGAGATCGAGTTCATCATGAACCACCAGGATTTGCTCGGGATGCTCGATACCAGTCCTCTCAAGCAGTGGAGGCAGCGCCGCTCCTGATTCATTCATGAACGTCGTCGGGATAGCGAGTGCAATGCGCGACTCTCCGAGTGAAACCTCTGTGAGTTGTGCTCGTTGCCTGGGCTCGATTTTTAACTCAGCATTGAATCGCTTGGCCAGGAGTGCAACGGCATCGCCACCGACATTGTGGCGGGTTCCTTCGTAGTCGACCCCGGGATTGGCAAGACCGATGATCAGAAAATCGACGGGTGTTCCGCGACGTACAGATGCGCCTCCCCGGCGCCATGCCATGAGTGACCTCAGGACTCGGTGGGCTCGCTGCCCTCGCCCGACTCTCCTGCAGCAGCGGCACCATCTTCGCCGACGCCCTCTGCAGCACCCTCTTCGCCGCCTTCTTCTTCGGCTTCGAGGACTTGAGCACGGGCTGCGTGAGCTACTGCGATCGCTGTTTCTGGATCGGTGTCTGCGACCACTCCATCAGGGAGATCAAGGTCTGCGACTCGAAGCACGTCACCGATCACCATGGCTGAGATGTCAATCTCAAGCGACGTTGGGATAGAACCAGGTCGGGCGCTCACTGACACAGTGAACAACTGCTGGTCAACTCCACCGTCTGCGTGACGGACGTCAACGGCATCTCCAGTGATGACGACCGGTACTTCCACCGTGACCATTTCGTCTCGACTTGTGATTTGGAAGTCAACGTGCTGAACAGTTCCACGCACCGGGTGGCGCTGGAACGAACGCGCCAGCACGAGATAGCGGTCACTGCCCGTATCGAGTTCGAGCAACTGGTTTGTTCCTGACTCACCGGTCAACGCGACTCGAAGTGCAGGCCCATCAATTGCGACTGACAACGGTTCAGTTCCGTGTCCGTAGACAATCGCGGGAATTTTTCCTTCTTTGCGAAGGCGACGGGTAGCTCGTGAGCCGGTCGCTCGACCAACTTCAGCTGTCAGGGTGATCTCAGGCATGACGTGGGACTCCTTGGGGAGAACGATAGGGATTCGAAAACAACGCTTCGGATTAGGCCTCTTATCCTAGCCCTTCTGGGCCAGGGCCTCAGAATCGCTCAGGCGAGGTTCTCTCCGCCGAAGATCTCTGAGACAGAAGTGTCCTCAAAGACCGCATCAATGGCATCTCCGATGATGGAGGCCACCGAGAGGACCTCCAGGGTGTCGAACTCATGTTCTGAAGGAATCGGCAGAGTATCGGTGACCACCACTCGAGAAAATGGTGCCGCTTTCAGCCGGGCCGTCGCTGGATCAGAGAGGACGGCGTGCGTCGCCATGGCCCAGATGTCTTTGGCGCCTGACTGGCTCAAGAGCTCCGCCGCTGCACAGATCGTTGATGCGGTATCGATCATGTCGTCGATCAAGATGCAGTGTCGGCCCGCAACCTCACCAACGACGTGGCGAGCTTCAACTTGGTTCATCGTTCCACGAGGCCGGGTCTTGTGAACCAGCGCCAAGTCGCAGCCCAAGTGCTGCGAGTATCGTTCGGCCACTTTGACTCGCCCAGCATCAGGGGCAACCACCACGATGTCACTGCCCACATGCTTCTTGAGATAACCCTCAAGGACAGGGGCAGCGGTGAGGTGGTCGAATGGGAGATCGAAGAAGCCCTGGATCTGTCCCGAGTGGAGATCGACGGACACGACACGATCAACACCTGCGGCTTGTAACATGTCGGCTACTAATTTTGCGGTGATCGGTTCTCGACCAGTGGATTTGCGGTCTTGGCGTGAGTAGCCGTAGTAAGGACACACTGCAGTAATTCTTTTGGCGGATGCACGTTTTGCTGCATCAACCATGATTAGTTGCTCCATCAATGTGTCATTCACTGGGCCGCAGTGCGTCTGAATAATGAAGACGTCGGAGCCACGTAACGAGTTATCAAAGCGACAGTGAACTTCACCATTAGCGAACTCACGGAGATTTGCATTCGAAAGCGACACTCCCAAGTGGTCAGCAATGGCCTCGCTGAGCTCAGGGTGTGATCGACCAGAAACGAGGGCGAGACGACGAGTTGGGATGACCTCCACGCTTCGAACGCTAGCAAGGTCTGGAGAGGTCGTCATCCGACCTAGGGAGCGAGCGATTGGAAGGCTGCGATCCGACTCGACTCCGCGACCACCACACTTGGAGCGAGCGTGACAAACGACTCAACAAATGCGCCCGACCCTATGGTCGCGTGGAGCGCGTGCACCGTCCCCACAACGGCTCGTTCACCCATGGTTGTGTCCTCAAGCATCGCATTTGGCCCTATCCGGCAGCCTTCAGCAATCCGACACTTCCCTCGAAGGACTGTTCCTGGAAGCAGCG
This sequence comes from Actinomycetota bacterium, assembly GCA_009699875.1. Taxonomy (GTDB): domain Bacteria; phylum Actinomycetota; class Acidimicrobiia; order Acidimicrobiales; family RAAP-2; genus CAIUMH01. The sequence goes on from WLNI01000001.1 coordinate 489,681, forward strand.
TGACGTCCTTTCCGAGCTCAACGTCAGTGTCAACGTAGGTCCTCTCTGGATCCCACATCGTGACGCCTCGCCGCATCCATCGTTCATTGATGCGGTCCCGTAGTTCTGCTTCGGCCACCGAAAGCTGAGCTCGATCATTAACGCCGGCTGCTTCCATTGAATCGACCACGGTCAGCGAATGCGTTGGATACCCCGCCTCGTAGAGCACACCGACCACGTCGGTGAGATAGTGCTCGCCTTGCGCATTTGATGATCCCAATCGGCGCAGCGCCGGTGCGAGAAGCGCCCGCCGGAAGCAGTAAATCGAGGTATTTACTTCATGGATCTCTCGTTCTTGTTGGGTGGCGTCCCCGTGTTCAACGATTCCAGACACTCGACCATCTTTTCCTCGGACTATTCGTCCATAGCCCGTCGGGTCGTCAAGCTCTGCGGTAAGCAGCGTGACACCAGCCTCTCGGTCTCGATGCCGGGCGACGAGTTCAGCCAATGTGGCTGGTCGAAGGAGTGGTGTATCTCCCGGAAGGACGACGACATCATCGTCGTCCTCCACGCTCGAGAACGCGCTCAACGCAACGGCAGCGGCATCGCCCGTTCCCCGTTGCACTACCTGCTCCACGAATTCGACCCGCAGGCCTTCGGGGGCTAACTCGCTCACCGTTTTCGTCACTTGATCTCCACCGTGTCCAACGACCACCACGACACGCTGGACGTCGAGCTCGGCCAAGGCATCAATGACATGGAGGATCATTGGACGCCCGCAGAGGCGGTGGAGCGGCTTTGGAAGCGAAGATCGCATACGCGACCCCTCCCCTGCCGCCAAGACGATGGCGTGTAACTCTCTGCTCACCCCTCCATCTCTAGCAGGCCCACGCTCGTCTAGCGTGATTTGTTATGGACCAGATTCCTTACGACGAGTTCAGCCTCTTCCATGAAAATGCTGAAGAGTGGGGACTGCCCTACGAGCGTGACCCATTCGTCCGCCGAGAGGCCACGGCTCTTCCTGACGGGAGATCACTCTCTGGCTTGCGTTGGGGCGAGGAGACCCCTTCTCTCATCATGCTCCACGGTGGAGCGCAAAATGCTCACACGTACGACACTGTGGCGCTCGCGATTGAACGCCCCCTCCTTACGCTCGACTTACCGGGACATGGACACTCTGACGGCGGAACGCAGGGCAAGGCAATGAATCCCGCGTCAATGGCTGAGGACGTCGCACACGCCATCGAGGCACACTCTCGCCCTCCGGTGGTGTTGGTGGGAATGTCATTAGGAGGCTTAACGTCCCTTCACCTCGCAGCGTCTCGCCCCGATCTCATTTCTCGAGTTGCCTTCATCGACATCACCCCAGGAGTCAACGGCACGAAGGCGCAGCACATCACGGCGTTTGTCAATGGACCAGAAGGATTCGAAAGTTTTGATGAACTCTTGGCACGAACGATTGAATTCAACCCCACGCGAAGCGAATCGAGTTTGCGGCGCGGCATCCTTCACAATGCACTTCAACTCGAGGACGGCACCTGGGTCTGGCGTTGGGCCCGGCATCGCAGTAACCCGACGGGGGCCGAGGGCGAGATCAAAAGTCCTCCAACAGAGGGCCTCTGGGATCTGTTGGGATCACTCACGCAGCCTGTGATGTTGGTTCGAGGGATGGACAAAGGAAGTGTTGTTGATGACGACGATGAACAAGAGTTTCGCCGCCGACTTCCCACTGCCAGGATCGAACATGTTCAGGGTGCTGGTCACTCAATTCAAGGTGACCAGCCCTTGGTGCTCGCGACACTTATCCAAGAGTTCGCTTCCTAACTTTCTTCTCGGCTGGCGGGGGAGGGCTCGAACCTCCAACCTCCGGATTCAAAGTCCGGCATTCTGCCGATTGAACTACCCGCCACTGTGAGACTCTTCACTATCAGATTGACCGAGGTCCTGATGAAAAGAGCTCATTCTTCAACTGTCCTTATCTTCCTCATGGGATCCCTTTAGACCCATACGACAGGCTAGAGGGCAGAACGCAAGGAGATTGAAATGCCCCACTCAGCACCACCACGACAGTTTGATCCAATCGCCGCTCGAAAGATCGGTCAGCACCGAATCGCCAGATCCACCCTAGCCGCAGGGGTTCTTGCGACCATGAGCACGCTCGGGCTCGTTGGCGTCTTCGCAGAACACAGTCTCGCTGGGGCCACCACGGCAACATCGAACTCGTCATCGACCTCGCCGTCGACGAGTAGTACCTCAGATGATGAATCTTCGTCGTCATCAGGTGCGACTCTCACCCCGACCACCGCCGCTCCACAAGTCACCACTCACGGTTCCTAGCCCCAGTGATGTCGTCGAGGCTTCAAGAACCTCGGTAGTCTCGTTTGAGATCAAACGACCCAAACGTCACTGGAAAGAAAGGATGAGAGCATGCGCATTTTGGTTGTTGATGACGATCAAGCCGTACGCGAATCTCTCCGAAGAGCCTTAGTCCTTGAGGGCTACGACGTCGAGCTCGCCGAGGACGGAACGGCAGCCTTGCGCTCTCTCACGCAATCTGCACCTGACGCCATCGTCTTGGATTTGCAGATGCCGGACGTTGATGGTTTAGAAGTATGTCGACGGCTCCGTACATTGGGCGACACCACCCCCGTCCTCATGCTGACTGCTCGCGACGCTGTGGGCGATCGAGTCGAGGGCCTCGATGCAGGTGCTGACGATTATTTGGTGAAGCCGTTTGATCTCGCGGAACTCTTTGCACGACTTCGAGCCCTCTTGCGACGCAAAACTCCAAGTTCGAGCGACAGCGACCTCTTGCGTTTCGACGACCTCTCTCTCGACCTCATGAGTCGAGAGGTCCGCCGAGGTGATCGATCGTTCGTCTTGACCAAAATCGAGTTTGAACTTCTCGAACTCTTTATGAATCACCCACGACAAGTTCTCACCCGGGACAATATTTTGGACCAAGTCTGGGGTTACGACTTCGACTCTGGGACGAACTCATTGGCTGTCTACATTGGCTACCTTCGTCGAAAGACCGAAGAGAATGGCGAGCCACGGCTTCTCCAAACGGTCAGAGGCGTGGGCTACGTCCTGCGCGAACCGTGACCTTTCGAGTCCGACTGGTTCTTGCGGCCACCGCTGCGGTGACCATCGCCGTCCTTTTGGCCTGCGCAGCAGCGTGGGTCGTGGCGCGAAATTCATTACTGCGCTCGGTTGATGACACGCTCTATCAATCGTCGCAACTCACTATTAATCGGGCCACCATCGCCACGAATCAAAGCAACGGGGCTTACACCCAGGTCACCGGTGCAAGCGGAACGGTCCTGCTCACCACAGCAAACCCCGCCCTCCCGGTCAACGCACTTGTGCGCTCCTACGCCGAAGGAAACGAAGAGGGCTACTCCTACGTCACGATTGAATATCAAGGCGTCGTGCTGCGAGAGATGATCTCTCCTCTCCAGCCAGGCCAACAGATCGGTACTGGTCAAGGAACTGGCTTTCTCCCAGAGACCGCCGCTCTCCAACTCGCCCAACCTCTCACTGGTGTCAATCAGCAACTTCGCCAACTTGGAGGGACGCTGCTCTTTGTCGCGGCCGGTGGAGTGTTGATCGCAATACTTTTGGGGCTCTTAGTTGCCCAGACCGTCATTCGGCCACTGAACAAAGTCACGGACGCCATCGAAGACTTAGCTGAAACGACAGATCTTTCTCGTCGATTAGACGAAGGAGGCAGCGATGAACTTGGTCGATTGCGCTCTGTGTTTAACCGGCTCTTAAGCGCGTTAGAGCGTTCAAATAACCAGCAACAACAACTCGTCATGGATGCGTCCCATGAGCTTCGGACACCACTCACGAGTCTGCGAACAAACACCGAAGTTCTCCGACGAGTCGATGAACTCGATCCACTCACGCGAAACCAACTTCTTGATGACGTCCTCACTCAGTTGACCGAACTGACCAACCTGGTCGGCGACTTGTCAGAACTCGCTCGAGGCGAACCCGAAGCAACTCCCCCAAGTAGATTCCGCCTCGATCAACTCGTCGACGATCTCGTCAATGTGGCGTCAACGTACGGGAGGACTCGAAATGTTGAAATAGAACTCGATGCGACGGAGTCCTGGGTGTTCGCACAGCGAGACCGGGTGGGTCGAGCTATCGGTAATTTGATCAACAACGCCATTAAATGGAGCCCCGAGGGAGGAACGATCTCCGTCCGAGTCCTCGACGGGTCCGTGAGCGTCGAAGACGAAGGACCTGGCATTGCCGAGGAAGACCTCCCAAAGATCTTCGATCGGTTCTATCGAGCCCCCTCGGCTCGGAGCCTGCCGGGCTCAGGCTTAGGGCTCTCGATTGTCGCCCAGGTGGCGGCGAACGAAAAGGGCCATGTTGAGGCTGGGAAGGGCCAAACGGGTGGGGCATTGCTGAAATTCTCGATTCCCTCCGTTCCCTGAGTTTCTTTCAGTTCCTTGGCTAATTCTTTTGGTGTGGCTTCCTTATTCTTAAAGAGTTCGGCGAAACTAGAGACAGAGAAAACAACCCTCGCCCAAGGAGCCCAATGTCGCGTTACACACCCCCCACCTCACGAGAGATCGGTGTACGACGCGTCCAGTCCATCACCAAGCTGACGGCCTTGAGTTGTGTGCTCAGCACGGCTGGACTCGTTGGCTTTGTCGCCCACGAATACGGCGGCGCCACGACGAATGCTGGTGCAGCCACTACGCCGGTCGCTGGATCAAGTGGATCGTCACCGATCGGCTCGTCACCATCGGGCCTTACTCCAACGACTACTCCTCAACAGAGTGGTGCAACGAGCAGCCCAGGTGGGGTCTCAACGGGGTCAGGATCTTCGTCGCAACTCGCTCCGTCTTCGACTCCTTCATCAGGCTCAAGCATCTCAAGTGGTACGAGTAGCTCAAGTGGTACGAGTAGCTCAAGTGGCGCATCATCATCATCTGCCCCTTCAGCCACACCGTCTGCTCCTGCCCCAGTCGTGACGACACCACCGGTCTACGTTCCCACGACGGCGCCACCAGCCACGACGCCCCAGTGCCATTCCACTGGCTCGCGACCTTGTTGAATGATGCTCCTTCGCCCCCGACGATGGATGCCCTGCCAGTCTTTGACCGTTTTTCGATTTGGAGTACGTCGGTAGATCTTGGGGTCACGTCGGCCGCTGCCTTAGCTGACGCCCGCGTTATTCTTGATGGCGTCTTGGTCGAGGTCGAACAAGCCGCAAGTCGGTTCCGACCGAACACCGAAATCTTCGATCTCAATGCCTCTGCTGGAACTGGACCGTTTCAGGCATCACCGATGCTCTTTGATCTTGTCGCCCACAGCGTCCATGCTGCGCACGTCACAAGCGGCGCATGCGATCCAACGGTGGCGGACTCACTCATTGCCCTCGGTTACGACCGAGATTACGGTGCACTCCTCGATGAGGGAACCATCGATTCAACACATATTCGTCCTTCTCCAGGTGTCAGCGGCATCGTCCTCAATGCCGACCAGCTCACAATCGAACTTCCCGACGGCGTGCATCTCGACCTCGGGGCTACCGCCAAAGCCCGAGCGGCTGACATTGCCGCTGAAGGAATCCATGCACAACTCTCAGTGGGTGTGGTGGTCGACATTGGAGGAGACCTCCGAGTAGCCGGCCCCGCCCCAGTAGATGGCTGGATGATCGGTATTGCCGACGAACCAAAAGATGCCGAGGTTCGAGGGCATGACGGCGACGCTCAAGAGGTGGTCTCGATTTCCAAGGGAGCTCTTGCGACCTCGTCGAGCGTCGTTCGCCACTGGAATCGAAGTGACACTCGTCACCACCACGTCATCGATCCATCAACCGGGTGGTCGGTTGAAACTCCCTTCAGGATGGTCACCATCTCGGCTGGGACCTGTGTCGAAGCGAACGCATTTTCGACAGCAGCAATCGTCTGGGGAGAAGACGCACTTTTTGAGATCCCTCAACGGTCTCTCGTGGCACGCCTTGTGCGTCATGATGGAACGATCGAGCGGCTCGGGGGATGGCCGCTTCCAGAGACGGAAGGTGGAATCGCATGATTGGACTGACGTCACCGATTCTTTGGTACACCGCACGTGCGTCTGGCATCGTCACGCTGCTTCTCTTCACCCTGGTCATGGCGATGGGCATCATGACGGCGACTCGAGTCGGAGGAGCCCCACTGCCTCGATTCGCAGTTGCCGAGCTTCACCGCCGACTCTCTCTGATCGCGGTGATCTTTTTGGCACTTCATATTGCCGCTTCGGTGATCGACACCTACGTGCACATCAGTGTCGTTGCGATCTTCGTCCCCTTTGCTTCGGCGTACAAGCCTCTTTGGGTGGCCCTAGGAACGGTCTCGCTCGATCTCATCTTGGCCATCACACTCACCAGTCTGTTCCGCCAACGAATTAATCATGAGGCCTGGAGAGCCATTCACTGGCTCTCCTATCTTGCGTGGCCGATTGCTCTCATCCACTCAATCTTCATCGGCACCGATGTTCGCTTTGGATGGATGGATCTCTTCGTCGCAGGCTGTGTGGCTATCGTCGTCGCCTCTGCCATCTGGCGCATCTGGGCCAACCCTCACCCTGATGGGGCGCTCACAGCCGTCCCAGATCGAACCACTCCAAAGACTGCTCGGAGCGCAAAACGGGCACCTCGCGTCCCTCAGCAACGAGCTGCGCAGACCTCAACACCGATCGCCTCATCGTCAAGGCCGAAGCGCCCACCGCAATGACCGATCTCGCCCCTCCCCTTTCGTCACAGCGACTCCTTGCTGGAACCGATCATGGCCAGCGCTTGAACTACGAGCAGCACCGAGCGACCCATGGGGACTTGCTTCTGCCAGCTCGAAAACAAGTACACCAGTGGCGCACGACCATGTTGGACCAGATCGCTACGGCAGGACTGACTGGACGCGGGGGTGGCGGATTCCCCACTGCACGCAAACTCCAATCTGGTGTCAATGGACGGCGACGTCCCCTCATGGTGATCAACGTCATGGAAGGAGAGCCCGCGGCCAAGAAAGATAGCGTGCTTGCGTGTTTTGCACCCCACCTCATCTTGGATGGGGCTGAAGTTCTCGCCACCTTGACGCATGCCGTCTCTATCGCTGTCGCGGTTGCGAGAGATAACCCAGCGGCGCTGCACTCGCTCGAACTTGCCTTGAGCGAACGGAAGGCTGCTCGACACACCCCCTTCGACGTCGCATTGGTCGCTCCCCCGGGGCGCTATGTCGCCGGCGAGGAGTCAGCACTCGCCCACTGGCTTGACGGAGCACGTGCCGTTCCAACGTTTCGTGCAACGAAACCCTCCAAACTCACCATTAAGAGCCGACCCGGCGTCATCGACAACGCTGAAACTTCCGCTGATCTCGCCCTTATCGCCCGACGCGGACCAGAGTGGTTTCGCTCTGGTGGCCTCGGGGACGCGTGCGGGACGACCTTGGCCACGCTCTCTGGAAATGTTGAAGAACCAGGCGTCTTTGAAGTTCCTCTCGGGACGCCACTTCGAAACGTCATAGCCCTTGCTCGGCCGCAAGGACCAATCCTCGGCGCCCTGCTCGGTGGCTACGGCGGGACCTTCGTGGGGCCCGCTGCTCTTGATGCCCCCTACTCCCAAAGCGGACTTCGACCCTACGGCTCAAGCCCGGGAGCCGGTGTCATTGTCGCCTTCGATGGCTCCAGCTGTGGCGTTGCCGAGACCGCCCGAATCGCCAGGTGGACGGCCAACGAAAGTGCAGGACAATGTGGTCCTTGTGTCTTTGGGCTTCCCGCTTTGGCAAGCGAACTCGAGCTCTTAGCCAATGGCGAGCGAGTCAGTGGGATTCAAGAGCGAATCCTCTCTCACCTTGAAGTGATCAACGGGCGAGGAGCATGCGCTCACCCAGACGGCGTGGTCAGATTGGTTCGCTCAGCCTTCGCTGTGTTCGCCAATGATTTCCAAGCCCATGCCCAAGGTGTGCGTTGTCCCCGAGCGGGAGCACCAAGCGTGCTCGCCCTTCCTGAGAACAGTGGAGAGATCGAATGGAAGTAAGACTCAGAGTGGACCCCGTGGCGTGCGATGGATTTGGCCACTGCGCAGAACTTGCGCCCGAGCTCATCTCACTTGATGAGTGGGGCTACCCAATTATCTTGGGCGAGAGCATTCCAAAGCAGTTTCGCGGCGTCGCCGAGATGGCCGTCAACCAATGCCCTCGTAAAGCCCTCTTTCTTGAGCGAGTCGCCACCCCAACGACAACGCCCACCACGAGATAGCGAGCAGAACTAGTTCGCTGCCTCTACGAGCTCGATGCGGTTGGCGAATGGATCAAAAATATGCGCCCTGCGTGCACCGTTGAGCGGCTCGGCGAGCGAGACAAGGATCCCGTGTGCTTCAAGTGACCCAACGAGATCGTCGAATCCTTGAACGAGGAGAGCCGGATGTGCTTTGGCTGCGGGCCTGAACTCAACGTCCTCGCCAAGATGCAGTGCCACCCCTGGTGTTTCAAACCACGCACCACTCTGATTGTTGAGTTCGATCGGCTTTGAAACCCGTGTGAACCCCAGGATGTCCTGATAAAAAGCGGTTGCCACTGATTCTTGGCCCCTCGGCATAGAGAGTTGAACGTGATCGATTCCAAGAAAACGAAATCCCATCAATATCCCCCGTTTGGTGAATAGGCCTTCTTCCGCTAGCCTGACACACTCATGGGTTCCCTGATTAAAAAGCGCCGTAAGCGCATGCGAAAGAAAAAGCACAAGAAGATGCTGAAAGCCACTCGCTGGCAGCGTCGAGCTGCAGGGAAATAACTCAGTCGTTCTGGCTCTTGCCGCTATGGCAAGCGCACGCCAGGATCACCAAATGACGCAGGAACTGCCTTCGCCTCAATAAGCATCCCTTTGCTCTCGTTGTGGACCAATGAGTCGACACCGAGAAGTCCACACGACTCCTTCGTCCCTTCGACGAACATCGTTGATCCACTTCCCGCCAGGATGGGTTCGTGGCCCGTCGCCTCTGCGAAGCACGCACGCCAGGCGCCAAGCTCTGGCTCAACGAGGAGGGCGGCGTCGCTGAGATCGTTACGATCGTGATGGACTCCCCCACGTGCTTGCAGGCCATCAAAGGCCTGAAAGACCGCGGCGGTTCCAATGGCGCAGGGAGGAACAAACAAGACGACTGTTCGCTCCACAAAAGCCAAGGGTTCAATCTCTTCCCCCACGCCCCTGACGCGAGCTCGCCCTCCGAGGGAACAGAACGGGACGTCGCTGCCAAGTTGGAGTGCGTCGCGGGAATCCTCAACTCGGGCCCACCGAAGAATCGCTCCGGCATCTGCTGATCCTCCGCCGAGACCTCCCCCCATTGGAATCACCTTTTTCAGGCGCACTGCTGCCCGGCGCCCTGCGAGGTCAAGCGCTCGCATAATCAGGTTCTCCGACCCCAGCGTGAGATCATTGGCTCGAGCCCCACTCTCAGACTCCAACACAATTCCCTCGCCTCCATCGACGATCACGAGTTCGTCCGCGAGATCGAGCGTCAGCATCTCAGCATCGATCTCATGGAGACCGTTTTCCCGTCGGGATCCAACGTGGAGTGACCACGTAAGTTTTGCCGGGGCTAAGACTCTTTGGAACTCGCTCATTTGAGACTCAGTGCTAATCGTCCAAAGTCTCGAACGTCAAGTTCTTCTGGACGAGCCGTCGGCAAGACTCCGGCGGCTTCAAAAGCTTCTGGGGAGACCACTGCTGCAAGTGAGCGCCGCAGCATCTTGCGACGTTGCCCAAAGGCTTGTCGCACCAATGCGAAGATCTCGTCTTCACTCACAAGCCCTGGATCAACCGCCGGCTCAGGACTGCGTTCTATCGAGACCAAGACAGAGTCGACTTTGGGCCGGGGAACAAAAACGGTTGGGGGAACTCTCCCGGCCACCGATGCTGTGCCGTGGTACCCCACCCGCAGGGAGACCGCCCCATAGGCATCATCGCCAGGGCCGGCAGCCATCCGTTCCCCCACTTCGGCCTGGACCATCACAAGCATTCGCTGAATCTGTGGGACGTCTTCCAACACCCGCAGGACGAGCGGTGTGGCCACGTTGTAGGGAAGATTCGCAACAAGCACCCACGGAGACCTTGACAGAGAAACCACCTCGTTTAAATCCATGTGAAGTGCGTCACCTTCGACAATGTGGGCCTCGGAAAGTTCTGGTCGATTCCGCAAAATCTGAACGAGGTCTGGATCAATCTCGACGGCCGTTACAGAAGCTTGCGTGCTCAGTAGTTCTTGCGTCAACGCTCCAAGTCCAGCTCCAATTTCGATGACGTGGCTCTCGCTGGTGACTCGACCCAGTCGAACAATTCGCGCCAGGGTGTTCGCGTCAACGACAAAGTTTTGTCCGAGTTTTCGCTTTGGTTTGAGTCCAGCCTGTTCAAGGAGCGCGATTGACTCGGCGCGAGTCAAACTCACCAAGAAAGTGAAACGGTCACTACCCCAGCACCAGGATCTGCGATCTGAGCAAAGACTGACTTGTCGAGGTCAATGACCCGAGGCCACTGCGATCCCTCAGTGTCGGTGACCACACAGGTCGTCGAGGCTCCCGTGGCGCTATTGGTCACTCGCACGGTGGTCCCATGAGGAAGCGTGGGGCTCGCACACTCTCCGGCGTGCCAGGCGTACCACGTGGCGTGGCCAACGACGCTATGGCCCAGCGTGGTGGTGGTCGTGGGTGGCGGGGCAACGACGACTCGAGGAGCTGCCGTGGTCGGAACCGGAGCGGGAACCGTCGTCGGGGCTGGAGCGGGCACCGTGGTGGGAGAAGCCGGGATCTGATTGGCAACATTTTGGATATTTTGGAGGGCTCGCCCCTGGGCTGCCGCCGCTCCACTTTGGAGGGTTGTACCTGACGCCGCCGGCGTGGCCGGGGCTGGGGAGGCCAGTGCAGTCGAGGCTGCGCCACCTCCCAAGAGAGCGAGTGGCGTGATCAACATGGCCGCAGCTGCAGACGCAAGAAGGGCATGGCGTGACACGTCAGTTCGTTTATGTTGCAGGACTCCGCCCTTCATCGAAAATAAGAACTCGCCGGCCAGAGCCTCCACTCCAACTGGCAAGTAATCAGGTTAGGAAAGGGTTGTAACGGGCGCAAATGGGATGGTGAATCCGCCTCTTTCTCCCAGGTCAAAGGCTATTTCTTGCGTAAAAACCCTAGTCAGACAGGCTTTCGGGTGACTTCACCCAGGTCAGAGCAGGTGGCCGGAATTTCTTATTTTCCGGGCAAGGGGGAGCCGAGGCCAAAAATCCGTTCTGCCGTTGTCGAGGTAGCAGCCGCAATTTCGAGGACTGAGAGCCCTGCAGATTCGGCGACGGCCTGGCCGACGAGTGGTGCGTAGGCAGGCTCATTGCTTTGGCCCCGGTGCGGAACTGGGGTGAGAAAAGGACTATCTGTTTCGATGAGCAGTCGCGACAGGGGGACTTCCTTCACCGCTTCGCGCAATGCTGTGGCGTTTTTAAAGGTCACAATCCCTGAAAATGAGACGCTCATTCCAAGTTCGACACATCGCTGCGCGTGCTGGGGCTCGCCGGTGAAACAGTGCAGCACTGTCTCAGGAGGAACACCTTCGCTTTCAAAAATTGAAAAAAGGTCCTCCCAGGCATCGCGAGCGTGAATGACCAATGGGAGCTCGTTTGCAAACGCCAGCCCAATTTGATCGCAAAATGCCTCTCGCTGCTCCTCTTTCGAGGCGTGTTCGTAAAAATAATCCAGTCCACACTCACCGATCCCGGCGATTCCCCCTGCGAACTCGTCGATCATGGGCTGAATCCACCCCCGGCTCTGTCCGGCTTCATGAGGGTGGAGGCCAATCACCGCACGCACCTCTGGGAGCGACGCTCCGTGGTCTCGCCCTCCAACATCAAGCGAGAGCGCGACTGCTTGTCGAGACGTCACTTCATCAGTCCCCACACAGACGACTCCGCTGACGCCTGCATCTCGAGCTCGACGGAGGGCATCAATGGCTGCTTCCTCGACATCGTCAGCGACGTAGCGCTCTTGTAAGTGGCAATGCGAATCCACCCACGACAAGGTCATGGTGTTGTTTTGCGTCGAGGGAAAAGAGGGTCTCCCTTGATCACGTCATGGCCCGCAAGGGAGTTTCCCCAGTCTGCCGCTCCCGGGAGACGCTCATCCTCAGGGGACCCACTGAGCCCTAAGCGATGCCAAATCTCAAGAGATGTCGCCGGCATGGCTGGCGCAATGAGCAGCGCAACGATTCGAACAACTTCTAAGGCGCTTCCGAGTACGTCGTCAACGGTTCCTGGTTCAGCCTTCCAAGGTTCAGTGTTTTCCAATTCGGCATTCGCCGCACCAATAAGGCGCCATGTCGCTTCTAGGGCCTCATGGGGGGCAAAGCGCTGCCAGGCATCGCTTGCTGATGTCACCGCCTGGGCCGCTGCGGCAACCAGTGGGCTCTGCGGATCAGGGGCTGGGGCGGTGCCTCCACATTTTGAAGCCACCACAGTGGCGACCCGGGCGACCAAGTTTCCAAGATTATTTGCCAGATCAGAGTTGTAGCGCTCAGTGAGACCTTCAATTGAGAACTCGCCATCAGTTCCAAGCGGTGTATTGCGCAACAGGTGATAGCGGATGGCATCGACGCCGAAGTCTTCAGTGAGCGATGCCGGGGTGATCTGAGTGAGTTTGACCGGGCCTCCCTGATCATCCACCATCGACTTTGAAAGCTTTTGGCCACCCACCAGGAGCCAGCCATGAACAAAGATATTCGCTGGGGGTTCGACGCCTGCGGCCATGCACATTGCTGGCCACCAGACGCAGTGGAATCGGATGATCTCTTTACCAATGAGGTGATGGACGTGGGGCCACCAGGTCGCTACGTTCTCTGGGTCTTCGCCATAGCCGAGGGCCGTGAGGTAGTTAATAAGCGCGTCGTACCAGACGTAAAACACATGAGCATCGTCCCAAGGAACCGGGACTCCCCAACTCAGACTTGTCCGAGTAATCGATACATCTTTGAGCCCACCTTTAATAAAACTCAGGGCTTCATTTCTCTTTGACGCAGGACGTATCGCGTCAGGATTTTTTTCGTACCACTCGATAAGGCGGTCCTGGAACGCGCTGAGCTGGAAAAAGTAGTTATCTTCTTCCATCTCAACCACGCCACGACCGTGGACGGGGCACATTCCATCATTAAGATCATCGGGGGTGTAGTAGTCCTCACAACTCACGCAGTAGAGGCCTCGATAGGTGTCTTTTTTAATGAAGCCGTTGTCGTAAATCTTTTGCAGGAAGTCTCGAACTGTGTCGTAGTGGCGGGTCTCTGTGGTGCGGACAAAATCATCATTCGAAACGTTGAGACCCTCCCAGGCTTCTGAGAATCGAGCCGAGGTTCGATCCGTCCATTCGCGAGGAGTGACTCCGTGTTCCTCTGCCGCCTCGGCCACTTTGGCCCCATGCTCGTCAGTCCCAGTCAAAAAGAGAGTGTCGTCACCGATGAGGCGGTGCCAGCGAGCGATGGCGTCTGCGTTAACCGTGCAGTAGGCGTGGCCCAGGTGCGGGACATCGTTGACGTAGTAGATCGGAGTCGTGATGTAGAAGCGGGTCACTCCTTTATCGTACCGGTCAGGTCAGACCCTTTGGTGTGAGGTGTGAGGTTGCCACCTCGTAGGCCCGTCGTCGTGAAATTCCAAAAAGTTCTGCGGCATCGTGTGCGGCATCTCTTCGAGAGAGACCATCGGCCATCGCCGTTTCGACGAAGGATCTGATCTCGGTGTCACTCACATCCTTCTTCGTCCTAGGTGTTCCACCCCCCAGGACGAGGACAACCTCGCCTTTGAGCTCTCGCTCCGCAAAGGCGCTTTCGGCTTCCTCAAGTGTCCCTCTCCATATCTCTTCATGGAGTTTGGTCAGTTCACGAGCAATCACGATCTTTCGTTCTCCCTCGAGCGAGAGCGCTAGCTCGCCAAGCGTCCCTGCCACTCTTCGTGGTGACTCAAGAATGACGATGGTTCGAGTTTCAACCTTGAATTCGGCAATTCGCTCAGCACGCTCTTTCCCGCGTCGAGGCAAGAACCCCTCAACGATGAAGCGCTCAGTTGGCAGTCCACTCACCACGAGGGCGGCGATGACCGATGACGGACCAGGAACCGTGGTGACGTCGAATCCATGAGCGACCGCGTTCGCCACAAGGACCTGCCCGGGATCAGAGATGCCGGGGGTTCCTGCATCGCTCACCACTGCAACGCTCTCCCCCGCTTCGAGGGCTGCAAGAACCTGTGAGACTCTCGCCTCTTCGTTGTGCTCATGAAGTGACACCAGGCGACCTTTGCCAGGAATGGATTTGGCACTCAAGAGTGCTCGGGTCCTTCGAGTGTCTTCACAGTAGATATGTTCGACGTCAGAGAGCACCTCGATTGCTCTCTCGGAGAGATCACCCAAGTTCCCAATTGGAGTCGCAACAAGGATGAGCGAACCAGCCATCAGCCCCGCCACTGTGGCTCGGAAGGCCTGAAGGAACATCTCATGGGAAGGAACCTACCGGCCAGCGACTAGTATGGATAGTCCTATGTCAAAGCGAACTGTGAAACGCAAGCTCCGGGCCAAGAAAAAGGCCAACCACGGCAAAAAGCCGAACTGCGGCCGAGGGTAGGTTGACGCGACGATTCAGTCGCATCCCTTGATGGACTCGTTACCTCGTCCCATCCCATGCCTGAGATCCCAATACTGACGTCAACAGTGACGGTCGATCCGAAATAATCCCGTCAACGCCAAGGCTGATCAAACGCTCCATAGATTCTGTGTCGTTGATCGTCCAGACATGCACTGCAATATTGGCCCCATGGGCCGCTTCAATGAACTGCTCGGTGACCAAGGTGAGTTCACCAAAGGTTTCTGGAACCTGGAACGCCACCACGTTCAACGCTTCGGGGGTCTCGCCAGCCTGGACGGCACGAATGAAGTTCGCTGTTTCAAGAGTTGCAGCAGAAGTCAGTGTGTCGGGGCTTTGACGACGAAACTCTTGGATGGCGAGATCATTGAATGAGGCGACGATCACATCGTCGCTTCTTCCACACTTCGCCAACGTGGTGCTGAGAAGTTCTTCGTAGGGGGCAACCTCGGGCGCGGTGCGTTTGATGTCCATGTTGAAGACTGTCTGAGGAAACGTCAGCAGCACCTCTTCAAGTGTGGCGATCCCAAATGAATGATCTTTTGGCGCCTTGCCTCGATGCCTATATTCCTTTTCATCTCTCCCTGGCGTGACGTCCGCCCCTTCGATAAACCAGTACGAGTTATCACAGGATTGCAATTCGCTCAGTTCGAGGTCACAGATCTCTCCGATGCCATTGGTTGTGCGATCAATCGTTTCGTCATGACAGACAACCAAGACTCGATCTTTTGTTGCGTGCACGTCAAGCTCAACTGCGCTCGCACCCGCTCGTAATCCCTCTTCAATCGCGTACAGCGTCGACGAGGGTGCTTCATGGGCGCCCCCCTGGTGGGCAAAGTTGACGATCCGTCTCGACAACCAGGGGTTCTCTCTCATCACCATGTCCTCAGGCCGACGCGCGTTCCTGGGCCTGAAGGACTTTCAGGGTGTTGTGCTCAACAAAAAATGCCAAGAACGGGACAAAACCTGAGCACACCATCACAAGAACTCGAAGTTTCGTTGGCTTGAGTTTGATCCAGACTTCAATCACCGTTACCAAATAGACCATGTACAAGATTCCGTGAATTGGGCTCACGATGTGAGCAAGGCCCGAACTGTGATTCACCCAATCCTGAATAGCGGCATAGGTCAAGACCAAGAGGGCGACTCCCACGACCCATGACATCACCTGATATCGACGAAGTACTCCACTCATCTCATGTCTCCTTTTTCGGTGGAACGTCTAGTCCAGAAAGCTGGGCAAGGTGATCGTTGTAGGCCCGCATCGCATCGTCTTCCTCATCGGGCCTCCGCTTGGCAGCTTGTGCCTTCATCCGTTGCTCGTCTTCAAAGGCTTTTCGTTCCGCTCGTTCAGCTTCGCTTGGCGCCGTGCTGTGGATCAATGCCCACCAACCTACAACGCCAGCTGCGGCAAAGACTGGCCACTCAATTGCATAGACGTAACTCAGAGCATTTCCTTCTACGGCCCGAGCAATCTGCCACCACCCCGCAGCAATACACCCCGCGACCCAGAGAATAAGCCCCACATGAAGCAAGAACGCTCGAGGTGAAAACCAACGTGATCGCACGGGGTCAGCCTACCGACGCTTGGCTCAATGAGCCGACAAGGCCGGTAGCGTAGTGGAAATGGGACACAGGGCATGATGAGCGATATGGCCTCGATGCCGATGTCGATGCCGATGCCCCTGCCATTCACCTGGGGACGTATCGCCACGTTTGACGTCTCTTGGATGACGACGGTGTTGCTTCTTCTTGTTCTGCTTCTCTACCTCTTTGGGGTTCGACGCTACCGAACCTGCACTCCAGGCTCGTCATGGTCACGCAAAAGGACACTTTCATTTGTTGCCGGCATTATCTGCGTCTTTCTTGCCACTCAAAGTGTCATCGGGGTCTACGACATGACGCTCTTTACCGACCACATGATCCAACACTTACTGCTGGTCATGATTGCAGCCGCCCTGTTTGCGATGGCAGCTCCTCTCGAACTTGCCTGTACGACACTTCCAGGCGCAGCGGGTCGTGGATTCAACAGGGCAGTCGATTCTAAGGTTGGCGAGTTTCTCGGTTACCCGGCTGTGGGATTTATTCTCTACGCAATCTTCATTCCCCTGACCCACTTGACGTCCCTTTTTAATTTGATGTTGTCGCAGATGTGGGTCCATCATCTCGAACAGTTTGCTTTTGTGATGATTGGCTATCTCTTCTGGCGCCCGGTAGTCGCGATTGAGCCATCACGACACCCACTTTCACCGGGTCTTCGAATGATCTACCTGGCACTTGCTGTGCCTGTCGATACATTCACAGGCTTGGCTCTCGTGATGTCTGACCACGAACTCTTCTCAACATATAGTTCGATGCACCGCACATGGGGTCCTTCATTACTGACAGACTTGAAAACTGGAGGAGCAGTGATGTGGATCGGGGGAGACTTCTTGATGTTGTTGGCAATCTTCCCGATCGCGTTCTTTTGGATGCGAGACGAAGACAGCAAAATAGATGATCTCGATGCACGACTTGACGCAGAACGCCTCGCTGCAGGCTTGCCCTTTACGCGCCACGAAATGCACCCTCATGACTGATCAGTCGCACGGGAATACAACGTCGAAGAGCAAACCAAAAATTGGAAAGCGCACATATAACGAAGTCCAAAAGCTCCTGAAACATCTCAAAGTGACCGGCTGGACATTCGGTATTGGACTGATCACGCTCATCATCTTGGTGATCGTGGTCCTCTGGTACACCGGGCTACCTGCGTACTTGAAAGATCACACACCGAACTGGTGGTGCTTCGCCTTGGCGGCCATTGTTGGCTACGGACAGTACGTGGGATATGCCATTTCACTGAAGGCGTCATCCCAACCAAAACTCCCCTTCTTCAGAACCTTTGAGCTCGAAGTTGCTGAAGCAGTCACGTATACCTACACACCAGAAAGCCTTGGGAGCTTCGCACTGACAATCCGGTTCCTCATGAAGAAGAAGTTGACGAGTGCCCAAGCGACCGCTGCGTCTGGGTTGAGCTCTACGATCACCACCATTGTCGGTGCGGTCATTCTCGCAATAGCAACAGTGCTCGCAGCGGCAACAATTAATGCGAACGACCTCAAAAAAGAAACACCATCAAGTACTTGGGAGGTGGTGTTAGGGGTCATCGTTGTCGCCGCTGCGGTGACCATCATGATCAAAGCACCAACACTCCGGCAAAAAGTTGAAGCGTGGCTGAAACAGTCCTGGGTCTATTTACTGCAAGTAGTACGACAGCCACAACGCGGCCTCCAGATTGCAGCTGGCGAGTGCGTCACGGTTCTCGCTCAGACTGCGTGTTTAACGCTTGTCTTGCTCTCTCTCCATGCCACTCCAAAAATTGCTGCGGTTCTTGTCATCACTCAGATTGCTGGACTCGCGACGAGCCTGGTGCCGATACCCGGTGGTCTCGGGGCGCCCGAGGCAATCTTGATCGCAGGGCTCAACGCCATTGGCGTCCATCATGCCGAGGCAATTATTTGTGCAGTCACCTATCGAATGCTTATTTACTGGCTGCCACCACTCCCTGGCGCAATCTGCCTTTTCAACCTCTACCGCAAAGATTTGATCTAGAACAACGCTACAGAATGCCAGCTTCTTGCGCGAGTTCGCCAAGATTTCGTTGCGGTCGAGCCCCTAAATGGCTGATGACTTCACTTGCACACAAGCTCGCCAAGTGAGCACTCTTCTCTGGGTCGAGTCCATTCGTCATTCCATAGAGGAACCCTGAGGCGAAGAGGTCACCCGCCCCATTGGTATCAATAACCTTGTCAACAGGCGTCGCTGGGACTTCAAGCCGTCCAGCGGGCGTCACCACAACGGAGCCCTGTTCACCTCGGGTGATCACCGCGAGGACCCCAGTCTCTTCAAAGGATGCAAGCGCACCTTCAAACGTGGTGGATTTAAATAATGACATCGCCTCATCTTCATTGGCAAAGAGGAGATCGATGTCACCGGTCAACAGATCAAGGAAATCTGCACGATGGCGCTCGACACAGAACGAGTCGGAAAGCGTCAACGCTACAGAACCCTCTGCCGCATGTGTGGCTGAAATAGCCGCGCGCATTGCTTCTTTTGCGGGTGGAAGATCAAAGAGGTACCCCTCAAGGTACGTAATCTTTGTCCGAGCAAGTAACAGGCCATCAACATCACCTGGAGCAAACGTCGTCGCGACCCCAAGGTGAGTTGCCATCGTCCGTTCAGCATCATCAGTCACAAAAACCAGACATCGTCCTGTTCCGCCATCGCTCTCTTTGGCAATGGCAGCTTCAAACTCAACTCCCGAGGCCGTAATGTCGTGGGTAAAGATGTCACCCAAAGAATCGGTTGCAACTTTTCCGATAAATCCTGCTCTTCCTCCCAGGGACGCTATGCCAGCCATCGTGTTTGCCGCTGAACCTCCCGATGCCTCGATGCTCGAGGCCATCGCTGCATACATAGCGTCGGCCTGATCAAGATCAATCAGGGTCATTGAGCCCTTGGCCAATCCCAGGCGCTCCAAGAGGGCATCGTCACTCTGGGCGATCACGTCAACGAGGGGTGAGCCGATCCCCACAACGTCGAGGAGTTCGGGCTCTGGCTTGTCAGAGAGGGAAATGGGAGTCGAAGAAATTGTCACGGGATAAGGCTAGGTGGTCGAACGGTAGCCTCTGAACATGTCCAAAACTTCCGAGAACCCTTACCGCCTCAGCGATGCTGTTTTTCCAACGGCCTACCGACTTGAACTCGCCCCTGACTTAGGGGAAGCCACGTTCAAGGGTAGCGTCGAGATTGATCTCAACATCACCTCTGAAACACCGTCCATCACACTGAATGCTGTTGACCTTGAACTCTCCGAGGCGACAATCGAGACGAATGGAGCAGCGCCAACCAACTGCTCCATCTCCCTTGACCCAGAGACGGAACGTGCAACCTTTGATCCAGGTCTTGTCCTCCAAAAAGGAACGGCAACGTTGCGAATTAAGTTCACCGGAATCTTAAATGATCAATTGACCGGCTTCTATCGTTCAACATTTCTTGATCCCGATGGCACGACCCAGACGATTGCCACAACGCAGATGGAGGCGACCGACGCGAGAAAAGCATTCCCCTGTTTTGACGAACCTGCCAAGAAAGCAACCTTCACCATCACCCTGATCGTTCCAAAAGATCAAGCTGCGTACTCGAATAGTCCCATCGTCGCAGAGGAACTTCGAGAAGACGGAACACGGGTGGTGTCATTCGCTCCAACAATGGTGATGTCGACCTATCTCGTCGCCTTCATCGTTGGTCCTTTTGAAGAGACCGACACTCTCGACGTCGATGGCACGCCAGTGCGGATTGTCTATCCCCCAGGCAAAGCATCGCTTGCGCCATTCGCATTGGAAGTTGCTGCACATTCCCTTCGATATTTCACGAATTACTTTGGAATCCCCTATCCCGGCGACAAATTAGACCTCGTGGCAATTCCTGACTTCGCCTTTGGTGCGATGGAAAATTTAGGCTGCGTGACGTTCAGAGAAACTGCGCTCTTGGTTGACCCCGCGACTGCTTCTCGCTTGGAAGTCGAGCGAGTCGTTGACGTCATTGCTCACGAGATCGCTCACATGTGGTTTGGAGACCTCGTCACCATGGGATGGTGGGAAGGAATCTGGCTCAATGAAGCATTCGCTACCTTCATGGAAATTAAGTGCACTGACGCCTTCCGGCCACAGTGGCAACGTTGGGTGAGTTTCGGGACCTCACGAGAAATGGCGATGGCGGTTGACGGACTTCATTCAACGCGTCCTATTGAATTCGAAGTTATTTCACCCGCTGATGCTCGAGGGATGTTTGACATTTTGACCTATGAAAAAGGTGGAAGTGTATTACGGATGCTTGAACAGTATTTAGGAGAAGATACATTTCGAGATGGAATTCGCCACTACTTAGAGCTTCATGCCTACTCAAACACGGTGACCTCTGATCTTTGGAATGCCCTCGAATCGGTCTCTCAGGCACCCGTGCGAACCATCATGGATACGTGGATTCTCCAAGGAGGACATCCTGTCGTCACGGTTGAAAACGGGACAGCGTCACAAGCTCCATTTTCCTACGGTCCTGCCCAGCAAGAGAGTGCCATTGGCTCGATGTGGTTGATCCCTCTCTTGACTCGACCTTTGGACTCAGACTCCATTGAGGCCACAATCCTCGGGAAGGATCCGGTTTCGGTTCCCTCCGGTACGGTTCTCAACGCAGGCGGATGGGGTGTCTATCGGACGAAGTACGACAGTGCTGCGTTGGCAGAAATCGCCAGCAACCTCGGCCGCCTTGACGCGCTTGAGCGTGCCACTTTGGTTGCCGACACTTGGGCGGCCGCATTGGCCGGGAGATCCACCTTGGCTGATTTCTTGACCCTGGCTGCTGGTTTAGGCAAAGAAATCGAGCCGGCCACGTGGACCACCGTGGCAGGAGCATTCGGCACGGTTTCGAGAGTCCTTCCACACGCTGAGCGCGCACTCTTCGCCGAGCGAACCACTGCTGTCTTTGGCCCTCTCTACGAACAACTGGGATGGGACGCTGAACGTGGAGAAGATGAACAAACGCCAACATTGCGATCACTTGTGCTTTCAACTCTTGGAACTCTTGGCTCCCACGAAGGTATACAGCGAGAAGCCTTGCGGCGTTTTGATACTGGTGAAGTGAGTGGAGACCTCGCTGATGCCATTATCGCTGTCGTAGGATATTGCTCTCGAGACGGTGACTTTGATGAAGTCCTTCGGCGCTACGAAGCCGCCAGTGACCCCCAATCCGAGCATCGCTACCTCTTTGGTCTGACAGGCTTCCAGAACGTTGACCTGACGAAAAAGGCATTTGATCTCTGTCGCGGAGAAACGATCCGCACCCAGGATGCTCCCTACGTTGTCTCAGCATTACTCGCAAACAAAACAGGGGGCGTCGTCGCCTTCGATGAACTCATGAGTCACTGGGACGAGTGCCTTGCTCGCTTCCCGCAAGACGCACACAGTCGAATGCTCGGCGGGATTGCACGGATGATTGGTTCTCGAAAAAGCGCACAGGTGATTGCTGATTTTGTGAATTCTCATCCAGTTCACTCTGGACAACGGACCGTTCTTCAAGGTGTCGAGAGGATGTGGGTCGGTGTCACCTTCGGAGAACGCGAAAGCCATGGCTTGACTGAAGTGCTAAATCGGGCATACTAGAGAGGTGAATCTTGCCCTCGCATTGACAGTGTTTGGTGTAATTTTCGTTGCCGAACTTCCTGACAAGACCATGATCGCCACGGTGGTCATGGGAAGCCGTTCAAGTGCGCTCCCAGTATGGATTGGCGCATCACTTGCATTTGTCGTTCACATGGGGATCGCAGCCGTAGCGGGAAAGTTCCTGGCACTCCTCCCTCACAAACTTCTTGAAGTCATCATCATGATCGTTTTCTTAGCGGGAGCTGCTTACTTATTGTTCGTTCCAGAGAAGTCAGAACTAACAAAAGGAGAGCGAGAGGCAGAGAAAGAAACGCCAGGTTCCTTCCTCAAGGTTGGCTCCACAGCATTCGCTGTTATTTTTATTGGAGAATTTGGCGACCTCACCCAGATCTTGGCCGCGAACTTCGTGGCTAAGTCCCACGAGCCATGGATCGTCTTTCTAGCAGCGTCTCTTGCGCTCATCGCCATTGCAGCGTTGGGGGCTTTCGGTGGTCGTTCGCTCGTAAGAATTCTTCCCTTAAGCCGAATCCGCCAAGGTGGCGGCATCCTGCTCGCTGGTTTTGGGATCTATACCCTTATCACCCTTATCATTGGCTAGGAAGTTCATACTTCGAGGGGAATATTTTCAAAATGACGCTTCACCACGATGATCGAATTCGGGTTCTCCTTGAACATGCCGTCTCGGTGCGTGGGTTTATGCCCGACGATGAAGGGATTGCGCTCTACGAAGCAGGTCTTGAGGCCGGCACTCGCTTTCCAGGTGGCGCGTTCTTAGAGATCGGTGCGTGGTGCGGAAAGTCATCGGTCTATCTCGGCGCTGCTGCGGAATCGACTCATAGTGTGCTCTTCAGCCTCGATCACCATCGTGGCTCTGAAGAAAATCAGGTTGGGTGGGAACACCACGACGAAGATCTCGTTGACGCGCATGATGGCCGTCTCAACACACTCCCCCATTGGCAACGATCGATTGGCGACGTTGACCTCGAGATGAGCGTTGTTGGGCTTGTCGGCGACTCTCGGGTTGTCTCATCATTGTGGACGACTCCGCTGAGCCTTTGTTTCATCGATGGTGGCCATGGTGAAGAGCCGGCGTGGAATGACTTCAATGGATGGACGCCTCACATAGCCCCTAGGGGCCTTCTGGCAATCCACGACGTCTTTGAGAATCCTGACGATGGCGGAAGACCTCCCTATGAGATCTACTGTGCCGCACTCGAATCCGGAAAATTTGCAGAGATTGGAGCTACCGGGAGTTTGCGGGTTCTGGAGCGACGCGCTGCTTAAGGAGCAGTACACGCTCCGGTGTGTCGCTGATCACACCGAGGGCCCTCGAGGTCAATTGTCTTGCCCAGTGTTTCTCCTCTGAACAGTCCCGCTGCTGGAGATGACGTGCTCAATGCATCCGCAGCCAAAATGATGGCAGCAGCGGTATACGAAGTGGTCTCGTGTTCTGGATACGTCACGTTTTCTGGGTATGCAATCCCCGTCAGATACGAACCATCAACTTGACGGTGGCCTTGTGCGACTTCAAAGAGCTCAAGTGCCTGATCTTTCATCCCGAGTGCATCGAGGGCCATCACGCATTCAGCGGTTTCTGCTGCGGTCACCCATTCTGAGGTCGACACACATCGCACCCCAAGGCCGTACATCACGAACTCATCAAGGTGCGTTTCCATTCGACGCCGACCGGCTTCACCTTCAAGTGCACCTGAGAGCATCGGGTAGTACCAGTCCATTGCGAACTCATTTTTTGGAGCAAATGCTCCAGGGTGGTGAGCTACCGCGTGGCCTAATCGTCCCGCTGCCAACTCCCACTCTGGTCGAGGTGCCCCGAGTCGGTCGGCAATGGCGATGGCGCATCTGAGTGAATGGTAGATCGAGGCTGATCCGGTCAAGAGTGCATAGCGCTCAGGGATTCCCGCGCTCGTCAACGACCATCGGATTCCACCATCTGGGAGTTGCCACCGAAGAACAAAATCAATCGCTTTTTCCATCATCGGGAAATGGCGTTGCAATATCTCGTCACTTCCCGTAATCAATGAGTGATGCCAAAGTCCAGCGGCGATATACGCGCACACATTCGTATCAAGTCGAGCATCTTTGATGGAGTGGTCTAAGTAATAGTTAAACCAACTTCCATCGCCCAACTGGACATCGGCTAGCCAGTTGTATGCCATTTCTGCTTCTTTGAAACGACCACATACCGAGAGTGCCATCGCTGCTTCCACATGGTTCCACGGGTCACAGTGTCCACCATCAAACCAAGGAATCATTCCATTCTCGCGCTGAAGACCAACGAGTGAGTCAGCGGTGAGTTGAACCTCTTGGGACGTGAGGATGCCAGGGACTTCCGGGATAACGACGAGTTGGTCGGTTGTACTCATGCGGCCACCTCGACCTTTGAGGTCTGAGGGGCTTTGCGAAGATACACAACAAAGCTTTTCCCCATCACCGGAGCGAGAATCTTCTCAGCGACTCGAGTCGTTCGGGGCCCCTTGACGATGTCCCACACAAGGAGCTTGTGATATGCCTTGACGGCTCGGTTCTCATCGTTTGTTGGCCCCACCGCGCACTTGAGCCACCAGTAAGGACTGTGGAGACCGTGGGCATGATGCGAAGCGAATGGCTCGAGGCCCGCGGCACGAAGCCGATCAAAAAGAATGGAACGTCGATACAGGCGCACGTGCCCACCAGGAACGTCGTAGTACTCCTCCGAGAGAGCCCAGTTCACAAGCTCAGGTCCAAAACGAGGAACCGTGATGGCCATCGTTCCGTTGGGAGACAACACTCTCGACAACTCCGCCATTGCCGCTTCATCATCTGGAATATGTTCCAGGACTTCGCTACAGATCACCCGGTCAAAGGTTCCATCCGGAAAAGGCAAGTGCAACGCATCGCCTTGAACTGCTGCAACGCCTGAGGTTGATTCAATCTCGCCGGCTTCAGCCATTGCTCCAAAAGTATTTCGGACTTGAAAAACTTCGTCAGCTCCCGCATCGAGCGCGACGATTGATGCCCCTCGTCGGGCAAACTCGTACGCGTGGCGCCCAAATCCGCAGCCAAGGTCAAGGACGAGATCTCCAGGCTTGACGCCGAGGGTGTCGTAGTTCGCCGTCAGCATCAGTCAAACCCCACTGAAAGAGGCATCGGGTCGCCAGAAAGAATTGAGTGGTAACACGCTGCTGTTCCCTTTGCGGTGACTTGCCAGGTGAAGCGTCGGATCACGCGCTCTCGTCCAGCATCGCCAAGACGTCGCCCAAGTTCTGGATCGTCCAGCACTCGACGAATCGCAGCGGCCAATGCTTCAGGATCATCTGGTGTAACCAGGAGACCGGTTTCACCATCCTTCCCCACAACTTCTGGAAGTGCGCCACCAGTTGTTGCAACGACGGGGACGCCACAACTCATGGCTTCAATCGCTGGGAGGGAGAAGCCTTCGTAGAGTGACGGGACAACAGCAACTTCGGCTTCACCGTAGAGGCGCGCAAGTTCTTCATCACTCACCCCACTCACCGTGGTCACGATGTCGCTGAGATTCAGTCGATCGAGGGCCTTGGCTACTCGACCATTGGGTTTTGGATTCCCAATCACAACGAGTTCAATGTCACGCTCGGTCCGCAGTTTTGCCACCGCTTCAAGCAGTGGGACCAATCCCTTCATCGGAACGTCTGAGGACGACGTCACCATGATGCGTCCTTTGACTACTTTTGCGTCCTTGTAGGGCTTAAAGACCTCTGGGTCGACGCCAACGGGCACGACGGTCATTCGCTCAGAAGGGACACCCATTTGAGAATGAATATCTTTCGCTGAGTTCTGCGACACTGTCAAAATCGCAGGAAGTTGCTGGGCCACGCGAACTTGCATTCGTAAAAATCCAAACCAACGCTTGGTGTTGAAGCGGCGAAAGATATTTGTGTCGTGATCAAGCGCAATTTCTCTGTCTACTGTGATGGGGTGGTGAAGCGTCTCAAGAATTGGCCATCCCTCATTCGCAAGTTCAAGTATTCCTGTCCCTAAGCATTGATTGTCATGAATGATGTCGAATTCACTACGTCGCTTATTAAGAATCGAATGAATTCTCTTTGAATATGCTTTTGGTTCTCCGAATCCTGCCGTCATCATGATGCCGAACTCTTCAAGGTCCTCGAGTGAAGTGAACTCGCGTGGGTGAGGAATTCTGAAAGGGTCTGGGTCTCGATAGAGGTCAAGTCCAGGGACAGGCGTAAAGCCAACTCCTTCGTCGATCTCTGGCCAGGGCGGTCCCGCAAAAACTTCGACGCTGTGTCCGAGGGCAACGAGTTCTCTCGTCAAGTGCCTCGTGTAGACCCCTTGGCCGCCGCAGCGAGGATTCCCCCGGTAGATCAAGAAGGCCACCCGAACCCCACCTGGTGCTGGAGGGCGAGGGGCAATGCGTTCCGGGGTCGTGATTGAGCGCGACCGATCCCACGAGGTGCGGGTTTCTCGAATGAGCTGGAGGGGGGTCTTCGGCACAGGACTCCTTGGTGGCCGGGGGGTCTCTATCGTCCCAAGGAATAGCGGCTCATGCAAACGGGGCACGAAAATCCTAGGGAACGTTGGGGTGACTACGCTAGAAGCCATGGACCTTACCTACCCAGCTGACGCAGAAGCCTTCCGACTCGAGATCCGCCAATGGCTCGTTGACAACTTGCCAGATGGTTGGTTCGACGAAGGATTCTCCATGACATCTGAAGAGCGAAGTGCATTTAATGACGAGTGGATCAAGAAACTTTATGGAGGTGGATGGATCTGTGCGAGTTGGCCAACTGAGTATGGCGGCAAGGGACTCGCTCTTCTTCAACAAGTCGTCCTCAACGAAGAATTTGCTCGAGCTCAAGCACCACTTCGTGCTGACTTTTTTGGAGACACATTAGTTGGACCCACTATTTTGCAGTGGGGTACCGAAGAGCAAAAGAAATTTTACATCCCTGGAATCTTGAAAGGCGAGATCGCCTGGTGCCAAGGCTTCTCTGAACCCAACGCAGGGAGCGACTTGGCGTCACTCAAAACAAAAGCAGAACTCGATGGTGATGAGTGGGTGATCTCCGGACAAAAGGTTTGGACCACGCAAGCTCAATACGCTGACTATATCTTCTTGCTCGCGAGGACCGATCCTGACGCGTCGCCGCATGCGGGAATTAGTTACATGCTCGTTCCAATGAACCAACCTGGAGTTGAGGTTCGTCCTATTCAGCAGGTTGATGGAACTGCGGAATTCAATGAGGTGTTCTTTGATAACGCTCGTTGCCCAAAGGAAAATATCGTTGGTGGCGTCAACAATGGATGGAAAGTTGCCATGACGACCTTGGGATTTGAACGAGGTTCATCTGCGACAACTGGCTACCGACGATTTCTCAAGGAATGGGATCGTGTGCTCGAGTTGGCACGTGAAACAAAGAAGAATGAAGACCCTTTAATTCGCCAAGAACTGATCCGCTCGTGGTCAGACATCAAGATCATGCAGATTAACGGATGGCGAAGTTTGACCGACTCTCTCAATGACACCCACGAGACAGCAAAACTTGGTGCGTGCAACAAGATGTTCTGGTCGGAGACACACCAAAAAACTATGAATACCGCCATCAATATCCTCGGGATGAAGGGTCAAGTCCTCTCCGGCGGCAGTAGCGATGAAACTATGCAGTTAGGCCCACGCCGAGGTCGAGCCGACTATCCCGTCGACGACATTCAGGCGCTCTTCTTCTTTTCTCGATCGGAAACTATCTGGGGAGGGGCGGCCGAAATTCAACGCAACATTGTCGGTGAGCGAGTCCTTGGACTCCCTAAAGAGCCGAAGGTCGCCGCAAAGGCTTAAGGCACTAAATCGAGCCTCTTGTCAGGTTGGGTATTTCTCGCCGACAGTAAAAGTGGGACCGTTGCAAGCATGGTGGCGACACCTCCAAGAGCCAAGCCAAATCGTGGCGAACTCGCCATGCAGATCAATCCAATCAATGGAGCTCCAATCGGGGTCGAGCCGAGAAAACCAATCCCGAAAAGAGACATCACTCGTCCGCGCATCTCTTCATCAGATACCAATTGCAGTGTGGCGTTCGCTGTCGAGACAAATGCGATAGACGCTGCCCCCATAGGAACCAGGAGCACTATCGCCACCCACTCAGAGGGAGCAACAGCAACACCGAGCAACAGGATCCCAAATGTCAGACAGAGGACCGCCAACATTGCGACCGAGGGCTTCGATCGGTGGGCCACGGTCAAGCCACCCACGACTGCGCCTATCCCCATCGCCGCCATAAAGACTCCGTAGGTTGCAGCGTTCCCGTGAAACGTCACACGAGCCAAGAGTGGAAGTGAGACGGTGAAGTTAAAGGCGAAAATTCCGACAATGCCGACGGCAATCAACACGCTTGAAATTGTCTCATTATGGAAGGCATAGCGAAATCCTTCTCGAAGTTGCCCTTTCGCTCGAGCAACCCTCCGGATAGGCGTCAAATCTCTTTGTCGCATAAGTGCGAGTGCGACAATGACGCCAATAAACGAGAGCGCATTCAAAAAGAAACATGCTGCAATTCCTATGGTGGCAATGATTGCTCCCGCAAACGCTGGTCCGATAATTCGACCAGAGTTCATCAGCACGCTGTTCAAACTCACGGCATTTGGGAGCAACTCTCGCCCCACCATCTCTTGGACGAATGACTGTCGAGCAGGGTTATCGAAGAGATTCACAACCCCAAGACAAAATGCCATCACAAAGACTTCCCAGACGTGGATACGGCCGATTCCAACAAGGATCCCTAGGACCAGAGCAAGAACCCCACTAGCTCCTTGGGTGAAGAAAAGGATCTTGCGTTTCGACATCCGGTCAACAATGAGACCTCCCCACGTTCCAGCGATGAGCATTGGAAGGAACTGGAGTGCAATTGCGATACCGAGAGCAACACCACTATTCGTGAGCTGGAGGACGAGCCACCCTTGTGCAACTGCCTGCATCCATGTCCCAGAAATGGAAATTAACTGACCAGCAAAGTAGATACGAAAGTTCCGAACTCGCAATGCGCCAAATGTTCGCCGTGTCGCCCGGCGGACCGCGCTCATTGGTCCTCTTCGATTCGCTCTAAAAGCTCGACTAGTTCAAGGGCCTTAGATTTTTCTGCCAGGCTCAATCCACTGAGTCTCTCCACTAAATATGCTGTCTTCATTGTCCGAACTCGTTCAAGTTCCCGCCGACCTTTTGTTGTCAGAGAAACTCTCGAGATTCGACGATCCTGTTCTTCAACAGCTCGAGACACAAGTCCCGTCTCTTCCATCCCGGCAATCAAACGGGTCATTGATGGTGGTTGGATCTGTTCTGCTTTCGCGAGTGCTCCTAATGTTGGGGCACCAAGGCGAGCGATCATCGCGAGGGTGGACGCCTGGCCTGGGGAAAGTCCCCCAAGGGACTGTTGTCGGAGGCGTCGATGGAGGCGAGTCACCGCAGTTCGGAGCCGAGCAGCCGTATCGAACTCTTCGTCAGAACTCGAGTTGGGAGCGGTTGCCATACCCCCATACTAGTTAGTTCTGCTAACTAATCATGCACTTTCCAAGAACTGTTATTTTTCCCAGTGTTTAGAGGTCTGCTCGAGGGACCCAGCCGCCGACACCGATCTGAACACTCGTTGAGGAGTCGGCATCGTCAACGCCACCGATGACCTCTGTGACCCAGTCCAGACGGCCTTTCAGGATTCTCTCGACTCCCCCTTCGAGGGTGCTCGAACTGATGGCACAACTCGTACAGGCACCTTGAAGTTGCACCTCAACCACGCCAGATTCAACATCAGCCTTCAAAAGGACCAGGTCGCCACCGTCAGACTGCACCGAAGGGCGCATGAGCTCAATCAGAGCCTGCAGCGCCGCCAGGCGCTCTCCTCGCTCGTCATCGGTCAACGTTGCTGTCGAGATTCCTGTGTCTTGACTCATTTGCTCCACCTTGTCCTCACGGCCAGAAGTTCTCCAGGCCTCTAGTCTGCCGTGAAACCGTGTCTCTTGGTGCATGCTCTCAAAAATCGCCATTTCCTAGCCCTGAGCCCTTGCCGAGATCTACTCAGTACAGTTGTGGGGATGGAGCCACATTCAGTATTGAGCCTTGACCAGATTGATCTTTCAGATATCGACTTCTGGGCACGGCCCTGGACCGAACGCGAAGGAGCATTTGAGCTCCTCCGCCGAGAGCGACCCATGCCGTTCTACGACGAACCATTTGATGAGACTTCCCCCATTCCACTCCCCGTTGGTCCTGGGTACTACGCATTGACCACTCACAAAGACGTCACCGAAGTCAGTCGAAACCCTGATATTTACTGTTCAGGGAAAGGTGCTGTTTCGATGACTGACCTTCCTGAAGAAATGGTCGAATATTTCTCGGGGATGATTTCAACTGATAATCCACGACACGCACGCTTACGAAGAATCGTTTCAAACGCGTTCAACCCTCGACGCGTGCAAGCAATTGAAGATTCAATTGAAACGGTCGCTCATGACGTGGTTGCCACTGCCAAAAAAGAAGGTGGGTGCGACTTTGTCGTCGATGTTGCAGCACCACTGCCCCTTAAAATTATCTGCGACATGATGGGGGTCCCAGAGAGTCAGTATGAAACAGTCTTCCGTTGTTCCAATGTGATTCTTTCGATGGGTGACCCCGAGTACGTCAGCGATATGCATCCCATTGAGGCGTTCTTGGCAGCAGGCGCTGAATTAATGGGGATCATGCAAGAACTCGGTGTCTATCGGCGTGAAAACCCAATCGATGACGTCACGTCTGCACTGGTGAACTCCTCAATTGATGGGGAATCCCTCACTGATCAAGAACTGGCTTCATTCTTCATTCTTTTGGTAACCGCGGGGAACGAAACAACTCGAACCGCAATAGCGCATGGCCTTAATGTTTTAACGGAGAACCCCGAACAAAAAGCCCTCTGGCGCTCAGACGTTCCGAAGTACACAAAAACTGCGGTCGAAGAGATCGTGCGCTGGGCGTCACCCGTGATTTGGATGAGGCGAACACTCACGCAAGATGCAATTCTCTCTGGGATTGAACTCAAGAAGAACGACAAGGTGATCTTGTTTTACAACTCAGCGAATCGCGATGCTGAAGTCTTTGATGACCCGTTCCGTTTTGATATCACTCGTGATCCAAACCCTCACTTGGGTTTCGGTGCTGCCGGTCCCCATTTCTGCTTGGGTGCTCACCTGGCCCGGCGCGAAATTGGTGTGATGTTTCGTGAACTTTTCGACCAAGTGCCAAATATTGAAGCCACTGGGGAAGCTGTTCAACTTCGTTCCAGCTTTGTCAATGGCATCAAACACCTTCCGTGTGAGTTCAACCTCACCTAATGGGCCTGCCCTCCTTCTCGTGAATTCAGGCTCCTTGGGAGGGCAATGACATTTCCACCCGCAATTCTCAAGCGTCTCCTCGATCGCCTTGACGCTTGGCAACAAACTTTTCCACCGACCGCCTTTGCCATTGGCGTCCTGAAGAAAAACGGTGACGACAGAGGGGGGATGTACGCCGCACTGATTACGTTTTATGGACTTCTTTCAGTCTTTCCGCTGTTTTTACTGTTCATCACAATTACGTCAAGCATTCTTGGTCCAAATTCACAAACTGAGAAAGATCTTGTTCAGTCCGCTCTTGCGCATTTTCCAGTCATCGGGAAAAACCTCGGCAATAGCATTCATGCACTTTCGAAGAACAACGTATTGGCTTACGTCATCTCACTTTTATTCCTCCTCTGGGGCTCACTGGGCATCACGTCCGCGTTACAGATGGCGTCACACCGCGCGTGGCGGCGACCTCGGAAAGAAGAGCCGAATATCGCTATTCGTTCACTTCGTGGGCTCAGACTTCTCGGCGTAATTGCGTCTGTCGTACTTTTAAGCTCAGTCGCTTCAGGAGTGGCCGCGTCCGGCTTTCTTCGACACTTCACTTATTTCGCAAACGCGTTGACCTATGCCGCCATCATCATTGTCAACGTCGGTGGCTATTTCCTCGCGCTGAAGATTCTTGCCCCGCCCAACGTCAAAACCCGCTCACTCATTCCGGGGACCTTGGTCGGTGGTCTTGGTTGGACCCTCTGGCAGTGGATCGGAGGAATTCTTCTCACACACCAATTTCGCCACACCAGTGAGATTTATGGCTTCTTTGCAATTATCTTCGGTCTCATTTTTTGGATCACCGTTGGAGCGCAACTGTTTCTCTACTCGACGCAAATTAATGTGGTGGCTGTCCAACACTCGTGGCCACGAAGTTTCTTCGATCCCTCTGATGAGGTCAAGGCGGAGTTAGGGACCGTCGATTAGAACAGTGCTATTAATACTGCTTCGAAACTTCGGCGTACGAAAATGATTCACTATTTTCGTTGAGCCATGTTCCAAGGACTCGTGAACTCTCCTCAACTGATTCAATCCAACTCGCCAGAGCACCTTCATCAGCCTCGTCGCTGACGTGTTTGATCAAGGCAACCGAAATACCGAGTGCAGCCCCTGCATCAGCAACGGCGTAGCCTTCCATGTCGGCTAAATCAGCTCGCGCTGCAAGCCGTTCTTTGTCAGATTGATCGTGGATGAAGAGGTCTCCAGTTGCCAATGTGACGCCTTCGCCCAGAGAAAGTACGGGTGCAGGATTTATCCCCGTCAACTTCTCAATTGAGGCGCCGTCGATATCGTGCTGAAAGACACTCCCGACGATGTGCGTGCCAGAAAGCCCCCTTCGAAGCGCTCCAGCGGTCCCGACGTTGAGCAACGCATGAGGCCGCTCATTGGCGCCCAGGGGTGCCAGAAGGCTCAACACCGCCTGGTTGGCAGCCAACTTCCCGACTCCCGTGATCAAGACCGGCAAGTCGGTCTTGAGAAAGTCAGCCTCCTGACTGACCGCAACGACAACAAGGGGTCGAGAAGGGTTGAGTGTGCCGCGGAGTTCCATGCCTTAGGACAATAGTCACAACCGGGCCAGATGTGATTAGTCTTTCGGACGATGCCTACTTCTCCCGATCCAATAGAAACAGCTGTCCTCCACAACCAGGACTACGTCCAGCATCACGGCGTCAGGCTCCTCCCAACAGAGCCCTCCAAGCACTTGGCCATTGTGACCTGCATGGACTCTCGCCTCGACCTCTTTGGCGCACTTGGGCTTGATCTTGGAGAAGCTCACATCATTCGAAATGCTGGCGGCATCGCTACGGACGATGTCGTTCGCTCCCTCATCCTCTCGCAACGCCTTCTTGGGACAGATCGAATCATGGTGATCCACCACACTCGTTGTGGGCTTGAAGGACTTGACGAAGAAGGACTCAGAAGCACGATTGAGAAAGAAACAGGCGTCACCACCCAAATGGCGTTCGGCTCATTCAATGATGCCGCCTCCGACGTACAAAAAACTGCTGCTCGCTTATCAAGCGAGCCAGCATTGCAACAAGTAGACATTCAAGGTTTTGTTTTCGATGTTGACAATGGATTGCTCACCACTGTTCAACTTGAAAAGTAAAAACGTACGCTACAGAAGCCGTTTGAATCCTTTGTGACTCTGAGTGAAGCCATGCGATTCATAAAAACGGTGAGCGTTGTCCCTCTTGGAGTTTGAGGTGAGTTGTACCCGATAACAGCCAAGTATTCGAGCTCGCTCAACCGCAGCCTCTACGAGGGCCCCTCCGATGCCTTGGCCTCGAAGATCGGGGTGGACATGGACCGACTCAAGTTCTGCACACAATCCCCCGTTGTACTGCAAATGACGAAACACAATGAGTTGAAGACCGCCAACGACGATGCTGTCCTTCTCAGCAACGAGGAGACTTGACGGAGATCTCTCGATCTCATCGAAAGCCGCCTGATAAGAGTCACGATCATCAGAGCGTTCTACCGAAGCTCCTAGTGCGCCGAGAGTAATGAGTTCGACGAAACGGTCGATATCGCCTTGATGCGCGTCTCGAATCAGAATTGACGGCACCAACAGGCCCTAGTCGTCATCGTTGGCGTGTTCAGCCATCAGGTCATCAATCATGCTGACCACCGCGGGGTCAGTCAGGGTCGTGACGTCCCCCAAACTTCTGTGCTCTGCAACATCGCGCAAGAGTCGACGCATAATTTTCCCTGATCGGGTCTTTGGAAGATCAGGGGTCAAAATGATCTGTCGAGGTTTTGCTATAGGGCTGATGACCTCGCCAACATGATTTCGTAGTTCTTGAATTAATCCAGCTTCATCGCCTTGAGCGACTTCCCCCGACATCTTGAGTGTCACGAACGCAACAATGGCTTGCCCTGTGGTGTCGTCTGATGCGCCAACAACCGCTGCTTCAGCCACGGAAGGGTGTCCAACAAGGGCGTGCTCAACTTCTGCAGTTGAGAGTCGGTGACCAGATATATTCATCACGTCATCGACCCGACCCAAGAGCCAGAGATCTCCTTCTTCGTCTCGCTTTGCCCCGTCACCAGCAAAGTACATTCCTTCGAAACGAGACCAGTAGGTCTCTCGGAAGCGTTCTTCATCTCCCCAGATACCTCGCAACATCCCAGGCCAGGGTCTGGTCAACACGAGGAGACCACCATGGCCATCAGGGACACTGTGTCCTTCGTTGTCGACAACATCAACCGAGATCCCCGGGAATGGCACCATGGCCGCTCCTGGCTTCGTGGCGGTAACCCCAGGCAAGGGGGTAATCATGATTCCGCCGGTCTCTGTCTGCCACCACGTATCCACGACTGGACACGTATCTGATCCGATATGTGTGCGATACCAGATCCATGCTTCGGGATTAATCGGTTCGCCGACCGATCCCAAGAGGCGAAGACTCGAGAGATCGTGAGCCTGTGGGTGCTCTTCTCCCCATTTCATGAACGTTCGGATCGCAGTAGGAGCGGTATAGAGAATCGTGACGCCATACTCCTCAATGATTCTCCACCACCGATCTCTCCCCCCAGCATCCGGCGTCCCCTCGTACATCACACTCGTCACGCCGTTCGCGAGGGGCCCATAGACAATGTAACTGTGACCCGTGACCCACCCAATGTCTGCAGCCGTCCAACACACATCTGTTTTGGGCTTTACGTCAAAGACCAGTCGATGAGTTGTCGAGGTGTGCGTCAGATAGCCACCGGTCGTGTGGAAAATTCCTTTCGGGCTTGCCGTCGTACCCGAGGTGTACATGATGTAGAGCGGGTGTTCAGCAGGAAACGACTTTGGTGAATGTGTCGTTTCTTGTGAGTCAACAATGTCATGCCACCAGACATCTCGGCCTTCTTTCCACGAGACCTCCTGACCAGTTCGTTGAACAACGAGCACGTGATGAACATCTGGGCATTTTTTCAATGCCTCATCGACGGCTGGCTTCAATGGGGAAATCTCGCCACGTCGAAATCCCCCATCGGCAGTGATTACAAATCGAGCGTCAGCATCCAAAATGCGATCTGAGAGTGCCTCGGCAGAAAATCCTCCAAAAATCACTGAGTGTGGAGCGCCGATGCGCGCGCACGCAAGCATTGCCACCACCGCTTCAGGAATCATTGGCAGATAAATCGCGACTCGATCCCCTTCTTGAACTCCTAATGATTCAAGGGCGTGAGCTGCTTGGGACACTCTCACCAAGAGATCGGCATAGGTGATTGTGACCCGATCATTTTCTGGCTCTCCGACCCAGTGAAACGCAACTTTGTCGCCTTGACCGCTGGCCACATGGCGGTCGATGCAGTTCACCGATGCGTTGAGTGTCCCATCTGAAAACCATTTCGCATGGGGAAGATCCCACTCGAGCGTCGTCGTGAAGGGCGTGTCCCACTCCAAGGTTCGAGCCTGCTCAGCCCACCATGCTTCAGGATCACTGGCGGCGTCTTCGTAGGTTTTCGTTGTGGCATTCGCTTGATCGGAGAATTCCTTCGACGGCCGGAACTGGCGTTGCTCATGGAGCAGTGCTTCTACCGCTTCGTCTGGACCTGTCACCTCGCTCATCTCCTCATCCTCTCCTCCAGGATCACTCCCCACAACCTCACCAGAGCGACATTAGGCCACACGGGGCCAGCAGGCCCTTCTGGCTTGAGAAACGATCCCAAAAAATGGGGATCTCACACCCTCGCGAGACTCTTAGAGAAGTCTTATCTGGGATTCAGATCTGCCTTAGGTCACTAGCATTGAATAGAGCCAGACAGAGAAGCGATATTTCGGAGGAAGAATGGAAGACGAGAACAAGCAACAGCCCAGCCTCCCCCCTGGCGATGATGTTCCAAACTGGACAATGGTCAACTCGCAGGGCACAGCACAAGCTCCCAACGGACCGTCAGCGATGACCCCACCACCGTTTCAACCCGCACCCGCCCCAGCCCCAAGAGGAAATGGTCGGGGATTTATTATTGGCGCTGGGGTAACAGCACTCGCAATTCTCCTCGGCGCTGGGATAGGTCATTCATTTTGGCCAGCCTCAACCTCAACTTCGAGTCAGAGCGCTCCCGTTCAGACTGCTCCGCCACAAGGAAGTTCATCTGGAACAGAAAGAACGTCGAGTACTGCAGAGACTCAAGCGATTGCCGCCAAGGTCAATCCTTCATTAGTTGATATCAATACGAACCTTGGATACCAAGGAGCCCAGGCGGCAGGAACCGGAATGGTGATGTCATCGAATGGACTGGTTCTCACAAACAACCACGTGATTAATGGCGCAACAAAGATTTCTGCAACAGATATTGGAAATGGGAAAACCTACACGGCTGTCGTCGTTGGCTATAACCGGACCAGCGATGTCGCAGTTATACAACTACAGAACGCTTCAGGCCTGAGCGTTGCACCATTTGGAAATTCCAAGACGGTTTCAGTTGGACAAGCTGTCGTTGGGATTGGAAATGCTGGCGGGACTGGGGGCACACCGAGCACTGCGGTCGGAACCGTCACGGCTCTTGACCAATCCATCACCGCATCAGATGAGTCCTCAAGTAACACCGAACAGCTCACGGGGCTCATTCAAACCGATGCCCCTATCCAACCCGGAGAATCTGGTGGGCCATTGGTGACGACGTCTTCGAAAATCATCGGTATGGATACGGCCGCCTCGGCCAACTTCTCCTTCAACCAAGGAACGACACAGGGCTTCGCCATTCCAATCAATAGTGCGCTCTCAATTGCTCACCAAATCGTTGCTGGCCACGCCAGTGACACCATCCATATAGGGGCTACCGCCTTTCTTGGAGTCCAGGTGCAGGCGACCTCGGGAGGCACCTCCTCGTCTGGACAAGATGGCGGATCGGGAGCAACTGGAACGTCGATTCCTGGGGTCAGCGTGGTCGGAACACTGGCAGATTCACCTGCGGCCAAAGCTGGGCTCGTCAACGGCGACACGATTACTGCGGTGAACAACGTGACGGTGAATTCACCATCAGATCTCACCGCTGCGCTCAGTCGATTCCATCCAGGCGACAAAGTGACGATCAAGTGGACAGATGCCAATGGCCAAAAACATGCTGAGTCCATCACCCTTGAGACTGGTCCTGCCGCTTAACACCAGCAGTCGGGAATTACGACTTCCCTAGGAAATCGAAAGTCCTTCTAATGATTGGCCGATGCCTTAGGAGTCATCTGAGAGGAATGCCCCAACGGCAAATGATGCCAGGAGAGTGAAGGCCCCCACAAAGATGAGTGCGAGGCCAGTTCCCTCAACGTTCAATGCGAAGGCACAGTTTGATGCTCCACGAGAAGCACTACAACTCGCAATCTTTCCGTACTCTGTCGCAATGCCAATGATTCCAACGATGAGAAGGCCAGCGCCACCCAATCGCATAATCCGAAGGATACGTGTCCGTTTGATTGGCTCCACTTCGTCACCCTATCGCTTTTGCAAAACTTGTTCCCACGATTTTTGAGAATTTAAATTCAAACTCACTGTTCCGCGAGAATAGCGGCGAGCTCTAGCACTGGATCTCTGACAATCGGTCCAGTCGCGATCACTTCCGCCCGTTGGATGACTCCATTGAACGCAAATGGTGCTTCATAGCCCACGCCGACGGCTGGTCCCCACTCGAAGCCACACGTCACTCCAACTCCAACACCATTGAATCCGGCGGGCGTAAAATGTGAAAGGGAACCTTCTCCATCCTGAACCCCATCAATTTCGAGTGAGATTTCACCTCCCGCTCCATCATCTTTCTCAAACGTGAACACAACGGTATGCTCACCAGGACTCAGCAGGGTATCGGAGTGCACGCTGTGGCGTTCTTTCCCATAGAGATTGTGAACATAACGAACTTGTCCCTGGCAGATATGAAGTGACCATCCACCTAGCGCAGAGCCCAAAGCCACCAAGACCCCGTCAGGAATCACACCATCTTGTGTCGTGAATGACACCCGAATCGAGTGGGAACGATTTCGAACATTTACCGCCACAAACTCCGGCACTTGGGCGCCTTGTTGGAAGTAGCGAAACACTGAACGCTCTTTTCTGTGATCTGGTTTTGGGTGTGCCAGTGTCCACAACACGCGGTTATCGAGTGGCAACACATCATTCTCATTTGCTTCACGCCACCACAACTCTTTGAGTTCCTCTACTTTTTCTGGGTACTGTTCTGCTACATCATTCGATTCTGATACATCTGAGGCGACGTGATAGAGCTCCCAGACATCGTCTTCAAAAGGTGCACTGGGGCTCAGCCCATCGTTGTAGAGAGGACCAACTGGGTGAAAAGCTACTGCTTTCCAGCCATTGTGATAGAGAGCTCGAGAACCGAAAATCTCAAAGTACTGCGTTGTTCGAATTGGAGGATCTTCCCCGGCACCAGCTGAGAGGAGAGGTCGAAAACTCTTTCCATCAACTCTCGACTGAACTACTTCTTGGATTGTGTCTGGAGATTCAATACCAGCGACGTCAAGAATGGTTGGCATGACATCGATGGCATGGGCATACTGACGGCGGATCGAACCCTTGTCGCCACGACCATGTGGAAGTCGGATGATGCAAGGATCAGCCACGCCACCTTCGTGGACTTCTCTTTTCCACCGCTTGAATGGGGTGTTACCGGCCATTGTCCATCCCCATGGATAGTTGTTATGGCTGAGTGGCCCTCCTATTTCTTCAATGCGTGAATACATCTCTCGTCGAGATGCAGGATCAAAGTTTGAAAGTCTAATGTCGTTAATCGATCCTTCGCTTCCTCCCTCAGAACTCGCACCGTTGTCTGATACAACGACGACGACCGTGTTGTCTAAATCTCCGATCTCCTCTAGAAAAGAAAAGACCCTACCGATTTGGTCATCGGTATAGGACAAAAATCCGGCAAAGCACTCCATGAATCGCTCAGAGAGCTGGCGGTCTTCTTCTTTCAGAGTCTCCCATGCGGGAACCCAATCGGGTCGCGGCGAGAGAATCGTTTCAGGTGGGAGTAACCCCATCTCGATCTGCCGAGCAAACGTTGCCTCACGCCACGAGTCCCATCCCTGAGAAAAGTGACCGCGGTATCGATCAATCCATTCTTGAGGAGCGTGATGAGGTGAGTGACATGCGCCAGTGGCGAAATAGAGAAAGAACGGTTTCTCCACATCTACTGCCCGAAGGTCACCGATGTATTCGATGGCACGATCAGCGAGATCAGCACTGAGGTGATAGCCCTCCTCGATCGTTGCAGGTGGCCGCACCGAGTGATTGTCACAGTAGAGAGCAGGATTGAATTGATGCGTCTCACCTCCATGAAATCCATACCAGCGATCAAAACCTCTGCCAAGCGGCCACGTTTCTCGCGGAGCCGCC
Source organism: Actinomycetota bacterium (assembly GCA_009699875.1). GTDB lineage: Bacteria > Actinomycetota > Acidimicrobiia > Acidimicrobiales > RAAP-2 > CAIUMH01. The sequence continues at coordinate 529,240 of WLNI01000001.1, forward strand.
ATGTTGGTCTCATCTTCGGGAGTCAAGTGCCACTTGCCAATGGCATACGTCGCGTAACCGCGTTGACGAAGAATCTCGGAGAGAAAGCCATTTTCCTTTGGGGGCTTTCCCCAGTAGCCAGGAAATCCAATAGCCAGGTCTGCGACTCGACCCATAGCGTTGCGATGATGATTTCGTCCAGTCAACAGACAAGCACGAGTAGGAGAGCACAGTGCGGTTGTGTGGAAATTCCCCAATCGAAGGCCCTCTCCTGCGAGACCATCGATGACTGGTGTTGCAATGTCTGATCCATAACAGCCAAGTTGAGCAAAACCAACATCGTCAAGGACAATCATGACAACGTTGGGTGCACCCTCAGGAGGCGTGGGGAGGGGCGGCCACCATGGTTCAGAGTCTCGCCAGTCTCGACCGATTCTTCCTTGGAACTTCTGTGCATCCATCGAGAGATCCCCCTTCTCAACCACCTCTGCCAGACTCCCTATCAAACAGCAGAGTTCTCATCCTTGCGTATAACGATCGAGTACGTCCAACCACCCTCTTGATCGCCCCTCCTTTGCCGAGGGACAGCACCTCCGTGTCATGGTTCGGCAGTACCGTTGAGACATGCCATCAGACCACCTGGACGCGGAGCACTCCTCATCTTTCGATCCTCAACAGGGTCAACGCGAGGAAACTCACGTGGCGTTTCTCCCTGGGAAGAAGGAGGGAATTCGAGACCATAGGGGTCTCGCCTTCCTTCTGACGCTGGTAGCGCTTGTCCCAGTCATTGTTGTCATCTTCCAACGAACGGGTCACTCTTACCTCCCAGCTGCTGACCAAGCGCTGATCGATTTGCGGGTGCGCGATGTGTTTTCCTTTTCATCCAATACGCCCTTCTTGGGGCCCTACAGTCGTTTCGGATGGAACCATCCCGGAGCTCTTCTCTACTACTTACTTGCCGTCATCAATTGGCCGCTTGGCAATCCAGCGTGGGGACTCCTTCTTGGCGTTGCACTCTTGGAGGGAATTGCTCTCGCATGGACAGCTCGACTCGCATGGGTCTTCGGTGGTCTCAAAACTCTGATTCCCTGGGTGGCCGTTGTCTCGCTCTCGTGTTTGGCGGTGGGCCCAAATGTCCTAGAAGTTATCTGGGGTCCAAATATCCTGCTTCCATTTTTCGTCCTCTTCCTCCTTCAGTGTTGGGTCATCCTTTGTGGTGACAGTCGACGACTGCTCGGTCTTGTCTTCGTTGGGACCTTACTGATTCAGACCCATGTTGGCTATGCGGTTCCAGTCATCGTGCTCAGCCTTGCGTCAGTCACGTGGCTCTACATTGGAATAAAGAAGAATTGGATCGTCCACCATGCACGGTTGACGTGGCGCGGGCCACTGATCCTCTTCGTTGTTCTCTGGTTTCCTCCTCTTGTCCTAGATCCGCTGTTTCATTCACGTCTCAACTTCGTACAAATCATTTCAAGTTCAAACAGTGGCTCCACCCTTGGACTTCATGGTGCCCTCGGATATATGGCCGCTGAGTTCCACTGGGTTCCTCCATGGCTTGGTGGCGCAGACGTCATCAACCCCTTCCTCGGAACTGCGTACACACAACCCCTGATTTGGCTCTTGATTCCCATTTCCCTCCTGGCGATCTCTGGATGGGCCGCCTTCACAAAAAAGAATCAGAAATTAACCACACTTATCATCATGTTGTGTGTGGTTTTTGGTGTCAGTATCTTGACGCTCAGCCAGGTCACCGGTTTTGCGTTGCCCTATCTTTTTTACTGGCGCATTGTGGTGGGGGCATCACTGGTGATCCTTCCCCTTTGGGCGCTCACGCAAGTGGTCCAACAAAAATATTTCCACTGGATGAGAGCTGGATTCCTCGTCGTCCTCTCGTTCAGCATTCTCATTGCCAGTTCTGTTCAAACCAATCGAATCCTGAACGCAAATGGCCCCATCACCCCAGCTTCGCCAGCTGCACAGGATCTCATCTCCCAATTGACCAGTCACGGCTACCCCAAGGGTCCCATTCTTATTCGTTATGCCGGGTCAACGGTTTTGGGCTCGTGGGTCGCTGTCTTTGATGATTTCACGCTCCATGGCGTCCCCATCAAAGTCGACCCGGGCCTTGGCTTTTCGTTCGGTGAGGGGAGAACTGCAACACTCTCGCAGGTAACTGCAGTTTGGTACGTCACCGATCAAAGTCAGTACTACAGCATTCTCTCTGGACAGCCTTCAGCAACCGTCTTGGCACTCTCCCAGCCTTTAACTTCTGAAAAATTTGATCAGTTGGTCACACTTGAAAGAACACTCGCTTCTTCTCTTGCTGCTCAAGGACGTGCAAATCTCATACCCAGCCTGAGTAGTGAACTTGTACAGGTCGAAATCTCCCCTCAAGGAGATGTGACAAAAGAGCAACTCTCCACATTGAGTTCTCTCAACAAGGAGGTTGATCAATACGGTTGTGTATGCAGTGTTGTCTCTTTTCCTCCCGCCCTTATCCCACAGTATTGAGCGATGGAAGCACCACCTGAGAAGCATCTGAATGGCCGACCACCGAAGTACCTTGCAACCTCCACAGAAGAGGCAAGAGTGCGATACTACGAATTGTGTTTGTTCGACGAAGGAGAACCCGATGATCCATCAAACTATTTCAAAGTGGCATGACCATATGCGAGGGAACCTTGCAAATGGACTCGATGACCTCTTGGACGATGACGTAATTTTCTATTCACCAGTTCTCTTCGCCCCCCAAGTAGGGAAGGATCTCACTTCTCTCTATCTCACTGCTGCAACGCAAGTATTTCCAGGAGACCAAGCAGGCACTTCTCCTGACAAAGCAAGTTCAAAAGGTTCATTTCGCTACGTGAAAGAAATCATCCAACACCCAACAGCCGTCTTGGAATTCGAGACCACTATCGACGGTAAGTCCGTGAACGGTATCGATATGATTACTGTGAACGATGAAGGCAAGATCATCGAATTTAAAGTAATGATTCGACCACTCTCAGCGATCAATGTCATCAAAGAGCGGATGATGGTGATGCTCGAGACATTGAATAAAAATTAACGGCCTCGATTGCGTATTTCTGCGAGTCGAACTTCAAGGAGTCGGGAGACGAGTTCATCGCTGAGTGGATCCATTGATGTGAAATGTAGTGAACTCTTGGTCCAAGTTCTTTTCCCAAGCTCCAACTCAAGGACGTTGAGAACGGAGCCACTGAATGGCAAATAGCTCAGGTGGTTCTTGAACGAAGCAAACCCAGCAACGACTCCACCCTCAATTCGAAATGCCGGGACTTGATAAGAAATACACTCTTCAATCCCTGGAATAAATTCATGAATCATGCCCCGCAATTGCTCCAGGCATCCGCGACTCATCGGATCAAGTTTTGATAGGTACGCGTCGATTTCTTGACTTGCCATGACAAATCTCTCCTGCTACCCGATTTCAATTTCTCCATGAAACGTAGAGCGTGGCCGTAAGAAACCCAGGCCGTCTCGCTGTTGTGCCCCCGGCAGGATTCGAACCTGCGCACATGGTTTAGGAAACCAATGCTCTATCCCCTGAGCTACGGGAGCGAAGAATCGCCTTCTTTAACTAACCCAAGCACTACCTGCTGCGAATCGGATCAGATCTAGTCATCATTTCAAGATCGTAGTGCCGATTGAACGGATATTTTGACTTCAATTGTTAAGGAATCCCCTACTTGGCATTCAGGGTGAATTTGACAGTTGAGTTGTTACCTTTTGAACCATCAGTCATGCACACAAAATTTCCAGTCGTCGTGCATCCATAACTATTTGAGCCGTAATACGGGTTATTCCACGTCATCGTTACTGTTGAACCATCTGTTCCGATGAAAGTCGCGCTACCTTCGGTTCCAGTTGCTATTCCATGGCTTTGAGTTCTCCACTGGCTCAAGGACGTCACGCTATCGCTGGGATAGTTTGCTGCCCATTCGCCACCCTCGAGAGAAATCTTTGAGCAAGTTAGTCTCGAAGTGGACCCGTTTGTCAACGTGATATCAACCCCTCGGGCACTGTTGGGATCGGGTCCAACGGGAGGAACGAGGGCTCGTGCCGCAGATCCCCCCACAATGCAGGTCGTGAGTGGTGTGTCACTCGTCAATGCACGAATCATTGTCGTTGCCTTCTGCGTGCCGTAGGTTTTGACGAGTTGGGCTTGAAGGTCAGACCAAGAAGCCCGTGCGGCCGCACATGCACCTTTCACAACTCGGGTGAAGTTCTGAATTCCCCCAGCGACAACCTCTCCTCTGGGGGTGATCGGGGTCGTGCCTGAGCACGTATCCGGATTGACACTGCCACCATCTTTATTCAGGGTGGAATGCTTCACACGTTGTAGCGGGGAGGTGGGAGGTAAATTTTTCCCACACACAAATTTGTCGAATGGTGTCGAATCGTCGCACCCTGTAATGAGTTTCTCGGGGAACTGCGTCGGCGGAGTTGATGGATATTTGAAAAACGTTGGCTGAGACACTTCAGCTAAGCCAACTGGATTGGTCATACTTGCGGTGACGCCGGGTTCTTTGTAGTCCCCCCAATTACTATGAGACCAGAAATCTTCATAGACGTGGAGTGCCCGGCCAAAACCACTTATGACGTTGCACTTGGCCACCGATTCGGGGGACTTCCCCTTCAATGGGTCAATCAATGCACAAGCGTCATAGGTGCCACCGGTGCTGTTGAAAATATCAACTGCCCTCGCATTGACCGTTCCATCTGCATTCAACATTCCCGCAGCGCTCGTCACCGCAAAATCCATATAGCGCTGGTATGAGTAAAGGCAGTTACTCAACTCTTGCCATGCGACACTCTGTGGTTGAGGATCCCCATATCCATAATCAGCATCGTCACAGTGCTTCGACGCAGGACCGAGTCCCCCAGTGAAATCATCAGCGATACCTACCCCTCCGTAGGTTCCATTTGTTCCTGCCAGCATCGTCATGGACGCATGCTCGAAGCATTTATTGACTCTTGCGTTTGCACCACAACTCAACGTTCTCGTGATTGGCTCATGGACAACGCGTTGTCCTGGAATAGCGACCGTTCCAAATCCGTCAGCTGGAACGGCGGTAGCAGTAACGACGATAAGGAGAGATGCAGCCGCCGCCATCGCTCTGAGGAGGGTTGGCTTCTTTTTACTCACAAATCGGACGAGAGGGTGTCTCATGGTGGTCCTTCAATCGTCCACTCAAGAAGATCAAGACCTTTGAAATTCTTCAGCCCTGCATTTTGGGCTGCCGTCTTCACCGTGGTTTCAATTTTTTGAGCTTGCTGGTTCGAAGAATATTCATTTTGAAGTGCACTTGTTGCGACTCCTCGGTCCGAAAGATTCCCCGCTGCGAGTAACAAGAGAGCAAGATTGGTGACTCTCACATTGTTTTGGGTCCATGCTGATAATTGATTGGGGACACCGCTCAATCCTGGAACACTGCTGGGTGGAGTGTCGGAAGCGAGACCCGCCACCCCGCTACTCGACGTTGAAATCTTGTTGTCACACACGGGAGCTGCTGCACCCGCAGCTAAAACGGTTGATTCCGATAATGGTGACCCTGAAGAGTCCTGCTGAACCGCAAGAAGTGCTTGTTCCGTAGCGAGAGATGCGACCTCACAAGAACTGAGATCATTTTCAACTTCACTCACCCACGCACTGAACTCAGCGCTCTTGGACTGCGTCCCTGAGGTCGCCGCCCCCGAGGGAAGAATGACGTATGCCAAGCCAACGATGACAACGAGCCCGATAACTCCAATGGCTACCCAACGATACCCTCGGCTCTTAAAAGAAAACGACGGGCCGTCATCAATTAACAGATCACTCCGAGAGGTCATCACGCATGTCCTCTCAGGATGGGTTTCGAAACTTCAGGGCCAACCTACCAGGTCACACCTCAAAGAGTGAGGGCGTCACCAAATCCTCAAAAGCCAAATTGATCATCCGTGAGGCCGAGATAGATTCTCGCAGCATCGGTATAGGTTTTCTCTCCGATAAAGACATGTTGGGTCCCGGTATACATATCCCGGAATGCCCGCTCGAGACGACTCCCTTCTCGAATCGCAGAGGTTCCCGCTGCCAAATGTGCCCATTGGACAATTTCCCGGCTTGATTCTGTGGCATACGTGGCCGCTACCCGGAGATCTGCTCGCATCGTCGGCGTTAACTCTTCCCCTCGAAGGACTGCATCTTCGACATCGTTGAAAGTGGACACGATAAGGAGTCGTGCTGCCCTCCACATTGCCAAGTGGTGAGAAAGATTCCTCTGAAAGGTCCCCCGGTGAGCTAACGACGCCTCGTCACCCATCCGCACCTTTGTAACTGCGAGTTCCGTGACGTCATCAAGCGTGCTCTTTGCAACACCCAAGGCCCAGGCTGCATGTCCAGCGGCGGTGATGGGAATGAGACCCATTTGGAAGGCAGCGGAGCTCCCTCGAAGAGGCTCTCGGGTGAAGAGCGGAAACGTTCTGAATTCTGGGACAAAGACGTCAGTGACTCCGTAGTCGTACGAGCCAGTCCCTTTCAACCCTTGCACATGCCATCCATCAGTAAAGTCAATTTCGCTTCTCGGGATGATTGCTACAAGGAGTGGAGGAATTCCATCATCTCCGGCCACCATTTCTCCATCGACAGTTGGAATAAAACCAGCGGCGACGTACTGAGAATGTGCTGTACCCGAGCCAAAATTCCATGCACCAGTCAATCGGTATCCATTTTCCACAGTCTCGCCCATCCCGTTTGGAAAGAACTGTCCGCCGATCGTGGTCTTGTTCTCATGATTCGTGAAGACTTCTTGAAATCCTTCATCAGGGAGGTACGCTGCACTCGTTGCGGCTGATGGCAAATTTGCGATTCCGATCCAGCCAAGTGAGCCGTCTTGCCATGCGAGCTCTATCCACGTCTCAATCATTTCCGCGAATGTTGGCTCACATCCTCCAGCCACTTTCGGGTTGCACCATCCCATGAGACCGCTCTCCCAAAGCGCGTCCACTGAGCGTTGCGTCAGTGTTCTGTTCTCTTCCCCAATCGCTGCTTCCTCAAGAGTTATTTCTCGCAAAGAACGAGCGGCCTCAAGTCCTTGGATTGACATCGTGCTGGTCATATCAACGCTCCATTCCTGCAATCAAGGTCTTGATCACATGCCCATCTGTTCAAGAAGGCCAACGCGAAGGCCGGCGGTAAAGCCTCCATCAACCACAAGCGCATGGCCGGTGATAAAGGATGCATCGTCCGAAATAAGAAACGCCGCAGCTGCAGCAATTTCTGAGGGTTCACCGAATCGACCAAGGAGGTGCTCTTCTCTTAACTTCTCTTGGTAGAGATTCATTCCTTCGGAGTCCGTTATTGAACGAAGCATTGGGGTGTCGATCCCGCCGGGGCAAATGCAGTTGACTCGAAGACCACGTCTCCCATAATCAATCGCCATCGATTTCGACAACATCACCACGCCAGCTTTGGAAGCGTTATAGGCACTTCCACCTTCAGTGCCTTCAATACCTTCAATACTTGCAATATTGACGATTGAACCCCACCCTTGTGCAAGCATGTGCAACGCTGCATGCTTATTAACATGGAACGTCCCCTTGAGATTCACGTCAATGACCCGATCCCATTCGTCTCCGTCAAGCATATGAACAGGTCCACCACCAATAACTCCAGCAGCATTCACCACAGAGTCGATCCGTCCATGGGCAACCATGATGCTCTGGAACGCCGAGGCCACGGCTTCTTCATCTCGAACATCTAGGACGTAGTCGACGCCGTCACTCACGTCGAAGGTGACAACGTGAGCCCCTTCATCACTGAGGCGCTGAGCGCATGCGGCGCCTATGCCCGAGGCGCCCCCCGTGACAACAGACACCGTTCCTTCAAGTCGATTCATGCTTCCCCCTTTGCCTAAATCTTTAGAACGCTGACTGTTTCTATGCCCCGAGTTTCCGCAAAAAATCAGGGGGGATAACGACATCATCCCTGGAAAGCTCAGTGACCGACGCTTTGCCAAGGCCCATCAACGCCGAATCAATTCCACCATGAAGGATATCGAGAACATTTTCAACACCAGCTTGACCATTTGCGGCCAATCCCCAGAGGTACGCTCGCCCAATCATAACGGCTTTGGCTCCAAACGCTAAAGCCTTGACAACATCGCTACCTCTTCGAATTCCGCCATCAAGCACAATCTCAATCTCCGACCCAACCGCATCAACAATGGCCGAGAGGTTTCGGATCGGTGCAGGGGTGCCATCCAAGTTATTTCCACCGTGGTTTGAGACAGAAAGTGCAGATGCTCCTGCATCGACGACTCTCTTGGCATCATCAATGCGGCAGATACCTTTCACCATAAACGGCCCACTCCACTCTGAACGCAGCCACGCGATGTCATCCCACGTGGGAAGGTCGCTTTGCATCCATTCGTAGTAGGCACCAAAAAATGTTGGCGGCTTCTCTCCAAGTGGTGCCATATTGGGGGTCGAGAGGTCTGGAAAGTGACCTGTCTTGCCAAACGACCACAGCCATCGAGGCTTCGTAATCACGCCAGGAGCAAGTTTGATCATTGCAGCGAGGTTGATCTTTTCAGGAATCCATGGACTTCCCCAATCTCGACCGTTCGAAAAGGTCCAGTCCAGTGTCAAAATAATTCCTTTGGCCCCCGCTGCCTTTGCGCGCTCTAAACGTTGGACCATGACGTCTCGGTCTCCCGACCAATATAACTGAAAGAGAACTTGACTGTTCACCGCGGTGACGTCTTCGACTGACTTACTCGCAAAAGAACTCAGACCCATTGCCACGCCACGGTTCGCTGCGGCTCGAGCAATGGCAACTTCTCCATCGGGATGAACTGCTTGCACGCCAGTCGGCGACATGATCACAGGCATAGAAAGCTTTTCTCCAAGAACAGTGACAGACATGTCACGCTCTCGAGGAAGGTTTGCGATGTGAGGCGCAAATCCAAGCTGATCGAACGCAGTGAGGTTGTCGTTGAGCGTCACGCCTTTTTCTGACCCAGCGATCAACGCCCCGTAGACAGATTTCGGTAGACGTTTCTTGGCGCGTTGCTGCGCAACTGCGACTGTCTCAAACCACTTATCTCCCACGGCACATCCCTCTACTCATCAGCCCTTGACTTTACTTGGGTTGGCTTGTGCGGTGACTCTCTGAAGGCTGCTACCTCGAAAAGCCTTCCACCACTATGACAATGGCGTTGGAGCTCCCTCTCTCTCCGCTCATTTTCTTTCCCTGAACCCTCAGCCGAGGCCTCCTTATTCAGGTATCAGAGGAGCTCGTGAGCGTGGCGCACCCTCTGGAGGAAGGTCAAGTGGGTGCATCGTCACACGATGCGCTCCTCGACGAAGTGCGACGAGAACAGGGCCACCCAAAAGGAGAATCAGAGCGGCGTTGATCACGGCGCGAGGAATGTCAAAGCCAAGTGACGTCGTCACGTCAAAGAGAAAGAAGTGAGCGATGTTGGTAGAGAGTGCGCCACCAGGTACGTAAGAAATAGAAGTTGATGATCCAATACCAAATGGCCAAAACCATAGATTCATCACAACTCCGTAGAGGATGCAGCCAACAACGGCGTAACTCGCAAGAAGATATTTTTCAAATTTGATATGGCTCACCTGAGGGAGAAATCCCGCACCAAGGCCCACCCATCCAGCAGCCAACATCTGGAACGGCAACCATGGGCCAATGCCTCCAGTAGCGAGAGCTGAAACGAAAAGCGTAAGCCCACCAAGGGCAAAACCAAAACTTGGTCCATAGACAAAGCCAGCCAGGATCAATAAAAAAAACATTGGTTCGAACCCCGCAACTCCAGGGCTTGGAATTCGTAGTGCTGTTCCACACGCGGCCAGAATTCCCAAGACTGCGATTGCTCGAACGTCAAAGCTTCCCCGCGCGAGTTCACTTGCACAGAGAAGCAGGAGGAGTGGGACGAGCACCATCAGCTCAATTGGAGCATCAAAGCGATGAGCTTGACTCGCACTTGAAGAGACGGTCAGGACGAATGGCCACAAGAGGGCAACGACGCCTAGCAGCGAAAGTCCCGAGAGAAGAAGTCCCGCTCGACGCGTGAATGGCACCGAAGTTCCAGTCATTCGCCTCATATGACTCTCTCAATCTCTTCAACCGTCAGCCACTTCATCGGAGAAAATATTTTGGCAACCTGAGGGGCAAAGACCGGCGTATGACAGACGACTTCGCGCGCGGGACCTTGCGCGATCACTTCACCTTGACTCAAAACAATGGCCCGATCCGCAGAGAGTGCAACGAACTCGACATCATGGGTGGCGATGATGACACACACTCCTATGTCACGGAGCCGGTGAAGCTCATCGACGAGCAAACGTTTGGCGCAATAGTCAAGACCCCGTGTCGGTTCATCAAGTAGGAGAACATCGGGCTCTGCTGCCAGGACAACCCCAAGCGCCAGTGAAAGGCGCTGCCCTTCAGAAAGATCTCGTGGGTGTCGATCTCCGTTGAGATGTCCCACAACCTGCTTCACCACCAGAGCCGTCGCACCTGAAGGAAGGTGATGCTCTTTGTCGGCAACTGAGCATTCTTCATCGACTCGCTGGGCATAAAGAAGGTCACCAGGTTCTTGAGGGACCAAACCAACAAGCCCAATTCGCTCTTGCGCGCGAACGTTGAATGGATTTGCTCCCTTCAGCGACACACTCCCCTGAGTTGGGGAAATCACGCCGGCCAGGGCGTTGAGCAATGTTGACTTTCCAGAACCATTCCTCCCTAACACGCAACAGATTTCCCCTGACCTGAACTCAAGGTCAAGTTTGCGAAGAGCCTCGTGAGAGCCATAGCGAACAGAGAGTGATTTCACCAGAGCGACGACTTCTCCGTTGCTCGCCCGATCCGCAGGGAGTGGAGTGTCCGTGAGGGAACTTCGAAGAGTGGCAACTCTCCGGCGGGCATCGCGAACACTCAATGAAAGCGGATCCCACTTGAGAAGACGCGCCAACTCAAGCACGGGAGGGAGAATCGGTGACTTTCTCATGACGTCGATGGGATCGCCATAGGTGACGGTGCCATCAATGCCCATCACCACAACGTTGTCGGCAAATGGGAGGACCCGTTCAAGGCGGTGTTCTGCAACAAGCACTGTAAGTCCAACGTCATGAACCAATCGAGTCAACGCATTTAGGACTTCTTCAGCGGCTCCGGGATCGAGTGCTGACGTCGGCTCATCGAGGACAAGAATCCTTGGCGCTGCGGCTAAGACTGCTGCAATGGCTACTCGTTGCTTTTGGCCTCCCGAGAGTTCTTGAAGAGATCGATCTCGCAGATCATGCAGACTCATCACGTCAAGCGCATCTTCTACTCTGCGCCGCATGGTGACTGGCGAAAGGCCTAAATTCTCCATCGCATAGGCCACTTCATCCTCTACGCGTTCGGTTACAAATGATGCAGAGGGATTTTGGCCGACGTAGCCAACGAGATCAGCCATCTCTGCTGGGTCATGGGTTCTCACGCTGCGGCCATCGACAGAGATATCTCCTGCAAAATCGCCACCCGAGAACGATGGAATGAGGCCATTCACGCTCTGCAACAGTGTCGACTTTCCCACTCCTGTTGGACCAAGGACAACAACAAACTCACCTTCGTCGATGGAAAAATTTACGTTCTTCAGGATCCAAGGCGTCTCTGCGCCGTAGCGAAATGAGACTGACGAAAACTCAATCATGCGTCAACCGTTACTTTCGCCGGTGGCAGCCTTGTTGGGGAAGACAACTGCGCTCCTGGTTTCGAGACAACGAGTGGGAGAAGTCCCAACGCCATGCCGCCAAGCGCTGCGAGCGAGACCGCGGGCCACGCCAAGGGATAAGGGCTATACGAGATCACCGAGGGATTCGTCGAAGAAAGGATAAGAGCAGAGATCACCACGAGCCATCCAGAGACCGCACATATGGCCGAGTGCCATCCAAACGGGGCTGGTCGGTAGCGAGTTCGCACGCTTCGCCGTCCACTTCCAAAGATGCCGCCAGCCAAAAGGACGATTCCCAGCACACAAGAGAATCCTGGAAACGGCACCGTCCCTTGCGCGCTCAAGAGCCCGTAGACCCCAGCGATGAGAACGATGGCCCCACTACCGCTTGCGATTCCACAGATCCATGAGCGCAGTCGAGACGTCGTCGATGATGCTCGGCCAAATCCACGGGCCCCCATTGACGCCGCAAGTTGCATCGAATGCTCAAGTGCATCCTCTAAGACCGGAACTGCGATCCCTCGGACTCCGGCAAAACCTTTTGTTGGCCGACCTCGGAGTTTTCGAGCAGAGCGAACACGAGACACTGCCGCAATGATTTCTGGCGTGAAGCACATGCCAACAGTGACGGCGACGGCAATCTCGTTGAAAATTCCAGGAAGGGCACGCAGGACCTCTCTCGGGCTGGCAACCGCGTTGGCAACGCCAAATGCCAGCAACACGAGCGCCAGCTTCAACCCTTCCGTCGCTGCAACAATGAGGCTTTCGGCGGTAACTGGTCCTCCGAGGCTGACACCTTGTGCCCAAGATGGCAGACCGAGCGTCGGGAGAGTGAACAACACATGTCCAGGGAGTCGTTGTCCAAGAACAATCTGAAAGAGTATTCGAATCACGATGACCGCTCCCCCAAGTTTGAGGAACATGGGGAACGATCGTCCCCACGGAGCTGGCGATTGGCGCAGGGCGCCAACAATAATAAGAACTCCACCGAGAGCCAACATCGTCACGGGGTTAGAAAGTTTCAATGCCGTGATCGAGAGTCCTCCTGCCCAGATCCACCACGCCCATGCGTGAGGTCGATCGTCACGCATCATGAAGAGCGCCTTTTCCAGAGAAGAACAGCACCAACGACAAGAACAATGGCCAGCAACGACCCAACGACCGGCACAAACGAAGTTGAATCTGTCGCTGTTGCTTCTGGTTGAAGCGCATGAGCCAGAGTCCCACCCCCTCGAATTGTTGTTGTCGTCACAGAACCCCTGGCAGGTGAAGACGTTGGAGGTTGACCACTTTGGCGAGGGAGTGTCGAGGCCGAGTTTGTCTGAGGGGACGACACTGGAAGTGTTACTCCTGGCTGGACCGGCGATGAGTTACTTGGCGAAGGTGCCGGTGCTGGGCAGAGTTGCGTCGACACTGGCGAGATGTCGGGGGGTGCATCGCTTCCGTTCCCAGTTCCAGCGTTTTGAAAGCGCCACCCTTCGCTTACTTGTGGCGTGGCCCCATGCGTTCCAGGACCCTGGTTTGAGTAGTGCCAACCAGACCCATCGCCAAGGAAATACGACCAGTACTGGTATCCCTCACTTGTTTGAACCCCACAGCCGCTCGCTGGAGAGTTATTCAGCGAACACAGCAGTCCAGTAGGTGCAAACGTCGGGCCGGCCATGCCATTGGCAGCCAATGCATCGCTCAGCGCACGGATACTTGAAACTGAGGACGTTTCGTTCACGCAAAGCACGCGAGGGCTCTGTCCGCTCGAAAACTGAATGACGACCGCAATCGTCTGAGCGCCAGCGGCAACCGCAGAGATGAACCCGGGCAGCACCACAACAATGGCACTCAGCACGACACCGGTGACAAGTTGACGAATCTTCATCTCAAGCGGGAAGAATCATCGCAGAGAGTGCCGTTACGGACTGGTTCGTTGAGAATATATCTGGTCCTATTGAGGACAACTGATAGAGGTAGCCACCTTGATTAGCTCCTGGTGTGAGTACTTCAAACTGAGCCAAGGCCATCACAGGACTTGTCGACACTCCGCTTACGATGCGTGACCAGGCCCCTGTCGCCAAAGAGGGGTCTTCCCCAATGGATCTAAGTCCCGCAATCACTGAGGCTGTCGTGTTGGAGTCGAACCCACCACCAAACCAATCCCATCCGGCGACTGGAAGCTCAATGCCTTGGAGATATGCCAAGGCATCGGCAACCGCATTGCTAGACGATGCTCCCATCGCCCCAATTCCCACCAGCGCAAACGCCGTTGAGTTGGTATCAGGGCCTTGGTAGTCCGAAGGTAATCCATTACATGCATTGTTTGCGAGGTCCGAAGAAAACCCACCACCAGAACACTGCTGAGCAAGCAACCATGTCAGTGCACTCTGCAACTGAGTATTACTGGTGGCCACGCCCGCGAGCACCAGTGCCTTGAGGGAAATTCCTTGGCGGATCGTGCCATCAAACGTGGCATCGCTGTACCCAAAGAGGCCTGCCTCGGGACCACTTGTTTGCTGAGTCGCCAAGAGCCGAGTTTCAAGGGAATTCGCTTGCGAAGCAAGGGACGAAACATTGCTGACATGTGCCGCCAAGAGAAGTTCTGCAAGTGCACTTGCTGAATCGTTTGTGGCTGACGGAGTCGCGCCATCGTCGACGTACGAATCGATATAGCTCGCCAGATAGTTAGCACCGCGCGTCATTGCTGATGTGATGAGTGATGATGTGTCACCCGTTGAGGCAAGAGCAATCACGGTTTGGGCAGTGTTGCTGAGGCTCGGCTGCGTGGAGTAATAATCGAGCACGTAGCCATCACTCGTGACACTGTTTGCTAAGTACTGCGCACTCAACGCCGCTGGAGTTGGAGCAATACTCGGCGTTGAAGGAGTGGACGTCGTCGTTGTGGACGTTGAAGTGACAGGCGGACATGCTGCTGAGGCAGATGATGAAGATCCAAGCACCAGTGCTCCACTTGCCACAAGAAGACACACAAGAATGATGGCGCGACCCTGTGCGGACTTTAGGAAAATTGCGCCGAATACCAGAAGGATGAATCCAGCGAAGAGAACTGGAAGCAGATCAAACCCGGTGGAGGCTAAACAACTTGATGTACTCATGACCCTCTTTCAGTGAGAGGGATCGAGAGCACTACACAACGCGAGCAGAGTCTAAATCCCTGCCCACGTGTCTCGACGTTGCAGGATTACTTATCCCAGAGACGAGGTATCCCGACTTGGAATCAGATCAGAGATCTCATTCCCTACGGTTGCGGACCAGCGCCGGACTTTGACCGGCTTCCCCTCGTATCCAATTCTTGTTACCACTCTGAACGTAGCACCTCGATGGATTCAAGAACTTCCAGCCACAGGGCCAGGCGCTTCCTACTCTCCGAGATAGCTCGACTCGAGCAAGGCCCGGTTCTCAGCGAGCTCCTTCGAGGTTCCCGACATGGCTAACTCGCCGTGTGTCAGTACGTAGCCTCGATCGGCAACCTGGAGGGCCATCTGTACGTGTTGTTCGACGAGGAGGACGCCACAGCCGGTGTCGTCAGCAATCGATCGCACGATAGGAAGGAGTCGCTCAACGATCACTGGCGCGAGGCCAAGGCTCATCTCATCGATCATGAGCAACTTCGGCTTGCTTGCCAAGGCACGCCCCAGGGCCAACATCTGTTGCTCTCCACCCGAGAGAAGACCAGCTTGGCGTTCCAGTAACGGTTCGAGCGCAGGAAAATACTTGAGTGAGGTCTCTATGTCTGCTTTTCCTTTTCGAACGCCAAGGCGCAGATTCTCTTTCACGGAGAGCGAAAAGAACAAGGAACGGTCTTCAGTGACATGACTGACTCCGAGTCGAGCAATCTTTTGAGGGGCCATTCCATTAACTGGTGTTCCCGAAATTGCGATCTTGCCTTTCAGTGGTGCCTGGAGACCGCTCACCGTGATCAGCGTTGTTGTCTTTCCAGCGCCGTTCGGCCCTAGAAGTGCTACGACCTCACCCGGGTTCACGCTAAGAGTGAGCCCTCTCACAACGGAGATGTTGTTATAACCAGCGTCAAGAGACTCGAGAGAAAGAACTGGGTCAGCCATGTCACGCCCCTGCTTCGGTCGATGCACTCTGGCCAAGATATGCCGTGATGACCTTTTCGTCGGCGCGAATCTCTGCGGGAGTGCCTTCGGCAATCAGTTGGCCAAAGTCAAGAACGTAAAGGTAGTCACAAATCGTAAGAACCAAACCCATATCGTGGTCAATGAGCAGAGTTGGAAGACCTCCGTCGACGAGTGCACGAATCCGCTTTCCCAACTCTTGACTCTCCTCGGTGTCAAGCCCGGCCGCCGGCTCATCCATACATAGGACCGCAGGTTTTGCGGCCAGAGCTCGAGCAACCCCCACAAGCTTTCGCTGTCCATGACTGAGTTCAGTGGGGAGTTGACCTTGCGTCCCCCCAAGATCAAGTGAATCCAAAATAGAAATCAGCGCATCAATGTCGTCATTTCGTGGCCGCACTAGGTCTCGCAAAAATCCACCAACGCTCACGGATTCAGAAGCGACCTGAAGATTCTCCAACACCGTCAGGTCATCGAAGAGTTCTGAACTCTGCCACGTCCGTCCCACGCCCTTTCGAGCTCGTGCTGTCGAGGAGAGAGAGCCGATCTCCTCACCCTTGAACTCGATGCGTCCTTGCGAAGGCACAAAGCCAGTAATGGCATCAATGGTTGTGGTCTTACCTGCCCCGTTTGGCCCAATGAGCCCAACGAGTTGCCCCGGCTCCACCTTGAGATCAAGCGCATTGACCGCACGATTTCCCCCAAAGGTAACAGTTAATCCCTTCGTCGAAAGGACCGCCATCAGGACTTACTCTCTGACATCTCAAGTGGAAGGTGGGCGAGGGACTCTGTGCGATTTCCTCGGAATGATTCGTACGCCGTGCGGAATGCGCCGGCCACACCTTGTGGATTGAAAATAGCCATTGTGATCAATCCAATTCCAGCTAACAAGAGCGTGTACTGATCTGAGACGTGCAGCCACGACGTCAGCACAATCGAGCTGATACCGCCCGAGACGATGAGTCCCCCGACGACGGCCCCCGAAACCGAGGAGATTCCACCGAGATATGCGAATGCCAGGAACAGCATGGATGGGACTGCTCCAAAGTACTGCGATGAAACCGACCCGAAGCGATATCCAGAGAGCGCCCCACCGATTCCTGCGATGAAGGCCGCCACACCAAATGCCAAGATCTTGGTCTTCGATACTGACACGCCAGCAGCTGCGGCTGCTCGTTCGTTTGAGCGAACGGCCAGCATCTGGCGTCCTACTCTCGAGCGACGGATATTGACCACTCCCCAGATCAAGAGCAGCACCACAATGAGGCAGAAGACCCCAAACCAGGGATTGGGCAAGAGCCCTTGACCGCCGCTGAAGAATTTGGTCCACGGCTCATTGGGTCCAAAATTAAGGCCAAAGATCTGTGGTGGAGCAACAGACGCTCCCTTGAATCCAGACCACGCGGGGTTCCCAAAGATGAGATCTTGGATAGTGACCGCCGCTGCGAACGTCACGACCGCCAAGTTCACTCCTCTCACTCGCAATGCGGGGAACCCAGCCAAGAGCCCGACGCCGACGGCGACACAGGCGCCAAGAAGCGGACCAATCGGAAAGGGGATGTGATACGCATCTGCAATTTTGGACAGCGTGAAGCCACTGATACCCGCGAGTGCCATCTGCATCAATGAGATCTGGCCGACGTAGCCCGTCAAGACCACAAGTGAAAGGCAGATCACTGCTCCAACAAGCGAGTTCACGATTGCTAACCGCCAGCCAGGCGTCACGATAAACAGGAGAACAAATGTTGCAGCCGCCAGACCCAAACTGGCTGGAAGAACCCGCTTCGTTCGAGGAGCAAAGGGGAGTTTGATTGTTTCAATCGCCCCGCGCGTCGGAAGACTCTTCCCCCGGAAGACAAGGACAAGAATGATCAAGATAAAGGGGATCGTGTCAGTCAAGCCTGGCAAAGCCGAACCTTGAGCTTTGGGAAACCATGACTTATTCGAAATCAACTGAATCCATGCCGACATCATCCCAAGCCCGAGACCCGCAAACATGGTGATCCAGAACGAACGGAAACGCGCGAGGAGTGCAGCAGCTAGGGCAGGGACGATAAGCAACGTGATCGTGTACGGGTCAATCGATTGATTGATAGGCGCAACCAGGATCCCAAAGAGTCCGGCCAAGACCGTTGAGGCCACCCAGTTCACCCCAGCTAAGAAATCGGGTGAATACCCAAGGACCAATGCCCCTTTTTCATTTTCAGACGCTGCGCGTGTCGCTAATCCGAATCGGGTGTACTTAAAGACCGCCCACAGCACTGCGGTGACAACAATGACAATGCCTACAAGCAGAATTTGGTCACTTGGAAGCCGAATTCCCCGAGGAAGAGCGACTGGATGCTGGGGCAAGATCGGACCAACTGCTTGGGCCGACGAGGTGTAGCGAAGTACCACAATTGCTTGCAAAATAATAAAAAGCCCGACCGACGCAACCACTCGAGCGAGCACAGGAGCTTTGCGAAGAGGTCGAAAGATTAAGAGGTGGAAGAGCAGTCCCATAAGGGCGCACTCTGCCAACGCGATAATTAGCGCTTCCCAGATCGGCATCGCCGCACCTTTAATAATGGTGCCGTAGGCCTCATGGCCCCCTGATGAACTTGCCAGTTGGATGAACACTGGAATCTTCGGCAGCGAAAAGCCCGATGCCCCAAAAAGATGGGCGAGACCCTCAATGAGTGAGAGCGGGTTTGGAATTGGTGGCAGGAACAACTGACCGTTCGTGCGCAGTCCGTAGTAGATGTATCCGCCGTACATCGCCATGGCGCCTGCTGAAAAATTCACCACTCCAGATCCCTGGTAGTTCAGGGTGACCGAGAGAGCGATTGCCGCAATTAATGCACCCCCGCCTATACCAAGGACGACTGCCTGGGTTTGATCCGCGCTGATCAATATGACGCCGAGCAGAACGATGCCCAGGAGTGCGGCCCCAAGGACCGCAATCTTCCTGGGCATCGTCAAACTCTTAAGTGAAACAAACTTCGACACTGAAGAGTCAGTACTCGCTTTAGCCGGCGAACGCGTTGATCATCTTGTTGTTATAGGAATCAGCAATCGCAGACCATTTTCCATCCTTGAACTGCTCAATACCCATCTGGCCAACGCAGATCACAGGGAACAGCGCCGTGATTTTTCCACACGCAACTGGCGTACCTGGGATACCCCATTGAGGTCCAGTGAATCCACTAATTGAACTCGCAAGTTGAGCCGAGGTGGCACTCGTTCCGAGTTGGTTGTAGATCTTGGCAATCGTCAGCACGTTCCCATAGGTTGGGCCGGCAAAACCGGTGTACTCCATGGCTGGGTTGTACTGCTTCACCACTGCTTCATAGGCAGCAAGCTGCTCCGAGGCTGGGACCTTAGAGGTGTAAGGCATGAAGTAGTTCACACCGTAAGCACCGAAGTACCAACCGTTCGGGAAGGTTCCGCCAAGGGCTTTCACCAGCGGAGTTCCAAAGCACAGACCAGTTGTCAACACCTTTGGCGTGACATTCAGGCTCTTGAGTGCGTTGTAAATTGAGATGCAACCTTGTACTGGAGTGATCGGCACAAAGACGTCAGCGGTGGTTCCACCGGCTGCCTTGATTGCGCTCTGGACGTCTGCTCCTTGAGCGGTTGGCGAGATAAAGACTTGCGTCACTTTGATGCCCGCTGCCGTCAAGATTGGCGTAAACAGCAACTTGGCTGAGTCAGTAGCTGCAGCATCAGTTGTCGCAACAACTGCAACTGACTTCACTGATCCCAATCCACCAGAAGTGATGTAGCGAGCCATACCTTCGACCACGCCGGGAGCACCTGGCATGTAGGTCACTGCACCCTTAGCGGTGAAGTCAGCGGCGGTGAGGCCGTTTCCAACAATGATTGGCTTCTTGCCGTCAACCACTGAGTAAAGCGACGCATTTCCGACGGTCATGGCTCCTGTGAGGATCACATTGACAGAAGAATCATTGAGGAACTGAGTTCCACACTTTTGGCCATCTTCTTCAGTCGCGACGAAACAAGTAGAAAGTTTGATCGGGTGTCCTTGAACTCCACCAAGTTGCGCGTTCACGTACTTGACAGCGAGCGCCGCACCGGCAGTGGACTCAGGGTATGAAGGGTTTCCAAACTGCTGGTTGACATACCCAATGGTTATTGGGGACAGCGATGAGTTCGCCGCTCCCGCTTTTCCGCCTGTGTAAGCCAGAGAAAGCGTGTTGCTTTGCGCAAACGAAGTCGCTGTTTTTGTAGCGCCACCGCTCGATGCAGAACCCGACGTCGTGCTTGACGAACTTGATGAGCTTGACGAACAAGCTGCGACGAGTGCTCCAGCGGCAACGAGAACCGCTGCTGATCGCAGCATCCCGACCGATCGACGATTGATTTTCATCTGATCCCCCATTTAGGTAGTTTCGGACGAGGCAGATCACCTCGTTGTGTAGTTGGAAAGTTAGCACCCAGTTTCGAAGGTGTCACCCAATTGTCACCCTGCAGGGTCGGGTTTTCTTGAACTTCTAGGAAGGGAGCCACGGTCAAGGGGGTTTCCATTACTCCGCCTTGTTTCTGAGGCGAGGGCTGGCGGCACGCTGTAACCCAGCGGCGTGGGTGCTCAAGGCGAAATCTCTCGGAACCAGGGTCTACCACGACGTTTTCTATCAGTGGCGCGGAACTCTCCTAATCTCACAGTGGTGCGCGCTCATGCGCTCAAGACCAAGGAGAGAATGTGGGACTGTCAATCGGGATTGTGGGCCTCCCCAATGTTGGCAAGTCAACGCTCTTCAATGCCCTGACAGAGAACGACGTTCTTGCAGCGAACTATCCCTTCGCCACCATTGAGCCGAATATTGGTGTGGTCTCAGTCCCTGATGAACGTTTGGCGGTTTTGGCGTCGATCTTCTCGTCAGAGGCGATTCTTCCAGCATCAGTGACCTTCGTTGACATTGCCGGCATCGTGAAGGG
Source organism: Actinomycetota bacterium (assembly GCA_009699875.1). Classification (GTDB taxonomy): domain Bacteria; phylum Actinomycetota; class Acidimicrobiia; order Acidimicrobiales; family RAAP-2; genus CAIUMH01. Next base: position 549,983 of record WLNI01000001.1, read on the forward strand.
TGCTTCTGAGGGTGAAGGACTCGGCAACCAGTTCTTGGGAGCGCTTAGGGAGTCCGATGCAATTTGCCAGGTAGTAAGAGTCTTCGTCGATGACGACGTTATCCATGTCGATGGCGCAGTCAACCCTGTCTCGGATATCGAAACCATCAATACCGAATTGATCTTGGCCGATCTTCAAACCATTGAGAACCGCTTACCGAAACTCGAGAAAGAAGCACGAAAAGACCCTGAGCTCGCTGCGCAAGTTGGTGCGGTCCAAAAGGCTCAATCTATTTTGAACGAAGGGCGAACAATCTCGGCGGCGAGCGGCGAGGTTGATCTCGAACTCTTGAATGAACTTCACCTCTTGACCGCCAAACCATTTCTCTACGTCTTTAACGTTGACGAGATGTCACTCAGCAACTCAACACAACTCGCTGATCTTGTGTCCTCGGTCGCACCCGCACCTGCAATCGTTCTGTGCGCACAACTCGAAGCAGAACTGGCTGGGATCGAAGGGGCCGATCTCGTCGAGATGCTCGACTCCTATGGATTGAGTGAACCAGGGCTGAACCGTTTGGTTCGCCTCGGCTTCGAAGCACTCGGTCTTCAAACCTATTTAACGGCAGGCCCCATGGAGTCACGCGCGTGGACCATTGAGGTGGGTGACACCGCCCCTAAAGCCGCAGGAGTAATCCATACTGATTTTGAACGAGGATTTATCAAGGCAGAAGTCGTGGGCTTCGACGACCTCGTCGAGGCTGGTTCTCTGGCCAATGCCCGGGCGGCCGGAAAAGTACGCCTCGAAGGCAAGGACTACGTCATGCAGGACGGCGACGTCGTTGAATTCCGCTTCAACGTCTGAGGGTTCCCACAGCCATGTCACGGAGGAGGCCCGTCACCCTCTAGAATGACCTTTGGCGTGCCTCGACAGATGTCGGCGCCGGGCTTGAAAACCTTTGGCGCGTTCTTCGCGCCCTGAACAAGGAGAGAACCCGTGACAAATTCCGCCATCGACTTTAAAGTTGCTGACATTAACCTCGCCGAATACGGTCGAAATGAGATCCGCCTCGCCGAACACGAGATGCCTGGCCTCATGGCCATGCGAGCTGAGTTTGGTGATTCAAAACCACTGAGTGGCGCCCGGATTACCGGCAGTCTTCACATGACGATCCAAACTGCCGTCCTTATTGAAACTCTCGTTGCCTTAGGGGCTGAGGTTCGATGGGCGAGTTGCAATATCTTCTCGACACAGGACCACGCAGCCGCCGCTGTCGCCGTGGGCCCCAACGGAACCCCCGAGGATCCACAAGGTGTTCCTGTTTTTGCATGGAAGGGTGAATCGCTCGATGAGTACTGGTGGTGCACCGACCAAGCTCTGACATGGCCAGGAGAAGATGGTCCGACTGCCATCTTGGATGATGGTGGCGACGCCACGCTCTTAATTCATAAAGGTCTCGAATTTGAAAAGGCAGGGGAAGTCCCCACGCAAAGTGCGTCTGACAGTGAAGAGTACGGCGTGATTCTGAATCTCCTCACCAAGATTGTTGCCGAAGAGCCTGGCAGATTTGCCGCAGCGTCAAACTCAATCAAGGGTGTCTCTGAAGAAACCACAACTGGTGTGCTTCGTCTCTATGACATGCAACGAAGTGGTGAGCTTCTCTTCCCTGCAATCAACGTGAACGATGCTGTGACGAAGTCAAAATTTGATAACAAGTATGGCTGTCGCCACTCCTTGATCGACGGCATCAACCGAGCAACTGATGTTTTGATTGGTGGAAAAGTCGCCGTCGTCTGTGGCTACGGTGACGTTGGAAAAGGTTGCGCGGAGTCACTTCGCGGCCAAGGTGCTCGAGTGATCGTCACTGAGATTGACCCTATTTGCGCCCTCCAGGCTGCAATGGACGGTTACGAAGTCACCACACTTGAAGATGCGTTGAGCCGAGCCGACATCGTCATCTCAGCCACTGGGAACAAGGACGTTATTCGGGTCGAACACATGGCAGCGATGAAGCATCAGACAATTCTCGGAAACATTGGTCACTTTGACAATGAAATCGACATGGCCGGATTGTCCGCTGTGCCTGGGATCAAGCGGGTCATCATCAAGCCTCAGGTCGATGAGTGGACGTTCCCAGATGGACACTCGATCATTGTGCTCTCAGAGGGTCGACTCTTGAACCTTGGGAACGCCACAGGCCACCCGAGTTTTGTCATGAGTGCTTCGTTTACCAACCAAGTCATGGCTCAGATCGAACTCCACGCCAATACCCATAACTACCCAACGGGCGTCTACGTACTACCCAAGCACTTAGATGAAAAAGTGGCTCGGCTGCACTTAGACGCACTTGGAGTGAACTTGACGAATCTCACCTCAGCGCAAGCTGAATACTTGGGGTTGAGTGTTGACGGTCCCTATAAAGCCGACACCTATCGCTACTAATTCAAAAGAGTAACGACCTACGATCTTCTCAGCGGACTCCGCTGAGAAGATCGTCTTCAACACCAACTTGGTTCGTAGGGTCTTGAACGCGCACAAACCATTCCTGGACAAAAAGCACCTTGAAGACTTCCGGTGGCACCTGGAGGAAAAATGACTGTGCCGTTTGAGAGGCATGGGCCATCAGCGCTGCACGTTTGAGGTCGACATATTTCTCAACGTCAATAACTGCACCGATCTCTTCGTCTGAGCTTCCCATTTCTGGGGACTCATCGTTCTCGTCTCGATCAGGTCGTTCGATTCCGTGACGCGCCAAAATCTCTCCAAGTTGAGCGAATGCTGAGCGTGCAATGGTTGCGTAATAAAGTTTCGGCTTTACCTTCGCCATCTCTACAGCCGCCAAGGTGATTCGGTTGGCTTGGATGTGGTCAGGATGCCCATAAAATCCATTTTCGTCATAGGTCACTACGACGTCCGCGTGTTCTTCGTCCAGGATTTCGGCCAACCGTGCAGCGGCGACCGCGACCGGGGTTTTCCAGAATGAGTTTGGAAGGTCGTTCTGAGGCCAGCCCATCATTCCCGAGTCGTGGTACCCCAAAAGAACCAAACGCTCAACGCCCAAGATCTCACATGAGCGCTCCAACTCTTGACGCCTATGCCGTACGACTTCAGCCGTATCGTGATCATCGTGCTCGGGAGCAAGACCATCGGGGCTGTCCCCTAATTCTCCGTTCGTGCAGGTCACAAGAATGACTCGTGCCCCCTCTTTTGAATACCGAGCGATAATTCCTCCAGTTGATGAAGCTTCATCATCTGGGTGCGCATGGACGAGGACAATGGTTGGTCGGTGCTGAGTCACGTGGGAATCCTAGAAGCCTTTTTGTTTCAGTGAGCCACGACGCCTGCAAAGAGGTCCGTTTCAGGCAAAGGACTCCCCGTCGTGTCATAGCCTCGCAGATAGGTTTCTGTACCGAACCACTCCACAAATACCTCTTTTGGAAGCGCTACGAGATCGTCGTTATCACTCTGCGAGGCATGGGAACGAAGGGCTCTGTGTTTGAGCTCGACAACGTCGGAACAGTCCACTGACGTCTCCATGAGTTCATCTTGAACACCTTGAACGAGCCCGAGGCGAAGCCAGTCAGGGAGAGACATTCCCGCTTCTCCTTTCTCGATGCAGCGCTTGAGCGTCGATTCAGAGAACGCCACGAAGTAGACCCGTTGGACCCATGGCGATTTCTCCACTGCAGCCATTGTGGCGAGGTGGGTTTGTATGTGATCGGGATGACCGTAAAAGCCATCAGATCCATAGGTCACCACCACTTGCGGTCGCTCCTCTTCAAGAATTTTCGCAATCTTCGCGCTCACTTCATCGACAGATTGATTTACAAATGCTGTTTCCGCCAGGTTCGATTTCCATCCAGCCATTCCTGAATCGTCATAGCCAAGCTGTTCGACCCGATCGATCCCCAAAATCTCGCACGAGCGGGAAAGCTCCTCTGCCCTCGTGGCTGTAACTATTTCAGCATCGTGTGCCTGATCGATTGAGGAACGCCCTTCAGCATCAAAACCGAGCCCACCCGTGGTGCACGTGATCAACACTTGACGCACACCTTGACGCCCATAGTGGGCTTGGACACCTGCAGTGAAGAGGGCTTCGTCGTCTGGATGCGCGTGGACACAGACCATTGTTCTCCTCGACGTTTCCTGTTCCACGGGTCTCAGATCCTCAGCCAATCTGAAATGCTTTGACGACAAGTAACACGACGGAAAGAACGAGGTAGCCAACCATTCCAATCAGCGTCCAACGTCGCCAACCGAGAAGCGGAGGCCGAGTCATTAAGTTCAACGACGGCATCCGCCAATCGGAACGCTCACCTCTATAGGAAATTGGCGTGGCTGGCTTGCGGAACACGAGCCAGGCCCCTCCCCCGATTACTAAGGCACCTGCTAATCCACCAGCCATGTATTCAGATAACTTGACGACGTCGATTCCCTGGAACACGGTCGTGATCATTAAAATAAGTGACAGCACAACCAAGATCGAAATGATGATGGTTGCCACGATATTGAGCCAGGTCCGGTTCACCCAGGGACCAAGGACCTGTGCGTCATTGCAAAGAAGAAGAAGGAAGACCGTCGCGAGAGGCAAGAGCAGTCCGGCCAAGGCTTGCACTGTTGTCGTGATCAGCCCGAGTGGTGCGCCAGGGATGAGCACCAAGCCTGCTGCCATGAGGACCAGCGCCGAGAAACCGCCATAAAAACCTTTCGCGTCTTTCCAACCCTTATTCAACGAGAGATGAGTGCGACCCAGGTCTCCAAAGGCATAGGTCGTCGCCAGCGTCACGGCAGCCGCTCCAATGATTGAGGCGTTCAAGAGGATGATGGCAAAGAAGGCTCCAGCCCAACTCCCAATGTGTGTTTGCAGACCACGAGCGACCCCTAAGGCATCGGTGTAGTTCCCAAAGAGCTTCGTTCCCATGAATGCCGCTGCAACAACTGAGACGACAATGACTGCGGAAACCACGGTTATTACTGATCCGATACCCGTATCAACTCGCTCATAGTTAATCCAACGTGGTGTGATCTTTTTATCGATGATATTTGATTGTTGAAAAAAGAGTTGCCAAGGGGCGACTGTGGTTCCCACGATGGCGATGATAAGCAGAACTGAATCTGAGGTGACCCCACCCTGCACGCCAGGTGTGACCAAGTGTCGGGCGACTTGGCCTGCTGAAGGATGCGAAAGGATGATAAGTGGGATCACTAAGAGGTTGGCAAAAATGAAGAGGAACATAAAGCGTTCCCATCGCCGAAAGCTCCCTGATGTTGTCATTGCAATCAATGTCATGCCAGCAATCGGCACCGATATCCACGCAGAGATATGAAAGTAGGAAAGTGCCAAGTTCACTCCGATGAACTCAGTGGCAATGGTCAGAAAATTGAGAACGAAGAGGTCGCCGATAGCGACACTCCCCCAAAATCTTCCGTAGCGCTCACGAATAAGGCGACCATGACCGACCCCGGTCACCGCTCCAAGTCGAACAACCATCTCTTGATTCACAATGAGGACCGGAATCAAGAGTGGAAGAACCCAAAGGAGGGAGAGTCCAAAATTCTGTCCAGCCTGGGCATAAGTGGAGATTCCACCGGCGTCATTATCTCCGACCATGACAATGATCCCTGGGCCGAGTATCGCCAGAAGAGTGAGAAGGCGGACGCGAAAGCCTCGTCGCGTTGAGCTGTCGTTGCTCTTAATCGTTCCGAACGCGCCAGTAATAGCTTCTGACTCGTGTGATGCTTCCATGACTTTCCTCCTTCCCTTCTCTCTTGGTATGCGCTTTGTGCGCGCACCACCGAGTCTCAAGAGGAGAAGGTCAAAGACGCGTTCCCCTCAAGAAAATCCATGATGCTCGTGCCGCCGGGCTCACGTCCCGACGGGCGGTACTTGGGGGTTTCAGCGATCCTCCTCGTCCGGCGGGCATTTTTCGATCAACAAGTCGATGTTCATCGTCGCTACTCCTCTACCGTGGCTTTGCCGAATTCACGGCGCCACCCCTGAGGGAGAAGAAGTTCAATTAAGTCGTCAATTGTGACAACGCCAAGGAGGCGCCCATGTTCCTCATCGACGACAGGAACCACGGTCAAGTTGAAATCGGACATCTGTCGAGCGACTTGGTTGAGATCCCAGTGCGGGTGAACGTGGGCGGACTCGCTTTGGGCGACACTTCGAATCGCAATCTCTGGCGCAGAGCGAACCAGTGAGGCGATTGATGCAGAACCTTCTAACGCTCCTCGCGGATCGACGACAAAGACGACGTTAAGTGTCTCGACAGGGGCTGATGAGTTCTTTACGGCACTCAAGCCATCAGCAACAGATGCGGAATTTGGAACCGCTACAAAATCAGGGCTCATAATCCCACCAGCGGTTTCAGGATTGTATGACAAGAGATTTCTCACTTTTTGTTGCTGTGGCTCTGGCAGGAGATCAAGCAAGTTCAGTCGACGAGATTGATCAACTTCAGTAATCAAGTCTGCTGCGTCATCTGGCGCCATGCGTTCCAAGAGGCGAGCTGCTTGGATATCGGTTCTCGAATCGATGAATTCGAGTTGGTGCTCCATGTCCAACTCTTCGAACACGTCTGCTTCGAGTTCTCGATCTTGGCCCACTGCCTCAATGATCTCTTCGCCTTCATCATGGCTCGCTGCTTCGACGAGGTCGGCAATTTGAGCGGGATGTAACTTCGCTAATTTCCGATAGGGAATACGGAGCTTGGCCGAAGGGACATGAGCAACAAAAGGTTCAATCGAAGCAAAGTCCACAACGCCACTATTTGAGATGCCTTCACCAATACGTCCACGAAACAGTCGGCGAAGGAGTGGTCGCCGTCCAGGATCCACAGCGACGACTTCGTAGACGCCATCGATGGGAGCCAAGAGAATATCGTTTGCTCGGATCAGGCGACCTCCGACAAAGTTGATTAGATGCCGCGCCATCAGGTCCTTGGCCAGAAGAATTTCACCTTCACGACGTTCGAATTTACGCAGATCGATTCGTTTTCCTGAGAATCGAATTGGGCGATTGCTGAGCGAACTCACTTTTTCGGCTCTCATGAAGAGGTCTCGACCGCCAACTCGCACCACGAGTCCAACGACAGGAGGATGTGGGTAGTCACCCAATCGAACGACGACGTCCTCAATTCGACCGATCCGGTCACCTCCCTCGTCAAGGAGAGAGCGCCGCACGACGTCAGAGAGATTTACGATGTCGGCGTTCATCTAGGTACCTCTGTCGGTCGTAGAATATTCAGTCCTGTACTGATGAAACCTAGACTAGCCCCGTCAGGTCTGGAGATCTCCCAGGGCCCCCGACACGGCCTTGAGTTCGCTGTCCCAGTTGGCGGGTGTGGAGAGTGGACGAAGAACAAACTTTGAAAAGCCCACTTCCAGATATCCTTCGATCAAGCGACGGAGATCTGAAAGATTTTGCGGCAAAATCTCATCGACATCCTCTCGCTTCGCACGTCTTCGAATCGCATCAAGTGCCGAAGGCGGGAGTGGCTCTGCGGCGTACCCAATACTTACTCCATAGTGCTCCGGATCGATGACTCGTCCAGCTTGTGACGCAGCTTCTTCGATGCGTCGGCGTCCTTTGACCGCATCATCAGCGCTCAGCATTGTGGGGAGCCACCCGTCAGCGAATCGTCCACAACGATCAAGCGATTTCGGGGCAGTTCCTCCGAGCCATATCTCAAGAGGCTGCTGTTTTGGGAGAGGGTCGAGTGTGACCCCGCACGCAGTCCCAGCGGGCGTGACAACGTCAGTGGGGATCCCAGCCAAGAGCGATCGAAGAACAGGAAGCGTCTCGTCCATTGTGGAACTTCGCTCTGATGGTGCGACGCCGACTGCGCTGGCCTCCTCGCCACGCACGAGCCCAGGCACCGCCGTTACAAGAAGGCGACCATTGCTTAGGTAGTCCAGTGTGGCGAGTTGGCGCGCCATTCGAATGACATTGCGACCTGGCACCAAGAACGTTGTTCCTATTTTCAAAGTTTCGAGTCTCCCTGCGAGCCACGCAAGCGAGACCAAGGGATCGAGTCCAGGCTGTGTCAACACTTCAGAGACCCAGATCGAGTCAAATCCATGAGTCAATAGGCTCGTGCAGATCCCTTCGAATTCTGCTGGATCTGCGACATGGCCTGCGGTGCCGATACCGAAACGAACTTTCACGGGGCTCCCTTGATTACGGCTGCAACTCGATCAGTAGCATCATCATCGATCTCTCGATGGGTGACAAGGCGCACGATACCCGGAGAGATGGTGCCCGCAATGATTCCTTGCGCGCTTAGGTACTCCAAGAGACCATCGGCTTGTAGGTGTTTGAACACAACAAGATTTGTTGGTTGGGTGAGAACCTCCTCAGCCACCTCAGGCCAGCGCTGAGCCACGGCTTCAGCAATTCGGTGTGCTCGCTGATGATCTTCGGCGAGTCGTTCAACCATTGAAGTAAGCCCAATGATCCCAGGGGCCGCGACAACTCCAGCTTGGCGCATCGATCCACCGAGTCGCTTCCGCTCCACTCTCATTTGCCCGGTCAAAGATTCAGGTCCTGCAAGAAGTGAGCCAACCGGTGCACAGAGTCCTTTTGAGAGACAACACATCACCGTCGTTGCAGGAGCAACGATTTCAGCGGCAGGGATACCAGTCGCAACTTCAGCGTTGAAGAGTCGTGCCCCATCAACGTGGAGTGGCCGGTCCCCAATCGCTTCTTTCAGCGTGGCGAGTTCACCCGGTTGCCACACTCTCCCCCCTGAAGGCATATGCGTATTTTCGACAAAAACTGCCGAGATTTCTGGCTGGTGATGATTTGCGGTTTCAAGAGAGCGCTGAATGTCCTCAAGACTGAGCGTTCCACGATGATCATTTAACGTGCGGAACTGAAGAGAGCTGTTTCGTGCTGCCGCACCTTCTTCATAGATCACCACATGTTGGCGAGCTCCTGCCACAACGACATCACCGGGCTTGGTGAGAACTCGAATCGCAATTTGATTTGCCATTGTCCCAGACGGCACAAAAATGGCCGATTCTTTTCCCACCCGGCGAGCAAATCTCTCTTCAAGCTCGCGTACCGTTGGGTCCTCGCCATACCCGTCATCTCCCACCAGAGCTGACGACATTGCTTCTCGCATTTCGTCTGTGGGTGACGTCACGGTATCGCTACGCAGATCAATCATTGAAGGTGCCACATATCAATGCTACCGGTGACCCGTCTCTCTCTTTGAGGCCATAGGCTACGGGCATGCCAAATGAAGAAGAATCATTAGATAGCGCCGCGCTCGTTGGAAATGTTGGCGTCCATGCTCAACTTGGCATTGAAGCAGTCGAACTCTCAAAAGATCGAGTTGTGCTTTCCTTGCCGATCGGCTCAAAGGTGCATCAGCCTTATGGGATTTTGCATGGAGGTGTCTCTGCACTCCTCGCAGAGTCTGCAGCGTCGATTGGGGCTGCTCTCAATGTTGCGTCCGACAAAGCAGTCGTTGGAATTGAACTCAATGCAAGTCACTTGCGCTCTGCCGTATCGGGAACCTTGATCGCAACTGCCACTCCCGTGAGGATCGGGAGAACAATCCACGTCTGGCGGATCGAACTTACTGATGAGTCAGGAAGAGGTATTTGTGAAGCCCGTTGCTCTATGGCCGTCATCGACCGACCTGCCGAGTAACTCACCTTCCTCCTTCTTGATGAAGGAACCTCGTATGCTTAGCCAGATGAACAAATCTGCCTCCCTTGGGGCGTGGTGATGGCAGGTATTCGAATAACAGGCTGGGGCATTGGACTTCCTGATCGCATCGTGACGAATGAGGAGTTATCCCAAACGCTCGACACCTCTGATGAGTGGATTCGGGAGCGATCTGGGATTCATCAACGCCATATTGGGGGAACGACCTCCTCACTCGCGGTGATCGCGGGGCGTGCAGCAATGGATCAGGCTGGCGTGACCGGTGATGATGTCGACATGGTGCTCCTGGCGACAACGACTCCAGATAAGACCGTTCCTGGGACTGCACCAACCGTTCAACATGCATTAGGAATCACTGGAGGCGCAGTCGATCTGAATGCCGCCTGCTCTGGATTCGTCTATGGCCTTGTTTTTGCATCAGGGCTCATAGCAACAGGGGCCAAGAGAGTCCTCCTCATCGGCGCTGAAACGTTGTCTCGCATTGTCGACTGGGAAGACCGTGGAACTGCAATTCTTTTTGGGGATGGAGCAGGTGCGCTGCTCATAGAGGCGACTGATGACGAGGGTGACCTCTTAAGTTGGGACCTGGGCAGCGATGGGAGTCTGACCGACCTCCTTTACTGTGAACACGGCGACGCCATCCATATGGAAGGGAAAGAGGTCTTTCGACGAGCTGTTCGAGTGATGGTCGATTCTTCAACGAACGCGATGAGCCAGGCCAACGTAACTGCCTCCGATATTTCACTTGTTATTCCCCACCAAGCAAATATGCGGATTATCCAAGCAGCATGCCAGCGACTGGAGATTCCCGAGGAGCGAGCCGTTGTCGTCATGGACCGCTATGCCAACACGTCGTCGGCATCAATCCCACTGGCATTTGTTGATGCGATTGAGAACGGAAGGATTCACCCCGGAGACCTTCTCCTCCTTACAGGCTTTGGAGCTGGGATGACCTGGGCAAGCGCGGTGTTGCGATGGCCTCGCTAAGGGGTCCTTCGCTCGTCATTCTGGCCGCGGGACGAGCCCGCCGCTTCGGCGGGATTAAGCCTCTCGCCCCCATTGGCATCAACGGGGAAGCCGTTCTCGATCTTGGCGCGAGTGACGCCATCACTGCAGGCTTTGCTCAGATTGTTATCGTCATCAATAACGAAACTGGCCCTGTGATCCGAGACCATATCGCCAACACGTGGCCATCAAACGTACGGGTGGAGTTTGCGATCCAAGACCGACCACTTGGAACCGTCGACGCAGTATTGAGCGCTCGAGAATTTTGTGAGCACGGCGAACCATTCGCTGTGATTAATGCCGATGATCTCTATGGCACTGACGCCCTCGGAATGACGGTCAAGCACTTGGTTAGCACTCCGACCAATATGTTGGTCGGATTCCGTCTTGATCGAGCCTTGGTAGGAAGCGATCCAGTCACTCGAGGAATTTGCGAAGTTATTGATGGTCGACTCGCCTCGATTACTGAGCGCCGGAGCGTCGTCGCACTCGAACATGGCTACGAATCGCATGATGATCTTGAGCCGAGATCACTCAACGCCGACGCATTGGTGTCGATGAATTTGTGGGGGTTCGTCCCCTCGATGTGGACTGTCTTTCAAATGGCCATGGAGCAGGCCGAGGCTGCCAGCGAAGACAATGAGGTTCTCCTCCCCGAACTTGTTTCCGATGTCCTTCAGGGGAGATATGACGCCCTTGATTCTGGCTTGAAAGAGTTCTCTGTTCTCCCGACCGACACTCGTTGTATCGGCGTCACTCATCCTGATGACCTTGGAGTTGTCCAGGAAGAAATTGCTCTCCAGATTAAACAGGGATTTCGCCCCAAGCGACCTTTCGAACTTTCTGGAACATGACACGGACGTCTCGGCTCGTCATTGCCTTCGGGATTAACGTCTGCTTGAGCGTTGGACTTGTTCTCGCCGGTCACGTCGCCCACTCCACAAGCTTGGTTGCTGACGCAGGCCACAACCTCACTGATGCAATGGCAATTCTGATCGCCTTGGTCGCCACCATCGTCTCACTTCGCCCGCCAAGTGATCGGCGGTCCTACGGCTACGGGCGTGCCACTATTCTCGCAGCGCTCGTCAACGGCGTCGTCTTGACGTTTGTCACGATATCTATCGTTTGGCTGGGGGTTTCTCGTCTCCTCCATCCTCAACTCATGCACGGAGGCGTTGTCGTCATTGCGGCAACGTTCTCACTGCTTGCCAACCTTGTCGTCGTCTGGCTCTTGATGGAAGGCTCAGATGACATGGGCATTCGAAGTGCCTTACTCCACTCTGTGAGCGACTCACTCAGTGCGTTCGTCGTCATTATCGCTGGATTCGTTGCTCTCTTTGCCAGCGGTCCCGTGGCGTTGCGAGTTGACCCGGTCGCCACGCTCATTGTTGCTGGATTTATTGTGGTTGAAGCCATTCGAATCACCAAGGAGAGTCTCCACGTGCTCTTGGAAGGTGTCCCGACCGACATCGACGTCGAGTTGGTGCGTCAGTGTCTTTGTTCATTAGAAGAAATAGAGTCAGTTCATGATCTCCATATTTGGAGTTTGTCCTCAAGTCATCGAGTCTTGAGCGCTCATCTCGTCGTGAAAGGCGACCCGACAGCGTCTGCCACAGCCCCTCTTATTGCGCGCACCCGTCACCTTTTGGACGAACAGTTCTCGATCGATCACGCCACGCTTGAGATTGAGATTGCTCCGTGTAGTCCTGAGACTTCACATCTCTAAACAATGATTTGAGCCGAGACGCGACGAAACCCCGAGTGACTGGGCGGCCGAAGCCTCCCCGCCTCTCGGGGCGTCGCCCGAGTGGCAACCACCGCATTCCCAGGTTGTGTCGGACAACCCGAGGCCGATGCGTCCGGTTCGTGTCCCGAAGGCCACGCCCGTGACGATGTGCCACCTACCTCGTTCACTCCGTGCCTCTGCAAAGTGCTCCTCTCGAAGCGCTCCGTGCCCCTCCTCAGTACTCCCGAAGGATCCCCCTGGAAAGACCATTCCCTGGTGACCCGAAGCTCACCCGACAACGTTCGGCGGGTTGTGTGAACCCGGCGTTGGGAAGCATTGTGTGCTTTTCTCACGACGAGGTCAAGTAAAAATCGAAAATCCTCTGCTTATCCACGACCTTTTTCCTGTTCTCCACACGGAACCGTTCTCATCCCCAGCGCAATCCACAGATCGAACCATGGTTTCCCACAAGGAAGGAGAAAAGGCGGAACTAGAGCGGCGTGACGTAGGCGGCCGAGATTCCCCCATCAACCAAGAAGGTGGAACCCGTAATGAAGGAGGAGTCATCACTCGCCAAGAAAGCTGCTGCCCCGGCCATCTCTGAAGCCTCTGCGAAGCGACCCATTGGAATATGAATGAGGCGACGAGCTGCTCGTTCTGGATCCTTCGCAAAGAGCTCTTGGAGAAGTGGGGTATTCACTGGCCCTGGGCAAAGGGCATTCACCCTTACTCCTTGTCTCGCAAACTCAACGCCAAGTTCTCGAGACATCGAAAGCACTGCTCCTTTCGACGCGGTGTAGGAGATTTGGCTCGTGGCTGCTCCCATTAATGCAACGAACGATGCCGTATTAATAATCGAACCACTTCCTCGCTCAAGCATGTAAGGGAGCACTGTTTTACAACAGAGGTAGACGGAAGTGAGATTGACATCTTGAACCCGTTTCCATGCATCAATTTCAGTGACAAGGATCGAGTCGTCATCAGGAGGGGAAATCCCGGCGTTGTGACACGCTATATCGATGCCTCCATAGTGCTGAGCGGCTTGTGCGTAGAGATTTTTCACCTGATCGGCATCGGTGACATTCACAGGGATGAAAAGTCCGCCGACGTCGCTCGCCACCGATTCGCCTGCCGCAACATCCATATCCCCCACCACGACGTTGGCGCCTTCGGCAGCAAAACGAACTGCCATGGCTTGACCAATTCCACTTGCAGCTCCCGTGATCACGGCGACACGACCTTCGAGTCGATGTGCTTTGGGATCCGTATTGGACGGTAGGGGTGACATGGAACTCCTTCTATGACTCGCTTGAAATGAACACATTCTTGACGTCACTAAATGCGTCGAGTGCGTCAGGCCCAAGCTCTCGACCGATTCCTGACTGCTTGAATCCTCCAAATGGAGTCCAGTAGCGCACTGAGGAATGCGAATTCACTGAGAGATTACCTGAGTCGATTCCGCGCGCCACTCGCAGCGCCCGACCGAGATTCTCGGTCCAGATCGATCCAGAGAGCCCGAAGGGTGTGTTGTTCGCGATTGAGATGGCATCTGCTTCGTCTTCGAAAGGAAGTACGACCACGACCGGCCCGAAAATCTCTTCTCGCACAGCCCGATCTGTCGGTGAAACTGGGGCGAGCACCGTGGGTGGAAACCAAAATCCAGGTCCAGTTGGGCAATTTCCCTGAAAGGCAATTGGAGCACCTTCCGGGACGTACGATTCGACGATTCTCCTTTGTTCATCTGAGACCAGCGGACCCATTTCAGTTGTTTCAAGCTGGGGGTCACCGACAACAAACCCTGTGACAGCTGACTCAAAATGCTCCAGGAACTTTTCATACACAGATCGCTCCACCAAAATTCGGGACCGGGCACAACAGTCTTGACCTGCATTGTCAAAAACCCCACCAGGGGCACGTGATGCAGCCATCTCGATATCAGTATCAGCAAAGATCACATTGGCACTCTTGCCTCCAAGTTCTAATGTGACACGCTTCACTTGATCAGCACAGCCCGCCATGATCCGAGACCCAACATCCGTTGAACCGGTGAAACAGACCTTGGCTACTTTTTCATGCGTGACGAAACGCCACCCAACAATTGACCCACTTCCAGTAATCACGTTGAACACGCCTTCTGGAAGTCCCGCTTCTAGAGCGAGTTCACCGAGCCGCAGCGCCGACAGTGGCGTAATTTCCGCTGGTTTGAGGACCACCGCGTTTCCCGCTGCCAAGGCTGGGGCGAAACCCCAACTTGCGATGGGCATCGGAAAATTCCACGGAACAATGATTCCAACGACTCCGAGCGGCTCGTGGAACGTAACATTGATTCCTCCCTCAACTGGAATTTGAAGTCCGCTGTGTCGCTCGGGAGCTCCGGCGTAATAGTTGAGAACATCACGCACATTTCCGGCCTCCCACCTTGCATTCGAGATGGTGTGACCGGCATTCGCTACCTCAAGCTGCGCCAACTCTTCTTGGTGAGTGTCGACCAGGTCTGCGAACCTTCGAAGCAGCCTGGCTCGATCACCTGGGCTGACCTTGCGCCAACTCTCAAACGCGAGCGCGGCTTTCTCAATGACTCGGTCCGTCTCTTCAAGTGAATGGGAAGCGACCGACCCTATCGTCGACTCGGTTGCTGGATTAATGACGTCAAATGTGCTCATAGGCCTAGCCCTGAATCTAGCCATGTCACTCCCCCTCTTGAGGAAGCGTCAGTTCTGAGACGCCAACAGAGAATCCAGTTGCCTCGCTGAACCTCAGAACAAACGCTCAGGAGCCGCCACTTCCCAAGAATCCCCGGACTACGGGAGGGATGCCGATGACATGTCCGGGCCAAGATCAATAGTCTGGCGAGGTCCCGTGAACCACTTCTTCACCGATAGGTGCCAGTAAATCCAGAGCAGGATCATGGCCGTTGGAACTACCAAGATTGTGTAGTTCACGTATTTCCATGCAAATCCGCTATCCCACGGCACCCCCAGCGTGGAGGTTGGCATGAATGCCATAAACGTGACAAGAACAACGTCAAGCAGTGCAATGACCGAGAGCACCTTGTACTTCTTTCCTAAGTTCCACTCTCCAGGAACGAATGCATCACCCATTTTCAGGCGCTTCCAAATCGGAATCGCAAAACACCAGTAGAGCCCGATGACGCCGATCGACACCACCGCATAAAAGGCAATGGGGACAGGTGCGCCATTAATATCGACCTTCACGAGGGCTGGCAAGGTAATGATCACGGAAACAATGACCGCCAAAATCACGCCGGCAACTGGAACTCGCTTCGCGCTGAGCTTCGACCACATCTTGTGTCCAGGAACTGCTCCATCTCGACTAAACGCAAAGAGCATTCGTGAACAACTCGTCAAACAGGCCATCGTGCAGAACAGCTGGCCGATAGCTGAAATCAACAGCACCGATCCACCCCAGCGAGAGGAAAGGGCCTGGGAGAAGATGACCGCCACGCCACCGCCACCTTTCGTGACGTCAGATTGGTTTTGAACCGCAAAGAGGAACGCCAGGAGAAGAACCCATCCACCGATCGCTGAATAGAAAATCGAACGCCAAATACCTTTCGCTGCTGCAGTGGACGCCCCATGGGTCTCTTCTGAGAGGTGGGCAGAAGCGTCGTACCCAGTGATTGTGTACTGGGTTAACAGGGCTCCGATCGGCAACACAATGAAGAGATAGCCCACGCCACTGGTCTTGCCACCAAAGAATCCAGTGTTGTTGACGGTTGAGGTGAAGACCATTGACGCACTCGCATGGTGAGCCGGGACAATGACCAGGATCAAAATAACGGCCGCCGCTCCGAGGACGTGCCACCACACCGAAATATTGTTGAACACTGCCAGGAGATGGCTTGAGAAGATATTGGCAAGTCCCACAATCAAGAGGACACCAATAAAGTACAAGAAAATCGTGTTCAGATTTCCTGAGTGATAACTCGTCGACAAGAATCCAAGAGTTAAGTCAAAGAACGTTGCGCAGCCGTACGCCACTGACGCCACAATTGCAACGAGTCCAATCAGGTTCAGCCAACCTGTGTAGTACCCCGCCTTTGGCCCACCAAGTTTCGATGCCCACCAGTAAATTCCACCCGACGTTGGGAACGCCGAAACCAGTTCAGAAAGACAAAGTCCAATACAGAGGATCAGTGCTGCAAGTACGGGCCATCCCCATGCAATTGCAGCAGGACCACCGGCATTCCAACCTTGTCCAAATGTCGTGAAACACCCAGCAAGAATTGAGATAATCGAGAACGAAATGGCAAAGTTTGAAAACCCTGACCACGATCGTTTCAACTCTTGCTTGTAGCCGAGAGAAGCGAGTTGTTTCTCGTCCTCACTCATTGTGGCAACGTCATTGCCCGATGCTGGATTTACTTCTGACACGTCATACCCCCCCCCTCATCTGTGGTGCGACCCCAGACAGGCTGCACCCCCCCTTGTAGTGAGAAGATAGCAGCGCGCTCCTTGAGACGCTTGGTTTTGAGACCGACTGCGTGAAAGGTTCGAATTCTGGCCACCCTGTCAACATGGAGGGCTCTAAGCGATAGCCTTCTGCGGTGCCCGATTCCTTAACCATCGATCAGTTCAACCTTGGCAAAGTTTTCGAAGCCATTGCCGAGACGGTCCCTGATAGAGACTTCATTGTCATTGGAAACAAACGCTTTACGTACGCCGAGACGGCTGAACGCTCTCGACGCCTGGCCTCATATCTGGCGTCGCATGGACTTGGAACACATAAGGAACGACGTGATCTTCAAGGTCACGAATCCGGTCAAGACCATGTCGCGCTCGCCCTCTACAACGGCTCCGAGTACCTCGAAGGAATGATTGGCTCGTATCTCGCTCGATGCGCGCCTTTCAACGTCAACTATCGCTACGTGGGGACCGAACTTCAGTACCTCTTGGACGATGCCAGGACCTCAGCAATCATTTTCCACTCCTCATTAGCACCCGTTCTCAAAGAAGTGTTGAAGGGTCTAGCCCAGTCACCAAAAGTTCTCTTGCAAGTTTCAGATGACTCTGGCGAACCACTTCTCGAGGGCGCCGTTGACTATGAAGAAGCCTTAGCAAGTTCTGATCCGAATGGACCTGAGGTCTCCCCCGACCCTGACGATCTTTACGTTCTCTATACGGGTGGTACGACAGGAATGCCCAAGGGAGTCTTGTGGCGCCAGCACGACATTTTCATGGCAGCGATGGGTGGTCGCAAAATTGGTACTTGGGAGATCGTGCCTTCCTATGACGCACTCCGAGAGGGTGCGCTCAATGGCATGCCCATCAAGATATTGATGCTTCCTCCGTTGATGCATGGAGCGGCACAGTGGGCCAGCTTCATCATGGTGTGCGAGGGTGCCACGTTGGTGATGGCAGCAAATCCCCGGACTCTTGATCCTGTTGACGTCTGGAAGACCGTCGAGCGAGAAGGCGTCAACACATTCACCGTTGTCGGCGATGCCACTGTTCGTCCACTTCTTGACGAACTCGACCGAGGCTCCTATGACACCTCCAGCCTCTTTGTCATTGGCAACGGCGGGGCTCCTCTCACTGCAGCAGTTCGTGCATTGATCGGCGAGCGCCTACCAAACGTCTTGATTTCGGATTCTGCGGGGTCGTCAGAGACCGGGGCCCAAATGTCAACGAGTTCTGCCAGCAACGAAGCGGCCGGTTCCTTCCAGCCAGGGCCTGGAACCACTGTCGTCAATGAAGAAATGAACGCCCTCTTGGAACCCGGGCACGAAGGCAATGGATGGTTGGCTCAAGGGGGCTGGGTTCCGTTGGGCTACTTCGGAGACGAAGCAAAATCGCTCAAAACCTTCCCGATCATCGAAGGACAGCGATTCAGTATCCCCGGAGACCGCGCGCGACTCTTGGCCGATGGCGTGATTGATCTCTTAGGGAGAGACTCTGTCACGATCAATTCTGGTGGTGAAAAGATTTTTGCCGAAGAAGTCGAAGGGGCGATCGCTGGCCACCCCAGCGTCGTCGATGTGGTCGTGACGGGTCGAGCTTCTGAGAGGTGGGGACAAGAAGTAGTGGCGGTCGTCCAGATTGGCCCTGAGGCTGAGCAAGATGCTGACGGAATTGTTGAGTTCGCCTCATCCACCATCGCTCGCTACAAACTCCCCAAAGATGTCATCTTCGTTGAGACCCTTCAGCGTTCCCCTTCTGGAAAAGCCGATTACCGATGGGCGAAAAGTATCGCTGAGGGCACGACCACAGAATCATGACCGCAGCAGAGGCCATCCTTCAAGGCTGCCTCGGAGCTTCTCACGTCGGGAGCGGTCCAACCGATGAGCAATTCAATATTCTCCAGAGCCTTTCGCACGGTTACTTCGGCCTTGATCTGGATATCAGATCTCTTTCTCCGATCGGTGCAGCGGAGTTAGCGCGAAACGTCGACGAGCAAGATCGGCATCGGGTCGTCGACTTTCTCATCGTCCTTGAGTTCTGCCGCCACCCCGCTGACACTGGTCAAGCGGACCTTGTTGAGGAGTACGTCGACGCGTTGGGAATCGATGAACCATTCCTTCTTGTCGCTCGCGACGCTCTTACAGCAGAGCATGCCAAGGTCATGGAGGACTGGAGTCGTTTTAGCGAAGCACCTACTCTTGAGCCAGGACTTGCGACAGAAGATCCCGCCCTCGCTGAACAACTCCGTTCGCTTCAGTACTGCCCTCCTGAAAGTTTGGGTCGCGCATTCTTCGACTACTACGAGGCCTGGGGGCTCAAACTCCCTGGAGAGCCAGGTGGTGGATCAGCAGACCTCGTTGCTCATGATTTCACTCATGTTCTTGCCGGCTATGTTCCTACTCCGGTCGAGGAAATCTCATTGCAAGCAATGCTGGTCAGTGCAACAGATTTTGAACATCACTTCTCAGGCCTCATTGCGTCCCTGTCTCTTTTTGAAACAGCATCATTTGACATTCTTGATCTCACCCCTCAAAGTGAAACACTCAATAGAACGGGTGCCACTGATATTTTCGCCGAGGCATTTCGCCGAGGCCAGGAATGTGGTGGTGACTTTTCAACTATTGATCATCTCGCGAGAGTCAGCGAATCACTCGAAGACATCCGACGTGATTTAAGAATTCCTTCGCGAAGCGCTTCCCTCTAGGGGTCCAGCGAACGAAGTTGTTATTTCTTAATCGATTTAAACTTCGAAACAATCAATCGCGCTTCGAGGTTGTAGCCAGTGGTTTTGGCGTGGATGTCACCCTTTGAACAGAACCACGTTAAGGCACACACGCTCGCCACTGGTGCTGGGATTTCCCCGTACTTCTTCACATTGACCACATTGGTAAGTGGTGTGTACGCCCCAGTTGCAGCAGTCATGTCAACAAAAAGTCCACCAGCCTGCGCATACGATTCGCTCAGTGCTGGGTTGATCAACGACTGGAATGCCACCACCGAAAGTTGCGCCAGGCTCATTCGGGCCGGGGTCGTTGGCTGAGTTGGATACACGTAGGTTCCAAGAATGACGTCAGGATACGTCAGGCCAATGATCGGCGTCTTAGAGCCTGCTGCAGCTCGAAGATCATTGGCGATCGTCGTCACGTTCTTCTTGACATTGGTGGTTGCCGTGCCGACACATGAGATTGGATCAGGGTCTTTTGCGCACGAGGTCACGTCGTTCCCAGCGATGGAAACGGTAATCAGTCCAATGTGGCCTTTGTTCTTTGTGATGAAAGCGTCAGCAGCAGCAATTTGAGTTGTCGTTGGATACGCAACTGCCCCAGCGGTGTGTTTCATTACTGAAGGACAGCCAATGGTATTGAGGACTGAATCAGTTGTCGCTCCTCCACACCCAAAGTTCTTGAGGGTCATCTTGATATTTTTTGCCACTGGGACTGTGTAGCCAGGGGTTGAACCAAGGCCTGGCTGATACCCAACAGAGTAGGAATCCCCGAGTGAGACATAGTACGTCGGTGAGGATTTTGCACTTGCGCTATGAGGTAGGACGACAATCATTCCCGCCACCAGCATGAATGCGACGATTATTGCCCGAGGGTTTGTGACAAGCCTCCGAAAATTCATTCCCACTTCGTTCATCGTTTCCTCTCAGCAAACTGACATGTGTGACAGAACCGCGATGCTTCTGTGATGCATCGTCTTCCCAGCATAGTGATACCAAAGCCTACGATCAGGTCAGGCCAGCGGGAACGAAGAGGTCTCAACCACCGAAGAAACGACTAACGATGAGAGATGGTGGAGATGATGGGATTCGAACCCACTGCCTCTACATTGCGAACGTAGCGCTCTACCAATTGAGCTACACCCCCGTCAAGATCAAAGTGTACCTTGCCCAGGGTGGTGAATTTTCAGCGTGCGGCTGCGCGCTGGGGTTCTTCCCACCAGTCATCACCATCAAGATCATCATCGAAGTAGAGGTCTTCCGAGCCACGAGAGCTCGCAACCCGATGACGGCCATCATCTTCCTCGAATCGGTCGTCTTCGAGATGGGCGACCCCATGGGCAACATGGCGGTCATAGCCTTTTTCACCGATAAAGCCGTTGGTCGCCGCATAGGCCATCAGGCCCACATACCCCACTAAAGCGATGATCGCCAAAATGGTCACGTAGAAGAAGACGGAGACGATGAATCCGATAATCGCGCTTAGCAAGACTGCTGCGATGAGAGAGAAAAGGATGTTGCGTCGTCGCAGCGCCGCCTCACGTCGACTCAGCGAAGTTGATGGACCTGATGCACCGTACGAGATGCGATCGTCATCACCAAGGTAACTGTCATTGGCGTACTCATCGTCCTCGTAGTGTTCGCTTTCGTACGCACCGCGACGATCACCCATTTGGGTGCTGCGATCTTCTTCGTAATAATCCTCATATTGTTGGCGCATTTTATTTTCTCCCCCCTGGCTTATTGGGCCAAGTAAGACGAGTCGTGGTTGGGCAATTGTCGGTGGATTTTGTGGCACCGCGATTTGCGGCGGGGGCAACGGGTTTTCGCCTCCACTAAGGCGATACGCGGGCTCCACCACTTTCGGTCCAGAGCGCTCAAGCAAGTTGAGCGATTTATGGAACGACATGATGGATCGGTCACTGTCTGAGTTCCGAATCTTGCGATAGATACTCGGTCCAAGAACCACTCCCCACAACACGACAAGAAGAAGAACGATGATCATCGATTCCGCGCCCTGCCTTTCCGTTTTTCCCTGCTTTAACGGTACAGAACCCCTCGCGCGTGGTGGTGGATGATGGTCGATTTTCTCCGCTTAGGTTTTCCCTCGCGCGCTATAGCGCCCATCTCGGTCGCGCTGGAGTGAAATTTCAATCCCAAAAGTGGTCGAAATTCCCTTGGATGTCATTACCTCTTCGAGCGGACCACTCGCCACAAGGGCTCCTTCTCTCAGGAGCGCCCCATGGGTCATGAACGGCGGGATCTCTTCCACGTGGTGGGTCACGAGAACCGCCCCTTCTGGCTTTGGGGCAGCCATCACGGCGCCGAGGCGCTCGAGGAGGCGCTCTCGGGCTCCCATATCTAAGCCCGCAGCCGGCTCGTCGAGACACAAAAGTTCAGGATTACTCATCAAAACTCGGGCTAATAAAACATGGGTGCGTTCCCCGTCAGAGATAATCCCAAGTGATTTTTTACTTAGCTGACCCACCCCAAGTTCTGCAAGAAGGTGGTCAGCTCGAACATGATCAGCATCGTCGTACTCACGCCACCATGGCTCAAGCGCGCCATCGACTCCTGTGAGTACCACGTCATGAACACTCAATGCTGGTCGAAGCTGTCGCGCTAACGAAGAACTAAAAAAGCCAAGTGATGCTCGGAGTGTTCGCAGATCTACTCTCCCAAGACGATGGCCCAAGAGTTCTACCTCACCAGTCGTCGGCCACAATCGACCCGAGAGAATGGAGAGCAATGTTGACTTGCCAGACCCATTTGGACCAAGAAGCACCCAACGTGATCCTGATTCAATCTCAAGTCGATCAAGCGATAACAAGACCTTCTCATCGCGAACGACACTGACGTTTCGAAGCCCAGCAACCCGTGTCACTGGACTAGTCGCGGCGAATAATCGCTCGTGGCCACTGAAACCTGGTCACTCGTGGAGCCCGCACTCAACTTTGTCACTGTCAAACCATCGCCCCGCCCGAGGATCTTCGCCCGGCTGCACTGGTCTCGTGGTCGAAGCACAGCCAATTGAAAGATATCCCTGGGCAATCAGTGGGTGGGTCATCAGCGCATGATCTCTCTCAAAACTGGCCACATCATCGTCGCTCCATGTCGCTAGTGGATTGATCTTTACTAGCCCAAAACTCTCATCCCATGACACGATGGGCGCAGCCGCTCGCGTGGGGGCGTCGCAGCGCTTCACTGCAGTGAGCCATGCTTTCTTCCCCGCGACAGCCTTCTTGAGAGGTGCGACTTTTCGAACTGCGCAGCACCCCTCCGCTCCACAGGGAATTCCCACCGCATCAGCCCCTGGCTTTGTCGTCGTCAGATTCAAGTTGTATCGAGATACGACGTCTTCGACAAATGAAAGCGTCTCGGGAAAATGGTCTTCGGTGTCAAGGAAGATGACTTCGATCTTTGGATGAATGGCCACTGCAAGATCAAGTAAGACAAGGTCTTGAAAAGAACACGCAAAGACCAAATCATCGCCAAAGCGATCGTAGGCCCAGGAAATCACGGCACCCGGCGTTGCCGATTCAAATGATTCGGAAATGCCCTCGATCTCGAGCAAAAGGTCCTGGTGCTCTTGGGAATTCACTGCGGTCATGCCTTACACTCCTCGATGTGGCCTGAGATCTGCTCTGTTCAGCGTATTTCTCACTTTGTGTTCTCTGAGGTACGATAATTGACCTCGGAGGTCGGGAATTCCCAACCCCCGAATCCTAAACCTCAGTCCACCTCAAGCACCTCCTCTTCCAAGGAGAGGGATCTCCAAAGAAGGTTTCTAGATGTCCCCCCAGAAAATGATAAATCAGCCGATTGATCATCTTGACCTGCTTGAGTCCCATGCCATCTTCATCCTTCGCGAAGTTGTTGCTGAGTGTGAGCGACCAGTACTCCTCTTTAGTGGAGGCAAGGATTCCGCAGTCCTCTTGCATCTTGCGGTCAAAGCATTCGAACCGAGTGGCCTTCCCTTCCCTATCCTCCACATTGATACTGGCCACAACTTCCCAGAGGTCATTGAGTTCCGTGACGAGTTCGTCAAAGCTGCTGGCGGACAGCTCTACGTGGCGAGCGTCCAAGAAAGCATCGATCAAGGACGAGTCGTTGACCCTGGCCATGGCGAGTCACGGAATCGACTCCAGACAGTGACTTTGCTTGACGCTATAACCAAGCACCGATTTGACGCTGCCTTTGGTGGAGCTCGACGAGACGAAGACAAGGCTCGAGCCAAAGAACGCGTGCTCTCGTTCCGAGATGCGTTTGGACAGTGGGACCCCCGACGCCAACGCCCAGAGCTGTGGCATCTCTACCAAGGTCACGTCACACCAGGCGAACATCTCCGGGCATTCCCGCTCTCGGATTGGACCGAGCTCGATATATGGCGATACATAGAACGTAAAAAAATTGATCTTCCTTCCATCTACTTTGCCCACGAACGCGAAGTCATCGAGAGAGACGGCATGTTGCTGAGTGTGAATGAATGGATTCACCCTCGAGGAAATGAAACTCATCACAGCCAGATGGTCCGCTACCGAACGGTGGGAGACGTGACGTGCACCGGGGCGATTGCTTCGGAGGCCACCACTATCGATGAGGTCATTGATGAGGTCATCACCTCGACCGTTTCTGAGCGAGGAGCCACTCGAGCAGACGATCGATTCTCCGAAACATCGATGGAAGACAGAAAACGCGAAGGGTACTTCTAGAGCAATGGATGCAACGCTTGAAGCAGCACCAATTGTCGATCTTCTTCGCTTTGCGACGATTGGCTCAGTCGATGACGGAAAGTCAACACTGATCGGTCGACTCTTGGTTGACACTCGTCAACTGTTCCATGATCAAATCGAAGCCGTTGAACAAGCATCTCGTCGACGCGGTGTTGGCGACATCGACTTGGCATTTGTCACTGACGGACTTCGAGCTGAACGAGAACAGGGAATCACAATTGACGTTGCCTACAGGTACGCGTCAACACCTCAACGTAAATTCATCATCGCTGACTGCCCGGGCCATATCCAATACACGGCAAATATGGCAACCGGTGCTTCGAATGCCGACGTGGCCCTTGTTGTTGTCGATGCCACCGCAGGTCTCAAAGAACAGACCAAGCGTCACCTTTGTATCGCGGCTCTCCTTGGAGTTCGCCATCTCATTGTCTGTGCCAACAAGATGGACAAGGCTGATTGGGACCACGAAGCGTATGACCGCATCGTTGATGAAATGGAAGGTCTCCAGCACATTCTCGTAAGCAAATCAGTAACCGTGATTCCCATTTCAGCGCTTAATGGTGACAATGTTGTCGAACACTCTTCTGCGGCGCCTTTTTATTCTGGCCCGACGGTCTTAGAGGCCCTCGAGGCAATACCTTCAGGGGTTTGGGCGGGAACTCACCATGGGACCTCCTCCCTTGCCACTCGCCTACCAGTGCAGTGGATTCTGCGCCAGCCGGGAGGAGGGCGGATGTATGCAGGAATGGTTGATGGCGCGCCCCTTCATGTCGGCGATGACATCGTGGTCCTTCCCGACGGACTCCACAGCACCGTGACAGAGATCATGACGCCCAATGGGCTCTGCGATTCCGCTGGAATCGGACTTTCAATTTCTGTTGGACTCGCCGATGATCTCGACGTTTCTCGAGGCGACATGATCGTTGGCGCAAATGACTTACCTGCAGTTTCTAATGAAATTGAAGCAACGGTTTGCTGGTTCGGGACGACTCGGCTCACTGCGGGAACTCGGTTTAGAGCGAAACACACCACTCGAACCACACCAGCAATTGTCAGTGCGGTCACTGCTCATCTCAACATTGATGATTTGACGTTGGTTCCAGCAGAGATGCTTGGAGAAAATGAGATTGGCACCATCACATTGACCTTCGCTACTCCGTTAGCCGTCGACGATTATCAGAGAAACCGAATCACTGGGAGCTTCATCTTGGTGGACGAAGCAACAAATATTACGGTGGCCGCAGGAATGGTTGGACCTCCGGGTCTTGAAAAATAAACTAGCGGCGTTAGGGTTGCGCAACCATAAGGATCGATCCAAGAATTAAAAGAAACACCACCGCATCAATCCCCCATCGCAAGAGCGAAACGGGGCGACTCCACTGAGTGACTTCTGGGACGACGCTTTGGCGAGAAATCAACAGGCGAAGTCTGCTGGCTGAGCGGAAAATCATAACTTCCGCGACAACAATGCCGATGAGCCAAAGCACGCTGCCACTCACAACAAACGAAGTTGAAAATGTGTAGCTCTCGTGGCTGACCAGAACGAGGACAATGCCGCTCAAAGGAATCAAGTACAGGGTCCTTCCTGCAACTTCGCGTCCGGGCGAGAAGAAGCGAACAGCACCCCCAGGCCACGCTCGTCCAGGCACGCCTCGACCAAGACTGATGGCGGCTGCGTACATTGCAACCATGATCACGAGTGACACAACAACTGCGGCAATGTGCACAATGAGTACCAGGTCAAAAACGGTTGAACGCGGTGCCGTCTCGGCGAGAAGATTCACGGGCATATTCTTGCCGACTATTGATGCTGAGTGGGTTAAAGGTGACAAGAAGACGAAATCTTTGCGAAATCAGTTTGTTCGAAGGCAAATTCTCGCTTCTCCGCTAGACATTCGAGGTGAGAGCCTCTAAACCATAGGCATGCATCAATCCATCTTGTTGGCACTGGTCGTCATCACGGCGCTTGGATTCGACTTTACGAATGGATTCCATGACACGGCCAACGCGATGGCCACGTCGATTGCAACCGGTGCCCTCAAGCCAAAGGTGGCAGTAGGGATGAGTGCCGTCTTAAACCTCGTCGGAGCATTCCTCTCTCTGGCAGTTGCCGCCACCATCGCCAGTGGCATCGTTGATCAGAACTTGATCACACTCCAAGTGGTCTTTGCGGGACTCGTTGGTGGAATTGTATGGAACATGCTGACCTGGTATCTCGGCATTCCCTCGAGCTCGAGTCACGCTCTTATTGGTGGCGTCGTTGGGGCCATGTTTGTTCATGCTGGATCCTCTGCCATTGAGTGGAACGGCGTATTTTCGAAAGTGATCATTCCCGCCCTCCTCGCTCCCTTCGTTGCCGGGAGTATTGCCGCCGCCGCGACTTGGCTGGCCTATCGCCTGACGCACAATGTTCAGGCTGGTGTGAAATCTTCAAGCTTTCGTTGGGCCCAGGTTGGTTCAGCATCCATGGTTTCATTAGCACACGGAACAAATGACGCACAGAAGACAATGGGGATCATTACCTTGGCCCTCGTTGCTAACGGCACCCTCGGAAAAGATGGCGTGACCCCAACCTGGGTCATTATTTCTTGTGCGATTGCGATCTCTCTTGGTACTTATCTAGGAGGGTGGCGAATTATTCGTACCCTTGGAAAAGGCCTGACCGATATTGAAACGCCGCAGGGCTTTGCGGCAGAGACATCGTCGGCGGCTGTTCTCCTTGCCTCCTCTCATTTTGGAATTCCGCTGTCCACCACGCAGATCTGCACCGGTTCGGTGGTGGGTTCAGGAGTTGGCCATAGCGTTCCGGTCCGCTGGAGAGTCTTCGGCCGAATGGTCTTCACCTGGGCGCTCACACTCCCCGCTGCAGCACTCGTCGGGGCAGCCTCATTCGCAGGACAACAGGCAATCGGAGGCAATGCCGGCGTCATTGTGCTGACAATCATTCTTGTTGGGGTCTGTGGCGGAATTTATGCCCTC
Source organism: Actinomycetota bacterium (assembly GCA_009699875.1). Classification (GTDB taxonomy): domain Bacteria; phylum Actinomycetota; class Acidimicrobiia; order Acidimicrobiales; family RAAP-2; genus CAIUMH01. The sequence goes on from WLNI01000001.1 coordinate 577,228, forward strand.
TCTCGCAAAAACGCAGTATCTGCGAACAATGTCAATGATGACTGGGACCCTTCATCGACACCACTTCCATCGGTCCCCGCCACATAGAATAAGGAACCCTGATGCATCTGCTTTTGGCCTCATCAAAACCGCTCGTCGACTGGGCGGGACTTGGAAAAGTCTTTCTTGTGTCAGCGCTATTTGCGTTGGGCGTTGTCTTTGTAATGTCGCTTTCAATCATGGCGTTCTCGGACGCCTCGACCCACAGTGGGGGAAGAAAAGTCACGAGTACCGCGCTGGCTGGATTTGGAATCCTCGTGATTCTCGCAATTGTCGCCTACGGCATCTACATCATCACCGCAAAATAGGAAGGGACATATGAAAATCACCACTTCCATGATTGTTGTTGGGGTCGATGGTTCGCCGGAGAGCGTTGCTGCGTATCGATTCGCCCAGCATGAGCTTGCGCAGGGAGAACGATACAAATCGATCTTGATTGTTGCGTCACTGACCGATCCGTTGGGCCTCGGCAACGACGATGCGGTTGATGATGCACGAGCCGCAGCAATGCGACAGCACATTGTTGAAGCAGTAGGAGAAAGTGATCTTCAAATCGAGGTTCGATCGGGAGACCCAGCTCACGTCTTAGCTGAAGTCTCAGATGATGCTGGCCTCTTGGTTATAGGAAAACGCGGTCATGGCGGCTTTCGAAATCTCGTTTTGGGTTCAACAGCTTCCTCATGCCTCGGCATAGCAAAGTGTCCCGTGATGGTCATTCCCTCAACGTTCGAAAACTCTCTCACGAGTGAACTAGTCGTCGGCATCGACGGTTCCCTCTCGAGTCACCGAGCCCTGGCGTGGGCCATCGAAGAGGCTGCGGGGCGTTCAGTGAATGTTGAACTCGTCGCCACATGGCGTCGCCCTCATCTTTGGGAACCAGTCCAAGGCTCGCCTGGTCACTATGAAGCGCTTGCGGATCACGAGCTCGAAGATGCCATGAGTTCGCTTGACTCGAAAGGCGTGCTTGTCGCCACCCACAGCATTGAGGGACATCCTTCCGAGGTCTTGCTCTCGCGCTCAGAGACCGCAGGTCTCATTGTCTTGGGGAACGAGGCGCACAAGGGCGGAAGGATCCATGCCCACGCCACGGCCGTTGAGATTGCCAGTCATTCAGTGTGCCCCGTCGTCGTTGTCCCCTAACCTCACCCTGCACCGCTCGAGGCAGCCAGGAAGGTACGCTCGGTTGAGGCCAAAGAGGACAACGGTGAGCAACGTGAGGGTATTTGAATGACAGAGATGCGACTTGACCCACTTTCGGGTCGCTGGGTAGTTATCTCTCAGGCACGTTCTGAACGACCTGATGCGTTCGTTCTCCACGCCAAACGACTCGAGCATGAACCCTTAGAACCCTGTCCCTTCTGCCCAGGCCACGAAGAAGAGACGCCCCCTGCGCTGGTCACCTACGACGAAGACGGAGCTTGGAAAGTTCGTATTGTTCCAAATAAATATCCCGCCTTTGAAGGAGATCAGCCCTTCGTGGTGGAAAATCGGGGACCCGTCTTTACGGAAGGAACCGCTGGAGGAATCCACGAGGTCCTTATTCTTTCTCCCGAGCATGGGGCAGCGTGGCCCGACCTCGATGATCACCAAGCTGGATTAGTTATGAAAGCCATGAGAGATCGCATGGAAATGCACTCGCACGAGTCCTACCTTCGCTACAGCCAGGCGATTGTCAATGCCGGCCGAGAAGCGGGAGCGTCGGTCGAACACCCCCACGGGCAACTCATGTCGATGAGTTTTGTCCCACGAGAACTCGCCGAAGAGCAGGCTCGATTTGCACGCTTCACAGCGCGATGTCTCCTCTGCACAACAATTGAGGCTGAAGAGTCTGTAGGACACCGTATTGTGTTTCAAGATGACCATGTCGTCGTGATTAGCCCCTACTGGGCCAGTGTTCCCTACGAAATGCTGGTCCTGCCTCGACACCACACCCCTCACCTCCACACCGCTGCTGACGTCGACGTCGAGTCAGTTGGTCGGGCAATTGGGATAGCGCTACGAGCGCTCGTTTCAACTATTGGTGACGCCGCCTACAACCTTGTCTTCCACTCTGCACCATTCAAGATGGGAGAGCCATTTCACTGGCACGTCCACATTGTGCCAAAAGCAACCACACGAGCAGGATTCGAAATGGGAACTGGCGTGGCCATCAACATCGTTCCCCCTGAAGCCGCAGCGATAGAGCTCGCCGCTCACGTACTCAGCTAAGCAGCGCCTCCGCAGCAGAGTAAGGGTCGGTCTCGCGAGCAACGAGGCGTTTCACACTCGCTTGAAAAAGTTCGCCGTCAGCCACCTGTTCGACCCGCTCAGCGAGGCGTGCTTGCAGTACTCTTCGCAGCGCTTCGATGAGCCGTGCTTCTCGTCGTGTTTCAAGCGTTCCAGAGCCCACGAGGTGCGCTCGGTGGTCCGCAACGGTTCGCCACAACTCGCTCACTCCCTCGCCGCTTTGCGCGACCGTCTCAAGAATTGGCGGTCTCCAGTCTCCAAGTTGTGAGAGGTCAAGCATCTGTTCGAGGTCTCGGCGGGACTCTCTCGCCCCTGGTCGATCCGCCTTGTTAATGACGAAGATATCGGCAATCTCAAGCAAACCTGCTTTGTTGGCCTGCATGGAATCCCCCCACCCCGGGGTGACGACGACGACGGTGGTATCTGCAGCTGACGCCACTTCAACTTCCATCTGGCCGACGCCAACGGTCTCAATCAACACCACAGGCATCTCCGCTGCGCCAAGGAGTCTGACCGCATCAGGAACTGCGAGCGATAGGCCCCCGAGGTGTCCTCGAGTGGCCATGGAGCGAATAAACACCGTCGGGTCGGTGGCGTGATCTTGCATACGGATACGGTCACCAAGGATAGCGCCACCACTAAAAGGTGACGAAGGATCAATCGCCAGAACAGAGACCTGCTCGATGGCTTCGGCTGCTCCGTTTTCAACTTCCGGCCAGCCGCGTCGGGCCGTCGTGATTAATTGATCAGTGAGTGTGGATTTCCCTGCTCCCGGCGCACCGGTTAATCCCACGCTGTAGGGAGGAGCTGTGGCGTAGACCAACTTCGCTACCTCGAGACTCTCCGCTCCACCTCGCTCGATCATCGTCAAGAGGCGAGCTAACCCAACCCGACTCCCTTGCCGGGCGTCGTCAAGTAAGACTGCAGGATCTCGAGATGTTGTAGTCATCACAGCCAGGTTACGTCGGCGCCGAGGGATGCCAGTGTCCCCACGAAATCTTCATAGCCGCGTTCAATATGCTCGACCCCCGCAACGACTGTTTCGCCCTCGGCGGCAAGTCCTGCCAAGACCAGGGCCGCTCCGGCTCGAATATCTGGGGCCTTGACGGGCGCCCCGGAGAGTCGAGGAACGCCCCGCACGACAGCGTGGTGGCCCTCAGTTGAAATATCGGCTCCCATCCGACGTAGTTCGTCGACGTAGCGAAATCGGCCCTCAAAAAGGTTCTCCGAAACGATTGAGACGCCATCAGCCACGCTGAGTGCGGTGACTAAAAAGGGCTTGTAGTCAGTCGCAACCCCCGGAAACGGCAAGGTGGCAATGTCAGAGGCCACGCAACGTTGTGTTGACGTCACTCGGATCCCTTCTGGTCCAGAAAAGACTTCGAGGCCCATCGCCTCGAGTTTCTTCAAAAACATCTCCATATGTTCTGGTCGTCCATCGCTCACGGTCACCGAACCACCGCCGAGCGCTGGCGCCAAAAGGTAGGTCGCACAGACCACTCGATCTGGAATAACTCGGTGGGATGTTGGCGACAGTGTCTCGGATCCTTCAATAACGAGCTGAGATGTTCCTGCTCCTTGAATAGAGGCCCCCATCGAGGTCAGCATCTCTGCCAAATCCGTTACTTCAGGTTCGCGAGCAGCATTCTCGATGGTGGTTGTCCCGCTCGCTGAGACGGCGGCCATCAAGAGGTTGTCAGTCGCGGTATGGCTTGGATACTCCAAGACAATGTGCGCCCCACGTAAGCGACCTGATGCATCAGTGACCTCACCCTCAACGAAGCCATGGTTTGTTGTAAAGCGAACCCCCATGGCTTCGAGACCCGAGAGATGAATGTCGATAGGCCGACTCCCAAAGTCATCCCCGCCTGGGAGCGAGACACGTGCCTTCCCACAACGAGCGAGCAGTGGTCCAAGGACGACAATCGAGGCTCGCATCTTTTCGACGAGTTCGTAAGGGGCAACCGGAGTTATTTCTTCGGTTGTCGGCACATCAATACTCAGGCGGCGGCCATCGTGTCGTTCAACGCCGCAGCCGAGGGAGCGAAGCATGTCAGACATGATTTCAACATCAGTGATGGCTGGAACATTCTCTAATTCATAGGTTCCCTCTGCCAAGAGACACGCTGCCATCAATTTCAGGACTGAGTTCTTTGCCCCTCCAACCTCCACGCTTCCAGCGAGTGGAGGGCCTGGGTTGACCACGATCCTTTTCATACCTTGATTATGGTCGCCAGTGGCGGCTCTTCCTAACCACAGCCGGAGTTTGACGTCCAAGCGGGTCGCCAACCTGGCTTCTCAAGTAAGGTTTCCGCCATGGACCGAACGCCTGAAACTCCAGATCGGAACCTCGCCCTTGACTTAGTGCGGGTCACCGAAGCCGCTGCCATGGCGGCGAATCGATTTATGGGCCGGGGCGACAAAAATGCGGCTGACGGCGCCGCCGTTGAAGCGATGCGAGTCGTGCTCTCTACCGTGCGAATGGACGGCATTGTCGTGATTGGCGAGGGTGAGAAAGACGAAGCCCCCATGTTGTACAACGGCGAGCGAATCGGGGATGGCTCCCCTCCCGAGTGCGATATTGCTGTTGATCCAATTGATGGCACCACATTGACGGCAAAGGGACGCGGCGGCGCCCTCGCCGTGATTGCCGTCTCTGAACGAGGCACCATGTTCGATCCAGGACCTTGTGTCTATATGGAGAAGATTGCCGTTGGCCCACGAGGCATTGGTGCAGTTGACATCCGAAACTCCCCCACCGAGAACCTAACGTCGCTGGGGAAACAACTTAATCAACCAGTTCAGAACTTAACTGCGGTCATTCTTGATCGAGATCGTCACGAAGAACTCATCGGTGAGGTTCGCCAAGCCGGGGCCCGGGTGCGCTTGATCACCGACGGTGACGTCGCCGGAGCCATCCAGACAAGTTGGCCAAACTCGGGAGCCGACATTCTCTTTGGAATCGGCGGGACTCCAGAAGGCGTGATCGCAGCGGCTGCGTTGCGCTCCTTGGGGGGAGAACTCCAAGGCCGACTCTGGCCTCGAAACGACGAGGAGCGCAGCGCTGCACTCGATGCTGGCTACGACCTCGATCGAGTCCTTATGACCGAAGATCTGGTCTCGGGTGATAACTGCTTCTTCTCTGCGACCGGTATTACTGACGGAGAGCTCCTTCAGGGGGTGCGCTTCACAGAAACAGGAGTTTCTACTCAGTCAATCGTGATGCGATCTCGATCTGGAACGTGGCGAAAAGTCGATGCGATGCACCGACTAGAGAAACTCTCGCAGTTCTCTTCGATCGACTACTAAACCTGCGAGGCAGGAATACTCAAACGCAGTTCCGCTCGAGCAAGGTCTGCTTCTGCATTGGCGAGTTCTGCCATCGCGTCACCCATCTCTTCCTCGCTTTGGCGAGAGTTTGCTGCTCGCAGTTCAGTGACTCGAGCCTCTGCTGCAACCTGTGCTTCTCGAGCCCGAGGGACATCGAGTTCGCTCACGAGTTCAGCAACCCCGGCCAGAATCGTGACGCGCGTTGTGCGCGCACTCTCGGGTGAGTCAGGGAGCAATTCTCCACCGGCACCTTCGCTGGTCGTGATCTGGACGAATCCGCCATGGATCACGACGTCAATCTGGTCACCTTCGACCGGCTCGATTTTAACGAGACCTGGTACCACGTCGCCGATGAGTTCCGCGTGTTCTGCCATGACCGTGAGGTCGCCTTCTGACGTCGCCAAGACAACCGAGTTTGCCGGTCCGGCAAACAGGGCGGCTTCTGGAGTCACAATTTCAACGCCGACGGCGTGCTCGGCCATTTAGTTCGCGTCCTTCTCCATCTGGTGGGCCTTGGCCAGCACAGACTCTGCGCCCCCGACATTCAAGAACGCTTGTTCAGGGATGTTGTCGAGTTCCCCCTTGATTAGCGCTTCAAACGACTCGACGGTCTCGTCAATTGGAGTGAAGACACCAGGGAGACCGGTAAAGACTTCCGCCACGAAGAATGGCTGTGACAAGAATCGCTGGATCTTTCGAGCACGTGACACGATGATCCGGTCTTCTTCACTCAGCTCATCAAGACCAAGAATGGCGATGATGTCTTGGAGTTCACGGAACCGCTGCAAGACCTCTTGGACTTGGCGAGCGACGTCGTAGTGACGATCTCCGACAATCTCAGGCGCCAGGATGTTTGACGTTGAACCAAGTGGGTCCACCGCTGGGTAGATACCCAACGCAGCGATCTGACGTGACAACTCAGTCGTAGCGTCCAAGTGGGTGAAGGTCGTGAACGGAGCCGGGTCGGTGTAGTCGTCCGCAGGGACATAGACCGCTTGGAGCGACGTAATCGACTTCCCTCTTGTCGAGGTAATCCGCTCTTGAAGCTCACCCATCTCGTCTGCCAGTGTTGGTTGGTAGCCCACTGCTGATGGCATACGTCCCAACAGCGTTGAGACTTCAGATCCGGCTTGCACGAAACGGAAGATGTTGTCCACAAACAACAACACGTCTTGGTTCTGCACGTCACGGAAATACTCGGCCATCGTCAAGGCAGCCAAGGCCACACGGAGACGCACGCCAGGAGGCTCGTCCATCTGACCAAAGACCAGTGCGGCCTTTTCCATGACGCCAGACTCCTGCATTTCGATCCAAAGGTCGGTTCCCTCTCGGGTTCGCTCGCCCACGCCAGCGAAGACCGACACACCACCGTGCTGGGTGGCGACTCGGTTAATCATCTCTTGGATCAACACGGTCTTTCCCACACCGGCTCCACCGAAGAGACCGATCTTTCCACCCTGTACGTAGGGCTCGAGGAGGTCGATGACCTTAATTCCGGTTTCGAACATCTGAGCTCGTGGCTCTAATTGATCAAAGTCAGGAGCATTACGGTGAATTTCCCAGCGTTCTTTGACCTCACCAATATCTGGCGTGTCCAGCGGCTCACCCAGGACGTTAAAGACGTGTCCGAGGACGACGTCGCCGACAGGAACCGAGATACCTCGGCCCGTGTTGCGCACCGGTGTGCCTCGCAAGAGGCCGTCGGTTGGCTGCATACAGACACAGCGAACCCGTCCTTCTCCGATCTGCTGAGCCACCTCTCCGGTGACGGTGATCTTGGAGCCATCAAGCTCCAAGTCCATCTCCACGGCGTGGTTGATCTCTGGAAGGGCGTGAGGTGGAAACTCCACGTCCACTACCGGTCCAGTGATCGCTACGACGCGGCCATTCTCTAGTGCCTGCTTTTCAGGGGCGACGGTCATTCATGCTCCTTTTTTCTGACGCAGTGCTTCCGCACCACCCACGATTTCCATGATCTCGGTTGTAATTGAATCTTGACGAGCTCGGTTCATGATCCTTGTCAGGGTCAAACTCAAGTCGTCAGCATTATCAGTTGCCGCAGCCATTGCTCGTTGCTGCGACGTGTGAAACGCTGCCGCACCTTCTAAGAGGGCGGAGAACATTTCGCTTTCGAGTGCCTTCGGGGCAAGATCTGCAAGAAGTTGCTCGGCATCAGGCTCAAACTCGGTGTAGCCACGTAACTCGTGCGGCGCGTCCTCTTCTTCACGTTCTCCTCGGGGGTCAACAAGTGGCAAGAGTTGTCGAGTCTCGACTTTTTGTGAACCAGCCGAAATAAATCTTGTGGAGACTAAGAGCACTTGGTCAGCCTCTCCGGCGATGAATGGTGCCGCTGCGCTCGCTGCAACTTCTCGAGCATCAGCGAAAGAAGGTCGGTCGGTAAATCCCTGGAACGATGCTTCGACCTCTTGACCGCGAAAGCGGAAGTACGGTCCGGCTTTCTTTCCAACGACAATGACTCGCGAATTCGCGCCTTTCTTTTTGAGCTCGATAATCAGACGCTCCGCGGCTCGAAGAGCTGAAGAGTTGTAGGCACCAGAGAGTCCACGATCGCCAACGATGACGACAATCACGGCCGTCTCAATCTTTTCTGGCGTTCCAAGCATCTTGCCCGCTGCATGTGCGTCGCCCTTGGCAGCTTCGACAATGACTCTCGCCATTCCCTCTCGGTAGGGGCGGTTCGCAATAATTCGAGCTTGGGCTCGTTGAATCTGAGATGCGGCAATCAACTCCATCGCTTTTGTGATTTTCCGCGTTGCTTCGACACTCTTAATACGACGTCGAAGAACTCTCTCTTGACCTCCAGCCATGGGTGCTTACCTCCTCTCTTCTCTCTGTTTTCGAAACTGGTCTAAGCGTCTGTTCCGAGATCAAACCCGGAAAGGAACGTGTCGAGGGCCTTGTCGAGGGCGTCAGTACTCGAGATCGCTCCTGTGGTGCGGATCTCATCGAGAATTCCAGACTGGCTAGCCCGGAAGTACTCACGCAACGACGTTTCAAATCGTCGGACTTCCTTGACCGGCACGGTGTCGGCCCACCCCTTGGTCCCGGCATAAATAACCACCACTTGCTCTTCAACGGGAACAGGTGCATTCAGAGGTTGCTTCAACAACTCGGTCAAGCGATATCCCCGGTCAAGTTGTTGCTGGCTTGACTTGTCGAGTTCTGAACCAAAAGTGGCGAAGGACTCTAAGTCTCGGAACTGAGCCAAGTCGATCTTGAGTGTTCCAGCGACTGACTTCATCGCCTTGATCTGGGCAGCTCCACCGACTCGAGACACTGAGTTTCCGACATTGATAGCGGGACGCACACCTGAGTAGAACAGGTCAGACTCCAAGAAGACCTGGCCGTCGGTGATTGAAATCACGTTGGTTGGGATATAGGCCGAGATGTCTCCAGCCTTGGTCTCAATGATCGGCAGTGCGGTCAATGACCCTCCACCGAGTTCGTCCGAAAGCTTCGCTGCACGCTCTAAGAGACGGCTGTGAAGGTAGAAGACGTCACCTGGGTAGGCCTCACGACCTGGTGGGCGACGAAGCAGAAGCGACAACTGCCGATACGCCTCGGCCTGCTTGGAAAGGTCATCGTAAACAACGAGTGCTGCTTGGCCGTTTTCCATCCAGTGCTGTCCCAGCGCACACCCTGCGAAGGGAGCGAGGAACTTAAACGGCGCAGGGTCTCCTGCGGAGGCGACAACGACCACGGTGTACTCCATCGCACCGGTGTCTTCCAAGAGTTTGACGGTCTGGGCAACCGATGAGTTCTTCTGGCCGATGGCAACGTAGATGCACTTCACGCCTTGGCCTGCTTGGTTCAGAATCGTGTCGATGGCGATCGTGGTCTTCCCGGTCTTTCGGTCACCAATGATCAACTCTCGTTGCCCTCGGCCGATTGGCGTCATCGCGTCAATGGCCTTGATGCCGGTTTGTAGAGGCTCGGTCACAGGTTGTCGGCCCATAATTCCAGGGGCTTGAATCTCCATACGACGACTTTCTGTCGCGTTAATTGGGCCCTTGCCATCAATGGGCTCACCCAAGGCGTTTACGACTCGGCCGAGCATGGCGTCGCCACAGGCAATCGACAAGATCCTCCCGGTGGCTCGCACAATTTGGTCTTCTTCTAATGAGTCCACTGATCCGAGAACCACAGAACCCACAGTGTCCTCGTCCAAGTTCATTGCGAGACCCAATGTCCCGTCTTCAAACTCAAGGAGTTCGTTCAACGCTGCTCCTGGGAGTCCTGAGACTCGAGCAATACCGTCCGCTACCTCAACGATTCGACCGACTTGCTCTGCCCCAACCTCTGGGGTGTAGTCGGCGACGTGACGCTTGAGAGCTTCAGTAATCTCATTTGCGCTAATCGTTAGTTCTGCCATGTGGCTCCTCCGTCATTCTTTCTTTACTAGTCGTTCTTTTGAAATGCTTTGTGGTCGGCGTCTAAGTGCTCTCGAAGTTGATCAAGTCGACCTCGCGCCGTCGCGTCGACCAACAGATCTCCAACTTCAACGCGTACTCCACCGAGAAGCGATGCGTCTTCTGTGATTTGTAACTCCACTGGATTGCCCGCCAACGCTGCGAGCGAGTCTCTCAGTGCATCAGCTTGCGCGCTATCAAGCCCTTTCGCTGTACGAACTTTTGCCACGCGCCACCCTCGAGCACGTGCGGTCAAATCAACGAGCCAGTCAATCGTGCCGACAACGTCTCTGGCACGTCCTCCCGCGATCACGTACTCCAAGAGGCGGACCGAAGGCGCTGATGCTCTGTTGGCTAAGAGGTCGTGCACGACGCCTTGTCGTCGCTCCACTGGCATATCTCGATCTGTCAGGGCGTGGCGAAGACTTGGATTCCCTTCGATGCTGCGGGCGAATCGGAAGAGCTCATCTTCGGTCTCTTCTAAATCGCGTACCTCAAGCTCTTCGTAAAGAGCAGCGGCGAATCCACCAACACGCTCTCGAGCACCCATCACCGAGAGTCCGAGCTCGGCTTGGGCCTCTAGGTGTGCTGCTTGTCGAGAGCGCACCGCCAAGAAGGCCAGTGATTGAGGAACCTCTTGCGCCAAACTGACAAGAGCGGCATGAGAAGCCAAACGGACAGACGGTGCAGATACTTTGTTTTCCAAGACATCAGCCATCACGGCCTTGCGAGCCGAGCCAGTGACCGACGTATCCGTCATGGCGGCACGCAAGTCATTATTCGCCAAGATGGTTTCTTCGACTTGCGCGAGTTCAGCCGCGACCCTCTGGGTCGTTGCTTCATCAAGCTCACCTAACACGGCGGCTGCATAGCCTTGGATTGACGGATTCATCCTTGTGCGCCCGTCTCCCCTGCGTTTGCTGAAGTGCGAAGGGCACCTACTGCTTCGTCGACAAGGTCCTGGTGGGCCTTCATGTCGACCTCTCGACCGATCACGCGCTCGACAACACCCATCACGATGGTGCCAAGTTGCGCTGCCGCATCGTCAACCGCTCGCTGTCGCGCCAGAGTCACCTCGGCGTCAGCATTGCCAACGATTCGGTCATACTCGGTCTGACCTTTTGCTTGCGCCTCGCTGCGAACCTGTTCTGCCGTTGTGTTTGCTTGGGCCACGATGTCTCGTGCTTGGCTCCGAGCGTCTTCTAGGGCTTGGCGGCGTTGGTCGTCAGCAGCCGCTGCATCAACTTTGGCTGCTTCAGCCGCATCAAGGGATGCCTTGATGTCAGCTTGGCGATCCGCCATGGCCTTGGACAGGGGCGGCACGATATAACGCTTGGTCAACCACAAAATGATCAGCAGTACTGCTAACTCGACGAAGAACGTTCCGTTAGGCAGAAGAAAAATTGCTGCGATCGACATACGTCTCTCTCCTCTACTTGACTTTCAATGAGTCCGTTTCAATGGACTCGTGGGCTGAGTTCGGCCTAGGCCTTGGCGAAGACGTACACAAAGACGACCATGAACAACAAGTTGATGAAGTACATGGCTTCTGCAAGACCAACGGTCAAGAAGAAGTAGGTCCGTGCTTTGTTTTCGATTTCTGGTTGTCGAGCAATCGCTGCGATTGTCTGGCTACCGGCCAGACCGTCACCGATGGCTGCACCGACGGCGCCGCCGCCCAATGCAAGTCCACCTCCGACGAGGGCTCCTGCCAGCTGAACTGCCTGCTCCATTGTTTGTGCCATTACTTTCCTCCTGTGTGATGGGACTTCATTGATAAAACTTTTTCTTCACGAAGTGCTTTAGTGCTCATCTCGGCTCATTCCCATGCCGAAGTACAACAAAGCAAGCAACGCGAAGATAAACGCCTGGATGAGACCGATCGCCATATCGAATGGCTTCCAAATCATGATGCCGAAGAAGGATCCATACCAAGGAAGCAACGACGCCATAACAACGACCATAAGGCCTCCAGAGAAGATATTTCCAAAGAGCCGGAATGTCAGAGTGATTGGCTTGGTGATCTCTTCAATAATGTTGATCGGCACCAAGGCCTTGTAGGGGGTCGCATAGTGATGGAAGTAACCCTTCCAGCCACGACTCTTCACTGACTCATAGTGAACCCAAAGAATCACAGTAAGGGCCATCGCCAAGGGGAGGTTTACGTCACCGGTAGGAACAGGGAAGTACTCGGTACCGTTGTTTGGCAGCACCGACATCCAGTTACAAATCAGGATGAACAAGAACAGCGTCATTGCCAGGGGAATGAACTTTTTCCCTTGCGGCCCGATTGAAGATTCGGTGACGTCTTCAATCTGTTCAATCAGTGTTTCGTAGGCCAGCTGCCACTTTCCAGGAATACCTTTGGTGGCTTTCGAGCGCACGTAGAAACCAATGCCGAGAACAATGGCGGCGGCGATCAGCGACGTCCAGATGATGTCGTAGTCGAGTTGGAGTCCAAAAATCTTTCCCGTTGAGATGTGCTCACCAACGGTGATCTCACCAGTCGCCAAAATCTCTGGGGTCATAATGTGCCGCCTTGGACAAAGATCACGCGGGCAACACTAATCACAAAAAGAATCTGGAAAATCACGAGGCCAATTACGACCCCGAGACCTAGAGGTTTTGACAGTAACAACAGCCCAATTGCCACGACCGTGATGGCCCCTAATCGCCAGGCTGTCTTGGTCCGGAGCATGCGCCGGACAACCTTTCCCGAGCCCTCACCCTTGCCTTCGATCTTGGCGACTCCAGCATCGAGAAAGCGGAGATTCAAGATTGCTGCGCCGAGGCCCACCACGATGCCGATGGCCGCCAGGGGCGATGAGAACACGATGGCAATGATGACTGCAACCACGCCCACGGCCATCGCTGAGATCACTGTTCTGCGCAGTAAGCGCTGAAGCACACTTGCATCGAGCTCTCCGAAGTTTTCAAGCATCGATGACATTCTGACCTAGAGAAACTTTCGAATCTGCGCAATGGCCGAGAATACGGCCGCGAGACATCCGAGGACGAGTCCGACAAAAAGAAAAATTGGTGAGGTGTGCAGAGCACTGTCTGCCCAGATGCCGAGTACAACTCCGATGGCGACGAGTACCGCACAGCTGATTCCCATCGTGGTGAAGGCTGCCCACTGCGGAATCGAACCTTGTGAAGGTGATGGGGGCGTCTTCGTCTCGTCGTCGGTAGTCATTAGTGGTACTCATTCGAAAATAAACCTTCACGGAGTTCGATTATTACCCAACGAGGGTATGGGTAATTCGGGGGAACGCCCCCTTGATCATTACACCTCAAGGTCACTCGCGCCAAAGGCGCCAGAACGACCCTCCTCCGCCACCTTCCCGTCGTGGGCGGAGCCGTCGCCTTCCGGGTCATCTCCGTTGCGACGGAGGCCTGGATGGAACCACGTATAGAGGCCCACTCCAAGGACCAGGGCCCCAAAAATAACGAAAGGGTTGGCGTTTGGCCGAATGAGTGGATAGAGGACGAAGCCGCTCAAAAGGGCAGTCCAGAGCCACAAAATGGCCACTGTCCGACGATGCCCATGGCCCAATCGAAGGAGTCGGTGATGGATGTGATCCTTGTCTGGAGTCTGGAACCCCTGCCCCTTCGCAGTCCTTCGCACGAAGGCGAAGAGGGCGTCGAGGAGGGGCACCCCAAGAATGAAGAAGGGGATGAAAAGGGGTGCAAAAAAGAAGAATGTGACACCGCTCGCCGGTGCGGTTCGACCACCAATGACCATGGTCGACGCACTCATCAAAAGCCCCAGAAGGAGAGCGCCGGCATCGCCCATAAAGATCTTGGCCGGATGGAAATTAAACGGCAAGAACCCCAAACAGACCCCACATGCGATCACCGCAACAAGGGGTCCAATGTTCTGGGCCGGTAAGAGTCCAAGGTCTTGGAGCCGCAGCCCATAGACCGCCAACGCGCCCGCTCCTATGGCGACCAATCCAGCGGCGAGGCCGTCAAGGCCGTCAATGAGATTGATGGCGTTCGTCAGAGCCACCACCCAGAGAGCGGTAATTAAGGGAATGATCGTTGGGGAAAGCACGATAAAGCCGGCGAAGGGAAGTTTGAACTGATACATGGTGACGCCGGCAAAATACAAAATGCTGGCAGCCAACACCTGCCCGGCGATCTTGGCTGGAGCAGACATTGCCCGGAAGTCATCGACGAGACCGACAAGAAAAATCGCCGCAGCCCCAATCAGAACCCCGAGCGCTTCGTTCGAACCTGCGAAGACTTGGTGGAGTCCCGGGATCACCGATCCCACGGCCATGGCAGCGCAGACGCCGATAAACATCGCCGCTCCTCCACCGTAGGGAGTTACTCGATCATGCATCTTTCGATCTGATGGCATATCGACGTAGCCAACTTTGATCGCGACCTTTCTAGCTGGCCACGTCACCGCAGCAGTGACGCCAATGGCCACGATCAAGACAACTGCGTACCAACCGATTGGTGGCATGAATCGTTCGTCGGTCCTAGTTCACCAAGGAGGCGTAGGGGTCAAAGGCGCCACAGAGCTCTGCAACTTCTTTTCGAACCGATGTAATCACCGCTTCATCATTTCTGTCCTTGAGGACAGTCCCAATCAGCCGTGCTATCTCAGCCATCTGGACTTCGCCCATTCCCGCTGTCGTCTCTGCGGCAGTCCCCAAACGAAGCCCCGATGTCACAAACGGGCTGCGTGGGTCATCAGGAACTGTGTTTCGGTTGACGGTAATACCCGCTCGATCCATCACTTCTTGGGCTTCTTTTCCGGTGAGGTCTTCATCAAACGTTCTCAGGTCAAGCAAGACCAGATGGTTGTCAGTCCCCCCTGAGACCAACCGGAACCCCTGTTGCTCTAACGCGACCGCAAGGGCCGCTGCGTTTGCCACTACTTGGTGGGCATAGACCGAAAAACTCGGATCTAGGGCTTCTTTGAAGGCCACGGCCTTGGCCGCAATCGCGTGCTCAAGCGGACCACCTTGCAGGCCGGGGAAGATTGCTCCATCGACCTTCTTGGCCAGATCTTCCCTACAGAGAATCGCCCCTCCACGAGGACCCCGAAGGGTCTTGTGCGTCGTAAACGTCATCACGTCAGCGATACCAACTGGATTGGGATGGGCGCCCCCAGCGATCAACCCCGCAGGGTGTGCCGCGTCGAACATCAGCATGGCGCCAACCTCGTCGGCAATCTCTCGATAGTCCTTGGCATCGATTGTCCGGGCGTATGCCGTAGCCCCAGCGACAATGAGTTTTGGGCGCTCGGCCAACGCAAGATCTCGGACTTGATTCATGTCGATCATTTCGCCAGGATTATCTGGATCTCCACTAGCTGGCGTGAGGCCATACGAAACAAAATTCCAAATCTTTGACGTGATCGAAGCAGGGGATCCGTGTGTCAGATGCCCGCCTTGGTCTAAGCGCATTGCCAAGACCGTGTCGCCAGGGTCTAAGAGGGCTTGATAGACGGCCACGTTGGCATTGGCTCCCGAATGTGGTTGGACGTTTGCATGGTCCGCTCCAAAGAGTTCGGTCAATCGATCTCGTGCCAAGTCTTCAACTTGATCAACGACCTGGTTCCCGCCGTAGTACCTCCTGCCGGGATAGCCCTCTGAATACTTGTTCGTAAGCACTGAGCCAGATGCTGCGAGCACAGCTGGCGAGGTGAAATTCTCACTCGCGATGAGTTGAAGCGTGGTGCGCTGACGGTTTAACTCTTCATCAAGAAGTCGAGATATCTCAGGATCATCAGTGATCCATTCGGCAAATGGGGACGATGCAGACACGAGCGTTAGCCCTCCTTTGTTTCAAATCGAAGACCAGCGGCATCGTCGAGTGCCGAGATCTTCGCTAATCGATTGAGATGTCGCCCTTCTTGAGGTACCGCAGCAAGGAATGCGTCGAGCGCGTCGAGCGCTGTTGTTTCTCCCAACGTTCGATCACCGAAGCAGATGACATTTGCATGATTGTGCATTCGAGCGAGCTGCGCAGTCGTGACGTCATGCACCACTGCAGCTCGAACTCCATTTATTTTGTTCGCCGCAATTGAAATACCAATCCCGGTTCCACACACCGCTACTCCAAGATCAACTGTTCCTTCGGCGACCGCACGACCAACAGCAGCGCCAAAGTCGGGGTAGTCGACTGAAACCGATGGGTCGTTGGTTCCAAAATCAGTCACCTGATGGCCAAGCTCTTCTAAGTGTGATGCCAAAGCAGCCTTGAGGCGAACTCCAGCGTGGTCTGAACCAACGGCAAAGTGCATATCTCGCATCCTACCGAGGTTGCCAGCCTCACTCACCGGACACCCTGAGTCCCGATACACTTCGCCGACATGGCCATCGATCCTCGAACCCCGGTCATCGTTGGCGTAGGCCAAGTCCTCCATCACCCAGACAAGGTCTCTGGCCCAGAGGACCTCGTTGAGCCCCTCGATCTCATGGTCGATGCCCTGCGTCGAGCGGCTGAAGATATCGACGGCGTTGCCGAGGGAGCACCTAGCCCGCTTGGGACACGCCTCCTTTCAAATATTGATCGGCTGACCTCGGTCGTGAGCTTTACGTGGCGAACTGCCAACCCATCACTTTTGGTCGCCGAGCGTCTCGGCATCCATCCTGGCGATCTTGCTGTCACCGCAACTGGGGGCTGCATGCCACAGAAACTCGTTGCCGACGCAGCCACTGCCATTTTGAACGGCGACGCCGACGTTGTTGGAGTGGTTGGCTCTGAGGCAATGTTCAGCCGAGGAGCGTCTCGAAAATCTGGGTTGGGAGATGTGCAGTGGACACTCCAGGATCCAGAGACAACTCCACCTGCTCGTGTCTTTGGAACCGAAACAATGCCACTGACCCCATTGGAGATTGAACGATCGATTCTTCTGCCTATTCAAATCTATCCACTCTTTGAAAATGCAAGCCGGGCTCGAAATGCTTGGACTATTGACGAGCACCGCCAAAAGATTGGGAACCTCTGGTCGTCGTTCTCGGAGGTAGCAACAGCGAATCCTTCCGCTTGGATGAGAGAACCCCATTCGAGCGAGGAGATCATCACCGCCTCGCCGTCGAATCGGATGATCGCTGAGCCCTATACGAAAATGATGGTGGCCAACCTCCCTGTCGATATGGGAGCGGCTTTTTTGATGTGTAGCTACGAAACCGCTCGCTCACTTGGAATCAGAGATGACGCACTCGTGTTCCCTCAGAGCCATGCTCATGCCAATGACCATTTCTTCATCTCAGAGCGACCCGAACTTGATCGCTCTGTCGCTATCAAAGCTGCTGGAGACAGAGCGTTCGAACTAGCTGGTGCCTCAATCGATGACGTTGCCCACATCGATCTCTATAGCTGCTTCCCAATCGCCGTGGCCCTCGGGGCAGAGGCCTTGGGTTTGGACCTTGAGGACCGCACTCGACCCCTCACGCTGACCGGTGGCTTGACCTTTGGTGGTGGCCCTGGGAATAACTACGTTGGTCACTCCATCGCCACCATGGTCCAGCGCCTCAGAGAACACCCAGGAGACCTCGGCCTTCTCACGGGCCTGAGTTATTTCGCCACCACCCACGCAGTTGGGTTGTATTCAACGACCCCGCCTTCGACGTCCTTCCAGAGTGCCGACGTGCAAAGCGTTGTCGATGCTGAACCCATCCAGCGAGTTGCGCGTGAACTAGAAGGCACGGTGCGAGTTGAGACCTATACGGTCGTTCACGATCGGGACAATGGACCGGAGAAAATCATCGCAGCTGTTCGCGATCAATTTGAAACAAGAAGTTGGGCATGTATTACAGATGAAGCAACGATGAGGGACCTCGCTGGAACTGAACTCTGTGGCCTCACCGGCGTTCTCACGAACGATGGTTCCCTGATACTCGATTAGCTCAAGTTCTTTTCGACGTAGGCGCGAATCTCATCAAAAGAAATCGTTCCTTCTCTCAGTTCATCGATTTCGCTGTCATCAATTCGGATAATTGTTGAAGGTGCACCATCCCTCAGACCGCCGTCAAGAAGTACATCGATTCCAAATTGGCCACTCAAGACGCCTGCAACTTCGTCTGCGCTGTGGCATGGATCCTCACCGTGTCGATTCGCACTTGTGACGGCCAGAGGTCCCGTGAGTTCAAGGAGTTTGAGGGTCAGATCGTCATTTGGAACCCTCAAACCCACTGTCTTGTCATCTGATCCAACCAAGGTTGCAATGCTCTCCTGGCACGGGACCACAATCGTCAACGGGCCAGGCCAAAAGCCCTCTGCAACGCAGTGTGCGGCTGGGGAGAGCACCCCCACCAGGTCTTCTGCTGCGGCGAGGCTCGCCACCAAAATTGGGAGTGCCTGCGTTGAGGGTCGTTCTTTGACGGCAAACAGTTGCTCGATAGCGCCGTGCTGCGAGAGGGATGCGGCGAGACCGTAGACGGTATCTGTTGGGATCGCTCCAACGGCGCCGGCAACCAGCATGGACGCAACGGCATCGATCTGATCAGGTGGAAACGTGTTCATGAGTTCTTCACCGCGCTCAGTCCTCTCGGTTTTTCCGCTAAATCGTAAATGACTTCCACGTCTTCAAGACCAACAGCGCTGGCGAGTGCGACTGCGGGCTCAACCTGGCCTTCTCCCATTTCTATCCCGACAACTCCCCCAGGCGAAAGCCATGGACCCACCTCGCTCAAGATAGTGGCCACGTCTCGAAACCCAGGCGTTCCATCTTTTGCATCCAAACTAAACAACGCCTCATCTGGCTCATAGAACAACTCAGTGGCCAATCCTGGTCGCTCACTTACTGCAACGTACGGCGGGTTTGAAACCAACAAATCTATCTTTCCTTTCAATGCCGGCTCCAAGGCATCGAACCAACTTCCCAAGCGGAACTCAACGCGTTCGATGCCAAGTTTCATAGTGTTTTCAAGAGCCAGCTCGAGAGCGTCTCGAGATAGATCACTCAAAATCACTCGCTCAAGAACAGTGTTCTCTTGAAGTGCCGACGCCAAGCTGAGGCCAATCGCTCCGGTGCCGGTCCCAAGATCAACAATCGTCAGAGCGGATCTTGTTGCAGATGATGCTCGCCATCGCTGAAGAACTGCTTCAACAATCTGTTCAGTCTCTGGACGAGGGATCAAGGCCCGCTCGTCAACAAGGAGCTCAAGGTCTCGAAACTGCCATGACCCAAGCACGTATTGCAAGGGCTCCCCCGCTGCCCTCCGAGCAGCAAGTCCCCGTGCCATCGCTGCGACCTCTTGATCGTGAGTTACCCGAGCGGCAACGGCCTCAAGAATCCAGCGTGCTTCTTGAGCTGAACCGGTCTCTTCGGTCAACTCTTCGAGAAGAAGATCGTTAGCCACCGGCTTGGGTGAGCTGTTCAGCTCGCTTTGCCGCCATTAACGCGTCAACTACCTCGTCAAGGTCGCCGGCCAAGATGGCGTCCAGTTTGTACAGCGTCAAGTTAATTCGATGATCAGTGACACGACTGTCTTTGAAGTTGTAGGTCCGGATCTTTTCAGACCGCCCACCGCCACCGATTTGCGAGCGGCGCAGGTCGCCAACTTCGGTTGCTTGCGCGTCTTGGGCGGCTTTCAACAAGCGAGCCCTCAGGACCACCATGGCTTTTGCCCTGTTCTGGATCTGACTTTTTTCATCCTGCATCGCCACCACAATCCCAGTTGGGATGTGGGTAATTCGCACCGCAGAGTCGGTGGTGTTCACGCTTTGACCACCGGGCCCACTTGAGCGATAGACATCGATCTTGAGATCATTCGCATCGATCTCCACGTCGACTTCTTCAGCCTCTGGCAAGACGGTCACCGTGGCTGACGAGGTGTGGACACGGCCTTTGGACTCCGTGACCGGGACTCGCTGAACCCGGTGGACGCCCCCCTCGTGTTCGAAACGGCTCCAGGCGTCTCCGCCCTTGACCACAAAGACAACTTCATCGAGTCCGTCGCGCTCGGAGGCACGCTCTTCGAGCACTTCGATTTTGAGCCCTCGAGTCTGCGCATAATGCTGATACATCTCATAGAGATCTCGCGCAAAAAGATTAGCTTCTTCTCCGCCTTCGGCGCCACGAATCTCCATGATGACGTTTCTTCCATCGTTGGGATCTTTTGGAAGCAATAGTGCTTGGAGTTCTTCTTCGATCTCAAGAGCGAGGTGATGTGCCCGATCTACTTCTTCACGAAGCTCTTCTCGCTCAGACGCGTCTGCGACCTCTAAAAGTTCAGTTGCGGACTCTGCGTCCCCTTTGGCTGCCTTGAGGCGGCGATACGCTGCTACCACCTCACTCAGCTCCTTGTGGCGCTTTGAGAGTTCACGCAAAAGGTTGGGGTTATTCGAGACCTCAGGTGAAGAGAGGCGTGATTCAACGTCGGCGTATTCCGCCTCGATTTCTTGAAGTCGATCGTCGAGCATGTCAGTTCCCTCGCTGGTCTCTCAGCGAGCGGGCCCGTTCAATTAGGACTTAGCGCCCTTGGCTTTACGGTCACCGTAGCGACGGTTGAATCGATCAACTCGACCACCCGAGTCAACAAGCTTCTGCTTACCCGTAAAGAACGGATGACACTCATTGCAAAGCTCTGAACGAAGTTCAGGCTTCGTGGACATGGTCGTAAAGACGTTGCCGCACGAACAGGTCACTGTTGCTTCAACGTAATTTGGGTGAATATCTGCCTTCATAGTGTTCTCCTCAGTGCGGGGCTTTCATTCTAGATGGTTCTGGAATGGTTGTTAGCCGTTCCCTTGACCCTTGGCGATCTCGGCCAAAAACTCGTCATTTGAATCGGTTGTCTTGATTTTGTCCATCAATAACTCAAGGCCTGCAGCGGCGGAACCATCTGAGGCCAAGGCATTGAGTACTCGGCGAAGTTTCCAGACTTGTTGAAGTTGACCCTTTTCAAAGAGCAGCTCTTCATGTCGAGTTGACGAGGCATTGACGTCAATCGAGGGATACAGGCGTCGCTCGGCAAGGCGGCGGTCAAGGCGAAGTTCCATGTTACCGGTTCCCTTGAACTCTTCGAAGATGACTTCATCCATTTTGGAACCGGTCTCTACGAGCGCAGTTGCCAGAATCGTGAGTGATCCGCCCTCTTCAATATTTCGAGCGGCGCCAAAGAACTTCTTCGGCGGGTAGAGCGCTCCGGAGTCGACACCACCCGACATCACTCGTCCCGACGTTGGGGCAGAGATGTTGTAGGCCCGAGCAAGGCGGGTAATACCGTCAAGGATAATGACGACATCTTTTCCAAGTTCAACAAGTCGCTTCGCACGCTCGATCGTGAGCTCTGCAACGTGAGTGTGTTCATCGGATGGACGGTCAAATGTCGAAGCAATCACTTCACCTTGAACGGAGCGACGCATGTCGGTCACTTCTTCAGGTCGCTCGTCAACTAAGAGCACCATGAGGTGGACCTCAGGGTTATTGGCCTCAATCGAGTGCGCAATCTGCTTCATAACCGTCGTCTTCCCCGCTTTCGGAGGGGAGACGATCAACCCACGTTGTCCTTTTCCGATTGGGCTCAGCAGATCGACGATACGCGCCGTCATGTTGTCTTTATCTTTTGGAGTCTCGAGAGAAAGTTTCTCGTCTGGAAACAGAGGTGTGAGATCCTCAAAACGGCGACGTGATCGCGCTTCTTCTGGATCCATGCCTGAGACCGTGTCGATGCGAATCAGTGCTGGGTACTTTTCATTGCTCGCAGCTGGACGAAATGCTCCCTCGATGGCGTCCCCTTTTCTCAGCGCAAACTTTCTCGCTTGACTTATGGAGACGTAGACGTCCTTGAGCGAGGGAAGATACCCTTCGCAACGCAAGAAGCCATAGCCCTCGTCACGAAGATCGAGGAGTCCTCGACATTCAACGAGTTCGCCTTGGTAAGGAGCGTCAGAGCCGCCGCCTTGGAGGTCTCGATCGCCAGATTCTCGACGAGGACCTCGTCCTCTGCGACGGTTGTTATTTCGACGATTTCCAGGATCGCCATTTCCCTGGCGGTTGTTATTCTGTGAACGATTCTGATTGTTCTGGTTCCGTGGTCGATCAGTGCCCACGTCTTCGGCATCATCAATAGGAGCTGACGCAGCGGCTTTCGGCTCTGAAGATTCAGAAGATGGGCTCGATGCAGACTCAGAGGACGCGTCGTCGCCAACCCCTGCTGCGGTCAAGATCCCAGAAATCAAGTCGGCCTTCTTCATGCGGCTCGTTGATTTCACACTGAGTTGTTCAGCAATGGTTTGAAGTTCGGCGCGCTCTTTGGTTTCAAGGACGCTTCGGCCAAGTTGTGCTTCGGAAGTCATGTCTTTCGACGCTCCTTTTTCTCCCACGAAGGCATTCGGGGTACCGGTGTCTACCGGGAGAAGATCAAGGGTAGGACGCCAGCGGATTGCTGGACCCTGTGCACTCCCCCTCCAGCGACCCGACCAAATTCTGGGGTCTTCGTCGTATGACGACGGTGAGGAAGAACAGAAGTAATACTAGCCCGAATTCACACTGCCTCGCAACGCGAGGCTCAAACCCCGAGTTCTTTGAGGATCTCGCTCATCGTGGGCTCCACCGCTCTTGGGACCTCAATCTGGCTAATGGCCCGGTCAGGATCCTTCAGCCCGTTCCCGGTGAGCACACAGACCACGCGCGAGCCCTCCGGGACCCCCACCTTTAAAAGTCCAGCCACTGAGGCCGCGCTTGCAGGCTCGCAGAAGACTGATTCTTCGGAGGCCAAGAGGCGATATGCCTCAAGGATTTCGTCATCGGTCACCAAATCGATTTTCCCTCCAGAGGAATCTCGTGCTTCCTCGGCCTCTTTCCAACTCGCCGGCTTCCCGATGCGAATCGCCGTTGCGATCGTCTCTGGGTGTTCGACGGCGTGACCAAGAACAATGGGGGCAGCGCCTGAGGCTTGGAATCCCATCATCTTTGGAAGTCGGCTTGCGTGGCCAGCGTCGTGATACTCGCGATACCCCTTCCAATAGGCCGTAATATTTCCCGCGTTTCCCACCGGGATGAAGTGGAAATCTGGGGCATCCCCAAGGGCGTCAATGATCTCAAAGGCGCCCGTCTTCTGCCCTTCAATGCGATAGGGATTGATTGAGTTCACCACTGTTATGGGCGCGTGGCTGGGGAGTTCTCGCACCAGCTCTAACGCTTGGTCGAAGTTTCCGCGGATCTGGAGAACCGTTGCTCCATGAATCAGTGCTTGGGCTAGTTTCCCGAGTGCAATCGCGCCGTCAGGAATCAAAACCGCGCAGGTCAAACCAGCTCGCGCCGAATAGGCAGCCGCTGATGCCGAGGTATTCCCTGTCGACGCGCACACCACGGCTTTGGCGCCGTCTTCAACAGCCTTCGAGATGGCCATGGTCATTCCGCGGTCTTTAAACGAACCTGTGGGGTTCGCTCCTTCCACCTTGAGAAAGACTTCAGCGTGAAGTCGTTCGGATAGATACGGCGCTTCCAGAAGAGGAGTGGCTCCCTCTAACAACGTCACGACGGGCGTCGCAGACGTAACCGGGAGGTACGCTCGGTACTCTTCAATCAGTCCCCGCCACGCCACTTAGGAGCCGTTACTTTCTTCGCTCGTCACAACCCGGAGAATTCCTCCAACCGAATCGACGACATCGGAGCGTTCCAACTCCTGAATCGTCGCTGCCATGTCGCGTTCAGTTGCTTCATGCGTCAGGAAAATTAGTCGCGCCTCGTCGTCGAGACCAACCTGTTCCATTGAGCGAATTGAAATATTGTGATCACCATAAATCTTGGCTACTTTCGCCAAGACGCCTGGTTGGTCAAGGACATCAAGCGAAATATAGAACGCGCTTCTCAGATCATCGATGCGAACTGCTTCGCGATCAAGACTGCGGACGGCCGCCGGGGCAGCCGTCTTGTTGACAAGATTTCGCGCTGCTTCAATGACGTCACCGAGGACCGCAGAAGCTGTTGGCATGCCACCCGCCCCTTGTCCATAAAGCATGAGAGGCCCAGCGGCGGCACCTTCGATGAAGACAGCGTTATAGGAGCCACCCACTTGAGCAAGCGGGTGGTCCAAAGGAACCATCGCTGGATGCACCCGCACAGAGATCTCCTTAGGACCAACTTTTTCAGCGATCGCTAAGAGTTTGATGGCATAGCCAAACTGTCGTGCAAATGCAATATCGACACTTCGTACCTTCGAAATACCCTCTCGAGAAACTCGTTCAAGGGGTATCTCACAGCCAAAGGCCAATCCGGCGAGAATTGCGGCTTTCGCTGCAGCGTCAAAACCTTCAACGTCAGCGGTGGGGTCGCGCTCGGCCAGACCACGTGCCATCGCTTCCGCGAGAACGTCAGCATATTCAGATCCCTCATCTGACATTTTGCTCAGGATGAAGTTGGTCGTCCCGTTCACTATTCCCATCACTCGAGTAATTGACTCGCCGGCAAGTGACTCTCGGAGCGTTCGTATGACTGGAATTGCCCCCGCCACCGCTGCCTCGAAATTCAGATCCACGCCGTTTGCTTCTGCGAGCGCACTGAGTTCTACACCGTGCTGCGCCAAAAGCTCCTTATTGGCTGAAACAACAGGTTTGCCAAGTTTCAGGGCGGATTCGATCAATTCTTTCGCTGGTTCGACTCCACCTATGAGTTCGACAACCATGTCAACGGAGTCATCACTCACAAGTTTTTGGGCGTTCTCTGTCATCAGCCCTGAAGGGAACCATGGTGCGCTCGAGCGGTCCCGTTTGAGATCGTTCACCGCTATCCCGACAATTTCAATTCGGATCCCACTTCGATCTGCAGTCTCTCCCGAGCGCGCTGGGTCACTCAGCAACTCAACGAGCGCTGCTCCCACGTTCCCGCAGCCCAGAATGGCCACACGGACAGGTGTCACTGATTCTTTCGGCACACCTTCAACGCTACTCGGGCTTCAGCATCTCCTCGGAGGACTGGCTTAAGCGTCAAGGGCGCCGAGGTCTTCGACCGTCTCTCTTCGCACCACAACAGTGGCCTTGCCTCCACGAACAAAGATCACCGGAGGTCGAGGGACCTTGTTGTACGTCGATGCCATGGAGTATCCATAGGCCCCCGTCACCGGTGTGGCCACTAAATCCCCGACGCTAAGCGCCCTGGGCACCCAGCCCTCGGGAACAATCACGTCGCCGCTTTCGCAGTGCTTTCCAACAATCCGCACACTTTGTTCACGGGCCACCTCAACGTTCGCGGGATCGAACGCTTCGTAGCCCGCTCCGTAAAGAACAGGGCGAGGGTTATCGCTCATCCCCCCATCAACTGCCATGTAGGTCCGGATGTCTGGAAGGACTTTGATTGTTCCCACCCGATAGATCGTGACCGCGGCTTGCGCCACGATTGCACGGCCGGGCTCTGCGGTCACGACAACTTCGTCTCCAACGCCAGCCGAACGCAGCGCACCATGGACAGCGTCAGCCCACTCACTGATTGATGGGGCGATTTCACCGTTTAAATAGGCGACGCCAAGTCCTCCCCCGACGCACAACTCGCGCAGCCCTAATGGAACAAAGAAACTCGCCAGGATCTCCGATGCCTGCGCGAAGGAATCCACATCGAAGACTTGACTTCCAATGTGAGCATGAATCCCCGCTAGGTCAACGTGCTTCATTGCCTCAAGGCGAGTAACCGCTCTCTGTGCAGCCCCTGACGCGATAGAAAAACCAAATTTAGAATCTTCCTGACCCGTCTTGATGAATTCATGGGTGTGGGCCTCTACTCCTGGCGTGACACGAAGCAGGACGGTGGCCTGAAGTTCTGCGCTCACCAGTCGTTCGAGACGATCAATCTCATCTTCAGAGTCGATGATGATAAGCCGCACACCTGTTTCGAGCGCCAAGAGAATTTCAGCTCCAGACTTATTGTTTCCATGAAGAACGATTTGATTTCCTTGCGCCCCAGCTCGGAGCGCGCTGTAAAGTTCGCCTGCTGTCGCAACATCAAGACACATGCCCTCTTCGAGCGCCACGCGTGCCATTGCAGTGCAGAGAAATGCCTTCGTTGCATAGGCCACACCCGGGCCAAACGCGCGAACCGCTTCTCGACAACGAATGCGTAGGTGCTCTTCGTCATAAATGAACAGCGGCGTTCCATACTCTTCGGCCAGTGTGATGACGTCACATCCTCCAAGAACCAAATGACCATTTGAAGAGACCTCTGCCGTCAGAGGGAGGAGACTTTGCTCAATTGGCGAGACCATGGCCCTAAGCGTAGGTGGCGCGTCGCCCTCAGGGTGAAGCTTCTTCGGCGGCTACCATGGCCTCTGTTCGCCTCTGTAGCTCAGCGGATAGAGCACTGGCTTCCGAAGCCAGGTGTCGGGGGTTCAAGTCCCTCCAGGGGCACCACTCGCCGTGAGCGCACAGAGCCTTAGCGATCGGGAAATACCTGCCACTTCTCGTCTCGGCGCAGGATGGCCAGGCTGCCGAAGAGGACAAGTGCGACCAAGCCTGCAAACAAGACAAGTGACCAGCGATATGAGGTGTGCACAATCAAAAGTGCCGCAATGAGCGCTCCCACGATCCGAGTCACGATCGAGAGAACCCTCCGCAAAGTGGTTTTCAAGGGAGCCGTGGTGATCTCTGCTGCAAGCTGTGTCGCAACAGCGGTGATGTAGGTCGTTGAAATATTGGCAACCTTCATCCGTTGCTGTGACGCACTCTGAAGGCCCATCGCGCTACCCAGGAAAATTGTTATCACCATTGAAGGGAATCGAGAAGGAAGTCCGCTATCTACGAATGTGACAGCCAGTGCCGCAAGCGCCAATACCAACTCAGCAATCGTCATTTTCAATAAGTATCGAGAGCGCGAACGGCGAGGTGTTTTTGAGATGAATCCAACGACTCCCGCAACCCCCAAAAATGAGAGCGTTGCTGCCACGGTGTTGATCAAAGAGATGCCCTGGACTCCCCCGAGGCCCAGCCCCAGCACGACGAAGTTTCCAGTCATGTTTGCAACGAAAGTCCGACCGAGAATCAAGAAACTCACGGCATCGGCGACGCCTGCCGCTAAGGCAAGAATGCCAAGCAACATCGGTAAGGGTCCGTCGTGGATATCTTCGGTCCACCACCGAACGAAAATATTTGTGGCGCTGCGCTTGTTATGTGGGCTCACAACCTACCCGATAGCAATTTCAAGATCCCTTGAGAACGTTTCGTAGTGTCCCCCTGGGAGATACGACTCTGGAATTTCATCGATCGCGTCATAGCGATCAACGTCAAAAACATTTGAGGACTGAATTGACTCTTCTTGGGCCACGCCAACAAGTGTCAACTCTTTTGCCGTTGCAAACGCATCCTTCGTTGACGAAGCCAACGTTGCGAGCACGCTTCGATCAACACGGCCAATGAGGGCATACGTCACACCGCTCGAAGACTCCCCGATGAGGTGGGCCACCATTGCGTGATGCTTCCCGTCATCGATGCCATAGACCGTCAAGTCACCCGAACCAAAAACCTCCCTGACGCGATCATGGCGTTCATCATGAGGGAGGAGATGCCATTGAATATGCCGACGATCTTTCATCGCCCAGAGAGCACCTGGAGGAATATTCCCTTCAGGCTCGTCCTCTTGCAACGGCGTTGATTGATCAGCCCCAACTAATGGCTCTGGAGCGATGAGCGAGTCATTGTCCAAAATGATGTCACCAGGCTTCGGCCGATCTCCAGAAGAAGACGAAACCGCTTCACCCCATTCATGTTCATTGTCCTTGGGTTCCTTGCTCATTACTACTCCTTCTGGCAGGCATTCAGAGGCGTGTTCGTAGCCACGACCCTAGTGCCCAATCGATCACAATTCAGAATTTCTCACACCAAGAAAGGGTCTTCATGGTTCAACGCCTCCTCGAGAGGCTGGGGATTCTCAGTGTCTCTGCGGCTATGCCATAAAAAAGTGACGGGGAGGGGTTACATTCAGCACTATGAGCAATCGCTTCCTTCCCGTCTCACTTTTCGCCGTCGCTATCTTTCTTGGCGCGTGTGGGTCATCCTCAACTTCTTCGTCCTCATCAACAACGACTTCAACGGGCAAATCAGCCACCACTTCGACCACGTCGACGTCGTCGCCACCTTCTGCAAAGACCACAAGTTGCAAGACAAGCGACCTCACAATTACCGTTGGGCCTTCTCAAGGAGCTGCAGGACACGTCTACATCCCAATTCTCTTTCAAAATACTGGGGCGAGTTCGTGCACCATCGACGGCTTCCCTCAAGTCGCCGGCACAAATAGCAGCGGACAACAAGTTACCCAAGCCGCTCATTCGTCGGGGACACCTTCCACGGTGGTTCTCCCGGTGAAGGCATTTTCTTCTGCGACCCTGACTGCGATAAATGTGCCGAGTGGGAACGAAACCTCGTGCACCAACTTCGCTGGCCTCAACGTGACACCCCCAGACAACACCACGGGCGTCTCAATCACCGTCCAAACCCCAGGATGCGCTGGCTTGAGCGTCTCACCGGTCGTGGCCGGCACAAGCGGGCAATAAACCCGCGAACTCGAGCCATTGCGTCGGGGGGTTTTGGGGACAGAACTCTCGCTAGCCTGGAGAAATGGTCGACACCTTGGTCCCACCCCTACGCGATCGCCCTGAAGTGTTACCGAGTGAGCGACTTCTTGAAAATGGCATGCTCGCAGGAGATTTACGTGGCGACTTCAGAAGAATTGCGGACGCAAGAAATGCGCTGAGCGTGGTTGCTCTCTGGGCTGGGGTCATTCTTTTATGTGGGCTTTCTGCATGGCTCAAGCTGTGGTGGGTTGTTCTCCTTGCTTTTTTGTTGATGGGGCCAATTCATGTCCGGTTTGCAATCTTGATGCATGAAGCAGCACACAAACTGCTCTTTTCAAAGAAACGACTCAATGATTTCGTCGGCACATGGCTGATTGCCTACCCAGCATTCGTTCCAATCACTCTCTATCGTCGCGGTCATCTTTCTCACCATCGAGATGAGTTTGGACCTGATGAACCTGATATGGGTTTCTATCAGGGCTATCCCTGTGAACCCTCGGATCTTCGTCGGCGTCTCCTTCGAGACGCGTTGGGAATTTCAGGTTGGAAAAATTTCTGGGCATTATTGCGAGCAACGAAGACAGCGCAAGGAAGAAACATTGCCGTCCCAATTCTTCTTATTCAGTTGGGACTTTGGGCAGGTTCTTGGATCGCAACTGGCGAGTGGTGGATCTACCCCTTGTTGTGGTGGCTTCCGTGGATGACACAGTGGAGAGTGCTGAACCGGCTCCGTGCGATCGGTGAGCACGGCGGGATGGAAAGAAGCGGTGACCGGCGAGCGACGACTCATAATGTGAGCCAACACCTTCTTGCTCGATTCTGGTTTGTTCCCTATAACACCGGCTGGCATTTGGCACACCATGTTGATATGGGAATCCCATGGAGGAATCTTCCCCGGTATCACGCTGAATTGGTTGCCTCTGGTTACGTGACCGATGCCATCACGTATCGGAGTTACCTCTCGCTCTGGAAAGCAGCGACTGCCGCATCAGCTAGGTGATTCACGTCGCCGTCATTCCACCATCGACTGGCAACGCAGTTCCGGTGACACCGCTCGATGCTTCTGATGCGAGCCAGCCAATGAGTGCTGCAGGCTCCTGCGGGGTGAGAAGCCGCCCAATAAGTTGATGGTTTGCGAACTCTTCGGGTGAATCCAAGCCGTAAAGTTTGGCCGACGCTCCGAGCATGGAAGTATCCGTTGACCCAGGACAGATGGCATTGACCGTGATGCCTGTACCTGCGACATCACTCGCCAAACCTTTCACCAAACCGATGACACCGTGTTTTGCGGCAACGTATGCCGCTGCATTATGGACGCCGATCAGACCCGCTGCCGAGGACACGGCAATCATCCGTCCGTGTTCGACCGGAGACGAGACCAATCTTGACGCAACCGCGTCGAAGAGTCGCCGAGTCCCATGCAGGTTGATATCGATCACTGTGTCATAGGCAGCGTCATCCATCTCCCAAAGCGGAACCCCGCCAGCGATGAAGCCAGCACACGCCACGCCAACATCGAGTCCACCAAACTGCTCGACCGCTGTTTCTACCGCCAATGCCATGTCAGATGCTGATCGGACATCTCCAACCAGGGCCAATGCGTGCGAGCCATGTCGACTCACTACATGATCAAGTTCTTGTTTTGTCGCCAACGCATAGGGGATCGATGGATCATCTCGGCAGCGATCAACTGCGACAACCGACATACCTTGTGCCACGAGATTGTCTACGACGGCCGCCCCAATCCCTCGTGCGGCCCCGGTCACAATGGCAACTCGACTCATTGGTCAAACCTCTTCTCGATAGTGGTGAGCAACTGCGATGTCAGTGTGGCGAACAACGCTTCTCCCTCTTTGCGAGATGCACCCCTCGGATCACCCAGCACACCATTGTCGCTCACACTCTTGACTCCATGCTCACGTAGTGACTCCATGATCTCGCTCAATGGAGCCACCTGTCCAGTAATCCCCTCAAATTCGCCGACTCCCTCTGGCCAAAGCCAGAGAAGGAGTGACGTCTCACTCCGACCAGCATGGGCGTCCCCGCCTTCAATCGAGGGCGAAAAACAACACAGTGCATCGCCTTCGTGCCGCGCCAACTTCTCGGTCGTCGCGAGTGCCGACGCGTTTCCCCCGTGACCAGAGACAAAAACCACCCCTTGGAATGATCGACGAGCTGATCGAACGACTTCGGTTAACAACGCCGCAAGTGCTTCTGTCCCAATAGAGAGCGTCCCTGGAAAATCTTGGTGCTCGCCACTCGACCCAAGCGAAATTGTCGGCCCCATCACGAGATCGTTTCGAAGATCGCACGCCCGCTCGCAGAGGCTCTCCGCTATCAAGGTGTCGGTCCCAAGAGGGAGGTGAGGTCCGTGTTGCTCGCACGACCCAACTGCCATGATCAGTATGTGATCGGGGCTCGCTGCCACATCCATCCAGGTTCTTCTCGCTAATACCTGCGAATCACCTGGCGCCATGGCTCAAGCAGAACTGGTCAGTCGCAACGGCACGCGTGATGAGTGGTCAACAGCGGGCCCAGGACGCAACGAAACAGGGACTGATGCCATCGCCGTCTCTCCATGCCCAAACACACATTCGGGGTCAGGTCCATCAAGTGGGATGCCCGTAAAGAACTTCGCAGCCATGCAGCCGCCTTGACACGCGTCGTATGACCCACATGATGCGCATGCACCCGCGCTCGAGGGTTCTCTCAGAGACGTAAACAATTCGGAGTCTCGCCACACTGAGGTGAAGCCTCCACCATCTCGTACGTTTCCTGCTTTGAATTCGTCATGAATCACGAAGGGGCAGGCGTAAACATCGCCTACTGGGTCAATCAAACACACCACTCGGCCTGCGCCACAGAGGTTCAGCCCGTCGAGAGACTCTCCTAACGCAGAGAGGTGAAAAAACGAGTCGCCAGTGAGGACATTGGGGTGATCAAGGAGCCATGCATACAGTTCGCGCTGTTGAACAGCGGTGGGGTGGAGTTGGTCCCATGTATCGACTCCTCTCCCGGAAGGACGAAGGCGAGTTAAACGAAGTTGCGCACCGTATCGATCGGCAAGATCTTGGAACTGTTCGATTTGGGGAATATTTTGCCTCGTCATGACCACTGAAATTTTGAACTCTCCAAAATTCGCTTCGGCAAGATTATCCATCGCTCTCGTCGCAGCAGCGAATGAACCAGTTCCTCGAACTGCGTCGTTCGTTGCCGCATCAGCCCCGTCGACGGAAATCTGAACGTCGACGTACTCAGTCTCGGCAAGACGTTTTGCTCGAACCTTGTCGAGCCGAGTTCCGTTCGTCGAGAATTTGACACCGACCCCTCGATCAACTGCGTGATCGAGCAGCTCGAAGAAGTCCTGTCGCACAAGCGGCTCGCCTCCACCCACGTTGACATAGAAAATCTTCAATTCAGCCATCTCGTCAATAAGTGCAAGCGCTTCAGCGGTTGAAAGTTCGTTGGGATCACGTCGCCCAGAACTCGAAAGACAGTGGATGCACGCCAAGTTGCACGCATACGTCAATTCCCAGGTCAAGCAGATCGGTGCTTGGAGCCCAAGCTTGAAGCGATCACGCAATGTTGGTTGTGTTTCAACGGACACCGATAACCTCCGATGTTGCTAAGCGTGCCAATGCTGCTTCGTACTGCCCTGCCTGTCCTTCTCCAACCGTCGCGATGATTGCCCCAGATGCGGACTCGTAGTCTTCCAATACTTTCACCAACTCGACGAGTGGTCGGGACTTCAAAAAGACAAGCCGACGATTCCCATAGTGATAGGCCAACGCGCCGAACTCTTCATCTCGAAGGGCGACTCTCTCGTCGAGACGCCACGCAAGCGTCGGATCGAACGTTGTCGAAGACGCTTTGTTGTTTTCTGACACGGGTTTAGTAGACCCCGCACATTCCATCAATAGATACTTCCTCGACTAAGAGATCCTCGACAATCTCATCGTTCTCTCCGGAATTTTCGTTGACCTCTGAGACTGTGGTGGTTGGATCTTGCATGGTGATCTCCTTGGCTTTCAAAGTAGGTACCTCTATTGTCGCACCTGGTGCTCAATGTACGATACTCACTCCTTGGGCCCGTGAGACGCCATCTCTTCGGGGCGAAACCACGGCATTCTCCAGGGGGCCATTCTCTTTGGCAGGATGCCTTGTGTGAGTTCAACGTTTCCAGCACTTGCTTCTCTTGGCCTGCCTTCTCCTGGTGGACCCGACCCGCTCCCCTCAGGCTGTACCTTCCACGTGGATTCGAACACGACCTATCTCGGGCAAGGCGTCGTCGCCGGTGGTTCCCCATTTCGGCTCCGTCAGCTTTCTGATCAGGGTGCCTTGGCCTTCGAGTCGTGGGCAGCTGGCGGGCCTCTCGAGGCAGCCTTGTCGCAACAGCAGCTTGCTCGCCGACTCGTTGATGACGGGGTACTTCACCCCACATGGCCTTCAGAGGTCTTCTTAGACTTTGACGATGTCACTGTCGTGATTCCTATTCGAGATCGACCTGAGCAACTCAATGATCTTTTAGCTCAACTCGAAGAATTTCGGGTCATCGTGGTTGATGATTGTTCCGAGGACGTCAATGAGATCAGGAGGATTACGTCCCTCCATAATGTTCGCCTCGTCACACGCGATCGGCAAGGTGGTCCAGGCGCCGCACGAAATACTGGAATGCATGAGGTAACAACTCCACTCACTGTGTTTATTGATTCGGACTGCTGGCTCACCCCAGAGTGGCTTCCCCCTCTACTTGCTCACTTCACTGACCCACGGGTTGGAGCAGTCGCCCCAAGAATTCAAGGCAGCCGGGGGGCGTCATCCCGAGAACGTTTTGAACATGACGCCTCACCTCTCGATGTTGGATCCTCACCGAGTTTGGTCCGTCCTGGTTCGCCCGTGAGTTTCCTTCCTTCCGCGACGCTGCTTCTTCGAACTCGCCTTGGACCAATGCTCTTTGACGAGTCCCTCAACGGTGGCGAAGACGTTGACCTTGTCTGGCGCCTCGCTGAATCTGGATGGCTTGTTCGTTTCGAACCCTCAAGCGTTGTCCACCACCCCATGCGAGGGACCCTCCATGGGTGGTTTGCTCAGCGCTACTTCTATGGAACGACCGCTGCACCTTTGGAGCAGCGCCACGGTGACGCAGCTGCGCCTCTCAAGGGGCCATTTTGGAACCTGCTTGGGTGGCTCTTTGTTGCCCTTGGTCTCCCTGGTCTCGGAGCCGTCTGTCTTGGCGTCTCAGTTGAGCTCTTGCGCAAACGACTCCAATCCTTTAGCGATTCTCCACTTCGTTTAGCGTGGGATCTCAGCCGATTCTCCTGGCAGCACACCCCAGCACTTTGTCGTCAGCTCGTGCGGACCTACGCCCCGCTGATGATTCTTGGATCCCTGTTTTCTCGAAGGCTTCGACGGGCCTTGCTTGTGACGCTCTCGGTTGGGACACTCGATCGTTGGCAAAAAAGCGGTAGCGACCTCGACGTCGCCTCGTTTTCCTACTGGTCTGTCCTCGATGACGTGACCTACGCTGCTGGGGTCTGGAGTGGAGTACTGAAAATGAAACGACCCGGAGCACTTCTGCCCCGGGTCACGTTCACATGGCGGAAACCTGTTCCCCCGTTTCAAAACTCTTCTTCGCAGCACACCTAGAAGGCAACAACCCCACGGATGTTGATTCCTGCCTCGAGGTCGTCGTATCCCTGCTGCACGGTTTCGATGGTGTACTCATTGGTGACAAGTTCATCGATCTCGAGCATGCCTGCGTCATAGAGTTTCAAAAGGCGAGGAATCTGGACCCGGGGACTCACCGACCCAAACACTGTTCCAAGAATCGACTGGTTGAACATCGAAAGATTGAAGAGGTTCAACTCGATCTTGTCTTGGGCGAACGGAGCGATTGCCGTTGCCACGATTCGAGCATCTTTGGATCCCATCGCACACGCTGGAGCAATCATGTCGCCGGTCAAGACTCCTGGCGTCAAAATCACCACGTCAGCCATTCGACCTTCGGTGAGTTCGGCGACAAGGAATGTCGCGTCGAGCATGTTTGAAACTCCATGCGTTGCACCAATCTTTTTGGCTCGCTCAACCTTCGAGTCAAGAGGGTCAACCGCAATAATTGCTCGGGCTCCTGCGAGGCGCGCACCTTGAATTGCACCTGACCCCACACCACCAGCACCTACAACAACAACCACTTCACCTGGGACGACTTTGGCTCGGTCGACCGCTGACCCAAATCCGGTGGAGATTCCACAACTAATCAACGCAGCCGCTTTCAAGTTTGCATCGGGGGCAATCTTGACCAGTGAAGCTTCGTTGACGACCATGTACTCAGAGAACGTTCCAAGCTGCGTCATCCGATTCAAGTGCTGATCGCCAAAGTGGTGACGCCACGTTCCGTCCGAGATCATGGGCCCAGCCAGCGTTGACATGCCGAGGTCACAGAGATACTGGCGTCCACTTGCACACCAGTAGCACTGGCCACACGCGGGGATAAAGGCAACGGCAACTCGGTCGCCCGCGGTCACGGTCTGGACCTCGGGTCCTACGGATTCGACGATGCCCGCACCTTCGTGGCCACCGATGCAAGGAAACATTGAGTCAACGCCGAAAATCTCTAAGGTCTCTCGAGGGGCAGAAATATCTCCGGTGCGCAAGTGCTCATCAGAGTGACACATGCCCGCATAGACCATCTTGACTTTGACTTCGTGTGCATGAGGCTCATCAATTTCAATGTCTTCTGCCGTCCATGGCTGGTAGAGACCTGTACAGATTGCTGCTCGGACCTTCATAGAATTATTTCCTCCCAGTTGGCTTCCTCACGAATTCTCAGCGAGGTCAGAAAACGACCCTAGCCCGGCTTTGCGAATCATGAAAGTGGCACGACCTCACCACAATACTGCGGCCCTACATTCTCTCTGGGGCCTCGATCCCTAAGAGACCGAGGCCCGTTCTCAATGTGGAGGCCGTCAACTCACAGAGTTCGAGTCGGCTGGCTTTTGTCGCCTCATCTGGGGCTTTGAGGACTGGACAAAACTCATAAAACGACGTGAACTGCTGGGCCAATGTAAAGAGATAGGTGCAGAGCTTCGATGGACTCAATGTCTCGAGAGAGTTTTCGATGGCTTCAGGAAATGCCACAAGCTGTCGAGCGAGATCCCGTTCTGCTGGCTCCGTGAGAGTGATCTTGCCACCCGACGGCAATGAATCAGCTCGTCGAAAAATTGAACGAATACGGGCGTGAGCGTACTGGAGATAGGGGCCAGTATCGCCTTCAAAGGCCAGCATGCGGTCCCAGTCGAAGACGTAATCACGCTGCCGATCTGTCGAAAGGTCAGCAAACTTAATGGCGCCCATTGCTAGCTGATGTGCAATGACGTCAGTATCGGATGCTTCGGCACCGCGTTCTTCAAGTGCGCTGCGTGCCCGAAGTGTTCCTTCGTCAAGGAGCCCTTTTAGCTTGACGGTCCCACCATCTCGAGTCTTGAACATCTTTCGATCGGGGCCAAGGACGTTTCCAAAAGCGACGTGTGTCGCCTGAGTATGTTCATTGAGCCATCCCGCCATGGTGGCAACGGCAAAACACATCTCAAAATGTTGTGACTGAGGCGCACCAACCACATAGAGGATTCGATCCGCATTGAGATGACTCACCCGATCTCGTATGGCTGCTAAATCGGTGGCGGCATAGCCGTAACCTTCATCGGATTTTCGAACGATGAGGGGAAGTGGTTCACCATCTCGGTTGACAAAGCCCTCCGGGAAGACGCAGAGTGCTCCGTCAGAGTCGACGAGGAGCCCAGCTGCCTCGAGATCAGCAACAACATCATCAAGCATGTCGTTGTAGGCCGACTCCCCGACCACGTCGGTCTCACGCAGTCCAACCCCTAGTTCTTCATAGACCGCGTCAAAATAATGAATTGACTCAGCGACTAAAACTCTCCACAGTCGAAGTGTCTCCTCGTCTCCACCTTGCAACAGGACAACTCGGGAGCGGCTCCGTTCTTTGAAAGTATCGTCTGCATCAAATTTTCCTCGAGCTTCGCGATAAAAACCGTCAAGATCTCCAACAGAAAGATTCGCGACCGCATTATCTTCGCCAAGATCAACAAGATGCTCAATCAGCATCCCAAACGGCGTACCCCAATCGCCGATGTGATTCCGGCGCAGCACCTGGTGGCCTACAAACTCCAAAATTCGACACAACGAATCCCCAATGACGGTGGAGCGAAGGTGTCCGACATGCATTTCTTTCGCTACATTCGGGGCTGAGTAGTCCACGACAACAACTTGTGCCTTCTCTGCGGCCGAAACCCCGAGGGCCTCGTCAGCACCCATCTCCTCAAGTTGGGAAATCAGGGCCTCGTCAGAAACCGTGAGGTTTAAGAATCCAGGTCCAGCGATCTCAACGGAATCGACGAGTCCTTGGAAGTCGACGTGGTCGACGATCTCTTGGGCCACGTCTCTTGGGGGTCGACCAAGTCGTTTTGCCAAGCCCATGACGCCGTTGACTTGAAAGTCAGCGTGATCACTTCGTCGCAACACGGGATCGGCCCCTTGTTCAAGGCGGTCGAAACCTGGCGTCAGGCTGTCAAAAAGTTTTTCGGCGAGGGTGGCCACTGCTCCATCTTCTCACTTCCACCCTGCCGGCTTGGGCTCCTAGGTGGCTCCGTTAACCCCGTCCATGATTCCCACGGCTCGAAATGGTCCAAAGAAGCCTTGTTCTAAGAGACCATGCCCGACGTGATCGCCGTAACGGAACTCAGCCAAGTGGTCAATGATCCCGTATTGAGCGAGTCCCTTGACCTCGTCAACACCCAGCACCAATCCCTGAGTCACGGTCTCTGGACCTTGATACATCCCGTGGCGCCAATCAGCATCAATTCCATAACCGGTCCCTACGGAAATGAAGTTTGGAAGAATCGAGGTGCACTCAATCTCGATACCACTTTCCTCGAAGACAATTCTTGAGGAGCGGATCAATCGTGTTCCCGGCTCCATCTCGTGATGCCATGTTGCAGGGCCTAAATCATCGTGAGGCCGAGTTCGGTCATGCCAAACCCTTTCGGACTGCACTAAGTGGCGAACGCCATCATCATCTTGGTGACAGATATAAAAGATTGAGTGGTCCTCAAACTGCATCGGGTAGTAGTTCCACATCCCCGGCAACACCATTAAACCCTCTCGAATGCCTGGAGGCTCCGCCTCTCCTACCGGGCGAATTCCCCATGATCGATCGCGATTACCCGAGCCATCGATTTGGAACTCGGTTCCATCAACTGAAAGCAATCCCGTCCATGATCCGGTCTGGGCTAATCGGTTGGTGTCAAAAATCAGGCGTCCATGTTGGCGTAAGGTCTGGCGGGGTTCCAACACCGCTTCGATATTCCCTTCAAAGACCACGTCCATTGCAATCGAGTGTTCTGTTGGCTCTACGACGACTCGGAGCATCTCTAAGGGCTTAATAACTTCAATCAGAAATGGCCCCACACTGAGATCCATCCGATCTACCAGTGGTTTCGATGAACGAACGATGTGCTGTTTCTCGCCAATCCGAATGTCGATAAACGCATCGGTTGTTCCAAGGTTTGGATACTGTCCTAAACCAAAGATTGCAAAGAACTCCTTATTCTCTGGGTACATGTTGAAGTAGTAGCGATCGTATGCATTTCGATCTGACGTCGCCGCATTGGCGATGAGTTCTGCGCTCTGGTGGACAGGGAAATCGTCGTAACTTGAAAGGCCGTTTGTCATGTCGCGACTCTAACTACAACATCCGCCGCCGCAACACCCACCGCCACGTGGGGCGGGGGTATCGGCAAGGCCAGTTGAGGCAAAGACTGGGAGCAGGCGAGCAGCTCCCACGTGGCCTTCTGGACACGTGGCAGGAGCATCGGCTTGATCCATTGGCCGAGTGAGCTCGTAGGTCGCCGTACAGGTCATACATCGATAGTCGTAGCGCGGCACCAGAGGTCCTTCTTTCTTGGGGTGATGGGCGTGTCCATGATCGTACTCACCTGAGAATGGACCCGCAGACTGAGAGCGTTCGTAGGGGTTCTAGTCTTAGGGCTATGCCTGAAACATCATCGCATCCAGACAGTTTTGAATCCCGATCCACGCTCAACGTTGGGGACCGCTCAGTGGAGATCTTCTCATTGCGAGCCCCAGGACTTTCTGAATTCGACGTGGACCGACTTCCCTTTTCAATCAAAATTCTGTTGGAGAATCTTCTCCGCCACGAAGACGGAAGAAAAGTCACCACCGCCGACATCGTGGCCCTCGCTCAGTGGGCGATCAACCCCCTGGCACACGGTGAAGCTGCTGGCGATGCCGCAAAGGAGATCTCCTTCAGCCCAGAGCGAGTGCTGATGCAGGACTTAACCGGCGTCCCTGCAGTCGTCGATCTTGCAGCCATGCGCGATGCCATTGTGGAACTTGGAGGCGACGCCTCGTTAATTAATCCACTCGTCCCCGTCGAACTTGTTACCGACCACTCCGTCATTGTCGAACGCTCTGGGTCTTCTGAGTCTTACGAACAAAACGTTGCGATTGAGTACCAGCGGAACCTTGAACGCTACGAACTACTTCGATGGGCTCAAAACTCCTACGACAGATTTCGGGTCGTGCCTCCTGGCATGGGAATCTGTCATCAAGTCAACGTTGAACACTTAGCTCGTGTGGTTTTCGAAACTGATGGCGTGGCCTATCCCGACACTGTGGTTGGAACTGACTCGCATACCACCATGGTGAATGGTCTTGGTGTCCTCGGATGGGGAGTTGGAGGGATTGAAGCAGAAGCCGCAATGCTCGGTCAGCCAACTTCGATGTTGATCCCCCCTGTCGTTGGTCTCAAACTTGTTGGTGCAACTCGTGAAGGAGTAACCGCAACCGACGTAGTACTCACCATCACAGAGTTGCTTCGCAAACACGGCGTCGTCAGTAAATTTGTTGAAGCATATGGAGAGGGTGTTGGCGCACTAAGCCTTGAGACCCGAGCGACAATCGGAAATATGAGTCCTGAATATGGCGCAACGTGTGCCATCTTCCCAATTGACCAGGTCACGCTCGACTATCTCGAATTCACCGGGCGGCCTCAAGGCCAACTCGAACTCGTTGAGGCGTATGCGAAAGCACAAGGTCTCTGGCACGAACCTACTGCCGTGGAGCCAATCTTCTCGGAGTACGTCGAGCTCGACCTCAGCACGGTTGTCCCCTCCATGGCTGGCCCTTCACGCCCCCAGGACCGAGTGGACCTCCCTCACGTTCACCGCGCATTTCGCTCCGAGCTTGGACGCGAGCCAAAAGAGGCGATCGGCGTCGACGCAGGAGCATCTCTTCGTGACGGTGCCGTCGTGGTTGCGGCGATCACGAGTTGCACCAACACCTCGAATCCTTCAGTCCTCGTCGCTGCTGGACTCGTCGCTCAGCGAGCCGTTGAGCGCGGCTTAACTGCCAAGCCATGGGTCAAAACGTCGCTCGCACCAGGTTCCCGTGTCGTGATGGACTATCTCGATCGAGCAGGGTTGACCCAACCTCTCGATCAGCTTGGTTTCTACCTTGTGGGATATGGATGCACAACGTGCATTGGAAACTCTGGGCCACTCTTTGATGGGATCTCTGATTCAGTCATCGCGAATGATCTCTCGGTCACCTCAGTACTTTCTGGAAACAGAAATTTTGAAGGTCGAATTCACCCCGACATCAAGCAGAACTATCTCGCGTCACCACCGCTGGTCGTGGCCTATGCGATAGCGGGAACCGTTGACATCGATCTTACGACTGAGCCTCTTGGGATTGATCGAGATGGCGTACCCGTCATGCTCGCCGATCTGTGGCCGAGTGACCTTGAGGTTGCCCAAGCGGTTCGCGCATCGGTGACTCCAGAGATGTTCACTGAGCGATATAGCGCTGCCTTTGAAGGCGATACGCACTGGCAGGCGATCGATGTTGCGCAAGGTGAGACCTTCGCGTGGAATGCGGCGTCGACTTATGTCCGTCGGCCCCCGTTCCTCGAACATCTTTCGCATGAGCCTTCAATCATCGAAGACATTCTCGATGCGAGAATCTTGGCGAAACTCGGAAATTCTGTCACCACTGACCACATTTCTCCCGCAGGAAATATTCGCGGCAACGTTCCAGCTGGGGAATATCTCATTGATGGTGGCATCACCCCGGTGGACTTCAACTCATATGGCACGCGTCGAGGAAACCACGAGGTCATGATGCGTGGCACATTTGCCAACGTTCGGCTTCGCAATGAACTCGCTCCTGGAACTGAAGGTGGCAGAACTCTCAAACTCCCAGAAGACGTTGAGACGTCGATCTACGACGCGGCAATGCGCTACGCAGCCGAAGAGACTCCGCTGATTATTCTTGGGGGGAAAGAATACGGTTCGGGTTCGAGTAGAGACTGGGCCGCAAAAGGAACCAAACTCCTTGGAGTCAAGGCAGTCATCGTTGAGTCATTCGAGCGAATCCACCGCGCCAACCTTGTTGGGATGGGTGTGCTCCCCCTTCAATTCCCAAATGGCTATTCGGCCAACTCTCTAGGACTCACTGGTCGAGAAATTGTTTCGATTACTGGGCTCGGATCGCTCAATAGCGGCGAGATCCCAAAGAATGTTGAAGTTCTCGCCCGAAAAGAAGATGGTTCCGCTGTTGAGTTTGATGCTCGCGTTCGGATAGATACCCCAACCGAAGCTGACTATTTCCGACACGGTGGCGTGTTGCCATTTGTGTTGAGGAATTTAGCTGGCCTCTAAATCATCTCAACGCCACAAACCCTGCTACTTCGTATCAACAATACGAAATGCTTCTGCGGTTCGTTTCTTTTTCAGACCGGCGGCCTTTCCAATCTGTCGACCCCAGGTCGTTAACAACTCTTCAATATGCTCCCCGTCACCTATTTGGCTGTCATGAGAACGCAGCGCTGCAATCTTTTGATCCAACACGTTGGTGGTGTCAACAGCCACGGTTGGGTTATTCATTGCCATCACCCATACTTCGGGGACGCTGTGGGGCTCAAGACCTTCTTCTAAAAGTTCGGGGAATGCGAAGGGATTCCGAGCGTCGGGATAGACCGCACTGATAGCTGCTTGACCGGCAGCCAAGTGGTCGGGATGCGACGCATAAATACGATCAAGATTGAGTTCAGGACTCTGGCAGATCACGCGGTCGGGCTTCACTTGACGGATCACCCGTGAAAGATCTCGTCTCAGTGCTAGGTCTGCGACCACTTTGCCGTCTTCATGACCAAGAAAAATGACTGCCCCCACGCCAACTTGTTTGGCAGCATCGGTCTGTTCTTTACGACGGAGTTCTCCGCGTTGTTCTCTGGTGGTTGATCGGTCGCTGCCACCAGCATCACCATTGGTGACGATGCAGTAGACGACATCGATGCCTTTTTTTGTCATCACAGCGACTGTTCCCGCTGCTCCAAAATCAACGTCGTCAGGATGCGCGGTAATTACCAGTACCGTCTCGACGCCTTTCGCTGGATTGACGATGGCCGGCTTCGCAGCAAACCCAAAGGCAACGGCTTGAGATTTTTTCTTCTTACTCAAAGTACTGAATCCTTCGGGTCAGGTTGCCAGGTACCGAGTTCCTTGAGGTGGGGACTGTTCGAGAAAATCTCAACGACAGGAAGTTTGAGTTCTAAGCGCTTTTGGATCACACTCGCTTCAACGATCTGGTTCCAGAGCAGGAGAGAAACAACGACTCCAGCGGTTCCCGCCCGAGCGGTTCGCCCCGATCGGTGAAGGTAGGCCTTTTGATCCTCTGGTGGGTCGTAGTGCACCACGACGTCGACACCATCAATGTGGAGCCCCCGGGCAGCCACATCAGTGGCGACGAGAACGTGGAGTTTGTTGTTAGTGAATTCAGCGAGTGCTCGTTCTCGTTGTTGCTGGCGAAGATCCCCATGGATAGCCGCAGCGTTTACTTTGAGTTTTCCCAACTCTTCAACGAGTCGGTCTGCTCCTCGTTTGGTTCGACAAAAGATGAGTCCTTTGTCGTAGGAACTGACGATGGCGGCAGCCACTTTGACCTTGTCCATTTGGTGGACGTTAAAGAAATAGTGGACCATATTGGCAACAGTCTGCGTATCAGACTGAACTTCATGGAAGACCGGGTCGGTCAGATATCTTGAGACCAACCGATCAACCGCGCCATCCAAGGTGGCAGAAAAAAGAAGTGTTTGATGGGGACCACTTAATCGACGCAAGACCCATTCGACCTGCGGCATAAATCCCATATCGGCCATTCGATCTGCTTCGTCCAAGACAAGGACGTCGAGATCCTCAACCCCAAGCTCACCTCGATCTCCGAGGTCGATTAACCGACCCGGCGTGGCAATGATGATCTCGCAGCCTTTCTTCAATGTCGCTATCTGGCGCTCGATGTCAGCACCTCCATAGACAGCGATTGCTCTCATGCCAAGTGACGCTGCTAAGGGTTCCAGGACTTCGTGAACCTGGACGGCTAACTCTCGTGTCGGCAGAAGAACAAGTCCTTTGGGTTTCGCAGGACCCCCAGGAACCTGTTGAAGGTTTCCATTGGCGTCAGCAAGCTTGGCCGCAATGCGCTGAAGCATAGGAAGACCAAAGCCCAGGGTCTTTCCAGAACCAGTCTTTGCTTTCCCACAGACGTCTCGGCCAGCTAACGCGTCAGAAATGGTCATTGCTTGAATTGGAAAGGCCACGGTGATGCCGTCGTTGGCCAAGGCCTTGACGAGGGGTTCAATGATCCCTAGAGATTCAAAGGTCCTTGTCGTTTCATAGGTATCGGCCTCAGGCGAGGAGAAGTCCGCGTTCGTAGCGGAGGGGTCTGTCATATTTTTCCCTATCTGGTTTGGTCGGGCCCGTAACCAGCGTGAGAGGAGATGGGCCCCGGATTAGATCGCCGAGTGCGATCTCTCCCCCCCTACCCTACTGGCGCTCCGTCCCTTCTTCGAGACAGAGCCTCTAGCATCATGGGAACGCTGGGAAACAAAAGAGAAGGAACTCGAAAATGGCTCGACTTGAAGAGGGAAAAGTAGCTCCAAAGTTCACTTTGAAAGACCACGATGGCAAGAGTGTGTCACTGGCGTCCTTCAAAGGACAGAAAGTTGTCGTCTACTTCTATCCCCGAGATGACACGCCAGGTTGCACAAAAGAAGCGTGCCAATTTAATGACAACCTTCGAAAGTTTTCGAATGCTGATGTGGCGATCCTTGGGATCTCACCCGATGGCGATAGCGCGCACACCAAATTCCGTACAAAATACAAACTCAAGTTCCCCCTTCTCAGCGATCCTGACAAAAAAGTGATGAGTGCCTATGGGGCATTCGGAGAAAAAATGATGTACGGCAAGAAGACAGTTGGAGTTATCCGCTCAACATTTCTCATTAACGAACAAGGAAAAATTCAGCGGGCCTGGTACAACGTACGCGCTGACGGACATGCGGAAAAAGTCCTTGAGGTCGTCAAGGACGGCTAGCTACTTTGCGGCGTGTTTGCCGCGTGTACCTCTCTCTTTCTTAACAAGCTGATAGCGGTGATAGATGAACACCGCTATCGCGATCGCGATTACCGCTCCAACGACATAGCCAACCCAACTCACACCTTTGGTCCACTCCTCGTAGTGATCACTGAAGACATAGCCAAGGATGGTGAAAAGGGAGACCCAAACTGAAACCCCGAGGGTCGTAAAAATTCCAAATCGAACGGGCTGCATCTCTGCAACCCCGGCAGGAAGCGAGATCACCGAGCGGACAAGTGGGATCACTCGACCGACGAGCACGGCAACGTCGCCTCTTTTCTCAAACCACGCGTGTGCTTTGTCGAGATCTGTGTGAGT
Organism: Actinomycetota bacterium; assembly: GCA_009699875.1. Lineage (GTDB taxonomy): Bacteria > Actinomycetota > Acidimicrobiia > Acidimicrobiales > RAAP-2 > CAIUMH01. Next base: position 621,551 of record WLNI01000001.1, read on the forward strand.
TAAGAAAACATACTTCCCCCATCGATCAACTACAGCCCGGCCTCCGGTTCTGCCAACGACGTAGGCGACAAAAGACCCCACAACTGAGCCGATGATCCCAATGACGATCACAAGCACAAGATTTAAAGGTTCATCACCACTTGAAGCCGCAAACGATGTCGAACACAAGGCCCCACCGAAGGCCAGTGTGACCTCGGAAGGAATTGGGAAACAAGCGGACTCAAGCACCGTCAGGACGAAGACGGCGATATATCCATAGGTGATCAGATAGTGCTGCATCAAAACAGTCTCGCCGAAAAAGGCACTCTTGGGCAGTGATACTCCTGAAAACTCTTCAGCATCAACTATTTTTGATGTTTTGGACACCACCACGTTGTCCGTCCACCAACGGTGTCACGGAAAAGTGCCTGACCATCTTTTGGACACGCCCCTCCAGGGTGCCGCTCGGCCATGAGGTCCCCCGTATGTGAACCCCCACGGTCGAAGAGTTGCGTCAAGGTTGAGCGAACGTGTCGATGAAGCCGCTTCGTTTCAGCATCGTTCAACGTGGCACAGCCTCGTCTCGGATCAAGAGCAGCTCGCCACAGCATCTCATCAGCGAGCAGATTCCCAACTCCCGCAATCTTTGACTGATCCAACAGTCGAGCTTTTAAAGCTGGCCCTTCACCCCGGGCTGTAAGCGCCTCTCGGAATTCTTTGAGGGTCAACGTGAATCCATCTGGTCCAAGAGCATCTTCGTCTGGATCCACCAAAATTCTCCCCAAACGCCGGGGGTCGTGGAGCAAGAGGGAACCACCATCAACAAATGTCACGCTCGCTCGAACCCACTTATCCTCATATCTGCCAGGTCCATATTCCAAGCGATCGATCGTCGCGAGCCCGTCGAGCAAGAGTCCTCCCGTCATGCCAAATCGCATGCCAAAGGTGGGGCCCTCTGTATCGAGAAGGAGAAGTTTTCCTTTCCGACGAGCTGTCAGAAATGACAGGCCAGGAAAAATATCAGCTGGTCGAAGACCAGGCGTATTCATCTTCCCCGCGTAGCGGTCGACGTGAACAGACGCGATCTCTCTCTCAAGGGCTCCTTCGGCCAAAAGTCGGTAGTACTCAATCTCCAATATTTCAGGCATCAAGTGCCACGGTAGTGCGATGTCAGAGCAATGGCGAAAGGCTCGGTAAGGTAGCAACGTGTCACAAGAAAAGCCACAGTGGACCGAGCTCTACAACGAAGTTGTTACGAGTGGACTTTGCACAGGATGTGCGGCATGCGTGATCGCTTGTCCACATGATGTCTTGAACTACGACGACCAAAACGGTGTCTACAAGCCTTTTCACCTTGATATCGACGGGGACTTCGAAAACTGCACGCACGGAGAGAAAGGGTGCACACTCTGCACTCGTGCATGTCCCCGTTTCCGAGACTGGGAAACCGAAATTGATGAGAAGCGATTTGGCCGAGCTCGAAGCGACGAAGAGATCTTTGGTGTTTCTCTCGACATTGTCCTGACTCGCGCAACTGATCCCGAATTGGCCGAGGTCGGCCAGGACGGTGGCTTCGTCTCCGCGCTGCTGACCTTTGCCTTAGAAAACGATCATATTGACGCTGCATTGGTGTCGTCCTTGGAAGGCGATGGTTCTTCATGGCAGGCAAAGCCAGCCATGATCCGTACTCGCCAAGAAGTTCTCGACACAGCGGGTTCTCGTTATACCTATTCAGCAAATACGCTCGCCTACCCAGAAGCAGTCGAGGTGGGTGCAGAACGAATCGCACTCGTCGGCATGGGCTGTCAAGCCTCAGCACCGGGAGCCATGCAAGCTCGCAAGGCCGGAAAAATTGCCCGTCGCCTTGGCCTCACAATTGGACTCCTTTGTTCAAAGACCTTTGACGACTCGATCTTCGAAGAACTCTTCACCGCGAAGTACAACATCGCACGTAGCGACATCGTCAAGATGAATATCAAAGGTGTCTTTCAACTGTGGCTGCGCGACGGTAGCTACGTTGAGGTGCCCCTCAAAGAGTGTCATGCCTATACCCGAGAAGGCTGTAAGTCTTGCCCTGACTTCGCTGCCGAGCACGCGGACATCTCAACAGGAGGAATTGGCTCGTTTAACGACTGGACTTTGACCATTATTCGCACCGAAGCGGGCCGGGACCTTCTCAATGCAATGGTTGAGGCCGGAGCCGTCGAGGTGCGCCCTGGCGATGATGATCCTGACGCCATTGCCTTGCTGCGTCGACTCTCAGGGGTGAGCCGCAAACGCTGGCCGGCTACCGCTGTTGCGGCTCCGAGTCTGCGGACTCCCTAGTCTCGAGAGGGAGCCGCTTCTCAGAAGTGGTGCCGATCCAAGCGCCGTGGCTGTCTACGATGGCAGAGTGCCACCTCGCCCAAAACATCCCACATTCTCAACCGTCTTATTGGTTCGCCATGGGACGACTCCCTCGACGGGGAAGATTCTCCCTGGACGCGCTCCGAATCTTCACCTCTCAGAGGTCGGTGTCGCGCAGGCCAAAACTGCGGCAGAGCGAATCAGTGAACTCAAAACTGCACCAACACAAATCTATGCCTCGCCTCTCGAGCGAACCCGAGAGACCGCACAGCCGATTGCTCGGGCCTTAGGGATTCGGACGCGAGTTAACAAGGGCCTTTTAGAGTGCGATTTTGGAACATGGACGGGTGAACGGCTTGACCGCCTCATGAAGAAGAAAGAGTGGGCCCAAGTTCAAAGATCGCCGTCGACGTTTCGATTTCCTTCAGGAGAGTCATTTTCTGAGATGGCGACGAGGACCTACGACACGGTCGTCGACCTGGCGAGCCGACATCGAGGAGAAACAATCGTGCTTGTCAGTCATGCAGATCCCATCAAAGCGGTCATCTCAACTGCTATTGGTTCTCCACTTGACCTTTTTCAGCGCATCACTATCTCGCCGTGCTCAGTCAGCGCATTGCTTTTTAGCGACGCAGGTCCTCATGTCTTGGCAGTCAATACAACCGGTTCTCTGAAAGAGTTGGCGCTCTCATGACCTTCTACGAGTTCACCCATCCCGATCGTTTTAGTGCTGGCGCCGTTGGAGACGTTGGATCACGATTGTTCCTGATCCAGGCGATTGAAGGAACTCGTACCTTAACTATCAAGGTTGAAAAGCAACAGATCGCCATTCTGGCGACCTACCTATCACGAGCGATCGAAGGGCTTGGTCGACCAGGTCATCTTCCAGAAGATCTCGCACTGGTACTGAGTCCAGATCAAGGGATCGACTTTGTCGCTGGCAATCTTTCGGTTGCCATTAATGATGAGACTGGAAACGTCGATGTGTTAGTTGAAGAAGCAGTTGAGGAAGGTGCACTTGGCGACAGCGCCACGATCGTCGTCAGCAAGGAGCAAGCTGCCGCGTTCGCTATCCACGCGACACAACTCGTCGAAGCTGGAAGACCCCCCTGCCCGCTCTGTGCGATGCCACTGGACCCCCGCGGTCATGACTGTCCTCGAACGAACGGCCATCGCGCCCCATTGACGTGACCCGTTCCGAGGTTGAAATTCTCAGTAAGGGGTCCATCGAGGTGCAAGCCCGATTCTCAAATAGTTCGAATAGCACGCTGTTGGTTAATGTTTCCTTCGAAGGGGAGGACCTTCTTGCCGTCTATAAACCCGAAGAGGGTGAGCGCCCCCTCTGGGACTTTCCTGGTGGACTGTGGCGACGGGAAATAGCGGCCTATCAACTCAGCGAGTTCTTAGGCCTTGATCTCATCCCGCTGACACTGCCCCGAGATGACGCTCCCTTTGGCCCTGGGTCGCTTCAGCGATACGTCAATGAGGATACAGAGCACCACTACTTCACAATCAGAGACGACCCAGAACACCACGCGACGCTCCGAGCGATCGCTGCCTTTGACGTCGTCGCAAATAACTCAGATCGCAAAAGTGGCCACGTCCTTCTAGAAGGTCATCGTCTTTGGGGCATCGACCATGGTCTCTGCTTCCATGAAGAAGAGAAACTTCGAACGGTCGTCTGGGATTTTTCTGGCGACTCCATTGAACCTGGCCTTTTGGAGCGCATCAAGATGCTCAAGGACTCGCCACCGATCGAACTCATCGAACTCCTCAGTCCCCGTGAAATTGCCGCCATGGGTGATCGAGCAGACGCTCTCCTCTCAACGGGTGTGCTTCCATTCCCTGACGAAGATGGCCCCTATCCGCCGTATCCCTGGCCGCTGGTCTGAGCCTTAGGGCAGGAAGATTCCCATCTGTGTTTTCATAGTTTGGAGAACTGCATCTGAGAGGAGGGTGGAGCCATCAGGGGTGATGTGTATCCCGTCAGGAGTTCGGACATTGATATTTTGTCCGTTCACCGAAAGGAAAGGGGTGAAGTTCCCCTGCTGGTTTCCTAGCGTTGTTCCTGAAGAGACGTAAATAACGTTTTTCACTTTTACTGCCGCCTGATGTTGCAGCGTATTCACCGTTGCAATCCGAGCATTGAGTTCGGGGTCTTGCATGGGCGGAATACTGACCCAGATCAAGGTTGCCCCGGTCGAAGTTGCGAGTTGCATGAACTCAGTCGCTTTTTGCTCGTAGATCTGATTCCACTGAGGAGTTCCATACGGGATGTCTGGTGGCCCCGGAAAGTCTTGGGGGTCATTTGATCCCATCATGGAGACGACAACTTGTGGGTGAGACGCTGCGAGGCCATTGGAAAGCTCAGCTGGCCAGTTAAAATAATCGGGGCGGGTAAGACCTGTGGACTCCTTGCCATCTAACGTGGCCGTGACCACGCCAGTGTTCGCCAACACATTTTGCAAGGATCCGCCAAGGTCAAGGCCAAGTGAATCACCAAGTATCAGGACCCGCAGCGGCGTCGCTGAGCTTGGATGAGTGAGCGGATTAAGTGTCGTTGTCGTCACACCCTTCGGCAACGTCGTTGCTGGCACAGTGCGCTTTGGTGGCGAGACAATAACCAAGGTGCTCCCCCCACTGACGGTGGTATTTCGACCCAAGAGGCCATTGGCCGCCGATTCAATTCGTGAGACTTGCAAAAACCGACTCGTCGCAGCGATCGGTCGAAGGATGCTGAGGGCAACAGTGCGTCTCGTCCCAACCGGTGAAACCTGTGCGTTGTGTTCAAGCGTTGTTGAGTCTAGAAAAAGCCAAATGCCAAAGGCAGCCAACATGAGTGCGACGACTCGAAACCATGGTGCATTCTTTCGATCGCTGAGAGGTTTTCGTTGCGAAGAGGAATCGACTGCTTCATCGCTCTCAGAGACATCTTCATCGTCGATCGGGACGTCTTCGTCGCTCATGACAAGTTCTCAGATCCCGGGAGACGAATGATCACATTAAAAATTGTAGATCGCTGAAAAGAAAAAAAGCAGTCGGTATCCATACTCAAAACCGGTAATAGATAAAAGGGGCAACACCCGTTGGGCCCAATGTTGTAATGAGGAGGAGCACCAATGCCAAACATCCTGCCTGAACGACGAGATGCTGCTGAGAAAACCAGGTGGTCGCTCGACGACCAATGTTCGACGGGATGAGTTGGACGGCAAGAACGGCGGCAATAGTGAGAACCAAGAGGGGCGTCACCAGAGAAGGGAACGTCCCCCAACCGGTAATAAGCCGGCCTATGAACTCGAAGGCGTTTGTAAATGATGTTGCTCGGAAGAAGATCCAGGCAAAACTAACGAATTGGAACGTTAAGAAGATTTCACGCCAATGTCGCCAGGTGCCAGTTTCGACTGCGGGCAGACCTTTCTCTTCTCGTCTCGTCCGGCGCAGATGACCGACGACTTGTCCCACTCCATGCAATGCTCCCCACGCCAAAAATGTCCAGTTCGCACCATGCCAAAGCCCGCCCAGAATCATGGTGAGCATGATGTTGCGGCCAATCTCGGTGTTCGTTCCTCTGTTGCCGCCAAGTGGAATGTAGAGATAGTCGCGTAGCCAACGAGACAAGGTGATGTGCCAGCGCCTCCAGAAATCTTGCAGATTATTTGCAGAATATGGTTTGTCAAAGTTAACGGGGAACCGAATCCCAAGCAGCAACGCGAGACCAATCGCAATATCTGTGTAACCAGAAAAGTCGCAGTAAATCTGCACTGCATAGCCCCATGCTGCGAAGATCGTATCCAACGCTGAATGACTTCGAGGAGAAGCAAAGACTGGATCAACAATTGCGGACGCGACGTAGGTGCTGATCACCACTTTCTTGAAAAGTCCCATGATGATCAGCTGGATCGCTCGTGCGTAATCAATCTGAGACGAATCTTTGCGCTGGCGAATCTGCGGGAGAAGTTCACCTCCTCGAACGATTGGTCCGGCAATGAGATGAGGGAAAAAAGCCAGATAGACCGCAACGTCAATAGGTCGAGCCGGCTCGAGCTGCCGTCTGTACACATCAACCACATAGGAAATCGCCATAAAGGTAAAGAACGAGATAGCGACGGGAAGTGTGGGTTGAATCAAGGGGATGATGTCGCCAAGTCCCATTTTCCTGGCAACGTTGTCAACATTGACAGCGAAGAAGCCCACGTATTTGAAGTACGCCAAGATCAAAAGCAGTCCGCTCACCGACCCGACCATCCACCACTTCCGTAGTTTTTCGCTTGGAGAGGACGCCACCAGTCTCGCTCCCACGTGAGCAATCACCGTCTCCGCAACTAAGAGGAGCACGAACCGTGGATCCCACCAGGCATAAAAGAAGTACGAGAGAGCGAGGACCGCTACCTTCCAAAAGATTGGGAATGGACTTAATGCCCAACAGAGGCAGAACGCGACTGCAAAAAAGATGGCGAAGTCAATGGTTGGGAACAGCATGGTGTCGTGGTGTTTCTGAGACTATCCCTGGACCCGCTCCTTGCGTGAGGATCCCCGCGTAGACCAAGAGGGAGCGCGAGAAAGCCCCGACTCGAAGAGTCAGGGCTTTCTCAACAGATTTCAGTAAATAGAGGGACCAGCGAGGGATTAACGGCTTTTGAGGGCCTCAATCAACGCGGGGACCACCTTGTGAACATCACCAACAATGCCAAGGTCTGCCACTGTGAAAATTGGCGCGTCTTGATCTTTATTGATCGCAATAATGTTCTTCGAACCCTTCATTCCAACCATGTGCTGCGTTGCGCCAGAGATTCCACACGCTAAGTACACGTCAGGCTTCACGGTCTTTCCAGTTTGTCCTACTTGGTTTGAGTACGGGACCCATCCAGCGTCAACAATTGCTCGACTCGCACCAGGTGCTCCATTGAGGAGTTTGGCAAGCTCTTCGACAAGCGCATAGTTCGCAGCCTCTCCAAGTCCCCGTCCACCAGAAACCACGACAGCAGCTTCGTCAAGTTTTGGTCCAGTTCGCTCTTCCACGTGCCGCGAGCCAATAACAGCAGCGTTTGTATTCCCAAGATCAGGAACGCTCAATGGGCTCACCGCTGCAGCTGCGCCGCCAGATGGCTCAGGTGCGAACGATTTGGCTCGGATGACGTAGATGCCAGGACCTTGTCCTGTGAAGTGTGCACTCACGATCTGAGTACCACCAAAGACTGGATGTTGGGTCGTCAATGAATCTCCACCGACAAGGCCAGTGATATTTGTCAGAACAGGGAGGTCTGCCTTGACCGAAAGTCTTCCCGCGATGTCTCGTCCGTCATACGAGGTCGGGATAAGAATGGCGTCTGGACCCTGGCCCGCTGCAATAGCTGCTGCGATGGCTCCGGCGACCGGTGCTCCTGGGAGCGCATCTCCGATATCGCCGACATCGTGAACGGTGGATACTCCGTACTCCCCAAGCGTGGCTGCATGAGTGGCAGTGTCCGCCCCCCAGGCAACAGCCTCAACCGTCGTGGCGAACTCTCGTGCCGCGGTTAAGAGCTCAAGTGTGGTGGTGGTTAAACCGGTCTCACTTGCTTCCGCTACAACCCAAATCTTTGCGATCGTCATATCTTCCTCTTTCTTCGTTCGTGTCGTTAAGAATTTGTCTACGTACTCGGTGAATCAGACAACTTTGAGTTGTTCAAGGAAGGTCACGATGCGCTGTGCGCCGTCGCCTTCGTCGACCACAATCTCACCAGCGGCTCGAGCCTCTGCATCGTCAACCGACGTAATCTCCTGGTTTGGCGAACCGGTCGATACGCCAAGGTCTGCTGCGGTGAGCGTCTCAACGGGCTTTGACTTCGCCGCCATGATTCCCTTAAAGGATGGGTAACGAGGCTCAACGACTCCTGCCGTCACCGTGATCACCGCAGGAAGCGGAGAGGTGACCTCGTCATAGCCAGATTCAGTCTGTCGGTCGACCTTGACGGTGTTGCCATCAATCGCAACTGATTTTGCAAAAGTGATTGAAGGCAGCCCGAGAAGTTCAGCGATCTGTACAGGAGTTGTTCCTGTGTAGCCATCAGACGATTCAGTCGCCGCCACGACGAGATCAGGCTGGCTCTTTGAAATCGCCGCAGCCAAGACTTTGGCTGTCGTCAGTGCGTCAGCACCTTTCAGCGAGTCGTCGCTCACAAGGACAGCGCTGGCTGCCCCCATGGCAAGCGCCGTACGCAGGCCCGATGTTTCACCATTCGGTGCCATCGACACCAAGGTGACCTCGCCACCTCCTGCTTGCTCTGCGAGCTGAAGGGCCATCTCAACGCCATAGGCGTCTGAGTCATCCAGGATCAGTTTTCCTGAGCGGTCCAGCGTGTTGGTCCCTGCCTCCAATGACTGAGGGGCGGCGGGATCTGGAATCTGTTTTACACATACGACAACGTTCATGGCAATAATCTATGCGGAAGTTTGGGTCTCTCTGCCAATCGTGGCAACGGAGTCAGAACTAAGCCAAAAAATCCGAAGATTTCAGGACTTTTCGAGCTAGTTCCACGTCGTCGGTGATGACCGAATCGACATCCCATGCCCCCATACGCTCAATGTCATGCGAAGCGTTCACCGTCCAGGCGTTGATCGCAATCCCCAATTCGTGGGCATCAAGAACAAGTTCGTGGCTCAGTCCAAGCACAAAGGGGTGGAGCGCCTCAAAACCATGTTCAGAAACCGTTTTCAGGGCTTCGCTGAGTCCATTTGTCGAGAAGACCAGCCATCCAATCTCGAGCGCTGGCTCAAGAAGCCTGACTCGCTCAAGGGTCGGAAGGTCAAAGGATGAAATGAGGACTTCGTCTCGACACCCGAGCTCGAGAATCGTCTCCACGACTGAAGCGGCCAATCGCCCGGAGGAGTCATACCCATCTTCAGCCGGGTCGTTTTTGATCTCAACGTTGACGACCATCCCTGCACATGCCTCAAGGGCGTCAGTGAGCAGTGGGACGTCACTCGGGAGCTGGGCCACGAGCAGCCTTGAGATCTCTCCAATCTCAGGGATCTGGGCGTCGTGGTGGACGACCAGTGCCCCATCAGCGCTTTGGCGCACGTCGAGCTCAACTCCATCGGCACCGAGGCGTTTCGCCTCAAGAAAGGCCGCCAGAGAGTTCTCCTTGGCCCTTTGAGCGGCTCCTCGATGTGCAAATACCTTGGTCATCGTGAGCCTCTTCTTCTCTCTGAAGATCTGCGTCCTCAAAATACCGCTTGAAAGATCTTGAGGGTGGCGATACGCTAACGACAAGCCACTTCTCTGTTCTGTCATAGCCAATGACAGGTCATGTGAAAAAGGTCACAAAGGAATTCTAGGAACTACGGGGGTAGTTATGGCGTTGATCTGGAACCGAGGAATCGATTGGGATGAAGAGGACTGGCGAGAAGAAGCCGCGTGTCGCAACGCAGATCTCGAGTTCTTCTTTCCCATCGGGGTGACAGGGATTGCTATCGATCAGATCGACGCTGCGAAACGAGTGTGTCAAATGTGTGACGCCGTAGAACCATGTCTTGAATTTGCACTTGCCACGAATCAAGAGTCCGGCGTGTGGGGCGGTACGTCAGAAGAAGAGCGACGGAAACTTCGGAAGAGTTGGCTCGCAGCGCGACGCCAGACGCTGCTTCTTCAAAAAGAGCACACCAAACAATCTTTGTAATTGACTGTTCACGAGACGCTGCGCTCGTCGAAAAAGTTTAGAGATGATGAATCAACGGAATCGTCAACGAGACCTTGGTTCCTCTCCCTTGAGGAGTGCCACCAGATTCCATGGTGATCGCTCCGTGTAACTGCGTGATCACCAAATCCCTCACGATGCTTAAGCCAAGACTTGTCGTCGTGGCGATATCAAATCCATCCGGAAGGCCACAGCCGTTATCCGAAATATTGGCCCAGAGTTTGTCTCGATCGTTTCCCAACGTCAGCACCACGTGGCCAACTTCTTGTGCCGGATTCTCCCCAACGAATCCATGTTCGACAGCATTTTGAAGAATTTCGGCGAGCGCCACCGCCAATGGTGTTGCAATGTCAGCCGTCGTATCACCAAGATCGCCGTGAACAGTGATCTCGATTGGGTGAGAAACCACCACAGAATCTTCTGCCATTTGAACCAGCGAGCTCACGATCTCGGCAAATGGGACCTGGTCTCCTGGTTCACGCGAGAGAATTTCGTGCACAATGGCGATGGAGCGAATTCTTCGCTCCGCTTCAAGCAGCGCTTGACGGCCATCTCCCGCTCCGGTTCGGCGAGACTGGATGCGAAGCAACGCAGAGATCGTCTGGAGATTGTTTTTTACCCGGTGGTGGACTTCTCGAATCGCAGCGTCCTTCGACAAAACCAAGCGGTCAAGACGTCGAAGGTCAGTCACGTCTCTCAAGAGAATCAGTGCTCCGGTCACCGTTCCCCCAGCCAGCATTGGCACGCAGTGGGCCAACACCGCAACGTCGGGGCGTCGTTCTATCTCCTCGATAACAGGTCGGCCTGAGCTCAGGGCCACCGCAACGAGTGCTGCATCGACACCGAGTTCATCAAATTGACTCCCATCAGGTGGAGAAAACACGCCCATTCGGTGCAAGGCATTGACGGCATTCGGTGTGGTGAACTCAACACAGCCTTTTTCATCAACAACAATCGCTCCGTCACCAACTCGGGGTGTCTCTTCTGCCGCAACTTCCTCGTCGGCAAAAGGAAAGGTTGACTCAGAGATCATGATGCAGAACCGTTCAAAGACATCAAGGTAGGTCCGCTCATAAAGACTCGCTGATCCCCGGATCGAACCCTGCACCCGCAACAACACCGCTACGACTTCATCTTCAAAGCGGACTGGAACATTCCAGACCAGAACTTCTTCGTCAAACTCGACAAGTTCAATGGTTCCTTCAATGAGTCGTCCGGTGTGGAGTGCTTCTGCGGCCAGGTCCCAACGCTCTTCGCTCATGGTTTGGCCAACAAGGTCCTGGCTGATCAAGGTGCTTCGATTATTTGGCCGGATCTGGCCAAGGACGACGAGTTGCGGTTGGGTGCCAGCGGGAGCGCTGGAGACGGGTGCAACCAAGAGGAGATCACTAAAGGCTAAGTCGGCCAGGAGCGACCATGATCCGAGAAGGCGCTGGAGATGTTCAGTTTGGTCTTCACTGAGATCAGTTCTCAACCGAGCTAACTCTGCTGGTGTCGCCATCAAAGTCCTTCAAGATCAATGTCAACACGCTGGCGGTTTTCGAAACTTGCCAAGCTCGTCAAGCCCGAGGAGCTTGCAAGCCTTTGGAGGTCTTCCATCCGCTCGGCAACTCGATCGACGCGATGAGCATCAGAAGCAGTTGTCATCGGAACCCCATGGGCGATAAATCGTTCTAAGAGTGGAACTGCTGGATATTGTTCGTGCGCGAGATTCCGCCATCCAGCACTTGAGAGTTCAGCCGCCATCCCAGAATTTTTTGCGGCCTCTGCAAGGCGGTCCCACCACTCAGTCGGATTCTCTGGAATTCGGCCAGCACATTTGATGAGATCAGGATGCGCTAAGACATCACAGGTCTTGGTCGCTGCCAACTCCTCCATTGCTCCGGTATACGCCTCCCAACAGGCATCAACGTCACGCGCATCCCACTGTTCCATAACGACTGGATTTTTCACGTCATCGAATTGCCATGCCCCTATCCAGTGGACTGAGCCTAAAAGGACATCAAATGGATACTGAGAGAGCAGTGTTCCCACTTCTTCCATTTGTCCTTGGTAGTAGTCGACCTCCATGCCAATCTTTACTGGGAGACCTTGTCGTTTGGCCTCTGATGCGAGTTCAACGTAGGCATCCAGATCACTTCGAGCGTGGTGGTCGAAGTAGTTCGCTATTGACTCTTGCACCGCCGGGTTGTCATCGCTTTTCTCCCAGAATTTGCCAACGATGTCAGCCGCTTGCGTAAATCGATGGAGATGCTCAGTCAGTGCGACTTCAACGACACCGTGCTTTGCGGCTTCTTCACAGTAATCAGCGATTTGGTCGATCGAAAGCCAGGTCTCTGCGTCTTCATGGGGCCAAAGGTGTAAGTGATAGTCAAGCATTCACACTTTTCCTATCAGCCCGGCTCACTCCCTCAATCTTGGCACGATTTGAGAGCGGGTCGGCGCTCTCTTCAAGAACTCCGATACCGGAGTCCTTCCTAGATTGACTTCTGGTTCGCCTCAGTCACGTAGTGACGCTCGCCACCTTGGTCAAGCCAGACTCGCATAACTCGATTTGTCGACGGGTCATTAAAGACTTCATCTGTCTTTATCCAGCCAGCTTCTGGGGCATCTGTCTCTCTATGGCGTCTCACAAAGAAACTCGCGACAACGCAGCCAATGATTACCACCACCAATGCAATAGCAAACAGAGCAATAATCATATTCTCTTAACTCTTCGCAGTAACGATGACGGCAGTCCCGTACGCAACGATCTCAGTCAGGCCTTGACCGACTTCAGAAGAGTCAAATCTCATCGAAACGATCGCATTCGCTCCTACAAGTTGTGCATTTTCAATCATGCGGTCCATCGCATGGCGACGGCTATCTTCGACAAGGCGCGTGTACTGCTTGACTTCGCCTCCAGCCATTGCCTTGAAGCCAGCGGTGAAACCCTTCAGCGCTCCCATCGATCGAACAACAACGCCGAAAACCATCCCAATACTTCGGTCAATCTTCCAGTCTGGAAATTCTAACGTTGTGGTGATCGGGAACTGAGGCCCGCCTTCTTGCCCGTAACGAGGTCCGTCATCTGCCATCTGATTCCCCTTCTCTAAAACCGGAATTTTTCAACTGCCACAACAATAGTCTTTCCTCATGTTCGGTGCAGAAGCCACATGGCCCACGAGATGGCTAGTTTTTTCTGCCCATCATTGAGTGACCAAGTTCAAGCAAGCCTGCCATGTCGTGAATATCGTGGTCGAAAAAAGGGATAGGGATGAGAGCAGCATCTCCACGCGAAAAGCGATCTCGGCTGAGCGCTTCTCTTCTTGCCACGACAGCAAAGTCGTCAAAACTCTCAGAAATTATTGTAAGGACTCTTCGGAGGCGAGCCCCATCAGTTTTCAAAAGATGAGAAAGGTGATCTGAAATTACTTCTCTCTGGTCAATGAATTCTTGGGCAAGATCATTCACGGCCGGATTAGAAAGTGAGGTGGGTAGTACTTTGTTCATCACGACAGCTCCGATGTCAAGATTTCGCTTTGCTAGCTCTTCAGCGAAAAACTCTGCTTCTCTGAGAGGAACAGTCTCAGACGTCGAAACAATCAGGAAGCTTGTTCGCTCATCCCCTAGGAGTTGTTGTACTGCGTTGGCTCGTTCTACAAAGCCCCCATACATCGACTCCAGCGACAAAAAGAACTCAGTGATGTCAGCCAAAAACTGTGTGCCAAGAATTCTGTCAGCGATCTGCGTGAAGGGCCGAGTCGCCAATCCCACCAATGATGATCGAGACGGCGTAATCAACCAGCGGAGGAGGCGGCTCGAAAAGAAGTCGGCCATCCGCTCAGGAGCATCCAAAAAATCAAGGGCATTCCTCGTCGGTGGAGTGTCGACGACAATGAGATCCCACTTTCCCGAAGCGTGTAGGTCGTAGAGCCGTTCCATAGCGATGTAGTCATGGCTCTGAATAAAGCGACCCGTAATATTTTGATAGAGCGGATTCGCCAAAATCTTCGCTTTTGTCTCTTCGTCGGGAGCATGTTGGTCAATCAAGGCATCCCAACTCTCCTTCGTGTCTAACATCGCAGCCGACAAGGTGCCTCGTGGTTCTACTCCGGCGTCGGTGAACACGCTTTTTGGGACCTTCTTCACCTTGTTGCCAATTCCTTTGATCCCTAAGGCATCTGCAAGTCGCTTTGCTGGATCTACTGTCACCACGAGAACGTTGCCGCCAACGTTTGCTGCCGCCACCGCTGCGACAGCAGCGGCAGTTGTCGTTTTTCCGACTCCCCCTGGGCCACAGGCAATAATCACCTCTCGGGTGCTCAACAGACTCTCGAGCGAGTCCAGTTTGGTCCGAGCCGTCATTATTCAAGTTCCTCCGCGAGGTGTTCGGCCACTTGACTCGTCGTTCTCAGTCCATCGGTGCGGGAGAACAGGTAGGGAACCAGCAGGATTGGCGTACTCGAAGAGAGCCCGTGGCGAAGTGTTTCGAGATGTTGCGTCCCGTTTCTCCGCAGTGTGGTTGCCAACTGCGCTGCGCCAAGTACTTCTTGGATATCACCATCAACGATCTTGTTCATCACGGCAATATTTTTTTCCGAAGAAAGTTGGAGGAAGAGTTCTTCATCTGTCGGCGTAAAGCGCTCTGGGAGAACCCTATTGACAATGACGCTTGCGAGATCCACCGTTGTTTCATCTGCTACTCGTTTCGCAAGATCGAGTGTTTCAGAAACCGGCATTTCTTCAGGTGTTGTCACGACCACGAGTCCACTTTGGGCAGGATCAGAGAGAATCTCGGACATCCAATCAGTTTGCGAACGGATCAGTCCAACTTTCACCAAACTCTGGATGGCCTGAGGAGCAGCCAAAAGGCCAACAATGTGGCCGCTGGCTGAACTATCTACGACAATCGTGTCGTAGTGCTGCTCGCGTACTTCGTAGCAAAGTTTTCCGATTGTCAAGATCTCCTTTACGCCTGGAGCAGCCGTTGCGACAAAATCAAAGGCTTTCGCAACTGGGCTAATGCGCCCAACAATTGGAATCTTTAAGTTGATCCGCAAGTACTCTCGAAGTGACGCTTCGGTATCCATATTCATTAACCAGACGCCGGCCGCCTGTACGGGTTGAAACCCAACGTCTGATACTTCGAACGCTGCTGCTAGGTCACCTTTGGCGTCAATCTCGCAGGCCAGGACTTTCTTTCCTTGATTTGCGAGCAGCCGCGCTAGTCCCGCTGCAATCGTAGTTTTCCCAACACCGCCTTTTCCTGTGACGAAAAGTAAGGCGCGATCTGTCAGTGGGGTTACTCCCACGCTAGGCCCGCTCAGGCCTACGGTGCGCCGAAGCCGACTCGGCGATCTGAACTTGGAGCTCCAACTTCTACGTAGGCGACTTTGGCAGCCGGTACCGCTACACGACGTCCCTTTCGGTCAGTCAACCACAGGACAGTTTCGTTACTTAATGCTGACTCGATATCGGCCATGATGGCGCTTCGATCAGCGTCTTCTTCTAACTCAATTTCCAGTTCTTTTGCCGTCTGTACGATCCCGATGCGGACATCCACGTCACGCTCTCCTTTGCTCGTGCTTCCACCAGGGATTCCCCCCGGTACGCCTACGTTACAGGGGACGGGCAGAATGGTGGTCGTGGAGCACATCAACGACCTCACTGAGCGCAATGAGCGCTGGGCGGCAACCATGGGTGGATTTCGTCCTGAGACCCGCCTCGAGGTGATCACGGCCCATGAAGACTCGAGCGCTCGCATTGAAATTTCTGACGTTGATCACGGGGACCAAGGGGTTCATCGTCTCGCCCGAGAAGATCGAGAAGGCCTGTTAGCTCCTGGGGCAACGAGAGCCCATGGGGCGGGCCAGAGAGCGCTCGAGGAAGAACCTGACCCTTGGCGCACGTGCTTCGAGCGAGACCGAGATCGAATTCTCCACGCGTCATCATTCCGGCGTCTGGCCGGCAAGACCCAGGTCTTTGTGTACCCAGACGACCATCAAAGAACACGACTCACCCACGCGTTAGAAGTCGCCCAAGTGGCAACTGGAATTGCCCGTGCTCTTGGGCTGAATGTGGCACTGACCGAGGCAATCGCATTGGGCCATGACTGTGGTCACGGTCCAGGTGGCCACGCCAGCGAAGACGCGTTTGATCCATTTTTACCCAATGGCTTCAACCACGCTCCTTGGGGGGCAGACGTTTCACTGGTTTCTTTAAATCTCTGCGTTGAAACCCTTGACGGTATTCGTAACCACTCATGGTCCCGACCAGCACCTTCAACTCCTGAAGGAGAAGTTGTGAGTTGGGCAGATCGGATTGCGTACGTCTGTCACGACTTTGAAGATGCCGTCTCAACCAGAATCGTGACACCTGAGCAGCTTCCCCAAAGTGTGGCCGATCTCTGCGGGAGCCGTCGGGGTCAGCAACTCGGAACCTTTATTGATGCCATGGTGGCAACAACACTTCGCTATGGAACGATTGGAATGGATCCACAGCACGCCCAAGCGCTCGCAGAGTTTCGAGCTTTTAACTACGATTCCATCTATCTTCGCCGTGAATCTCGTGACCAAGCCGACGCCGTTGTTGAGATTTTGACATCGCTGGTTGAACACTTTATTCAACACCCCAACACGATCCCAGAGACCGTGGCCCAAGGTGGTCTTGTTGCGGGAGAAACTGCTGCAGCACATGCCGCAGTGAGCCACGTAGCTGGCATGACCGATCGTTATGCGTTTCGGTCCGCCGTTGCGCTCACTGGCTACAACCCAGATCGGTTACCACAAGGCATCGACCCTTAAAATCTTAACGTCCTGAATCGTTAGAGACCCAGCCGAGGAGGGTCTCCCCCCTCCATCCACTCCATGCGTCGTTTGGTGGTCGCCAGGGCCAAACTCTGATGCGGAAGTATCCAGAAATTCTCAGCCGTCAGTGCACGTGTGACTTGCTCTGCGACGACGCTCGGTTCGATGCCCGAAAGCACGGCTTGACGCGCAAAGTCCCCGATCGCTTTGGTCTCTGGCTGGTCGCTCCAGGATGCCAATTCGGTTGGGATATTCCGTTCTGATTCGTGGATCCGCGTTTTCACAAATGCTGGGCAGAGCACTGAGCAATGGACATCCGAATGTCTCATTTCGAGTTCATAAAAAAGAGACTCGGACAGACCCACCACCGCAAACTTTGACGCACAGTAGGGACCCATTCCTGGGACCCCGCCCAAACCGGCCAAGGAGCCGGTGTTGATGACGTGGCCTTCATTTTGTTCGAGAAGCAGCGGCAGAAATACAGAGATGCCGTTCACGACTCCGTCGACATTCACCCCCAGCACCCAGTCCCAGACGGCTGGTGGCGTATTAATTACTGATCCACCACCCACACCTGCATTGTTGAAAACAATATGAACCGCTCCGAAGCGCGTGAGTGCTGCATCTCTCACCGATTCAACATCGGTCAAGTTTGCGACATCGCTTTGAATGCCAATGACAGTGGCCCCATCGTTTGATAATGAAACGACAGCTTCCTCTAAAGGCTCCTCTTCAATGTCAGCAAGAACGAGGTTGATGCCTTCTTTGGCAAATTGTTTCGCCGTTGCAAATCCAATGCCACTTGCTCCACCGGTAATCACGGCGACCCGCCCATCAAGTTCTTTCATTTCACAGCTCCTTCACAATTCTCTGTTTTTGAAATTCTGCCATCACCCTAGTGAACTCCAATCCCAAAGTTCAGAGTCCTAACTCAGCCGCAGTTCCTGGCGATACACCCGTGCTGGGCCTTGCGCAATGACACGCTCAGCAAGTTCCTGAAATGCCCGAGAGACTTCACAGTCGGTGTCAGTCACTGTGATTGGCGATCCTTGATCTCCACCCTCTCGTAGTGCAGGAACGAATGGAATCTTTCCAAGCAGAGGAACGCCAAGGGCGCCAGCAAGCTCTTCTCCTCCACCAGAGCCAAAGAGTTCATAACGCTTGGCATCGTCACCGGTGAACCAACTCATGTTTTCAATCACACCTCGGACCGAAAGTTTTAATTTACGTGCCGCCCACGCTGAACGTTGGGCCACTCGTTGGGCAGCAGGTTGTGGTGTGGTGACGACGTACATCTCGACTCGCGGAAGAACTTCAGAAAGAGTTAATGCCACGTCTCCAGTGCCAGGTGGCATATCAATAACGAGGAAGTCAGGCTCGCCCCAATAAGCCTCGGTGATGAACTGCTGAATTGCCTTGTGCAACATTGGCCCTCGCCAGATCACAGGCTGTTCATCGGGCACAAAGAATCCCATAGATAAACACCGAACTCCATGCACTGCCGTAGGGAGCACCGTGTCACCAAGGATGATCGGATCATGGAGTGGTCCCAACATCTTGGGAACCGAGAACCCATACACATCAGCATCAAGAACACCAACGCGTTTGCCGGCATGAGCCAACGCAATAGCAAGGTTCACCGTGACAGATGACTTCCCAACACCACCTTTGCCTGAAGAAATTCCAAGCACTCTCGTCGTTGACTCGGGATCAAGAAAACGAGGTACAGGATCACCGTGGGCGTGTCCATGGTCACCCTCAGAGCTCATCATTCGTCGCAGCGTGGCCCGCAGATTGAGACGCTCATCTTCGGTCATCACTCGACGAGTTACCTGAACGTCACCTGAAGTGTGAATCTCTCGAAGGGACTCGCCCAACGTACGCTCAAGGTCGTCAGCTCCGGGCCATGCGGCGACAGGAAGGGCCAAGGTGACGTCCACGGTGCCATCTTTGATTGAAATCGCCCCAATCATGCCTAAGACCCCAAGTCCGAGTTCAATCTCAGGGTCAATAACAGCATCGGCTACCGCTCGAATCTGTGCTCCATCAGCCATTTTTTCCTCTCCCATCCGCTCAGCCTCTCACGCCCACAGTGGTTTAGGAGACGACCTCGGTAGACTAATGATTATGGAGTCCACTTCCGACCAACTCACTTCAAAAAGCACTGGTGACGATGCAGGTTTCTCTGCAGCAATCTCTGCTCTCTCGAGCGCCTTCGGCGATCCTTCACGACGCTCAATCTATCTGCACCTTCGGGCGAACCCGCACAGCACAGTCACAGATATTTCTGACAAGTTTGACCTCCACCCCAACGTCGTCCGTCATCACCTCGACCGTCTCGTTTCAGGTGGCTACATCGAAGTCGAAGCACCGCTTCGATCACAGAGCGCGGGGCGACCAGCGAAACGATACGTCTGTGCCCCAAATGAACTCTCTCTTGAACTTGGTGTTCGAAAAGATGATCTCTTGGTTGCCCTCCTTGAGCGATCACTCAGTTTGCTCGGACCAGAGGAAGCCGAAGCAATGGCCACCTCTGTTGGCGAAGAGTATGGACGAGAGTTAGCTTCTCGCATGGGACCAATCGACGGGACTCGATCGATCAAAGCTGCGATGGTGAGCGTCGCTGAAGCAATGACCGCTCACGGATTCGCGGCCCACGCAGAGCTCTCCTCCAAGTCCTCTTCGGTTGTTGTTGATCACTGCCCATTCGGTGAAGTCGCGGCACACCACCCTGTTCTTTGCGCGGTAGACCGCGGCATGGTCTCAGGCCTGCTCGACGGCCTCGGCGCCAGTGACCGAGGCACCGAAGTGCAACTCATGTCTCGGGCTCGTGGTGACGACACATGTCGAGCTACCGCATAAGCAGTGCGCTCCTATCTCGACCACGCTTCCGTCAGCCCACTTCGACCTGAAGTCATCGCAACCCTGAAAGACGTTCTTGAACTTTCCCAAGGAGATCCTGGGCGTCCCTACGATGAAGCAGTCGTCATACGCCAATTGATCGAAGACTCACGAAATGAAATTGCAATATTGGCTGGATGTACTGCTCGCCAAGTGGTTTTTACTTCTTCAATTTCTGAATCTGTCACAACTGCGTTTCATGCATTTGTTCATGGTGGCCGAGTTCTTGCTCCTGGGACAGAGCGAAGCAGTGTTCTTGAGAATGCCGCGGAGTCTGGTATCTTCACCCCACTGGATGTGGATACGCGTGGACACGTTGATCTCACGCATCTTGAATCGTTACTTTCAGAAGGCCCGGTGGATCTCGTTGCGTGCCAGATAGCGAACCACGAAACCGGCACCCTGCTCGACTACGAATCTGTCCTCGAGATTTCGAAACGCCACCACACGCCAGTCCACCTTGACGCAGCGATCGCCTTTGGACGTTGCGACCTCGATATTGGGGCGCTCGATGCTGACGCAGTGACTATCTCGAGCGAACTCCTTGGGGGGCCAATGGGAACGGCGGCGCTCATTGTCCAAAAAGGGCGGGTTCTCCCGCCACTCCTACTCGGTGGCTCCCAAGAGCGAGCACGCCGGGGAGGTCTGGAAAATATTCTTGGGATCGTCGGCATAGGTGTCGCCGCAAGCGTGCTCAATGATGACGCTCTGCGACTCCGTGAACTCGTGACTGCCCGAGCGCAGATCGAGACACTTGAAGGCGCTGCTCTTGGCGTTGAGGGCGTGATCGCTGTGGGAGATCCAGATCCAGCTGGCCGTCTCGCCACCCTTCGCTGCTTCAGTATCAAAGGAGTTGACGCTGAGCCCGTTCTGATGGGGCTGAATCGAAAGTCAATCTCTGTTCACTCTGGTTCAGCATGTTCTACAGAAGCATTTGAGCCCTCAACAGTTCTTGCAGCGATGGGCCAAGAGGCTGATCGATCACTCCGTGTCTCTGTTGGATGGTCAACAACGGACCACGACATCCAAAGTTTCGAAGAGAACTTTGGAGACGTCATTACAACTCTTCGAGCACTCAACGCTTCCTCGGGTTAGCTCTTGCTCTTTTCAAGCGAAGTTGCTGTGCTCTGAGATGGTTGTTTTCGCCGCCGCATAATAAGGACAATGACTCCTGCCGCGACAACAACAATCCCAACCGGTACGGCCCACAAGACAACACTGATACCGCCAGCAGGAGGCGTGAGCAACACAGCATTCCCGTAGCGTGCCGTGAGTTGATCGATAATCTCGCTGTCACTCATTCCACGGGCGATATCGACCTTGATCTGAGCTCTCACGGCGAGTGACGATGCCGAAGATGACTGTGCAACCGAAAGGTCTTGACACGCGGGGCACTTCAACTGATTCTCCAACGCTGTCGCTCGCTGAGAATTCGTCATCGGTGTTTCATCAAGAACCCCTGAACCAATGAACAACGTTGCACACAAAATAACTGCCATTGCTACCCACCGGGCCCACATGGGAATCGTTTTCATATCAGTTCCCACTCGACGTTGAAGGAGTCTGGAACTGAGCTACAGCCTTGTCGAGTTGTGATGCTGTCGTTGGTCCAACCAGAGCCTTCACCACACGTCCAGAAGGAGAGATGATGAAGGTTGTCGGCGGCGAGGAGACCCCCCATTCGTTCCCTAGGAGACCTCGAGGGTCGGTCAGCACCGGATAGTTAACACCCTGGGCTTTGATAAACGACTCCATCGCACTTGTCGAGTCATTGAAGACAATTCCAACCATTTGCGCCCCGTCAGAGAGTTTTGACTGATCGTAGGTAAATGCCGAAAGTTGGGGAGCTTCTTCCTGACAGGGAGGACACCAGGATGCAAAAAAGTTAAGGACCACTGGACGTCCTTTTGCTGACGCGATCGAGAAGGTGGGTCCCTGGAGCGTGACGCCCGCTGTGGGTGGAGCGTTCCGTCCGAGTAGAGGGCTTTGAAAACTCGTTGATTGACTTGAAGGTCGAGTAGCGAGAAACACAATGAGCACAACCAGGACTGCACCCACCAGACCAAGGAGAGCGAGTCGCAATCCGATACGTCGAGCCTTCGTCACGACGCCGATACTTCTGCTGGCTCTGGCGCAGAGGTCTCGGCATCAAGGCGACGGCGATGGGGAACAAACGCCAAGAGCCCACCAAGTCCGATGACAAGGCCTCCGATCCAAAGCCAAGGCAGGAGTGGTTCAACAATGACACCAATGGCTACAGACTCAGGGGTCAATCCATTTCCAGCTTGGGCTCCCGACGTACCCCCTTGTGTCCCCATCGCGTCAAAGGTCAAATAGACGTCGCCAATAAAGGCTGAGTCAATTGCAGGGCTTCCAACAGGCTCCGATGCTCTGCCCGCGTACTGGCTAATCCCCGGAGTGAAGATTCCACCATTGTCAACACGGATCACTGCCTGTGTCGTCTGTTTCACCGAGGTGTCAATGACCCGCAAACCTTGATATTCAAATTGATGGCCTGCGAACGTCACCGTTTGATTGGGATGGAGGATAATTTCGCCGCGCGTCACGTAACTCGTTGATGCCACGATCCCCACGGCCAAAATAACGACACCGAGGTGGACGATCATTCCCCCACCCGAACGCCCAATAAAAGCGCCCAGGCCAGTTCGCCCGCGTTGTCGCTCTCCTCGAAATTCAACAACGATTGACCGCACCGCTGAGGACGCAGCGACTGCCCCCAAAAAGAACCCTGCCAAGGGAAAGAATCCTCTGACACCCGCAGCCACAAGGACTGCGACGAGCCCCGTTCCGAGCAGCATGGGGAACTGAAGTCTCCTGGCAACAACCTGGAGAGTGGCATGTCGCCAGGAGAGCACTGGGGCTATCGCCATCAGCGTGAGGAGCCCTATGCCAAGAGGAACCGCTATTGAGTTGAAATAGGGGGCGCCTACGGTCACCGTATTGTTGTTGATTGCTTGATACAACAGCGGGAACACTGTTCCCAAGAGAACGACAACAGCAAATCCAACAAATAATAAATTATTCAAGACAAACGCACCCTCGCGAGAGAATGCTGCATCGATCCCTACGGGTGAGCGGAGCTGGTCGCCACGCCATGCGATCAAACCCAAGCTCCCTAAAACAATAAAAGCAAAAAAAACAATGATGATGGTTCCAAGACTTGATGCACTGAACGCGTGCACTGACTGCACCACACCCGATCGGGTAAAGAACGTCGCAAGTACGGTGAGCGAAAAAGTGGCGACGGCGAGCGATAGATTCCACACTCGCAAGAGCCCCCTTCGCTCTTCAACAACGATCGAGTGGACGAACGCCGTTCCACACAGCCACGGCATCAGAGCAGCGTTCTCGACAGGGTCCCATCCCCAAAATCCACCCCAGCCAAGAACTTGGTAGCTCCACCATGCCCCAAGGACGATCCCAACGCTCAGGGAAGTCCAGGCGATTAATGCCCATCTTCGAGTATCAATATGCCAACCCTCTCGGACTCGCCCAGTGATCAACATGGCGATTGCAAAGGCAAACGGCACCGTAAAGCCAACCATTCCTGCGTAGAGAAGTGGCGGGTGAATAGCGACAAGTGGATTGTTTTGTAGCAGCGCATTTGGTCCAGCCCCTGATGAAGGTATGACAGACCCGGTAGTGATGAATGGATTCGCTGGTCCAGCCATAAGCGCGAAGAAAAATGCGGCAACAAACATCATGACCGCTGTGGCCCATCCAACAACCTCGTCGTCAACATGACGGCGATAGCGCCAGACCACCGCGACAAGGAAGCATGAAAGCACAAGTCCCCAGAGCAGAATCGATCCTTCGAGGGCGGACCACATACCCGTGATTGAGTAGATCAGAGGTGTGACCGACGCATTGTTCTCTGCGACGTAGGCAATCGAAAAATCATGTGTAATCAATGCCCACTGCATGGCGATTGTGGCGAGAACCGCTCCGACCAAAATGACAGGGACTAGCAGTCGACCATTCAACGTTGTGAACGGCGCATATCCTCGACGTCGACGCAACAGGTCAACAATCAAGAGCGTCATACCAAGCAGGGCACTCACGAGAGCAAGCCAAATACCAACTTGGCCAAGCTGGGCTTTCATCTAATGGACAGTTCCGTCTGGAGCCTTGACCCGCTCTGGATGACTCTCAATATAGGACGACGTGTGTTTGACCATAATTTGGTTCGACACAAATGTCGCCGATTCAGACGACTGAAAATGCCCAACCACGACAACGGGCATTGATCCTTTAAATAGTTGTGGTGGTGTCCCGCTATTCACGACGTACACCTGCTTCGTGCCACCAGCGACTTGAAAGGTGGCGCCAGTATCTGTTCGGGTCACACTTCCAGGGACCACGGTTCCTTGAAGGCGGATCTCAGAGGTGCCAATCGACTGTTTTTGGCTCACCGCTTGATCAACCGTCTTGAAATAATCAAGTGAGCTGCCAAGTCCCTTCACCAGGAGAAATCCAACGGCAAGGGCAATGACCCCTCCTACGAGAAAGAGCCTGACCGCTGGCCTTGTCATCTTCTTGGTTGGCTTCTGGGGTGTGGCGGGAGCCGTGCTCTTTCCTTCGCTCATGACTGCGGCCCGCTTTGGCGACCCTTGGCTCGACGAAGGCGAACGAAAAGAGATGCACTGTAGATCGCGAGAGTGCTCAAGGTGATGATGTAGCCCGCTACGACATAGCTCATGAAGGAACTCCTTCAGCACGCCTTGATGCAATCGCTGCTTCTAATGCAACGTCTTGTCCAGCGACTCGAATGACTTCAATGCGATATCGAGCAATCACCATCCAGACAAACACAAGAGTAAATGCGACGAAACTCAGGAGGAGTGTCCAGGCCATCGAGCCATGGATTGTTGGGGTGAGATTCGAGTTCAATACCGTTGCCCCTTGGTGAAGTGTTTGCCACCACAACACTGAGAAATGAACGATAGGAACGTCAACGGCAGCGAAAAGAGCCGCCACCGCACAACGACGAGCCCGAACATGAGGATCAGCAGGGACTCTCCGCAACGCTAGGTAGCCAAGAAACAGAACTCCTAAAAGCGCTGTCGATGTCAAACGAGCATCCCATGTCCACCAGACTCCCCAGGTTGGCCGTCCCCAAATCGAACCTGTGATGAGCGTCAGAATCGTGAAGACCACACCCACCTCAACTGCAGCAGCAGCTAAATAATCAAACACCATTGAACGGGTTCGAGGCCAAAGGTAGAGAACACTGCACAGCGCCGCCATTCCGAATGCGACATAGAGAGCTACCCATGCCAGTGCAGGATGGATATAGACCAGCCTCACGAGCTCGCCTTGATCCACATCAGGAGGAGTCACGAAAAGCCCAAGCCAGACCGTCAAAAGAACCAGCACGAATGCGACGGGTCCAAGGGCTTTGTTAAGTCGTTGTCGCATCAGTTCTCCTCTAGAGCACCATAAAGGCCAATGCCGAGCGCCGAGTACACCACGCTAAATACCGCCAAAACCCCGACCCAACGCCCTCCGAGGCCTGCGCCATGCTCGAGAGCCGCCTGGAACGAGCGAACTCCAGCAATGAGCACTGGGGCAGCGATCGGCAGCATCAACACCGGGAGCAGGGTGGCTCTCATCCTTGATTCGCCCGAGAGCGCCCCATAGAGGACACTCACTGCGCTCAGCCCGAGGGCAGCCAAGAGGCACGAACTCACCAGAATCAACCATGACACCACCACCACATGAAAGAGAAAAATCACACCAAGGATGAGCAGAATTTCGAGAAGAACGAGTTCAACGGACAAGGCCATCATTTTTCCCAAAAATACTCCTGCTGGGTCAAGGCCTAACAGGCGGGTGGATTCTCGCGTTGCAGGTGATCCTTCAAGCGCTCGCGACCTTTGAGCAAAGAGAACCGTTGAGAACAAGAGAGCAAGCCAGAAGAGCCCCGGGGCACTGTTAGCAAGTTGGCTGCGTTGTGGGCCAAACGAAAATGCAAACAAGAAAAGGACGAGGATCGCGAAAGGGAGAACTTGCCAAAGGGCCACTCTCGAGCGAGCTTCAATTCTCAAGTCGCGACCAGCTACCAACCATGCATCACGCCACATGAGATGCTCCAGGAGGTTTTCGCAAACCTGGCTGATTGTCAATAACGACTCCACCAGCCATAGTGATCACGCGGTCGGCCATCGGCAAGACCAGATTTGGTTCATGACTTGTCGCCACCACGATTGCACCACCAACTGCTGCTTCTTCAACAAGTTCACCTAACAGTGTTCGTGCTTCACTGTCGAGTGCTGCATGAGGTTCATCAAGTAGCCACACTTGCGGGCGACGAGCGAGGAGCAGTGCGAGACCAACTCGTCGTTGCTGACCGGCAGAAAGTTGACCCATTGGTGTTCTCGCTAATCGTCCTTGAATACCGACTCGCTCAAGAGCTGGCTCAGCTCTTGTCGGATCTAATCGGGCTGCTCGCAATGCAAAGACCAGATTCTCTTTTGGAAAGAGCTCTTCGTACATCCCTGCATCGTGACCAAGGAGCCCGACATGGTGGCGCAGGGCCTGGCGCTCAGTGCCGAGATCATGGCCGAGAATCGTTGCCTGGCCACCCTCGACCGGAACGAGTCCCGCAAGGAGCCGGAGGAGGCTCGTCTTCCCCGCTCCATTGGCCCCCAAGACGGCAGAAACCGATCCTTCGTCGAGGTCCAGATCAACCCCGGCGAGGACCGGAAAACGGCCGACAACGACGACGGCGGAACGGAGGTGGATGGCGGGTGCCATGGCCTTGCGATGTTATCGGTCTTTCGGCAAAGAGCGGGGTCGACCCGCGAAGTCCTTAGCGCAGTTGGCGGCGGAGAAGCTCAAGATCAGACTCAACCATCATTTCAATCAGCCGAGAAAAGTCAACATCTCGCTTCCAACCCAGGGTGGTCTCGGCCTTTGACGCGTCTCCGACCAAGAGATCCACTTCTGCTGGGCGCAGAAAGCGCTCGTCTAACACCACATGGTCTTGGTAGTCCAAGCCAGCGACCTTGAATGCTATTTCGCAAAGTTCGCGCACTTCATGGGTTTCACCCGTGGAAACTACGTAGTCGTCTGGAGTGTCTTGTTGAAGCATGAGCCACATTGCCCGTACATAGTCCGCTGCGTAACCCCAGTCACGCTGTGAGTCAAGATTTCCTAACGCGAGCGACGTGTCGAGTCCCATCTTGATTCGTGCGACTCCATTCGTCACCTTTCGCGTCACAAATTCAAGACCTCGTCTCGGTGATTCATGGTTGAAGAGAATTCCAGAAGAGGCATGAAGGTCGTAACTCTCGCGGTAGTTCACTGTGATCCAATGACCGTAGACCTTTGCAACACCGTAGGGACTTCGCGGATAGAACGGTGTGTCTTCATCTTGAGGAACCGCTTGGACTTTTCCAAACATTTCAGATGAACTTGCTTGATAGAAACGGATCTCAGGATCAACTGCTCGAATTGCATCAAGCATTCGTGTCACACCGAGCGCTGTCGTTTCTCCCGTAAGAACCGGTTGTCCCCATGATGCCTGAACAAAACTCTGTGCGCCAAGGTTGTACACCTCTTGAGGCCGGTGCTCTCTGAGGATTTGAAGAAGTGATCCCTCGTCTAAGAGATCGCCACTGGCGATGGTGATTTTGTCCTTAATGTGTTCGATTCGCTCAAACGTGACGGTGCTTGATCTCCGAACAACACCGATGACGTCGTAGTCCTGCTCCAAGAGAAGTTCGGCAAGATATGACCCATCTTGGCCCGTTACTCCGGTGATTAAGGCTTTTTTCTTCATGGACTGAACTCCTAGGACTACGTCTTGGTCAAGAAATGAGGGTGACCCTGTTCTTACGCTAGTCGCCCCTTTGGGCCGGTTGGGGGTCTCTCGAGACCTAGATTCGTTTCTATGAGCACGATTGGGATCGTTTCTTACCGCCTTGGTGGCGCTGATGGCGTCTCAATAGAGGCGGCGAAGTGGAAGGCAGCCATCTCGTCATTGGGTTTTTCTGTGAGAGAAATCGCGGGTGAGGGCCCTGAGCACGTCATAGCTATAGAGAGTCTCAGAATCGACAGCACCGACCCTGTCGATGTTGACCAGCTCGATGAAGCCCTCAATGGCCTTGACCTTGTGATTGTCGAAAACCTTTGTTCACTCCCCCTCAACCCTTCTGCGTCAGAAGCAGTGGCGCATGCTCTTCAAGGTCGACCAGCAATTCTTCGACACCATGATCTCTCTTGGCAACGACCAGATACAGCTCATTTCGGGCCGCCCCCGACGGATCCACTTTGGCAACACGTCACGATCAATCAGCGAAGCAGAGATGAGCTCGCGACACGCGACATTCTCGCCACCTGCCTCTATAACCGCTTTGAAATGAATCCTCTTCCAGGCGATCGACATCTCGCTCGAACAGATGCCGGGATAGACGCAGATGCTCTTGTCGTCCTTCAGCCGACAAGAGCACTTCTAAGAAAAAATATTCCTGGGGGTCTCGCTCTGGCCGAGTCGTTGGGTGCGACCTATTGGCTCACCGCTGCGGCAGAGGACGGGTACGGACCAACGCTCGATGAACTCCTCCAGGGTGCTCGCGTTCAGGTTGTGCGCGGTCAGGGTCCGGGGACGATCAATGACGTCTACGCAGCGAGCGATATCGTGGTCCTTCCCTCTCTTTGGGAAGGCTTTGGAAATCCCGTCATCGAATCAGTGACACACAGAAAGCCCCTCGCACTCGGGAACTATCCAGTTGCCCAAGAACTCCTTGCGTTCGGTTTCCAGTTCTTTTCGCCTCTCCAGCCCCAGCCGCTTCAAGACTTCCTCGCTGATCCAGACGAAGAGCTCCTCGAGGAAAACCTTGAGATCGCACACACTCACTTTGATATCGCAGACCTGCCATCTGTTCTCGACGACCTTTTCGCCAGTAGTGCCCTCGGAATTTAAGGGAAGCAGAACCAGCGATAACCTCTCACTCCATGAGCGTTACTTCCTCGACCAACGACGCACCGTCACGGCGGCTCAAGGGAGAAGAGCGTCGTTCGCAGCTCCTCTCCGTGGCTGCGTCTCTCTTTTCAAAACGTGGATTTTCTTCAACCACGATGGATGACGTCGCTGAGGCAGCTGGCGTTACCAAGCCGTTGTTGTATCAACACTTCTCATCAAAAAAGGCCTTATATCTCGAACTCGTTGACGAGGTCGCGCACAGGATATTGACGGCAATCGAAAACGGTACCCAACGAGCAGAGGGGCCTCGCCAACAAGTTGAGGAAGGGTTGCGGGCCTATTTCAGATTGGTTGTTGAAGATCCAGCGGCATTTGAACTCCTCTACGACAGAGACCATGGCGGCGACGAGGAACTTGGACGTGCAGTTCGACGAGTTGAGCGTGCACTTGTCGATGCAGTCGATCCTTTTATTGATGCCGGCCTTGATCCTCAACATCGTCTCTTTCTTGCAGCCGGTCTGGTCGGCATGGCCGAAGGAGCGTCCGTCGCATGGATAGACATGAGAATCACACTCAGCAATAACGCAGAACGAGACCAAGAAGCTGAACGGCTTGCCCGGCGAATGTCCTCAATGCTGTGGGCCGGCCTTCGCTCTGTTCGAGCCGATTAACACAACTACTCAGTAACGAGAAGGGCTGTCGTAATCTGACAGAGTTCCCAAATTTCTTGGGCACACGCGTCATACTGAGGCTGCTCGCCACCCGCCGGGTCGACGACATCTTGTTCTTCCTCGAGAGATACATTCTGGAGGTCGAGAGCTTGCAGGCGATCGACGAAAGGCGCTTCTTCGACACTGATTTCACGCACCAGTCGCGTGAGCGTGATCGTTTTCTGTGCCGAGTTCGCGTGGACTCGCCGAATAAAGCGAATGTGGTCTGCCTCCATTGCAATAATGACGTCGGCTCGTTCGCAGTCTTGGACGGAGAGTTGATGACTTCGATGAAGGCCAACCGTCGAGGTGTCGAGCTCCCCCACGGACTCGAGGGCTGCTTTCGTGCGCTGGCCCATTGGCTGTCCTTCAACAACATGCGTCCCGGCGGTCGTGATGTTGACAGAAATGCCTTCGAACTCTGCTAATTGTGCCAGCATGATTCCTGCCATGACAGAACGCGCTGCGTTCCCAGTACAGAGAGTCGCAATCTGGAGAGGTCCCCGTTCACTCATTAGATGTACTCCTTGCGCCGCAGCCACATCAGGGAGAACCAACCAGCGATAGGTGGAAGATAGGCGGTGAAGAGCCGTTGGACGAACACCGCTGCCACTGCGATGGATGCTGGAATCCCCGCTGCTTTGAGCCCAAGGATCATCCCAGCTTCAACGACTCCCATTCCTCCAGGAACAGGTGAGATCCCACCCAGAATTGAACCAATCGTCAAGACCACGAGCAGAACCGGTAGAGAGAGGTGCTCTCCAAACGCATGGAGTGATGCCCCCAACGCGAGGGCCATGACGAGCTGCGCAATCAACATGCCACCAAAAATTTCAACAATCTTTGCTGGTTGATGGATCAGAACCTTGAAGTGGCTGACCACCTCATGGAAGCGAGGAACAAGTTTCTCAGCAACGAGACGCCTCCAGCGAGGCACCGCAAGTCCCACAATCACGACAACTCCAATTGCAAGGACGCAAAGTAATCCAATCTCCAGAATCTTTTGATCACTATTGCTACTCGAAGATTTTGTTAAGGACTCAAAATGGAGCGAGCCCAAGGCGAACGGGATACTGATGAGAAATAGTCCCCCTTTGACAATCCAGGACGCCGTTGAAACCAACACCCCAGAACTAACGGCAATGGTCGTATCGACACCTTGCTTTTGAAAGAAGCGAATCCGCGCGGCAAGAACTGCCGGGGATCCGAGCGCTAGTCCGCTGAAAGTATTCGAGAGCTCCAAAACGACGATTGGAAAATAGGGGACGACCGCGGTAATTGAACCCAGTGTTGACATCGCAGAACCGAAATAGGCAACTTGGGCGATCAGAGCAGTCACGGTCACCCAGAACCAGTTGGCGTGGGCCAAGGTCGAAGCCGACTGGGCGACGTGGAGGAAGACGCCAATCAATGCCCATCCACCGATCAGCGTTCCCACAGCGAGAATCATGTTCGTCCAGCTCACGCGATGGAGTTCTGCGAGCTTTGGTACGTCTACCCCAACGAGTTTTGCTCCGGATTCTCTTAACTCCTTGAGAAGTGACTTTTGATGTTTTGATCGAAGGGAGGCTGAGAGACTTGTTGGGAGTGCAGGGCTTTGTAAATACGGCAATGCGTCTGCCACGACTTCTTTTCCTAATTGGGAAACCGCGGCCGCAGCGGTTCGATCTGCCCCGACCACCAAGGCCATTGAACACATTGCCGCTGCAACATCACGATGGAGCGCGTCGCTCGATCCATAATTGAGGGACCGATCAAAATCAGAGAGGATTGCCTGATCCCCTTGAATGGTTATTCGATCCAAATTGAGAGAACCGTGGACAATCCCCTGGGTTTGAAAATTCTTCAAGATGTCAAACAGAGACGCAATAGCCCTATCGCTGACGTCGTCACCGTCGTCTTCTACCTGAACAAGCGTTTTCCCTCCAGGGAGCATTGTCACAACAACCCCATTGTCTTGTGGCCCCACCATCCCTGACGCATTGATCGTCGATGTTGTACCTGGGGCTGCGCCATGAGCCAACATGGTGAGATAGCACTCATGTTCGACTTGCTGCAATCGAGTTAAGGAAAAGACGCCCGAATCATTTCGCAGAAAAATCATTCGGTAAAGTTTGGAAAACATTTGGCTCTCTTGGGCATCTCGCCCATAGAGGGTGACTCGGAGTTCACTCCCATCATCAGATCGTGCTCTGTAGCGAGCAGGACCCCATTCTTGATGGTCGGCGAGCCGGATCTCTGTCGCCGAAATCCCGAGCAAACTCAACGAATCCTTTATTCCCTCAATTGAAGGAAGGCCCGTTGGTGATCCAAATAGTAAGTGCACCCCCGCAGCGGCGGCCCAACCTGCGGCGAGTGAACCAAGCAGGCTGATTGGCAACCCCGAACCATGGATCAGTCCAGAAAAGACGGCTACGAATATCGCTCCTTCGAGAACGCGCTGAAGCCCACGGCTCAAGAACGGAAGTGCCACCAGGACGAGCGCCACTGAAGCAGAAAGAATTGGAACTGGAAAACCAAGATCTACTCCGTGGAGTGTTTGGGCGGTACTTTGGGGCAAGCGGGCCGCCACACCAAAGATTTCTTGAAAGCCAAAACTAAGGAGGAGCGCAATCCCTGCCGCAGCAAAGAGGTCCCGGAGAATCTCTCGTCGTCGACCAAAGAGTGCAACTGCGACCAGCAAGATGATGGTCCCGTACGAGCACAGAAGCCACAGCAACGTGACGAGCCATGTGAAACCTAGATTCGGAGGATAGAAGACGTCGGAAATAGCTTTCTGAGCAGCGCCGTTCGAGGAGACTAAGAGACCGAGATACAACAAGACGAGCAGCGATATGACCACTCGTGAAACGTCAGTTCCCCTCCTTCGGCGAACGTTCTTTCCATTCGCCGAAAGGAAAATAGATGAGAACGATCGTGATGCCCTGTCGCCAACCTTTGGTTGTTCTGGCTGTTGAGTCTCCATGGGTGACTCAATGCTACGCACTCTCGAGGAGTGTGCGGACCTATTGGAGGTGGATGCCTGAGATTGCTCGAGCAATGATTAATCGCTGAATCTCACTCGTACCTTCGAAAATCGTGTAGATCTTCGAGTCACGGTGCCAACGCTCGACCGGATACTCACGCACATAGCCATAACCACCGAGAATCTGAATTGCTTCTTCTGTCACTTTCACGGCTGTTTCCCCTGCCATGAGCTTTGACATCGAACCTTCACCATTTAAGAATGGCTTCCCAGTTGCACCCATCCAAGCTGCTCGCCACACCAAGAGTCGCGACGCATCGATGGACATCTTCATGTCCGCCAATTTGAAAGCAATCGATTGGTTTTCAATGATGGCTCGTCCAAACTGCTGACGTTCTTTGGCGTAGTCAAGCGAGTACTCGTAGGCAGCACGTGCGATACCGAGTGCTTGTGCTCCAACGGAAGGACGAGTCGCTTCAAATGTCTTCATCGCGGCTTGGCCGCCAGACTTCTTCCCTTCTCGAGCCCGAGCAAGTCGTTCGTCGAGCTTGTCTTTCCCGCCAAGCAAGTTGGCCCCGGGAATTCGACAGTCCTCGAGGACCACTTCGGCGGTGTGCGAGGCGCGGATACCCATTTTCTGGAACTTTTGTCCCATCGAGATACCCTTCGTTCCTTCGCCGATCACGAAACTTGCTTGGCCTCGACCTCGAAGTTCGGGTTCAACGGAGGCCACGATGACGTGGGTCTGAGCAATCCCACCATTCGTGATCCAAGTCTTCGTCCCATTCAATACCCACTCATCGGTCGCTGCGTCATAGACGGCTCGGGTCTTGAGTGAAGATACGTCTGAACCAGCGTCAGGCTCTGAGACGCCGAATGCGCCGAGCTTGAGATCTCCTGGTGTTCCAAAACACTGAGGAATCCATTCCATCTGTTGTTCAGGCGTGCCGTTGGCCATCAATCCAGCGACGGCCAACGTCGACCCAATAATTGCCATGCAGAGCCCTGCGTCTCCCCATGCCAACTCTTCAAGTGCCAGCACCATTTTGAGACCAGTTGGGTCGCTAAACGCATCAGCCATGAAGTCAAGTCCGTAGAGGCCAATTTGCGCGGCTTCTTCGATGATGGGCCACGGTGTCTCTTCGCGCTCATCCCACTCATGGGCAGCAGGTCGCATAACGCCTTCAGCGAAATCGTGCACCCACTTTTGAATCGTGAGCTGATCCTCGTTGAGTTCCATCGAAAAATCTGACATTTCAACCTCCATAGAGAACGCCTCGCCTGGGGCGGGGCATCAATTTCTATTGCGTTTCGTGGACCACCTTAGGCGCCACTTATTACCGAATGGTAACAACCTAATCGTGCCCCAGCGGGACGCTTACTCTTCGCGCCGAAGTCCCGTGCCATCTGGCGTGTCTTCAACCACCCATCCGAGCGCCGTGAGCTGGTCTCGAAGCGCATCTGCGGCAGCAAAATCCTTCTCATCGCGAGCCTTGTCGCGGGCCTCCGCCAAGGCGAGTGTGTCGGCGTCAATCTCTAAGTGAGCTGCTTTGACGCTCAAACCCAGTGCCGCACAGAGCCCAACTGCGGTTTCGCCGAGCATTGTCGCTCTCTCTTGATCTCCCTCGTCAAGGGCAGTATTGGCGGAGCTTACGAGATCAAAAATGAGCGCGAGTGCCTGCGGGGTTTGGAGGTCATCATCCATCAATGCGCAGAATGATTCGATGACCGCCGCATCGCCATTGAGGTCACTTCGCCGAAGGGGAGCCACAGGTGAGGTTAAATGAAGTCGCCGAGCGAGTGAATCTAAGCGAGCGAGTCCTCGTTCAGCATCGGCGATGGTTTCCGTGGTGACTTCAATAGGGGCTCGATAGTGAGAGCGAAGCACAAGAAGTCGATAGGAGCGAGGATCCGCGCTCGCCAGAAGATCCGTCAGCGATGTGAAATTCCCAAGGGACTTTGACATTTTTTCGCCTTCAACCATGACCCATCCGTTGTGCGTCCAGTGATGAGCAAAGTCCTTGCCAAGCGCGACAGCTTGTGCTCGTTCATTTTCATGATGAGGGAATTTTAAATCGAGACCACCGCCGTGGAGATCAAACCCTTCTCCTAGAAGTTCCAACGACATCACCACACATTCGGTATGCCAGCCTGGGCGCCCGCCACCAAAGGGTGCGTCCCAAAGTGGTTCTCCAGGTTTGGCTGCCTTCCACAATGCGAAATCAAGTGGGGATCGTTTTTCATCGTTTTCTTCGACGCGTGCCCCTGCTCGTAACGAGTCGAGAGGTTGCCCCGCGAGGAGCCCGTAGCCCTCCACTTTTGTTGTCTCAAGGTAGACACCATCGCTTGTCGCATACGCGACACCACGTTCAAGGAGCTGTGAAATCGTCGTAATCATTGAGCCAACAAATTCAGTGGCATGCGGTGTGTGATCTGGGCGCAACACTCCCAGCGCATCCATGGCATCCCACCAATGACCTTCAAATTCTTTGGCTACTTCTGCTTCACTCCGACCTTCTCGTTCTGCTCGCCGGATGATGTTGTCATCAATGTCAGTGATATTCGAGACATAGGTCACCTCAAAGCCAGAGAAGATTAGGTATCGACGAAGGACATCAAACACCAATGTAAAGCGACCATGTCCCAGATGTGGCAAGTCATAGACCGTTGGGCCACAGACGTACATCGAGACCTTTCCTTCGTCTCGAAGCGTCAATGGCTGGACCTCTCGAGAAGCGGTGTCGTGGAGGCGGAGCATTCACATAGGCTATTGCGGACATGGACCATCAACTGAAGCACCTTGATCCTGAACTCCGAATGACCCCAGAGAAGCCTTCTCTCGAAGGCCTAGAAGCGCGATGGTCCACAAAGTGGGCCCAGGACGAAACCTATTTATTCGATGCTTCCAAAGATCGAGAAGACGTCTTTTCCATTGATACCCCACCTCCAACAGTGTCGGGATCACTCCATATTGGCCACGTCTTTAGTTATACCCATACCGACGCTATCGCTCGATATCAGCGAATGCGCGGAAAGTCTGTCTTCTATCCCATGGGTTGGGATGACAATGGACTCCCAACTGAACGGAGAGTCGAAAATTACTTTGGCGTCCGTTGCGATCCATCGCTCGCCTACGACCCAGCGTTTCAACCCCCCGAAACACCAGACGAGAAAACACGGATTTCTGTCTCGCGTCCAAACTTTGTAGAACTCTGCTTAA
This sequence comes from Actinomycetota bacterium, assembly GCA_009699875.1. GTDB lineage: Bacteria > Actinomycetota > Acidimicrobiia > Acidimicrobiales > RAAP-2 > CAIUMH01. Next base: position 657,083 of record WLNI01000001.1, read on the forward strand.
AGCTCACGCAGCAAGACGAGGAAGTCTTCAAGGAACTGTGGAGGACGCTCGGGCTGAGCGTTGATTGGTCACTCGAGTACGCAACAATTGGTGAGACCGCACAACGAGCATCACAACGAGCATTTTTGCGCCAACTTGCTCGTGGGGAGGCTTACCAAGCTGAGGCTCCAACCCTGTGGGACGTTGATTTTCGCACGGCCGTCAGTCAAGCTGAACTTGAAGATCGGGAACGACCTGGCGCCTACCACCGTTTAGCGTTTGCCAGAAGCGATGGATCAGGTTCCGTTGAAATTGAAACTACTCGGCCTGAACTCTTAGCTTCATGTGTTGCACTTGTCGCACATCCAGACGACCCTCGCTACCAACCACTCTTTTCAACGAATGTTTCAACCCCACTTTTCGGTGTCAATGTTCCCGTGCTCGCCCATGAGCTCGCTGATCCGGAAAAGGGTTCTGGAATTGCCATGATCTGCACCTTTGGTGACACCACTGACGTGGTGTGGTGGCGTGAACTCTCTCTCCCCACGCGAACTCTTATCTCCCGAGAAGGTCGTTTAGAACATGCTCCTTTTGGTGAACAAGGTTGGGAGTGCAATAGCGTTGAAGCGGCACAGCGCGCCTATGCAGAACTTGAAGGCAAGACGGTCAAACAGGCCCAGGCAAGAATCGTCGAAATGCTGACGGAATCCGGTGACTTAATCGGGGAACCTCGCCCCATTACACACCCCGTCAAGTTTTATGAAAAAGGTGATCGACCCTTAGAGATCGTTACCTCCCGGCAGTGGTTCGTTGCCACACAACAGATGCGTGACACGTTGCTCAAAGCCAGCGAGCAACTCCACTGGCATCCCGATTTCATGTCACATCGGTTGAGGACCTGGATTGAAGGACTCAACGCCGACTGGAACATTTCACGCCAGCGGTTTTTTGGAGTCCCACTGCCTCTTTGGTATCCACTCAACGATGACGGATCAGTGAACTACTCACTCCCGCTCTCGCCCAGCGAAGATCGCCTTCCCATCGATCCATCAACCGATGCCCCAGATGGATACGAAGAATCACAACGAGGCGCCCCGGGTGGTTTCATTGGGGACCCAGACGTGATGGACACGTGGGCGACGAGTTCACTCACGCCACAAATTGCAGGGCGATGGGAAGATGATCCTGAGTTTTTTGCAAAGGTTTTCCCAATGGACGTCCGTCCCCAAGCGCACGAAATTATCCGAACATGGCTTTTCTCAACGATCGTGCGGTCTGAACTTGAATTTGGCGTTTTGCCGTGGAGTAACGCCACTATTTCTGGCTGGGTCTTGGACCCTGATCGCAAGAAAATGTCGAAATCAAAAGGCAACGTGGTCACTCCACTGCCTCTCCTGGAAGAACATGGAGCTGATGCGGTTCGTTACTGGGCTGCCAACGGACGTCCTGGAACCGACACCGCCGTTGACGCAGGACAAATGAAAGTTGGTCGACGGCTTGCCATCAAAATCTTGAATGCGTCTCGGTTTGCACTCGGTCGTCTCGGCGAGAACCCCGTCCCTCCCTCGTCGTCAATTTCTGAGCCAATTGATCTTGATCTGATTGCACAACTTTCTCAACTTGTCGAAGAGGCAACAAAAGCCTTTGATGACTTCGACTACGCACGAGCCCTCGAAAAAACTGAGTCATTCTTCTGGCGCTTCTGTGATGACTACGTGGAGCTGGTCAAAACAAGGGCCTACGGTGACCCTTCTAGCCCAGCGACTGCCTCAGCCCAAGCAACCTTGGCTCTTTCGCTAAGCGTCCTTCTTCGCCTCTTCGCTCCCTTCTTGCCATTTGTCACCGAAGAGGTCTGGAGTTGGTGGCAAGAGGGATCGATCCACCGTTCACCATGGCCTCAGCAGTCTGAATTTCCTGCGGACCCTCCCAAGATATCTGGAGTCTTTGACGAAGCCTCTGAGGTTTTAGGTTCCATTCGCCGTGAAAAAACTACGGCGAAGAGGTCAATGCGAACACGTGTCGACGTCGTTGTTGTCAAAAACTCAGCTGAGATTCTCGCATGTCTTCGAGCTGCGGTAAGCGACATCTGCGATGCGGGTGGGGCGGAAACCATCGACCTCGTCGAAGGAACTCCCTCGGTGAGCGTCACACTCGCCCCTGAGGAACCTGCGTCGACTTAATGCTCGAGCGAGACCTCTGTTGTCTCGTCATCGCACCAGACAATGAGTAAACCTTCACTGCTTGCTTCGTAGATCGCAATCTGGGCGAACTCTCGACCCAATGCTTGAGCTTCAGCTCGCTCCATGCCAACGACACACCACCCGTGCTCTTCATATTGTGATGAATAGCCATGTCCGTACGCAGGGAAGAAGTGGATACCGCGAGATCGAATCTCTTCGAGGAGAGACGTTGATGCTCGATCGTTCTCATGTTGAGAGACTGCGCTCGCATATGGATTCCACGCTGAAACAATATGGAGAACCGAACTCAGGGACGTTGCGAGTGTCCGTGGTGGAACTTCCACGCCGTCCACCAGGACCCGAACGATGGTCTTCCTCCACTCATCGACGATCTCCGCCGATGGTCGGCGATCCGATCGACTACTCACCACCGTCGAGATACACCCTCTTTGCTGTTTCGCCCATCTCTTCAGGGGAACCACTCGCAATGATCTTTCCGTGAATCATGATCGCGGCGTCTGTGGCGACTGAGATGGCCGTACTGACGAACTGTTCAACCAATAAAACCGTCACTCCCCCGCTGGCGATCTGCTGGACGAGTTCATAGAGCTCAGCCACAACCAAGGGTGCGAGACCCATTGAGATCTCATCGAGGAAGAGGACTTTGGGATCGCCAATGAGTGCTCTCGAAATAGCCAGCATCTGCTGTTCGCCACCCGAGAGCGTGCCGGCAAGTTGGCGACGTCGCTCTTTCAGCTTCGGAAATCGCTGATACGCGACCTCTTGGACTCGAGCGATCGACTCTCCTCGATAGCTCCACATGACCAAGTTGTCATGGACACTGAGGTTCGGGAAGATTCCTCGTCCCTCTGGAATTGAGCACACTCCAGCACGAGCGAGTGCTTCAGCAGTCCGATGTTTGAAGGTCAACTCACCAATAGCTATTTCCCCCGCAGTCTCTTCAAGCCGACCACTAAGCACTTTCAGGAGTGTTGACTTCCCTGCCCCATTCGGGCCAAGCAGTGCCAGCACGCTTCCCGCAGGAACCGAGAGGTCAACACCATGGAGTACTTCGATGCGTCCATAGGCCGCTTTGACTCCCGTCATGGTGATGGAAGGAGCCTGCGTCAAGAGCTGAGCGCTCATGCGTCGTCCTCTGGTTCGGCGATGGTTCCTAAGTACGCTGCCTGAACGACTGGGTTCTCGCGAATCTCTTGAGGGGTCCCCACGGCAATAATTTCACCAAAGTCCAAGACAAAAATCCGATCACAGATCCGCAGAACGAGTTCCATGTCATGCTCAACTAAAAGAACTCCACGTTGTTCATTTGCCAGTTCACGTAGGAGTTCTCCCAAGAGCTGCGTTTCGTTGTCGTCAAGTCCGCTGCACGGTTCATCGAGGAGAATAAGCGCTGGATCGATCGCCAAGGCACGAGCAAGCTCAACAAGACGTGCTTCACCAGTGGGCAGCGTCGAGACCTGGCGATCAGCATCACTCGTAATTCCAACACGATGCAAAAGTCCCTGAGCGGTGAGATCGCCAATTTCTCGACGAGCATCAATTCCCACTTGCACGTTTTCTCGAGCCGACATTGAACCGAAGAGTTCAAGACGCTGGAACGTTCGCGCAAGGCCGAGGCGGGCTCGGCGATGTGGGCCCAACTTCGTCACGTAAGTTGATTTCAACAAGACCGTTCCTCTGTCTGGCTCTTGGAGACCGCTAATTACATTGAAGAGCGTGGTCTTTCCCGCACCATTTGGACCGATCAAACCCGTCACTTCGCCACGACACACGTCAAGGGCGACACTATTGAGTGCTGCAACTCCACCAAACGTGACGGAGACATCACTAATACTCAGGACTGTTTCAAGCGTGCTTTCAGCCAACGACATTGAGATCCTTTGTATCAAGGTTCATCGAAGAACGTGGCGTCGAGAGATAGGGGATTCGAATGTTCCGGTTAATCCAAGGAATCGGCACGATCCCATCAGGAACATTTGCCATTAATGCGATTCCCACGCCCGCAACAATTCCTGTTGCCCCAACTCCCCACGGAGGAAGGTGTGACGACGCGAGAGGAAGCAAGGCCGCTGCAAGTCCTCCGAGGAGCGCTCCTTGCGTCGTTCGGATACCAAAGATTGTGACGAACAAGACAATTTCCAAACTGGCAAACATCTGCACATCTAGTGCACTCAGGGCCAGTGATTGACCCGCAAAGAGAATTCCACCCACCCCTGCGAGTGCCGCTGACGCAGCAAAGACCATCATCTTTGAAACAGTGGGGTTCATCCCAAGGGTCGCAAATGCTGCTGGTGAATCATTCAGCGCCACTAATCGTCGCCCCCACTTGCTTCGTCGAACTGCCAACACTCCAATTGCTGCGAGAGCAAATGCCACTGCAGTAAAGACCAGGTACGCCTTATCGCCGCTCATTGACACCCAGGGGATGCCGAGACGTCCCACTTTGATTGCTCCACCTTGAGGAATAAAACTGATGTTACTGAAGAAGCCGTAGTAGGCGGCCTGGGCAAATGCCAAGGTCGCCAAGGCGAGATAAAGACCTTGAAGCCGAAGTGCGGGAAGGGCGATCAGTGCGCCGACCCCGGCACAGATAATGATCCCGATGATCAATCCCCACCACGACGCACCCCCGTTCGCAACTTGCGACATCGTGTAGGCGCCAATCCCCATAAAGGTGAGTTGGCAGAGTGAGACCTGCCCGGTGTAGCCGGTCAAGAGAACCAATGAAAGTCCGACGATTCCCAACGCAATCCCTTGGGTCACTGAACCAATAAGTGATGCGCTCAAAACCAGTGTTGCGAGCCACGCCACGATGACAAAAGCCACACCTCCTCGAAGCGACTGGGCCAGTGAGGCCACTTTTGGTGGAGTCGACACCGTCAGACGACCGATGGCGCGTAAACGAGCCGAGGGTAAAAGCAGCAGTGCAACAAATAAGAACACAACTGGCGTCAAGAGTCCGATCTGACTGACAAGATTTGTTGGGATGTGCCCAGGGAGATATCCGATTGCGTAGCTTTCCGCGAGTCCCAGAATAATTCCACCGGCGAATGTCCAGGGAAGATTGCGTAATCGACCCAGAATCGCTGCCGCGTATCCGTTGACAACCAATAACGTCAGCAGGTTCACGTCAAGACCCGACACCGAAAGCTCTGGACTAATCAATATTCCTGCCAAGGCGGCAAGAAAGAAGCCAATGATCCAACCCAGGCGGGACATCCTTCTGGGTGACACGCCCGCCAGCGAGAGGAGTTCCGGGTCATCCACCACGGCCCTCATCGCAATACCACTCCTGAAATTCTGAAAATAAAGACGGAGGAGTACAGCGACGGCAATGGCGACGGCGACAACGACGAGTTGGTGATAGGTCACGTTGACGTCAAAGAGTTGGAGTGAACTTCCAGAGAAATACTCGGGCAGCGATCGAATCTCCGGTGCCCAGATTGCTTGTGCAAGTCCCACAAGAATCAGGAGGAGCCCCAATGTCACCATAAGACTTCTGACAACACTGGCGCCGAAGAGTCGCTTCATGAACGCCTCTTCAACGAAAATTGCGATCAACGGTGCCTCAATAAAAAGAACCACAATTAACGAGATCCAAGACGGCCAACCCCAGGACTGATTAAGTTGCCAATAACTGAATGCACAGAACATGGCAACGGCTCCGTGAGAAAAATTAAATACTCCCGTCGTCGTATACGTGACCACAAGTCCCATCGCCGTGATGGAAAAGATCGCTCCAGAGACGACCCCAATAATGGTGAAAGTAAGGAACGTGGTCATGTTGACAGCACCACTTTGAATGCTTTGACCACGTTCCTCCTCGTCCCTCGAAAAGTATTAAGGATTCACCTTTGGAAGGGGGCCATCGATGGAGTAGTAGACAGACTTACAGTCCCAACCACCTGAAGCCGTTGGTGCCACTCTGACAAACTTCCCGTTCTTAATTTGAGCAAAGAGCACACAGTTTGGTGGAATCTTCTTCGCCGGGTTCGCTGGAGCAATCAAGCCAGAAGCTGTGAAGCTCGTAATTCCCTTCAATGCCGTCAGGACACTTCCTCGAGTTGGGTTTTTCCCAGCCTTCTTCAAGGCCTGCGTGAAGAGTTGGGCATTGGCCCACCCAAAGAGGGTGTAGAGGTCTGGCTTGAAGCCGGGATGCACCTTTTGAATCCACTTGTTAAAGGTCGCCACTGCTGGAATTTTCTTGGCGTCTTCACCAAGGTAAAGCGACTGCCCTTGAATAATCCAGATTCCATTGGCATTTACCGCGCCACCTGCTGCAGGAATGAACTGAGAGGAGTAAACGGGACCAGCAGACATCACTACTTGAGGGTGGAAGTTCTGCTGAGCCATGGCCTTGTCCAATGCAGAAAAGATCTGCCAGTCACCATCAGTCATCAAGACCATCTGAACGCCTGCGTTTTTCATGTTGATAACGTCAGTTGTGAAGTTTGTTTCAACTGGTGAGACTTCTCGCACATAAGAGAACGCGTAGCCCAAGTTCTCTAAAGCGGCTTTTTGGCCTTCCCATTGAGAAATTGCGGTCTCGACATTTGAAACCAAGTTTGCAACGTGCTTGATTGCTTTTGGATACTTCTTTTTCAGATAGGAATAGCCAGCTTGTGGAGCACCTTGCTCGAGTGGCTGCGCACTAAAGACGTTTGGAAGTGAGCTTGTTCCTGGGTCCAAGGTGTTCGACACATCAGGGAAGGCAGGGTGCTGGGCAAGAATATTGCACCCATAGTTGTCGAAGAGCGAAAAACTCCCGACTGTTGCAAAGAGGCTTGAAACTGCCTGAGCAGTCTCGCTTTGGTTCTGCGTCCCGGAGAATGCATCGTCAAACGACTTCACGTAGAGCTTGCGCCCATTGACTCCACCTTGGGAGTTGATGTAGTTGAAGTATGCCTCGACTCCATATGCTGCCCCTTGAAAAAGTCCTGGGACCGGACCAGAAATGATCGAAACGTTTCCAACCGTCACTGAGTTCTTCGTGATACCCGTGGTTGCATTCAACTGTGCCGACGTTGCTGTTGTCGGAGCAGCACACGTTGAAGCGCTAGATGCTGCACCAGCAAGTGAACCTGAGGCCATGACCACTCCCGTTGCTGCCATCGCCGTTGCCGTCATAAGAGCGACAACTCGTTGGCCCACTCGTGCCGTTGTGTGATTGCGCATCAATCTCCCCCTCGATTTTTGAAACCTTGCAGTATTTGTCCGTGGTGGAAAACTAGCCGTTTCTTGCTTATTTTTCCGGTCGTGTGAGTGTAGAACACGTTTCAGTCCTGATGAAAGGCCTTTTTGTTACTCGTTATTCTTCAAGGATTGAACCGGATTTTGGCCCTTTGTCGCCCTCACCGCCTCTAGGAACGCCACCACGCCTGCTGTAGTCGCCGAGCAGCGCGGAGAAGCCAAAACGTCAAAAGCGTGCTGAGCGAGAGGAAGCTCTATGTACGCAACTGGTGAACTCGACACTTCTCGAAGTGCAGGGACAAACGCTCGAGGAACCGCCACGGGAACCAGCGTGTCGTGGGTCCCATGAAGAACAAGAAACGGAGGTGCCCCAGAGTGAATTCGATGCAAGGGTGACGAGCGTTCGAAAAGTTCTCTGTCCTCGCTAATTGCCTTCTTCATGACTTGACGCTCCAAGAGAACTTTGAGGCCTGAGCCGTATCGTCCACCGATTGCTTTCTGTGCGGTCATGTCCAGGACGCCATAGAAAGGGACACACGCAACAACAGACGTGTCGCTCTTTTCGAATCCTGGCTGAAACTCCGGATCACCAGCCGCCAACGCAGCAAGTGCTGCGAGATGGCCTCCGGCTGATCCGCCAGAAATTGCTACAAACGATGGATCGCCTCCATATTCTCCGATGTGTTCTTTGACCCACCAGATTGACTGCATCACGTCAATAATGTGTTCCGGCCAGGTTGCCTTGGGAGAAAGTTGGTAGTTCACCGTCACGCAGATCCAGCCTCGAGAAGCAAATTCGAACATCATGGGTTTTCCCTGTTCTCGTTTATCTCCAAGCACCCATGCACCTCCATGGATGTAGAGAAGGACGGGAGCATCACGCGTCGTAAACCTTGACTTGATGATGTCGAGACGATGAGCTTTGACGCCATCGTCAACGTACGAAATATTTTTAATGATCTCGATATCTCTCGAGGGAAATGGGATCGAGCGCATGACTCTCCACCACCGACCCCACACAGGACGCCGAAACGAATCAGGAATCTCAAGAGGGAAATCCGGCGTCTTGAGCAAGGAGCGTCGAACGACGCCTCGAGACGCAAACCCCACTCCCAGTAAGACAAGGAGGCCAAGCACGACGAAAGCATCGAGAATAAAAGCAACGCGGCCAAGCGTGCCGTGCCAACCCCCGAAACGAGCAAGGACGAGCACAGCAATCACGAACACTACGGTGATTTGACCGCAAAGCTCCCCCACAATCCAACCAATGCCAAAGGACGATCCAGTCAAGGGATCTTTTCGGATTGGCACGTAGGTCACCCCGACCAGTAACAGGACGAGTGCCGAGAAAATCAGGTTGGCAAGTGCCATGACTCCCTAGCGTAACCCTGGTGAGCTCCTTTGGCGAAAGCAGTTCTTGTCATTTGGAGCGAAGTTCATCTATTAGTTCCGCGAGAATCTCTCGAGAAGGTTCAGCCGGGAAGAATATGGCGACACGATCCGCGAGCCATCCAAATCGTCGGCTTAATTCGTCCGCAACCTCGCGTGGATTTCCCACCACTGAAAGTTCCTGGACCATTTGATCACTCACAAGTGATGCGAGCGATCCGAAATCCCCTTCTCGAACTCTCTGCGAAAGAAGGGGGCCGAGGTCTTCTTGTCCAATTGAAGCGAGCACACGTCGATACCCTGGGGTTGAACCGTAAAAGCCGAGCAATGCGCGCACCCCATCGAAAACTCGCTGGCGGTCGTCCTCTGTCTCAACGAGCCCCACAATGGCCCCACAGACAACTTCAAAATCGTTTCTCTGCTTCTTCGCTCGCTCAAGTCCTTCAGCGAGCGCCGGCCAGGTTGAATCTCGAAGAAGTGCTTCCGAGCAAAAGGGCAGAATCGACAGCCCGTCAGCCTTTTCCGCAGCCAACTTGGTCATCACCGGGCCCAGAGCTCCGAGGAGGATGGGTGGAGGACCAGACGAAAGTGGACCCGGAGAAAACATGGGCGTCATAAGGGTGTGTTTGTAATACGGCCCCTCGTGGTTCAACGCGTCTCCGTTCTGCCATGTAGCGAAGATTGCATGGAGTGCTTCAATAAGGTCGCCCATGCGCTCGACCGGGCTCGACCACTCAAGTCCAAAACGACGTTCAATATGCGCCGAGACTTGCGGAGCGATACCTAAGCGAAAATTTCCTTTTGTGAGTCGTTGGAGGTCAAAAGCACTGTGAGCCAGGTGAATTGGATTCCGAGGAAACCCGATGGCCGCATTTGTCATGGAATTTAAATTTGGGCAGATTGCCGCTGCCAAATAGAGCGGGGCAAAGACATCATGTGGTCCTTCTGCTGAAAAAATCCCGTCCACACCGGTTTCGGAGAGTTCCTTGGCCTTCTCCCCGATATTTTCCAAGGCTGTTCCCATGATGGAGACATCGAACTTCACCCCTCCACCCTCTCACGGGCGGAGGATTCTCTGCGTCAAATAGACTGGGGACGTGAAAGAAGCCCCCGCAGCGTTAGAAAAACTCCGAAACACTATTGGTCTCTGGACCTTTGCCCACGAGTTTGTTGCTCCCCGAGAAGCCGGGAACGTGGCCGCATTCGTTGAATCGCTTGGCTATTCGGCCCTTTGGTTTCCTGAGGCTTTTGGGAGAGAAGCCCTCACCAGTGCATCGCTCCTCTTGGCTTCGACGAGTGACCTCACCATTGGCTCGTCCATTGCCTCAATCTGGGCAAGAGACGCTATGGCCGCCGCTAACGGCGCTCGAAGTCTGAGTGCTGCGTTTGACGACCGATTCATTCTTGGTCTTGGCGTCTCTCACAAACCACTCGTCGAAGAGACACGCGGACACGCGTACAGCAAACCAGTTGCAGCGATGTCGAATTACCTTGACGCCATTGAAAGCGCTCCAATGTTTGCTCCGGAAGGATCGACGCGCGCTCCGCGCCTCATCGCCGCTCTCGGACCAAAGATGCTTGAACTCGCCGCCACCAAAGCGGATGGGGCCATGCCATATCTCGTCACTCCCGAGCACACTGAATTTGCCAGAACGACAATGGGCGACGATGCCTTTTTGGTTATTGAACAAGCGGTTGCACTCACTGACGACCAAAATGATTTCCGCACACGGGCCTCTCAGCATTTAGAGATTTATTCGGGTTTGCCGAACTATCAAAACAACTGGCGCCGTCTCGGATTTGGAGATGAAGATTTTATTCCTGGCTGCAGCCCCAGGCTCCAGGATGCACTGATTGTCCAAGGAGATGAGGACGCGGTCGCAGCTCGAGTCGCCGCACACTTTGAAGCGGGAGCAGATCATGTCTGTCTTCAAATTCTCGGGCCAGACACGTTCGCTCTCCCCGAAAAAGATTGGCAGAGGTTGAGTCCCTCCGCGAACTCATGAGCGGGACAAGAATCACCATCGAGAAGATGATTGGCGCACCAAGCCAGAAGGTTTGGGCAGAGCTCTCAGATATTGAGTCGCATGTTGAATGGATGGCGGATGCCGTCGCCTTGGAATTTCACAGTGAGCAGCGAAGCGGAATCGGGACCTCATTTGCATGCCGAACAAAGATTGGGCCCTTTTACACAACTGACGAAATGGTTATCGACCAATGGCGAGAAGGCACTGCAGTTGGTGTCACCCACTCGGGCGCAGTGACAGGTTCGGGGACTTTCGAACTCAAGGAAATTTCTACGTCTGAGACGCTGGTCACTTGGAGTGAAGTACTTGTCTTTCCCTGGTGGATGGCAGGGAAAATTGGGAGCACCGTCGCGCGTCCAATTTTTGGCTGGATTTGGAAACGAAATCTTTCCCGTCTCTCGGATCGAGTGCTCCAACACATCTAGAGAGTGTTGGCAACGAACAAAGCCCCAGCTGACGGAGAGATTCCCGTCATGCCAGGGCCTTGTTCATCAATTTCTCGGCACTACGCGCCAAATAAAAGTTTTAACTAATTTTTTTTAGATCCGAGCGTAAGAAAAACGCTGCCATGATTTCAAGAATCCCCATCACCAAGAAGATGATGCCGAGGATGATCGCCAAGGTCTTAATTGATTGATTTGGTAATGAAACAACGATGACACCCGCTGCCAGACTGATCAGCCCAAAAATGATTGGCCAGACACGGGATCTCCCAGGTGATCCGATGAATCCAGAGAGAAGTGCGACGATCCCTTGGACAATCCAGACGATTCCGATGAGAAGGCCAAGAAGCGCTTGGCTGAAGTGGAGATGACGAATCAACACCACACCAATGACAACTTCCAAGATACCAACACATGTCAACCAGATCCGGTGAGGCTCATCTCGATCAAGTGCTCGAATGAAGTGAAACAGACCGCTGATGATGATCATGATTCCAATGAACACACAGACAACGTTGAGGGTCCCTGTTGGATGGACGCTCAGAATAATTCCCAGCACCAACGTGATGATCCCCGCGATGAGTTGTAGTTGCCACGAGACCGCAGGAGAGATCCCGCCATCTGTGGTTGGCCTCATATTTGTTTGTGACATTTCTGCCCCTTTCGATATTCCGCCCTTTTAGAAATTACAAGCGATAGGCGAAGTCTCGGTGGATGACTACGACAAAGGGTAGAGAGAACGAAGTGATAGGAGGGTTTTTTCGCAGTCTTGGGCGCATTCCTGGATGATGTCGCACACTGGCCTACTTGCTTTGATCCGACCTGCAACTTGACCTGAAAGCGCTATTCCCGCCTCAAGGTCACCCCCGAAATAGACATCTTGGATCCCGCTCATCGCACTCATGGCATTTTGCTCATGATCAAATTCCAGAGCGCTCGTTCGTTCTGTCCGAAGAGCCCGAAGGGCCGGGGAAGTATGGGCATTCAAAAAGACAGTGTCAGTCTCAGCCGCATTCACAATGGCGTTTTTCCAGTTCCGGTGAACGGGAGACTCTTGTGCAGAGACCATCACGGTCCCCAGCTGAACACCTTCAGCCCCAAGTGCCAGCGCCGCGGCCATCGTGCGTCCATCGAGAAATCCCCCAGCGGCGATCACGGGGAGGTCGAATGCCTCGGTGACTGCGGGGAGGAGAACCATCGTGGAGACTGGCGTGGGACTTTTAAATCCTCCACCTTCCCCACCTTCAACGATCAATCCATCAACTCCGGCGGCAACTGCTTTTTCAGCAGCTCTCAACGTCGGGACGACATGGAAGACGGTCAACCCACCGTCTTTTAATTGCGACGTGTACTTGGTGGGGCTTCCCGCCGATGTGGTGACGAACTTGACACCTTGAGCAATCACGAACTCGACAATCGCTGATGGGTCGGCGACGAATGCTTGAGCGATGTTGACGCCAAAGGGTTTCTCCGTAAGGTCCTTCATCCGGGCGATCTCGTCGCGAACAATGTCCAGTTCTCCTGACGAAGTCTCAATAATCCCTAATGCCCCGGCATTTGAGACGGCAGAGGCCAACTGAGAGCGTGCGATCCACCCCATGGGGGCTTGAACAATCGGAATCTCAACTCCTAATAACTCTGTGACTCGGTTCTTCAACATGGACGTGATCTTCGCGCAACTTATCCCATCGAGCTGTTTTTGACTATAAATTCAATTTAAAGGCGAATCCGAGAAGCTGGCTGGTAGTTCGGACCTGCAGTGAGATCGACTCGGGCCAGTAACTTTTCACAGGCTGGTTCAAACGTTTCAGCGAAAGCTACTGAAGCCTCTTTGCCGAGTAGCTCCCATGGCAAGGTCGTGATGGCATCCGTTTCATCTTCAATGTTCTGGCGGATCGCGACACCCTCAGGGGTAATAGTTCGGCTCTGGGCGAGACCTTTGCGTTCGAGATCAGCCCATCCGGCATCGATTACTTCATCGCTTGCTCCACGCGAGCGGGCTAACCAGTCTGGCTCGTAGTTCACCCAACTGTTATGGAGAATTGATGCTTCGCCATGAGTCAGACCATGTGCGACCACGACTGCCCAGTGTGAGTCGCCTCGCCACTCCCTCAAGCAATTCACCCCATGCCATGCACTAATTAGCGGGTCATCAGACCGTGGGGCTGCTCGATGGGTGGCAAAGAGCACTCGGCCCTCCAATGGAAGCGCGTCGACGACATTCCAGAGCTGCGTGCGAAGCGAGGACAGTGGTTCAATTGCTTCTGCGGCGAACTCTTCAAACCCATCTCGAACTGCCATGTCTCGCGCCTTCGAAACTTCTCGAAATGCCTCTGGTGTTTTCAAAATATCGAAGGCAATAGCGATGCCGATTGGACTGATGGAGCCAAAGGCAGCACACACGGCCTCTGGGCCAGCGGGAGCGAGCGGCGCACAACGAGCCGCTATGTAGCCCAACGGTCCTGCAAGACCCAAAGCTTCATAGCGCCTGATAGCTCCAGGGTCCCAGAAGATCCACCCAATGAGCGTCTGCACGCTTCGAGCATTGCGCTGCGTGATCTCTTGCCAAGAGCCACTACTCATCGAAGAGCCCACCCTCGGCGAGTCGAGCAGGCCGGTTCAGTTGACGTCGCTTTTCTATCTATCGAAATGTAGTGCTGCATTAGATCATAGGTTTGGCAAGGGGCACGATATTAAATTCAGCTCGGATGTCTTCAAGGTTGCGATCGGCAATGGCAAGGTGATCCACTTGGCTCAGGTCAACCGAGCATCGAGCTCCCCGAGCAAAACCCTCAGCAAGGAGATCGGCGGTGCCTGAACGATCAAGCGTGGCTACTTTGGCCCTGATAGCTCCATGATTCACGATTCCTGTTTCGTGGATCGACAAAGTGAGAAGAAACTCAATCCAGTTGTGTTTGCTTTCATTCGCAGCAGCGAGAAACCCAGATCTTGCTATCTCACCTGGAGCTGTTGGTTCGTAGCCCGTGATCACGTGGTTCATATCGTGATTGACATAATGAGCTGGCACATGAACATCATCGCCAGGAAGCTCGATGTTGTTGCGCCGATAAAACTCGATGAACTCGTACCCGAGTGTCCCTTCGCCCAGATTATGAAGATCTTGGAGTCTCTTCGATAAAGAATGATCCGGCATTTCGAGGTGAAGGTAGTGATCACGAAGCGAGACCTCTGATATCTCGGGGAGAATCACGTCGTAGTAGCGCTCAAGGTCACGCGAAGCCGCATCTGCCCCTCGCTCTAAATCTGTCCTGAGTGCCTCAACTTCTAGGTCATGGACGTCAAGTGCGTCAACGTACTCCTCGACTCGAGAAACTTGACCTTCTGACTGAGGGTGTCGGCACATCTCCAGAACCATGAGGAGCTCACAAAATCTCCGTCTTCGCTGATCGCCTTCAAGCCGTGCGGCCAGCGCCGATGGGCTGAGTGGCGGAAGTTGACCAAGATCAAGATCATCTCTTCCCCAAAGGTTTTTCGTAAGAGAAGAAAGTAAGTTCAGTTGTTCAGAAGTGGCCCCGTCATCAACTTCAATTCCACCCAGTAGTCCGGCAACAACAATCTCAACGAACTGTTCGTCTATTCCCTGTGCCATGAGATACCTCCTTTTCCCCTTCAGCGTTTTCCAGCCCAGCCAAGATCACTTTCGGCTTGGGCCAACATAGATTGGAGTTGCACGATCAGTTGGAAACCATCAGAGCGCAGGCTCTCATCAGCGATATGGATCTCGCTGAACAACACGAATCCTTCAGCGGCATACGCCAAGATCTCATTAAACGCCATTGCTGTTCGAGCCTGGACCTTCGACTCTCGTTGGATTCGATCAGCCATTGCCTTGACCATCTGATTATTGGGGTCAGGGGCGAGAAGCGACGATTCAACTCCCCGGCCAAGGAGCCATGCAAGGAGTTTCGTCCGAAGAATCACGTCCGGATCAAAGAGTGCTGTCTCAGCTTTCCCATCTTCTAATCGACCTGTCGATCGGGCCAAGAGCTCTTGGCTCACCGCAGCAAACAACGTATCAATGGTTCCAAAATTCCTCAATACCGTCGATGGATTGAGATCTGCTCGATCAGTGATCACCCGGACCGAGACTTCATCAAATGGGAGTTCGCGTAGTAAGTCAATGGTTGTTGCGATCAGCTGCTCTCTGGCCTGAAGAGCAGAAACTCGAGATCGTCGATCAGACGATGTTCGCTTTTTTGCCGCCGCTCTTCTTTGATCAATAGGCACGAACTAACACTACCCGAGGGTATCTGATGCAGGATTTTAAGAAATCACAACAGTGGTGATTGTCACTGAAAACTAATGCGCGGCTGAGCTTATCCGCGCAATAGCCACAATTAAAATAGTGATTGATATTGAAACTTGCACCATCATGATTGCTTTTGCTGGACGAGTTGTGATCTCCTCTACCGTGGGCCCAAATGTCGAGTTGGAATTAAACGACAAAAAGCAGTAGTCAAACCAACGAGGAGGATCGTTTGGGTGAGCGGCATTTGGTGGGAACACGATCGCCCCTCCTTTTAGGTAGGAGTTGGCCAATTGGTACCAGAGCGAAAACATCAATGTCGTAGAAAGATAGAAAAGCGCCACCAAAATAATCAGCGAGACAACTTTTTCATGACGGAGATTATTTGAGCCAATCAGAACTCCAAGATTCATCGCAACTCCAATGGAGGCAAGAATCAGATACGCCAACATCACGGGCATTGCATAACGGGGTGTTTGACGTTCAGAGTTTAAAATTGTGATGATCGCCAAAATCCCCAGAACGGCAAACATCAGTAACGCGCCGTAATCAACAGCATCAGTCACAAAGGTGGAGATACTCTTTTGAGAAATCGCAAAACCCAGCCTGTGGCGAATGGCGAAATCAATAACTTGAATTGCGGTCACCACGAGAAAGAACGTCACCATTCGAATGGGCTCTCTCTTGCCCATATCCTCCGCAGGCCCAATGGGGTCCTTCAGATGGCGCAGCTCCTTGCCTAGCCAGTTGCCAGAATCCGCCACGCTTCAAATACTGCCAGGATGCTCAAGCAATGCTGAGGATGCTTAGTCATCCATGAGGGAGAGAACGGCCGATCACTGAGGAATAACCATCCGGTCGCAAGGCAAAAGTTGAATCTCCGTCTCTGCTTTTAGATTTCTTTCTCCAGCTGACCGAGGATGTTGTGGATACATCTATGAGTACGACGTAGTTCGCCATGGCTGCGCTTCCAGGTCTCGGAGTTATCTCTCTCGACCAACGCTCGGCGGTTTTCTTAGTAGAAAAAACGGAATTATCATCTTGGAAACAAGGAACTTCTAGAGGTTGTAATGATTTCCCTGGCGCCTTCGCCCTGGAGTTGAATTTACGGCTTTACGGACACGACATCTTCGCTTTTTAACCATCGACCAGACATGACGTTCACCACTAAGGGATTAGAGTCTTACTGCGTGAAGGGACGATTCTATTCAGTTGCCATCTTGTTCAGCGGCGCAGCCGTCGTCATCATACTGGCGTGGCTGAGCGTCTACGGAGCAAATTTCAGACCCTGGCTTTTTCAATCGCACTACATTGTTCACTTCCCTGACCTCAACGCCCGCATCAACCAAATGTGGGCATTAGATCATCTGGGTCTGCTCTATACGCCTTTCGCAACGGAAGCGTTTACGTACCCACCACCAGCCATCTTTTTGTTCTGGCCGTTGAATCTCATTTCCAAAACTTCTGGGTTCTTCCTCTGGACTCTGTTCACAATTTTGTGTCTCACCATTACGTACTATGTCGCGTTCACGTACTCGGGATTCCGCAGAGGAACCCTGGCACTTGGGGTGAGCTTTTGGTCGTCCGCAATCACAGTGATGATTTTTCCACCCATGATCGAATGTCTCGCTTGGGGTCAGACAAGTACCATCCTGATTGCCCTCCTCGCCGCCGACTTCTTGGCTATCGAAGGTAGACGAAAAGGAATTTTGACTGGGATTGCCGCTGCCATAAAGCTCTATCCAGGTATATTCATTATTTTTTTTGGATTCCAGCGCAAATGGAGGGCTGCTGGAACCGCGTTGACGTCTTTTTTACTTCTCGTCGCTGCAAGTTGGATTTTGTGGCCTCGACAATCAACAACTTTCTTTTTCAAAAGACTTTTGAACGGTAGTGAAGTAACACATTTCGAGTCGTATTCGGCATTTTCAGGAACCTATGAATCCGCGTCTATCTGGAGTTTTTTAAAGAGACTCACTTTTCTCCCAAGTTCCCTGGCCTTCTTCCTTCTGATTGCCTGCAGCATTGCTGTCCTAACTATCGGACTCATCGCGTCAGTTCGTCTCTATCGTGCCTCATGGAAAATAAGTTCTCTGGTCACGTTGTTATTCGTTACTTCGCTGCTGTCCCCTGTCTCTTGGGACCACTACTTCACGTTCACTCCGCTTCTCCTCTTTGCCGCAGTTGAGGTTGGCCGCAAGACAAGATTTGGCTATAGCGCCCTCGCAACGTTCACTGTCTTTCTGATCCCTTGGTATTTTTTCAGGGCACCAGTAACTGATCCCACCACAAGTTTTACCATTCAAGATATTTGGATCACGATTCTGACGTTTGTCGCAAGAAATGCATACATTTTCGCGAGCACTTTTTTCATTGGGGCCGCGTGGTTCGAAACACGACAAAATCGGGAGATGAACAGCACTCAAAGTAGGCCTGTAGACCTAGGCTGGCGGCAGCGGTTACCACTTCAGTTCCTCACCAAGGGGATGGCAGAACCCGCGGGTGGATCAATCAATTCGTAACTGGCGTCCGATGTTCTCGAACTCTGCTCAGGACAAACAGAAAGACCGGCCCATGTGGACCGGTCTTTCTGTTTATTCCATGGTGGCGGGGGCAAGATTTGAACTTGCGACCTTCGGGTTATGAGCCCGACGAGCTACCAGACTGCTCCACCCCGCGCCGTTGCTAGAAGATCATAGGCCAAAAGTCACCATCGTCCAACTGCGCACTTCTCCCGCAGTTTCAACCTGTTGCTTAGTGAGCAATTTAAGGAGAGACTGCCGAGAGGCCTCACGAACAGAAGGGAAACTATGACACTGCATAGCGAAGCTGCATTCGAACGTTTCACAAAAGCACTTGGTGAATCAGAAGGATCCGGATCTTGGTTTCCTGTGCGCCAAGAGGACATCAATTCATTTGCGGATGTCACTCATGATCACCAGTTCATCCATGTTGATCCCGAAGCTGCAGCCAAACTTTCACCCTGGGGAGTCCCCATCGCTCATGGCTTTTTGACTCTTTCGCTCTTGACTCATCTCATGGCGTCGATTCCTCAAGATCCAGCTCGGATGGAAGGTGTCGTGATGGGAATCAATTACGGCTTTGACAAAGTTCGATTCGTCAGTCCGGTCAAGGTTGATAGTTCTATTCGAGCGACATCCGTGATCTCACACGTCGAACTCAAGGGAGATGCTATCCAAGTCACTCGAGATGTCACCATCGAGATTGAGGGCGAAGAAAAGCCTGCATTGGTAGCGCAGTGGCTCACTCGAGTGATCTATAGCTAAGCGAACTACCCTTTTAGCGGATCAGAAAGATACAGGCGGAGCTGTGTAGACCGCTTCGTGGTCAACCGTGCTCCATAACGCGTGCCCCATGTCCAAATCACCGCTGCAACAGGGACAGTTATAGCAAGTCCAATCATCAAGGCAACTCGATTCACAGTCCCGTGATGAACTTTTGCGAGCTGATACAGCACCACTGAAGGACCGAGACCAATGAGCCCCAGGAGGGGGACGAGCATGTAGGGGAATACCACAAGGAATCCCCAGCGAAGCCACATGTGTTTCCACTCGTGTCGTTTTTTGATTCTGATTTTAAGAGGAATGGGATGGTACGGCCAGATAATTCCTACCAAACTTGCGATCCCGAGTGAACTTAATGGAACTGATGCGACCCAACCAATGCAGAGTGTCATAGTGACCCTGTCACCCGTCGTTCCTCCAATTATGGCCGCAACAATAATGACGACAGGGGTCACGATGAGCCAAAGTACAAGATGCTTTGCACGCAGAAGCCTTGTCAACATCGCCTCATCACCCATCGCTGCCAAGACTCTCGATGAGTCAGGAGCCCATTCATTCGTTGCGGGCACATCAGCAATCATCCAAGTTGCGAGCACGATGGGAAAGAAAAATGCTCCCTGAACATTAAAGAAAAGACTTTTAAGATCGACGGGGACACAAAACCACAACAACGTCACCAAGATGGCATTTCCAAAGAGGCAGAGAAAAGTGCTGTAGGGATAGACAAACGTTCGCCGAACCTCTTCGAAAATAGCAGTGCGGAGATTATCCGGAAGAACTGGATTCTCTTTCATCGAAAACCTGCGAGCGAGATCCATTGATGGTCATTCTTCCAGCCTTCGCCTCTCAGAGTCACCATGGACTCGCTTTCTTTCGTATTACCATGAAAGATGAGGAAAGGAACTGTGTCATGCCGATCACCAGGTTGAACCATGCAGTTCTCTACGTGCGTAATTTAGAACGCACACTGAGTTTTTGGTGTGGACTTCTCGATTTCGTCGTCGTCCATGAAATTCCAGAACAAGCTGCGTTTCTGCGAGCTCCCCTCTCGCATAATGATCACGATCTTGCCTTCTTCGCTCTTGGCGACACCCTTGGCGGCGACACTGCGGGTCGATCAACCGTTGGTCTCTACCACCTCGCCTTTGAGGTCGATACGCTGAGTGAACTGCAACGCTTAGCTGGAGTCATGTCGAAGGATGGATCCCTGGTTGGGGCCTCTGACCACGCCACAACAAAATCTCTCTACATCTCTGATCCTGATGGAATCGAAATTGAACTCTGCTGGATTGTTCCTGCAGATCTCCTTGACGCAGAAACCCTTTCGAAACAGGCAACTACTACACGACTTGATCTTGAAATGGAACTTGCTCGTTACGGTCCAGAAACACGAGGCGGTATCGGTATTTCACTTCCGCGCTAGAGCGAGTTTCATCACCTTCGCTAGCGAGAACTAGGACGACCGAACGCAGCGGTACTTGTCTTTTTCGCTGTCGTTGTGGTTGTCGTTTTCTTTGGAACAGTTGTCGTTGTTGAGGATTTCCCTGGAGTCGTGGTGCCACTGCTCCCGTTTGAACCGAGGGCCGCTTGAGCCGCGAGAAGATCCGCATACATGGCCTGAATCGCAGCTTGGTATCCCGCCAGATCCCCGTTCTGCAACGCGGTCTGCGCTGTTTGGTACGAAGCTTGCGCCTGCGCAAGTAAGGCGGCCACGTTCTCTGAAACCCCTGAATTCGTACCGCCTGTGGTTCCTTGATTGCCTGAGGTTCCTGAGCCCGCTGATCCATTTGGAATATTGAGATTTGCTGACAAGACATTGGACAGAGCGGCCGTCAGTGACGTTTCGATATCGACGTGGTTATTAAAGACAGCGACCACATACTTCATCTGTGGCAGGGCGTTTCCAGTACTGGTGACGTACAACGGCCGGACGTAGAGCATCGACTGATTAATAGGAATCATCAAGAGATTCCCTAAGAGCACG
This sequence comes from Actinomycetota bacterium, assembly GCA_009699875.1. Classification (GTDB taxonomy): domain Bacteria; phylum Actinomycetota; class Acidimicrobiia; order Acidimicrobiales; family RAAP-2; genus CAIUMH01. The sequence continues at coordinate 677,868 of WLNI01000001.1, forward strand.
CTTGATCCATGTTGGTCAAGTGGCGTGATGATCGAAGAGACTTTTGTACTTTGTTGGATCTGCGAGTCTGCCTGAACAGGGCCGATGACATTTTGTCCAGACGGAGTGGCATACGCATTGAGTTTTCCGTAGTTGTTTGGATCAGACGTACCAACCATGAATGCAGCCAGGTTTTGATTCGACGAACTCTTCGATGCAGGCACGTACGCATCAGTGATTGTAAACGTCTGTGCTGTCGTTTCCGGAAGTGAGTTCACTTGATAGATCGGATTCATGACTTCCGCCGGACCTTGAATAACGATTCCCTGAGAGTTCGTCTGTTGCGTCAACGCAACGGTTTGAGAGGGAGACCCCGCTCCTGCTGTTTCTGAGATATTCCACGCATCACCTGCGTTGTAGAACGAAGCCGCATTCGTAATGTGATAGCGCCCATAGGTTGAGACTTGCGCTGAGAACATGTCACCGGGATAGCGTAAGTGGGCACGTATATTTGCTGGCATTGAACTCCCAGGCGTAAAGAGCGAAGGGAAGGCCGACTCATACGCTGAAATAATTGGGTCACTTTGGTCGATGACATAGAACTTCATCGACCCCGAATACGCATCAATGACCACTTTGACCGAATTGCGCACGTAGTTGTAACTCCCTGGGAGGCCACTTCCTTGAGGAACTTGCGTGCTCGAGACGTTCTGGCCATAGGGGTACATGGTCGACGTTGTGTAACCGTCAAGGACCCACTGAATCTTGCCGTCCACCAGGATGCTGTAGGGCTTTGAGTCATACGAGAGAAATGGAGCCGCCTTCTGCACCATGACATTGATATCTCGAACCGACATGATTCGAGATTGAGGGGTAACGAGGTTCGAGATCAGAAGATTGAAATCTCCAAGTCGCAGTGCAAATGCAGCTTTTCTCAGGAAACTTGAAAGTTGAACACCACCGGTGCCCTTGTAGTGACTCTCGACATTTTGACCGGAGGTTGTTTGGAAGTCGAGTTCTGTCTGTTTTGAATTCGCGACGACATAGCCGGGATCATTCAATCCAAAAAAGACTCCTGATTGGACAATGGTGGGATACCCACTGCTCGACGTTGGGGGAACGTCGGCCACCCCAAAAATTGGGTTCCCATTGGGTTGAACTTGATTCGCAGCGGCGAGCGCCATCCCATTTCCATGGGTGTACTCCAGGTGCGTGTTAACCCAACTTGCGGCTGGAAGATCTGCTGGGTTGAGCTGGCGAACACCGGCCAAGGTTGGGGTCATTCCCCCACCAAGGTCATAGCGATCCACCCCAACCGAAGGGAAGGAGTAATACGAACGAAGGCCTTGAAGCTTTTGAAAGGTCTGCAGTGAAAGCTGAGGGTCTGGGTCCCAAAGACGGATGTTCGCGAGCGTGGTGGCATTTGCTTGGATCGAACCCGAGTCAACACTGTTGCTACCAGCAAAGGAGTGCTGTGTCACGGTATCTAAATTGAAAGCTGATCGAGTCGCAGAAATATTTCTTGCGATATAGGGAGATTCAAGCGAACTTTGAGCTGGAGTTACTTTTAATGTTTGGAGCAATGTTGGAAAAATTACCCCAATCACCAGCGCGACAAATGCCCACAAACCGATGGCCAGGACGGGCAGCGTCCATCCTTGGCGCCAAATATTGACCAACAAAATAATGGCTGCCAAAATCGACATCCAGAAAAGCAACTGAATCGCAGGAATCCGAGCATGAACATCGGTGTACGTGGCTCCTTCAACGTAACCATTCGTTGACGTCGTCAATTCAAAGCGTTGATAGAAGTAGCCAACCGCTTTGCCGATTGCAATCAATGCAATCAATACCGAAAGGTGAACCTTGACGCTGGAGCGAACACGGGGTCGTCCTCGTTGCCCCCGAATTCCACCATTGAGGTAGTGAAAAATTCCCGTCACGATCGTGATCAAAATGAGCGAAACGATAAACCAACTAATCAGGAACTGGATGAACGGCAGTTGAAACACGTAAAAGCCAACGTCTTTGCCGAACTGTGGATCGTTCACCCCAAAGGACTTCGAGTGAGTGAAGAGAAGATAACTCTGCCACTGACCGACACTCGAGAACCCAGCGCCAAGTCCAAAAATGATGGCGAGTCCGGCATACATTCGTTTCGCGTAAGGCTTGATCGTCATTTGATATCGAAGAACCATCTCGTCTTCAGGAGTTGCGAGTTCTGCGGTACGGCCGATTCGATCAACGATCATCAAGTTGATGAACAAACCAGCAAAAAAGATCAAACCAAAAATGAGGAAGATTCCGACTTTTACAGAAAGAAAAGTATTGAATACCTTCTGCTGTCCAACTGACGTAAACCACATCTGGTCCGTCCAGAGACCCGCCAGCGATCGCAGAGACCCGATGAAGATAACGATGGCAACTGCTGCCACAATGAGCCAAGTCCGACGACGAGACTTCTTTGATGGTGGGGACGTTGCTAAGTCCTCTGGGGATCGCATCAGAAGTTCAGCCTAGGCGACCCGCCCGAAAACCGGTCATCACCTGTCCCTAGGGGGAGGGACGATCGTGTGCGCTCCCCCAACAACTAGGAGATCACTGGCAAAATTGCGCAGCGACAGCCGGCGTGGGCCGGCGGGAATGACTGGCCGGTCGGGAATCTGGATCCGGCGCGAACCGTGCCTTCGAGTTCATTGTCGGCACAATCTGGGCAGGGATCACTCAAGCCACCGGTGGTCCAGCGAACCGAACCTGAGCCCGAGGCAGCCACGACGGCCGCCGAAAATGCCTCGAGCGCAGCGTCACCGACAACCCTCTCAAGCCGAGAACCTCTCCACTCTCGAAACGCACCATTGACCTGTGTCCCAGGGTCCGACGAAACGAGTGCTTCACTTAACCGGCGTCGCAAAGGAATCGCTATGTGTTGTGCTAATTCTTCCGCGATCTCTACAACCGCAGCATGGGAAAGATCAGAACTCTTTTGTACGCCGTGGTCATGGGCGAAGATCTTGCCAGCATTCGCTGCATCTCCAAGTGGGTCAACAACGGCGGATGCAAAACGCGCGATTTGCACTGCTTCTTCTTCGAGAACGGTTTCTCCTTCTTTTCCTTCCCTCAAGGCCTCCAGGAGGTGGTTTTGCTCATCTTGAAGAGTCCGCTTCACTTTTCTGGTCAACGTTGACCTCGATGCACTGAGAGCGCCGTCACGTGCAGCGAAGAGGGCGGCATCGGGTCCACTTGGAGTTCCCTTCTCAGATTCAGGAATCAGAGTTGCCGCTGTTTCGCTTCGCGCGCTCGCTCGAATTTTGGCAAAGAGTTCTTCAACCACTTGCGACTCAGGTGCCTCAAGGCCAGAGTCGTCGGCCAACACCCCCTCTTCGCTCTCAGAACCCTTCAACGCTGGGTCTACCGCAACAAAAGGTCCTCCCGCATCGTCAGAAAGTTCTTCCGGTGTCGGTTGACGGCGAGCCACCTCTTGAGCCGCAGCTCTCGCCGCTTCATCGGATTGACTGATGTCATCAGTCAGTTGATCGATAGTTTCTCGAACCCCAATGATTGATCGTGCGAGTTCATCTCGAGCAGCACGCAACTGTTCAATTTGAAGATGCATCATTCGCCGTCGGGCATTCATATCAGCCAGGACTCGGTTTCGAGCCTCCTGGGCTTGGTCAATCATTGAACGGCCTTGCTCACGTGCGCGAGCAACCAAGGTTTCGCCATCTGCTTGCGCTTGTCCAATGATTTTCTGTGATGTTGACGCCGCGTCTTCTTCAAGAGTCGCTGCATTTGCTTCTGCATCACCAACACGCGCTGCGGCTTTTTGTTCCGCATCGACAATCCCTGCGCTCGCTCGGAGCTGAGCCGACTGAAGCATTTCGTTTGCCTGTGTCTGTGCGCTCTCTAAAAGATGACGGGCTTCATCGTGTGCTGTTCTCAACACCTGCGCGCTCTGTGCTCCAAGGGCAGCCGTGAGATCCTCTTCTTTGATGACGGGATTCCGAGCGCGTTCTTCTGCTGCGGCAACTGCACGTCGCAACTCAGTTTCTCGGTTTTCCCAAAGTTCGAGTTCTTGACTCACGTGTTCGAGGAACGAGCGAACCTCACGAGGATCAAAGCCTCTCCGCACGACTGCGAACGATGCACGCGATACATCAACGGCGGAAATCCTTGACGATGAAATGCTATATCTGTCTTCGGCCATCCCTTGAGCCTACGACTCCATCGACACCTCGGTCTAACGCTCGATACTCCCGTTCGCCATGGTGATCGTGCCTCCGCCCGCCATCAGGATTTTTAGTGCCTGATTCAGGGTGTCAACGGCGACTATCTGAAGGCTCGAAGCAGCAGTTGATTGGGCTGCTTTCTTCTCGGTTCCAGGCACCAAGAACATCGTCGCCCCCGCATTTGAGACCGCAACAGCCTTCTGAGGGACACCCCCCACGTCACCGACCGCTCCACTGGGAGACATCGTCCCTGTTGCTCCGATTGTTCGATGATGGATCAAGGTCCCATTCGAGAGCTGGTCAATGATTCCAAGCGTCATTGCCAGTCCCGCAGAAGGGCCACCAATATTCGGCGTTGAAATATTCACGGAAAATGGTAAGACGTAGTGAATGTCATCTTGCAACGCAATACCAAGAAAACCTTTTGCCGCTCCGCTCACTCCCGGGCAGGGAGAAGGTTGGGTCGCTGTCGGTGGTTTCCCGACCGTGACATTTACAGCAACTGGTGATCCATTCGTAATGGTCCCGTTGTCGGAGATTGATGCCTTCTTGATTAGAAATGATGCTGTCGTTCCGGGCAAAAGGTTTCGAGTGACAGCAATAACAGCGCATGCCGTCGTGGTCGCTTGACCGTTCACGCCGACAACAATGTCAGCAACAGAGATACGGCCAGAGGCCGGTGTCGAGGTCCCAACAGCCTCAACGAGAGCTCCGTCGTTCGTGCTGGTCACTGGATATCCAAGTCGTTGAAATGCCGCCGCCTGAGCATTGGTCTTGGACTGTGCCATCTGGAGATACCCCTGAATGTCGAGGTCGTTGACACTGACGCCGGGGGTAACGAGCGCATCACCAGAGACAATCTCGGCGTCGGAATTGAACCATGCCGGAAGATATGTCAGCCAGCTCAACGGGGTGAGATACACGTCCGTGAGCAAGATGTGCCCCGAGTTGTTTGTGCCTTGCTTTCCGTCAATTGTGATCAAAGGTGCTACTGGCTCTGCTCCCCCAGGAGTGACCGAGTAGTCGCCAGTTGAGACCTGGGAAGCGCCAAACCCACAGGCCACCACAAGGAAAATGGCCACAAGAGCCCCCCGGACAATCCAATGGCGCCGGCGGAGCGGCTTTGACGGCGGCATACTGATTTCGTGACTCACGATCCCGCCACCGTATCGGCCTTCGCGCCCAGAGAGCGCAGGCTCGCAATTATCGCCGCTGGAAATCGGAAGAATCCTGACGATCTCTCCTCCCTTCGAGATGCACTGCACGACGAAGACATGTTTGTCAGAGTTGCTGCTCTTGGCGCTCTTGCAAAGCGGGAATCGCTCACAGCTGTCCATGTTATTTCAGCGCTTCGTGACCTCTCGCCAGAGGTTCGCCAACGTGCCGCCCAAACCGCCAAATACGTCCAGGATGAAACTGAGACGACCCCTCTCAATGAGGCATTGCGTGAATCACTCCACGACTCCATTCCACTGTGCGTGGTGAGTTCTCTGGAGGCACTTGCTCTTCGCGAAGATACTGACTCGGTGGAAGAAATTGGCATACTAGTTTCTTCCCATCCTGATCCACTCGTTGTCGAAGAGGCTGTTGCGGCGTTGGCAGAGATAGGTGACGTTCGAGGCCTTCCTCTCATTCTCGGAGCAGCCGAAGGAAAACCGGCCCTTCGACGTCGAGTGGTTGCGGCCCTTGGCGCATTTGAAGGAGATGAAGTGGAGGCCACACTCGACAGGCTAGAGAAGGATCGAGACTGGCAAGTCCGACAAGCCGTGGCAATGTTGCGCCGGGTAGAGAGCGATGAAACCGATTAGCGATTCGCGGCTTCGAAGAGTGCCCCAAGGCGACCAATCTCGTCGAGACAACGAGCTGCTCCTTCTGCGACCACTGAGATTGAGTTCGAGACGACGTGGACTGGGACCGACGTGCCTTGAGAGATAAGAGGGACAATCCCATCTATTGCTGCGCCACCTCCCACAAGATGAATGCCTTCAAAAATCGCGTCTTGCGCTAACTCTGGTGGGGCCTCTGCAAGACATGCCGCCGCCCCTCCCACCATGGCGTTCACAAGTTCATGCATCGCTGAGGCGACCACCTCCGAGCTCACCTGCTCTGTGGAGGGTGCTCCGGAAGATGTTCGACGTCCATGCACCTCAGCGAGTGCCAGCGGTGTGGCTGGGTTCGCCGATCCAATTCGGATTTTAAGCTCTTCGCCGACACGATCAGAAATGACCAGGTCGAGTTCTTGGCGAACATATTCAGAGATTGCATGGTCCAAATCGTTTCCACCGATTCGAAGCGCCTTCATGGCCACCACGCCACCGAGTGAGATCACGGCGGTCTCGGTAGTTCCAGCTCCGATGTCTAAAACGACAGAGCCCATTGCTTCGTAGATCGGCAAGTCAAGTCCAATCGCAGCGGCCATCGGGGCCTCTATCAAAATCGCACTCGACGCCCCGGCTCGTTCTGCTGCCTGTTTGAGTGCTCGTCGCTCAATCGATGTTGCCGCTGCAGGAACACTAAGGAGCACTCGGGGTCGACTCATTCGACTCAATCCGCAACGAGCCAACACCGCTCGGAGCATCCGTTCCGCCATATCAAAGTCCGTGATGGCGCCTTGATGAAGGGGTCGAACTGTGACGACGTGATCTGCGGTGCGACCGACAAGATCTGATGCTTCATGTCCAAGAGCCAAGACTTCACGAGTTCGAGTATCAACAGCAATCACTGATGGCTCGTCGAGAACCAGGCCGCGGCCCTTCACCATTACCCGGGTATTTGCGGTTCCAAAATCGATGGCGAGGTCTCGAGACACTGCTTCTAACCCTACGGCCCTTGCCCGCCCTGAAACCACGCCTCCTCCTGAGTAGCCTGAAGAACTGTGATCGGGGAGAATCCACAACCCCCAGGCGATGCCGAAAATCCAGAGGAAGCCTCGGCTTCTGAGGGGCGTGCTCGACCTGGAAACGGCGAAGGAGGCTTCGTCCCACCCTCGCAGCGGGACTGGGTTCATCCCTCGGAGTTTTTGGCCATTTCTAAAACTTTGGAGAGCTCGAGCAAACCCTCCCACCGACATCGACGACGGACAGCGATTGTGTCGATCGCGGCAACAGTCGTTCTTGTTGGCGGGATCCTGGTCCTTGCTCATCCAACGTCGAATTCGACCACAACAACATCGGTACTCCCTGCTCAACAGATCAGTTCCGCACCTCAACCCATCCAAAGCTCTGCGCCATCACTCGTGGCAGTGAACGTCTCGAGCAATGGAAGCAGCACAACGACATGTGGTGTCGTACTCGATGCGTCGCATGTGGCCACCACGGCGGGTATCCCAATGTCGCGTTCAGTCCAAGTCATGACCTCTTCAGGCCAGCAAGAAGATGCACGCGTTACGCAAGTGGATGAAACTGCGGGGGTTACCGTCCTCACAGTTGTGTCACCTCTTACTGCTTCTTCTCCCCCGACGATCTCAACTGCTCCAGCTGGAACAATGACCGCAGTGAAAATGGCATCGTCATCTGGATCGTCGAATGTTGCCTGGAGCAGCGCTCATCTTGAGACTCCATCAGCAGCAGCCACCCACCACAATCTCGTCTTCGACACCATGCGAGTCTCGAACTCATTCTCCTCGGTCCCAGGTTCAGTCGTGATTAACAAATTTGGAGAAGTTGTAGGCATTGCTGCTCCTCAAATTGGTTCTCACGTCTACCTTCCTCTCGCCTTTGTCATGTCCGTCGCCACCCGACTAATGACGACAACTGCCCCTCATCACGGGTGGCTCAAGATCACTGGCACCGATTCACCACGCGGAAGTGGCGCAACAGTCACCCATGTCAATAGCGATAGCCCTGCGAAAGGACTCGTTCTCGAAGGGGACACCATCACCAGTGTGAATAGCAAACACGTCGCCACTATGGCTGCGTTGGTAGATGATTTGTACACGATGGACGTCGGCGAATCAGCCAAACTCACCGTTCTGCATCAGGGATCCAGCCGTGTTGTTGCCGTCTCCCTCTCGGATGCACCGTAGGATTGGGATTCCTATGGACGACCCGCAAAACCCCTTCGATGGCCTCCTGGGTGATCTGCTCAAAATTTTGGGTGGCCAAGGAGGAGGAGCCCCGTGGTTTGAATCGGCGCGTGCACTCGCTGTTGGGGTTGCCTCCGAAGGAGAGGGTGAAGAAAACCCAGACCCCTTGGAGCGAATCGCCCTTGAACAACTCGTCGATGTCGCCGCTCGTCACGTTGAAGAAGTGACCGGTATTGGCTCGACACCCACGCCAATAACTCCCGTGAATCGAAGCACCTGGGCTGTTGCTCAGTTGGACAGTTGGCGCCCCACCATTGAGAAAGTTGTTGAAGCCCAAACCGAAGCTACTGGCGCATCCCTTGCTCAACTCACACAAGATCCCGACGCCAGTGGCGTACCACCGCTCTTCGGCCAATTTGCTGAAATGTTGGGGCCCATGATGTTGGGGCTTCAATTCGGCTCCGCCGCGGGACACCTTGCTGAGCGAGCACTCGGAAGTTTTGCCCTTCCGCTTCCCTGGCCACCAGGTTCAGACCTATATCTCGTCCCTCGAAATGTGGCCAAGTTCGCCGAAGACTGGAGCCTTCCCCTTGACGAGGTTCGCCTCTTCGCATTGACTCGTGAACTCACCGCACAGAGTGCATTTTCGAATCAAGGGATTACCGAGCGAATCAATGCGCTTCTGATGGCTGCTATGGCTGACTCACTGGCGACGCAAAAGTCATTGATCGAAAAGATGACCTCGTCTGGTGACCCCGAAGCACTCAGCGCCATGCTCTCTGACCCTGACGCAATCCTTGCGGAACTTGTGACCCCAGGGGCACACGCCTCATCGAATAATTTGACTGCGGCCACAACCGCTCTCGGTGCGTACTTCGATCACGTAGCCGAGGTTGTCACCACTCGATTGACGGCGAGCCATGCCTTACTCAAAGAAGCGTGGCATCGCCACCGCGTGAGTGATGCGAAAGGTGAACAGGCCGCCGGCGGACTGTTTGGACTTGATCTCTCTGCAAGAGAAGTTGAGCGAGGGCAAGCGTTCGTGTCGGGAGTCTTGGAACGCCAGGGCGAAGATGGCCTCGCCAAACTCCTTCATCGCGGTTCTTCGCTTCCAACATCTGCTGAGCTCGAGGCTCCTGGCCTCTGGCTCGAGCGACTGGCTCTTCCTGAACTTGATCCTGGGAGCGATTCCGCTTCCTAAGACTTAGGCCTCAGCGGTCTCTGTTGCTGGCGCCTCTTCAGGGAATCCAAGATCCCATTCGACTTCGAGACCTTCTCGTTCGCCATCTCGGTTGACGCGTTCACGATTTCGACGAAACTGTGGATCATGCGGAGGGAGAAGAACTAAGCGAGCCCTGACCCTGTCTTGGAACTCTTGCATGACGTCGGTGTCACCCCAGACCGGCTGGAAGTCCCAGTGGGGCTCGACAGGGCCGAGGTAGACGATTCGAACTTGGCCAACGATTTCAATTGGCTCTTCTTCGCTCTCTGTCGTGACCTGACTCATTCGTCCTCCTGATTGGTACTGAACTCTCCATGCTACTCCCCGTTTCCCTTGCGCTTCCTCGGGTTCTCCTTGAATAAGAATTCCCTAAATACTTGGGGTTTTTCCGAATTCTCGCTCTACAATGATAGTGAGACCAAGGAGGTCGAAAGATGGACAATCAATGGATGGCAAGTGGCAAGTGTCAAAGCGTTGCCCCAGAAACTTTTTTTCCCAGCGACGGACTTGGAGTCATCAGAGCCCAGAGGATCTGTGCCTCGTGTCCGGTCCAAGACGAGTGTCTTGAATACGCCATAGAGAATCACATCGATCATGGGGTGTGGGGTGGGCGTTCAGAGCGTGAGCGTCGCCGAATCATTCGAGCGCGGCGTGGCCAAAACGCCGTTCTCAGCGTCAGCTGAGCAGTTCAAAGACCGAAGATTCGGTCTTTGAAGCAGTTCTCAACGTCTCAGAAGGTCAAGATGGCGCGTTCATCGATCAACTCGCAAGGGAGACACCCGGCTGCGTTGACGTGCACAGAGACCCCATCCATCATCGGAGCGTCTTCACTCTGATTGGCACAAACGACACACTGCTTGAAAGCGTCGTTCAATTTGGCGCTCGAGTTGTCTCCCGCCTTGATCTCACCCACCATGTTGGTGTTCACCCCCGCTTTGGGGTTCTCGATGTTGTCCCTTTTGTTCCACTTGCCAACGCCACTCTCGACGATGCCTGTGTCCTGCGGGACAAGGCAGCGCATCGTTTCGCTGAGGAACTCGCTCTGCCGTGCTTCCTTTACGGACCACTCGATGAAGGTCGGCACCGAACTTTGCCCGAGGTTCGCCGCAACGCCTTTGAGACTCTCAGCCCTGACCTTGGGCCCTCCACCCCCCATCCACGTGCAGGAGCATCGGCCGTCGGAGCTCGATTGGTCCTCCTTGCGTGGAATCTCTGGCTTTCGAAGGTCTCGCTCAACCAGGCCCAGGAGATTGCCCGCCAGATTCGATCTGAAGATCTGCGAGCACTTGGCCTCCAGATCGACAACGACGTGCAAGTCTCGTGCAACCTTTTGGATCCAAGCCACACAACGCCTGCAGATGTCCACGATCGAGTGCTCGCGCTTCTCCCCGAGGGAGGAAAAATTCTCCGAGCAGAGCTTGTCGGCTTAGCGCCTCAGTCATGTCTTGACGAGGTTGACCCTGCTCGCTGGAGCGAACTCAATCTGAAGATTGCAACAACCATTGAAGCGGCGGCGCGCTCAATTGGCTTCGAAATAAGTTAAGAGGCCGACTCCATGGCGAGTCGTCGCTCTAGTGCACGAGCTCGACGGACCCGTCGACGCTCTCGCTCGCTCATACCGCCCCAGATTCCAAACTTTTCACTGTTCGCTAACGCGTATTCCAAGCAGTCTTCACGGACGACACACCCGCGACACACTTCTTTGGCTTCTCGCGTTGAGGCACCTCGTTCAGGGAAAAAGAGGTCGGGGTCGACGCCTTTGCAATTGGCCTGCCCCTGCCAACTGCGCTCTTCTTCTCCGGCTAACAACGAGATCACATCCATCGGTCCTCCTTTGTGCGCCATCTTGAGATGGCACCGATGTAACTACAACGGTGTCATCTTGGGGCAAAACAAGGGAAAAAGCAAGTCCTCCTGCCCAGGAAGGCTAGAAAATGGCCTATCCGGCTGGTCGAAGGAGTCGTCGGTGCTTGAGAAAGTCCACCAGAACGTAGCCGCCAAGTTCATCGTGGGAGGGGTAAAACGTCCGTCCCCCATTGACTTTGGCGATCTGTTCGACGAAGGGATAGTGGGTTCGTTCGAGGTCGAGAGCGAAGGTATTGATCGTGATATTGGCTTTCGTGCACCGAACGACCTCCGCCATCGTGAGTCGAAGCGTCTCTGGGACGGGAGGGTAGCTGAACTCGGGCTCGCCCCACCGGTTGATGTGGGCCGTGGGCTCTCCGTCAGTCACCACGATGATCTGCTTGGTGCCGTGCTGGCGCGCCAGCATGGAGCGACTCAGCGCGAGGGCGTGCTGCAAGTTGGTGCCATAGATGTAATCCCACATCACGGTCGGTAACTCTGTGGGCGAGACTTCTCGAGCAACGTCAGAAAAAACAACGAGTCCGAGATAATCGCGTGGGTACTGCGTTGAGATCAAGGTTTGAAGGGCCATCGCCATTTTCTTTGCCGGAACAAAGTTGTCCCTCATGGGCATCGACATCGACAAGTCGATACAAAGCACAGTGGCCGAGCGAGCCAGCGCTTCGGTCTCGACGACTTCAAAGTCTTCTGCTTGGAGCTTGACGGGCACTCCTCCCCCGCGTCGAGCAACCGCGTTATGGACGGTCTTTGACAGGTGAAGATTCAGTGCGTCGCCATATTCGTAGGGCTTGGTCGTCTCTTCTCGATCGTGCCCGAATCCTTGGTACATCGTCTGGTGTTGACCAACGCTGTCCTTATTGACTTGAGAAAACAAGTCCTGAAGGGCTCGATTTCCGAGGCGGCGAACCCCATGGGCCGTCAGCTCCATCTTGCCGCCCTTATTTGCAATGAGCCCAGAAGCCTCAAGTGATTTTGCGACTTGGGCCAAGCGCTCGAGTTGGTGGGCAGCATCCTCTCCCAAATTTCGACGGACTTCATCGATATCGATTTCATTTAACGCCGATGCCGACGACGCTGTTGAGAGGAGATCTTCCATCCGCTCCAACTCTGAAAGTTGTCGAGCAGCATCGGCGGTCTCGGACATCGACATTGATCCTTCGCCATCGAAGGAGTAGCTCTGACCCCAGTCAAGGTCAGGAAATGCTTCTCGGAGATTTGCGCTGAGACGATCCATTGACCACCGCAAATCCATATCTCCTAACAGCGATTCCGCAAGGCCCTGCAGTTCGGCCCGCTGTTCAGGTGAGAGTGATTGCCACATTGCTTCTGCGGCAGCCATCTGCTTTGCCATCTGTTCCAAGAGATCGTCAAGCGTTTCTGCTCCCGGGAACATGTCGCCGTACTTCTCCTTGAACTCCTCGAAGGTGGGGTCAAGGGGTTCGCCGCGCTGGCGCTGCTCGAGCATCGTTGAGATTGCATCCATCGCTTCGCGCATGCGCGCGGTTTGTTCGGGATCAGCATTCTTCAACGCTTCTGACATCCCCTGGAAATACGTATCTGCGATCTCTTCTCGCATCTCTTCTAACAGCGCTTCGAACTTCTCTCTGGCCTCGCTTGAGACAAACTCATAGCCCGTCATCGAGGAAACTCTCCCGGCAAGATCAGCCGGCATCAGGTCAAGCGCCATTCTGCGCTCGGTGACGACGTCATTGGTGACCTCTTGGCGTCGCTCATCACCAGAATCAGCTGCTTCATCAGCGAGCTCTTCGATGCCGTCTCGCTCGAGCGCTTCAATCTCGTCGAGCGCTTCGCGATATTTCGCTAACTCGCCATCTGGATTTCCCTTCGACAACAACTCTTCTCGCCGCCGCCTGGTCTCTTCAAGCAGGTCTCGCAGCCCATCAATCCGCTCACCATCAGGCAACTCAATGCCTCCGCTCAACATCCGCTCGATGGCGTCCGAGAGGTCGCCATTTCCCAAGAGATCGTCACCTAACGCGGCAAGGAGATCCTCAGGGTCGAGATTGGCGAACTCTTGGCTCCCATCCCACGAGTGGTAGTCGTAGCGAGCGCTCACTTAACCTCGAGAGCGATAGAGCGCTCTGGCGCCTGACGCGTCTTTGTTGAGGCGCTTCGTCAGGTGCATGCCTTCTAAGAGAAACTCGAGAGCTGACGCCATCTCCGCGGGTCCTGCCGCATCACCAGCGATTCGCCTCGTCGGAGGCTCAAGGGCAGGGACTTGCGCCAAGAGCTCGAGGTAGTCGCCAGCGGGGAGGTCGTCTCCGGTGTGGGCGATCACTTCTCCCTCAAAGGCCTCCACAATCTCACCGGATTCGGGGATCGCAACGTTTTCCCGGAAGACCAGCAGCGTTGCGGCACCGAAGAGTTGAGAGATCACGTCTTGTTCTCGACCTTCATCAAGCGCCTCAACTTCGATCTTTCCCTGTGTCGACGCCAATGCTGCGGAGAGGTCACTAATTCGTGGGACGACCATGTCTTCATGCAACCGAAGGCTTCGGCGAAGAGCGTTCGCAACCACTGATTCGTAGTTCGCAATAGTGAGACGGACCGAGACTCCACTTCGCTGGTTGAGCATGGGGCTGCGTCGAGCCAGGTGACTCGCTCCTGCGATCACCTCTTCGATAAACCACGGAACAATGACCGGTAGTTCCGTCCGAGCAAGTTTCGCCTCACTGCGCACGATGTCGATTTCGGTCGAAATTTCTCTTGGGTAGTGCGTCCGGATTTGTGCACCAAAGCGGTCCTTGAGTGGCGTGATAATTCGACCACGGTTGGTGTAGTCCTCAGGGTTGGCCGTCGCGACAAGGACGATATCGAGAGGGAGGCGAATGCGATGGCCCCGGATCTGGATATCTCGCTCTTCCAAGACGTTTAAGAGCCCAACTTGAATACGCTCGGCAAGGTCGGGAAGTTCGTTAATGGCAAAAATGCCTCGATTGACTCGAGGTACCAGTCCGTAGTGAATCGTCAGCTCGTCTGAGAGGTAGCGACCTTCAGCCACTTTGATGGGGTCCACTTCACCAATCAAGTCCGCAATCGTTGTGTCAGGAGTGGCCAGCTTCTCTCCGTAACGATCGCTGCGGTGGATCCACGAAATCGGGGTGGCGTCGCCGTGTTCACTGACTTGCGTCTTGGCGTAGGCAGAAACCGGGTTGTAGGGATCATCATTGATCTCTGAACCAGCGACGATTGGAAGCCATTCATCAAGGAGCTCCACGAGCGAGCGAATAAGCCTTGTCTTGGCTTGGCCTCTCTCTCCAAGCAAGATCACGTCGTGGCCGGCCAGAATCGCCGTCTCAAGTTGCGGCAGCACCGTTTCTTCAAAACCTTGAACCCCCGCAGAGATCGCCTCCCCCGCAGCAATCTTGGTTTCAAGATTAATGGCGATCTCTTCGGCCACACTGCGGCTCAGCCAGCCACTCGACCGCAGTTCTCCGAGGGTCGTGGCCAAATCGGCAGGAGGCGTGAAGGTGGTCGGCGTGGTCGTTGAGGAGTCCATTTCTTGATCCTATGTCCCAAAGTTGCGGCTTGGGCCAGGCACAATCAGAATGGGAAGGTTGATGGCATGAACGAGGGGAATCTGATCCTAGGATGCCCTCTAGGCCAGGAAGCCAAGAACGTAGGTAGCCAACGTGTGGAACACCAAGGAGGCATAGTGACGACGGTAGAGAACTCTGCAACAAGAGTTGACAACTCAGAGACGCCAGTCGTTTTAGGAGGCACTCGTGGAGGGCCGGACGTCTCCACGGTTCGGAAAGATCGATGGTGGATTTCGCCCGTCATCACCGTTTCGATCTTGACCTCATTTGTGGTCTACGCCACATGGGCCGCATTCGTAGGCAAGAACTACTACGCCGGTTCATCGCTGCACCGAGATTTGATTAGTCCGTTCTACTCGCCATGCCTCACTGCGTCGTGTGTTCCAGGTTCGACACACTCTCCAACAATCTCGTGGTGGACGATTTCGCCGGCTCTCTTGATCTTGATCTTCCCGCTTGGATTTCGGTTGACGTGTTACTACTACCGACGCGCCTACTACCGATCCTTCTGGTGGGCTCCACCTGCGTGTTCCGTCGTTGACTCGCACAAGAGCTACTCCGGCGAATCTCGCTTCCCATTAATTTTCCAAAATGTTCACCGTTACTTCTTCTACTTCGGGCTGATCTTCAATGTGATCTTGACCTACGACGCGATTTTGGCGTTCTCCATGCCAGGCGAAGGTGGTATTGGTGTCTCAATCGGTACGTTGATCTTGTGCTCAAATGCAGTGTTGCTCTGGCTCTATTCCTTGTCGTGTCACTCCTGTCGACACCTCTGCGGGGGCCAAGTCCGCTCATTCGCAAAACACCCATGGCGCCACAAGTTTTGGAAGTTCGTCACTCCTTTGAACGCCAAACACATGCAGTTCGCCTGGATCAGTTTGTTTGTTGTCGCACTTTCTGATGCCTACATCCGCCTAGTGGCCAGTGGAACGATCACTGACTTCAAAATCTTTTAGAACCAAGGAGCTCACACCATGACAACTCTTGAACATCACGACTATGACGTCATCATTATCGGTGCCGGTGGCGCTGGGATGCGCGCAGCCATCGAAGCCAAAGAACGAGGTCTTCGCGTTGCGCTGATCTGCAAGTCGCTGCTTGGCAAAGCACACACTGTTATGGCCGAAGGTGGCGTTGCCGCTGCCATGGGGAACGTCTATGAAGAAGACAACTGGAAAGTTCACTTCCGAGACACCATGCGTGGGGGCAAAATGCTCAACCACTGGCGCATGGCGCAACTCCACGCACAAGAGTCACCCGATCGAGTCCAAGAACTCGAAAAATGGGGGGCACTCTTCGACCGGACCAAAGACGGCAAGATTCTCCAGCGAGACTTTGGAGGTCACCGCTACGCCCGGCTCGCCCACGTTGGTGACCGAACTGGTCTTGAGCTGATTCGAACCCTCCAACAAAAAGCTGTCTCTCTTGATATCGACGTCTTCATGGAATGCAAAGTCGTCCGCCTCCTCACAGGTGACGATGGTTCCGTGACCGGTGCCGTGGCCTACTGGCGACCAACCGGCGAGTTCGTTACCTTCGCCGCAAAGGCAGTGGTCCTCGCAACTGGTGGTGTTGGAAAGTCCTGGAAGTTCACGTCAAACTCATGGGAAGGAACCGGAGACGGTCACGCCGTTGCTCTCTGGGCCGGCGCTGAGCTTATTGACATGGAGTGCGTCCAGTTCCACCCCACCGGCATGGTGTGGCCCCTCTCTGTGCGAGGCATTCTCGTCACCGAAGGTGTTCGAGGAGACGGTGGCGTCTTAAAGAACTCCGAAGGTGAACGCTTCATGTTCAACTACATCGCCGACATGTTTAAGGCAGAGACGGCTGACTCAGAAGCCGAAGCCGACCGTTGGTATGACGATCACACTGCTGGGCGTCGACCACCTGAACTTCTTCCTCGCGACGAGGTTGCCCGATCGATCAACAGCGAAGTGAAGGCTGGCCGAGGCTCGCCGCATGGAGGTGTGTTTCTCGACATTGCGTCTCGCCGAAGTGCAGAAGTGATTCGCCGTCGACTTCCGTCGATGTACCACCAGTTCATGGAGCTTGCGGGAGTAGACATCACCCAAGAGGCCATGGAAGTTGGCCCGACGTGTCACTACATCATGGGTGGGGTTCGAGTTGAGCCTGACAACGGAGCCACCTCGGTGCCTGGACTCTTTGCCGCTGGGGAAGTCTCCGGGGGTATGCACGGATCAAACCGACTGGGTGGAAACTCACTTTCTGACCTCTTGGTCTTCGGTCGTCGAGCCGGCATGGGGGCAGCAGACTTCGCCGAAGGTCGAGCGGGAGATGTTCCAAAGTTGGAAGAATCCCTTATTCGCCATTACATAGATGAAGCCTTGGAGCCCTTTACCCGAGACGAGGGAGAAAATCCTTACGACTTGCAGCACGATCTCCAAGAGATGATGCAGACCAACGTCGGCATCATCCGAACGGGCCCAGAGCTTGACGAGGCGCTCGAGAAGCTTGAAGTACTCAAGGAGCGTGTCAACAACATCTCCGTCAAGGGTGGTCGAGCGTACAACCCTGGATGGAACTTGGCGACTGACCTGCCCGCAATGTTGACCGTGTCAACGTGTGTCGCCTTAGGAGCTCGAGAGCGCAAAGAGAGCCGCGGAGGACAGACTCGAGAGGACTTCCCGAAGGCCGATCCCGAGTTGGGCAAGATCAACTTCGTCTCACGCCAGCCAGCTGGTGGAGGATTCAATGAAGAGATCAAGATCTCCCCTGAACCCCTCCCAGAGATGCCCGATGAGCTCAAAGCGCTTCTTGAGGAGGCCCCGAAATGAGTGACGTTGTCATGCACGTGTGGCGCGGAGATTCCAATGGTGGAGATTTTGAGGAGTACACCTTGCCCGCCCAAGAAGGCGAAGTCGTCTTGGACGTCATCCACCGAATCCAAGCGACCGAAGCCCCTGACTTGGCATGTCGCTGGAACTGCAAAGCCGGAAAATGTGGTTCTTGCTCAGCTGAGATCAATGGAAAGCCTCGTCTGCTCTGCATGACACGTATGGATCAACTCCCAGAAGGTGAGCCGGTCACGGTTACGCCAATGCGAGCCTTCCCAATTATTCGAGACCTCGTTTCTGACGTGTCCTATAACTACGAGATGGCGCGAAAAGTACCGGCCTTCTTACCTCCCCCCCGGCCAGAAGATGGCTATCGCATGAGCCAAATCGACGTTGAGCGTGGCCAAGAGTTCCGGAAGTGCATTGAGTGCTTCATGTGCCAGAACGTCTGTCACGTCATCCGGGACCACGAAGAGAATAAAGGGAAATTCGCGGGGCCCCGTCTCTTTATTCGCTACGCAGAATTAGAGATGCACCCTTTAGACACCAACGATCGACGAGACCTCGTTCGAGACAAAGCGGGTCTTGGGATGTGCAACATCACCAAGTGCTGCACTGAAGTCTGCCCCGAACACATCAAGATTACCGATAACGCGATTATTCCTCTCAAAGAACGTGTCGTCGATGCTGACTTTGATCCCGTGGCCTGGCTCGGTCGAAAGATCCTTCGCCGGACGAAACGAACCCCTCAAGAGGCGTCAGTTCAGCCTGAATAAAACCAGGGATGGTTTGGTCCTGACCTCGCTCTTCGAGCGAGAAGGGCTAACTGATCAGGCCAAGTGACCGAACGTCATCTCGTTCGCTGACGAGTTCGTCGGTGGTGACCTTGATCCGATCTTTAGCGAAGGCATCGTGTTCCACGCCTTCAACGATGCTCCAACTTCCGTTGCCGTCAGCACGTACGGGGTAGCCGAACATGAGTCCTTCAGGAACGCCGTACTCACCGTTAGAAGAGACAGCAACCGACACACAGTCATCATTGGCTGTTGGTGTTCTCAATCCAACAACCGTGTCGATCGCCGCGTTCGCTGCCGAGGCTGCCGAAGAAAGTCCGCGAGCCTCAATAATGGCTGCTCCTCTTTTTTGAACTGTTTCGATGAACGAACCTTCGAGCCACGCACGATCCCCAATGACGTCCGCGGTTGGCTTCCCATTAATCGTCGATGCGGCAAAGTCTGGGAACTGGGTGGCGGAGTGATTTCCCCAGATGGCGAGGTTTTTTACACCACTGACCGGCTGCGATGCCTTTGTCGCGAGTTGGGTTTCAGCACGGTTCTGATCAAGTCGCGTCATTGCAAACCACCGATCTGAAGGGATCTCAGGTGCATTTGCCTTCGCTATCAAACAGTTCGTGTTGCAGGGATTTCCAACCACGAGCACACGAATATCGCTCGCCGCATTCGCCGCAATCGCTTGACCCTGTGGTTTGAAGATTCCACCGTTAACGTTTAAGAGGTCGCCACGTTCCATGCCGGCTTTTCGAGGGATCGATCCAACGAGCAATGCCCACGATGACCCATCAAACGCTGTATTGAGATCTGAGGTTGCTTCCACTCCAGCGAGAAGAGGGAAGGCGCAGTCGTCGAGTTCCATGACCACACCTTCAAGAGACTTCATAGCTGGCTCAATCTCCAAGAGCCTCAAGACAACCGGTTGGTCAGGCCCGAGGAGTTGGCCAGAGGCGATTCGAAAGAGGAGTTGATAGCCAATCTGACCAGCGGCTCCGGTGACGGTTACGTGCAGTGGGGAATTTGTCATGGCCATAACCGTATCCGCCAAATGACCCCCCTCAAACCATGTTGGCCGAGGGGCAAAAAGAGTTAGAGACGGTCAACGATGGCAGAGGCAAATTCAGAACATTTGACCTCTGTCGCACCCTCCATCAGACGGGCAAAGTCGTAGGTGACGACCTTGTCGGCGATGGTGGCCTCCAGGGCTCGCACGATGTCATCTGCGGCGTCCTGCCAGCCAAGGTGTTCGTACATCAGCACACCCGAAAGGAGGAGCGATCCAGGATTCACTTTGTCCTGGCCCGCGTACTTTGGAGCAGTTCCATGTGTCGCCTCGAAGATTCCATGGCCAGTGACATAGTTGATATTCGCTCCGGGAGCGATCCCGATACCACCCACTTGCGCAGCGAGCGCGTCGGAGAGATAGTCACCATTGAGGTTCAGTGTGGCGATGACGTCAAAATCAGTTGGTCGGGTCAGGACTTGTTGCAAGGTGATATCCGCTATCGCATCCTTCACCAAGAGTTTGCTGCCTGGCTTCCCATCGCAGTCATCCCATCCAACAGCGACATCCGCAAACTCTTCGCGCACGAGGTCGTAGCCCCAGTTCCGGAATGCCCCTTCAGTGAACTTTTGGATGTTTCCTTTATGGACCATCGTCACTGACTTTCGACCGTGATCGAGTGCGTATTGAATAGATGCTCGAATGAGTCGCTTGGAGCCAACTTCACTCACTGGTTTAATTCCAATACCCGATCCTTCTCGAATCTCCCACCCGAAGGTTTCGGCCAGGTAGCTCCGCAGTTGCTCTGCGCCTGGCGTGTTGGCTTCTACTTCAAGACCTGCATAGACGTCTTCCGTGTTCTCTCGGAAGATGACCATGTCAACGAGTTCAGGGTGTTTGACGGGTGACGGAACCCCTGTGAACCAACGAACAGGGCGGAGGCACACGTAGAGGTCAAGGAGCTGACGCAGCGCCACATTCAAACTACGGAACCCGTCCCCCACGGGCGTCGTCAGCGGACCTTTAATGCCGATGAGGTGAGTTCTGAATGATTCGACAGTTTCGTCAGGAAGCCAACTCCCGGTCTCATTGAATGCTTTCTCTCCTGCGAGTACTTCTTTCCAGGCAACGGAGCGTCCGTGCTTCTTGGCCGCAGCATCGAGGACAAGCTTGGCGGCGGGCCAAATGTCAACACCGGTGCCATCACCCTCGATAAACGGAATGATTGGTTCATCTGGAACGTGAAGAACATTGTCGGAACCCATTGTGATGATGTCTGCCATAGCCTCTAAGACTACGCCGTTCTCAGGAACTGGGAAACATCCAACTCACTTCTGGTTGAGGCCGAGGGCGAGGGCAATTTCGCGTGTCGCTTTTGATCGATTCAGCGTATAAAAATGAAGCCCTGGCGCACCCTCTTCGAGCAATGCCGCGCAAAGTTCAGTTGCGAGCGCAATGCCCTCTTCTCGTACCGCATCGGCACCTCCAGTACTCTCCGCCGATTCGAGTCGTTCAATGGCCCAGGCGGGCACTGGGGCGCCCATGGTGGCCATCCTTGGGACTGACGAGAGGGACGTGACCGGCATAATCCCAGGGAGAATAGGTTTGGTGACTCCTCGATCAGCAATGTCGTTGACCAGGGATCGATACTCCTCGATCGAAAAGAAAAACTGCGTGACCCCGAAATCTGCGGCCTCTAACTTACGAGCTAAGCGATCTCGATCGCTGTTGAGAGTTTCAGATCGAGGATGGCCCGCTGGATGGGCTGCCACCCCAATTGAGAAATCACCTACTGATCGTGCGAGTTCGACGAGTTCAAGCGCGTACTGAAGCTCTCCCACTTTTGCATCTGGTTCTGTTGGGGGATCTCCGCCAAGCGCCATGAGATTATCGATTGAGGCATCTCTATACTGCTCGAGAATTTCGGTCAGTTCACCTCGACTGTGGGCAACACAGATCAAGTGTGCCATCGGGTTGAGTGACGTGTCTCGCCGCATCATGGTGACGAGGTCATAGGTTCGCTGTCTCGACTCCGCTCCTCCGCGATAGGTCACCGAGACGAACGAAGGGTGGAGAGACTCAAGATCCCGAATCGTCTCGCCAAGCACCGCAGCTTCGGCATCAGATTTCGGAGGAAAGAATTCGAATGAGACAGTCCGAGACTCCTTGAGGAGTTCGTTGATCTTGGTCATGGCCGAGGAAAGTCCTATCCGTCGGCTCGGCCGAAGTCGTCGTCATAGCGAACAATGTCATCCTCACCAAACGACTCACCATATTGAACCTCAATAAAAACCATGGGGACAGTGCCATCATTTCCGCAGCGATGCCGAGTTCCCACTGCAACATCTACCGCACTCCCAGGTCGTACTTCAAAAACCTCTTCATCCAAGGTCACGGTCGCAACACCCTCGACGACAAACCAGTGTTCCGAACGTTTCGCGTGGCTCTGGTAACTCAATCGCTTTCCGGGTGCCACGGTAATCTGCTTTACCTTGAAGTGTTCGGTGTCGTCTAAGACGACATAGCGACCCCATGGTCGCTCATCGAACTCACGACCTTGCTCATCAAACTGTGTCGTCATGGAAGGCGCTCCGCCGCGAGGACGGCATTTCGAAGCAACATCGCTCGTGTCATTGGCCCAACTCCCCCGATTCGTGGCGTTATCCACCCCGCTACATCACTCACGTCTTCGGCAACGTCGCTCAAGAGTCGCTTACCTTCCCAACTCGTCCCCGCTCCCACGACCGCGGCTCCTGGCTTAATCATCTCTTTCGTCACCAACCCCGCCACACCAGCGGCAGCGACGACGACGTCTCCTTCTCGGACCAGGGATGCCATATCGTCAACTCCAGTATGCACAACCGTCACTGCTGCATTGCAGCCGGGTCGTCGCATCGCAAGGAGTAGCGCCAACGGCCGACCAATCGTAAGTCCCCGACCAATTACCACAACATGTTTTCCCTCAACCGGAACCTTGTGCGCAGCCAAGAGCTCGACGATGCCTGCAGGCGTGCACGGGAGGGGCCCAGGAGCGCCCATGACTAACTTGCCCAAATTGACGGGGTGAAGCCCATCGGCATCCTTCGCCGGGTCAACCGCCAAGAGGACCTCTTCTTCGTTAATCCCCTCTGGCAAGGGGAGCTGCACGAGAATTGAGGCGACGGCCGGATCATCGTTCATCGTTGAAATTGCGGCGATGATCTCTTTTTGCGTTGCTGATGGCCCAAGGTGGACGTGGGCACTTTCGATACCGATCTCGGCACAGTCCGCATGTTTCATCGCGACGTAGCGCTCACTGGGGCCATCTTCGCCAACCAAGATCGTGCCTAAAGCGACGCTGCGCCCCGACGCGATGAGTCGAGCGACTCGGTCACCAACTTCCATCTTCATGCGTCCAGCGACTTTTTCGCCGTCGAGGAGTTCTGCGCTCACGTCTTGATCCTAATGGCGGAAGTGCCGCTCACCGGTGTGGACCATCGTGATCCCCGCAGCATCGGCTACCGCAGTGACCTCATCGTCGCGAACTGAGCCTCCAGGTTGAACAACCGCTGAGACTCCCGCATGAATAAGCACTTCCATGCCGTCTGGGAAAGGGAAGAACGCATCAGAGGCACCTGCAGAACCCACCACTTCTCCTCCTGCCTTCGCGACCGCAAGCTCGGCCGCGACCACTCGTGACTGCTGGCCGGCGCCAATACCAACGGCTTTCCCACCTCGAGCCAGTGCAATGGCATTTGACGTTGTCCGAGCGCAAACTCGCCACGCCAACGTCATATCGTTCCACTCTTGATCAGTTGGCTGTCGTTGCGTTGCAACGCTCCACTCAGATCGGGGCACTTCAATATCGTCAGCGCCTTGTACCAACATGCCACTACTGAGTGAACGCAGTTGTCGAAACATCGCCTCGGGGGCGTTGGCGGCTAGTAGCCGCGTTGCTTTTCTACGGCTACGGAGAATCTCAACCGCGTTCTCATCAATCTTCGGAGCGATGATGACGTCGGCTTGAGGACCTTCAGCGATCGCTGCGGCGATCTCCGATGTGATGGGGCTAGAAAATGCCACGATCCCACCAAAGGCACTCAACGGATCAGCCGCCAAGGCCTCGGCAAATGCCTGTGCCGGTTCGGTGTTGACCGCCGCTCCACATGCATTGGCGTGTTTAATGATCGCTACCGCTGCATGGCCGTTGGCATCACTACTGAGTTCATGAACCAAGCGCCATGCCGCATCAGCATCAAAGAGATTCAGGTAACTCAGTCCTGTTCCGCTGAGCTGTTCGACGCTGTCCCACCAGGTGGCCGAGCCCGCAATTCGATAGCGGGCTCCTCGTTGGTGAGGGTTCTCTCCATAGCGAAGGACGTCAGCCCGCTCTAAGACAAGCGGAATAGTTTCCGGCAGAAGGGGGTCCTCAACAGATGTTGAACCATCTGGTCCTCCGCTCTGAAGCCACGCCACGATGGCTGCGTCATAACTCGCCGTATGGGCGAACGCTTTAGTGGCGAGCGATCCACGCGTCGACGCAGAGAGAGCGCCATTCTCTTTGAGCTCTTGAAGCAGACCGTCGTAATCCTCAGGAGAGACGACGACGCCAACATGAGCAAAGTTTTTGGCCGCAGCGCGCACCATGGTTGGGCCACCAACATCGATGAGTTCGATCGAAGGATCTGAAGAAAAGGGATAAAGGTTGCAGACTACGAGATCAATCAATTCAATACTGTTGTCATCAAGATCTTTGAGGTGCTCCGCTTTTGAGCGATCAGCCAAGATCCCGCCATGGATTTTTGGATGAAGCGTTTTGACCCGACCACCCAGCATCTCGGGACTCTGAGTGATCGACTCCACACTGACGTGTTCGATACCTGCAGCCGCCAGTGCTGCTGCGGTTTGCCCTGAAGCTACGAGTTCAACACCAAGCTCTTGAAGACCTTTGGCAAATGATTCGATTCCACTCTTGTCGTAAACGCTCAGCAACGCTCTCACGGCGTCGTCTCCTTTTTGTTGGTGAACTGATCTTCAATCTCATATCCCTGAGAGAGTGCTGCTGCGGCCTTGATAATGGTCGCCGGATAGAGCTCTCTCTCGACTTCTTTGATTCTTTCGTGCAACGACGACACCGTATCGTCATCGAAGACTGGAATTTCAACTTGCGCCAAGATCGGCCCTGCGTCCATCTCGAGGGTTGCCAAGTGAACGGTGCAGCCAGTGACAGGGACTTTGGCCTCGAGTGCTTGTTCAACACTGTGCCAGCCAGGAAATGCGGGGAGCAATGCTGGGTGGGTATTGAGGATCCGTCCCGGAAATGCATCGTGAATGGGACGTGCCAACACCGTTCCAAAGCCCGCCATAGCGACGAGGTCAACTTGTCGCTCCACGAGGAGATCTGAGACTGCCGTCGAATAGTCCTCTCGCTCAAAGGACGCTCCATAACCTCCGAAAAATTCTCTCTCAAGAAGGATCGCTTCAATGTGCGCGTCCGCCGCTACGTCAAGACCTCGACATGCTCGGTCTGAAAGCACAACAGAGACGTCAATCCCTGCCCCGAGCATGGCTTCAAGGATGGTGCCGCTTCCTGAGACGAGTACCGCGATACGCACGTCCCCCACGCTAGCAACCTCGCTCTTGGAGGTGCTCAGAGACTCTTGACGATGGCAACCATCTTCTCGCCAGCTTCAGTTGGATTCAGCGCAATGTGGACTCCCGCATCTGCCAACGCATCCATCTTTGCCTGTGCGGTTCCCTGGCTTCCCGAGATAATGGCACCAGCGTGGCCCATTTTCTTCCCAGGAGGCGCCGTCACCCCAGCCACGTACGAGACGACAGGCTTGGTCATGTGGGCCTTGATGTACTCAGCAGCTCGTTCTTCTTCGTTCCCGCCAATCTCACCGATCATCATGACGGCTTTGGTCTCAGGATCTGCCTCAAAGGCCTCAAGGCAATCAATGAAGTTGGTTCCCGGCACGGGGTCGCCACCAATACCAACACACGTGGTCTGCCCCACACCCTGTTGCGAGAGTTCATGAAGCGCTTGATAGGTCAGCGTTCCTGATCGCGACACGATCCCAACCGGTCCACCAGCCAGAGCAATATCCCCTGAGGTGATTCCGATATTGCACTTCCCAGGGCTGATGATTCCCGGACAGTTTGGACCCAAGAGTCGAGTTGAGGGAAAATCTTTTTTCAAAATGTTGTAGCAACGTGCCTCATCATGAGCTGGGATACCTTCAGTGATACAAACAATGAAATCAATCCCAGCCTCCGCAGCTTCAAGAATTGCTGCGGTCGCTCCTGCAGGAGGTACGACGACAAAGGATGCGGTTGCTCCTGTCTCTGCGACCGCTTCGGCCACATTGGCAAAGACGGGGATACCTTCAACATCGGTGCCCGCCTTTTTTGGTGACGTGCCCCCTACGATCTTGGTCCCATAGTCACGATTTCTCACGCCATGGAAACGACCTTGACCTCCAGTAATCCCCTGGACAATGACCTTCGTGTTTTCATCAACAAAAATACTCATGCGCTTAGTTCCCTTCTTCTCGTGCATTTGCCATGGCAACCGCACGTCGCGCGCCATCAAGCATGGTGGGCTCCGCCACCAAGGAATCGTTTAAATGATCTTTCAGAAGTGCTCGGCCTTCTTCTGCGTTCGTTCCGTCAAGTCGCAACACGATCGGCGAAGCAATGTCAACCCGACGAAGCGCTTCGATCACACCTTTTGCTACTTCATCGACACGAGTGATTCCTCCAAAGATATTCACAAAGATCGACCGGACTGCAGGGTCAGCATTGATAACTTCAAGAGCCGCTGCCATCACGTCAGCATTCGCACCACCGCCGATGTCGAGGAAGTTTGCTGCCGTCCCGCCGACCTGATTGACCACGTCGAGCGTCGACATCGCCAGTCCAGCTCCGTTCGCGATAATCCCAACCGAGCCGGTCAAACCGATGTAGTTCAGTCCTCGTTCTTTGGCCATTGCTTCTCGCTCGTCTTCGGTGTCGGTCGCTGACCAAACTTCCCATTCGGGATGCCGGTACGAAGCATTGACGTCCAAGGTGACCTTGGCGTCAAGGGCACGAACGATATTGTCCGTCGTCCAAATCAAAGGGTTGATCTCAGCCAAGTCACAGTCTCCTTCGACGTAACAGGTGTAGAGCTTGAGAATCAGCGCTGCCGCTTGCTCTCGGGCTCCCTCGTCGATGCCAGCGTCAGCAACCCATTTCTGAGCAGTGGCCGCATCGAGTCCAATTGTTGGATCAATGGATATCTTGAAAATTGCGTCAGGGTTTGATACCGCAACCTCTTCAATTTCTACGCCACCCTCTTTTGAAAGCATGCCGAGATAGACCTTGTTCGATCGATCCAGCGTGAAGCTGACGTAGTACTCCTTCGCGATGTCACTCGAACATTCGACCCAAAGTTTTCGAACCACGTGCCCTTTGATGTCCATCCCCAAAATATTTCCCGCGTGGGTTCTTACCTCATCAGCATTGTCAGCGAGCTTGATTCCTCCTGCTTTGCCTCGCCCTCCGACTCGAACTTGTGCTTTGACGACAACGGGATAGCCGATCTCTTCGGCGACGCGCACCGCTTCGTCAACAGTCTCAGCCTCTCCCCCAGGAGAGACGGGGATTCCGTAACGAGCAAAATACTGCTTGCCTTGATATTCGAACAGATCCATGTTCGTGCCTACTTTCTTTTCAATTGAAGGTGAAGCGATTAAACGCTACGACGGTTTGCTCTAAAAACTATGAAGCTGATGCTTCTTCTCGCTTATCTAATGCTCCACCAAGCCACTGCCCAATCTCTGGAAGTGGTGAACCAGGGGTAAATACTTTTGCGACGCCAGCTTTTTCCAAGAGTGGAATGTCACCTTCAGGAATTATCCCACCCACGATTACTAACACGTCTTCTCTCCCGGCGGTGTTCAAAAGTTCAACGATTTTCGGAACCAAGGTGAGGTGCGCTCCAGAGAGAAGTGAGAGGCCAATCGCATCAGCATCTTCTTGGATCACAGCTTGCACAACTTGCTCGGGCGTCTGGTGGAGACCCGTGTACACGACTTCAAAGCCTTCGTCTCGAAGGGCCCGAGCGATCACTTTGGCCCCGCGGTCATGACCATCTAATCCAGGCTTGGCAACGACGACTCGGTAAGGACGCTTCACGGGCCTTGATGATAGGCCCGATTCGCACCCCTCAGCCCAATCGGGAGGGGGCGGCTGGTAGGTTCAAGGTATTACTGAAGACGCCTTACCCCTTGTGCCGGCCGGTGGTCAGCTTTCTCAGCCCCGCCTCGACGGGCAATCTCCGAGGCAGGGAGGTCTCCCCATGGGTTTTTTGAAGGCCCTGCGACCCCATCAATGGCTTAAAAATGTCCTCGTTTTCCTGGCACCCGCCGCTGCTGGGACCCTGCTCCATGGAACAACTCTCCTCAAAGCCCTCGTGGCATTCGTGGCATTCAGCCTCTGTGCATCAGGAACCTATCTCTTGAATGACATGCACGACGTCGCCTCAGATCGACTTCATCCACGAAAACGCTTTCGCCCAATTGCTTCAGGCCAACTCCCAATTCCCGTTGCCGTTGTCGCAGCCGTCATCCTCTTGGTTGGAGGAATTGCACTTGGAACATTCGCTGCGAGATGGGAACTTGGCGTCGTCTTAGGTGCCTACGTCGCCCTCACGCTGAGCTACACGTTTGCTCTCAAAGAGATCCCTGTCATTGAACTTGTCTGTGTCGCCGCAGGATTTGTTTTGCGGGCACTCGGTGGTGGTGCCGCCACCGACACCCATTTGAGCGTTTGGTTTATCGTGGTTATCTCATTTGGAGCCCTCTTTTTAGTAACCGGCAAGAGACTCGCAGAACTTCCAAACCCTGACGGAACCGGCGGGGAACAACGAGCAGTCTTGGCCCACTACACCCGTAGTTTCCTGCAGTCCACGCTTGTCCTGACGACCACCATCACAATTACTGCCTACTGCCTCTGGACATTTGAAGGATCTGGACTCTTGGCGCGCGCACAAGGTCGAGAAGTTTGGATTCAGCTCACTGTTGTCCCTGTCGTGATCGCTGCGCTTCATATCCTTCGACTCTTGGACAAAGGTGAAGGTGGCGCACCCGATGAGTTGGCTTACAAAGATCGCCTCCTTCAAGTCTTGGGTGTGATCTGGATTGTGCTCTTAGCGATAGGTGTGTACGCGTGATTGACGCCACGGAAGAACTCTTAACGGGATGGGGCAACACCGCTCCCTCGTTGGCCAGAGTTGAACGACCGCGCACAGGCTCTGAAGTCGAAGAGGCCTTCGAGGACATGACGGGACCGATGATCCCTCGTGGACTCGGAAGAAGTTATGGAGACGCCGCGCAGTGTGCTGGTGGAACGGTTGTGTCGAATCGAGGGCTCTGGCATCTCTCACCTATCGATCCAGAGACTGGTCTCGTCACCTTGGGAGCAGGAGTAAGTCTCGAGGAGCTCTTGGCGGTTTCGATTCCTGCGGGTTACTTTGTCCCCGTCACTCCCGGCACCCGTCAAGTAACCATCGGTGGCGCCATTGGTGCTGATATTCATGGGAAAAACCATCACGTTGACGGAAGTTTCACCAAACACGTGACCTCCATGACGCTCGCCACACCCACAGGAGTTGTCACCCTCACCCAAAAAAGTGACCCGGAGTTATTTTGGGCAACTGCCGGAGGAATGGGCTTGACTGGCATCATCACGCAGGCAACCTTGCAAATGATCCCAATCACCACGAGCTACGTCACTGTCGATACGGAGCGCTTCAATGATCTCGATGGTGTGATGAACGCCATGTTGAGCGGTGATGATGACTATCGCTACTCGGTCGCCTGGGTTGACTGTATGACCAGCGGTCCAAAGATGGGTCGAGGTGTCCTCACTCGCGGCGACCACGCCCCTCGCTCGGCCTTGAGTGGTCGGAGTGCGAGGAAGCCGTTGGTTGCGCCCTCGTCGTCGATGTTGACGGTGCCCTTCACGCCTCCTTCTGGCCTCTTGAATCGGCTCTCGATCACCGCCTTCAACGAAGCATGGTTTCGAAAAGCCCCGCAACGACGCGACGGAGAGATCCAGAGTTTGGGTTCGTTTTTTCACCCTCTTGATGGCGTGTCGTGGTGGAACCGACTCCATGGGCACCGAGGATTTCTGCAGTATCAATTTGTTGTCGATGACGCTCATGGAGAGGTGATTCGCCAGGCCATTGAAGTCCTTTCGGCAGCATCAGTTCCTTCATTCTTAGCGGTGCTCAAACGTTTTGGCCCTGCAGATCCTGGTCCACTCTCGTTCCCACTCAAGGGGTGGACCTTGGCCCTCGACATGCCGATCGGTCCGCCTCAGTTGGCCGATGTGCTTGATCAACTCGACATCATGGTCGCCGAAGCTGGTGGGCGGATCTACTTGGCCAAAGACAGTCGACTCTCCCCCGAGTTACTTCGGGCGATGTATCCAGATGTCCAGAAACTCGAAGAGGTTCGCAAACGTATTGATCCCAAGGGAGTCTTAGCCTCTGACCTTTCACGTCGACTTGGTCTTTCATGATTCGTTCAAACAAAGGAGTTTGAGTTATGCGCAATGCCTTCGGTCAACCACAGACTGTCCTTGTTCTGGGAGGAACGTCAGAGATTGCTCATCATGTTGTCCTCCAATTGGTTCGCGAACGAACCACGACCGTTGTCTTGGCGGGTCGCGACAAAGGGCGACTCGAGGACGCAGCGTCCGAACTTCGAGAAGCGGGTGCCACGACGGTTGAGACCATCACCTTTGACGCCAGCGATCCATCAACTGCTGGCGCTACTATCGATGATGCGTTTCATGCGGCGGGTGGACCCATTGATTTGGTCCTCCTCGCGGTTGGACAACTCGGCGATCAAGACATTTCTGACAATGATCCCGTGGCAACCATCAAACTCTTTGACGTGAATCTGACGTGGCCCGCTGCCGCACTCGCAGCACTTCGAGGCCGTCTCATTTCGCAAGGAATGGGCCACGTGGCGGTGTTCTCTTCGGTTGCTGGGGTTCGAGTGCGACGAGCCAACTTCACCTACGGTGCGACCAAAGCCGGTCTCGATGCACTTGCCCAAGGATTCGGTGACTCGGTGAGGAGTTCAGGGATCAAAGTCCAAATTGTCCGTCCAGGATTTGTCCGCACCAAAATGACACAAGGTCTTTCTGAAGCACCATTTACCACCGACGTTGACCAGGCTGCCGAGACCATCGTCAAAGGGCTGAGCTCATCAGCTACGGTGATCTGGTCACCACCCGTACTCCAAGGTGTCTTCTTCATCATGAAGAACCTCCCAGGATTTCTCTGGCGACGACTCCCTGGGTAAGCGCCCTTCGAAACTATTTTTTCGTCGTTGTCGTAGTGGGCTTCGTTGTCATGGTCGTCATGGTGCCATTTGCGGGATAGCGAGCTGACATCGTAAAGAAGTCACGCACCCACCAATTCGCAAAATAACGAGACGGCCCTGCAGATCCAGCTGCCATTCCCGACATGAGCGGCACACCATTCGACGGTGCCGCCGGTTGGCCAACCGGTGGGCTGTAGATCGAGTACTGCACCCAGTCAGCATTGATATCGAGCTCCATCGCACGCACCGCACCAGCTCGAACCAAGGTGTCAGCTAGGGCGGTAATCGAAAGACCAGGTCCTGCGACATAGACAACTGCTCCGTTCGCGGTCACACCCATCCCGGAACGCCAGACGTACGCAGAGCCCCCGAGTGTGCTTCCCCATTTCGTATTGTCCGACACGCTCAACCCCGACGCAGGTTGTGAGTTATCAACAATCAGTGCCAGGTTCTGTCGAACTGAGACGACCTTTGGCGACATTGAAACGCCGTGGTCCCACGAGCCAACCGTGATCGAGCCGTCGGTATAGATCACCGCTGAAGCTGCACCAGGAACAAGTGGGAAAATAACTCTTCCGTCCGTGTAGTACCCACCTTGCGCGTCATTCATTCGAAACCCTGCATTGAAGGCGCTGGTCAGGGTCATTGCGGCGGACTCTGGAATTGGTGCCGAGTTTTTGAACGGACCTCCTCCTGGAATTTGACTTCCTGAGTAGAGCGTTGCCGACAAGAGTTTCGTGTCCATCCACACCACGCCCACGACTTCACTCGTGTGCACAGAATCAGGCCGCAAAAATGCTTCATAGAGCGACGAGCATCCAGCCGAAAGCCGCCCTGCTGCATGCCACGTTCCCTCGCCGGGCTGCACGGGTGATGCAGGTGACTTGATGGTTGGGGGAAGTGGAAGTGCGTTCGGACAAGTGGGATTGACGCCAGTGCCAGATTGTGATTTTCCACCAAATGCATTCGCTGGTGGCTTTCCACCTTTCGGAGGTTGATGGTACTTGTACCATTCGGCTTCCGCCCATGTGATCGCTGGTCCGATGTAGTGCTCTCTTCCCCACTCAGCAAAACGAGCAGAGTACGAGACTCCGTAGGATGGATTCGTCAATGCCGAGCCAAGAGAATACGTCAGCCACCCAACGACGATAACCAGGGCGAGCAGGACACCTGCCCAAATTCGGCGGCGGCGATAGGTCCGAGAGCGCGATTTCTTCTGGAGTTCCTGGCGGCTTGGCCGAGGACCCTGTGACGTTGGACGAGACGACGCAACCGGTTGGCGAGAGCCAGTACGCCGCGGGGGTTGCCCCTTGGGTGGTCGAGAAGTCGGCATCGAGGCTCTATCCTCTCACCCTTGCTCGCAAAACTGGTGGCACTCCTCCCCCTTTTAGGGGCGTTTTATGGGAGCCATCGAGAGCATCAGGGTCTTTTCCCCCACGCTTGGGAATTTGACCACTGCACTAGTCCGGTCTCCCTCTCCCGATAGTGAGAGCACCGTACCGTCCCCCCATCGGTCGTGGACAACGACGTCGCCTGCGCTGATTCCAAGTAAGTGTGCTCCACTCGAAACGGGGGGTGATGCTTTGCGGGGAGTGCCACTCCCAAAGACATGTCCCCCATCGTGGTCCGAAGCCAAGCTCTCTCGTCTCCGAGAGAACTCATTGTCATTACGTTCTTGGCTCCATGAGGACTCCCGAGCACGCGGTGACTCGGTCGCACCAACGTCGACGATGAGGTCGGTGGGGATTTCTGAAAGAAAGCGACTGGGAATATTATGATTTGTCTGGCCCCAGAGACTCCGAACCCATGCATGGCTCACCGCTAAGTGTCGTCGGGCTCGAGTAATCCCGACATACGCAAGACGGCGCTCTTCTTCAAGCTCACTCGGATCACTGAGAGAACGGAAATGAGGGAAAATTCCCTCTTCAAGACCAACCAAAAATACTGCGGGGAACTCAAGACCTTTTGCAATATGCAGCGTCATTAATGACACTCTCGTCGTCTCTTCATCGAGTTCGTCAGAGTCAGCAACGAGTGCCACAGTGGAAAGAAAATCCTCAAGTGTTTCGTAACTCGTTGCCACTCCAACGAGTTCTGCAAGGTTCTCTAAACGACTCTCCGCCTCGTGGGTATGTTCAGCGTGAAGTTCCGAGCGATATCCACTCTCTTCCAAGACTTTCTCTACGAGTTCTCCCGGGGTGGTGTTCTCGATATCACTTCGGAGCGATGCCATTAATCCAGTAAACGCTTGGGATCCTCGAAGGGCTTTCCCCGAAACACCAGCGTCGCTTGCTTGAGCGACCGCACTTTCAAACGCAATACTATTTCGAGCTGCGAATTCTCCGAGTTTTGAGAGTGACGTCGCACCAATCCCACGTTTTGGAATGTTCACCACTCGGCGAGCGGAGACTTCATCACGGGGATTCGCCACAAGACGGACATAGCTGAGAATATCTTTGACTTCTCTCCGGTCATAGAACCGCGTCCCGCCAATCACTTTGTAAGGAATTCTTGATCGAACAAGTTCTTCTTCAATGACGCGACTCTGCGCGTTTGTCCGATAGAAAATAGCGACGTCGCCGTGTTCGATACCTTCGCTGGTCTCAAGCCTGCGAATTTCACTGGCGACCCAACTCGCTTCGTCATGTTCATCTTCTGCTCGATACCGTGTCAGTGGTGGGCCTGTCTCACCATCGGTAAAGAGTCGCTTGTCTTTACGACCGGCATTATTTGCGATGACTGCGTTCGCCGCATCGAGCACATTCTGCGTCGATCGAAAATTCTGTTCGAGCAAGATTGTTGTTGCGTCAGGAAACGATGTTTCGAAATCCAGGATATTTCTAATATCGGCTGCTCGGAATCGGTAGATTGATTGATCGGAGTCACCAACAACACAGACGTTTCGCCGTGTGGCCCCAAGCATCATCACGAGTTCATTTTGTGCCCGATTTGTATCTTGAAACTCATCTACCAAGACGTGTCGAAAACGTTCTTGGTAGGACGCAAGGACATCAGGGCAGGTCTTGAAGAGTTCGACCGTCACCATTAAGAGATCATCAAAATCCATTGCGTTGGCCGCTCTGAGGCGTCGCTGGTACTCGGTATAGATATCCCCAATTCGACGACGAAACGGGTCTGAGGATCCACTGACGTCTGCTGCAAACTGGGCTGGATTTAACAGCTCGGCCTTAGCCTGGCTCACGACGGCAGCCACCGCTCTTGAAGGGAGTCGCTTCATGTCGATATTCAAATCCGACATGACAATTTCAAAGAGCCGCTTGGAATCAGTTGCGTCATAAATTGTGAACTGTGAGTCGTACCCCAATCGATTTGCCGAGGCTCGAAGAAGGCGGACGCACGCCGAGTGGAACGTCGCGACCCACATGCGGTTTGCCGTGGGACCGACGAGTTCGGCGACTCGGAATCGCATCTCATCAGCGGCTTTGTTCGTGAAAGTTATGGCAAGGATTTCATAGGCTTTGGCGTCACCGGTTGCCATCAGATGAGCGATGCGACGAGTCAAGACTCTCGTTTTTCCTGAACCAGCCCCAGCAATAACAAGAAGAGGTGAACCTCGATGCGTTACTGCAGCGCGCTGAGGCTCTGTCAGTCCTTCGAGAAGTGCGTCTGCGTCAAGAGTGACGTGGTTGCGAACATTGACTCGTTCGTCGGCCAGCCCAGGCAAGTCCGCGGCAAGAGGTTCTGGCTGGTTCACTCCCACTCGATGGTGCCCGGTGGCTTGGACGTCACGTCTAAGGCCACTCGGTTGACACCTTCTACTTCGTTAATCAAACGATTCGCAATCGTTTCAACGAGGTCATAGGGCAGCCGAGCCCAATCAGCGGTCATCGCATCATCTGACGTCACGGCTCTGATGATGATTGGATAGGCGTACGTTCTTCCATCCCCCATGACTCCGACCGTTCTCACAGCGGGCAAGACCGCAAATGATTGCCAGAGGTCTCGATACAACCCGGCTTTTCGAATCTCGTCGACGACGACAGCGTCAGCATTTCGAAGAATCTCAGCCCGCTCACGAGTGACTTCACCGACAATACGTACCGCCAATCCAGGACCAGGGAATGGTTGACGCCAGACCAATGCTTCGGGGAGTCCTAACTCTTCTCCCACCGCTCGAACTTCGTCTTTAAAGAGCGCACGTAGAGGCTCACAGAGTTCAAAATCAAGATCCTCGGGCAAGCCACCCACATTGTGGTGTGACTTTATGTTGGCCGCATGGCCCGATCCCGATTCAATAACGTCGGGGTACAGGGTCCCCTGGACGAGGAACCGTGGTCCTTTATCTGACGTCCCCACTCCGAGATCTCTGGCTACTTCTTCGAAGATTCGGATGAACAACTCGCCAATGATCTTTCGTTTTCTTTCGGGGTCCGTGACCCCCTCTAACGCGTCAAAAAACCGATCCGCTGCTTTGACGTGAATTAACTCGATATGAAACTGTCGACGGAACGTCTCTTCTACTTGATCTGCCTCGTTGGACCGCATCAATCCAGTGTCCACAAAGACGCAGGTGAGTTGATCTCCCACGGCCTTATGGACCATGGCAGCGGCCACTGCCGAGTCAACGCCTCCACTCAGCGCGCAGAGCACCTGTTCGGATCCAACCTGTGCCTTGATCTTTGCGACTTCTGTCTCAATGATCGACGAGTTCGTCCAACTTGGAATCATCTCCGCTGCCTCATGCAAGAACGTGGCAATCAACTCCTGTCCTCTTTCGGTATGGACGACTTCTGGATGGAATTGGACCCCATAGCGCCTCTGCTCTGGATCAAAGAATGCAGCGACCGGAGCTTCGAGCGTTGACGCCACCGAGATTGCTCCTTCAGGAGGAGCTGTGATCGAGTCTCCGTGACTCATCCATACCGTGCTCTCTTTGGCCCAGGTCGAGAGGAAGTGAGATTCTCGTGTCACTGACAAGCTTGTCCGGCCGTACTCGCCTCGACCTGTCGCCTCAACCGTTCCTCCAAGGTCTCGTGCCATGAGTTGTGCCCCGTAACAGATTCCCAAGATCGGGATATCCAAGTCATAGATCGCTGGGTCGATCGAATGTGCCCCCTCTTCGTAGACCGACTTTGGCCCTCCAGAAAGGATGATCGCGCCTGGTTTATGCGCTGCAACTTCAGCCGCGGTGATGGTGTGGGGAACTATTTCAGAGTAAACATGTGCTTCTCGGACCCGTCGAGCGATCAGTTGCGCATACTGCGCTCCAAGATCAACTACTAAGACAACGTCGCCGGTTTGACTCAATGGCCCATGCCAACGCCCTGCGAGCGTTGCAGGTCCTTGCCCTCAGTTTGAAGTGATGGTGCGATCATCACCTCGGCGTTTTGAAACTCTTTGGCCGTTTCGAATCCACACGTCGCCATGGACGTTCGAAGGGCGCCGAATAAGTTCATGCGGCCATCGTTTTGGTGTGCAGGCCCTAAGAGAATCTCTTTCAGGGAACCTCGGACTTGCGTGCGCACACGAGTTCCTCGAGGAAGCGTCGGGTGGAATGTTGCCATTCCCCAGTGGTTGCCAGGAGCAGGTGCTTCGGTGGCCGACGAAAGTGGTGAACCCAACATCACTGCATCAGCGCCACACGCGATTGCTTTTGCGATGTCGCCACCTTTTGACATTCCTCCGTCAGCAATGACATGAACGTAGACGCCTGTCTCGTCCAAGTGTCGCATTCGAGCTCCTGCAACATCAGCAATCGCTGTCGCTTGAGGGACACCGAGTCCGAGAACCCCTCGAGTTGTACAGGCATTTCCTGGCCCAACTCCAACAAGGACTCCGACGGCACCGGTTCTCATGAGGTGAAGTGCAGCTTGGTAGGACGCGCACCCTCCGACGATGGTCGGGATATCAAACTCTCGAATGAACTGCTTCAAGTTCAAGGGCTCTGCTGTTTTTGAGACGTGCTCTGCCGAGACAACGGTTCCTTGGATCACCAAGATGTCGAGTTCGGCTTCGGCGATGGCTTTGGCGAGTGATGCCGTCCGGGGAGGTGTGACGGATGCTGCAGAGGTGATGCCGGCGTCCTTGAGTTCTTTAATCCGAGCCTTTACAAGTTCCATCTTGATGGGCTCTTCGTACATCTGTTGCATGCGACCGGTTGCTTTGTCATTATCCAACGTCATGATCTCTTCAAAGAGCGGCATTGGGTCTTCGTAGCGAGTCCAAAGACCTTCGAGGTTCAAGACACCGAGTCCACCAAGTTTTCCGATCTCAATGGCAGAACGTGGGCTGATCACCCCATCCATGGCAGAACCCAGCATTGGCAGATCGAAGTGAAATGCGTCGATGTTCCAGGAGATGTCAACATCTTCGGGGTCTCGAGTCCTTCGACTCGGCACGATGGCAATGTCATCGAATCCATAGGCCTGTCGACCTGATTTGTAGATACCTATCTCTACCTCAGCCACCTGAAATGCCTCCGCGTCTCGTGCTTATTTGGACGAAAACGCCGGGCCGACCCTCCGGCGATACCTAATCCTAGTCGGAGAAACGAGGTCGCTGTGCCTACTCCTCAGGGTTCGTTGGAGAATGAAACGTCGAGGGCCGCACAGAGCAGGTCGACCAAGAGTCTGCCTGTCGCCCCCCAGATCATCTCGTTTGAGATCTCGAAAAACCAGAGAGGAAAACTCCCATCACTCGTCTGAGGCGAGGGCCGCTCGGGCCTGATCCATCTCTCCTCATGAAAGACCCCCTCAGCCAACAGTTCAACGAGAGCGACGTCAAAGACTCGCTCTACCTCGTCGGGGGCCGCTCGAAGTGAGGGTCGCTCCTTAAGAACTCCAATCACTGGCTGGATAAATGACGTCGAAGCCAATGTGACAATCGGGTGGAGATGCCCAATAATCTCGACAGAACTGGGGGCCAAGCCAATCTCTTCAAAGGATTCACGAAGTGCCGCGTCCTCCGCTGTTTCTCCAGGGTCGATACGCCCACCAGGAAAACTCACTTCCCCCCTGTGCTTTCGAAGCGATCGAGATCGCCGAGTAAGAATGACTCGAGCGTTACCTTCTTCTTCGAAGAATGCGATCAAGACCGCTGACGCACGCAGTTCACCCTTTGCATCAATCCCATCAAGGAGCTCCACTTCTTCGTCACGAGGGGATGGATTCTCTTTCGGAGGCCCAGCAAGACCATTTTTCTCTAAAACCGCTCGAACATCCGCCAGCGAAATAGTGGCTTTCTTAAGGGGATCTGTCGAGGCCCACGGAGCACTTCTTCCTGGTTGCCAGTTCTCTGGACGAGGGATGATCTGAGGGTAGGTAGCCACACTTCATCTTATCGAACAGCAGCGTTTGTTCAGTTTGATTTTTGGAGACGTCGCTTCAGTGAAAGAAACAACCTAGATGTCAAGACGCTATCTGAATCGTTTTCACGATGGGAAGAGCCCTAGGACGCTGGTCGCCGTGAAGCCCCATCCCTTCGAGGTGGAACGGAATTGCCTCTCGCATGTTCTCAATCACCTGATCAACCGTGTTGCCTGTCGTAATAACTCCATCGAGACCAATGACGTACCCCGCCAAGTTTGTGCCAGCCTCTTCGATAACAATCGTGTACTCGGTCATTTGCCACTCCTCTTTAAACCGGCCTGTCTCATGATACTCAAAAGGGTGCCCATCGGAACATCATCGGAGAGGTGACCGGGGATGGTGACGCAACCAGACTTGATCGGATGGTGAAACTGCCGATGGCTACCACGCTGCCGTGAAAGGTACCAACCATCCTCCTCCACCGTCTTCTTCAATTCGCGAACCTTCACTGATGCACAATGGTCGCGAGTTTGCTCTACTTCGTCAGCCTCTTTATTAAAAAACCTCTCTCGGGGACTCCTCTTTCAAACAAACTGGCCGGGTCACCTCTCCAAAGAGAAGCAACCCGGCCAGTGTCAAAACAACACTCAAGCGAGTGTGGGTTACATCATGCCGCCCATGCCACCCATACCGCCGCCCATACCCGCCATGGCGGCGGCTGCAGCAGCGTCGCCACCTTCGTCAGGCTTATCAGCGACAAGTGCTTCGGTGGTGAGCAAGAGTGAGGCGATCGATGCAGCATTCTGAAGTGCCGAGCGCGTGACCTTGGCGGGGTCGATGACTCCAGCCTTGACAAGGTCAACGATCTCACCAGTTGCGGCGTTCAGTCCCATCGCACCCTTTGCATTTTCAACGGCTTGAACTTGCACCGCACCTTCCATGCCAGCGTTCTGGGCAATTTGGCGAAGTGGAGCTTCGAGAGCGTGAGCAACGATCTTGGCACCCGTTGCTTCGTCACCATCGAGTGAGTCAACAAGCTTGAGTACCGCTGCACGGCTTCGAACCAGTGCGGTTCCTCCACCAGCAACAATGCCTTCATCGATGGCTGCACGAGTTGCGCTCAACGCATCTTCAATGCGGTGCTTCTTCTCTTTGAGCTCAACTTCGGTGGCAGCGCCAACCTTGACGACCGCCACGCCTCCAGAGAGCTTGGCGAGTCGCTCTTGGAGCTTCTCTCGGTCCCAGTCGGAGTCAGTGTCTTCAATTTCACGCTTGATCTGTGACACGCGCCCAGCAACGTCAGAGGCTTCGCCCCCACCATCGATGATGGTCGTTGCGTCCTTGGTCACGACAATTCGACGGGCCGTTCCAAGCAGATCAAGAGTCGTTGACTCAATCTTGAGTCCAACTTCTTCTGAGATGACTTGTCCACCGGTCAGAACCGCAAGGTCCTGGAGCATTGATTTACGACGCTCACCAAACCCAGGAGCTTTCACGGCTACTGAGTTGAAGGTGCCACGGATCTTGTTCACGACCAGAGTGGCGAGTGCTTCTCCGTCAACGTCTTCAGCAACGATTAAGAGTGGCTTGCCAGTCTGCATAACTTTTTCCAGAACGGGCACGAGGTCACTGACCGAAGAAATCTTTGAGTTCACAAAGATCAAGTACGGGTCATCCAGCACTGCCTCTTGTCGCTCAGGGTCTGAGACGAAGTAAGGAGAAAGGTAGCCCTTGTCGAACTGCATTCCTTCAGTGAGCTCAAGTTCGAGACCAAAGGTGTTCGACTCTTCAACGGTCACGGTGCCATCTTTTCCAACCTTGTCGATGGCGTCTGCGAGGGTCTCACCAATAGAGGCGTCCCCAGCAGAAATAGACGCCACCTGGGCGATCTCTTCCTTGCCGCCGACTTCCTTGGCTTGCGAGGCAATGTCCTCAATGGCAGCCGTTACCGCCTTGTCGATGCCGCGCTTGAGGCCAGTTGGACTCGCTCCCGCTGCAACGTTTCGAAGGCCTTCTTTGATCAACGCTTGGGCCAGCACGGTGGCCGTGGTGGTGCCGTCACCGGCAACGTCGTTGGTCTTGGTGGCTACTTCCTTCACCAACTGTGCGCCCATGTTTTCAAATGGGTCGTCCAGCTCAATCTCTCGGGCGATCGACACACCATCGTTGGTGATGGTCGGCGCACCGAATGCTTTTGCGATAACCACGTTTCGGCCTTTTGGCCCGAGGGTTACCTTGACGGTATCGGCGAGTTTGTCGACACCTGCTTCGAGCCCACGTCGTGCGGCCTCATCGAATTTCAGAATCTTTGGCATAGTTACTCCCTTAAAGAGTTGATTGCACCCTGCGAACAGCCCCAAAGGGGGGAGGGACTGCCCACATGGTGCAGAAGTGAATGGTTACTTATTGATTTTTGCTAACACGTCTCGTCCAGTAAGGATCAAGAGATCCTCGCCGTCGACACTGATCTCAGTTCCGCCGTACTTCGAGTAGACGACGGTGTCGCCTACCGAGACGTCGAGAGGAACGAGTTCGCCAGTGTTCTCAGCTCGGCGTCCTGGACCTACCGCAAGTACTTCGCCTTGTTGGGGCTTCTCTTTCGCAGTATCGGGGATAACCAAACCTGAGGCAGTTGTCTCCTCAGATTCGCCTGGACGGACCACAATTCGGTCATCGAGGGGATGCAGATTCATCAGAATTACTCCTTAGTGTCTATTGGCACTCTAACCTTGAGACTGCTAACTCTAGCAGACTCCCCAAGAGAGTGCCAACCGGGTCGGCCTCACTCCCTTCAGGCTCGCTAGTCTCGGGGGCTCACCACCGAGGAGAACCATGGCCACCACCAAATCGAAGAAGGCTCCGTCCAAGACCAACCGCCCCCGAGGGGCGATTCGAAAGAAAGCCAACGTCAACTCCTCTCCGACCCGAGCTCGACGAACCACCACTCGCCGAGTCCCCTGGGAGCACCTGGGCCACCCTTCGACGGGAGTCGTCGTCACCGGAGGGGCATCGGGCATCGGCGAGGCCTGTGCGCTTCACCTCGCTGAGGCAGGTCGACCGGTCGCCATCTGGGATATCGATAAAAAAGGAGCTGAGCGAGTCGCTGATGAATGTGCCGCTCGATTCCGAGTCCCGACCATCGGCCTTGGTCTTGACGTCTCAAAATCGAAAGGCTTTGCCGCTGCGCTCTCGTCATCACTGAAAGCACTTGGCCAAATCGGCGGACTCGTCCACGCCGCAGGAATCGCGGGTGCGGTCCAAGTCACCATGCTCGATGATGAATCGTGGGATGCGGTCCTTGATGTCAACCTGAGAGCTGCAGCGATTTTGACCAAGGAACTCACCCCTTCACTGCTTGACGCAGGACCAGGGTCTGCCATTGTGTACCTCTCCTCTATCGAGGCATTCTTTGGACACGACTTTCTGCCTGCCTACTCCGCATCAAAGGCTGGGCTTCTTGGTCTGACTCGATCAGCCGCCCACACACTCGGGCCACACGGGATACGTGTGAACGCCGTCTGTCCTGGAGCGGTCGATACGCCTCTGCTCGCCCCGCTCTTAGAGATTGAAGGACAGCGAGCGGACCTCGAAAGAAGAACGCCACTCCAGCGGCTTGCAGTCCCTGACGACATTGCCAAGGTGGTGCGTTTTTTGCTCTCGGACGAAGCCGGCTACGTGAGCGGTGCGAGTTTGGTGGTTGACGGTGGACTCACTGCCATCAGTGGCATCTAGTCAGCTCGCCACACTCCAAATGATTTAGCGCAGGACGACCGTTCGACCAATTTTGTCGTGCAGCGTTTGGTTCTGCTTGTCCCAGACTGGCCAGAGAAGATCAAGGAGTTGCGCCAGGGAGCCAACCAAACCGATCAGACTCGCTGCGGCAATGATTTCAGCTGAAAATGCTCGGACCATCGCTTGTGGAAGAGGGACTTGTCCGCGGGACGAGGTATCAACGCAGACCACTTTGACCACTTTCATTCCAACGGTTTGCCCATTCCAGAACGCAATGAGGAAGCCGGCATAGAGGCCCCGAATAACGAAACCAACGGCAAAATCAACGAGAAAACCAGTAGAGAGGACTCGAGACATGATGCCAAGAGCCACGCCAATAATCAACGCATCGATGAGGTAGCCAAGCACCCGCCATCCATAGCCTGCGAAGGCCTCTCCATGTTGCACGCCTTCGCTTTCTGGAACACTCCATGATGGCGGGACATAGGCATGTTGATCGTCAGATGATCCAGAGGATGGTCCATCAAACGGTGCGGGAGAGTTTGGGGTGTCGTCGTTATTCTCGCTCATCATCTCTCTCATCTCCTCAAAAGCGTGCAGTCCCTATTTTACAAAGAATGTTGCTCGCTTCACAGGTGCTTTCCTGCTGATATGAACTGATCTGCTCGGTCGAGCCGAAACAAACCTTATTAGTCGTTGAGAACAACCAGAGTGCTCGCAGCTTTGTCATGAATTGTCTGGTTCTTGTCATCCCAAAGAGGCCACAGCAGGTCAAGGATTTGAAGGATATAGAAGAACCCAAAAAGTAGATGAAGAATATTTCGACCGAATCCTTTTCCAAAACTTGCGGTCTCTCCCGTCTTTGCGTCAATACATTTGACGCCAGTTACCTTCATGCCAATTGTCT
This sequence comes from Actinomycetota bacterium, assembly GCA_009699875.1. Lineage (GTDB taxonomy): Bacteria > Actinomycetota > Acidimicrobiia > Acidimicrobiales > RAAP-2 > CAIUMH01. The sequence goes on from WLNI01000001.1 coordinate 720,604, forward strand.
GACCACCACGTGAGCCGATAAAATATGGCGCATAGAACAAAAAGAGAATCAAGGCAAGAATTAACCCTATAAAGGTGACCTTCAGCAAACTAAAGATCACAATCAGAATCAGAGATCCAACCCCAAGAATGATGCCGTCGAGAATGTAACCGCCCAGTCGTTTTGAATATGGGGCGAGATTTGATCCGCCGCTGACACCCGAACTTGGAGCTGCGGCATCGTTCCACTCAGGAGCCTTTGGCATCGCTGAGGGTGGCGGTGGAGGTGGGGTCGCTGCACTTGCACCACTCGCTGCTGCGGGAGCACCCCCGGCAACTGCCTCTCCACAACTTGCACAAAATTGATTCCCGTCTGGGGACTCTTTTCCACATTTGCTACAAAATTCCATGGCATTACCCTCCCTTAATCGTCTGATCCAAAAGATAGCCCACTCACCGCCAATAAACCTGGTTCTTGCTCATGCCAGGTTATTGAGCCTCACAAAAGAAGAGGCCCGAGCGATTAGGGCTGGTGCCGTTGTCGATTCCAGCCGCCGCTGGCGTCAGGGGTATAAAAGACCCGATCGTGAAGTCGGTCTTCGCGATGCTGCCAAAACTCAAAGAAGTGGGGGATAACTCGGTATCCACCCCAATGGGGCGGCCGAGGAACTTCGCCACCTTCAAATCTCCGTTCAGACTCTTGAACGGCATCTTGAAGTTCGACGCGCGACGCAATGACTTGGCTTTGGTGAGAAGCATGCGCTCCAATCTGGTGGCCGCGTGGTCGTGAATCAAAATAGATGTCTGATTCTTCTGGCGACACCTTCTCGACCGCTCCTTCAATCCGGACTTGTCGCCCAAGGGGCTCGACGTACCAAAGGAGAGAAGCTTTGGGATTCTCTTCGAGGTCATGTCCTTTTGCACTTTCGTAGTTCGTAAAAAAACAGAACCCTCGCTCGTCACGACCTCGAAGGAGAACCATCCGAGCCCGGGGTTGCCCACTCTTGTCCGCCGTCGCTACGCAGATCGTTTCGGGTTCTCTGACGACCTTGACGGCCTCTTCCCACCAACGCTCAAATTGAACGAAGGGGTTGGGATCAAGTGTCGCTTCGTCGAGAGGGATCCACTTCACACCAGGCGTTGTCATCACGCACGCTCCATTTCTAAGACGAGCGATGGATTCGCTCCAATCGAGAAGTCGTCGCCGCCGTGTACTCGAAAACGATGCCAGCCCGCAGCACCAATCATTGCAGCATTGTCTGTGCACATCGCAAGCGATGGCAGCGCGCACTGAACGCCATGCTCAAGGGCTGCGGTCGTCGTTCTTTCTCGAAGGAGCGAGTTGGCGGCGACACCACCACCGAGAACAATCGCCGTGGCATCAATGCGCTCGACTGCCTGCATCGATTTCGCGACGAGGACGTCAACCACCGCTGCCTGAAAGCTCGCTGCCACGTCTGCCACGTTGATCTCAGGACTTCGATCAACTGCTCGAACAACCGATGTCTTCACTCCAGAAAAAGAAAAATCAAGGTTCTCCCCAGGCAGGGCTCGAGGGAATCGAAAGGCGGTTGGATCTCCTTGCGCCGCCAATTTGTCGATGGCTGGCCCACCGGGGTAGCCGAGCCCCAGATATCGAGCAACTTTGTCGTATGCCTCCCCGGCAGCGTCATCGATCGTCTCACCCATCAGGCGATACTCGCCGGGACCGTGGACGCCGATCAGCATCGTGTGCCCTCCGGACACCAAGAGCGTCACGTAGGGAAAGACCAGCGAGTCTGACTCTAACTGGGCAGCGAAGAGATGGCCTTCGAGGTGATTGATACTCAGGAAAGGAACTCCCCAGGCATACGCCATGGCCTTGGCTCCCGAGAGCCCTACAAGAAGTGAGCCCACGAGTCCCGGCCCAGTCGTGACGGCCACTGCAACAACGCCAGGGTCACGAATGGATCTTCCCGCTTGTTCAAGTGCTTCTTGGACAACCGGTTCTAAGAGCTCAACATGGGCGCGTCCCGCTATCTCTGGAACCACGCCACCGAAAGACGCGTGCAGGTCTATCTGACTTGACACGACAGAGGAGAGAACATGAAGGTCCTCATCCACCACGGCTGCTGCGGTCTCATCACAACTCGTCTCAATCGCCAGGATCATCTCTTTCGTCATAGGGTCAAGCCTAGGGACTCTGCGATGACATCTCGACGGGCACACTCGATTTCCGAATCGAGATCACGTGCCCACATCACAAGGGCATCTTCTCCTTGGGCGTAGTACCCCCGCCGCACCCCGACTGGGGCCATTCCGAATCGACGATAGAGACCTTGCGCACCTTCGTTGGTGACCGCAACTTCAAGGGTCATATGGATTGCCGCTCGCTCGAGGGATGCTCGGATCCCATCGAGAAGGAGTCGAGACGCGACACCTTTCCCCCTGGCATCTGGCAGGACGGCGAGCGTGTTGACGTGGACTTCATCGTCCACGAACATCAATCCGAGATAGCCCACGATGTTCTTATCGATGACAGCCTTGGTGTACCGCCTCGACTCCCCCGCGTCTAGTTCGCTTCGCAAGAGCGCCTCGGACCAGGGCTCAGGGAACGATGCCTTCTCAATCGCCACAATTGATCGGAGGTCCTTTTTCTTGAGTGGCGCAATCTCCATTACGAGTCGGCTAGACGAGAAGGGGCAGCAACTTTGAAGTTTGCCACCGCGTCTGGATCTCGGAGGTAGATCGGGGTGACGTCGCTTGGAATATCTTGTTTCGTGACTCCCCCACGCTCAACCATCATGGCTGCTGTTGCTGGCGAGGGGAAGAGTGGCACGGGGGCGAACTCAACTCCTTGAAGGTGGGCAAAAAGCTCTTGGTATCGAACTCCACCGTCACCCACGACCACGAGCGATTGCGGTCGAGTGTCCATCTCTTCAATCAGGTCACCTGGCAGCAAAACGCGCGGCTCTCCTTGAGGAAAACGTTGGCCATTCTCGACGGTGAAGTATTGGGCGAATACTTCACCTCGGCGCGCGTCAAGGACTGAGAGAACCGTTTGCGATGTTCCGAGCCTCTCGTCATTCGCGAGTACTTCGAGACTTGTTAGCGAATAGAGGCCACTACCACTCGCCATCGCCAAGCTCCGAGCAGTTGCTATTCCAACCCTCAGGCCCGTATAGAGACCTGGACCGACGTCAATGACAATGCCATCAAGCTCTTGGACTGTTATCCCGGCCTGTGCCAAAAGTTCAATAGCGGAAGGGAGAAGCGTTTCGGCGTGACGCCGATCTTTCGTCGTCATGGACTCACCGATGACGACCCCGTCGATCACGAGAGCGGCGCCTCCTGCGGCCGTGGCGGTTTCAAGGCTGAGTAGTTTCATGATTGTCCCCATCGCTCGAACGCCGCCGAAATCAGGCCTCCATTGAAAATATCGTCTGTATCTACAAAGTGGAAAATCCGTTCGTCATCTTCACTCCCAGTTTCAATGTGCACAAAAACTTGATCCCCGCCAAGCACATCAGGGGCGACATCGCCCCACTCCACCATGGCCACAGCTCCCTCTTCGACGAGTTCACCGATTGCGAGATCGTCGGCCTCAATGCCGGAGCCCACTCGATAAAGATCAGCGTGCAGCAAGGTGCGAATGCCGCGACGTCCATCAACGTCGTAGGTGGCCACCATGGTGAAGGTAGGACTGGTAACCCGGGACTCGATACCGAGTCCCTTCGCAACCCCTTGCGTAAACGCTGTCTTGCCGGCACCAAGCCCCCCGACAAGAACGATCGTCATGCCAGGGTTCATCAACTCACTTACCGCTTCTCCGAATGCGTGCGTCTCACCAAGTGAAGTAGTTCTAAATGACATCGTGGTGTTCACGTAGCACACTCCAAAATCCCTCGGACAACACTGAGATCTTCTCGCATCATGGCCACAACTCTTGGTCCTCCTCGAAGTGCCGCCGCGGGATGAAACGTTGGGATAACTGGGGCAGAGGAGAGTTCAGAAGTTTGAGTCGTTCCATGAATCTCAGTAATACCTTTTTTGGTGTTCAGAACTGCACGAGTCGCAAAATTTCCCACGCTTAGAATCACGTGCGGTTCAAGAAGTTCCAGTTGGCGAAGAAGAAAATCATGGCATGCGGCTATTTCGTCTCGCTTTGGATCCCTATTCTTCGGAGGACGACACTTGACAACGTTCGTGATGTAAATCTCTGCTCTCGTCTTCTTGAGTTCCTCTCCGATGAGTCGCTCAAGCAACTGGCCAGAGCGCCCTACAAATGGTTCGCCTGTCAGATCTTCAGCCTCACCTGGTGCCTCTCCGATCACCACGACCTCGGGACTCTCAGAACCCGATCCGAAGACAACGGTAGTGCGAGAGTTCGAAAGTTCGCATGCACGACAGTTCTGGGCTTGTTGAGAAAGAAGGTCGATGTTGCGCTGTGCCATTACACGAGTCAAGACGAACGCCACCACCGGCGGCGTACTTTTTGTTCTTCAGGAAGAGTGCCAACGTATCGTCGTGGGATCCGGTCACCAAAACCACAGAGCACTTCATAGGGAATTGTTTGGAGATGTGCCGCCCACTCATTCGCCGTGATCCGATCATTGCCCTGCGCTCCAAGAAGAGCTACTTCATCGCCGACCTCAACTCGAATGTCGCCGACGTCGACCACAATCTGGTCCATCGTGACAGATCCCGCTAGCGGAAAACGCTGCCCGCCAATGAGGACCTCATGGTGGGCATCAAAGAGTGATCGAGGGAAACCATCGGCATAGCCAATGGGAACCGTCGCTACTCGTCCGGCGTGTGGCATCGCACGACGACGTCCATAGCTCGGTCGCTCTCCAGCATCAACATCTCGAACCGCAGTCACGAGCGACTTAATCGACATCGCTGGCTTCAAATCAAGCGGCTGCTCGAGACGAGCCATCGCCGACACCTCATCGTTTGGCACTTCACCATAGAGAGCCAGACCACATCTCACCATTGAAAAACGAGAATTTTGATACACGAGTGATCCCGCAGAGTTCGCCACGTGAAGAACTGAAGGATGGACGCCATGCTCTTCAGCGATACGAACTGCTTCATCAAAACGCTCGAGCTGAATCTGCGTAAATCTAACGCTGTCATCATGTTGCTCGTCTGCGACCGAGAGGTGGGTCCACAGACCTTCGACAACGAGTTGGTCCTGCCCTTGAAGTGCCTCGAGGACGGCGGGAAAATCGTTTGGCATCGCTCCCATCCGGTGCATGCCGGTATCAACCTTGATGTGAACTGGATTTCGACTCCCGATCTGCTTCGCAGCTTCGATCGCCGCGACGACTCCTTCAACCGTTGTCAGCGTTGGGGTGAGTACCGCAGCAAAAGCCGCCGTCATCGACTCGGTTGTTGGCTCCGAGAGAAGCAGGATTGGTGCAGTGACACCTCCCTGGCGAAGTTCAATCCCCTCGTCAACAAGGGCGACCGCTAAACCGTCTGCACCACCTTCGAGAAGAGCTTTGGCCGAAGGTACTGCTCCGTGCCCATATCCATTCGCTTTCACCACCGCACAAAGCGCACTCGAACCGAGACGCTCCTTCATGGCTCGAGCGTTCTGGCGGAGCGCATCAAGGTCAACTTCAACCCACGTGGGCCGGCTATGTCCCTCAGCGCTCACGGTGTGCCTCCTCGATGACTTCGCCCACCAGATTAGGAAGATCTGAAGCAAGCAGTGTGGACGTCGCCCTGGCCCCGGCGCAACCGTGAATGTGCGCGCCCAAGGCCCCAGCGAGAGGAAGCACAACACCTTGTGCCAGCATGGCGGCGATCACTCCTGAAAGAACGTCACCCGTCCCAGCTGTCGCCAGAGCTGGCGTCCCAGCGTTGACCATAAGTACCTGCTGCTGATGTGCCGCTGGGGAAACGACCAGCGTGGTCGCCCCCTTCGAAAGAACAGTGACTCCTGATTGATCAGCGACTTCTCTCACGTCCTTCAATCGATCACTTCCAAGCGCACGGCCAAGAAGTCGCGCGAGCTCCCCATCGTGAGGCGTCATGATCACAGGTGACGCAGCAGCATCAACAAGCTGACGAAGGGTTGAAAGATCTTTGACTGCTGTTATTCCATCAGCATCAAGAACCACCGGACACGTCCGTTTCGAAATAATCTCTCGAATCGCACGTTGACTCGCCTCATCGATGCCAAGACCTGGCCCAACAACCAGCGCCTTGACTCGCCGGGCTTCATCGAGGACCGTGGCCACGAAGTCCTCTGGCTCAACTTCTCGGCGAACGACGTCTGGTGGCCACGGCGGAGACTGCGTATCCGATCGGCGGGTGATAAGCCGAACCATTCCAGACCCTGCTCGAAGGGCACCGAGAGAACAAAGCGATGCAGCTCCTTCCATGCCAGGCGAGCCCGCAACGACACCCACAGCGGCAGACCACTTATTTGCATCTCTTGCCCGACGAGGAACCGAGGTGAGATCTTCATGGCCAAGAAGTGCCATTGACGATGCCCCAATGGGAATTCCTATGTCGGCAACACTGACTGTCCCTGAATGTTCTGGACCGTGCCCAAGAAGAAGCCCAGATTTGTAGGCGGCCATGGTGACCGTCAGATCAGCGAGACATGGATTCCCCAGGCACTCGCCCGTCGTCGCATTCAATCCCGAGACAATGTCAACGGCAACGACTCGAACCCCAGCTTCAATCTTCGGCGCCACGTACTCACGAGAGAGGCCGGTCCCAAAGGCAGCGTCAACAATGAGTTCGCTTCCCTCGAGGTCATGGCTCTCTGGGAATGGACCAACAACGTTCACTCGAGCGCCACGACGGGTGAGCATTGCTGCCGCGATTCGCCCGTCTGCTCCGTTCGAGCCGGGACCGGCGAGCACAGTGATTCGTCGTCCACTCACTCCTTGAAGGAGGCGGCCAACAGCAAATCCAACAACCATCCCGGCACGCCGGACTAAGACGTCATGGGAAATCGTTTTCAATGCCGTCGCATCACACGCAGTCATTTCATCTGCAGTTACGACGGGTTGCATTCGCACCGTCCAAGAGACGTGGCACACGCCATAGCGATACCAGCGTCGTGTGTCATAGAAACAATGACTTCGCTTACGCCAAGATCTTTTGCCCGAGTAGCTGCACGACCATGGAGCGTGACGTGAGGAGCTTCACCTCGGCCGCCCGTGATCTCAATATCTCGAAATCCAACGTCGCCAATCCCTGCACCCAGTGACTTCATGACTGCTTCTTTCGCAGCGAATCTTGCTGCAAGCGATGATGCGCGAGCGTGCTCATTTTTTATTGTCGTGAACAGATCGTTCTCCCTAGAAGTGAGAACTCTCATTGAAAACCGTGGGCGTCGGGTCATGACAGTGGCCATCCGTTCAATACCAACAATGTCGATACCACTGCCCACCACGTGTCCTCCCGAGCGTTCCCCAGAGGTACTCACTCAACCGTCACCGTTTTAGCCAAGTTGCGTGGTCGATCAACGTCAAGGCCACGATTGCGAGCAAGGTGATACGCCAACTGTTGGAGCGGGACAATGTCTTTGACTGGTGAGAGCAATGTGGAAGTCCGAGGGACCATCAAAAGATAGTCGGCGAGGCTCGCCGCCTGAGTGTCCCCGTCCTCGGCGACCAACACGACGGTGGCCCCACGGGCCTTGACCTCAGAAACGTTGGAAAGGATCTTTTCTTTCATTTCTCCACCAGTAGCAACCGCAACAACCACGCAACCGGGCTCAATAACTGCCAACGGTCCGTGCTTCAACTCACCAGCCGGATAGCCCTCGGCGTGAAGGTACGAGATCTCCTTTAATTTCAACGCACCTTCAAGAGCAGTCGGGAAACCAGCATGGCGGCCAAGAAAGAAGAAGTCTCGAGCGTCAACCAACTCTCGTGCCACCGCCGCCACGTCTTCGTCTCGAGCAAGCGCCTCTTGAACAGTTCCCTCGAGAGACCACAACTCGGATACAACTTCGGCCACTGCACCTTCGGCAAGCGTTCCGCGGACTTGTGCCATGCGAAGAGCAAGGAGTTCCAACGCAATAATCTGCGCAAGCACTGTTTTTGTAGCCGCAACACCAATCTCTGGTCCGGCACGGGTGTACAGGACGCCATCGGCTTCTCGTGCCATTGATGAGTCCACCACATTTGAAACGACAACCACTCGGGCATTCGACTGTTTGGCTTGACGCATTGCTTGAAGTGAATCCACGGTCTCACCAGACTGGCTGACGCCAATCACGAGTGTGTTCGAATCGAGAACTGGGTCACGATAGCGAAACTCGCTTGCAATGTCGACGTCGACGGGAAGTCGAGCCCATCGCTCAAATGCATATTTCGCCACAAGTCCCGCGTGATAACTCGAACCACACGCGACGATACTGACTTTTGTAATGCTGGCTAACTCTTCACGCGAAAGGTCAAGTTGATCAAGAAAAATCCGGCCGGATGATTCAACCCGCCCCCGCATGGTGTCGGCGATGACCCGGGGCTGCTCATTCATTTCCTTGGTCATAAAGTCGTCGTAGCCATCTTTTTGTGCTGCCTCAACATCCCACTCCACGACGAGTGGTCGAGGGGTTACTGGATTTCCTTCGAGATCTGTGATCTTGACTGAGCCGGGTCGGAGCTCGACGATCTGGTCATCCTCCACCACCACAAGATCTCGAGTTCGCTCGAGCAGCGCTGGAATATCCGACGCAAGGAAACTTGCATTCCCTGCCGTTCCGACAATCAGTGGCGAAATCCGACGAGCTGCAACAATCAGATCAGGTTCGGCCAAACTCACGACACCGATCGCGAACGCTCCTCGAACTTTTTCCAGCGCTTTTCGAACTGCTTCGACGAGTCCATCGCTCGTCAGAAGACACTCTTCGATGAGATGAGGAAGGACTTCGGTGTCAGTATGCGATGCCAAGGTATGCCCAGAGGCGACCATCTCAGCGGCGAGTTCTGCATAGTTCTCAATAATCCCATTGTGAATAAGTGCGATGTCCCCTGCACAATCCAGATGGGGATGCGCATTGAGTTCGTTGGGCTGACCATGAGTGGCCCAACGGGTGTGTCCGATGCCTGTGACGCAGCCTGGAGGCGCATCCTTCGTCTGTTCTCGAAGTATCGAGACTGAGTGGGTCCCATCAGCAACCCTGACTCGATAAATATCACTCGAGTCAATCAAGGCAATTCCGGCCGAGTCGTAGCCTCGGTACTCCAGCCGTTCGAGACCATCGAGAAGAATGTCGAGGGCGTCGCCAGCACCGGTAACGCCAATGATGCCGCACATATCTCTCTAGGTTACTGCCCCCAGTCTCAACCTTGTGAGCCCAAGGACTTCGCAACGAGAGCAACCAACTCCGCCGTTAATTGACGTGCGTGAGCATCATCTTCTGCTTCAACCATGACGCGAATTACTGGTTCAGTACCAGAGGCCCGAATCAGAATTCGACCTCTGTCTCCAAGGTCTAATTCTGCACTCTTGACTCTCTCCCAAAGTTCTGTCGCCCCAGCGAGATCGCTGCCAGGGGCAACCGGCACCGCTTCTAAATACTGCGGGTACAGCGTGAACGCTGATGCGGCCAGTTCCCCAAGCGTTGAAGAACTTCGACGAAGAAGGTCCGCGAGCAAGAGTCCACTCAAGAGCCCATCACCAGTTGTTGCAAACTCTCTAAAAATAATATGACCTGACTGCTCGCCACCAAGCGTGAGTTTGTCTTTATCAATGGCCTCGACAACATTTCGATCACCCACCGCAACCGTTTGAACATTGATCTGCTCGTGTTCCATCGCTCGATGGAACCCAAGGTTCGTCATGACGGTTACAACAACTGTGTCATTCGCGAGCCGACCTTGATCTTTCAAATCTTTTGCGAAAAGAGCGAGCAGAGCATCTCCATCAATGACAGCCCCATTTGCATCGACAGCGATCAGTCGATCAGCATCACCATCAAGAGCTAACCCGAGATCGGCTCCCTGCGCCACAACGGTAGAACTCAACTTCTCTGGATGCGTTGAACCAACTCCATCGTTGATGTTGCGCCCATTGGGTTCTGCCCCAATTGTGGTGACCTTGGCACCTAATGCTTCGAGAACGACCTTGGCCGTCTCGAATGCTGCACCATTGGCACAGTCGACCACGATGCTCATCGATGCCAACGCGTCTACGCCCAGTACATTGACCAGGGAATCGGTGTAGAGGCGATGAGTTCCAGGTTCCTGCGCCGTCGTTCCCTTTGTTCCCGCATAGACATGCTGACTTGGATCTAAGAGAAGCGCCTCGAGCTCCTTCTCGATCGCAACTTCAGTCGCTGTCGAAAGTTTCGTACCTCCCGAGCCGATGACTTTGATCCCATTATCGTGAAAAGGATTATGAGAGGCAGAAAGAACAAAACCAGGAATCATCATGCTTGCACTCAGAAATGCCACCCCAGGAGTAGGAAGCACGCCTACATCTAGGACCTGCACTCCCTCAGAGTTCAGCCCTTCGATAAGTGCAGTTGAGAGTGCAGGGCCCGATTCCCGGGTATCTCTTCCAACAACCACTCGCTCAAGGTCCATGACTCTCGCCGTGGCGCGCCCAAGACACATGGCGATTTCAGTTGAGAGTTCCTCAAAGGCAAGGCCACGAATGCCATCAGTCCCAAAGCGGGGCTGAGCCATGGATTAACGCTTCGAGTACTGCGGTGCCTTACGGGCCTTCTTGAGGCCGTACTTCTTCGACTCTTTCTCACGAGCATCACGAGTCAAGAGTCCAGCCTTTTTCAGTTGGCCCCGAATTTCAGGATCGAGTTCGATCAGCGATCGAGCGATACCAAGACGAAGCGCACCAGCTTGTCCTGAGGTTCCACCGCCGTCCATCGTGACGTCAACGTCATAGGTCTCGAGCACGTCGGCAATACGCATGGGCTCAGTAATGAGTTGGCGATGTGTCGCTGAAGTGAAGTACTGATCGAAGGGACGCTTATTCACTGTGATCTTGCCAACACCTGGTCGGAGGCGGACCCGCGCTACTGCCTGCTTGCGTCGGCCGGTTGACTGCGTCAATGGAATTGCCATGGTGCTCCTTGATTACGACGAAACCCGGCGCGCGCCAGGAATGTCGTGAGGGGTTGGGTTCTGTGCTTCGTGAGGGTGCTCAGTTCCTGCGTAGACCTTGAGCTTCGTGAACTGCTGACGACCCAGACGATTTTTCGGAATCATTCCTCTGATGGCTCGCTCCACAACAATCGTTGAGTCTTCTTCCATCAGCTTGGCGTAACTCTTCGATCGAAGACCACCCGGGTATCCAGAGTGGTGGTAGGCCAACTTATTGTCAGCCTTATTCGAGGTCATCACGATCTTGTCAGCATTGATCACGACGACGTGGTCGCCAGTGTCCATGTGCTGTGCGAAATAAGGACGGTGCTTACCTCGGAGAATTCGAGCCGCTTCAGTGGCAAGGCGACCAAGCACCATTCCGTCCGCGTCGATGAGGTACCAGGACCTATTGATCTCGCTAGCTTTCGGGGAGTACGTGCGCACTGATGATCTCATTTTCTCTTGACGACAAAGGGGGCGTGTCACAACTTTGAGTGACACTCCCTTGGAGGAGCGAAACTCTCGCTTCCAGGGAGTCCCATATTAGGGCGAAATTGGGCCTTTGGGCAAACCAGCCTCAGGTCCATAGCCCACCCCCACCAGGCAGAGGCCATGAGACGGAGCTGGCTGGGCTGCTCCCTCTCGAGATTGACTATGGAGCAGGGCGACGATATCGGCGCCATTCGAGCGCCCTCGGCCAATTTCAACCAGTTGTCCGGCGATTGATCGGACCATCTGGTGGCAAAAGGCCGATGCTTGGATCTCAAAGCGAATCAACCGACCGCCAAAGAGATCAAAGGATTCCGAGGTATCCACGACATCAACAGAGGCATGCGTCACCAGTCGGACGATCGGTTCAGCTGAAGTGGTCCCCGCCACTTTCCGGCAAAAGCATCGAAAATCATGACTCCCAATCACTGCCCCAGAAGCTTGTGCCATAGCTCGAACGTCCATTGGCTCGCTGACATGCCATGCCAACTCGGCCAAGAGCGGGTTTGGCGTTGCACCCTCAAGAATCAAATAGCGATACCGCCTCCACCGAGCGCTGTGCCGAGCGTCAAACTCTGGCGAGACTTTGACGGCATCAATGATTGAGATGTCACCGCCGAGTTGACGATTTAATGAATGTCGCAATTCGTCGGGTCCACGTTCCCCATCACGCGTTGAGGGAAGGGGGTCAACAAGGTCAACGTGAATAACTTGGGCAATCGCATGAACTCCGGCATCCGTTCGTCCCGCACACACGATCAATGGCGATGTTTCTTCTTGCGTAATCCTCTGAAGTGCATCGGCCAACTCACCTGCCACAGTTTGCATGCCAGGTTGTTTTGCGAAACCGTGGAACATCGTTCCGCGGTAGGCAACCGTCATCCTCCAGCGAGCGCTCTGGCCCATGAGGGCAGTGTCCTTAGACCAACTCGAGGCGCGCCATTGGGGCATTGTCCCCTGGTCGCGGACCCAACTTCAAGATTCGTGTGTAGCCACCAGATCGCTCTGTGTAACGCGGACCAATTTCAGCAAATAGTTTGCTCGCCATGTCCTTGTCACGAATAAGCGCAACAACTCGACGTTGGTTCGCGATGCCACCCTTCGCCGCTGCAGTGATGCACTTCTCGGCTACAGGTCGCAGCGCCTTCGCTTTCGCTTCGGTAGTCACGACAAACTCAGCAGCAATCAACGAGGCAACTAAGTTCCCCATCATTGCTTTTTGGTGTGCAGAACTTCCGCCAAACCGACGGCCTTTCTTTGGAGTCCCTCTCATCTCAGTCCTCCGTTCGAAGGGCCAGACCACGCTCGTCAAGACGATCATTCACGTCTTTCAGAGAAGTCTGGCCAAAGTTGGTGATGCTCAAGAGATCCTTCTCAGTGCACGCAACGAGTTCGCCGATTGAGTTCACGCCACCACGCTTCAGGCAGTTACGTGCTCGCTCAGTGAGACCCAAGTCTTCGATTCGAGCATCGAGCTCACTTGAAGCACCCAGCGCTGCGCCAACGTCACCAAGCTCGAGGCCGGCTGACTCTTCATCGAGCGAAGAAACAAGGCCAACGAGCGATCCCAACGTGGCGCCGGCAGAGGCCAGCGCTTCACGAGGAGTAATTGTTCCGTCAGTCTCAATGTCGAGGACAAGGCGATCGAAGTCAGTCGACTGCTCAACTCGAACTGGCTCAATCGTGTACGTCACACGACGAACTGGCGAGAAAATTGAGTCAACTGGGATGACGCCGATAACGTTTGATCGCTTGTTGCGGTCCGCTGAGATGTAGCCACGCCCTCGATCAACAGTGATGTCAATAGCAAGGGTGCCGTTGGCGTTCACTGTTGCGATGTGGAGTGAGGGGTTCAGGATCTCAACGTCACCGGGGAGTTGGATGTCAGCAGCGGTAGCTTCTCCTGGACCTTTCTTCTCAAGACGAAGGACAACTGCGTCTTCGGCAGTGATCTTCAACAGGAGATCCTTCAGGTTCAAAAGTACGTCAGTGACGTCTTCCTTCACACCTGGGATCGTGGTGAACTCATGGAGAGCTTCGTCGAAACGAACCTGCGTGACTGCTGCGCCCGGGATCGATGACAGCAGCGTTCGTCGGATCGAGTTCCCCAATGTGTGGCCGAAGCCTGGGTCAAGCGGTCCAACAGCAAATCGCTGCCGATTATGTCGTTCCTCGTCGATTGACTCGACGGTTGGTCGTTGAATGATGAGCATGGTGTTTTTGGCTCCTCGTTTGTGTGGTGGCTCGGGGTACGAGTTGTGCTATTTCGAATAGAGTTCGACGATTAACTGCTCTTGTACCGGCTCGTCGATGTGTTCGCGAAGCGGTAGTGAGAGCAGGGTCACCTGGAACCCGTCATCGGCGGACTCGAGCCAGGGCACTAACTGGCGATCGAGGGTGTCGCGGTTGCGACGGACGTGAAAATTCTCTCGTGTTGGGCCTTTCAGCGCGACGACATCACCTTTGCGGAGACGGTAGGACGGGATAGTGACCCGCTTTCCGTTCACCGTGATGTGACCGTGACGAACGAGTTGCCGTGACTGGCTGCGACTTGCACCCCACGCTGATCGAAAGACCACGTTGTCGAGACGCAACTCAAGCATCTGCAAGAGGACCTCTCCGGTAATACCTGGTCGACGGTTCGCCTCTTCGTAGAGATTACGGAACTGCTTTTCTAAGAGACCGTAGATTCGACGAGCCTTCTGCTTCTCTCGAAGCTGTGACAAGTACTCAGATCCTTGGCGCATGCGGTCACGACCGTGCTCACCAGGTGGGTAGGCGCGGCTGGTCCGTTCGGTGACCTGATCTGACACAGGGCACTTCATGGAATAGCAACGCTCGCCCTTCAAGAAGAGCTTCGTTCGCTCTCGGCGACAAAGGCGGCAAACGGGGCCGGTATAACGAGCCATGCGGTGACTTCTCTCCTACTTAGACTCGGCGTCGCTTTTTAGGGCGACAACCGTTATGGGGGATAGGGGTGACATCTTTAATACCTACAACTTCAATTCCAACTGCTGCGATTGAACGGATCGCGGTCTCTCGACCAGAACCAGGTCCTCGAACAAAGACGTCCACCTTGCGGACGCCGTGCTCCATCGCCTTCTTGGCTGCTTGCTCGGCGGCAAGCTGGGCAGCAAATGGCGTGGACTTTCGTGAGCCTTTGAATCCAACATTTCCAGCCGACGCCCAGGAGAGGACATTTCCTTCTGGATCAGCGAACGTGATGATGGTGTTGTTGAATGAACTTTTGACATGAGCAACGCCGTAGGCGATGTTCTTCCGTTCACGACGCCTTGGTCGACGAGTTCCTTGGGGCTTTGCCATTACTTGGTGACCTTCTTCTTCCCAGCGACCGTCTTCTTTGGTCCCTTCCGAGTACGAGCATTGGTGTGAGTTCGTTGTCCGTGAACCGGAAGTCCCTTTCGGTGCCGCACACCTTGGTAACAGTTGATCTCCATCTTTCGACGAATGTCTTGTGCGACATCTCGACGAAGGTCACCTTCCACCGTGACCTCGGCATCAATCCAGCTACGAAGACGAGTGATTTCTTCATCGGTGAGGTCTCGCACGCGAGTATCAGGATTTACGTTGGCAGCTTCGAGCGCACGCTTCGACGTGGTCAGTCCAACTCCAAAGATGTAGGTCAACGACACCTCAACCCGCTTTTCACGGGGGATGTCAACACCAGAAATTCGAGCCATCTTGTTCCTTTACCCTCTTCCCTTAACCTTGCCGCTGCTTGTGGCGCGGGTTTTCACAAATCACTTGCACGTTGCCGTGACGACGTATGACCTTGCACTTTTCGCACATTGGCTTCACGCTTGGTCGTACTTTCATTTCATAACTCCACTCTGGACCTTGTTGAAAGAAAAATTGCTCATTTATATCGATAAGTAATTCGCCCACGAGTCAAGTCATAGGGAGTGATCTCCACTTGAACTTTGTCTCCTGGAAGAATTCGGATTCGGTGCATTCGCATCTTTCCGGAACTGTGAGCGAGGACCTTGTGCCCGTTTTCGAGTTCTACTTTGAACATTGCATTGGGCAATGGCTCAATGACCGTTCCTTCGAGAACGATGGCATCTTCTTTCGGCTTGGACAGGTCTCTCTCCTTAAAAATCGAACTTCGACAACGCAACAGCACACCGCAATGCACCGCTGCTGAATTACAGGGGGTTTCGCCCATCCATCCGACCCCAAGAGGTCGCTATTGGACGGGTCATTATCTTACTCACTCCCAGGGATAACGCCAGCCCGAGGCCAGGTGGGCGGAAAATGAGTCAAATCAGGGCAGGGTGAAGACCTCCGGACCGTGGTCAGTTATGGCGATTGTGTGCTCAAAATGGGCTGAAAGACTGCCATCTGCGGTCACCACAGCCCATCCATCCTCCAGGGTCATCGTCTCTTGAGTCCCAATATTGATCATCGGCTCCACCGCAAAAACCATCCCCGTCTTCAGAGAAGGCCCAGGAGAGCCTGGCCAGTAGTTCGGCACCTGGGGCTGCTCGTGCATTGCTGTCCCGATGGCGTGGCCGACGTATTCACGAACAACCGAGTAGCCCTGCGCTTCAGCAACGCCCTGGACTGCTCTGCCAATCTCGTGGAGACGATTTCCCTTCGTCATCTGATCAATTCCCGCGAAAAGACTGGCCTCCGTTACTTCGAGGAGTCGCTGTGCCTCTTTGGAGATCTCACCAACGCCAGCTGTATAAGCAGCGTCGCCGTGGTAGCCCTCAATGATGGCGCCACAGTCGATGGAAATAATATCGCCCTCAACCAAAATGACCTCAGCGCTCGGGATGCCATGAACAATCATGTCGTTTGGTGACGTACAGATCACCGCAGGAAATCCGTGATAATTCAAGAAGTTTGACGTTGCGCCTCGCCGTTCAATGACTTGCGCAGCAACGTTGTTGAGATCCATTGTTGAGATACCGGGCCGAATTGCAGCTCGTGTTGCCTCGTGCATTTCTGCAACAACTTTGCCGGCCTTACGCATCTTGTTGAGCTCATCTTCGTTTCGCCTCACGTTCCCGCTTCCTTCCGCTGTTTGATTGCGTCAACGGTGAGCGCAAAAACCGAATCCGGATCCTTGGATCCATCAATAGTCTCGAGCAACCCGCGTTCGGAGTAAAAGTTGATAAGTGGTCGGGTTTCAGTTTCGTATGCTTGCAGCCTCACCAAGATGGCGTCGGCCGTATCGTCAGGACGCTGAATCACTTCTCCCCCACAGTGGTCACAGACCCAGCCTTGCGTCGGAGGCTCCGACAACGAGTAGATCGATCCACAGTCCACGCAGACACGCCGAGAGACAAGGCGATTCATGACCAACTCCGTGGGAACTTCAAGATCGATCACACAGTCAAGACCGCGACCATCAAGGGTTTCTTCCAACATCTCACCTTGGCTGATCGACCGGGGAAATCCATCAAGGAGAAAACCTCGTGCATGAGCGTCGCGCTCAGAAAGACGGTCGGCGACAATTCCCATAATGAGTTCGTCGGGGATCAATTCTCCTTCGTCCATCAAGTCGGCGACTTTCAGCCCGAGGACCGTTTTTGCTCGAACAGCGGCGCGCAACATATCTCCTGTTGAAATATGAGGGACCGCATAGCGATGGGAAAGCCGGACACATTGTGTCCCCTTCCCCGCGCCCTGCTTCCCGAGGACGACCAACCTGACCCCGGCAGCCATCGGATTACTTTAAGAATCCTTCGTAGTTACGCATCATCAACTGACTATCGATCTGGCGCATGGTCTCGAGGGCCACGCCGACACTGATGAGCAGGGTAGTTCCATAGAACGGGAAGTTATTGAGGTGCCAGAACGCCATCAAGAGGCTTGGCAACACCGCAACGGTCCCGAGGAACAACGCACCTACGACAGTGATACGACTCAAGAGGTGAGCAAAGTAACGCTCCGTTGGAGGACCCGGACGAATCCCAGGGACGAACCCACCTTGCTTTCGAATGATGTCGGCTTGTTGGTGGGGTTCGAATGCGATGTAGACGTAGAAGAACGTAAAGGCCACAATCAAGAGAAAGTAGAACGAGATATAGATAAAACTCGTAGGCGTGAGTGAGCGAGTAACAAATGTCTGGAACCACGCCCAAGGAATCACGTTAGACAATAGGACCGGGATGTAGAGAACCGAACTCGCGAAAATGATTGGGATAATTCCTGCTTGGTTCACCTTCAGTGGAATGTACGTCGAACTTCCTCCATACATCTTTCTTCCCACAACCCTCTTGGCGAAGGTCACA
The DNA here is from genome assembly GCA_009699875.1 of Actinomycetota bacterium. Lineage (GTDB taxonomy): Bacteria > Actinomycetota > Acidimicrobiia > Acidimicrobiales > RAAP-2 > CAIUMH01. The sequence continues at coordinate 738,394 of WLNI01000001.1, forward strand.
GGGATTCGGCGCTGTCCTTGATCCATAAAGACGATAAACACCAAAAGCGCCAAAGAAACTGCCAAAATTGCGAGCGTCTTATACAGCCCACCTTCTTGATAGATAGATTTAGCCCCCCCAGGGATTGAAGCCACGACATTCGCAAAAATCAAAATCGACATTCCTTGGCCAATCCCGCGCTGGGTAATCAGCTCAGCCAACCACATAACAAATGCAGTTCCGGCAGTGAGGCAAAGGACCATAAAGAGCCCGAGTGGCAAGGTCAACTTTGGAATCAAGTCAATGGTCGATCCAATGAGCGCTTGGTCGTGACCGTGGAATGCATAGACCAGCCCTGTCGCTTGAAGTATCGCCAGCGCCACTGTGAGATATCGAGTGGTTTGTGTGATCTTTTTCTGACCAACTGCACCTTGTTCACGCCACTCTTCGAGTTTCGGGATCACTGTCGTCAAAAGCTGAATAATGATCGAACTTGTGATGTAGGGCATGACCCCAAGACCAAAGATTGCCAACCGAGTTAGTGCACCTCCAGAAAAGAGGTTCAAGAATCCAAGAACACCCTTAGACCCCGCTTGGCTCTGCAAGAGTTGTATCTGCTGGTAGGAGACACCAGGAACTGGGATGTTGGCTCCAAGTTGGTAAATGCCAATGACCACCAAGGTGAAGATCACCTTGTTACGCAGGTCTGGAACCCGGAAGATATTCGCGAGTCGCGTCAGCACAAACTTGAACCCTAGCGGTTCGTGTGGGCGTTACCCTTTGCGGGAGGACGCACGGCAAATGGCAGGGCGATCTTTTCGATCGATCCACCGGCCCCAGTAATCGCTGTTTCTGCAGACTTCGAGAAACCATGTGCTGAGACTTTGATCGCTGAAGAGAGGTCTCCTCGACCAAGAATCTTGACTAATTGACCCTTTTTCGCCAGGCCGTTGGCCACGATGACGTCCAGGGTGACCTCGCTGATACCAAGTGCCGCGATGGCATCAAGGTTGATAGGGGTGTACTCAACCCGGAACGGGTTCGTAAATCCCTTCAATTTTGGAATCCGTTGCATCAAAGGCAGCTGGCCACCCTCGAAACCTGCCCGAATCGTGCCACGAGCTTTTTGACCCTTGGTCCCTCGTCCTGCCGTCTTTCCACCTTTTCCGGCAATTCCTCTCCCGACTCGGTGACGGTTTTTCTTCGCACCCTTTGGTGGTGTCAGATCATGAATTTTCATTTGGCAACCTCCTCAACGGTGATCAGGTGAGGGACACGAGCAATCATGCCGCGGATCTCTGGACGATCTGGGAGTTCATTCGAGTGCCCAATTCTTCGCAGCCCGAGAGCGCGAAGAGTTCCACGGTGCTTTGGCTTGGTCCCGATACCAGACTTAATTTGGGTGACCTTGATGGTCTTTTCCGCAGCCATGCTTAGCTCACTTCCTTATAAAGATCTTTTGCTCGCTCGGTCTCTCGATAGGCACGCAACACGCCCCCAGGAACAACTTCCTCGGCGGTCTTGCCACGAAGGCGAGCAACATCTTCAGGTCGCCGAAGCGACTTCAGGCCGGCAATCGTGGCATGGGCCACATTGATTCCATTCGATGAACCAAGGGACTTCGCCAAGATGTCGTGGATCCCCGCCATCTCCAAGATTGCTCGCGCTGCCCCACCGGCAATCACACCGGTACCCGGAGCTGCGGGCTTGAGAAGGACGCGTCCAGCTCCAGCTTCTCCTAGAACTTGATGAGTAATCGTCGAACCGGCAAGAGGAACATCGAACATGTTCTTGCGAGCCTCTTCGATTCCTTTTTGCACGGCCAGGCCGGCCTCTTTGGCTTTTCCGTAGCCGAGACCCACTTTGCCTTTTCCATCACCAATGACCATGAGGGCAGCAAAACTAAACCGTCGACCACCCTTGACGACCTTGGCAACTCGGTTGACATTGATCGTCCGCTCTTCGTACTGAGTTTGATCGGCCATTAGAACTCCAGTCCCTCTTTGCGTAGTGCGTCAGCGAGTGCCGCCACACGACCGTGGTAGGAAAATCCTCCACGATCAAATACCACTGTCGTGATGCCAGCATCTTTCATTCGAGTGGCCAACACTTTCCCAACTTTTGTCGCCCCGTCACGATTTGAACCCGTGGCGTCAATCCCCTTCTCAACAGAAGAGGCCGCCGCAAGCGTCCGACCAGAAAGATCGTCAATCACTTGTACGCTGATGTGCTTGTTCGTTCGAGATACTGCGACGCGTGGACGGTTTGGTGTTCCCGTCATGTTCAATCGAACTCGACGGTGACGACGAATACGAAGCTCTCGAGTTGTTCGTTGTGCCATGGTTACTTCGCTGCCTTTCCAGCCTTGCGCTGCACGCGCTCGCCGGCGTATCGCACGCCCTTGCCTTTGTAAGGCTCAGGTTTACGGAGTTTTCGAATATTTGCGGCTACTTGACCGACTTTTTCCTTATCGGCACCCTTGACAAAAATCTGTGTGGGCTGAGGTACTTCAAAGGTCACGCCATCAGGAGCATCAAAGTGCACCGAGTGACTGAAACCGAGTGAAAGTTCGAGTGACGAAGGACCTTTCGCTTGGGCCCTGTATCCCACACCAACGATCTCTAACTCCTTGGTATAGCCATCAGTCACACCGGTCACCATGTTGGCGACAAGTGAACGCGTCAGACCATGGAGCGCTCGGTGATTACGCTCATCACTTGGGCGTTCGACCAGAAGCGTGTCTCCTTCTTGTCGAACGGTGATCGCGTCGGGAAGAATTCTCTCAAGAGTTCCTTGAGGTCCCTTGACAGTCACCATTTCATTCGTGATGTCAACAGTGACCGAGGACGGCACTGTGATGGGGGTCTTTCCAATTCGTGACATCTAGGCCTCCTTCCTGATTCGAGTTCGATTACCAAACATGGCAGAGCACCTCGCCACCAAGATGACGCTGTCGCGCTTCTCGGTCAGTCATGAGACCAGCTGAGGTGGACAGCACGGCTACGCCGAATCCACCAAGGACTCGAGGGATGTTGTCCGCTTGGGCGTAAATGCGCAGTCCAGGCTTTGAGACTCGGCGGAGTCCAGCGATGGTGGCTTGGCGCTCAGCGTCATATTTGAGCTCGATCGTCAGTGCCGTTCCTGGTCGTCCTTCTTGAGGAGCGGTACCAAAACCAGCGATGAAGCCTTCCCGCTCAAGAATCTTGGCCAGCGACTCCTTCAACTTTGAACCAGGCATGGTGACAGAGTCGTGTTGCGCTTTATTGGCGTTCCGGATACGGGTCAGCATGTCCGCGATTGGGTCAGTCATTGTCATCGCAATACCTCCCTCACCAGCTCGCCTTCGTCACGCCAGGAATCTCGCCAGCGTGGACCATCTGTCGCAAGCAAATACGACACAGCCCGAACTTGCGATAGACGGCTTTTGGCCGACCACATCGCTGGCAGCGGGTGTACGCGCGTACCTTGAACTTTGGTGTCTTTTGTTGCTTGTTGATAAGTGCTTTTTTTGCCATAGGATTAACGGTTCTCCTGTCGGAATGGGAAGCCAAACGCTGATAAAAACGCTCGCCCCTCATCATTAGTGTGGGCAGTCGTCACAATCGTGATGTCCATACCCCGTGGGCTATCGATCTGGTCGTACTCAATCTCCGGAAAAATCAACTGTTCGGTGACCCCGAAGGTGTAGTTGCCGTGTCCATCAAAGGACTTTGGGCTCAGTCCACGGAAGTCTCGAATTCGAGGAATCGCCAAGGAGACAAGGCGGTCAAAGAACTCCCACGCTCGATCTCCTCGCAACGTCACTTTCACGCCAATGGCTTGGCCTTCTCGAAGCTTGAATCCAGCGATTGAATCCTTGGCTCGGGTGATAGCGGGCTTCTGACCAGTGATGGCCTCGAAGTCTCGTTGGGCACCTTCTAAGAGTGACTGCTGTTGGGTTGCTTTTCCCACACCAGAGTTCAAAACAATCTTGGTCAAACGAGGAACCTGCATGATGTTGGAAAGACCCAGGGTCTCCTTGAGCTGCGGGCGAATCTCCGCGTCATAGCGCTCTTTCAGTCTTGGTCGTGTCACTGTGCTCATAGATCTGCTCCACATTTCCTACAGACGCGAACCTTCTTGTCACCGTCTGTCTTCATTCCGGCCCGTGTCGGACCATCACATTTTTTGCACCACAAAGAAACAGCTGACACAGGGAGCGGCATGAACTTGTCAATGATGCCGGCTTGTACCGTCTGTCCTTGCTGCTTCACGTGACGCTTCGAAATATTGATGCCCTCAAGAACGACCTGGTTCTTTGTTGGAATGGCACGAATCACTTCTCCGCGCTGTCCAGCCCACTTCCCAGTCCGAACGACGACTTCATCACCCTTCTTTACTCGCATCAAATCACCTCCGGGGCAAGAGAAACGATTCGCATAAACTTCTTGTCACGAAGCTCACGCCCTACAGGACCAAAGATTCTGGTCCCTCGAGGCTGTGACTGCTCGTTGATCAACACTGCGGCGTTTTCATCGAACTTGATGTAACTACCGTCCGCTCGGCGACGCTCTTTCTTCGTACGCACCACGACGCAGCGAACAACGTCACCACGCTTTACTGCTGCGCCTGGAATCGCGTCTTTCACCGTTGCGATGAAGACGTCACCAATTGAGGCATAGCGACGTCGCGATCCACCAAGGACACGAATACACAACACTTCTTTGGCACCTGAGTTATCTGCCACTCGCAGTCGCGACTCTTGCTGAATCATCGGGCACGCTCCAGGATCTCATCAAGTCGCCAACGCTTGAGCTTCGAAAGAGGCCGAGTTTCAATCACTCGAACTCGATCACCCATTTTGGCTTCGCTCTTCTCGTCATGGACATAGAGCTTCTTGGTTTGCTGAACGGTCTTGCCGTAGCGAGGGTGACGAACGCGCTCAACGACCGCGATGACCACTGTGTTCTCCATCTTGTCGGAGACCACAATGCCCTCTCGGACCTTGCGCTGTGCTCGCTCTGTTGTTTCCGTTGTTTCAGCCATAATTAGGCCTCTCCTCCGTCGTTCTCCAAAGCCTCGGCCTCAGTGATTTCACGATCGCGAAGCACCGTGAGTGCTCGGGCAATATCTTTTCGAACAACGCTCATCCTCGCCGTATTGTCGAGTTGGCCAGTGGCCAGTTGAAAACGCAAGTTGAAAAGCTCACGTCGTGACTCGGCCAAGCGATCAACGAGTTCGGGTGAACTTAATGACAGCATCTCATCTGCTTTGGTGTTCATAGTTGAATCTCCGACGTTCCATGTGTCCCGGGACGGATCACGAATCGTGCCCGAATAGGAAGTTTCTGGATGGCGCGCTCCATTGCGGAACGTGCGAGCTCTTGATCAACCCCTGCGAGTTCAAAGAGGATTCGACCGGGCTTGACGACCGCGACCCAGTGTTCTGGGTTTCCTTTTCCAGATCCCATCCGGGTTTCAGCTGGCTTTTCAGTGACTGGTTTGTCGGGGAACACTCGAATCCAGACTTTTCCACCACGCTTGACGTGACGGGTCATGGCAATACGAGCAGCCTCAATTTGACGAGCGGTCAACCACGCAGGCTCGAGGGCCTGAATTCCAAAGTCGCCGAAGGAGACCTCAGTCCCAGCCTTGGCGTTCCCGCTCATGCGACCACGCTGTTGTTTACGGTAGCGAACCTTACGAGGCATCAACATGACTAGTCGTTCTCCCTCTTGAAGTGAGGCGTCTCGTGATGCTCATGAAGGGTACGTCGTTCAATCTCTTCTTCTTCAGCCAAGCGACGCTCTAACTCATCAGGCTCAGCTGGCGTTGCGACGAGATCCTTGATTGGCTCTTCGAGACTTGCCTCATCATCGATTTCGATTGGGTTCTCAGTCTCAACGACGGCACCCGGCTCTGGCATCTCCGCCTTTCGACGGCCTCCACCTGCAGTCACGAGTCGTCGTGGACCTTCAGGTGCGGCGGGAGCGACGACGCCACCCATGCCTGAAGTTTCACCAACGGCCATTGCTGCTTCCTTGGTGATCTTGTCTTCAATAGAAACCTTGTACGGAAGGATGTCGCCTTTGTAGATCCATACCTTGACGCCAACTTTTCCGGTCCCGGTCGCTGCTTCACGGAAGCCGTAGTCAATGTCAGCTCTGAGGGTGTGAAGAGGAACTCGTCCTTCTCGGTACTGCTCTTTCCGACTCATTTCCGCTCCACCTAGTCGGCCTGAGCACTGGACCTTGATCCCAAGTGCTCCAGCTTTTTGGACGGTCTGAATCGCACGCTTCATTGCTCGACGGAAGGCAACACGACGAGCCAACTGGTCGCAGATCCCTTGGGCAATCAGTGCAGCGTCTAACTCAGGTTGTTTGATCTCTTGGATGTTGAGCTGAATTCGATTCGGGAGTCCCGTGATCTCTTCGAGCTTCTTCTTCAGACGGTCCGCTTCTGCTCCCCGTCGACCAATGACAATTCCAGGACGAGCCGTGTGAATATCAATACGAATTCGATCACGAGTCCGCTCAACTTCAATACGACTCACCGCAGCTGTTTCGAGCTGCTTGGTCAGGTAGTCACGAATCTTCCAGTCTTCAACAACGAACTCTTTGTAGTTGCGTTCTTCAAACCAACGCGACTTCCAATCAGTCGTCACGCCGAGGCGGAAACCGTATGGGTTTACTTTCTGGCCCATTACTTGCCCTTCTCTTCAGACTCGGCGTCATCATCTTTGGACGCCGTTGCCTTCTTGGTCGTCTTCTTGGTGGCCTTCGTGGCCTTCTTGGTCGTCTTCTTTGCCGCGGCCTTCGCAGGCTTGGCGTCTTCTTGATCAGCCTCTTCGCTCACGCTTTCGTCCTGATCGGCCTCTTCGACAATGTCGGTCTCGACAACGACGGTCTCGTCAACAGCGACTGTTGACTCGATCTCTTCCTCGTTCTCTCCAACCTCGTCATCAATTGCTTCGATCTCCGCTTCACGAGCGGCATCTCGTCGACGCCCTCGCTGTTGCTGATCAGCACGTCGCTGTGACTCAGCAACTCGACGTGAACGCTGTGTTCCCGCAGCTTGTCGCGCGGCCAAACGGCGCTCTAAACGATCTTCTGGCAAACGATCAACAATCACCGTGATGTGACATGTCCGTTTACGAATCTTCGTGGCGCGTCCACGTGCTCGAGGACGCCACCGCTTCATGGTCGTTCCTTCGTCGGCATACGCCGCTGCAACGTAGAGGTCGTCAGAATTTTGACCATCGTTGTGCACTGCGTTCGCAACAGCGGACGCGAGGACCTTCGAAATCACACGAGCAGCTTCTCGCTCGGTTCCATTCAAAATCTCAGCGGCAAGGTCGACGCTCTCGCCTCGAATCAAGTTAAGAACTTGTCGGGCCTTTGATGCTGACATGTGATAGTGCCGCAAGACCGCTTTGGTCCCTGGACGTTCGTTGGTCTTTACACCAGTCATCTCTAGCGTCTCCCGACCTTCTCTTGTCCAGCGTGGAATCGGAAGGTACGCGTGGGAGCAAACTCACCAAGCTTGTGACCAACCATTGATTCGGTCAAAAAGACGGGAACGTGACGACGTCCATCATGAACAGCAATGGTGTGACCCACCATGTCCGGAATGATGGTGCTTCTGCGTGACCATGTCTTGATGACTCGCTTCTCGTTGGTCTCGTTCAAAACGTCGACCTTCTTGAGCAAGTGCTCGTCCACAAATGGTCCTTTTTTGAGGCTTCTTGGCATAATCGAATCTCCCTAGCGCCGTGATCCGCGTGTACGGCGTCGACGGACGATGAGCTTGTCGGACTGCTTTTTCCCTGCACGAGTTCGACCTTCTGGCTGACCCCATGGCGACACTGGGTGACGACCACCCGAGGACTTGCCCTCTCCACCACCGAGTGGGTGGTCGACCGGGTTCATTGCCACACCACGTGTCTGAGGGCGAACACCCTTCCAACGGTTTCGGCCAGCTTTTCCGATCTTGATCAGTTCGAATTCAGCGTTACCAACCACGCCAAGGGTCGCACGACAATCAATCGGCACTCGACGCATTTCTGTTGAAGGGAGTCGAAGTGTGGCGTAGCCACCATCCTTGGCAACAAGTTGAATACTCATACCTGCGCCACGGGCCATCTTGCCGCCGCCACCAGGACGAAGCTCCACGTTGTGGATCACTGAACCAGTTGGGATGTAGCGCATGGGCAAGGAGTTCCCAACTCGAATGTCGGAACCTTGACCATTTTGCAGCTTGTCGCCAACTTTGAGACCAGCTGGGCACAAGATGTATCGCTTTTCACCATCGTGATAGTTCAACAACGCGATTCGAGCATTCCGGTTGGGGTCATACTCAATCGTGGCAACCGTCGCGGGAATGCCATCTTTGTTTCGCTTGAAGTCAATGATTCGGTACTGCTGCTTGTGACCACCACCACGGTGACGAGATGTCTTTCGCCCATGAGCGTTTCGACCACCGGACTTCGGCTTCGGCGCGAGCAGTGACTTTTCTGGTTTTCGAGTCGTGAGCTCAGAGAAGTCTGAGACGGTCTGGAACCGACGACCCGGGCTGGTTGGTTTACGTGAACGAAGTGCCATTGAAATCCGACTCTCTAACTCTCGAACAGATCGATCTTGTCGCCGGCGGCCAACGTGACAAAGGCTCGCTTTGTGTTGGGACGAGAACCAACAGTGTTGGTCCGGCGGTTCTTGGTGGTCTTGCCTTTACGATTCAATGTGTTGACGTTGGTCACTTTGACGCCAAAGGCTTTTTCGACGGCATTGCGCACGTCAATTTTCGTGGCGTCTTTTTCAACGACGAATACGTACGTTCCTTTGTCCATTAATCCATAGGTCTTCTCTGAGACCACTGGCTGGATGAGGACTGACATTGGGTCATGCATCAGGCACTCTCCTTCGTCGAGTTGGCCGTCGGCAAGGTCTCATCGGTAAAGAGAACCCAGTCGGTGGCAAGAATGTCATAGGCGTTGATCTCACCGGCTGCGATCATCGTGATCTGCGAGAGATTTCTAAAACTCAATGCTGCGTTGAAGTCTTCGTCGCCCAAGACAACGAGCACTTTGCCTTCAAGGCCAAGGGCCGTGAGTGCCGCAATCGCATCTTTTGTCTTCGGCTCATCCCAGGTGAAACTGTCGATCAACGCAACTCGATCTTCCGACGCACGGTCCGAAAGGGCCGAACGCAGAGCAAGTCGAACCATCTTCTTTGGCGTGGCTTGTGCGTAACTACGAGGCTTCGGTCCGAGCGCCACGCCACCACCAACTTGGTTCGGGGAACGACTTGAACCTTGACGAGCTCGACCAGTTCCCTTTTGGCGGAATGGCTTGGCCCCTCCACCGCGAACTTCAGCACGAGTCAGCGTGGACTGGGTCCCAGATCGTTTGGCCGCAAGTTGGGCCGTAATCACTTGGTGCAGAACTGCTTTGTTGGGTTCGATCCCAAAGAGTTCTGGGTCGAGATCAACTTTGCCAAGGACCTTGCCAGAAAGATCTTTACGCTCGACCGTTCGCTTGACGGGAGTCGCTCGCTCTTTCTTAACAGGACCTCGAAGCGTCATCATCTCACTCACTTCGAACCCCCAGCTTTCCCGGCAGCCGCAGCGACCTTCACGGAGTTCCGAAGAACGACCACGCCACCTCGAGGACCAGGCACTGCGCCCTTTACAAGAACAACTTGTCGTTCAGGATCCGCACCGATGATCTCTAAGTTTGTGGTCGTCACTTGTTGTCCACCCATGCGACCGGCCATCCGCGTTCCCTTGAAGACTCGACCAGGTGTCGCACACCCGCCGATAGATCCAGGAACTCGGTGGGCTTTGTGGTTACCGTGTGACGCGCCTTGCCCTTTGAAGTTGTGACGCTTCATACCTCCAGCAAAGCCTTTTCCCTTTGAAACTGCTGTGGCGTCAATACGCTCACCTTTTTCAAAAATCTCTGCGGTGATCTCTTGACCGACCGTGTAGTCACCGACATTTTCCAAACGGAGCTCCAAGAGCTTCTTCCCAGCATCAACGCCAGCTGCGCCAAAGTGACCGGCCTCGGGTTTGTTGAGAAGACCTTCACGACGCGTTCCCCAGGTCACCTGAAGAGCGGAGTAGCCGTCGGACTCGGGTGTCTTGACTTGCACCACGCGGACAGGCGCGACTTTGACCACTGTCACGGGGATCGAACGATTTTCGTCGTCCCAGACCTGTGTCATGCCAACCTTCTCGCCGACAATCGCCTTCGTTGCCACGGTGCAACCTTTCTTGTTCGTTCTTGGCGCTTCGGCAACTACGCCGACACGCCAACGCTCCGCTCGGGATTCCCCGAGCGGAGCGCTCGAAATAGTTCGGCTCGGTGTCCCTGATTTCTCAGGCTGCCGAGCACATCGTCTGTGCGAAAATCGATTTCCCGATTTCCGGTCCCCACCCCAAAGGGCAGGGCTTTCTACTCTAGACCCTCCAGGCACGAACCGCCACCTGAGGCGCCTCGACCAGAACGACCGTCGAATTACTGGATTTTGATCTCGATATCGACACCCGCTGGCAGATCGAGCCGCTGAAGCGAATCGACCGTCTTTGGGGTGTGCTCGATAATGTCCACAAGTCGCTTGTGGACCCGCATTTCGAAGTGCTCACGAGAGTCTTTGTACTTGTGAGGCGAACGAATCACGGTGTAGCGGTGCTTCTCGGTTGGCAAAGGAATAGGACCTTGAATCTTGGCCTGGGTTCGAAGAACCGTCTGGACGATCTTCTCGGTCGATTGATCGAGAATTTCGTGATCGTAGGCTTTGAGCCTGATTCGGATCTTCTGGGCCATGAGGTGGGGGTCTCTTCCTGAGTCTTCGTGAAGTTCGAGCTACTTGAGAATCTTGGTGACTCGACCTGCACCGACGGTTCGTCCACCCTCACGGATGGCGAAACGAAGACCTTCGTCCATAGCGATGGGCTTGCCTAGTTCAACGGTCATCTCGGTGTTGTCACCGGGCATCACCATCTCGGTGCCTGAAGGCAGGGAGATTGAACCAGTCACGTCCGTCGTACGGAAGTAGAACTGCGGTCGGTAGTTCGAGAAGAATGGCTTGTGACGGCCACCCTCTTCTTTGGTCAGCACGTAGACGCTGGCGTCAAAGTTCGTGTGAGGAGTGATGGACCCTGGCTTGCAGAGAACCTGACCACGCTCAACGTCTTCTTTCTTCGTTCCACGAAGAAGGACTCCGACATTGTCACCGGCTTGACCTTGGTCAAGAAGCTTTCGGAACATTTCAATTCCGGTCACGGTCGTCTTCTCGGTGTCCTTGAGACCAACGATCTCAACTTCATCACCGACGTTGACGATTCCCTGCTCAACTTTTCCGGTCACCACGGTGCCACGACCAGTGATGGACATGACGTCCTCAACAGGCATCAAGAATGGCTTAGCGATGTCACGCTCTGGCTCTGGGATGTAGGAGTCCACTGACGCCATCAGCTCAAGAATCTTGGCTGACCACTCGGCGTCACCTTCAAGGGCCTTCAGCGCTGAAACGCTGATGATTGGGGTGTCGTCGCCTGGGAACTCGTACTCGTTCAAGAGTTCACGGATTTCCATCTCCACGAGCTCAAGAAGCTCTGGGTCGTCAACGGTGTCGGACTTGTTCAGTGCGACCACGATGAAGGGAACGCCAACCTGGCGAGCAAGCAGCACGTGCTCTCGCGTCTGAGGCATAGGACCGTCAGCAGCCGAGACCACAAGAATGGCACCGTCGACCTGCGCCGCACCGGTGATCATGTTCTTGATGTAGTCAGCGTGACCTGGCATGTCCACGTGGGCATAGTGACGGTTCTCCGTCTCGTACTCAACGTGAGCAATCGAAATCGTGATACCACGCTGACGCTCTTCAGGCGCCTTGTCGATCATGTCGAATGGGGTGAACTCGGTCCCAGGGTTTGCTTCTGACAGCACCTTGGTGATTGCGGCAGTCAGCGTTGTCTTTCCATGGTCAATGTGACCCATAGTTCCGACGTTGACGTGCGGCTTATTTCGCTCGAACTTCTGCTTGGCCATTTTTCGGGAACCTCTCCCTGGTATCGGGCGGAATCCTTTCGGACCCGCCATGTCGTTTGTTACTTAACTTTGCTTTCCTCATCCTCACCGCCGGCGAAACTGCCCCGCTGGCACTGATTCCAAGATCTTGATGTCGGGCTCCCCCGATGGGCCTACTCCCCAGTCGCCCGAGCAATGATTTCTTTCGAAACCGCCTCAGGAACCTCGTTGTAAGCCTGGAACTGCATCGAGTACGTAGCTCGACCCTGCGTACGAGATCGCAGATCGGTAGCGTAGCCGAACATATCGGCCAAGGGAACCTGGGCATGAATTACCTGGCTATTTCCCCGCTGATCCATGCCTTCGACCCGTCCTCGACGAGAGGAGAGGTCGCCAATCACGTCACCCATGTAATCATCCGGAGTCACGACCTCAACGGCCATCACCGGCTCTAAAAGTACTGGTTTTGCTGCCCGACAAGCCTTTTTGATCGCCAAAGAACCAGCGATTTTGAAGGCCATTTCTGAGGAGTCCACGTCGTGGTACGAGCCATAGGTCAGCGTCACCTTGAGATCCACCATGGGATAACCGGCCAAGACCCCCGAGGTGAGCGCTTCGCGCATTCCCGCATCGACCGAGGGGATGTACTCCTTCGGGATCACACCGCCGGTGATGCCGTCCACGAACTCGTAGCCTCCCCCTGGGCCTGTGGGCTCCAGGGTGATCACGACGTGGCCATACTGGCCCTTTCCACCGGTCTGGCGGACGTACTTCTCTTCGATCTTCTCGACCTTGTTTCGAATGGTCTCTCGGTAGGCCACTTGGGGCTTTCCAACGTTGGCGTCCACACTGAACTCTCGGAGCATTCGGTCAACGAGAACTTCGAGGTGAAGCTCACCCATTCCAGAAATCACGGTCTGGTTCGTCTCTTCATCAGAGCGCACTCGGAAAGTGGGGTCTTCCTCGCTCAGTGAGTACAACGCCTTCGAAAGCTTGTCCTGGTCAGCCTTGGTCTTGGGCTCAACCGCCACGTGGATCACCGGTTCTGGGAACTCGAGCGCTTCAAGGATCACTGGATTGCCAGGATCCGAAAGCGTGTCACCCGTGGTGGTCTGCTTGAGACCCACCGCAGCGATGATGTCACCGGTTCGGACGACGTCGACGTCTTCTCGGCTGTTGGCGTGCATCTGCAAGAGACGCCCAATCCGCTCTTTCTTGCCCTTCGTCGTGTTTTCAACGGTGCCACCTTTTTCCAAGGTTCCCGAGTACACCCGCAGGTAGGTCAGTTTTCCAACGTACGGGTCCGTCATGATCTTGAATGCCAATGCGGAGAACGGTGCGTCGTCTTTGGGCTCACGCACGACTTCCTCTTCAGCCTTCCCTGGCTTGAGTCCCACCGTCGGTGGGATGTCGAGCGGCGAAGGGAGGAAGTCGACGACGGCGTCAAGCATTGGCTGAACACCTTTGTTTTTGAATGCTGATCCACACAGGATAGGAACGATGGCGTTGGCCAACGTTCCAGTTCGAAGTGCGGCTTTCAAGTCGTCTGCGGTGATTTCTTCGTCGGAGAGGTACTTCTCCATAACGTTGTCATCAAAGTTTGAAACAACGTCAACCAAGTTATGACGAGCCTCTTCGGTTGCCGTCACCATGTTTTCAGGGATGGGAACTTCTTTGAACTCTTCGCCCATTCCTTCTTCCCAGACAAGAGCCCGATTGCCCACGAGGTCGACAACGCCGAGGAAGTCACCTTCAGCACCGATGGGAAGCTGAATGACGGCGGTCACGCAGTCAAGGCGGTCAATAATCATCTCAACACAACGAGCGAAGTCCGCGCCGGTTCGGTCCATCTTGTTCACGAAACAGATTCGAGGCACTTCATACTTATTGGCTTGTCGCCAGACGGTTTCGGTTTGGGGCTCAACCCCGGCAACTGCGTCAAAGACTGCGACCGCGCCGTCAAGGACTCGCAAAGATCGCTCGACTTCAACGGTGAAGTCAACGTGGCCTGGCGTGTCAATGATGTTGATGGTGTGATCGTTCCAAATACAGGTGGTCGCAGCAGAGGTAATGGTGATTCCACGCTCTTGCTCTTGGACCATCCAGTCCATGGTGGCGGCACCTTCGTGCACCTCACCGATCTTGTAGTTCTTTCCCGTGTAGTAGAGAATCCGTTCAGTCGTCGTGGTTTTACCCGCGTCGATGTGAGCCATGATGCCGATGTTTCGTGTTCGCTCCAGAGGAGCTTGGCGGGGAGGAAGTGCGTCTGCCATGAGTCCAGTCTCTTTATTCGGGGGAAATTAAACCTTTACGTTGTATCGCTTCCTACCAGCGGTAGTGAGCGAATGCCTTGTTTGATTCAGCCATCTTGTGTAAGTCCTCACGGCGCTTGACTGAGGCACCGACACCGTTCGAAGCGTCAAGAATTTCATTCGCAAGACGCTCTGCCATCGTCTTTTCACGACGTGACTGCGAGAAGCCAACGAGCCAACGAATTGCCAACGTGGTTGCTCGACGGGGTCGAACTTCAACGGGGACTTGGTAGGTTGCGCCACCAACTCGGCGGCTCCGGACTTCAAGCTCGGGTCGAACGTTTTCAACCGCACGCTTCAACACCGCGACAGGGTCGGAGTCAGTGCGTTCTTTGACGGTGTCAAGAGCGGTGTAAATAATTCGCTCAGCAACAGTGCGCTTTCCTCGTGAAAGGATTTTGTTGGTGAACTGAGTCACCAGCACAGATCGGTAGACCGGATCTGGCGCGAGTTCTCGACGGACAGCAGGACCTTTTCTTGGCATCAGGCTTCTTTCTTGGCGCCGTAACGGCTTCGAGCTTGGGCACGGTCACGAACACCAGAGGTGTCCAGTGCGCCACGGATGACTTTGTAGCGAACACCCGGGAGGTCTTTGACTCGACCACCACGGACAAGAACGATGGAGTGCTCTTGGAGGTTGTGCCCGACACCTGGAATGTACGCCGTGATCTCAACACCACTGGTCAAACGCACACGCGCTACTTTTCTCAGTGCGGAGTTCGGCTTCTTCGGCGTCGTGGTGTACACACGGGTACACACTCCTCGACGCTGTGGCGCGCCTTTCAAAGCTGGCGTCTTTGTTTTCGACGTCTTCGCCTTGCGTCCTTTTCGGACGAGTTGCTCAATTGTGGGCACGCGCTACCTCTGGGCTCTCTTTGTAAAATTCGGGGGGTTCAACTTCATCCGCGAACCCGACTCTCGCCGTGACGCAGGATTGACCATGTTAGGCGCAGAATTCAAGGGTCGTCCAACGGAGGGATCGAAACTCATTGCGTTCTCTGAGTTGGAGACCATCAGACTCAAGCTCCTGCTTGGGCGCCGCCGCCCAAACCTTCATCCACGCTTGGGGCATCTCCGGTCCAACTTGCCCCAATTTCAAGGGATTCGTCGGTTCCTTCAAAGCCTTCGAGCAGCCAGGCCGCCAAGTCATCGTCCTCTTGGCCATAGGCCACCATGGGCTCGGCATCTGGCATATCGAGCCGAATGGTTCGATAGTCCTCCATGCCTGAACCAGCGGGAATCAGTTTCCCGATGATGATGTTCTCCTTGAGGCCATAGAGGAAGTCAGAACGACCTTCAATGGCTGCTTCAGTCAGCACCCGTGTGGTCTCTTGGAACGAAGCCGCAGACAACCATGAATCAGTTGCAAGCGATGCCTTGGTGATACCCATCAACTCAACACGAGCTTCCGCAGGCTTTTTACCCTCGGCCACAAGTTCACGGTTGACCTCTGTGTAGACCTGCGCGTCGACCTGTTGACCAGGAAGGAATGTTGCATCTCCTGGGTCAGCAACGTTGACTCGTCGAAGCATTTGTCGAACGATAAGTTCGATGTGCTTGTCGTGAATCGATACACCCTGGTCTCGGTAAACCTTCTGGACTTCTTCGACCAAGTACTGCTGAACGGCTCGCACACCCTTGACTTCCAAGAGTTCTTTCGGGTCTTTTGGACCTTCAACGAGTGCGTCACCCGCTGCGACCTCTTGACCACTCTTGATCTCCAAGTGCACACGAAGGGGAACGAGTTCCTCTTGTTCGGTTCCGTCGTCGCCGACCACAGTGATGACTCGACCACTGTCTTCTTCGTCAACTCGAACCACACCAGAGTGATGCGCAAGAATCGCTGCACCCTTCGGGGTACGGGCTTCAAAGAGTTCTACGACTCGAGGAAGACCGTGGGTAATGTCAGAACCAGCAACACCACCAGTGTGGAAGGTTCGCATTGTTAACTGCGTTCCAGGCTCACCAATTGACTGTGCTGCGATCACACCAACTGCTTCACCGAGTTCAATCATGTTCGTCGTCGCCAAGGACTGGCCATAACACGCCGAGCAGATTCCCTTCGACGCTTCACAGGTCAATGTTGATCGAACACGAATCCGAGTAATGCTTGGGTCGTCTCGCATGGCATCGACGTGCTCATCAGTCAACATGGTTCCCTGAGGAATCACGGTGCCGTCAGAGAGCGCAATGTCTTCACTTGTCACTCGGCCGTAGGCCCGAGTTTCCAAGTACGAACGCTTCCCTGAGGTATCAGGCTCAACGTCTTCAATCCAGATACCACGAGTCGTCTCGCAGTCGAGCTGGCGAATGATGAGCTCTTGCGCAACGTCAACGAGTCGACGGGTCAAGTACCCAGAGTCAGCAGTTCGAAGTGCGGTGTCCGCGAGTCCCTTTCGAGCGCCGTGTGTCGAGATGAAGTACTCAAGAACACTGAGTCCTTCACGGAAACTCGACTTGATCGGACGAGGAATCATTTCACCACGTGGGTTTGAAACAAGGCCCTTCATACCGGCAATTTGTCGGATCTGCTGAGCATTTCCTCGAGCACCGGAGTCCACCATCATGTCGAGAGGGTTGAACGTCAACCCTGACAAGGTGTTCTCCATTGCTTGACCAACCTCAGAGTTCGCGCTCGTCCAGATTTCAACTTCTTTCTGGCGACGCTCGTCGTCGGTGATGATTCCTCGCTTGTACTGCGTCTCTGCTTTTTCCGCTTCTTTTTCGTAGCGGTCCAAGATCGCCTGCTTTTCTGGCGGGGTCTGGACGTCATTGATTGAAATCGTCAAACCGGACTGTGACGCGTATCGGAAACCGAGCGCCTTAATGCGGTCGAGGGATGCTGCAACTTCTTGCTTTCCCCATCCCGCTGTCAGTTCTTCGACAATCTCACCAATAGGTGTCGACTTTTTCCCAACCAATGTGTTGACGAAACGGAAGAAGAAAGGCAGTCCTTCGTTGAAGAGCACACGACCAGGCGTGGTCTCTACATTGAGTTGGCCTTTTTCATCTGGTTCATAGCCCGCAGCAATCAAACGATCACCAAGCGCTGAGTCAACGTCGGGGCGAAGTTGGATCTTGGCGTGCAAGTCCACGTCGTGCGCGTCCAGTGCAGCTTCGATTTCGTAGACGTGACGGAATGCTCGACCCTGTCCCTTGACGTCGTCGATCATGAGCGTCAGGTAGTACGCACCAAAGACCATGTCTTGGGTTGGCACCGTGATAGGTCGACCCGTCGCAGGCGACAAAATGTTGTTCGCACTCAGCATCAAGATTCGAGCTTCAGCTTGCGCTTCGGCAGAGAGTGGCAAGTGAACTGCCATCTGGTCACCATCGAAGTCAGCATTGAAGGCGGTGCAGACCAAGGGGTGAACCTGGATCGCTTTTCCTTCAACGAGCATTGGCTCGAAGGCCTGGATCCCAAGTCGGTGAAGTGTTGGCGCACGGTTCAAAAGCACAGGGTGCTCTTTGATCACGTCTTCAAGCACGTCCCAAACCTGGGGCTTGCGTCGCTCCACCATTCGCTTTGCTGACTTGATGTTTTGAGCAAGCTCTTTGTCAACAAGTCGCTTCATGACGAATGGCTTAAAGAGCTCAAGGGCCATCAATTTAGGAAGACCACACTGATGCAGGAGCAAGTTTGGACCAATGACAATGACCGAACGGCCTGAGTAGTCCACTCGCTTTCCGAGCAAGTTCTGACGGAAACGCCCCTGCTTCCCCTTCAACATGTCAGAAAGTGACTTGAGGGGTCGGTTTCCTGGTCCTGAAACAGGACGACCACGACGACCATTGTCGAAGAGAGCGTCAACAGCTTCTTGGAGCATTCGCTTTTCGTTGTTCACGATGATCTCAGGAGCACCTAAGTCAAGAAGTCGCTTCAATCGATTGTTTCGGTTGATGACTCGACGGTAGAGATCGTTCAAGTCGGAGGTAGCGAAACGGCCACCATCGAGTTGAACCATTGGACGAAGATCTGGCGGGATGACTGGCACCGCGCCAAGGATCATGGCTGCGGGGTCGTTGATTCGGCCACCTTGCTCGTTTCGACGGTTGAAGGCCGAAACAATCTTCAGTCGCTTAATCGCTTTTTGACGACGTTGTGCAGAAAGGGGCTTGCGGCCATCTGCCGCTTCAACCATTTCTCGCAACTTGATCTCTTCGGTGTCGAAGTCGATCCGTGCGATCAATGAAGAAATAACTTCAGCACCCATGCCACCTTCGAAGTAGTCCTCGTAGCGGATTTTCAACTCTCGCCAGAGCAACTCATCTTCAATAATTTTACGGCTGTGCAGAGTCTTGAGTTCGGCAAGCGATCGATTCGCCATGTCTGCTTCTTCGTCGGCACGCTCTCGCATTGACGCGATCTCTTTTTCGACAAGACGCTGACGCGCTTTGATCTCGGTGTCTTTGGCACCCTCTTTTTCCATCTGTGCCAACTCGGCTTCTAAGGCCTTAAATCGACGATCGAGATCAAGGTCACGTCGCTTTTCAATTTCAGCAACTTCTTCGCGCAACTCAACTTCTAATTCAGGAAGATCGGCGTGACGCTTTTCTTCGTCAACCCAGGTCACCAAGTTCGCGGCAAAGTAAATAACTTTTTCAAGTTGTTTGGCCTTGAGTTCTTCTCGAGGCTCAGTCCCCATCAAGAGATAGGCGAGCCACGAACGCGTTCCACGCAAGTACCAAATATGAACGACCTCTGCAGCCAGCTCGATGTGACCCATTCGCTCACGACGAACTTTTGAACGCGTGACTTCAACACCACAACGCTCGCAGATAATTCCTTTAAATCGAACTCGCTTGTACTTTCCGCAGTAGCACTCCCAGTCCTTTGTAGGGCCGAAAATCTTCTCGCAGAACAAGCCGTCTTTTTCAGGACGAAGGGTTCGATAGTTAATGGTTTCTGGCTTTTTGACCTCACCATTGGACCAGCTACGGATGGAGTCCGCAGTTGCCAACCCAATTCGGAGTTGATCAAACGTATTGACGTCGAGCTTTGTCATCGACCTAAGCCCCTCTCTGCCGCACGGCGTGCGTCTTCTTCGTCCGAGCCACGTTCTGGTCGGCTGATATCAATTCCAAGTTCCTCGGCCGCCCGGAAGACGTCCTCATCAATCTCTGCCATCTCGATCTGTTGACCGACATCGTTCAAGACTTCAACGTCAAGACAGAGCGACTGCATTTCCTTAATCAGCACCTTGAAGCTCTCAGGGATACCGGGCTCAGGAATGTTCTCGCCCTTCACGATGGCTTCGTAGACCTTGACTCGGCCCAGCACGTCATCGGACTTGATGGTCAGCAACTCTTGAAGGGCATAGGCCGCTCCATAGGCTTCAAGGGCCCACACTTCCATCTCACCGAACCGCTGCCCACCGAATTGGGCTTTTCCACCCAGAGGCTGCTGCGTGATCATTGAGTAAGGGCCAGTTGAACGAGCGTGGATCTTGTCGTCAACCAAGTGAGCCAGTTTCAAGATGTAGACGAAACCAACCGAGATTGGGTTGTCATATTTCTCACCAGTTCGCCCGTTGTAGAGATCAACCTTGCCGTCATCGCCGATCTGGACATTTCCGTCTGCAGAGTCCGACTTGAGATTCCGGAAGATGTTCTGGATCGTCGAGTGACGACCAGCATCTTCTTCTTCGTCCCAGTGCGCTCCGTCAAAGACAGGTGTCGCAACCCATGCCGCTGGCTCGGTTCGAGGACGAGTCTTTCGAGACGCACCGTCATCCTTGCCTGAGGTACCGACCTTGTCGGTGAGCTCAATGCCGTCCCACCCGTATCGAGCGGCGTAGCCCAAGTGACTTTCGAGGACCTGGCCAACATTCATTCGAGATGGCACACCAAGTGGGTTCAAAATAATGTCCACTGGCGTTCCGTCCGCCAAATACGGCATGTCTTCAATCGGAAGAATCTTTGAGATAACTCCCTTGTTGCCGTGACGTCCAGCCAACTTGTCGCCTTCTGAGATCTTTCGCTTCTGTGCGACATAGATCCGAACGAGTTCGTTCACGCCAGGAGGCAGTTCATCACCGAGTTCACGTGAGAACACGCGCACGTCGATAACTTTTCCAGACTCACCGTGAGGAACTTTAAGTGAGGTGTCTCGAACTTCTCGAGCCTTCTCACCGAAGATGGCTCGAAGAAGTCGCTCTTCAGGCGTCTGCTCGGTCTCACCCTTTGGGGTCACTTTTCCAACGAGAACATCTCCAGGTCCAACTTCAGCACCAACTCGAATGATCCCGCGATCGTCCAAGTCCGCCAAAATCTCTTCAGAGAGGTTCGGGATGTCACGAGTGATTTCTTCGGCACCAAGCTTGGTGTCTCGGGCATCAATCTCGTGCTCTTCGATGTGAATCGATGTCAACACATCATCTTTGACAAGTCGTTGCGACAAGATGATCGCGTCTTCGTAGTTGTAGCCCTCCCATGGCATAAATGCCACGAGCAGGTTCTTACCCAATGCCAACTCGCCGTTGTGGGTCGAAGGACCGTCGGCAATCAGATCACCCTTGGTCAACTTGTCACCCTCATCGACGAGAGGTCGCTGGTTGATACAGGTGTTCTGGTTGGATCGTCGGAACTTGGCCAAGGTGTAGGTCTTTTTACCCAACACGTGACCCAAACGATCTTTTTCGCCGGCCTTGTAGTCAATGACAACGTGATCGCCAGTGACTTCAAGAACAGTTCCGTCGGCTTCAGCAAGGACCATGTCACCCGCGTCACGCGCTGCGCGAGATTCGATACCTGTTCCAATGTACGGAGCTTCAGGAACGATCAGCGGCACTGCTTGTTTCTGCATGTTGGCACCCATCAGGGCACGGTTGGCGTCGTCATGTTCCACGAATGGAATCAATGCCGTCGACACAGAGACAATCTGCTTTGGAGAGACGTCCATGAGGTCAACTTCACTTGGTGGCACGAAGTCAATTTCTGACGTCGTTCCGTAGCTTGAGTTTTGTGAACCCATACGGACACCAGTTCCCGCTGGTCCACGTCGCACGAGGACACGGTCTTCGGTGAAGTTTCCTTTGTCGTCAATCTGCGCATTGGCCTGAGCAATAACGTGCTCTTCTTCTTCGTCAGCGGCGAAGTAGCGGACCTTGTCAGTGACTCGCCCGTTCGCGACTTCGCGATAGGGAGTTTCAATGAATCCGTATTCGTTTACTCGGGCATAGGTTGCCAACGAACCAATCAGACCAATGTTTGGACCTTCTGGAGTTTCAATAGGACACATACGTCCGTAGTGAGAACTGTGAACGTCTCGAACTTCGAAACCGGCACGCTCTCGAGAAAGTCCACCTGGCCCCAACGCTGAAAGACGTCGCTTGTGAGCGAGTCCTGACAACGGGTTGTTCTGGTCCATGAACTGTGACAACTGGCTCGTACCAAAGAACTCTTTCACCGATGCCACAACTGGTCGGATGTTGATCAAGGTCTGAGGAGTAATTGCTTCAACGTCTTGGGTGCTCATGCGCTCTCGCACCACTCGCTCCATACGCGACAGCCCAACTCGGACTTGGTTTTGAATCAGCTCACCAACGCTACGGATACGACGGTTCGCAAAGTGATCTTGGTCATCAATGCGATACGTGGTCTCAGCATCAGCCATGTGCTTCGCCAAGTGCAACATGTAGGTTGACGCAGCGAGAATTTCACTCTGCGCCAGTGTTCCTTGGTCCACCAGTGGCTTCTCAAGTTTGATACCTAGAATGTCTTGGATTTTGTCGATCTCTGGTCCAAGTTTTCGGTTCAACTTGTAACGACCAACTCGCGTGAGGTCGTAACGCTTCGGGTTGAAGAACGCGTTCTCAAAGTACTGACGCGCTGATTCAACCGACAGCGGCTCACCTGGGCGGGCTCGCTTGTAGATCTCGAGCAATGCGTCTTCACGAGTTTCGATATTGCCTTGTTCTTTCGCCCATTGACCTTCGAGGAAATCAAAGTGCCCTACGAACTTGTCGTAGAACTTCTCATCTTCAAAGCCCAAGGCGCGCAGCAGAACGAAGAGAGAAATTCGACGCTTCCGAGCGACTCTGGTTCCTGCGGTGACGTCACGGTTTGGCTTGTTCTCAATGTCAAACTCAATCCACTCACCACGATAGGGGTGGATGGTTCCGGTAAAGAGTGTCTTGGCGTCACGGCCAGGAGCAAAAATTGCACCAGGCGAACGAACCAACTGGCTCACCACAACACGCTCAGTGCCGTTGACCACGAAGGTTCCGCGGTCAGTCATCACGGGGAAGTCACCCATGAAGACGGTCTGCTCTTTGATCTCACCAGTGTCGGCATTCATGAACCGGGCGCGCACGAACACAGGTGCGGCGTAGGTCATGTCTTTTTCCTTGCACTCTTCAACCGTGAACTTCGGTGGCGGACGCAAGTCCGGGTCGTCGGGATCAAACTCAAGCTCAAGGCTTAAGCGTCCGGTGAAGTCCTCAATTGGGCTGATGTCGTTGAATGTTTCAACGAGGCCTTTGTCGAGGAACCATTTGAAACTGTCACGCTGAATAGCGATCAAGTCGGGTAGTGGCAATGCCTCTTCGATGTTGGCGAATGAGACACGTTCGTGGCTAATGGACCGTGAGGGCAACGGCCTACTCCTCCCTGGTGGGATTACTAATTCGGACGGGGTGACTTAAGTTCTAGCTACTGAACGGCGAGTGCTCTCTTGAAGGCACAGCGCGCAGCGGTGAGACTGCTGCACAAAGAGGCAGACAAGGGAGAGACGACGAAGATTGATACTAGCGCCGTTTCAGGGAGAGCACAACACAGACCTGCGAGGTACCCCGCAGGTGCCCTGGGGCATCCCGTGCTGTGACTGACCCTAGAGACGAGCCTTGGCCACGTCAAGGACCCTCGCCTCTCACGCCCACAATGGGCGATTTGGGCCAGAATCCTTGACGGAACCTGGGTTACTTCAGTTCGACAGTTGCTCCAGCACCCTCAAGGGCGGCCTTGGCCTTCTCGGCATCCTCTTTTGAGGCACCTTCAAGCACAGGCTTTGGAGCGGAGTCGACGAGATCTTTGGCTTCTTTGAGGCCAAGGCTGGTAAGCCCACGGACCTCTTTGATGACCTGGATCTTCTTGTCACCAGCATCAGCCAGGATGACGTCAAAGGAGCTCTGCTCCTCGGCGCCAGCACCAGCATCGCCTCCACCAGCGGCAGGGGCAGCAGCAACGGCTGCTGGGGCTGCTGCGGTCACGCCGAAGCGCTCTTCGAAGTCCTTGAGCAGTTCGGAGAGCTCAATTACGGTGAGCTCGGCGATGCCGTCGAGGATCTGGTCCTTGGTCAGGGTTGCGGCCATGGTTGTTTCCTTTCGTGTGTCGATCAGTGTTTTCTTGGGATGGATAGGGACTTATGCCTCGTCTGCTGGCGCCTGATCGGGGGCGTCCGCAACTTCGGCAGCTACTTCTTCTTCAACAACAGCTTGCGCTTCTGCTTCTTCAGGAGCCTCACTCACTGCCTCAGGGGCAGCGGCTTGGTCAACAACTTCAGACTCGTCAGGAACGGTCGCCGGGGCTTCTTCATGCGCACTTGGCGCAGGCTCGTCGCTGGCGACGGGTGCTTCTGGCTCAGGCGAGGCCGCTGGGGCGGGGGCTGGCTTTGTCTCGATCAGGGCTTTTAAGCCGTAGGCAAAGCTCTGAGGGACTGCCTTCATCAAACCAGCGAGCTGCTGCATCGGCGACGCGAACAGTCCGGCAAGTTGCGAGAGCAGGACTTCTCGAGAAGGCAGATCGGCAAGAGTCTTGAGCGCTGCGGCGGTTAAGGGGCTGCCTTCAAACACGCCACCCTTGATCACGAGGGCTGGATTTGCCGTTGAAAATTCCTTCAGCGCCTTCGCAACCGCACTTGGATCGCCCTCAATAAAGGCAATCGCCGTTGGTCCAACGAGGAATTCAGCAAGTGACTCATTGGCGGTGCCTTGGAGGGCTCGACGAACCAGTGTGTTCTTGAACACTTTGTAGTCCCCGCCGACCGCACGGAGGTTTTTCCGAAGATCTGCCATCTCAGCGACCGTGAGGCCACGATATTCAGTGACAACCGACGCGCTTGATCCTTCGAGACGCTCTCGCACCTCGTCAATCACAGCGATCTTCTCTGGCCTTGGCTCTTCCATCTCTCGTCCTCCGCCGACAATGCTGCCGGCCCATGTGGCCTCTGCGCATCCGGGGCGAGAGCGGACTCACCGCAGCAGTCGCTGCGTGAGACCACCTCGTCAGGCGGGCCTTTCGGCCCTTTCAGCCACTTTTTCGTGGCACCGGATGTCTTCGGCGTTCTTGCTTCTCGATCTTGCTGCTCCCAGCGAGGGGAACAGGAATTGAAAGATTAGCCCTCTTTTTTCAAAAGCGCCAATCGGATTCTTAGGCTGACGCGACAGCCAACTCGTCGACTTCTCGAACCAATGAGGGGTCCAACTTAATTCCAGGACCCATCGTTGAAGAAAGCGCAGCCGAGAGGAGATAGCGACCCTTGGCTGATGCTGGCTTGACCTTGAAGAGTTCATCAACAACGGCTTTGACGTTTTTGATCAAGTCCTCGTTCGAGAACGAGACCTTCCCGACCGAAACGTGGACGTTGCCCACTTTGTCAGTTCGGTACTCCACTCGGCCAGCCTTGAATTCTGCCACCGCTTTTCCAACTTCCATGGTGACCGTTCCGGTCTTCGGGTTTGGCATCAAGCCTCGAGGACCCATCGTGCGACCCAAGGTTCCAACTTGTCCCATGAGATCTGGGGTTGCGATGGCGATATCGAAATCAAGAAACCCTTCGGCCACCTTGGCCACCAGGTCATCTGCACCAACGACGTCCGCACCGGCTTCTCGAGCTTGATCAGCCTGTTCGCCTGCGGCGAACACGGCCACTCGAACCGTTCGTCCAGATCCTGCGGGAAGCGAAAGCGTGCCCCGAATGAGTTGCTCGGCCTTGCGAGGGTCAATTCCCAACCGACCGGCAAACTCGACCGTCTCGTCAAACTTTGCCGTGGCCAACTCTTTGACGAGTCCTACCGCGACAGGAATGCTGTGAAGTTCTTCTCGGTCGATCCGCTTGAGCGCATCGCTGTAGTTTTTTCCGTGCTGCGTCATTTCTTCTTCTCTCTTTGTTGGTCTCTTACCTAGCGACAGTGATGCCCATAGAACGGGCGGTTCCAGCGACTTGAAGTTTCGCCATCTCGAGGTCGTCCGTGTTCAAGTCTGGCAACTTGGTCTTGGCGATCTCTTCGACTTGAGCTTGGGTCACTGAGGCGACCGTCTCTCGTCCCGCGGTGCTCGCACCCTTCGCCACGCCGGCTGCTTGTCGCAGGAGGACAGGGGTTGGTGGAGTTTTGAGAATGAACGAAAACGTTCGGTCTTCAAAGATCGAGATCTCGACCGGAATAACGGAACCCCGCATCGACTCGGTTTGGGCGTTGTACTGCTTACAGAAGTCCATTGTCTGGATTCCGTGCGGTCCAAGTGCCGTTCCCACTGGCGGCGCAGGCGTCGCTCCTCCAGCTTCAAGCTGGATCTTGACGACGGCAAGTACCTTCTTTGGAGGAGCCATGTTGGATTTCCCTTCTTCTTTCGTTCACAATCACGCAAGCGCGATTTAGAGTTTTGCGACCTGGCTAAATTCGAGTTCGACCGGGGTTTCCCGCCCGAAGATGTTGACCAGCACTTTGACTTTGAGTTGGTCTTCGTTGATCTCGGCGATCTGGCCCGAGAAGTCGGCGAATGGGCCTTCCTTGACACGAACGGTTTCGTTGATTTCGTACTCCGAGCGAGGTCGACTGCGCTTGGTCGGCGCCGCTTCACCTTCGGCTTCGACGTGCAGAATGTTTTCAACTTCTTTTCGCGAGAGCGGCACCGGCTTGGTTCCGGGGCCGACAAATCCGGTAACGCCAGGCGTGCCACGGATCGCACCCCATGCTTCGTCATCTAAATCACAACGGACGAGGATGTAGCCAGGAAAGACTTTCTTGGCGACCGTGACTTTCTTGCCACCCTTGAACTCGACGACGTCTTCCATGGGAATAACAATTTCAAAAACGGAATCTTCCATTGCCCGAGACGTAATGACGTTTTCAAGGTTGCCCTTTACTTTGTTCTCGTAGCCCGAGTAGGTGTGGACGACGTACCAGCGACCGGGTCGGTCGTAGGGACTCTCGACGGCTGGTTGCTCGTACTCTTCGTCGTCATCGACGAAGTCCTCGCTCAGCAATTCGGTCTCGGTCACCACGTCACTCACCACGATCTCTTCAACAATGACTGCCTCTTCAACGACGAGCGCGCTCTCCCCCGAAGGGACAACACCATCAATCTCTTGGGAAGTTTCTTCTTCAATGTTCACAGCGATGCCGATCAGTAGGGGTTAGTTCTGGAAGAGGTAGACAACAAATTTACCAAACACAAGGTTCAATCCGTAAATCAAACCAATCATCACGATCAGAACAAACAGGGTAATGCTTGTGTAGTTAATCAATTCCGGTCGAGTTGGCCATGATACTTGGCGCATCTCCTCCCGAACTTCCCGGAAGAATTGGCGGATTGATGCCCGTTTTTTGGCTGGTCGCCGCTGAGACGCTGACCCTTGGGCGCGTCGAGCCTGCGGTGCTCCATCTGGGCCTGCCTGGCCCTGACGCTGCATCATGCGCTTGGTCTCGCGGTTCACGTGTGTTGCCTTTTCGGTGAGTTGAATAGAAATTGATATATCTGGACTGAGCAGGGCAGGAGGGACTTGAACCCCCAACACCCGGTTTTGGAGACCGGTGCTCTACCAGTTGAGCTACTGCCCTTCGTGGGCCGCTCTTCGTGGCCTCAGATTGGAGTCAAAGAGGACGCCTGAGCGAAGCCAAATGCTAGCACCGCCCCAGCAGGCCTCGTCTAGCGGGTCTCCTTATGGAGTGTGTGCTTGCGGTCGAACGAACAAAACTTCTTCATCTCGATCCGCTCGCGGTCGTTGAGTTTGTTCTTCGTCGTGATGTAGTTCCGGCGCTTGCAGTCCTGACATTCCAGGGTCACCTGGACTCTTTTCTCATTTTTCGCCATCTGGCGCTTCCTCGCTTCCTTTTGACTTCCCTAATCTACGCCGGGAATCAACCTCCCCGGCAACGTGGTAGCGGCGGCGGGATTCGAACCCGCGACAACACGATTATGAGCCGTGTGCTCTAACCAACTGAGCTACGCCGCTAGGGCGAGCCCTCGGTGGGGATTGAACCCACGACCCCCTCCTTACCATGGAGGTGCTCTGCCACTGAGCTACAAGGGCGCACGGACCCGTTCTGGCCGCTTGATGATGTTAGCCACTCTGAGCGCCTGACTCCCCCACGGGCCTGCTCAACGCTTCCATGCCAGAAATTCTCCCGCAGTCTGGCTACCATCCAGGCCGTGTACACCCGTTTGGTTGAATCCGGCGATGCCGAGCCCATCATGGCGATCTACAACCGCGAGATCATCGAGACCACCACCACCTTTGACCTCATCCCTCGAGACCTGATCGAGCAGCACACCTGGATCGAGGACCACCTCGGAGCACACCCCGCACTCGTGGCAATCGACGATCAGGCAACATCGGGCCTACGTGGTGCTCGTCGAGAGGTCGTCACGGGTTTCGCTGCGCTCGGGCCTTACCGCCCCCGGGCGGCCTACGCGACGACCGTCGAGAACTCTGTCTATGTCGCCCAAGAGCTTCGAGGCCAAGGAGTCGGTCGACTCCTTCTGACTGATCTGATTCGCACTGCTGCCGATGCGGGGTTTCATTCGATGATTGCCAGGATTGTTGGCGAAAATGTGGCCTCCATCCGACTCCATGAAGCGTGCGGCTTCAGCGTCGTTGGTGTTGAACACGAAGTAGGCCGCAAGCATGGGAAGTGGCTCGACGTCGTCGAACTCCAGCGGCTTCTTGATGACGTGTCTCCTGCGGAGTAACGGGGAGAAGCGCGCTCGAATCAGCTGGCGTTGATGAGCTCTTGGTCTTCAAGGTTGCCGATGGAGGTCCATCGGCCAAGTGGGGCAACAACAAAGAGAAGCAGGGCGACAAGTGCGATTGCAAGTTCAATCGGATCAGCATGCACGATCTGCAAAACCAATGTTCTCCCACCCGGTAAGCCAACAAAAGGAGAGATCACGGAAAGCGTGATCAGTACTGTTCGAATCCGACCTTCGGCAACGGGAGCTAACAGAATCAATCCCCACGTGAGATACCACGGCTGAACAACGGGTCCGAGCACGACAAAGAGCAAAAGTGTCAGACCAATGGCGTTGAGTTCACCAATTCGGTCTGACTCTTTCAAGAGCCAAATACCAGCGACAACTGCCAAAATTAAACCGATCATTCGAGTAACCGCTAAGACCCCTGACTGGCCAACATCAATGCCAATCACATGGGCAAATCCGGTAAGGGCCATCCCAATGCCCGTCGCTGGCGCAGCCCAACTTTTTACTGTCCCAGGCGTCAAAAGGTTGCCAATCCAGCCAAAGCCCAGACCACTGATCATGGTAAGAGCACTCAACACTGCCGCCGAAATCAATCCAGAAATTGCAATGGGCCGGAGGCGTTGGCGGACCGGGACTCCTGCACCTAACCACTCCCACCCGATATAGAGAATGCCAAGGGCAGCTGGTGCCTTCACCGCAGCGGCCAGCGCACAGAGCACCACACCCCAAACCGGATGTTTCAGTCGTGCCGCCGTGAGCCCAGCAACCAAGAGTGCCACCATCAACGCGTCGTTGTGTGCGCCACTGATCAAGGTGAGAACGACAATCGGATTGAGAACTGCGAGCACAAATGCTTCACCAGGGTCTCGATGAAATGTCCGTGCCAGTTTTGGAATGCAGTACGCCAGCAAGATGACCGCTGCAAGCTCAAGGAGTCGCAATGCCATAACCGTGACCGTTGCTTGATGAAACGAGACCGTTGACAAGAAGCCATCGACAATTGAGAACAGCGGTCCGTACGGCGAAGGAGTATTACCCCAAAGCGGATCGACAGGGTTGACAAAGGGCCCTGAACCTAACGTGAACGGACCATAAATATACGGGTTGATGTGATGGCTGACCATTTCGCCTTGCGCTGCATACGAGAAGACATCTCGACTGAACAGCGGTGCGACAACCATCATGGGAATCACCCAAAGTGCGAGCATCCAAGAGAGGTGTGAGATTGGCGCACCCGGTCGATTCTTCAGCGCTTTTCCTAACTGAATCCAGACCCGTAACAACAAGACGAGACCCCCGTACACGAGGAGGAGCCCAAGCATCAGTACTGTTTCGTTCTCGTGATCAGTCAACGCCGTATTCGACGTCGGCACTCCAAAGGGCCACGTCCCCGCCATATTTAATTTGAATGGCGAGTTCGAAAATGATCCACCAACTGCGATGGCGATGAGGGCAATGAAGCCAAGTAACGCCGGGCGTCGAAGCCATCGCCAGTCCGAGGGGTCACGCTCTCGCTCATGTGCGGAAGGTGCTGGCCGGAAGCGGTGAAATAACCGCTGGGATCGACTCGACGCCTCTTCGAGCATGCTCGCGCCAAGGTGCGCTACCTCACTGAAGCGAGACTCCTCGTGGGAAGTGGGCGAAGTGTGAGGGTCAGAACTGTTCATAATGAAAAACTCGTCGAATCTCTGAGGGGGTATTTTTGAGATTTCCTGATTTCGTAACAGTACTGTAACAGAAGGAATTCTGGGAGGACAGGGGTGTTTGAGGGTATTTCTGTCCAGAAACACGAAAGTGCCTACCCCCAGTTTTGAGGGTAGGCACTGCGTTTTCCGTGCTTCTTGCTGGTGGGCCGGGAGGGATTCGAACCCCCGTAGGCTGAGCCGTCTGGTTTACAGCCAGATCCCTTTGGCCACTCGGGCACCGACCCGTCGGAAAGACTAGTCGGCCGTTTCGACCCTGCCATTCTGAACCGGTCAGGGGCCGGCAAGTACGCTTAGATTCCATGCCCAGCTTTGACATCGTTTCAGAAGTGGATCTCCAAGAAGTCCGCAATGCAGTGGATCAAGCCAACCGTGAAGCCACGACTCGCTTTGACTTCAAAAACACGGACTCCAAAGTCGAGATGACCCCAACCGAGTTGACCCTTGCGTCGTCAACAGAAGATCGGATTCGTGCCCTCTACCAAGTCCTTGAGGAAAAGCTGGTTCGACGCGACGTGTCACTCAAATCTCTTGACGCCAAACCCATCGAAGAGGCGGCCAAAGGTGCGGCCCGCCAAAAAATTGAACTCAAAGCAGGAATTGGTCAGGACCAAGGAAAAAAGATCAATAAGTTGATCAAAGACCTCGGTTTGAAAGGCGTGAGCTCACAGATCCAAGGCGAGCAAGTGCGTGTGACCGGAAAAAAACGTGATGATCTTCAAGCGGTGATTACTGCATGCAAAGCCGCCGACATCGGCGTTCCCTTGCAGTTCACAAATTTCAGAGATTAGAACTCGAAATTACTGCTGATCACGAACTGGTTGTTCGTTCCTCTTCTGAGAGGTGCTCATCAAATTCATCAATCTCTTTGACGTGAAAAATTCTGTTGAAAAGGAGAAGTTTCAACACCCAAAAGACGGCAAACGACAAAATATTTGCTGCAACAACGACAATTGTTGCTTCGAGGTGAGGCAAGTTGTGCGTGATGGTGAACCTGGTTGCAAGACGAGCACCAAAGTATGAAACCATAATTCCAAGTGACGCCATCAGCCAGAACGGGATAACTTCTTTGCGAATATGCGAACGTCCAGACTTTCCCCACACCCACCGTCGGTTGAGGTAATACGAAGGAAACGTTGCCACAAAGTTGGCGATCAACGTATCCGTGACTTGGGTTCCGACTTTAAACGCACCGAAAAGTAAGAGCAGTGTCACGTTCGAGACGATGGTTGAAATCACCGAGACCGAGGTATAGCGAATAAGTTTCTTTCCTTTGTGGGAACGGGTCCACTCAGTCGCTCTCGTGAGGACGTCAGTCATGGCGACGATGCTAGGCGGAGGCGCCGTTGATCTTGGAACGCCCAGCGATTCGTGGCAGTTGTCCCCTACTTTGTGGGAACTTCGAGCACTCCTGATCGAGCGACTGCACCGTAGAACTGTGCTGACGCTTTGGGAGTGCGAACAAATGATGCTCGATCAACTTCAACCAGTCCGAAATATTGACCGTAGCCAAACGTCCATTCGAAGTTGTCTAAAAGACTCCAGTAGAGATACCCCCGAATGTCGACTCCGTCGTTCATCGCATCGTGAAGCGAGACCAGCGCCTCGGTCACGTATTCAATTCGCTCCGCGTCGTTTTGCGTTGAGACACCATTTTCGGTCACCACGACGGGAAGGCCTGTGACGGCAGCCGCTCTTCGAGCTGTCGCACCTACGCATTGAGGCCACCATTCGTACCCCATCGGGGTCGACCGCGCGCCAGGACCGGGCCCTCGAAACCCTTGTGGACCGAAATGGAACCGCGAGTAACACTGCACGCCAATAAAGTCGTCTCCCTTTGTTCCGCGTAAATAACTGTCCTCCATCACTTCTTGGAACTCGTCACGTGACTCTTCTCCACCTTCAGTTGCGACAAGTTCAGCCATGGAAAGCGTCAAGCCAATTGGAAAGTCCCCCGGACCCGAGCGAAGTTCTTGAACAGCTCGTTGATGGGCGCTGAGCAGAATGGCATTAACCGCAACTTGGCGATCGGATGCATTTTGAACTCCTGGAGGAAACACCCCCAAGCCGTAGCCCATCATGGACACAATGTTGGGCTCATTGATGGTGCACGCCAGTCCAATCACGTCACCAAGCCACTCGCTGCACTTCTTGACGTAGCGACCAAAGAGCTCAGGAGCGCGGGGGGATTCAAATCCACCGATTGCAGCAAACCATCGAGGCGAAGAAAAATGATGAAACGTCACAATTGGGAGGAGCCCGCGTGAGCGCGCACCGAGGCAGACTCTTCGGTAGTGATCGAGTGCGGCGTGAGAAAAAAGCCCTTCTTCGGGTTCAATCCGGCTCCACTCGATGCTAAATCGATACGAATTCAGCCCAAATGACGCCACCAAATCGAGATCTTCTTCCCAGCGGTTGAGCGAATCACAGGCATCCCCACTTGGCTCGACCACCACCGTGTCTTTTTTATTTTCAAATTCCCACCAATCGCTGTTCCAGTTCCCCCCTTCGATCTGGTGCGCTGCGGTAGCGGTTCCCCAGAGGAAGCCTTCTGGAAACGATCGATCTTCTCGCTGCGTGGCCATCTCTCACACGATAGACCTCACCGACCAGGAATTTGGATGGTTCGCTCAGGGCCCGAGAGAGTGAGAACATAGCCAGGTGAGCGAATCCCTAGATTTCTTGGTCAACCTTCTCGATCTTGAACCGATCGAGGTCAACATCTTTCGCGGCATCCAACCCGATGAAGAACGACAACGGGTCTTTGGCGGTCAAGTAGCCAGCCAAGCACTGATGGCGGCGGGGAGGACCGTTGAACACGGTCAGGTTCACTCACTCCACTCGTATTTTTTGCGACCTGGCGATCCGACGGTTCCAATTCTCTACGAAGTCGACCGGATCCGCGATGGCCGTTCGTTCACCACCAGGAGAGTTGTCGCCGTTCAGCACGGCCGAGCAATCTTTAATATGGCGTGCTCATTTCACGTCGATGAGCGTGGAATCGAACATCAGTTCACAATGCCTGACGTTCCAGATCCTGAAACGCTTCCCACGCTTCCCGAGCGCTTGGCGCCATGGCGAGACGAACTCGCCGAGTGGTTTGAGAGGCCGCACCCAATCGACCAGCGATTCATTGGCGACTTGCCATGGAAAGCCATGGAGGGTCGAGACCCCATCCAACAACTGTGGATTAAGGCCGACGGAAAACTCGGTGACGACCCTCTCCTCCACAGTTGCGTTGCCACGTACGCCTCGGATATGACGTTATTTGACACGATTTTGGCCCCACACTCGATCAAGTGGGACGACCCATCATTTATGGGTGCGAGTTTGGACCACTGCATGTGGTTCCATCGCTCATTCCGTGCGGATGACTGGCTGCTCTACGACACTGATTCACCCAATGCTCATGGTGCGCGAGGTATCGCCCGAGGATTTCTCTATGACCAGTCGGGCCGACTCGTCGTTTCAATGGTTCAAGAAGGACTGACACGCGTTATCTAGCGTGACAACCTGTCCTTTTCAGTGTGAGGACTACCTCGACCCAATAGCGACGTAGTCTCGCTCCTCTGAGCCAATGTACAGCTGGCGAGGTCGAGTGATCTTGAGGTCTTGTTCCAAAAGTTCTTTGAAGTGGGCAAGCCACCCGGCGGTTCGAGGAATCGCAAAGAGCACCGTAAACATCTCCATGGGGAACCCCATTGCCTGATAGATCAGTCCAGAGTAAAAGTCGACGTTTGGATAGAGCCGTCGACTGATGAAGTACTCATCATTGAGAGCAATTTCCTCGAGCTTTAAGGCAATGTCAAGAAGAGGATTACGCCCGGTGATGGCAAACACTTCTTCAGCTGTTTCTTTAATAATCCGAGCTCTCGGGTCGTAACTCTTGTAGACCCTGTGGCCAAATCCTTCGAGAAGGCGCTTTCCTTCTTTCACTTCCTTGATGTACGCGTCAACGTTTTCAATCGAGCCGATTTCAGTCAGCATCCGAATGACGGCTTCGTTCGCTCCACCATGTCGAGGACCATAGAGAGCGGCGGTTGCCGCAGCAGTTGCTGAGTAAGGATCCGCGTGAGCTGAACCCACGAGTCTCATCGCTGTCGTCCCACAGTTCTGTTCGTGGTCCGCATGAAGAATGAAGAGAACGTTCATCGCCTTGACTAATACGGGGTCAGGTTCGAAATGTGGTTCCGCTACTTTCCACATCATGGAAAGAAAGTTCGAACAAAAATCAAGATTGTTATCGGGGTACACAAACGGCATTCCGACGCTGAATCGGTGAGCAGCAGCTGCCAATGTCGGCATCTTCGCAATCAAACGAACAACCTGCTTGTGCAGGATTTCAGGATCGAAAATATCCTTGGCGTCTTGATAGAACGTGCTCAGTGCTGCGACCGCGGAGACCAGCATGCCCATTGGGTGTGCGTCGTAGTGGAAGCCTTCCAAGAAGCGCTTCCGGACGTTCTCGTGAATAAACGTGTGGTACGTAATTTCATGGGTCCACTCGTCATACTGCGGGGCTGTTGGAAGTTCTCCATTGATTAAGAGATACGCCACTTCGAGATAGGAAGCCTTTTCCGCGAGCTGTTCGATTGGGTACCCCCGGTAGCGAAGTATTCCCTTGTCGCCATCAAGATACGTCACCGCACTTTCACACGCGGCTGTTGAAAGTAACGCTGGGTCGTAAAACCAAACTCCTGGGAGAAGCGACGAGAACTCAGACGCTGCGACGCCTCCATTGACTATCGCGATCTCTTTGGTCTCGCCCGTGCGATTGTCCGTGATCGATATGCTTTCAGGCACGGCCGAAGCCCTCCTCTTTCTTTGGCATGTGGGGTACGCCCCTATGTTAGGGCGACCACGACCCCTCCTTGATCACCTCGCCTAGGGAGTTCGGCTTGTTGGCGTCGTCGAAGGAGCAATCTTGACGGTATAGGTCTGGGAAAGACCAGACTTCTCTGTCTGCCCAGGCGCCGGTGCAATCGAGATCGTCAGCGTCACTGTCGTCCCAGGAATAGTTCGAAGTGGCGTCAGCGCCAAGCTCAATGCTCCTCCAGCAGCGACTGCACCAGAGGCACTCGAGGTCCCTGCGATTCCCCCATCGACAGGCGTGATCTTTACCGTGGCGACAACCGGGTTTTCCCCAACGTTTCCTTGGTTTGAGATGACCGTCGTCACTTTCAACGCGACCGTTGGCGAGATCGTAATTGCCCCTGGCGCCGATGCGGTTGGAAGCGGTGCCGGTTGAATCAAGACAGAAGAGAGTTCCAACCGGTGCGTGACCGCCAGCGTTGAAGAGGCTTCAAGGCTCGCTACTAACGACCCCATCGCCCCGGCTGTCAACAGTCCATGATCGAGAATGAAGACCGATCGATTCAATTTCACATTGCCGGGGGCGCTGGCCAGCGATGTTCGAAGAGGTGGGATGGAATTATCAGCCTGTTGAAGGAGCACGCCAGCCTGCGTGAGTTCAGCGGTGGCTTGTGACGTCGTCAAGAGCGCGCTCGAGGAGCCTGATCCCGGCACTGTCGTTAAGCCAAGGAGTCCTTCAACCGCGTGTTGGATCATCCCCACTGCGGTGGCCCGCTGCGCCACCGCAGTGGCAACTCCTGAACTCACGCCGTTTGACGCTTCTGGAGACTTGGCGATTCCTGCCTTTACCGAAGATGCCGCCGTTGTTTGAGCGAGTGAATCGAGCTCGTGGGTCAGCGTACTTCTCTCCATATCTGGCATGTTCACCAGAAGGGCTCCAAGTTGTTGGCCCTCGATTGATTGGGCAGAAAAAATAGAATTCGCCTGAAGCCCGAAGGATTGATTTACGAGAATGACATAACTCGAAGATGATTGTGCGGCCGAAACAATCCCATTGACAACAAGTGCAACGAGACCGAGGATGACGACGCCAGCAACAATAAGACGCGGGTTTAGATTTCGCGTGAAGTTCCGTCGACGTGCCATGAACTCTTCAGGCTACCGGGTTCACCCGATCACTTACTGGCCTCAGCGAGGAAGAACGGTTCCTGCGGTTGGGAGGTGGTTTGTCGTGTGACGCCAATTCACCGTTGCTTCAAAGGCTTTCGGGTTCACACGATCTTTGTGTTGCTCCACAATGCGCATGATGCTGCGGAGCGTCTCTGACGACATCAAGTGTGGCTGAAGGCCCAGATCGAGCAACTTCGTGTTGATGGCGTTGTAGTAGTGCTCCTGCTTTTCCACACGTGGTGGGTCAAGGTGGGTGATCTCAGTTGCCCCTTCGAAGGCTTCGGCAACCATGTGGGCCACGTCAAGGACTGAGAACGACTCAGTGAACTGGTTGAACACGCGGAACTCGCCCTCTTCGGCCGGGTTCAGACATGCCAACTCAACACAGGCCAAGGTGTCTCTGATGTCGAGCATTCCTCGGGTCTGCCCGCCTTTTCCAAACACTGTGATTGGGTGGCCAACGACCGCTTGGGCGCAGAATCTGTTGATGACCGTTCCAAAAACACCGTCATAGTCAAGACGCGTCGCCAAGTCAGGATGCTCAGACGTCTCAGGCGTTTCTTGTCCGTAGACAACACCTTGGTTCAGATCGGTTGAGCGAAGCCCCCAGACACGACAAGCAAATTGGATGTTGTGGCTGTCGTGAACCTTTGAGAGGTGATACATGCTGTGCGGCTGCTTGGGATAGGGCAGGACGTCAGTACGTCCATTGTGAGTGATCTCAATAAAGCCCTCTTCAATGTCAATGTTTGGCGTTCCGTATTCTCCCATGGTGCCAAGCTTTACGAGATGGATTGATGGATCAACATCGGCAATGGCATAGAGAACGTTCAAGGTGTTCACGACGTTGTTCACTTGTGTGTACACGCTGTGCTTTTGGTCGATCATTGAGTACGGCGCAGAACGCTGTTCAGCAAAGTGAACAACAGTCTCTGGTCGAAATTCACGAACGACTCGATGGGTGAAGTCAGCATCAGTGAGATCTCCGATGTAGCACGCCACCTCTTTGCCAGAGACTTCTTTCCAGATGTCGCATCGGCGTTGAAGACCGGCGATTGGAACAATCGAGTCAACACCCATTTCGAGGTCGTATTCACGTCGAGCGAAGTTGTCAACGACGGCCACGTCGTGTCCTCGCTTGGATAAATGAAGTGCGGTTGGCCATCCGAGATAGCCGTCTCCACCAAGCACCAAGATTCTCACGATGTCGTCCCTTCCTTCAGGATGTTCCCGCTCAATGATTCGACGACGTCGTGTCGCCGGTGAGGGTCGGAGAAATACTAGTGCCTCCAATCGTGAGGCAGGCCAAGGGGGGATTTAGTCGGGAGGTTCCAATTCTTGAGGGCCTTCATCACCCGACACCAAATGAAGATCGCCGTGAATTCCAGAGGCTGGATGGCCGGCAGTCTCAGTAAATTCCTTGGCACTGAGATCTTTGGCGCCATTCTCAATGGCCGAGAAGTGTGG
Source organism: Actinomycetota bacterium (assembly GCA_009699875.1). GTDB lineage: Bacteria > Actinomycetota > Acidimicrobiia > Acidimicrobiales > RAAP-2 > CAIUMH01. The sequence continues at coordinate 775,763 of WLNI01000001.1, forward strand.
AATCTCATCGACCGTTTCTCCCACCACCCCAAGTTGATTGAACTGTCGAGCCGCAGGAAGCACCCGAGACTCAAGGGAGCTCACCGCGCTGTTGTACGAACCCACTGATCGATTCAGATTCTTGCCCAGTGATTCGAGATGATCACCAAAGGTCGCTAACCGCTCGTACATCAACTGGCCAAGTTGTTGCACTTCTCGGGCATTCTCCGCCAACGCCTCTTGGCGCCACCCAAGCCCAACCGTTTTCAAAAGGGCAATAAGGTTTACCGGTCCCGTCAATAAGACCCGGTTATCCATTGCTTGCTCTACCAAGGTTGGATCTGCTTCGAAGGCTGCGGCCAGAAGGGATTCACCTGGAACAAAGCAGACGACAAAGTCTGGGGTGGGCTCAAACTGTTTCCAATACGCCTTCTTCGAGAGTTTGTCGACATGGTCTTTGAGTTGGCGAGCATGCGCTTTCAATCGGTCGCTGCGCTCGCCATCGTCTTGCGCTTCGAGAGATTCAAGATATGCCGTTAAGGGAACTTTCGCGTCAATGACGACTTGTGCACCGTCGGGCAATGTCACGACCATATCTGGACGTTGTAAACCATCTCCAGAGTCAACGGAACCTTGCTCGATGAAGTCGCAGTGCTCAACCATCCCGGCCATCTCCACCACTCTTCGAAGTTGCATTTCGCCCCATCGACCCTTTGTCGTAGGGGTTCGAAGTGCGGTGACGAGACTTTGCGTTTCTTTCCGGAGTTTCTCTTCAGAACGCTCAAGAACTTCCAGGTGCTTGAAAACTGATTGATACGCCCCTTCCCGCTTTGTTTCTAGTTCATTGACCGACTTGTTATATCGCTCCATCAAGAGTCGGAGTGGATCAACTTCTCGCTTGAATCTTTCTTCGCGGAGATCTAAATCCTTCTCGAGCGCAGTCGTCGCTCCTTCGAATTTTTCTGCTGCTAGCTGCGAGAGACGTTCGCTACCCATCCGGACTACTTCGTTCGAGACCCTCTCGATTGTTTCATCAAGTGTCGCTTTGTGCTCAGTGAGTTGACGTTCAAATCCTTCTTGCGACGCATGCAATGTTGCGATGGTTTGCGCATCCATCAATTGTTGGGCTCGCAGTGCATCGCGCTCGCTGCTCAACGTTGCAACAGCTTCATTTGCTGATCGCAACGTTGCTCGCTGAGAGCCGTCGCGACGCGAAAAGAACGCTCCCGCGAGCGCGCCGCCGAGCAAAAGCCCAATCACAATGCCTAAAACAATCGACAAGACGCTCATGAAAACTGCCCCTTCGATCCAGCGTGCCACCCCACGAGTGGTACCTCCCCATCGTACGCAGGAGTTGTAACAAGGTCAGGCCGAAGGTGTCCTGGCTCAATCACCTCCATTGCCACTAACGTCAAGGGCGTGGTTCTCAACTTCCCAGGGCGTAAAAAGGACGAATTGCTCGATGAAATCGCGCTTCCTGGCCTCGCTGGTCCGCCGCCCGTCATGGACGAGATTGATGCGTTCCTGGTCCAGATCTTTGCACTCGTTGGAGAAGCGATTACCGGAGCCACCCATGCCCTCCTCGCTGGCGACCGAGAAGCAGCCAAGCTCATCGTGGCTCAAGACGAACGGATAGATGCTCTCTCACTCGAACTCACCGAGCTTGTCGAAGCTGCACTGATTGGACCAGGTCGTCGATCTGACGAGCGAAAAGAACTCATCGCAATTTTGAAGATGATTCCTGACCTCGAGCGCAATGGGGATCTTGCTGAGCACATTGCTCGACGCGCCACCGTAGGTCTCGGTCAAGAGATGACCGCTCGTTCTCGAGGACTGGTCGAGCGTATGGGAGAAGTCGCGACGACGATATGGCGCCAAACCGCTGACATCGTCGTTGACCGAGCGCCGAATGAAGCCTCTGTGATTGAAGACTTTGATGATGAACTTGATGACCTTCACGTGACGTTAACGGCCGAAGTTGTTTCAGGAACGATGCCGGTCACCGTCGCTATTGAGGTCGCACTCGTTGCCAGGTTCTATGAGCGATTTGGTGATCACGCAGTGAATCTTGCGAGACGACTCGCAATACTTTCTGGTGCTGTTGGCGCACCCCCATCTCGAGGGGCAGAGTAGTTAAAAACGCTTTTCGAGAAGTGCTTCAGCAATCTGTACTGCATTCAGAGCTGCACCTTTTCGCAAGTTGTCCCCCACGATGAACATCGACAGTCCTCGGTCCACTCCCTGAGCTCGGCGTATGCGACCGACGTAGGAAGGATCGTTTCCAGCTGCGTCAAGAGGATTAGGGAACTCGCTGAGTTCAACTCCTGCGGCAGTTTTCAGAAGATCTTTTGCTCGTTCAGGGGAGAGGTCCCGCTCAAATACCGCAGTGACTGCGGCAGAGTGCCCAGTGAAGACGGGAACTCGAATACACGTTGCACTCACGGCAAGGTTCGCGAGGCCAAGAATCTTTCTGGACTCGTTTCGATACTTCGCTTCTTCGTCAGTTTCACCTGAGCCATCATCGAGAAGGTTGCCCGCAATGGGAAGCACATTGTGCGCAATGACACCTGGGAATTTCTGAGCAGGTTCAAATTCGATCGCGTGGCCATCAAGGGCCAGTTCATCGGCGCGCTGCGCACTCATGAGCACTTGCGAGGCCAACTCGCTTATACCTTCGCGTCCTCCACCCGAAACTGCTTGATAGGTCGAAACGATGAGTTGGCACAGACCTGCTTCATCGTGAAGTGGTTTGAGAACTGGCATCGCCACCATCGTGGTGCAGTTTGGATTCGCGATAATTCCCTTTGGAATGCTGTCGAGTGCATCAGCATTGACTTCTGGGACCACAAGTGGGACCTCAGGATCCATTCTCCAGGCCGATGAGTTATCCACCACGAGGACGCCCTGCGATGCCATGAGGGGGGAAAGCTCTCGAGATGAGGTCGCACCAGCGGCACTCAGTGCAATATCGATTCCCGAAAAGTCGGCGCCGCTTGCGTCCTCAACGATCACGTCAGAGCCTCGAAAGGACAGCTGGGTCCCAGCTGATCGAGATGATGCGAAAAATCGCACGTCGTCCAATGGGAACTGGCGCGCCTCTAAAATCTCTCGCATTACTGAACCGGCTTGGCCGGTGGCGCCGACGACTGCAATCCTCATAGACAACCATCGTAGAACACAGCCATTCGGCTGGTCACCTTCTTGAGTCGTTAGCCTCCGAGTTCGAACGCAGCATGGAGGGCCCGCATCGCTTGTTCCACCTCTGATTCATCGACGACACAACTAATTCGAATCGATGATGTGGAAATCATCTCTATGTTGATGTCTTCTCGAGCCAATGTTTCGAACATGGTGGCGGTGACCCCTGGATACGACTTCATGCCAGCTCCGATCACCGAGACCCGAGCAATAGAGGAATCTGTCTTGACCATCTGGAAGCCCAAGTCATCTTGGAGTGCTGCCGCAACATCTTGGGCGACACCGACGTCAGATCGAGGAACCGTAAACGAGATGTCCGTTGATCCATCAGCTGAGATGTTCTGCACGATCATGTCGACATTGACGCCTCGATCGGCCAGTGCCCGAAAGAGGCGCGCGGCGATGCCCGGACGGTCAGGCACGCCGACCACTGTGATTTTGGCTTCCGTGACGTCGTGGGTGACTGCGCTCACAATTGCTTGTTCCATTGATGGCTCCTCTTCTACGACCCAAGTTCCAGGTTCCCAAGTAAAACTCGAACGAACGTGCAAGGGAACATGGTGATTCCTCGCAAATTCAACCGACCTCAACATCAAGACTCGGCCTCCCGTTGAGGCCATCTCTAACATCTCTTCAAAACTCACACGACTCAGTCGTCGTGCTTCTGGCACCACCCGAGGGTCTGCACTGAACACACCAGTGACGTCGGTGTAGATCTCACAGACGTCAGCACCGAGTGCCGCAGCAAGGGCCACCGCAGTCACGTCAGAGCCACCGCGACCGAGGGTCGTGACGTCCTTTTCCGTTGAGACTCCTTGGAACCCTGCGACAACCGGGACAATGCCGTCAGCGATTGCGTCTTTGAGTCGCTCAGGTCGAACGTCAATGATTTTTGCTCGCGTGTGATCAGTATCGGTGATGATTCCCGCTTGGCTCCCCGTAAACGATGCAGCCTTGATACCCACTTCCGAAAGCGCCATACAAAGGAGGCTCATCGAGATCCGCTCTCCGGCCGTGAGCAACATGTCCATCTCTCGGGGAGGTGCTTGCGAGGCAACATCGCCTGCTAGTCGGAGGAGCTCATCGGTAGATTTCCCCATCGCTGAGACGACCACCACCACGTCGTCGCCCTGGCGGCGAGTCCGAGCAACGTGGTCAGCCACGGCCCGGATGCGATCTGCATCCCCAACCGAGGTGCCACCAAACTTCTGAACAACTAAACCCATGGGTCCTAAACCTATCGGAGCCTGGGCGATATCCAGAGAACGCTCTGGCCCCACTAGTGTCGTTCCCGTGCCAACAGATAAGAGAGCCCGACAGCGAGAGGGTCGCGAGCAGCGCCTTCAGGCAGAAGCCAAATCAACCAAACGACGAACCTTGATCCGCAGAGGCATCATCGTCGTCGTCGCCATTGTCGTCGTGGGTTCGATCTGGCTGCTGAAAGGTGGCTCATCGAGTCCTTCAAGTTCAACGACCACCTCACCAGGGCAGTCCTCGTCAGCCACCTCGACCACGTTGAGCAATTCCCAAGCCAAAGCTGACCAGGCCAAAGCTGACAAAGTGTCAGTGGCTGCAGGGTGCCCTGCGTCAACCAAGACCACCGTCAACAATCTCACCTGGCCCACCGCCCCTGCGATGACCATCGACAAAGCGAAGACCTATCTCGCCACAATCACCACTGACCTTGGACCATTTGTAGTGACCCTGAATGCAGCGAGTGCGCCGACCACGGTGAACAACTTTGTCTTTCTGGCGCAAAAGGGCTACTACCACTGCGTGATTTTCCACCGAGTTATTCCGGGCTTCATGGACCAAACCGGTGACCCCACGGGAACTGGAACCGGCGGTCCTGGCTACACCATCACCGATGAAAACCCACCAAAGGCAAGTAATCCCGCCCAGCAGTACCCATTGGGTTCTGTGGCAATGGCGAACACTGGGTCGGCGAACTCAGGGGGGAGTCAGTTCTTCATCGTTGCGGGGTCTCAAGGTGAGTCCCTCCCCAACACCTATGCCCTCTTCGGGCAGGTGACCTCGGGTCTCAGCATCGTCAACACGATTAATGCGCAAGGCTCCACCGCAAACAACGGGGTGCCTCCACTTGTCACCCATCGAATTCTCTCAATCACAATTGCGACGCAGTAGCAACAACTAGCCTCAGCACGACCTTTCCACCGATCAACGATGGCGAGATGAGCTGAACAACAAAGAGGAGTACCAATGACGAGTCCAGAGTGTCCAGCCCCAGATGGTTCATCACCGCGTGAAACACGTTTCTCGTCGGAGCCACCAATGTGCATTGACCCCGCAAAGCGATACACCGCCACAATGGTCACCTCAAAAGGAGAGCTCGTTATTGCTCTCGATCCAATCGCTTCTCCAAAGACAGTCAACAGTTTTGTATTTTTGGCTCGCTATCACTACTACGACGGCTTGAACTTCCACCGAGTCATTCCTGGTTTTGTTCTCCAAGGAGGATGCCCTGAAGGTTCAGGTCGAGGCGGCCCGGGCTACCAGTTTGCCGATGAGCTCCCGAAGCCTGGGCGCTACGAGATTGGTTCTCTCGCCATGGCCAACGCTGGTCCAAATACCAACGGAAGCCAGTTCTTTGTGATCTCAGGTCCTGACGGCGTGAGCCTCCCGCCGTCCTATGCCCTCTTTGGCAAAGTGATCAAGGGCCTCGACGTCGTCGCAGTCATTGATGCCATTGGGACTCGATCAGGGTCCCCCAGCGAAAACGTGACCATTGAATCGGTCACCATCACCGAAGAGGACTAACTCGGCGGTTCTCTCCAGGGGCCGAGCGACTTCAGTCCCTCAGGGACCAGCGCTGCATCTCGAAAGACCCGAACCTCTCCATTCCCAATCGCTCCATAGGTGCCGTCTGCATGGCAGATCACACCTGCACCAGCGTCAAGGACAAGTGCTGGCTGCGAGTTGGGAAGAAGTTGCAGCGTTCGAAGGAGCTTCTCTTCGCTTGCGTCTTCATCATCTTCGCGATGAGGGACCACCGTAAATGCGCGAATCGGTCCGAGACCAACCGTGGGGGCACCACCGCGAGGATCAATCATCGGATCACACAGCACGCTCGCCGCAGAGCCCGACGCCACCACCGTCGCACCTCGTTCGATCATCGCTATCAACGCATCAAAAACAGCCGTTGCCTTCAACGTGGTGCGCAGATGCATGGCGCTTCCATCGGTGAGATAGCCAATCTCTGCGCTCTGCAGGCGCTGCGCGAACTCGTCGAGTTCGGCATCACTGCGAGAGCTCACCATGAGACCCTCAACGTCTGCACCAAGAGGTCGAAGCCACTCTCCGATTTCCAGGACTGCTCGCTCAGGCTCCATAAAGGCGCTGGCCGTCGGAAGGACGGCAAGGTCTACCCCGGTTCGCCCCCGCAGGAGTTCTTGGCCAATTTCAAGGTTCCCTGCCTCTTCTCCGCCTAGGAGATACAGGGTCCCTGAGATTGTCGCCATAGGGGAATTCTCGCGCAATTTTGGTCTCGTCGTCATACGAGGTGACTGATGAGTAACATCGTTCGCTATGTCCATCACACGAGTAGGAATCATCGGTTCAGGAATCATGGGTTCGGGTATTACCGAGGTCGCCGCGTCAAGCGGTTACGAGGTGGTCTTGCGGAGCCGAAGCCAGGAAAGTGCAGATGCCATGAAGGCGTCCGTCACAAAATCACTCAATCGCCAGGTCGAAAAAGAAAAGCGATCCGCTGAAGAAGCAGCAGAGATCCTTGGTCGCATTTCAACGACCACCGAGTTGAGCGCGCTCAGCGACTGCGACCTCGTGATCGAGTCGGTTGTCGAAGACCTCGCCATCAAGGTGGCACTCTTCAAAGAGCTTGACGGAATTGTCAAAGCCGGCGCCATTCTTGCTACGAACACGTCAACATTGCCCGTCATTGAAATGGCGATGGCAACCACTCGGCCTGAGAGCGTCTGCGGAATTCACTTCTTCAACCCCGCTCCAGCAATGTCTCTTGTTGAAGTGGTGCGACCTCTGAGTGCTTCAGATGAGACCATCACCGCAGCAACGACCTTTGCAACGTCGTGTGGCAAGGAGCCCGTTGCCGTCAAGGACCAAGCTGGTTTTATTGTCAATGCGCTCCTCTTCCCTTATCTCAATAACGCGGTGCGCCTCTTGGAAGGCGGCGTTGCTACCTGCGAAGGAATCGATACCGCTATGAAGGGTGGCTGTGGATTCCCAATGGGGCCCTTCGCCTTGTTGGACCTCGTTGGCCTTGACACGTCGCTGGCGATTCTCGATGCCCTCTACGAAGAGTTCAAAGATCCGAACTACGCCGCAGTTCCACTGCTTCGTCGGATGGTGGTCGCTGGTCAACTTGGCCGCAAGACCAAACTTGGTTTCTACAACTACGCCAAATAGTTCTCATTTCTCAAGTGTTTTGAGAGGGTGAGCCCTCCTTTTTGGTCCTGTTCGCACCTATCGTTCAGTTCCGCGAGAATAAGAAGCGTGCAGCGAGGAGAGAGTCGATGAGCGAATCACATCGAGCCAAGCCGTGGGTTATGCGGACGTACTCGGGGCATTCCACGGCCACGGCGTCAAACGCTCTCTATCGAATGAACCTCTCGAAGGGTCAAACTGGCCTTTCCATCGCGTTTGATCTGCCCACGCAGACGGGCTACGACCCCGACGACTCTCATGCAGCCGGCGAAGTTGGCAAGGTAGGGGTTCCCGTCGCTCATCTTGGTCATATGGCTGAGCTCCTTGACCAAATCCCAGTTGGTGAGATGAACACGTCCATGACGATTAATGCCACCGCCGCATGGCTCTTTGCGCTCTATATTGCCAACGCTGAAAACAACGGTGTTGATCCAACTGTCCTCACCGGCACCACTCAAAACGACATTGTCAAGGAGTACCTCTCAAGGGGAACCTTCATCTTTGGTCCCGTGCCTTCGCGAAAATTGATTGTCGACATGATCGCCTACGCCGTCAAACATGTTCCAAAATGGAACCCCATCAACGTCTGTAGCTATCACCTTCAAGAAGCAGGCGCGACGCCGGTCCAAGAGATCGCCTACGCCTTAGCCACCGCCATTGGCGTCATCGACGCAGTACGTGACTCGGGAAAAGTTGAAGCAGAGGACGTAGCTCACATGGTGAGCCGCATCAGTTTCTTTGTCAACGCAGGCATTCGCTTCGTCGAAGAGACCGCCAAGATGCGAGCCTTCACCAAACTCTGGGATCAGATTTGCTTGGAGCGCTACGGCGTCCAAGATCCCGCCAAGCGACGCTTTCGCTTTGGCGTCCAAGTGAACTCGCTGGGACTCACTGAACAGCAGCCTGAAAATAATGTCCCTCGAATCGTCCTCGAGACCCTTGGCGTCACCCTGAGTGCCGACGCTCGTGCCCGTGCGGTCCAACTTCCCGCGTGGAACGAAGCACTTGGTCTCCCGCGACCTTGGGATCAGCAATGGTCGCTTCGGATTCAACAGATCTTGGCCTTCGAAACTGATCTCTTGGAATACGGAGATATTTTCGAAGGAAGTGTCGTCATGGAAGCCAAGACTGATGAGCTCATGGATGCCGCGAAAAAAGAACTCGACGACGTGCTCGCACTTGGTGGAGCATTCGAAGCGATTGACGAGTTGAAGAGTCGGCTTGTGCGTAGTCAAGCCGAGCGGGTCAGCGCCATTGAATCTGGTGACCAAATCGTCATCGGCGTGAACTCATTCCAAGAGACCGCAGACTCTCCACTCGTTGATAGCGAAATCGAAACCATCCTCAAGGTTGATCCTCTCGTTGAATCTCAACTCAAAGAAGAGGTCGCGCGTTGGAGAGTTCAGCGAGATAACGATGCTGTCAATGCTGCACTTTCAGAACTTGTCCGGGTGGCCCTGAGCGATGACCCGAAGGACAACATCATGATTCCTTCTATTGCCCTCGCTCATGCTGGCGGAACCACTGGAGAGTGGGCTGGAGCCCTGCGTGAGGTCTTCGGCGAGTACCGAGCGCCTACCGGCGTCTCAGGCGGCGTGGGGCGGCGTGGGGACTCGATGGCCAGCGTCAGCGCTCGCTCAAAAGCCCTCGCAGACTCCACAGGATCGGCTCCCAAACTCCTGGTTGCCAAACCTGGCCTCGATGGCCATTCAAATGGAGCGGAGCAGATCGCCGTCGCGGCTCGAGACGCTGGCTTTGAAGTCATCTACCAAGGCATCCGACTGACCCCAGAAGAGATCGTTGCAGCGGCTCGAGACGAAGACGTTGACATCGTGGGGATATCAATTCTTTCGGGATCTCATCTCGAACTTGTCCCCGAGATTCTCGACCGACTTCGAAGTGCTGGCGTCAGCGCAAAGGTCATCGTGGGAGGGATTATTCCTCCAGATGATGCACAGATGCTGTTTGAGAAAGGTGTCGCTGCGGTCTATACGCCAAAGGACTTTGAACTTCACCAAATCATGGATGACATGGTCGGTATCGTTGAACGACACCGCCAAGAGCTGTCCTAGCGGCGGCCAGAACTCTTAGAGTGCTGCGAGAACTTCTTCAACGCCACTGACACTGAGCCCAGATCCAGGCTCAACGTTTAAGAGGGTGACGACACCATCTTCGAGAACCATGGCGTAACGCTGTGAGCGAGTCCCGAGACCAAAACCGCTGCCGTCCATCTCCAGACCAACCGCTTGCGTGAACTCACCGTTCCCATCAGCCGCCATCACAACCGTGCCATCAACGTTCTGACTTTTTCCCCATGCGCCCATGACAAATGGGTCGTTCACCGAAAGACACACGACGGAGTCGACACCCTTGGCCGTGAGCTCTTCAGAACGCAAGACGTAGCCAGGAAGGTGAAAATCCGAACACGTTGGGGTGAAGGCACCAGGAACCGCGAAGAGAACAACCTTGCCGTGACCGAGAAGTTCCGACGTTTGCACATGTGTGGGACCCTCGTCTCCAAAGATCATGATCTTGATGTCTGGGATCTGCTCACCAACTGAAATAGCCATTCGGGTTTCCTCCTTTTGACCTCAGAGAGGTCTTCATGAACAACGACACCTTGATCGTACTGGCGACGAGAAGAAACTCTACCCCCACCCTCAGGCAGGTCGGTTCCGGCTCGACACTTGGTGCTTTGAAAACCAGTGTCCAGAAAATCGCCACGCCATATTTGGTGGTGTTGGCTCTACGGCGGTGTACTCATTCATCAACTGATCGATCACCACCGACAAGACAGCAGAGATCTCGGGATCAGGCACCGGTCGTGGGGCTAAGCCCAAGAGCGTCTGGGTCACAGCGGCATATTCCCGTGTTTACGCTTGGGGAGTTCCTCCCGCTTTGTCGAAAGCATTTCAAGGCTTCTCACCAAAACTCGTCGAGTCTCGGCGGGATCGATGACGTCATCGACGTAGCCTCGTTCGGCTGCGATGTATGGCGTGGCGTAGCGCTCGGTGTACTCATCAACGAGCTCAGCTCGAAGTGTGTCTGGGTCCGTGGCATTGGTGAGCTCAGACCGATAGACAATCTCGACTGCCCCTTGGCTTCCCATCACTGCCAACTCAGCAGAGGGCCACGCAAAGGCCAAGTCAGCACCGATGGACTTCGAGTTCATCACGACATACGCACCGCCGTAGGCCTTTCTCGTGATGATTGAAATTCTCGGCACCGTTGACTCACAGAACGCGTAGAGCAGTTTCGCTCCGTGTCGAATAATTCCGCCGTATTCCTGATCTGTTCCAGGTAAAAATCCAGGGACGTCCACAAAAGTAATAATCGGGATGTTGAAGGCGTCACACATGCGCACAAATCGCGCACCCTTCTCTGACGCTTCAATGTTCAGTACCCCTGCAAGAATCATGGGCTGGTTTCCAACGATGCCAACCGGTCGACCCGCAATGCGAGCGAATCCAATGGTGATTGATGGCGCAAAGGCGGCATGGACTTCAAAAAAATCACCATCGTCAACCGTGGCTGAAATCACGGTTCGCATGTCGTAGGGCTGATTCGAACTGTCAGGAAGAATGTCGACAAGTTCAGGACACATTCGCTCTGGGTCATCTTCAACGTACGCCCGAGGGGGCTCTTCCATATTGTTAGCGGGGAGGAAGCCCAAGAGATACTTGACGTCATCAAGGCACGACTTCTCGTCAGCAGCGACGAAGTGCGCCACGCCAGACTTCGACGCGTGACTCATCGCTCCACCAAGCTCTTCAAGCGTGACGTCCTCACCGGTCACTGTTTTGACGACGTCAGGACCGGTAATGAACATGTGGCTCGTGGTGTTCACCATGAAAATAAAGTCAGTCAACGCTGGAGAGTAGACCGCACCACCCGCGCATGGTCCCATGATCACCGAGATCTGTGGCACGACGCCTGAGGCCAACGCATTGCGTCGAAAGATGCCACCGTAGGAGTCGAGAGAAACAACTCCTTCTTGGATTCGTGCTCCAGCACCGTCATTGAGTCCAATCATCGGAACCCCAAGTGACGCAGAGAGATCCATAATCTTGTGGATCTTCTCTGCAAAGACTTCTCCAAGTGCGCCGCCAAAGACAGTGAAGTCTTGACTGAAGACACAGACCTTGCGCCCATCAACTGTTCCGAACCCCGTGATGACACCATCGGTGTAGGGACGCGTCTCTTCAATGCCCATTCCATGTGCTCGGTGACGCGCCAACATGTCAAGTTCAACGAAGGAATCTTCATCGAGTAAATATTCGACGCGCTCGCGCGCCGTCATCTTCCCCTTTGCGTGATGCTTCGCTACCGACTTTTCACTACCGGCGTTACGCGCTTCATGACGACGGTTCTCTAGATCAACTAAACGCTCGCTCATAGGATGTTCCATTTCGACGAGGCTACCCGAGGAGCGCGGGGTTTCCCTTTTCTTTAAGTGACTCACCGGTCACTTTATTGAGAAGTACTACTCCTGCACGAGTTCGATCAAGGTCCCAAATGAGGTCTTTGGGTGAATGAATGCCACTGTGGTCCCACGAGATCCTGGTCGAGGGGCGTCGTCAATGACTCGGCCTCCTGAGGCCTTCACCGCAGCAAGGGCTTGGGCGCAGTCAGCGACTCGATAGCCCACATGGTGAAGACCCTCGCCCTTCTTGGCCAAGTACTTCGCAACTGGGGACTCATCATTCGTAGGCGTCAGAAGTTGAATATATGAGTCCGCAACTTTGAGCAGTGCTTCTTCGACGCCGTCGGACTCGACTATCTCGCGATGTTCCACCGTGGCACCAAAGGCTTCCTCGTACCAAGCAATTGCACCCTCTAAATCATTCACCGCAATTGCGACATGATCGATTTCAGTAAATAAAAGTTCGCTCATCGTGACGCTCCTAGTCGTGTCGGCGAAAGATCGTCAAACGATCTTCGCCAATCTCTTCGCGCAATTCGCGGTTGTCAATACCAAGTCCTTCTTCCTTGGCTGCACACAGCACGCCAATTTTCCCTTCGTGAAGGTTTTTGTGAACTTGATACGCGGCGTCGCCCACTTCCTCCAAGGGATACACCGCAGAAAGGGGTGGCAAAATCTTTCCGTCACAAATCAGTTGATTGGCTTCCCACGCCTCTCGATAGTTCGCAAAGTGAGAACCCTTGATTGATTTGAGCTTCATCCAGAGGTGGCGGTTGTCATATTCGATCATGTACCCAGAGGTTGCGGCACAGGTCATGATCAAGCCTCCTCGTTTCGCGACAAAGACACTCGCTCCCATGGTTTGGCGGCCAGGGTGCTCAAAGACGATGTCGACGTCTTCGCCAACGAGGCCTCGAATATCTTTCCCAAGTCGACGCCACTCTGATTCATCCTGGGTGTGCTCATCGATCCAGAACTTGTAGCCCGCAGCCTTCCGATCAATCACCGCGTCAACACCGAGCTCGTTGAGAAGCGCCACTTTAGAAGCGGAAGAGACAACACCAACCGGGGTTCCTCCACCATTCATCACGTACTGAACGGCGTACGCTCCAAGGCCACCAGACGCACCCCAGACGAGGACATTGTCGCCTTGCGTCATGTCTGCACCGTTGGGTGAGACCAGCATCCGATACGACGTCGAGTTACACAGCGCATTGATCGCTGCTTCTTCCCAGGAAAGATGCGTTGGCTTTGGCATGAGTTGATTTGCCTTGACGACTGCTATTTCAGCGAGCCCTCCAAAGTTTGATTCGAATCCCCAGATCCTTTGGTTCGCCGCCTGCATCGAGTCGTCGTGCGCGCTCGGGTCTTGATCGTCAACATAGTTACAGTGCAAGGTCACTTTGTCGCCAGCTTTCCAACTGCGAACAGCAGAGCCAGTCTTGAGGACAATGCCAGCTCCGTCAGATCCGACAACGTGATAATCGAGCGCGTGTCGTGCTCCCCACGCTGACTCTTTACCGAGCCGATCGAGGAAACCAAATGTGGGGAGTGGCTCAAAGATTGACGTCCACACGGTATTGAAGTTGATCGACGACGCCATGATCATCACGTAGGCCTCATCTGGTGCCAACTCTGGCAAGGCGACCTCTCCAATCTTGAGAGACTTTCTCGGATCTTTTTCTTCGGTCTCGAGCCCTTCAAACATGCCGATGTCTTCTCGGCGGACAAATGCCGCCCGATAACTTTCCGGCATCGCCATGGCGGCGAGCTCCTCTGATCCGGCCCCTTCAAGTGCTGCAGTCATGATGTCGCTCATAAAGCGAAACCCTACTTGGCACCCCGTGGTTTCCTTTCACCTCTTCGGCTCAAAAAGACGGAGGACTCAATGCTCGCCCCTTTGCTCCACGCGACAGATTTCCAGGCCAAATGGCCCTTTTCTCGAAATCCTGCCCCCATTCCCTTCAACCTGCTAAAGTGAACTTTAGGTGAACAAAGTGAACCTAAGGAGAACTTATGGTGACGCAACTATTGATGGAGGGTTGGTTTACTGACCCCTATGGAATTCATGAAGCTCGCTGGCTCTCGGCCGGGGAGCCCACCAAATTGGTGAGAGACCAAGGCGTTGAGGCCTATGACGCCATCCCAAGCACTGCCCCAGAGCGCACTGCTCGCCCAATCGCTCACTCAGTCAGGGCCATGAACGGCGTTGACCTCCTCCGATCGGGGACCCACACGCTCACTCTTCGCCAGGCGCTCTCTCGAGCGGCCTCATCGGTTCTGATCAAGTCTCGAGGATAGAGGGGGGGGTTACCACCTGGTAACCAGACCGGCTAGGTTGATTCTCCATCCTCCAGGCAACACTGCCTGAGGCAACTGAGAACATGGCCATGAGATGTGGCCCGACCAATAAAGGAGTTCCTATGGGAGGAACCGTCATCGTTTCGGGTGCACGCACCCCAATCGGAAAGCTTTCTGGCGCGCTGTCATCGATGACCGCCATGGATCTTGGAGGCATCGCAATCGCCGAAGCACTCCGTCGAGCAGGCATCAGTGGCGATCAAGTCGACTACGTGATGATGGGCCAAGTCATCCAAGCTGGCCAAGGCCAGATCACTGCTCGCCAGGCCGCACTCAACGGTGGCGTTCCAATGAGCGTGCCCGCGACGACGATCAATAAAGTTTGCCTGTCGGGACTTCAGTCGATCTACCTCGCTGACTTGATGATTAACGCTGGTGAAGCCGACATCATCGTGGCCGGTGGAATGGAATCAATGACCCAAGCACCTCACCTCCTTGCGGGCACCCGAGCAGGAATTCGTATCGGAGACGCCACGTTGGTTGACTCAATGATGTACGACGGCTTGACCTGTGCCATTGACAACTGTGCGATGGGACTCGGAACCGAGAACTACAACAAGGGCGTGGGCATCTCACGAGATCGCCAAGATGCCTTCTCGGCAGCCAGTCATGCCAAAGCGGCTGCGGCAATCAAAGAAGGTCGCCTCGCCGACGAAATTGTCGCTGTTGAAATTCCTCAGAGAAAAGGTGACCCTGTCATCTTTGATACCGACGAAGGAGTCCGTGGTGAGACCACTGTTGAATCGCTGGGCAAGCTCCGTCCTGCGTTCGACAAAGAAGGAACCATCACTGCTGGTAATGCCTCGCAGATCTCTGATGGAGGTGCGGCCGTCATCGTGATGTCAAAAGAAAAAGCTGCTGAGTTAGGCATCACGCCACTCGGTGAACTCGTTTCGTATGGTCAAGTCGCAGGTCCTGACGCCTCGCTCTTGACGCAACCTTCACGAGCCATCGCTCAAGCCTGTGCCAAAGCCGGCATCACACCTGGTGACATTGACCTCTTTGAGCTCAATGAAGCCTTTGCTGCGGTTGGCTTGGCGTCAACCGATGAGTTGGGAATTGATCCAGAAAAGGTAAACGTCAACGGTGGCGCTATTGCCTTGGGACACCCAGTTGGCATGTCGGGAACTCGCGTTGCGTTGACCTCCCTTTATGAGCTTCGACGCCGAGGTGGTGGCATGGCAGCCGTCGCTCTCTGCGGTGGTGGCGGTCAAGGTGACGCTGCAATCTTGCGTTCCATTAGCTAACTGAACTCAGTCCATGGCCTCTCCTGAGGTCACAGTTCAATCTGCGTCAACTTCACTTTCTCTAATGCCGCGCTTTGAGAACGGCGCAGGTGCGAGTCATGTTCTGCGTTGGCATAACGGAATTCATACCCGCCCCGGCGGCCCTTCCCCACACCACTTCGAATCATTGCCTTCATGACAGATTCGATTTGGCCGGCGTCGGTGGGAACCCAGACGTCAGGGCAGAGACCGACCCCTGCTTGCTGGGGGTGAATTCGGCCATCTGGCGCGATCGAAGGACAGTCAAGAAACAGGCCAGCGACCGCGTTTCTCCTCGTGATTGGTTCCCCTTGGTTCAGCTCAATGATCAACTCTTTGGTCCCATGGCTCACCTCGGGGACCACCAACGCTTGAGAAAATGGATCGACGTATTCGAGACGCGCCTGGGTGCCAGAGGGTGCCATGAAGAGAATCTGCGATCCTCGAGTTGTGATCTGAACAAGGCGTTCTCGCGTAATGCCATTGAGCGTCGAGACTAGATCTCTCCCGAGCATTCGGCGAGCAAGTCGAGCAGTGCCATTCGCTGAAATCGTCGTGATGACGTCAGAAATTGGCAACATCAAGCCTTCAAGAATTGGCAGACCCGTCAGTGAGCGAAAATCCTCTCGATCGAGCAAGCTCAGTACACGGTTTGCAACAATGATTTGATCGCGAGCTGGATCGTCAGGTGCGGCAAAAGGGTTTTCTTTCTCTAGCTCGCTTCGAACCTGAAGACTCGCGGCGGCCACAATGCCCAGATCGTGGAACTGTACGTGGGGAGTAATAACAAAAAGATTCCCTCGACGTTCCTCAAAAAATTTCGTGAGCACAGGATCGCTATAGAGACGACGAAGCGAGTTCGTGAGTTCTTCCCACGCATCATCGGTAATAAAAAATGGTCGAATGACCTCGAAAATTAATGCTCGGAGTTCGATAATTTTGTCATGGCTGGACTCAGGTTTCGAGAAGTCCACCCGATCTGAATCGAAAAGTCCGAGGTCCCATGGGTCATCGCTGCGTGCCCGGATTTCGAAACCCGCGGTCCAGTTCCCTTCGGTGGCCTGATGGACCAACGAGTCATAGACATCTCCAGCACTCATCGGGCCTCGAGGAAGCATCGCCATCACTTGACCTCTTTCTTCGAGAAAATTTTACTCACCGCAGTTTTCTATTTATTCCTGTCTTCCTATTCTAGAGATCTCAAGGGGAACCTTTAGATCGCTCAGGCTGAACAAAGAGTTCCAGTGTTCCGAGTCCCCAGTAGATATCGCTCCACGAGGAAATTGGCAACGAAACAATGCTTAAGGTTCCAGGTGGATAGCGGAGAGATCCAGGATGAGCGTCATCTCCACTCTCTTCTTTGACAAGGTCGAGACTCAGGATTTGGACCGTTGGATTGTGCCCAACGAGTGCGACGACGTCCGTGTCCTTCGGAAACTCAGAAATAATCCCCAAGGCGTCATCTGGGGTTGCACTGTAGAGACGGTGCTCGAGTGAAATCGGAATCGACGGCGTGAGATTTCCAAAGACTCTTTCGGCAGTGTCTCGCGTCCGTGCGGCGGGCGACGTGACGACGGAGGAGGGGGCGGTCACATCGAGGTGTTGGCTCCGCAGCGCTTCGCCAAGGCCATCAGCCTCACGCTCACCACGTGGGGCGAGGAGCCGATCTCGGTCGCTCCCCCCAGGGGGAGGTTCTTCAAGAGCTTTGGCATGACGGAGTATCCAGAGAACTTTTGCCATTGCTTCTTAGTCTCATCTCAGGACTCCTCAAAATGGTCGATACTCCTCTGTATCTGATCGCCTAGCGTAGAGACGTTGTCAAAGGAGTGAAGAAACTCAATGTCCTATTTTCAAGCAATCGTCCTTGGCATCCTTCAAGGCGTCACCGAGCTCTTCCCGGTCTCAAGCCTTGGCCATGGTGTGCTCGTTCCTGCGCTGCTCGGTTGGGACAATCTTGTGAGCACCGACAACAAGAGGAATCCTTTTTACCTTGCATTTCTTGTAGGTCTTCATGTTGGGACCGCAATTGCCCTCATCGTCTACTACCGACAAACGTGGACCAAAATCATCGGAGGTTTCTTCACCTCTATTCAAGATCGCTCGATTGCAAAACCGAATCAGCGCCTGGCCTGGCTCTTGATTGTCGGAACCATCCCAGTTGGAATCGTCGGCTTGGCTTTTGAACACAAACTCCGTGAGCTTTTCTCCAATCCTCTTGATGCTGCAATTTTCTTGACGATTAATGGCGTCATTCTTCTCGCAGGTGAACTCATCCGGAGGCGGTCCCTAGCCAATGCTGGGCGACTCCGCGCTCCGAAGGGTGCTCACGCCAAAATTGCAGCGAGTGACGAAGAGGGCGCTAGTTTTCGGCACCTTGACTCACTGTCACTCGGCCGAGGCACTGCGATCGGAACGTCACAAATTCTGGCTCTCTTTGCTGGAATTAGCCGTTCAGGTGTCTCAATGGTCTCTGGGATTCTCTCCGGCCTCGACCATGAAGACGCAGCCCGATTCACGTTTTTATTAGCCACGCCCGTCATTCTTGCAGCGGGGCTCTATAAGCTCCCCGATCTTCTCGGTCCGAATGGGAATGGGATCCGGGGCCAATGCCTCGTTGGTTCCATTGCTGCGGGTCTTGCCGCGTACGCCGCGGTCAAGTTTTTAACCAAGTGGTTTCAATCTCACACCCTCTGGCCATTTGCGATTTATAGCTTGGTGGTTGGCGGGCTCTGCATTATCCGCTTCGCCTAAAGAGCACTCCTAGTCAGTTTCGACAGTTCGTCGATCTTCCAAAGCTCGACCAAGCGTGAGATCGTCGGCGTATTCCAAGTCACCACCGACCGGGAGACCACTTGCGATTCTCGTTACTTTTAGACCCAGCGGCGAGAGGAGCCGCGCTAAGTACATCGCCGTTGCTTCACCTTCAAGGTTTGGATTCGTACAGAGAATGACCTCTTCGACTCCTTCGGGCTCGATACGTGCCAGGAGCTCTTGAACGCGAATCTGTTCAGGGCCGATTCCCTCCAGAGGATTCAGTGCCCCGTGAAGGACGTGATAGCGACCGTGGAACTGATTGGTTCGCTCCACCGAGACAATGTCGCGCGGGTCTTCGACAACACAGAGAATAGTTGTCGGACGCTGTGAGTCTGCGCAGACAGGACAGAGTTCGCCGGTGTCAGCAACGTTGAGACAGGTGGGACAGAGCGACGTGTTGTTCTTCACTTCGATAATCGCGTCGGAGAGGCGATGCGCATCTTCATTTGGAATCTTGAGAAGATAAAACGCCATTCGTTGTGCTGACTTTGGCCCAATCCCTGGCAAACGGCCAAGTTCATCGATTAATCGCCGTAGCGATCCGGTATACATCTATGCGTCCTCGTGGGTTGCTCCAGGAAACGCCTCGAGAATCTTTGCTTCGGCCACGGAACTCACTGCTCCCGCAGGTGCCTCAACGAGGCCTTCCAAATCGACGACTTCGGTGACCTCGTCTTCATCTACCGACTCTCGAGATGATCGTGAGCGAGAAGCTCCTTTTGTCTCAACTACCAAAAGCTGCAGCGTCACGGGTGCAGCGAGAGACTTGACCACGAGGGCTTCAACCTCCTTGTGATGGGCTTGGCACTTCGCAAGATGGGGTTCATTCGGAACACTGAAGGTTACTGTTCCCTCTTCCACGCTCGTCAGTGTCGCTCCCCTGAAAAATGATCGAGCTTTTGACGTCATCGCCGACAAGACTTCTTCATTCCAAACTTGTTCGACTTCGTCACGCGTCACATCTGTCGCTGGGCGATCCGCTTTCGGAACAGACGGCACGTCCTCGGCTGGAACTTCTTGAACCACCTCAGGCTGTGGTGAGGCGTTCTTCTTCGGTGCAGGAGCTGGTTTCGATTCGGCGGCATAGGCACCGAGCGACGCTTTTTGTCCCGGGGGAACCTCTCGGGTAGGGGTAGGGATTGGCGCCGGAGCAGTCACCTGTGCGGGAGGCCCCTGCTGGGAGAGCTCAAGTACTTTTCTCTCTAAGCGATTTACTCGCTCCAAGAGGCCTGATGACCCAGCGTCAAGGTCGCTGCGGGCCGAGCGCACAATGGCGACTTCAAGGACCACCTGAGGATCGGGAGCATCTCTCATCTCGACTTGGGCTCGACCAAGGAGTTCGATAGCGCGCACGACGCGGGCCAAACTCAGACGAGTCCCTTGATCGGCGAGGCGATCTCGATCTTCACCGGTGGCATCCGTAAGTTGTGGCGCGACCCCTAAGAGAAACGCTTGTCGCAGATCTTCAATGAGTTCGACGCAGAGTTGTTGAGGTCCCCAACCGGACCCATGAAGGATTGATAACGCGATAAGTGATCGTCCCGCATCCTCTTCGCACAAACCTTCTACAACGTCATTGAGCGCAGGCCGGCTGTCGCTGGCCTCACCCGAAGCAGCGACTTGGTCAAGAGCGCTCAACGCATCTCGAGCCGAACCTTTTCCTTTTCGAACCGCCAAACTAACAACGTCATCATCGAGACTAAGCCCCGCGTCATCTCGAACATCTTTCAGCAGCGTTTCGAGTGTGTCAGCTCCTAAGAGTCGAAACTCTAGGTGTTGCGTTCGACTTCGAATAGTTGGCGGAACTTTCTGTGGGTCGGTGGTGGCGAGCACAAAGACCACATGACTTGGGGGCTCTTCTAATGTTTTTAGCAATGCGTTTGCCGCGGCCGTAGAGAGCATGTGGACTTCGTCGATGATGTAGACCTTTGATCTCCCGGGCGAACCAAGTGCCGCGTGAGAAATCAAATCACGTATTGATTCAACGCCATTATTTGACGCAGCATCAAGCTCGGTAACGTCCATTGAAGTTCCTCGAGTGATCTCAATACAGCTCGCGCATGAACCACAGGGCTCCCCGTCGACGGGGGCAAGGCAGTTCAGTGCCTTCGCCAAAATCCTTGCGGTTGAGGTCTTCCCAGTTCCGCGGGGACCGCTGAAGAGATAGGCGTGCGCAACGTGGCCATCTTTGACAGCCGTTCGCAGTGCTCGCACGACATGGTCTTGACCACGCAACTCCCCGAAGCGTCCAGGACGGTACCTTCGATAGAGCGAAACAAAATCGTCGGCGGGTGCCAGTGCTCCATCGTCAAGTGCCATGGGCTGATGCTACCGGTGCCCCGCTCTATTGACTCGCCAGAGTCCCTGTGACCCGATCCTCGGAGCGATGGCCAGGTTGACTACGGCACACGCCCAGACACGCTGAGAGCTGCTGGCTTCCACCCCTGACTCGGTTCACGAGTGGGCATTGCGTAGGACCCAGCCACCGCTCCGAAGACCGGCGACCTCTTTTACGCTACCCGGGCTCTGACCCCCCGTCTTCCCGCCTCGCAAGAAGCACCAGATCCTTCGGGTTAGCCTGAAGGATCCCACGGGCAACTCTCGTGGTCACGGAGGAGTGCGAGAGCGGCCGAATCGGCACGATTGGAAATCGTGTGTGGGGAAACTCACCGTGGGTTCAAATCCCACCTCCTCCGCCATATGGCACGCTCACATTCATCACTCAGCGATCTCGAAGCAATGGAGATCGCCCTGGACGCCGCCCGAAAAGCAGGCGCGGTTGGCGAGGTCCCAGTGGGCGCGGTCCTCCTTGTCGATGGAGCCGTTATTGGAATCGCTGGAAATGCTCGCGAGTCACATCACGACCCAACCGCCCATGCCGAAGTCCAAGTGCTCCGCAACGCCGCGATGAGTCAAGGTTCTTGGCGCCTCGATACCGCGACATTGGTTGTCACCTTGGAGCCTTGCCTCATGTGCGCGGGAGCCATTCTCAATGCGAGAGTGCCTCGAGTCGTGATCGGCGCACTGGACCCGAAAGCCGGCGCCCTTGGATCGCTCTACAACGTTGGGATTGATCCGCGCCTCAACCACCACGTCGACGTCACCGTTGGTGTCCTTGCTGAGGTGTCAGCAGAACTCATCAAAGAGTTTTTTGCGGCACGCCGATGAACTGACTCCTCAACTGAGTCTTCACTACCTTCGATGAGTCAACCTCTTCTCAGATCTGCTCACTAGGCTGTCGCTCGTGGCGTCACTTTCGAATCCCAGCCCCACCGGAGAACAGTTCACAATCCGCCATGGCGATCTCTCGGCCGTGGTCTGTGAAGTCGGTGCGACACTTCGTTCACTGAGTGCTGGTGGCGTCGAGTTGATCGACGGCTTTGACCCAGCGTCGTTTTCCCTCTCTGGAAGGGGACAAGTCCTTGCGCCATGGCCTGGACGACTCGATCACGGCACCTTCGCGTTTGATGGCGTGAGCTCAACTGCTCCAATCAATGACGTCGAACACAATGCCGCAATTCATGGACTTGTTCGATGGCGATCATTCGAACTCCTTCGCGTTGATGAGAACCGAGTCGTCCTAGGTATTCGCATCTATCCCTCGCCGCCGTATCCCTACTCGGTTGTTCTCACTATCGAATACGCCGTCGGACCTGATGGGTTAGTCGTCACGTCAACGGCACAGAACGTTGGATCAACGCAGTGCCCATTCGCGTTGGGGTTTCATACCTATCTCAGTGTGGGCGCCCTCATTGATGGGGCCGAATTGAGGTTCCCGGGACGCTCGACACTGCTTCTCAATGACCGACTCATCCCAACCGGTGAGATCAAGCCAGTCGAAGGTTCTACCCTTGACTTCACGCAAGGTCATCTCATTGGCGATGCCGTTCTTGACACTACGTTTTCAGAACTCGTCAGAGACGCCGACACACGTGCACGCGCCGTTCTTGCTCATCAGGGAACTGGCCAGACGGTGGAGCTTTGGGTTGACGAGCAGTTTGGTTATCTTCAACTCTTTACCGGCGACACAATTGGCGATGTCCCGCGTCGGCGGCTGGGACTTGCGGTTGAGCCAATGACGAGTCCACCAAATGCATTACAAAGCGGCGTTGACGTCATCATCCTCGCCCCATTACAAGAGTGGCGTGGTCAGTTTGGTGTTCGCGCGCTCCCCTAAAGGGTGACCGGTGTTACGCCAACGAGTGTGGAGATCTAGCTCGACGCTGCGGTGAGATTCGAGAGTTGCTTTGCTTCTCGGTACGTCATCCAACGAGCATCGTCAAAGTCGTAAAGCTTGCAGGCTCGTGCATTTGAAAAGTAGTCGCGAAGCAGCAATTTTTTGTCGATAACAGTTCCAGGGAACGCCTCTTCGATCTTTTCAGCGGCTTCTTCAAGGTGGTACATCGGAACCCTCATATCAACATGATGGGGGACGTGGATCATGATCCAATGGAAAAAGAAGTTCCAGCCTTTTGGAATACGCAAGACCGTCGTGCCTTCCATTTGTGCTTTGAATTTTGTCCATTCCGACTTCTTCCACCAGCGAATGTCTGGAGCAATGTGGTGGACGTGCACTGCGGCACCGATCACGAAGGTAAAGAAGAAGAATGGCAACAGCACTGTTCGCACATCAAGCCAGATGATGCCGGCGAGCGAGTGTCCTTGAGCAACGCCAATCAAACTAAAGAGCACCGTCATTGCAATAACAAATCCTGCAACAATCCATCGGTCACGGCGAACGGGTTTTGTCCAACGTTTTGGCGGCTTACCAACAATCATCTTCGTAGCCCACACTTGGTGCATGTAGTAAAAACCCGAACCAAACCACGACCACTCAACGCGATGGATGAATCGGTTCATCCAATTCATCTCGGCATACTGTTCGGGTGTTGACGGGTGCCAGACAAAATCGAAACCTTGACGAACAGTGAACGGGTGATGGATTCGATTGTGTCCAAGAATCCATCCTTCATAAACGTGAAAACTCGGCAGCATCGAAAGATGGCCAATGAGTGAATTCATCTTGCGCGACTTGAACAGCGCCCCGTGAGCAGCATCGTGTCCCACAATGAAGAGTGCTGACACAACTAAGGCCATCACCATTTCGATCAAGAGCACGTAGAAAACATTCGTGACGTAGGTCAACGCCACGAGGAGGCCGATGTAGATCACGGCATCCCTGGCAAAGTAGGCAAGGCCTTTCCACGTTGGATTGTCGTAGACAGACTCTGGCAGGACGTCGATGACGGGCTTGAGTGATCCCGCCCGTTCTTGAGTCTCCTCAAGAGACGTTGGATTTGTCAGTGCCATCGTGGCGGGCCTCTCGGCTAATAGAGCATCTCAGAATCTGACGCTCTCAGATCTCTAGGCTACCCGAGCCAGATGGAGAAAAGTCACCACGGAGAGGGAGACAGGGGGCCAGGACTAGAGTTTGAGGCGGAGGGGTGCCAGAGCGGCCGAATGGGACAGTCTCGAAAACTGTTGTGCCTCCGGGTACCGTGGGTTCAAATCCCACCCTCTCCGCCACAAATATGGTTGCCGCCAGGGAGAAACGTCACTGGCGGCGGCCATTATTACTCGCCAGTACATCGGTTGACCTTGTTCGAGATACTGAGACGCTAGCGAGCCAGAATACGCTAGCTAGTCAGAGAACGTGATCCTTTAAAGGAGTCATCTATGAGTGAGCGAACACCCATCAAGCAAGAACGAGTTCTCGTGACTGAGATTCCGGGTCCAAAATCTCAAGCCCTTCACAGTCGTCGCGAAGCTGTTGTCTCCGCTGGCGTGAGTTCAGGACTGCCGAGCTATATCGAACGCGGCCAAGGCGCAATCTTGGTTGACGTTGATGGAAATCAAATGATCGATCTAGGTTCTGGTATCGCGGTGGCATCAGTCGGGCACGCCCATCCAAACGTTGCGCAAGCAATCGCTGAACAGGCCTACGACTTTAATCACACTTGTTTTATGGTGACGCCCTACGAGGAGTACGTCGAAGTTGCCGAAGCACTCAACGAGCTGACACCTGGCACGTTTAAAAAGGCGACTGCGCTTTTTAACTCCGGAGCCGAAGCGGTAGAGAATGCAGTCAAAGTAGCTCGGCACGCAACCGGTCGCAGTGCAATCGTGGTCTTTGACAACGCCTATCACGGCCGAACGAACCTCACGATGGCATTAACCGCAAAAAACATGCCGTACAAAGACAAATTCGGGCCTTTTGCCCCTGAGATCTACCGAGTCCCTATGTCCTATCCACTTCGAGATGGACTCACTGGCGACGAAGCCGCCAAACGAGCAATTGAATCAATCACGACACACATCGGTGCTGAACACGTCGCGGCGATGCTCATTGAGCCGATCCAAGGCGAAGGTGGATTCATTGTTCCCGCTCCCGGATTCCTCCCAGCACTTCGAGAATGGACTGCTGAACACGACATTGTTTTTATTGCCGATGAAATCCAGACGGGGTTTTGTCGAACAGGTCAGTGGTTCGCGTGTGAACACGAAGGAGTCGTTCCCGACCTCATCACGACTGCCAAGGGGATCGCTGCGGGCATGCCGTTAGCTGCCTTGACCGGCCGCGCGGAATTAATGAATGCCGTTCACGCTGGCGGCCTTGGAGGCACCTACGGCGGAAACCCAGTTGCCGTTTCAGCGGCACTGGCCTCCATCGAGGTCATGAGATCTGAACATCTGAACGACCGCGCACTTCATATAGGAGAGATCTTGACGAGCCGCCTTGAGGGCATGGCCGAAGAGTTTGGCTGCATTGCTCAAGTCCGAGGCCGGGGCGCCATGATGGCAGCGGAGCTCGTCCACCCCTCAACCCTCGAGCCAGATGCTGATCTTGCCAAGGCGGTCGTGAGTGCCTGCGGAGCCCAAGGTGTCATCACCTTGAGTTGTGGCACGTTTGGAAACGTCCTTCGCTTCCTTCCACCATTGATCATTTCAGATGAGCTCCTGAACGAAGGTCTTGATGTTGTGGAAGCAGCTTTTCGATCACTCATCGCGTAACTGCTGCGTTGCAATTACCTCACCCTGAAGCACACGCTCCTGTCGAGACTTCTGCAGTTAATGATTCTCCCTTTGTGACGTCAGCAGAAATTGCAGCACCGGTCAAGGCATAGCCAACTGAAGCATTCACAGTTGAGCGAGAAAAGATAACGCCAAGAACTTTTCCATTCGAACCAACGAGTGGTCCTCCTGAGTTTCCTGGAAGGACTTGACCTGTGAGTTCATACACCTGACGAGTGACGAGTGACCCTCCATAGATATTTCGACCCACCGCGTTAAACATTGCCGAGACGGATGCTTGCGCAACATGAATCGATCCATTTTCCGGATACCCAACAATTGCTGCTGGCGCTCCAGGCGACACACTCGACGTGTCGATGCTGAGAACTGGCCCCGTCGGAGCATGAATTCGAAGAACCGCTATGTCTAACGAAGGGTCAAAAAGTACGGTCGTTGCTGGATAGGACACTGAGCCCACGGTCACGGTTGGGGAGCGAATACCCGCAACCACGTGGGCGTTCGTCACTACGACTCCCCGTTGGACGGCGAATGACGAACCTTCAACAACCCCGCCACAGCCATTGCCCAAGACTTTGTACACCGATGCCAGCGTTGGAGCGGCGATGAGTGCACTCGCCGCGGGAGTTGGGAGGGGTGTCACTGTTGCGACAGGTGGAGCAATCACTGCAAACACCGACGGGAACCCCTGGGTTGCCAGCAGACTTTGCACTTGTGCGACTGCCGAAGGGACTGGTGGCAAAATTTTGTCAACACTTCGCAGTACTGCAGATCGATCGATCGCTTGGTTTATCCAAGGGATTTGTGCTTGGACAATAAAGCCCGCGATCAGCCACGCTGAAATCAACACCGACACCACGCCAATTGCCGCACCTACCCCAGCATCAAAAGAACCTAAATGCCATCGCTTCATGGCAGACGAGGCCCACCCTCCAAGAATGCTCCCAAGGATGCTGGCCGCCACTGCAATTCCAAGCACCAGCGCCAACGTCAACACTGTTCGAGAAAGCCCCGCTCCAAGCGGTTTCGCTATTAAGAGAGCGACTCCAGTTCCCACCGCGAGACCAATAAAGAATCCGGTGAAACTCAACACTTGAACCATGGCACCGAGTCGGAGACCATTAAGCGCTGCACCGATCACCAAAAGTGCGACGACGATATCTATCCAACCCATAGGAATGAGAGTAGACCCGAGCGTGGGTTGAGGAGTGCACGGGATCAACGACTCTGAGCATCTACGATCTCGATGTGAGCCGAATCAAATCTCCTCGATGCCAACTCGTCACCATCGTCGCCACGCTCAGCATCGCGATCTCCCTCAGTGCCTGTTCTTCTTCTTCAACCTCCTCGACGGCTTCCTCCGGCCAGGCCACTGGCCAGCCAAGTCCCTATCTGAGCGCCAACTTGGTTGGAGTTTCATGTGGAACTGGGGAGCTCTGCGCAGGCGTTGGTGCTCCATTTGACCCCAATCCCACGTCTCCCGCGCTCACGATGTCAACGGATGGCGGAGCGACATGGCATCAAGCCAAAGGTTCAGTGGCGGCCACAACTCGCTTTCAAAATGTCGCCTGCTCTCAGCAGTCATGTTTGGCCATCGGCACCGAGGGGCTCAAACTCGTTTTCATCTCGCTCGCAGGACCAAACGTGGCGTGGAGTTCCGCCAGTCAACTTCCACAGAGTGCTGTCCCAAAAATTGCGGCGTGCGCTCAAACAAAATGGTGCATCGTGATCGGTGAAACACCGAGCGGCCTCATCTCGTCAACAACAACCACTGCAGGGCGAACATGGGGATCTCCCGTGTCGCTTCCCTCGGGCATCGCTCACGTTCTCTCGCTCTCATGTAGTTCTGCGCAGCTCTGTATTGGCACCGGGATCACCGAGAATGGACTTCCACAGATCGTGACGACGTCAGATGGCGGGGCGACGTGGGGGTTGCCAACCCTCCCTTCAGGCCTGGCTTCTGTTCTCTCTGGATCGTGCCGATCCAAAACCCAGTGTTTCGTGGTGGCCAGAAATGCTAGTGCGCCTAGTCCTGGAATCTTGACCAGTGATGATGCTGGCGCCACCTTTGCCTTCACCCCAGCACCATCAGATCTCACGACACCGAATGCGGTGTCGTGTGCATCAACGACCTGTGTCTACGTAGGCGCATCCTCAACTTCCAAAGGAGCGGCAGCGTCACAAACACAAAAGAACCCAGTGAACGTCATCTCGACGAGCTACGTCCCTACTGCGCTTCTCGGTGTGAGTTGCTCACTGCCTACTCGATGCGTGGGTTTCACGACATCAAGCCTCGTTGCAATCTCTCCCCTAGTTCCGCAGAGCGGCAAGCAATAGTGCAGGAAGTTTGAGGATCGATGGAGCTGCTTCAAAATTCAGCAACTTCGTCATGGTCGCTCGAGAGTTCTTCGCAGTAACAAACCATGCTGGCTTTGGAGAGGCTCGAAATGGTCCTCGAACAACCGACTTCTGCACTCCTTCGAACATGTAGGCATTGCCAACGACACCTGATCCGGATTGGATGTCGGTGATTGGGTGGCCAGGATACGCACCCCACGTCGTCGTCCCAAGAGCAAAGACCAGCGCGTGCCAGAGATTCAATCCAATACCTCCGTAGCGAAGATCGGCAATCGCTGCTTCGATGCGCGGCCCCACGGTGGGATCCGCCAATGACGATGGGTGCGCCAGAACGGTTGCAGAAAGTGTTCCCCAGACAACATCATTGGCAAAGCTCACTGCGGCGTCAACAAAGTCCGCTGGCGATTCTGCGCGAAGTGGTGTTTCAGAAAGCAGACTACAAAATGCCTCAACGTTGAAACAGATGTCGTCTCCTTGAGACGCGTCAACATTCGGGATAAACGTCCAAGGAAGCGTTCCTTCGGAACTGCTTCCAATCTCAAGCGCTTCTGGGTGTGCCGTCAAAAACGCAGTCTGTCGATCACTCGCTCCGGGATAGTAGGCGCGACGAGTCGGAATTGCTGCCAATTGCTTGGTGAGCGCGTCCAGAAAAGCTTGGCGTTGGGGCCACTTCTCCCAGGTAATCAGAACCCGTGGTGTCAAACAATTAAAGCCCGCGTTGTTCGCCAACATGGTGGCGACGTGTTCGGCTTGATAGGCGATATCTTTGTCGCTCCATTGTCCAGGAACGATAATGACAGGAGAGACATTGCCCAGTTCACAGCTCACAGGTTTTGTGACGAGCGGATCGTTCGACTCTTTTCGTCGAGCACCCTCTTCACCAACACCAAAAACGATCGCATCATGGGTCTTGTCAGATCCCGTCACGTGAATTTCAGCGATTGACGCATGCGCACAGAGATGCTTTCCTGCCTCGGCGCCACCTTCAACGATGGCAAGGAATCCTTCGTCAATTAACGACTTCATCGCTGCAGCCCAGAAGGGTGCGAGATAGTCGTTGACGGGGTTGGCTTTGAGCACCACCACCTTTCCTTCGACGAAGAGTTTCGAAAGGACATCGCGCGGTCCGAGTGACGCAACATTTCCTGCACCAAGAACCAGCGAAACACCCTTGTGGGCTTGTGGGTCCTTATAAGCGGGGGCTTGTGCTGCTTCAACTTCAGCTCGCGTCAAGCCCGGCTCCATCCACACTTCACCGGTGGTCTTGGCATAGAGAACACTGTCGAAACGATCCGTTGGAAAGACTTGGACCACGAGCCGGCCATCGGGAGATTCCTTTACCGGCCCAGGAAATTCAGGACGTCCGGACTTCTCTATGTCATTGAGTGAATTCTTGAGCGTTCGGGCCATCCGTACAAAGGTCCCGACTCCACTAAAAAGTTCTTCGCCTCCATCATTGCCATTGGGATCGAGGCCCTTCGCCTGACAGGCGGCGTCAAGCCACGAGGGAGCAATCGAGAGCGTGTCAGTAATGATCTGCTCAAGAAGAGCTGCTCGTGCTGCGGGTGACGTCGCTGCCCACGCATCAGCTCGCACTGCGACTGCAGCGACGGCGGCATCTAAGTCGTCGGCGTCAAAACCTTGAATATCTGCACCTTGACTTGTTGGGGCAGCGGCTCCTCGAATAGCAATCGTCATTGACTCCTCTTTTCCTGGTTGTTTCTAGATCTCATCACGCAGAGGGGCAGATGGCAAGGGGATCAGCAGGCTCGGGAGAAAACTGCCATGCTTTCGTTCATGGAATTCGGAGCGGTCCTTCCTCAAAATGAACTCGGCCGCAGTACTGAAGATATTTTGGCCTTCGCCCAGGCAGCCGATCGGCTTGGCTTTGATCACCTGTTGGCCTACGACCACGTGCTTGGTGCAGACCGACGTGTCCACCCTGATCTGCCCGGCCCCTACGGTCTCGACGACACCTTTCGAGAGCCATTTGTCTTGTTTGGCTATCTTGCGGGCACCACGTCATTGGGCTTCGCCACCGCCATCCTGATCGCACCCCAACGTCCCACCGCCTTGATTGCCAAGCAAGCCGCAGAGGTCGATCTGCTTTCTGGCGGAAAACTCCGGCTTGGTTGTGGGATTGGTTGGAACCATGTTGAGTACGACGCGCTCGGGCAGGACTTCGCTACTCGAGGAGACCGCTTCAGCGAACAGATCCCGCTTCTTCGAGAACTCTGGACAAACGAGCAGATCACCATTGAAGGGGCAAGCGAGTCAATCGTCGCCGCGGGCTTGGCCCCACTCCCCTTGCAACGTCCAATCCCGATCTGGATTGGCGCGTTTGCTCCGCCAGCTCTTCGCCGAGTGGGAGAACTCGCCGATGGTTGGTTTCCAATGATCTTCCCTGGCGACAAGTTCGATGCCGCCTGGGGAATCATCACTCAAAGTGCCCGTGATGCTGGGAGGGATCCTGCCGGCATCAGCATCGAAGGCCAAGTTCCGGGCCTGAGCGATGAGCCCTCAAAAATTGATGAGCTGGTGAGCCGCTGGCGTGACGTTCACGCCACGCACGTCTCGATCAATACGTTGAATCAAGGCATGCGTCATCTCGACGAGCATCTCGAGGCTCTCGAAGTCTCTGCGCGTGTACTTGGATTAACCCCTCGGTAGTTTTGCGCCTCAAGGAACAGTCTCACTCAATGAGCCAGCGTCCTCACTCCACCTAAGATAGAAGTGTGACTCCTCCTTCACCGTTACCGCCTCGAGGTTGGTATCTCGACCCAGGCGGCACGCACGCGTGGCGATGGTGGGATGGAACGGCGTGGACAAAAGAACTCCACCCCTACGTAGCGCCAGCGCCGAACGTCACGAAAGCGCTGTTAGAGAGAGAGCGCTATTCAGGAACGCGTCTCTTGCGAGTTGGCCTCGCCCTCTTTGGCGTGGCGATGGCCCTGAGCATCGTGATTCGACTCTTCGATGTCTCTTGGATGGCAGCAACCTGGCACTGGCTTGGTCAGGCATGGTCCTTGGCCCGACAAGGAGCATCGACCTCGTCGCTGCCAACTCCCCCGACTCGTTCGAGCGTGAGTGCGAATCTCTCGACCTTTGTCGTTCTTCCATTAGAAGTTGTCTCCTTGGTTTTCGTTCTGAAGTTTCAACATCGGGCGGCGTGCGTTGCCAAGGCACTGGGTCTCACGACACGTATCAACCCGACTTTTGGTGTGATCGCTTGGTTTCTCCCCCTCGTGAATCTCATCGTGCCGTTGATTGCCTGGCTTGATCTCTTGCCTGAGCGACATCCCCGTCGAACCACGCTGTGGTGGGTCTGGGCTGGGCTGCTGGCGGCCGAGTTCCTCACCTTGGGCGTCTTTGCCGTGGCGAGTTCTTCGGGGCTCGCCGTTGGAATCCTCTCGGCCATTCAGCTCGCCTTCTTTGCTGGGAGCCTGCTTTTGGCCCACAACGTCGTCGAAGCGGTGCTTGAGGAGCACCACCAGGCGGCACAGAGCATCGAGTCGATTGCACACGGGAATGCCCAAGGCATCTAGGATTCCAATCGCTGGGCACGAGCTCAGAAGAGAACCTCGAGAACGAAGGAGACGTCACCATGGCGAATGAAGAGTGGGGACCACTAGGCGGTTTGATCGGTACGTGGGAGGGCGACAAGGGTATGGACGTGTCGTTCCACAATGAAAAAGGAAAAATTGGAGAGACGCCCTATTTCGAGCGCACGACGTTCAAGCAATTTGGACCAGTCGAAAATGGCAAGCAGACAATGTACGGTCTTGACTACCGAACCGCAGCGTGGCGCAAGGGTGAAGAGAACGACAACCCCTTTCACACCGAAGTCGGCTACTGGCTTTGGGATGCTGAGAACAAGCAAGTCCTGCGTTGTTTCATGGTCCCTCGTGGCTCGGTCATTATTGCCGGAGGCACCTCGAGTGCTGACGCTTCTGAATTTGTCATGAAGGCAGAACTTGGTGTCCAGACCTACGGCATCTTGTCGAACATGTACCTTGACCAAAACGCGAAGACAACGCAGTACGACTGCACGATCAAAATCAGTGGTGAAACCTTCACCTATGACGAGACGACGGTCTACGAGCACTATCTCAGCAAAGAACCAATCGTTCACACCGACCGCAACACCATGACGAGAACGTCATTGGAAGCCTAGAAACACACCACACGTGTTGGAAATGAGTTGTCATGCTGACTTGGTCTGAAGAGAGCCTTGCCATTCAAGAAGCGGTTCGCCGTTTCGTTGATGAAGAAGTCCGTCCTGTTCTCGATGACATTGAACACGAAGGCGTCCCACCATATGACGTCATGCGATCAATGTTTCGAACTTTCGGTATGGACGAGATGGCGCGCGAAAACTTCAAACGTCAGTTAGACAAGAAGACGTCCGGCGAAGAAGAGTCGGCAAAAGAACGCCGTCCTAATTCTCAGGTCGGCATGACCCTCATTCCAATCATTGAACTCTGTCGAGTGAGTCCTGGACTTGTGACGTCCATGGGTGTCTCAACTGGGCTCGCAGGTGGAACCATCATGAAGTTAGGGACACCCGCTCAGATGGAGCGTTGGGGATTAGATCTCCTCACGCTCGACAAAGTTGGCGCATGGGCCATTACCGAACCAGATTCTGGCTCTGACGCTTTCGGCGGAATGCGAACAACAGCGGTGCGAGATGGCGACGAATACGTCATCAATGGTTCAAAAACATGGATCACCAATGGGCCCTACGCCGACACCATTGTTCTTTACGCCAAGCTTGATGATGGATCAGAGGGTAACCCTCGAGACCGGAAAGTCCTCACATTTGTTCTCGACAAAGGTATGGAAGGTCTTGTTCAGTCAAAACCCATGCGAAAGATGGGTCAGAAGTCCTCCCCTACCGGAGAAGTGTTCTTGTCTGACGTTCGAGTTGGAAAAGATCGACTCTTGGGCGAATCAGAGGAGCCCAAAGGTGGCGGACGCCAAAGTGCGAGAGATAACTTCGTGACAGAGCGAGCGGGAGTCGCCGCGATGTCGCTAGGAATCATCGAAGAGTGCGAGAAGCTCTCCATCGACTACGCCAAGCAGCGAAACCTCTGGGGAAAGCCCATTAGCGAATACCAACTCATTCAACTCAAGCTTGCCAACATGGAAGTTGCTCGACTGAATGTCCAAAATTTGGTCTTCCGGCACATTGAGGCAGTGAGTCAAGGTGAGCCCACGACAATGGCCGAGGCCTCTGCGATGAAGCTCTATTCAGCTCGAGCCGCTGTCGAAGTTGCCAATGAAGCAATTCAATTGTTTGGTGGCAATGGCTACATCTCCGAGTACCGAGTTGAACAACTTGCTCGAGATGCTCGTGTGTTGCAGATCTATGCCGGCACAGACGAAATGCAGATCGTCGCTATTGCGAAAGATCTCCTCAACCGTTAATTGACGCATTAGGAATCTGATAACTCACACCTGAGTTGTTTCAATCAAGCGGCATCTCTCTTCAATGGAGCCAAAGGCGTAATCGCCATAGGCGCCTCCAAACATTCTCCGAGTTTTTTCTGTCCATGCCACTGCGTCTCGATGCTGAACTCGTCGAACAATTTGGAGAATCCCGCCATCAAACACTTGATACTCACACCACGATCCAGGAAAGTCCTTGAGAGAAGCGACCTCGACAAAGGGAACGCCGCTGATCTCCACCACGTGATTTCGATGCGTATGACCAGCGGCGTACGTCACCAAGCGTGGTCGTCGTGCAAAGACTTCGAGCAAGCCTTCTGTGGGTCCTGGTTGTAGTGAAAACACATCATCAGATCGAGGCTCACTTCGTTTGTCCCATATTGGGTGGTGGCCGAGAACAATGACTGGTCGATCTGCCCTCTCGCCCAGCTCATCGAGTTGTTCGAGTTGTTCGTGGCTCAGCGACCCGTTGATCTGATGAGGGCGAGACGTGTCAAGGAGGGCCACGATGACACCTTCAAGCGTCACCTCTTGAAAGGGCCAGTCGGCAAACGACTGTCCCTCGTAACAATCATGATTTCCACGGACGTAAAGAAGCCGATCTCGGAATACCGATTCATAGCACCTCAAGAAATCTTGAAATTCTTGGTCACGGCCCTCTGCTGTGAGATCTCCTTTGACCACCATGAGATCAGGAGACACTGCCGCAATCTCGCCTACTCCAAGTCGATTCATCAATGCTGGGTATGGTTCATCACCCTCATTCACGGTAAAGATTGGTCCGTCATCAGTGTCGCCACTGCGCCCACACTCAAGCTCTCCGAAGTGGACATCATTGGTGGTCGCAATTCGACTCAGAAACTCTCCAGGCTGAGGAAGCGTCCTGACATCAACACCTTCTATCGACGTGGTCGTTGATGGAGTGAGCCCGCTATAGGTCTTCATCTCCCCATTCGAAAAGAGGACCGCTTCGTCGGCGCTGACACTGGTTAGTTCTGAGTTCATCTGTTGAAATCGTATCGCCACCCCTGGTCACGAACAGAGCCCTGCGGCCGCGCATCGAAAAATCTCCTTGCTCGGCACCCTGAACCTCACTACGGTGGCAGGCAAGGTCCTCATCAACCGATGCCGTGACCTAGCGAAGGAGCATCTGTGTCACACGCCCTTATTCTTGACTCATTGCAACGACGACTCAGCGCGTTGCACTCGCTCTACTATGAAGCAGTCGCCACCATGACGTTGGACCAAGTTAATTTTGTGGAGCGCGAACCAGTTCTCCCTATTGCATTTTCGCTTTTCCACCAAGCCCAGCTTGAAGACACCGCTCTTGTCATGTTGGGAGGTCCTGGTCCAATCTGGAACGACGAGTGGTCGGAGCGACTTGACTTAGCCATCAATGACCACGGAAAGCACAAGACCGTCGACGAAATGGTCAAACAGAGAATTGGGAATTACGACGCCTTCAAGGAGTACCAATCAGCAGTGTTTCGCTCCACCGAGAACTGGCTTGCCGATCTTCCCGAGTCAGAACTCACGCGAGTCGTGATTCCGCGCCCTTTCCCGCCTCAAATTGCCCAAACATTTTCCGCTCGAGTTGCTGGAGAAGATGGTGTCTGCGTCTTGGACGGGATTGAATGCTGGATTTACCAACACGGCCTTCGGCACATGGGAGAGATCGAACATGCTCGGGCGCTCGTCGGTCTCGAGGGGATGACGTCTTAGTAATCCACGTCACAGACTCTTGCGCGACTTACTTTGCCAAGAGAAGCCGGATCGAACTTCCCCGCAAGATTTCTTTTGCTGCTCGCACACTGAGTTCTTGGTCTACTCGGAATGAGTACCAGGCTTCGAAAGAGAACAAGATATCGAGAGCGGAGAGAACCACTGCTGCTTGACTCCCTAAGGATTTGAGTTCCTGTTCGATGATTCCTTTCAGTTGTAATCGGAGAAGATTACGAACTTTCTTCATAGATTCAGCAAAGACAGCGTTCTCTGTCGCGTGTGCGCGAGTGACACGGTGAACAGGCATCATGTATTCAAAGAGGTCCGCACGACTGGCCACCAGGAGGTCGAGTCGGCGCTCAAACGGCTTTGGCCGAGGGTGGGGAATGAGCGCCAAGGGTAAGCCGTCTTTGACCCTTGTCTCAATCGCTGCTTGGGCTAAGTCTTCGGAATCATCGAAATAGCGAAAAATACTCCGCTCAGACACACCAGCTCGAACTGCCACATTGGCAACAGTGGGCCAAACAAGCCCTTCTGAAAACAGGTCAAGGAGCGCGGTCACCACTCGTTGTCGATTTACTTCTCGTCGCCGACGACGACCGTCATGTGAAGGTTCGGCCTCGCCTTCAAAGAGTCCCTCAATTTCAGAAGCTTGTTCAAGTAGCTCATTCTTTATCGGACCCACAAAGCAATCTTACTGAAATGCAGTGTTCACTGTCTTCCCTTAACTCTGATGAGCAAGATGTCCCTCTCGTCTTGCGATACTGATGTCGGAGACTGTCGTTGGATGACTAACATGTCTGTCGAGAACCTCCAGAGAATTGAGTTGACCTTTCATGACCGTTATCAATCTGACACAAGAGACTTTTGAACAAACCGTCCTCAAAGATGGGATCGTGCTCGTTGATTTCTGGGCGAGTTGGTGCGGACCGTGTATGGCCTTTGCCCCGGTTTATGACGAAGCCGCTGAGAAGAACAGTGACATAGCATTCACAAAAGTCGATACGGAATCTGAACAAGCCCTCGCCCAAGAGGCTGAAATCATGTCGATCCCTACGTTGATGGTGTTTCGAGATGGGATTCTCCTCTATCGAGAAGCTGGAGCGCTCCCCGCCGCTGGACTTGAGGATCTCCTCGCCCAAGTTCGTGCCCTTGACATGGAAACAGTACGAGCGGACATCGCAGCCAAACTGGCGCAGGAGTAGCCTGAAAACACGATGACGTTTGATGCCGTGTTGCAGCGACACCTGAAAGGGACCAGGTGAGTCATC
Organism: Actinomycetota bacterium; assembly: GCA_009699875.1. GTDB lineage: Bacteria > Actinomycetota > Acidimicrobiia > Acidimicrobiales > RAAP-2 > CAIUMH01. The sequence goes on from WLNI01000001.1 coordinate 812,050, forward strand.
TCCTCTTCCAAATTCTCCCTCTCGCCTGTGGAGCAGCCATCAGCCCGACGTTATTAATTATCGCAGTGCTTTCATTATCGTCTCCGGTTCACCCACTCAAGAGTGGCTGGGCAGTGGCCGCAGGAAGTTTTTTGGCCCTCATTTTTTATAGCGTTCTTGGCCTCTTGATAGGGAGTGCGATTCATCATCAATCTCACCGGAACCTCGATATCACTATTGCATTTAGCGCCTCAGTACTTCTAGCGTTTTTAGGGATTCGACAACTCGTCAAACTTTCTCAACCAGCAACGGGGAAAACGCTTGCTGATCGACTGAATCGAACGTCCGCCAAGGCCTACTTCACTGCAGGAGTCGTCGTGATGCTGTCAAACATTACTTCTCTCGTCCTCTTCTTCCCAGCCCTTCACGAGATAACAAAATCAGATGCCGGCCTTTTTTCCTGCGGGATCGCCCTGTTTATCTTGTTGCTTTTCTTAATGTTGCCCGTGATCATTCCCGTGGGGTTTGTCACGATCCTCGGCAGCAAAGCGAAACCGGGACTCGCGAAACTTCACACCTACATCACGAAGTACACGGTGCAGATTACTGTCGTCGTCGAATTCCTTTTCAGTATCTATTTCCTGGTCAAAGGATTCGTCGAACTCACGTCCTAAGATTGCTGGTTCGGTTTATTTATGCTCTTTCAACGTCTCTGGCGTGATCCCAGCATGACGCAAGACTTTTCGAACATCGCCGACGTGCTGTTCTGTTAAATCCCGACCCATTGGTCCATGAAGAATCTCTAATTTGTCGCCGACCTTGATTTCATAGGAGCCATGGGTCGTCTCTCGACCTTCACCAACTGCTTCGAGGAGCGAGAGGACATCATGCCATTGGATGTTGTGACTTGTTGGATGCCGGAAGATTCTTTCGGCTGTCTGTCGGTTGTGGTGATCAAGCTTTGGTGACGTCGTCATAAATCCTCTTTCACTCGTACTCTGTCCTTTGTTCTTATCATCCTCTCCTTCCACTGCAATGTCCAGGCAGAGCCATCAGCCTTCAAGGCCTTGCGTCATCTCTCATCAAATCTCCTCAACAACTAAGGTTTCAGCGATGGGTCAGCCTCGCGTCATTGTCGTCACTGGCGCTTCTTCCGGCATGGGAGCGGCCACCGTGAAGAGGCTTCACGCCCAGGGGGATCGAGTCATAGGGATTGATCTCGCTGAGGCAGAGATCATCGCTGATCTTGGAATTCCTGAAGGGCGACGCCATGCGATCTCTGAAGTTGCCCGACTCAGTGGAGGTGCCATCGATGGACTGGTGACCTTTGCGGGTCTCGGAGGCCTTCCTGACCGTGCGGGAAGCCTCCTCGTCTCTGTCAACTTCTTTGGCACGGTGGCACTCCTGGAAGGATTGCGTCCCTTGCTTGTTGAAGGGAACTCTCCGAGTGCAATCGCCATTGCCTCGAACTCCATGACCTGTCAACCAGGCGTCCCGACCGACGTTGTCGAGCGATGTCTAGAGGACGACGAGGAGGGTGCACGACGTGCGGCGGACCTCGCTGGATCAATTCAGTCGTATCCCGCATCAAAATTGGCAATTGCCCGCTGGGTCCGGCGCCACGCACCGCTCCCTGCATGGGCTGGTGCGGGGATTGCATTGAATGCCATCGCTCCCGGGGCCGTCGAAACACCATTGCTCGAGGCCACTCGAGATGACCCGCTGCTTGGTCCACTCTTAGAAGCGTTTCCAGTTCCCCTCGGGCGCAATGGAACACCAGATGAGTTGGCAGGGGTTGTTGCCTTTCTCCTCGGTGACGACGCACGCTATTTCTGTGGATCTGTCCTGGTGGTCGATGGTGGGACTGAAGCATCACTTCGCTCTGATGATCTCCCTTCTCCTCTGGGGTGAGCCAGAGCGTGTGTGAAGATCACGACGAGTGAATATGATGACGAGAGAGCGACTGAGAGGATCCAGCGATGACAACCATTGAAAGTGCTCCAAGTGCAATTCTTAGATTGGAAGAGGAACTCCCTTTTGTCGATCTTGGTGATGGCAGTCAGCTGCAAGTTCTGCAAGTTGATTTAGCGAGCGGTGTCTGGATCATTCGAAATCGATTTGTCCCTGGCGCAACCGTCCAGACCCATAGACACACGGGGTCGGTGTACGCCTTCACCGTTGCGGGAGCGTGGCACTACTTAGAGTCTTCAGACTCAGTCTGTGTTGCAGGTTCCTACCTCTATGAACCTGCGGGAAGTGTCCATACGCTTCACGTTCTCGAAGAAAACACTGACTTAACGGATGTCTGGTTCACGATCCATGGAGCAAATCTCAATCTTGATGCGAATGGAAACATTGACTACGTCATTGATGCCAGCACGGTCCTTGATTTTTATCAAGCAGCATGTGCAGAGCAACATGGACTTTCTAATCCACCGGTTGTCGTCATCAATAGTTAGTTCGTCAGAGGGCGCTCGTCAAAGACCCAACGCATACCGTCTCGCCAAGAAGTCTTGCAAGGACCAGTGAGGCTGCGTCGATTCGAAGCATCAGAGATATTCCCCCGATGCGAACCTTCGACAACGTGGACATCAAGTTTGACGGGCAGTCCAGATAGTTCGCCAAAGTATTCTGCCCACTCTTGGAGCGTGACCACTTCATCCCCACCCCAGTTCACAATGGTGGCGGGAACACTTGCCGCAGAAAGCAGTGCTTCGAGTTGTTCGTTGATATCGCTTTGACAAATCGGTGTGTAGGGACATGGATCCCAACGGACTGCCACAGTGTCACCTCGCCGTATCGAGTCGAGGGTATACGCCGGTAAGCCGCCATGAGGGCCGTACGACGCATTCATTCGAGCAATCACTGTGGGGAGATTGAGTTCGCGGCACTGCTCTTTGACGATCTCTTCTTCGAGGATTTTCGACTCGGCGTACGTTGGCGCCCATGGGGTTCTCGCGCCCCCAAGAGGATCTGACTCTACGAAGTGGTGAAAAGGATCCTCGTGTGGTTGATACACCGAGGACGTCGACATCACGAGAACCGCCTTAGCTCTGCGGCAGTGTTCCATTAAGAACACTGAACTTTGCGCGTTCACTTGGTTTGCGTATACCTGGTCATTCCCTGAACCTTGGTAGGCAGCTAAATGGAGCAGATACTCAAAGTCTTCGGGGATTTCCTCGCATTCACCTGTCGCCAGATCGCAAAATCTTGTCGTGACTCCAAGTGCATCGACTCGCTCTCGAGATCCGGGCTCACTAAAACGAGCAATTCCCCAGACCTCATTGTCTGGACTCAAGTATTCACAAAGGGGGAATGCAATCTGGCCAGCTGGCCCCGTCACGAGAATTTTCTTACCCGACAGCATGAGTGGATCTTTTCACAGCCACGAAGTCAAAGGTTTCCCTCAGGGAGAGGGCGTGTGATCTTCAGGACTGGTGAGCGCAAGAACCCGAAAGTTCTTCAACCGCCACGAGGCTTAGTCGTCGTCTTCCTCAGAATCGTTTGTCTCGACGTAGGCACTTCTGTCGTCATGATGCTTCGGAGGCACGGTTACGGGAGGAACTGGTGTGGTGACTGGCGTCGTGACTGGAGTCGTGACTGGTGTCGTGACTGGTGTTTCGTCTTGGGAGTTACGAGTTGGTGCAGAATTTACCGATGACGAACTCGACGTCGATCGAACATTTGAGGTTGATGACCCGCCAGCGATTGATGAACCTACCTTGTCCTCTTGCGTTGCAGAACTCACTGAACTTGAAGCTTGACTCGAGTCCCCAGCGGTCTTTGTTGTCGCTATGTTCGGAGTACTTTTCTGAGGAGTTGTCACCGGAGTGGCACTCTTGAGTGACACATCAAACGCTGACGATGAGCCGTGGCCCACTTGATAGCCCACGGCCGAAAGCGAGACGATAACGCCGACAGCGAGGATCCAGCTGTTTCGAGGATTAAAAATTTTTGAGAAAATTTGAATCATAAAAGCGGCCTCTCGGTTGCATGCTTCAGTTTAGAGAACCATTGCACGCAATGGGCATCGCCCCTCTGCCTGCAATTTAGGAAACCTTCAGATTGGCACTGAAAATCCCTAAATTTTGGGGTTTTTTGTGCGCTCGGAGGGATTCGAACCCCCAACCCTCTGATCCGAAGTCAGATGCTCTAGTCCGTTGAGCTACGAGCGCGTGTGGAGCGCCACCTGGCGCCTTCCAACTCTAGCCAAGACCAGGTCCCTTAGGTTCACGAGCCAGAGAGAGGGCTGAATGGCGTCATACTAAGAAGGTGCCGAACGAGTTAGAAGAGTGGCAAGTCGCTGAGCACAAGGCTTTTGCGGTTGAAAGTCGAGATATTGACTATCTGGCCGCTCTTCTCGGATCATTGCTTTCGAGCGTTCCGCTCGCAATTGGTGTTGCCACAGGACACAGGACGTTAGGGCTCTTTGCGAGTTTGGGTGGGCTGAACGTTGCTCTCGGATTGTCGTCAGGGAGCCGAACAACGAGGCTGAAATGGGGGTTCCTCGCCTTTGTTGGAAGCACGATTGGAGTGGCGCTCGCCACTCTTATTCACAATTCCACCTGGCTTTCAGTGGTGGTGACCTTACTTTGGGTTGGATGCTGGGCGCTCTTGCGTGTCCTCGGTCCAGCAGGAATTCTCGTTGCCTTCATTAACTCTGCAGTCTTCATCATCGTCAATGGCCAATCAGCAGGTCTTTCCGATGTCATTCCACGAACCGCTGCGTATGCGGTTGGTGGGGCGATTGCACTCGTTCCAATTCTCTTGATTGTTCGTCCGCGGCCTGAGAATGAAGTGTGGTCAAACACCGTCGAGTGGTCAAAAATTAAAACCGCCGTGACATCGTGGAACCCAGTTCGCCGTCATGCACTTCGCGCTGGAATCATTGTGGGGCTTGGAACAGCACTGTACCGAATTTTTAATGTCACCCAGGGGTACTGGATACCACTCTCAACCGTTGCGGTTATCCAACCAGATGGAAACTCAACTCGGACACGTGCGCTCCAGCGAGCACTTGGAACACTTGCGGGCGTTGCGATTGCTGCTGTCGTCGTTGCGTTCACTCATAGTGAGGTTGTCCTTGTTCTCTGCGTGTTCTTATGTTCAGGGGCCTTGTTTGCACTCAAGGATCGCGGGTATCACTGGCTGGTCATCTTGCTCACCCCTACCGTGATCTTCATGCTTTCTGCCGTGACGTTCGAAGGGTGGCAACTCATCCAAGCCAGAGTTGTCGACAATGCCATCGGTATCGCTCTCGCCCTCGCTGTCGTTGAGATTTGGGATCGTCTCTTTCAAAGGACACATGACGCACGTTGAATTAACCCTTGGAGCACCGGCAAGTGGAGGTGGATTCGTCGCACGAGGCGATGATGGACGAGTCTATTTTGTCCGACATGGTCTCCCAGGAGAGCGGGTCCGTGCAGTCGTCACGGAAGAACATGCAAAGTGGGCCAGAGCTGACGCGATCGAAATTCTTGAGGCCTCTGGCGAACGTGTTGATCCACCCTGCGAGTTCGCAGGACCAGGAAAATGTGGAGGCTGCGACTATCAACACGCCTCTCGTTCCTCACAACTTGCATTGAAAACACAATTGCTTCAAGAACAGCTCCGTCGAATCGGAAAATTTGATCTTGACGTCAAGGTAGAAGACGTTGAGTCACCGAACCAAGGACTCGGGACTCGAACACGTCTACGATTTGGCGTCTCTCCTACTGGTCAACTCGGCATGCGACGTCACGGCAGCCATGATCTGATTCCCACCCCCACCTGTCTCCTTGGGGTCTCGCCTCTTCAAGAAACAATGACGAAGACATCACTATGGGATGAGAGCGACGATGTCCTCATTATTGCGTTACCTCAAAGTGATTCCGTTGAAGTTCGGCGCGTGATGTTTACAGAGGACGAACATGATCTCATTGACGAAGAGGGAGACAGTGACCTCAGCGATACTGATCTTCAAGAAACTCATGTTGGGCAAATGTCATTCAGGGTCTCTGCGAGTAGCTTCTGGCAGATTCACGAGCAGGCTCCCGAGATTCTTGTGCAAGAGGTGTTGCAAGGTTTACAACTTTCGGCTGGTGACCACGTCATGGATCTTTACTGTGGCGCAGGCCTCTTTACGAAATTTATTGCCGACAGGGTTGGTCCATTTGGATCAGTTATTGGTATCGAGTCATCTCAAAGCGCAGTTGAAGATGCCACAAGAAATCTGGTTGAGTACCCCTGGACCTATATTCAACACGCCAGTGTGAATAAACGATCGATCGCACACGCTTCCCCACTTTCGACTCATGCGGTCCTTGACCCACCGAGAAGTGGAAATGATCGCTCTGCCTTGCTGGCCCTCAACGATCTTGAACACCTGCGGCGAATTGTTTCAGTATCGTGCGACCCAGCCACCTTCGCCAGAGACCTTCGAATCCTCGTTGATCTCGGGTGGGAAATTGTTTCACTCAGAGCCTTCGATCTCTTCCCAATGACCGAACACCTCGAGTGCACGGCAGTCTTAGGTCGATCAATCGCTCATTGAGAATACGAGACATTTCTCTACCCTCAGCTTGATATTCGTCCCATCCCGCCCATGGAATACGCACTTTCGGCGTGTTGGCTCAAGTCCAGACCAGTGAACTCTTCTTCAGGAGTGACTCTGAGTCCAATGGTCAAATCGATGACTTTCGCGATCACCCACGTTGCACTGAATGAGAAGACCATCACCACGAGAGCAGCGAGAAGTTCAACGCCGAAGAAGTGAAATCCACCACCAGTAAAGAGCCCGTTCGCACCAGCAGCATTCACTGACTTTGTCGCCAGAAGGCCTAAGAGCACCATCCCAACAAGTCCTCCGACGCCGTGAACTCCCAAGACGTCAAGAGAGTCGTCATAGCGAAAGCGGAATTTAATCCGAACCGCCATCGCACAGACCAGCCCTCCAAGAAGCCCAATTAAAAGTGCCGCCATGGGAGTGACAAAACCCGCACACGGAGTAATTGCAACCATCCCCGCGACCGCACCAGATGCCGCACCCAATGTCGTCGGATATGACTCTTTCACTTTTTCAAAAATCAACCATCCAAGCAATCCAGCAGCTGCGGCACACTGAGTATTCACGAACGCATGGACTGCCACGCTATTCATCGCGAGTGAAGATCCCGCGTTGAATCCAAACCATCCGAACCAGAGAATCCCGACGCCTAAGAGACTCAGAGGGACCGAATGCGGCGCCATCTGATCTTTGGGCCAGCCGCTTCTCTTGCCGAGGACGAGGACCACGGCCAGCGTAGAGAACCCTGACGTGATCTCTACAACTGTTCCACCGGCAAAGTCCAAGACGCCAAGCTTGGCCAGCCACCCTTCGGGGCTAAACACCCAGTGCGCAATGGGTGAGTACACAAGGAGAAGCCAGACACTAATGAGAAGCACGAAAGCGGGAAATTTAATACGGTCGACGGTTCCACCACTAATGAGAGCCGCAGTAATGATGGCAAACATCATTTGGTACACAAGGATCGACATGGGCGAGGCCATTACTCCATGGAAACCGGGAAGTTCATTTCCAATATTTGCGAATCCCGCCAGAGAGAATCCCCCGATCAAACCGCCACCGAGATCTGTACCAAAGGCGAGAGAACCTGCGATAAGCACCCACAAAATTGTGACCAGTGACATGGCCACCAAGTTGTTCATCATGACTGAGAGCACATTCTTTGAGCGAACCATGCCGCCGTAAAAGAGCGCGAGCCCTGGAGTCATAAAAAGAACCAGTGCCGCTGATACCAACACCCACATCGTGTCAACCGTGTTCATTGCGATCCTTCCTATTGTTCTTCTTCACTTTTAGAGCGCGTCACTTCCACGTTCACCAGTTCGGACCCGAACGACAGTCTCCACTGGAATCACCCATACTTTCCCGTCTCCAATGGTTCCAGTTTCTGCGCTCGACACAATGGCTGAGACAACCTCATCAGTCTGTTCATCATCGACAACGATCTCAATGCGAACCTTGGGAACAAAGTCAATTGTGTACTCTGCCCCTCGATAGACCTCTGAGTGGCCACTCTGGCGGCCATAGCCCTGGGCTTCGCTGACCGTCATTCCATCAATCCCCATTGATTTCAGTGTGGTCTTGACGTCATCGACTTTGAACGGCTTAATCACCGCAACAATTAGTTTCATCTCTCCTACTTCCCTTGCTAGCTACACACATCCAAAATTTCTCTATCACTAACAATTAAATAGTTTCGAGCTATCCGCTCCGTAGTTGTTCGAGGATCTTTATATCAAATAGGGGCTGACGAGGACTGATCTCCTGTGACTCTGGAATCGAATTCGCGCTCAGAAAAACTATGGCCACTGTCCCCCCTTTCTTTCGACAATGTTACCTATTCGCCCTTCCAACTGCCTTCTTCGTAGATTTCAAACAACTATGACCCATCTTGGATCTGCGGGACGACAGCTCTCCCTGAGATTGGGGCCCAGGCGATGACGACACCGACAAGGAACAACGCCATCACCACCCCCGAAGCCACATAAGGGATGGCATGGCCAAGGCCGAACAAGGCTCCAGAGATCGCCGCCGTCAAAGCGATCATGGCGGTCTGGCTGGTGGCGAATATTCCCTGAACGCGTCCGAGTTCTTGAGGCTGTCGACCTTGGGTTAGGAGTCCTTGAATTGCGGGAAGAGCCATCGAAAACCCAATTGCTTCAATTCCAGGAAGAACAAGCAACAGGGTGACCGATGGGATAAACGGATACAGACACAGGAACACCAGCGACGCGAAGAGCCCAGAAATCGCGAGCACTCTGCGATCCATGTGATCAGCCATCCATCCACCAGCTCGAACAAGGACCACGTAAGGGATAGAAAAGATCGTCCATGACAGGCCGATCTGAAATGCAGACGCACCTTTCGAACTCATCAAAAGCGTCCACGTAGATTCATACACGCCAACCCCAACGCCGAGCGCTGCTCCCGCGAGAACTGCACCAACAAGAGCTCGTGAAGCCACAATCTTCAGTAATGGCTCGTGGTGATCAAGGCGAATGTCATGAGCCTTAATCGACGAACTCGTGATCACGGGAACTGCGGCAACACAGCAGAGAAGAGCAGTTGTGAGAAAGAGAATGCCCATGTGACTCACGCCGACGATGGAGCCCAAGATAGGACCGATAGCGGTACCAGCTAATTGAGCAGAAAAGATTCGAGAAACTGCGCGTCCCCGACGAGCCAACGGAATAGTTGCCGAGACCAACGCCAATGCAGCTACTTCGACAGCTCCTGCGGCACCACCTTGCAAGAAACGGAGGACTAAGAACCACACAGTGTTGATGGGAAGAAGAAATGCAGCTGAGCTCATGGCGTAGAGCGCGAGACCTGCAAGGAGAACTGGTCGTTTCCCTGTTCGGTCAGCGGCACGTCCCGCAGGAAACTGTGAAACCAAACCGGCTAAGAAAAAAGCACTCATGGTCAATCCAACAAATCCTGTCGTGGCACCATGTTGCCGAAGATAAATCGGGAGCAACGGCAGGACAGCTCCTGCACCAAGCCACTCCAAGAAGACCACGACGCTTAATCGTGAGACGAGTGTGTTCGCTGCGGCGACCTCTTCAGGGGTCTCTTCGAGGCCGGTCAGGGGATCGGCGTTGAGGTCATCAGCCACAACTACGAACCTATCGAATGAATAGGCTCAGAGGCTCCAACGTTGGTGCGCCCGAAGGGATGAAACTGGGCACTGGGAATCAGTGTTGGCGCTTGCCTAATTCGCCTGAATAATTACCGTCAGTGTGCTTCCGGTCATGGCCAATCAGGAAGATTTTGAACCGATCTGCTTTGAGGATTAAGTTCCCTAAGCCTTCTCACTCGTGCAATCGCGGCTTTTGCGATCGATGTTGCCGATCTAATGTCAATGATGCGAAATCCCTGAAACTCGAGGCCTAATGCGTTGGATGCCTCTAGTAAGTCATGATCCTCGGTGATCAATGTTTTGTGAGCGTACCTAATCGTTGTTGCTACGATCATTGAATCGCGCAGGCGACTCCTCGCCGCTCGATTGCCTTCGTTAGAACTTGCCGCATCCGCCTGAGGTGTCTTTCCACTCCAAATGATTCCATGAACCTTCTCTAGCCTGTTTTGATCTTCCTCAGAGCCGAAAACCGACATTCCCAGTTGTGAATGGCCAAGTACGTGCGCGCCCATCGGCATCGGGAAGTCCGATCTCAATTCAAGAAGTTCTTCTCTCTTGATCGGATTCTGTGCGGTCGAGAGTTCCATATGGACGGTGTCTGGCGTTTGCAAATAAATCCACTCGAGCGAATACATCCGATGTAAATCGGCAAATTCAGGGTGATCGATGATATTGGTATCTAGGTACCAAGAAAGCCCCGTCAGATTGCGAGTGGGCGGCACAAATACTCCTCTCGGTGATACTTCGTGAATCTCCGTTCGAATCTGATTAGGAGAAATATTGGTATCGGAATTAGTAAGAGTGTGGGTCAGAATTGAAGGTGATCTTCATCTTGAGTTGTGGATAGATGCTTTCACAATATTCCCAAAATAAGCACGGGAATATCTATATTTGAAACGCCTCGTTGATCTAGATCCCAAGTGAATTGTTCAAAGTATGAAACTCCGGAACTCATTTTATTCGCTAATTCCTTCACGGGGACGATCTCAATTCCTGCATCGATTATTTCAAGATTACTAAAAATAGTCATCTTTGCGGCAACGTTGTAAACCATAAAAGAATACTTACCGAACTGAACTTCCACGCCTAGAGAGTCCTTAACGAAATCCATGTCTCGGAACGCGCCTTTAGTTTCTTTGTGTTGATAGTCTCCAACGTAATAATGTGGATAATCACATTTGACCCTAGAACTGTGCCAACCCAATGGATTCAAATATTGTTTGAAGGCAGTATTCAAGTCAACCGGGGAGTAGAGCATTTGGCCAGGAGTGCGTAATTCTTTGCTCTCTTTGGTTTTGTGAGCCTCCTTATCGATCTGTTCAATGCAATTTATGATCTGCGTGAGTTGCGAGGCATATTCGCTCTCAACGATTTCCTTTCCCCCGGCAAAAGAGTATTGGCCGACAACCTTCATTTGACTAACCCCAACCACTCTTCGGGCACTTGAGAAACTTTCTCCTTGCCAGTTGGCTTGAATACCGGCGTCCCAATGGGTCTAATCTTCAATGAACCATCCCTCATCTGTCCTATTCGATCAACTGCCATTTCGCAATAATCGGACTGTAAATCAGCCATGATCCCTCTGCGAGCGGCAATATCGGAAGCGAGCACAGAGGTTCCAATTCCTCCAAACGGATCAAGAACGATGTCATTCTCGTTGGTCAATGCCAAGATACAACGTTGCACAAGTTCGACCGGGAATTGACAAGGATGCGAAGTTTTCTCCGGGTGGTTCGCCTTCACATTTGGAATATCCCAAATTTCGCGTTCCCAATCTTGGGCAATAAATGTCCAGATGTCGGAAGGATTCTTACCGAGAGGATTGCCAGACGGCTCACCTTTTTTGTCGCCCTTGTAATTTCTTTTACCAGGATACTTTGAAGGGACTCTTACCGGGTCCAAATTAAAAGTGTAATTATCTTCTTTCGTGAACCAAAGAATTGTTTCGTACCGACCTGAAAATCTCTTAGATGCATGAAGGCCATGCCCAAATGTCCATACAATCCTGTTTCTAAGTTTCAGTCCGTGCTTTTTGAAAATATTGTAGAAGGGAATATCAAGAGGGACTATCTCCCCTTTATTGACATAATTTCCCACCTCCCAACAAAGAGAACCTTGGGGGTGCAATACGCGAATCAATTCATTAGTGATCGACATTTGTTCTTCTAAGTATTCTTCTAAGGAAACAGGATTCTCGTAGACTTTGCCGATGTTGTAAGGCGGCGAGGTAATCACCAGTTTGACGCTTTCATCCGGCATGGATTTCATCAAATCACGAGCATCTCCGTTGAAAATCACATGATCTTCGTTCGCGGAATTGAAGGTCGAACTGATTCCACGCTGATACGTATCGCCGAACGACAATGCCTGTTGATTAGATTTCATTCTTCTCCATGTTCGTAATTACCGACCTTGCCAAGCCTAATCGCAAAGGATGACAGAGGCCGGACAGCCGCCCGTCTACATCATGGAGTGGTGCGCTCGGAGGGATTCGAACCCCCAACCTTCTGATCCGTAATCAGATGCTCTAGTCCGTTGAGCTACGAGCGCATATTCCCGAAGGAACGGCCCTCATCCTATCTGACAACCATCACCCACTCCCCAAGTCCTCTCACGTGATGAATAGTTAAGAACGCCCCAGGCTGATAGCCAACGACAGAACCATAAATCCCTGAGATTCAAGAGTTGGTTTGGCGCGGAAATCACCTGATGATGGAGTGGCTCATGCAACGGATCACACTGGCGATTGAGACGAGGGCTACGACGGGGAGAAGAGTTTGATTCCCCCGGTCAGTCCAACAGGCTCCTTCATGATCCAGCACCGTCCTTCAAATACGCTCAAGCGATCCCGAGACAGGCGTGGCGCATTCCCTCCAACCAAATAACAGGCATCAAACTCAACTTCTTTATCGAGTTGGTGGAGAACATCGATAACTCTTTGATTGAACTCGTGTGTCGTGAGTGATTTTCGGGTCTTTTCTCCAATGAGTTCATCAAACGAGATTTGACCTTGCCGAAGATCATCAGAAAATTCCCGATGTGGCTGCAACTGGCCATCTCGAACAAGACCAGTTCCAATGCCTGTCCCAAGTGTCACGGTGAGTTCACAACCGCGACCACGCGAGCACCCGAGTGCTGCGACATCAGCATCATTCGCTACTCGAGTTGGTTTACCAAGTTTCTTTTCAACTTCACGGCCAAGCGCAAAGCCATCCCACTCATTGCGAATGAGTCCATCAAACTCACTGCCGGGCCCGTCAACTCGAGCCAAGTTATCTGGCGAGATAACTCGACCATCGCGTACAGCGCCGGGAAAGCCAATTGCCACTTGTGAAAACCCTTCAAGCTTTCGACTCGCCGAGTCAATGAGGCCAAGGAGGTTACGGGGGGAGACCGGTGCTTGCGTTTTACGGCGAACTAATGAAGACACAATGAGTCCATCTCCGTTCACACAACATGCCTTCAGAGATGTTGCTCCGATGTCAACACAGAGCGTGGTTTCACTAGTGGTCACTGAGAGGAGTCTTTACCGCTCGCTGCTTTTACCGAGTTGTGAGTGCAACATTGAGTTCTGTCACTCCGCGGAGGACAATATTTGGTCGATACGTAACGGGTGCTGTTAGTTCAATGGACGAGGTTCTCTCAAGAAGTTTTGCCATTGTCACTCGGGCCTCCAATCTTGCGAGCGGTGCCCCAAGACAGTGATGGAGCCCGAACCCAAATCCAAGCTGATGGTTAGGTGATCGATCAAGCGTCAACCCTGTCGGATTCTCAAAGACACGGGGATCTCGATTCGCTCCTCCTAAGAGCAGCATCGCAAATGACCCACCAGGGATTGTCTGATCGTCAAGCGTGACATCCTCGAGCAAGGTTCGGCCAGTCAATTGCACTGGTGATACGTAACGCATGAGCTCATCGACAGCGCTTGGCCAAAGCGAAGGATTATTTCGTAATTGTTCTTGAGCTTCGGGGTGCGCTGCGAACGCCACGACACTGCCGGTCATCAGATTCACCGTTGTCTCATGACCAGCAACAAGCAACAAAATGGAAGTGGAGAGCATTTCAACTTCAGTCAGTTTGTCACCATGCTCTTCCGCCACGACCAAGGCAGAGAGAAGGTCATCACCGAGATTTTTTTTCCGCTCGGCGAGAAGTTCGAAAAAGTAACCAGTGAACTCCGTGACTGCAAGATTTCGGGCTTCGAGTACTTCAGAGGGGAGAAGAAAGTCTGGATCGAGGCCCCGGGCGAGCAGCTCTGACCACTTACTAAAACGAGTTTCATCTTCCTCTGGAACTCCAAGCATCTTGCAAATCACTGCAACTGGCAGTGGATAACACAGTGCTTGCTGGAGATCAACAGTTCCCGAGCCTAAACATGCATCGAGGAGTTCATTGGTTCGCTCTTCAACGAAGGGGAGCAGCTCATTGACCATCTTTGGTGTAAACGCTTTCGCAACAAGTCCTCGAAGACGAGTGTGATCTGGTGGATCTCGAAAGAGAAATGGTCGTGCGTCTTCGACAACTTCATCCATTGCGCTCTTGTCATCCATTTCTTGCTCTTCTGAATACAAGCCTTCTGGTGCATAGGCAGGGCGCAACTTGGTGGCGTCTGATGAAGACTGTCTACTGCGCAATATGTTGAGGCAGTCTTGATGGCGCGACAGGACCCAGAAACCTTGAGCTGATTTGTGAATCGGATTCTCTTCCCTGATTTGGTCAAACAGTGGACCCGGCTCGCTCGACCACCGTGGATCTGCCACGTCATAAGTGATCATGTTCGACAGCGTAGTTCTGAGATATTTTCCAGTTGTCGCCGGCCCATCCGCATTCCTTCGTGGGGCAGCCCCTTGGGGTGCATCGCTCGCCATCTTCCCGGCTCTTCCAAGGACTTTTTGAATGGTCTTGATGTAGTGTCGCAAAACGTAGCGCTTTTGCTACACTGAGACATGTCTCAGATTATCCCTCAGCGCTCTCTGCGTAACGACAACGCCGCAATCATCAAATCCGTCGTTGATGGGGAGACCTTTATCGTGACTCGAAATGGCGTTGCGGTCGCAGAACTGCGACCGCTCGACGAGACCAAGCCTGAGATCGTTAGCAAGGCAACACTTAGAAATTGGGTTGGTGTTGGTCCCACAATCGATTTAGAAACATTTCGTAAGGACCTCGACGGCGCAATCGATTCCTCACTCTAAAGAATGGTTGGCCTTTTAGACACCTCTGTCATCATTGATCTCGACAGAGCCGAAGTTTTTGATCAACTCCCTGAAGAGACCACCGTCAGTGCAGTGACCTTGGGAGAGCTCGCTGCTGGAACATCGTTGGCGAGAGACCGAGTGGAGCAAGCTCGACGCCAGTTCCGGCTCCAGCAGCTTGAGTCGGACTTTGCGCCAATTCCTTTTGATGTTGGTGCCGCACGCTGCTACGGACAGATTGTCGCGTCTATCGAAGCCTATGGAAGATCTCAGAGGCGCAGGATTGCAGATCTCATGATCGCCGCCACCGCAATGTCTCGAGGGTTTGATCTCTACACAAGAAATGGTGACGATTTTCTTGGTCTTGAGGAACTGCTCACGATTGTCGTTGTTTAGTAACTCCTGGTTTTCGGAGGTACAACAGCGACAAGTGCGAGAATCAGCCCCCACCCAGCGATTCCATTGGCCATCTGCTGAAGGGTTCCACTTCCCGGTAGGGCGCTCGGGGTGGGGTTGAGCACCACATCAGCCAGGCCTTGGGGTATGGATTGCATCAGGGTGGGGACTGCCATGGGCCTTGACTCCTTTGGGACACCCTCGTCTTCTGGCGAGGACTCCACAACGGTCTCTCCTCTTTCCCTGAGAGACCGCTCATCTGGACTGTTCTGGTCTGCCATGCTCTAGGGGTGAACGGAGTCCTCGCCAGCTCATCGGGATCACTTCCTGTGGCCGCATTAATTGGTCTTGCCGTCGCCATCGTGATCGTCGGCATCATCATCGGGCTTCTTGTTGGACGACGACTTGGACGACGAGCGCTTGCCCAACGGCTCATCGCTCTTGGGAGTCGGCTTGGAGTGGGGCCACCTATTGACGAAACTTCAATTGAAAGTGCCCTGAGTTACCTCGAGCAGGTCACTGGTGCAGCGACCGAGGCAGTCACCGAATCAAGTGCTGATGCAATTCGACTTCGCCGCTCACTCGACACACTCCCCTTGGGACTTGTGCTCTGTGACGAAAGCGGAACAGTGCTCTACCGAAACGAGATGGCATCATCGATGATGGCGTCTCGTCAAGGTGACGTTCTCGCAGCCCAAGCAGTGACCGAACTCTTGGCCGAAGCGTGGGAACATGGAACCGCAGAACGGATTCTGGATCTCTACGGACCACCGCGACGAACGCTCGGCGTTCGAGCAGATCAAATTGATGATGGGCGTCGCCCTCTCGGTGTCATCGCAATCATTGAAGATATTTCTGAGCGAAAACGACTCGACGAAGTTCGCCGAGATTTCATCGCCAACGTCAGCCATGAGCTGAAGACACCGATGGGGGCAATGGGGCTCCTCTCAGAGACACTTATGGTTGAGAAGGATAGAGACGTTGCAAAACGTTTGGCTGATCGAATCCACTCTGAAGCCTTTCGGGTGAGTCGCATCATTGACGATCTGCTCGATCTTTCTCGACTCGAATCTGAACTTGAGCCACCGCATGATCTTGTTCCCATCAACTTGGCCATTGTGGAGTCGATCGACCGTATTCGCTCGGCTGCTGAACAACAAGAGATTCGAGTTGACGCTGAAGAACTCGAACAGCCAGTCACCGTTCGGGGAGACCGACGCCAGATCGTTTCTGCCTTACACGCTTTGTTAGAAAACGCTATTTCCTACGCTGACGAGTCAAGTACGGTTCGACTCAGTGCGGCGGTCGTCAACGCAGAGACCGATGGACGTACTCCACGCGATTCGCTTCCAGAAGGAAGCGAAGTGAGCACGAAGGCTGGCTGGACGTCAACAGACACCCTAGGGAACGTTGTCAAGGGAAAGACCATTCGAATCTCTGTGACGGACAAAGGAGTGGGGATCCCCGCCAAGGATCTTGAGAGAATCTTTGAGCGGTTCTACCGAGTCGATCGCGGTCGAAGTCGCGAAACTGGTGGAACTGGGCTCGGCCTTGCCATCGTTCGGCACGTCGCGCAAAACCATGGAGGCGCTATTGAAGTTGAATCTCGAGAAGGAGAAGGATCAACGTTCACGTTGATCCTGCCGATGGTTGAGGACAGCTGATGCCGAAAGATAAGAAGAAGGCGGCGAAGGCATCCAAAAAGGACAGTCCCGTTCATGTCCTTCTCGTTGAGGACGAGGAGAGTTTTATCGAAGCCCTCACCGTAGGCCTCGCTCGAGAAGGATTTGAGGTCAGCGTTGCTCGAGACGGCGCCGAAGCACTCGAAATGTTTGAAGAGAGTGAGCCTGACCTCATTCTTCTTGATCTCATGCTTCCAAAGATGTCGGGCTTAGACGTCTGTCGAACGATTCGAAACACCTCTGACGTGCCCGTCATCATGGTGACCGCCAAAGGCGAAGAAATCGACACGGTCGTGGCCTTGGAAGTCGGTGCTGACGACTACGTCACCAAGCCCTATCGCATGCGAGAACTCGTTGCTCGCATGAGAGCGGTCTTGCGCAGAACGCCAAGCGAAGAAAAGAAGAAAACTGGCATTGATCATGAAAATGCGCCGACGGATCTCGGCAATATCCGCCTTGAGCCATCGACGCGTCGAGCCTACGTTCGAGGCGATGAGGTTCACTTGCGTCGGAAAGAGTTCGAACTGCTCCAAATTTTGATGGAAAACGCAGGGCGAGTTCTCACTCGTGACGTGCTTATCGATCGGGTGTGGGGCAGCGACTACGTCGGAGACACCAAGACGTTAGATGTCCACATCAAGCGTCTTCGCTCTCAAGTTGAAGAAGACCCAAAGACACCTACTCTCATCACAACGATCAGAGGAGTCGGTTACCGCTTCGACGGCAACTAGTTCTCGCTAACGAGCGGGAATCGTTGTTGAACCCATGAATGGTCCTAAGACCTCTGGAAGTTCGATTGAACCATCACTCTGACGCCCCGTTTCAATGAGCGCTGCCCATATACGAGCCCAAGCCAAGGCTGAACCATTTACGGTATGCACAAACTCCAGGGAGCCACCCTCTTGTGGGCGAAAGCGTACGTTGGCTCGTCGGGCTTGATAGTCCGCGAACCAACTCACAGAAGAGACTTCTAACCACTGATCACATCCCGGGGCATAGACCTCGAGGTCGAAGGTCCGCGCAGCGGACCCGCCAAGGTCTCCACAGCACAAGTCCAGAACTCGGTAGTGCAAGCCGAAGTCTCTCAGCATCGATTCGGCACGTTCCAAAATGTCTCGGTGTGCTTCATGTGCTTGGTCAGGCGTGACGTAGGCGAAGAGTTCCACTTTGTCGAACTCGTGGACCCGAAGGAGTCCTCGAGTATCTCGACCTGCTGCTCCTGCTTCTCTTCGAAAGCAGGCCGTTTGCGCAGTGAATCGAATCGGGAGACTCGCTTCTTCCAAAATCTCACCTCGATGCATCGAGGTCAATGGAACTTCGGCGGTTGGAATCGCCCAGAGGTCATCGCGTTCTAAGTGATACGCCTCTTCAGAGAACTTTGGAAGATGGCCTGTTGAGGTCAGCGTTTCCGTCAACACCAGCGAAGGAGGCCGAATTTCTTCATAGGAATCACTATGTGCATTGAGTGCATACGCGCCTAAGGCACGAAGCAGGCGCGCTCCCTTGCCCCGGTAGAGCGGGAACATCGATCCAGCCAATCTTGCGCCACGTTCCATATCGAGAAGGCCAAGTTCCTCGCCGACATCCCAGTGGGGAACACGTTGGGATTCGCTGTAGGTCGGCTCAGCTTCGCCATCTTCTTTTCCTGGCCACCATCGTGAGATCTCAATATTGTTTGCGTCACTCAGTCCCTCTGGCGTCTCCTCTGAAGGAAAGTTTGGAAGTAGCAACAGCGCACCATGAAGAGCTTCTCCTGCCGCGTCGGCCTCATGAGCCGCCTCGCGTTCTTCGTCGCCTATCAATCGGCTGCGCTCCATCAATGCTGTCGCTTTCGCCTCGTCGCCTGATTTCTTTGCGGCACCAACATCTTTTGAGAGGGACTTCACTTCTGCTCGAAGACTCTCCTGGCGCTGCAAGAGGCCTCGGTGTACGACATCAAGATCGGCAATGTCTTCGATCTCCTTGGCCTCGACTCCGCGCCGGGCTAGAGCGGCGGCCACGGCGCTCGGATCCGAACGTATGAGGTGAAGATCGATCACAAACCTCAAGGGTAGTTGCCCTGAGCGTTGAGTCGCTAGCGTGAGGAGGAATGGAGAGCGCAATTGCCATCAGGGATCTCACAGTCCGCCACGGAGACCTTGTCGCCGTCGACCACCTTTCATTGACCATTGGTCATGGAGAGGTGGTGGCACTCCTTGGTCCGAATGGAGCGGGAAAGACCACGACGGTTGAAACACTTGAGGGATATCGATCCCCCACATCTGGATCGGTCTCAGTCCTCGGCTTCGATCCCATCTCCGAACGGCGCCACTTGGTCACATCTATGGGCGTCATGCTTCAACAAGGTGGGGTGTATCCAATCATGACGCCACTCCAGGCTCTTCGCCTCTTCTCGTCGTACTACGAACACGCGCTCAGCCCCGAGTCGCTTCTTGAGCGACTTGGACTCCTTGGGGTTGCGACAACACCGTGGCGGCGACTCTCAGGCGGAGAACAACAACGAGTCTCGCTTGCCTTAGCCCTCATCGGAAAACCCACGGTGCTGTTCCTTGACGAACCGACCGCTGGTGTTGACCTTCATGGTCGACACGCCATCCGTGAGGTCATCGCCGAACAGGCCAGTCATGGAACCACGGTCTTGATCACCACGCACGAGATGGCAGAAGCCCAAGCCAGTGCAGATCGGGTAGCAATTCTCCACCGCGGAAAGCTCGCCCTTTCTGGATCACTCGACGAGCTCACCGGTGGCGGTGTGTTCTTTCAGGCTCCTCCAGGATTAGACACGGTCTCACTTGGGGAAGCTCTCTCAGAGAGCGTCGAGGAAACTCTTCCTGGCCGCTACAAGATTATGAGTGAGACCTCACCAACGCTCGTCGCAGCGCTTGGCACCTGGCTGGCTGAACAGGGTGCCACCTTGGGTGAACTACGGAGCGGCGCAAGTTTAGAAGACACGTACGTTGGAATCGTTGGAGACCTCGCTCATGAGCCACCGAGTGAGCCGACAACCAGTTCTCGCCGAACGCGGAGACGTTAATGCGCGCGCTGCGAGCTCAAGTTGTCGCCGAGATCACCATGACCTTACGTCGTGGCGAGACTTTATTGTTAACACTCGGCATCCCACTGTTGTTGTTGGTGTTCTTCTCCGAAGTCAAGATTGTCTCCTCAGAGACTGCTCGGCCCGTCGATGTCGTCACGCCTGGGATTTTGGCGCTCGCCATCATGTCGACATCAATGGTCTCACTTGGGATCGCTACAGGATTTGAACGTGGCTATGGCGTTCTCAAACGTCTGGGTTCGACTCCGTTAGGGACGAGTCGACTCCTTGGGGCAAAAATTATCGCCACACTTTTGATTGAAGTTCTCCAAGGCGCGCTCATCGTGGTTGTTGGATTGGCCTTGGGGTGGAAGCCGTCAGGCGGCCTCATGGGGGGAATGGTCGCTGTCGTTGCCTGCATCGTCGGGTCGGTGGCTTTTGGCGGAATCGGCCTCTTTCTCGCTGGTCGCCTCCGAGCAGAAGTAAATCTTGCTGCGGCGAATGGGCTGTACTTAGTCTTCTTGCTTCTTGGCGGCATGGTGGTTCCCGTACGCATTTTGCCAACGGGTCTTCGCGTCGTTGCTGAAGTCCTTCCCGCCGCGGCACTCTCCAGCGTGATTCGAGACGCTATTGGAGCGACCAGTGCGTATTCGGGGAGTTGGATCGTCTTGCTTGCCTGGTTTGTCATCGCTCCAGTCGCTGCAGCGTTCACGTTCCGATTCCAAGGCGACTGACCTTACGCAGCACCCATTGCTCGAACACCTTGGCGGAGAATTGCTGGAGTCGTTGCTCCAAAACGGATCTCGGTGATAATGCCTTTGGCATTCACAAAGACCGTCTCAGGTAGCCCGCTAAAGCCAAACTGCCCACTCGTCACCGCATAAATACTGTCAATACCGACGGGAAACGTGATCCCATTTTTTTGGACGAACGCCGTCGCTGCTCCAACTTGATCAGCGCCGTCGATACCAATAACCGCGGCGTTACCGGCTTCCCCATTTCGAACCGCTGCGGCCAAACTGGGCATTTCTTCTTGGCAAGGTCCACACCAGCTTGCAAAAAAGATCAACACCGCGGCTTTCCCTTTTCCTCCCCCGTCCTGAGGGACCCCTACCGTTCCAGGCCCCATAAGGTTCTTCAGCGAAAAGGTCGGGACCGGTCCTCCCACTTTCGCCGTCGTCGTGGCAAGGGGAGATGGCGGCGTGCTCGGGGACTGAAGAAGAAGTGACACCACGCCGATAATGATCACGCCAAGGGCGATTCCCGCTCCGATTAATAACGGTCGAGGAGTCCTGGCTCTCGCAGAGACGGGAGTCTCGTCGTTATTTGAGGAGGTCACGAAGGAGAACGTCCGCGGCCATCGCCACAAAGAGAACGGTCAGATACGTAATCGAGAAGTGAAAGACCTTCATTGCTTCCGGTCCACCAACCGTGCCGCGTCGAGCTTTGACGTAGAGCTGCGCGCACATCCCAATAAATCCGATGTTTAAAAGAATGGCAACAACTGCATAGAGCAGCCCAAGGTGAGCCGAGGCCCCAAACAGCATTGTTGACGCGGCTAAGACCACTGAATAAATCAGCATCTCGAGTGTTGTGCGCTCCATTGACGCCACAACTGGCAACATCGGAACATCAGCTGCTTCATAGTCATCGCGATAGCGCACCGCCAATGCCCAAAAATGTGGTGGTGTCCAAATAAAGATGACGGCGAACAAAATCACTGGTGGCCATGCCAACGAATTGGTCACCGCTGACCAGCCAACGAGGACTGGAACCGCACCAGCTGCGCCACCAATCACGATGTTTTGGCTTGATCGGCGCTTCAACCAAATCGTATAGACAAAGACATAGAAAAGCGTTGCGGAGATAGCCAACACCGCAGAAAGAAGGTTCACGAGAAGCCAGAGTTCAACAAACGCTGCGACCTCAATCACCAGGGCGAAAATCAATGCCGCACGCGGGCTCATGACTCCAGTGACAAGTGGTCTCTTTTGCGTTCGTTTCATCAACGCATCGATGTCTCGGTCAATCACCATGTTGATGGCATTTGCCCCACCAGCGGCCAGGGTGCCACCGATCAATGTGGCAACAACCAAGCCCAAGGATGGCCATCCTTGCTGAGCGACAATCATCGTTGGCACAGTCGTCACTAATAAAAGCTCGACAACTCGCAGTTTCATCAGCGCGATGTATCCCTTAAGGGTTCGCTGCCAAGATCGAGGTTGCGCCTGCTGCACGCTTGTGACCATGGGCGACAGCCTAGGCTCCCGTTCCTCCTCTCACATCCCAAAGGGTTTTCCCGAAGGAAAGGAGAAACCAGGCGTGAGACCGGTAGGGTTGCACTGTGGCTAGCCAGACATCAGCAACCAAGCGAAAACTCCCTGAGGTGAGTCCTCGCCTCTTCAGCAAAGTCACCATGATCACCACCATTGCCCTTGGCCTCATAGTCCTGAGCGGAGCTGCGGTGCGCTTGACGGGTTCCGGCCTTGGATGTCCTGATTGGCCGTCGTGCTACGAACATCAACTGACGGCGTCGACTGCACTCCATCCGCTGATTGAGTTCTCAAACCGACTGGTCACCGTCGCTCTCACCGTTCTCGTTCTCTTTACTGTTGTTCTTGCTTATCTTCGCTCGCCGAGACGTCGAGACCTCATTCTCTTGAGTTGGGGACTCGTCCTCGGCGTGGTTGCTGACGCAGTACTCGGGGGAATTGTCGTCTACACAAAGCTCAATCCTTATCTCGTCATGACTCACATGTGGCTGTCACTTGGAATGGTGGCACTTGGCATGGTGCTCTTTCATCGATCTCGATATGACTATTCCCCTGGTTCGCGAGCTGAGGTAGCGAGCTCGGCAACTCGAAAAGTTGCCTGGGTGATCGACGCACTTTTTATTGCCGTCATCATGGCTGGTACAGCAACGACAGGGGCGGGCCCCCACGCTGGGGGAAGCGACGGCCAACTTGTGGCAAAGCGCCTCCCCATCGCCCTCAAAGATATGGTGACCATCCACTCTGGAGCAGCCGTTGCGTTTCTTGGAGTGATCCTGGGGACCTTCGTCATTTTGGAAGGGATCGGCGCTCCAAAGCGACTGCGTTCAGGGATCAAACGACTCTTCATTGTTGGCGTAGCCCAAGGACTTCTTGGAATTATTCAGTACCTCACACATCTGCCCGCCTGGCTCGTGGAGCTCCACGTCCTCGGTGCGGTTTCGCTCACTATGGGTGTGACGTCATTTCAGTTGGCACAGGTGGCGAGAGATAAAGAAGTCGTGGGTGGCCTGGTTGAAAAGCAAATTCCTGTTGCCACTGTGATCTAGGTCCTCGTCGCCACCACGCTCTCAGAGGCGGTAGCGTAGAAGTTTCCTACGCTCCCATCGTCTAGCGGCCTAGGACACCGCCCTTTCACGGCGGCGACACGGGTTCAAATCCCGTTGGGAGTACTCAAGCCTCAGCGGAACATTAAGAGCCGGGAGTCCAGCCAGGTGGTCGCCACACGCACCCTACCTTGGCTCGCCAACTCTTTTCGGTGACAACAGACTTTGCAATATTCCAGAATTCGCCATAGGCGATGACGAACGGGTCCCACCAACTTGACCGTTTCTCAACCAACCCGTATCGAATGTCGACGTTTTCGAGCTCCTTCTGATACGTCCCGAATAGATGATCCCAAATCAGAAAGACACCACCAAAATTCTTGTCAATGTATTCATGATTACTGCCGTGGTGGACTCGATGCGCTGACGGAGTGTTCACGATCCACTCAATCCCGGGAATATGAGGAACAAGCTCAGTGTGGACAAATATTTGATAAAGCAAACTTACGGAAATCATGACGCCAATTATTTTTGGTGAAAATCCTAACAACACGAGGGGGAGATAAAAGAAGAAAATTCCAGAGAGCAGGGCCGTCCAGCCAAGTCGAATTGCGGTTGAAAGGACCATGTCTTCGGCGGAGTGGTGCACGCTGTGGGTTGCCCAGAGGAAGCGGACTCGATGTGACGTGCGATGTTCCCAGTAAAAGAAGAAATCACAAGCAATAAAGAGTGCAAAGACAAGAGGAACATCGCTCCACGAAAAGTGAACGGTAAACAGCCGGAAGTGGTACGCAGCTTCTCCGATGACTCCAATAATGATCCCGTAAGTAACTGCCTGAGTCAGCACGTGTCCTACACCAACTGCGAATGAGACCAGTGAGTGTTTATAGGGATATCCCCTCTTCAACACCAGACGTAGCGCCATCTCTACGAGCACCGCTAGAGCAAGAATTGGCAAAATTACGAGAAAGAGCGTGCTGACGCCAGAGAAAAAATGTGTGATCTGGCTAAACGACACAACTACTTCCATGCCTAACTACTCCTTCGTCACGCTCGAAAGCGAATTTTGGAAATCCATGGTTGATTCTAAAGTATTCAGACAAAGACAACTCATTTTGATCACGCCCCAGTGGATGGCAACTCTGGAACAAGGCAGCCACTTTCGAGAAGATGAAGTCGAACAAGTACTGCAGAAATTCTCATTCGATTTTTCGCAAAGAGTCGATAACAAAAATCGTTGACTACCCGGAGTGGAGCAATGGTATTGAGTGCCAGCACGGTTCGGCCACATGCGCCTACGTAACCGGGCACGTTGGCCAGGGTTACGGCAACTGCGCTGGAATAAAGCGAAATCTCACCATGCGTGTCACGAGTCAGCACTGTCTCGGAGAAAGGAAGACTTTCGATTTCGGTCCACCTGCAACTCGATGAAGGTACGCAGACAATGTTTTCGTCACGATCTCGCCTCTGCAGCCATCGTACGCATGCGACGCAAATTCCACAGTCGCCATCGAAAACTACTTCGATCGGTGTGTGGGATCTCATCTCTCTAGTTTACGCCGAACATTCGATTTCTATGTCTTTCGTGCTCAGAGTTCATGGAATCGAGAATCGTAGATTCGGGCGGTCTCGACCTTCTCAAAGACCCGAGAGGATAATTCAATTCGCTATCCTGAAGGCATGAGCAGCGCTCGAGTACCCGGAGGAGTCGTTCATACACTTCCGAAAGACTTGCGTGTCGCGCTTCTTTCCAATCCCATCGCAATGACTGCCTGGAAGGACATCACACCGTTAGCCCGTAATGAATTCATTTGTTGGGTTGAAGATGCCAAGCAAGAAGCGACACGCATTCGACGGATTCGACGCACGCAAGAGGAACTCGAAGAGGGGCAACGCCGGCCATGTTGTTGGCC
This sequence comes from Actinomycetota bacterium, assembly GCA_009699875.1. Taxonomy (GTDB): domain Bacteria; phylum Actinomycetota; class Acidimicrobiia; order Acidimicrobiales; family RAAP-2; genus CAIUMH01. The sequence continues at coordinate 837,248 of WLNI01000001.1, forward strand.
AGGCTGCAAACATCGATCAACCAAATCCAGGAGTTAGTGCGTATCCAGCACTGAGAGTGAGCTCTTAAGGGATGGCACCCTTCTCATCAGGACATTGAATCTGCACTCGCGTAGACTTTGAGAACTATCAGCGATCTCACTTTCGTGTATACGTCATGGGGGGCAAAGTGGATTCAGAACACACACATCGTTCATTTTCACGAAGGAATCTTTTCCAGATCGGAGCAGTCACGGCAGGTGGGTTAGTTGCCGGGAGCGCCGTTGCTGCGTGCTCGTCGAGTGCTCAAGATGTAGCTGCTAGCTCAACGACGACAACGATGGCTGTCAATAACCCCCAAGACGCTCTCGCTCGCTTGATGGCGGGAAATGCACGCTTTGTTTCTGGGGAAGTATTGAGTCAGGGACAAGATGCCACGCGTCGAGCTGCCGTTTCCGATACACAGACACCGTACGCCGTGATACTGAGCTGTTCCGACTCTCGTGTCGCTCCAGAGATTGTGTTCGATGATGGAATCGGTGATCTCTTTATTGCACGCGTTGCGGGGAATACTGCGACAACGCCAATCGTCCAAGGAACGATCGAATACGCAATCTCCTCCTTGGGCTCGGTCTTGATCATGGTCTTAGGACACGAAAACTGCGGTGCGGTTAAAGCCGCGTTGGGCTCTGTTCATGGGGATCCACCACCGCCTGGACAGATTGGCGCATTTGTCGAACCCATCATTCCCGCTGCGCAATCCGTTCAGTCACTTCCGAGTGATCAGCAGTTGAACGCTGCTATTCAGCAAAACGCACGAAATCAGTGTGCTCTGCTGAAGAGTCTGCAGCCAATTATTGCCCCAGAGATCAGCTCTGGGAAAGTGAACGTGGTCGCCGCAGAATACGAACTTGTTTCAGGAAAAGTACTTCTGTTGAACTAAGTCATCTGTGCGAATTTCCTTCACGTAGGTGTCTTCAATTGGAGCTCAAAACGGAAACCATGAGCGCACCTCAGTTGATAGGTGCCTCACCTTTCACTCCAAACGTTTCTTGCCTCCATTGCCTGGCGCCCTAGAGATCTAACGCCGGGTAATCACTGCTCTGGGGCCCTTGAAGGAAGTACCCATAGAAATCTTCTATTCAGAGAAGAATCACACTCCCATCAGGCGTGTGAGGGTACTATTTCTGGCGAAGCATCCATAGGTAGACGAAAGGTGAATTTGATGACTGTTGGAAAAGTTAGAAATCCATGGGCCGTGATTATTTTTTCAATCATCACGCTCGGTATTTATTGGTTGTATTGGAACTACGCAACATTTAGTGAGATCAAGAAATTCAATGATTCAGGAATTGGTGGAGGACTTGGATTAGTTCTTGCCATCTTCCTTGGCTTCTTGAACTGGTTCTTGCTTCCATCCGGAATCAAGGCGATGTACGAAACACAAGGTGAAGAAGCGCCAGTGAGTGGAATTTGGGGACTTATTAACCTCATCCCATTGATCGGATTCATCATCTGGACAATCAAGGTCCAAGGTGCAATGAACAACATGTGGAAATCAAAAAGCTAAGAACTCATTCAATGAGTACGCAATGCCCTGGCTCCTTTGCGGGGCCAGGGCATTGTTCGTTCTTGGGCTCATCGCAGCGAAGTGTTCGCTGAGTCAGCAAGTCCTTCGAGCACATAGCCACGAATGTGTTGCCAATCCCGGCTCGCCCATCAGTTTTTCATTGATTCAAGTACAATTGCTCTATGACACAAGCCCCACTTGAATCGACGCCAACTCCAATTTCCAATACCGTCGGCCAACTAACGCTAGTTGCGGTCACTCTCGGTGGACTCTCAATTCTTTTAGCGGCCTTTGTTGTTTGGGGGATCATCGCGCTCCCACTCGGGATCGCCAGCACCGTTCTGGCTCTCATTGTTCGAAGTCGAATCGTGCGATCAGGCCAGGCCATGCCTCAGCTCGCCACCATCGCGCTTGTCCTTGGACCAGTTGGAACTGCATTGGCTGCTGCAGCCATTCTTGCCGTTGCGCTTGGTCTTCCATTTCTTGGAGGTACTATTTCGAATTCTGCGGACACCGTTCAAAAGTATGTTCAGACCGATCTCAATACGGTGAACAATGACTTAACAAGGAGAATGGATCAGATCAATCATTCACAAGAGCTATTCCAAAAAGATGTGGCAACGATTAACTCCGATATTTCCCAACGATTTTCTCAACTCGACAAGACTCTGACCACTACGTCAAAATCTATTGAAACACTTCAAGCTGATACCAAGGAACTGCGGACAAGCGTCGGCGCTGACGTACGCTCGGTCAGAACCACCACGGATGAATTGACAAAAACTATGAAGGGTCTCGAAGACAAGGTGACTGCAATTCAAAAACAAGTGGACTATCTCTGTACCCATTCACCTTCGACCTGTCCTTGAGCAGATGCCCGGATCACCTTGGCCTCTAGTTCAATGGCAATCTTTCTGAACTCGAGTGGAGAAATTAGGCTCAGAGGCCTACGCTAGAGACCAAGGAGGAAACGATGCCCGAGATTCTGGAAACTCAAAAAGCAACCCTCGCCCAACCGCCGACCTTTGATTCTTTCGAGGACGAACGTCAATATCGGAAAGAGCGCCTCGCCGGAGCGTTGCGAATCTTTGGTCGCCTCGGATTTGGAGAAGGTGTCGCCGGCCACATCACTGCTCGGGATCCTGAGCGAACTGACCATTTTTGGGTCAACCCATTTGCGATGAGTTTCCGCCAAATCAGCGTCTCGGACCTTATTTTGGTCAACCACGCCGGTGAAGTCGTTGAAGGGAATGGAGTCGTCAATAGAGCCGCATTCGTCATCCATGCAGCAGTCCATCAAGCTCGACCCGACGTCATTGCCGCTGCCCATGCACATTCTCTCTACGGAAAAGCACTGTCGTCACTGGGTCGAAAAATCGATCCGATTACTCAAGATGCTTGTGCGTTCTACGAAGACCACGTACTCGTCAGTGAGTACGGCGGCAAGATCGTCCTCGACGAAGAGGCTGGAAAAGCCTTGGCGACAGGTCTCGGTCCCCACAAGGCTGCCATTCACCAAAACCACGGACTCTTTACCGTTGGGCAAAGCGTGGAAGAGGCTGCCTGGTGGTTCATCACGATGGAGCGATCCGCGCAGGCCCAACTCATTGCTGAAGCAGCGGGGACCCCACTCCACATCAATCATGAAGATGCGAGTTACACCCGGGATAATCTCGGCTTCCCCCTCGCGGGCTGGTTCTCTTTCCAGCCCCTATGGGATGAGATCGTTGCCAGTGATCCTGATCTCTTTGACTAGGGACCTGCGACCCTCGTTACCTTGTGTTGAGAACGTCTTGATCTTCAGGTGATTGAAATCGGCGTTCAATGTTTCCGAATCGCCAGACTGCCATTGCGATCACCCACGTTGCGAGAAAGAGACCCACAATCACAAAGCCAGCTTTGTTGATGTCGAAGGATCCAAGAAAGTGAAAGAGGGTCCCATGAAGGTTCAGTTGATCTCCTAAGAGACCACCGAGTTCGATTGTGCCGATCACCACGGCGACCCCTACAGAGAGTCCTGTAATGATCAAGTTGTAGTAGATCTTGCGAACTGGATTTGAAAATGCCCAGTGGTAGGCAAAGTTCATGAAACAGCCGTCCAAGGTATCGAGCAGACTCATTCCTCCGGCAAAAAGGAGGGGAAGGCTGAGCATGGCCCAAAAAGGTAGGCCGCTTGCGACCGCACTTCCTGAAAGGACCAGCAGTCCAATCTCAGTGGCGGTGTCGAAACCCAATCCGAAGAGGATCCCAAGGGGGTACATCTTCCAGGGTTCATCCACTCGACGAGCGACGGGGAAGAAAAGCCGATTCATGAGACCACGTTGTTCGAGTTGCCTCTCAATCTCTGCGTCACTGTGGGTGCCAGTTCGAATCGCACCAAAGGCGCGAACAATAGAAACCAGGATGACAATATTGATAGCGGCAATGAGATAGAGAAAGATCCCAGAAATCGAAGTACCAATCAACCCCGTGACATGATGAAGACTCGAGTTTGGGTTCGAAACTCCTGATCCCAGACTTTTTAGTCCAAAGCCTAAGAGAACAGTGAGCGCAAAGACCACGCTCGAATGTCCTAACGAAAAGAAGAACCCAACACTCAGTGGACGCTTCCCCTCCGACATGAGTTTGCGAGTCGTGTTGTCAATGGCAGCGATGTGGTCCGCATCAAAGGCATGTCGCATTCCGAGCGTGAGGGCGAGGAGTGCGGTCCCCCATCCAAAGACTTCGCCCTTCTTGATCTCGTAGTGGTGCTGCGACGCCACCACGACGAGCATGGTTCCGCTCGCTAGGAGTCCAATAACAACGGCACCCATCAAAACGAGGCGAACACGCTCTGAGGAAGTCAGAGAACCCGTGCCTGGAGCTATTCGCTCACGACCAGCCTGGGGTGGGGCCAAAAGTGCCATAGTTGCAACTTAGTTGCAAGAACAACTCCTCAGCAACAGGATTCCCGGCACCAGCCCTCGAAGCGCTTCCACAGAAGAGCGGGCGGTTTTGCCGGTGTAGCATGAGGAGCCGTCCCGGAGCCCTCAAAAGCCTCGGTATGGAATGTAGCGAGGACCTGTGGTGCAGTCTGGAGTGCACGCCGCCCTGTCAAGGCGGAGGTCGCGAGTTCAAATCTCGTCAGGTCCGCTCGAAGTATGCCGGTTCTACCGGTATGCCTCGGGGAGGTCGGGTAGCTCAGTTGGCAGAGCGCGCGCCTGAAAAGCGTGAGGTCACCGGATCGACGCCGGTCCCGACCACCAGTAGGAAACCCTGAGGGTTTCCTGTCTTGTTAGAAGAGAGCTTGCACCCTCGAAGGGCTAGCAAGGAGTATTTTTTGTCAGACTTTTCAACTGGGCCAAGAGAAGTGCATCTTTCCCGCTATTCGCAGCAAGACCTTGCGCAGTTGCCGCAAATCGTCCGGTGTTCATGTGTGAAGGAGAAGATGTTTGGGGTGGTGGTCCACCTTGGGGCGGACCACCCTTGGCATTGTTCACCATATTTTGTAGCGCTTGGGTATACGCGCTTGAGACCACTCCATGAAAACATCTCAGTGACGAGTGTTCATTCTTCACATTCTCAAGAATGTAGTGATAAATCGCTTTCGAATATCCCGGCACGCTTGAGACAATGCCATTGCACTCATCTAAGGCCGAGACCGGAATAGTTGTGCCATTCATCGCAATATTGTCGTAGATACCGTAGCCATCAAAGGAATAGCCCACAAGGACAGGTTTTTTCGACGCAGCGTTTGTTTTCTTTACTGCTGCAGTAGTTGTTCCTGCATTGGATACCACTGGGGTTACTGAAACTTTTTGGCCCGTTGCGAACGCAACTAGACAAGTTGGTAAGCCGTGATAGTGAAAATCAAATGGATTCGGATGGCTGTTACATGAATCTAAAAATGAAGCCGTCACGCCATTTGAAGTCACAAAAAAATTATCGCTCGTTGCTACCGTCTTGGCACCACCGGCCTCATAGGGGTTGTAGAGAACGGCACCACTGAGCATGACGCCTATCGGCCCCATCGGAGCTGACGTTGTCGTGCTTGACCACTTCGGAATCAGCGGCAGAGTGTAGGAGTACTGCTTTGCCTTGACTTCTGTGGAAGTTGCCCCGATGGAGGCGCCTGCCGCACTGACATTCAAGGGATCTTTCGGGATGGCGTAGTACGACGCCATAAATTTTGAAGCCGGTATTCCATCTGTCGAAAACGTCCACGAACCATTTCCGATTTTTGCCGTGACGTTTGTTGCCCATTTTGTGGACTTCAGCGCCGCAGTTTCGTTCGGGCTCTTCCCAGCCGAGGAAGAAGTACTCGAACCGAATGAAGATGGCGTCAGCATCATGATGGCGAAAGCAGAGAATGCCATCACCAAAATAACAATCACCATGGAACGTTTTAACGTGTTCGAATATTGACTCTGGACCGCACGATTTGACATCCGATATTCCCTTCGATTCTCACCCATACGAACGAGGAGCGAGTGGTGGTAACACTACTCTCGGCACACATGAAGAACGTAAGGAGGGACTAAAAAAATAAATTTCTTTGGCCAAGATCTGATCTCATTATCAACCTTGCCTTCGGCCGAGCGAATCTGCGGCGATGATTCCCTTTTCAATCATTGAGGCTGTCACAGCGAAGGGCTCATGATGTGCAGTCTCACCTTCCGCAACAGAACGAGTCGCAATGGCACTCAGCATTGAAGAGTCGAGGGAGACTATTCCAACTTCCGCGAGGGTGACGGGGAGTCCAACGGAGCGACTAAACGCTAGAACTTCATCGATTTCTTCCTGGGGTCGTTCCTCGACGATCAACTGCACGAGCAAGCCAAATGCCACTTTCTCTCCGTGGAGATACTCATGCGTCCCTGGAGCCGTGGTCAGGCCATTATGAACAGAGTGTGCGATGGCCAAGCCGCCTGACTCAAATCCAAGCCCGGATAATAGTGTATTCGCTTCAACAATCCGATCCAACGAAGGGGTAACGGTCTGCGAGTTGACACTCTGGCACGCACTAAGACCATCGTTCAGCAGTATTTCGTAACAACGTTTTGCCAGTGCACCTGCAGCCTGGGTCGTTCCACCGTTGAGCTGATTCGGGGATCCAGCTTCAATCACCGTGCGGGCCTCAAACCATGTCGCCAGTGCATCTCCCATCCCTGCAACCAAGAAACGTGTTGGCGCCTTCGCAACTAGGGCCGTATCTACGAGGACAAGGTCAGGGTTCTTTTTGTAGAATAGATACTGCTCAAACGCTCCTTCATCGGTGTAGACAACCGAGAGTGCACTACATGGTGCGTCAGATGATGCCAGGGAAGGACAGTTCACAACGGGTAGATCTAGTGTCGCGGCAATCGCTCGACCCGTATCAAGACATTTTCCTCCACCCGCTCCAACGATCGAGGTCGCGCCTATAGATTTCGCTATGTCAACTCCAGCATCAATCGCATTTTGAGAACATTCGCCTCCAAACGTTTGGATTGTCAAAGGAATATTTTCAGTTTCAAAAGCTACTTGCCATGTTGCTTCTAACTGCTCCCGGACAATTGAACTCGCGAGAAGCAGAACTGGACCGATAAATCCAAGCCGCGACATCTCTGTCCCCAGGGTTCTCGTGGCATCCTCTCCTTGGACATAGCGAGAGGGAGATCCAAAAACAAGAAGATTGGGGGATCCGGCTTGTTGCTTCATCTCAACATATTGCTTCAGATTGGAGAACTGCTCGCATTACGGGCATCCAAGGCCCGCCAGGGTGGCGCACTCTTGGCAAAGTTGTGCTGGCCCATCGGGCGCATCCCACGTTCGCGCCAGAGGGGATCCACACCCTTGGCATGGCGCAGGACCCACAGTGCCATCCTCTTTGTTGCGCGCACCTTGGTTTTCAGACTCAACACTCACGTCTTCATCCTACTAATGGTCTCTTGTTGGCACGTGGCGAGCGCAGGCAAGAACGACATCAGCCCCACACCAAGGGCGTGGGGCTGATGAAGTACTCCTTGAGCTGTGGAAACACAGCAACCAATTAGTTGTTGTTCTGATTGTTATTTTGGTTGTTATTGTTTTGGTCGTTGTTTTGGTTGTTGTTTTGGTTGTTGTTGTTGTCGTTGTTTCCGTCGTTATTGTTATCGCCACAGTGCTGTGGTGTGGTCGTTGGGTTCACGCAAACATTTACGTACGTGGTCCCGCCGTTACTACCAGCTTCCACTGCTGCATGGTTCGTGCTTGAGGTCGCCGTGACACCTGCGCCACCGGCATTTCCCCAACCGCCACCGCCTGCGCTATTTACCGTCCAACCATTGCTCTTGAACGACGCAGTACATGCGGCAATAACCGCTTGATAGGTATCGCTCGTGGTGTAGTCAGTCTGTGTGGTTCCACCACTGAGGGTCTTTGAGCCAGTTTTTGTGGCCGACGTACTTGGACAGACAACTGCACCAAGTGACGCTCCTGAAGCAGGGGCAGTCGTTGCTGAAGAAGCTGCTGTCGTCGCTGTTCCACCTGAACTTGCCGCAGTCGTGTCACTCGAAGAGCTACTTCCACTGCTGCATGCTGCAAAAAGGAGTGCTGCGCTTGCCACTGACGCCACTCCGACCAATGATCGTCGTACTGAATTCATTTGATTCCTCCGTTTTTTTAGATCTTCCGAATAGATACCACGATAGCAGTCACTGTGTGCAAAGTCTCCTCCACTGCGTTACTCCTGCAGTTCTTTCACGAGCCTATTAATGAGCCGCTGTTCATATCGAACCCACGCCTCATGTTGCCAAGGAGACAACAGGGGCTCACGGAGTCGATCGATGAGGATCGCTTTGTCGTGGAATCCATCGGCGAGGTGCTCGAAAGCTTGCACACGAATCGACCAAAGATCACACTGAACAAGTTCGCTCTTGAAGACTAAGTCATTGCCTGTCCGAGAGATTCTCCATGCGTCTGGGCCAAGTGCCTTTCGAAGTTGCCATGTCATCGTGGCGATACTTCGTTGGAGCCGACTCGTCGGGGCCTCTGGCCAAAGTCGCTCTCCGAGTTCATCAATGTTGAGTTGGTTTGTTGGCGCGAGTGCAAGAGAAAAAAGGGCTTGGGCCGCATGGCGCGTCGGGAAGGAGACCGCCGTGCCGTCGACTTGTGCTTCTGGGTTCCCAAGTGCCCGGAGCGTCAGCATTTCCTCTCTCCTTCCTTGTCAGAATGTGGCCTCACCTGCCGGCCCTTTATGTCACGGAAGTATTTCAGGGGGCTGTAACGCCTGGAATACTTCATTTCCTAAGCCACGCTGACTGCTACCGCCAAGAAAGGACTCGCCGAAGGCGTATCGCCTCTACGATAAGAAATTCAAGGAAAAGGACGAAGAAGAGATGAGCGAACTCGGCTACCAGGCATTCGATGCTGACAATCACTACTACGAGGCGATTGATGCCTTTACTCGGCACCTCGACCCAGCGATGGGGCCGCGTTGCGTCGAGTGGGCAGAAGTCAATGGACGGCGCTACCACGTTGTGGGCGGACAACTCAGCCGAGCAGTTACCAATCCAACCTTTGATCCCATTGCTCCCCCGGGGGCTATGCACGACTACTTCCGCGGGAATCCAGAGCGACGTAATCCGCTCGAGTTTTTGAAAACCCGAGAAGCTATTCGTCCGGCCTATCGGGACCGATCAGCTCGAGTAGCCACCTTGGACCACTTTGATCTCGAATCAATTTGGCTGTTTCCAACCCTTGGAATGCTCTACGAGGAGTTGCTCAAAAATGACCCTGAGGCAGTCTCGACGACCTTTGAAGCCTTTAACCGCTGGCTCGATGACGACTGGGGATTCGATCGCGGCGACAATCGTATTTTTGCTGCCCCCTACCTCTCATTGGCCGATGTTGACTGGGCGTGCAAAGAGCTTGACTGGGCACTCGACAAGGGAGCTCGAGTGATTGTCATGCGTGCCGCTGCTCCCACCACTTCGACCGGCCAATGTTCACCCTTTGATGAGCGCTTTGATCGATTTTGGGCTCGTCTGAATGAGACTGGCACCCCAGTCGTCATTCACGCTGGCGATTCTGGATGGGGTTCGAACGGTTACGCCGAGGATGGTTTTGGTGCCACCTTTGGTGGAGGGTGGAAACCTTCGATCAAGAGCTTCGCCATCGAACGCGCAGCGAATGACTTCATTATGTCGAGCATCTTTGAAAAGATGTTCGACCGCTTCCCAAATCTTCGTATGGCGTCTATTGAAAACGGATCAACATTTCTTCCCGACCTCGTCAAGAAACTCAAATCGACTGATCACAAAATGCCCGGCTACTTCAGCCAAGACCCACTGTTGAGTCTCCAACAGAACTGGTGGATCAACCCATTCTGGGAAGATGATGTCGATGAGGTGGTCTCAATCATGGGGGCTGACCGTGTGCTCTTTGGTTCTGATTGGCCACACATCGAGGGCATGCCTGAGCCTCTTGACTACGTTTCAGAATTGGCGAAGTTGACCGAAGCCGAGCGCCGACGGGTCATGCGCGACAACGCGGTTGAACTCAACTCCCCTCGGCCCCTTTAGACAATCATGGTGGCGCTTCCTCTCGCTATCCACGGGGGTTACCCCACAGAGCACGCGGAAACTCCCTGGCCACGAGAACACTTTGAACAAGGACTGACGCCTCCTGGGGTCGATCTTGAGCCACTCTTTGAGGAACTCTTTGTTGAGCAGAGCCCTCTTGGAACGACTCATGCTGCATTGATTGTCCATCAAGGAAAGATTGTCGCCGAGCGTTACAACGGGGCGCTCGGGTCTTTTGTTGGCGAGCCAACTCCAGTTGAGCCCGCCACGCCCCTCCTGAGTTGGTCGATGGCAAAAACAATGATTGGTGTCGTCGTTGGGATGCTCGTTACCGACGGCCTCCTTGACCTCGATGCACCAGCCGCCGTGCCCGAGTGGAGCAGCCCCGGTGACCCAAGGGGGGCCATCACCTTGCGCAATCTCATGGAGATGCGCGACGGACTCGATTTTGCCGAGGAGTACAGCGATACCGAGGCGAGTGACGTTATCGAGATGCTTTATGGATCTGGCCAAGGTGACATGGCACACTTTGCAGCAGATCGAGAACTCGCAGCCACCCCAGGGACTCGCTACAACTACTCGTCAGGAACAACAAATATCATTTCTCGACTTTGCGGCGACGTCCTCGGCGGCCAGGACGCCATGGCGGAGTTCCTTACTACTCGGCTCTTTGGGCCACTCTCAATGAGGCACACCACACCGAGCTTCGATGATGCCGGGACCTTTGTTGCGTCATCGTTCGTTCACGCAACTGCACAAGACTTCGCCCGTTTTGGATTACTGCTCTGTCGAGGCGGAGTGGCGGACGGTGCTCGACTGGTGCCGGAGTCTTGGGTTGATATGTTTCGAACTCCTGTATCAATTGATGACGATGATCGCTTTTACTATTCGGCGCAGTGCTGGGTGGTCGGCGATGACCTTGGAACGTTCTGGGCGTCTGGCTTTGAAGGCCAAATGATTTCAGTGTGCCCACCACTCGATCTCGTGGTGGTTCGTCTTGGTCAAACGACGGACTCTGAGACGTATCGACTGAAAGAGTGGCGGAATCGAGTGACTGAAGCATTTCGCGCAACCCTGAGCGGCTGAGCGATTCACGTGTGTACTGAGAGCTATGCCCCGCCTTCGTAGGCGAACCCAAGATCTGGTGCCGTGAGCACCGCTGCAAATTTGATTCCTTCGGCTGCAGCCATCTCCCCCACTGTGCCGCCACGATCGACCAGTGCGGTCACGAGGACGACCTCGGCGCCAAACTCTTGCACCGCGTGAGCTGCCTCAAGAAGGGACGTCCCCCTTGAGACTGTGTCTTCGGTGATGACCACCTTGTCCCCGGTTTCAAGAGCTCCCGCAATTCTCCCGCCTGCGCCATGGTCCTTCACTTCTTTTCGAACCGAAAAGGCCTTGAGCAAACGACCATTGGTTGCTGCGACCCCAGCCGTAATGAAGGCCACGGGGTCGGCACCCATCGTCAGCCCACCAATCGCAGTGGCATCATCTGGAATCACCGCGAGAAGAGCCTCGGCTACCAGCATCATCGCCTCAGGTCGACAAATCGTCTGTTTTGAATCGATAAACCAGCTTGATTTCTTGCCTGACTTGAGCGTGAAGTCGCCAGTCTTTACAGAGTGCTCAAGGAGATGGGCCCGGAGGGCTTCGCGAGTTGGATCAAGTTCAGTCATTGTGTTATCTCTCCTCTAGCGCTTGGCACAACGGTGCCGATCATCGCAGCATCGTGCCCCGAGGACTGAAGTGACGAGATGACTGTGTCGTGGCTCCCTTCGGCCACGATCAGCACCATGCCGACTCCCATATTGAAGACCCGATTCATCTCGTCGTCGGCGACCGACCCAAGTCGTTGGATCTCCAAAAATATCTCCGGCGTTGCCAAGCCTGATCGATCAATGTTCGCTCCGAGTCCGTCTGGGAGTGCTCGCGCCAGGTTCCCGGCGAGCCCCCCACCCGTGATGTGGGCCGCTGCGTGAACGACCCCGTCACTCTTCGCTAAGAGATCAACCACCGCAGGGGCATAGATCACCGACGGTCGCAAGAGCTCATCGGCCAACGTCGTGGATGCGCCTGAGAATGCAGGCTCATCGAGCGACCGTTTTGCTCGATCGAAGAACACATGGCGAGCCAAGGTGTAGCCATTTGATCGAATCCCAGGAGAGCCGATCCCTACCAGGGCGTCGCCCTCCCTGACTTGGTGTGGGCCAATCTCTTTTCCTTTTTCAACGACACCTATGGCGAAACCAGCGACGTCGAGATCGTGAGCGCCCATCACCCCACCGTGTTCTGCGGTCTCTCCCCCGAGAAGAGCAACCCGAGCTTGTCGACATCCCTCAGCAATGCCAGTGACGACTTCTTCGATACGAGAAGGATCAACCGCACCAACGGCAATGTAGTCAAGGAGGAAAAGTGGTTCAGCTCCCACACAGATCAAGTCATCAACACACATCGCCACAAGGTCAATACCGATCGTGTCGTAGCGATCAGCGGCCCTTGCGACGTCGACCTTGGTTCCCACTCCGTCGGTTCCCGCAACCAGAACGGGGTGGCGATACTTCTCGGTGTCGATTTCGAAGAGACCGCCGAACCCACCGATTGCGCCAAGCACGCCAGGTCGGTTCGTTGAGGCGACGACATTCTTGATTCTCTCGACAGCCTCATCGCCGGCCTCAATGTCAACGCCAGCGCCTGCGTAGGTTGCGCCCTGTTCGTTTCCCATCCCTTAAACCCCCGGAAGGGCTGGCTGCAAGTCGGCAGGCTCGTCAACAGTTGCTGGTCGCATCTTTGGCATCTCAAGAAGAACATTCGTTGGATAGTTTCCGGTCAAACACGCGTCACAGAATCCGTCCGTGAAACCAATTGCGGAAACGAGATTTTCCAAACTGATATAGGCCAAGGTGTCGCAACCGAGATACGCAGTGATTTCCTCCAGCGTGTTATTAGCAGCCAGTAGTTCCGTGCGAGTTGGCGTATCAATGCCATAGAAACACGGCCACTGAAACGGAGGCGACGAAATACGCAAGTGGACTTCCTTCGCTCCTGCGTCTCGCAACATTCGAACGAGTGCTCGAGTCGTTGTTCCCCGAACGATTGAATCGTCAACGACAACGAGACGCTTTCCCTTGATGTTTTCTCGCAAAGGATTCAGTTTTCGACGAACATTCTTGTCTCGGGCATCTTGATCCGGGTTAATGAAGGTTCGCCCGATATAGCGGTTTTTGACTAATCCTTGGCCGTACACCGTGCCACTCGCCAACGCGAATCCTTCGGCCGCAGGAACTCCAGAGTCGGGAACACCCATGACCATGTCAGCCTCGACGGGAGCTTGCGCGGCGAGCAACTCGCCCATTCGTCGCCGTGCTCCGTGGACTTCTCGGCCCCGAAGTGTGCTGTCGGGTCGAGCAAAATAAACAAATTCAAAAATACAGAGGTGCGGAGCAATGACTCCTTCGTCAACGTAGCGCTCAGAGCTCACACCATCTTTTCCAATCGTGACCAGTTCGCCTGGCTCTACTTCTCTGACGAATGTGGCACCAATCACGTCAAGCGCAGGGGACTCAGAGGCCAGTGCCCATCCAGTCGGGTGTTCTTCGCTCCCAAATCGTCCAAGACACAGTGGCCGGAAACCATGTGGATCTCGAACACCATAGACATGGTCGGCGTCGAGGAGGGTGAGTGAAAATGCCCCTTCAATAAGGGGGAGGGCCGTCTGAAGGGCATCTCGAAGGGCCCGATCACTCTGTTCACTCCCTTGAAACGATCGAGCAATCAGTTCGGCCAGCATGTCAGAGTCCGTCAAGCCGATTCCAGGAAGTGATCCGACTCGCTCGGCGAGACCTTCGGTGTTCGTGAGATTGCCGTTGTGTGCCAACGCGAAGCCGATCGAGCCAACAGTTCGATAGACCGGCTGTGCACTCGTCCAGTCCATTGAACCAGCAGTTGAATACCGCGTATGCCCGATAGCAAGAGAGCCTGAGAGTCCGTGAAGTGTTCGGTCATCAAAGACACTGGCAACCAGCCCGGTGTCTTTAACTACCGTGATCATTTCACCGTCAGCAACTGCCATTCCCGCGGATTCCTGGCCGCGATGTTGCAGCGCAAAGATTCCATCAAACGTTTTGTGTGCGACGTCTTCACCTGGCGCATAGATGGCAAAAACGCCGCAGGCTTCCTTCATCAGTTTCGGCCGCCTAATGGGTAGACCTGTCCCACAGGACCGGCGTCAGATTTTCTCACGATTGGGCGCATCGCACTTACAAGAATCGCACACTTTTATGGGTTGTCGCATCCGGGCGGTACTCTGGAAGCGTGATCGATCTCCACATGCACACCATCTGCTCCGATGGGACTGATTCTCCTGAGGAATTGGCCGCCAAAGTGGTGGCTGCGGGCCTCAGCGCTGCTGCCCTCACCGACCATGACACCACGGAGGGCCATTCGGCCTACGGGGCCTATCTTGAGGCTCATGGGGTCGAATTCGTGCCTGGTGTCGAGATCTCCTGTCGCTACGAAGAGACTGGCCAAAGTGCCCATGTGCTCTGTTATTTCGTCGAAGAAGGGACCTCACCGCTGCAAGAAGCGCTGGTCCAACTGCGAGCCGATCGAGCCAAGCGAAATATCGATCTCTTTCGCCTCCTCCATGAAATGGGCTACGCCAAGCTCGATCGAGCTCGCATTGAAGAACTGGCCGAAAAGCCTCTTGAAGAAGCGGGTCGACCCCATATCGCCCAGGCGCTCTTCGAGGCCTATCCCGATGGCAGCGAGACCGAGGTTCCCGAGGGACTCCCACAAGGTTTTCAAGACACCAATCATGTCTTTTCCGCACTGCTTGGCAACGACAAACCTGCCTACGTCCCAAAAGCGAACCTCACGATTGGCAGTGCCGCTGAGCTCGCCGCACAGTCCGGTGCGGTCGCAGTCATTGCGCATCCAATTATTACGTTCTGTTCGTCCAAAGAGACCGGCATGATGCCACTCGAAGAACAGCGAACTCATCTTGATCAGATTCTTGGTGACCTCGCACAACGAGGTGTCGTAGGTGCCGAGGCCTACTACTCACGCCACAGTCCCGAGCAAGTTGCCATGATGCTTGATCTTTGCGATAAGCACGGCCTGGTCCCCACCGGTGGTTCTGATTTTCACGGAGAGAATAAAAAGGATCTTTCGGTAGGAATTGGTATGACCGAACACAAGGGATCGGCATCGCAACTCAGAGTTCCTGAGAGTTCACTTGAACTCCTCAAAGCTCGCCGCTCGCCTGCAAGTAGCTCGTAAGGTGTAGCCCCTTAGTAGTGAAGAGCATCACTTCGCGTGCGTTGACGCCTCATTTTCTTCTTGGTGTTTCGAGATTGCAGACATGACCGCATTCCCGGCTGCGCCAATGAACTCAGGTCGGTTCTCCGCTGCCCAGTCCCGACTCGCCACAAGACTTGTCGCGCTGTTTTGAAAGTGGGGCTTGACGTAACGAGCGATAAGTTCATAGGAGTGGCGTGTTTGAGCGGTATCAGCCCATTCATGACCCATGAGCAGAAACGATCCAAACCCTTTCGATTGGACGTTCAACCGCTCAATCTGAGCAATTGCGTCATCGACAGTTCCAATCACCGCAAGACCAGAATTATTCAGTGCCTCAACCATCGACAGAAGGTCTTCACCCTCGGGAGCGAGCGGCAACGCTGCGACTCGCTGGAAGTAATCAATCCACGCGGGCAGTCCAAAAGCAACATCGGCAATGGCTTGTTCTTTGGTGTCGGCAATATGCATTGGTCCCACAAGACGCCATTTTGAGCGATCAATCGTTGTAGCGAACTCAGCGGAGCGTTGTTCCATCACATCCCAGTGCAGACCAAGGGCATCGAATCCACCCGTCGACGTGGCACCGATCGATAACAAACTGCAGCCGAAACGACCCGCTGCGCGAGGCCCTGCTGGTGAGATCTGTGCTGCGACGGCGACCTCTGGATACGGTCGCTGAAGAGGCAGAAGTTGCAGGCGGGCGTCCTTCAGACAAAACCAGTCCGTCTCCATGTTCACTGGTCCGTCGCCGGCCAACAGAAGAAGGATGGCCTCGAGTGACTCTTCCATCATCTCGCGTTGTCGGGCTGGGTCGATTCCCATCATGTAGGCATCCGAAGGGAGCGCTCCCGGCCCCACCCCAATCATCAAGCGTCCCCTCGTCAAGTGATCCAACAAGACGAGGCGATCGGCCAGCATGAACGGGTGGTGATATGACAGCGATGAAACGCCAGTCCCGAGCCGAATGTGTCGAGTGCGTTGTGAAACGGCGGCAATAAAGACTTCGGGAGACGCGATGATCTCGTAACCGCCCGAGTGATGCTCACCGATCCACGCCTCCTCAAAACCCAGCTGATCAAGATGTTCAATGAGCTGCAGGTCTCGCTCGAGAGCAAGCGTTGGATTTTGGCCAACCGGGTGGAAGGGGGCAAGAAAGATTCCAAAGTTAAGATGATCGCTTGCCTCGATAGTCGTCATGTCCTTGCCTTTCTCATGAGCGTTTCATGATGTTTCAATCTTGCTCCACCGTTTGACACGATCCCATACTCGGCAGTCTCGCCCTCACGGAGAACTCCCCCTGAGACACAAACTCTCCAAGCATCGCCAAGCGCTGAGAGATCAAAACGAATCTAACATGAAGGCTCCGATATCTCTTGGGAGTTCGTTTCCTCTTTCCTCACCAGAAATGTTGGCGTGAGACCAACAACCCAGGTGGCGTTGGGAAGCTCGAAAATGCAAGCGTGGCGAGGATGATCGTCCAGTTACAACCGAGAGTATGCGCTTCTTGGCGGTTAGCGGCTCGCCGCGTCCAACGCGTCAGACAGGGCTGAGCGAGACCGCTCGCTCAACGCGCTGACTTTGGTCTCCACCAACGATTCGATGCTGAGAACCGTGCCACCAACAGTGCCAAGAACGCTCAACGCAACTCCCGCCTCGTTGGCTCGCGTTTGCAGCGCCGCGACATCATTCGTGGTCACCACGAAGCGACCAGGGTGTTCGCAGAAGAGCTCCTTGACTCCATGAACTCCTGAAAGAGAGGCACCAACATTTCCCGCTATCGCCATTTCAGCGAGTGCAACACCAAGGCCACCACCACCAACGTCGTGAACAGATCCCAAGAGTCCATCTTTCCCTGATGCGTGCTCTCCAACAAGCGAGGAGATCAGCGCACAGGTGGCCGCGTGGGTGGCGTAATCAATGTCAAAGAGTGTCCCGCAGCGACGACCCATGACGTCAACGGCTACCTGGGTTCCCGCTAGTGAAAACGGAATTGTCCCCGATGCTTCTCGAGCCCCAAGGAGGACGACCGACTCTCCTTCACTCCATCCAAGTGAGGGAGGTCGCGCTACGAGTTCTTCCAAGAGTGCCAAGGTGCCAATCACAGGTGTTGGATCGATATCAACCCCTGCGCTCTCGTTGTAGAGCGAAACATTGCCGCCGATCACTGGGAGGCCGAGTGCTAAACACGCCTCGCTCATCCCATCAACTGCTTCAGAGAGTTGCCACATCACTTCTGGATGTTCAGGATTTCCAAAGTTCAAACAGTTCACGACCGCCACTGCACTCGCACCGGTGCACGCGACATTCGCCATGCCTTCCGCCACGGTCGCCGCCGTGCCACGACGAGGATCAAGCGCGCACCACCTCGGGTTTGAATCGGTCGATAAGGCCATTCCCTTCGACGACACCGGCAGGCCCGGACCCGCTAGACGCAGGAGGGCGGCGTCGGCACCTGGTCCGATCACGGTATTCAAAAAGAGTTGGTGGTCATATTGGCGATAGACCATGGCAGGGTCGGTCACGAGGGACAAAATTACGTCGTTGGCGTCGAGGCCTTCTGCATCGTTCGTTGGATCATCTGCGAGCATCGCCGTTCGGTTTTTTGGCTCGGCAAGTGGCCGCTCGTAGAGAGGTGCTTCGTCAGCCAACGCTGCTGCTGGCACGTCGGCCAAGATCTCTCCATCGAATCCATTCCGAATCCGTAACTGGCCGATGGGCTCACCGTTTGCATCTTTTTCTGGTTCGGTCACCTTGCCGATCACCGTGGCGTTCACTTCCCAACGAGCGCAAAGTTCCTCGACCTTCGGGAGAGATTCGGGTGTGACAATGGCCAGCATCCGCTCTTGACTTTCTGACGTCATGACTTCCCAGGGCTCCATGCCTGGCTCTCGTCGAGGGATCGCGGTGACGTCAACGTCCATTCCAACGCGTCCCCGGGCCGCGGTTTCCGACGTCGCACACGCAAGTCCAGCGCCACCGAGGTCTTGTATGCCAATCACCAGACCATCATCAAGCAACGCCAAACACGCTTCGATGAGACGCTTCTCTTCATAGGGATCGCCAACTTGAACACTCGGTCGCTTGGCATCGTCAAGACTCGCGGCTCCATCTGCTCCATCAAAACCCGCTGACGCTAAGACCGACACGCCGCCGATTCCGTCTCGCCCGGTGGAGGATCCGAGGAGCACCGCTAAGTTGCCAGTCCCCGATGCTTGCCCCAAGACCAATCTCTCAACCGGGAGTGCTCCGACGCAGAGTACGTTGACCAACGGATTGGTTTGATAGCAGCGATCAAAGGTCAACTCCCCGCCGACCGTTGGCACGCCTACGGAGTTCCCATAGTTGGAAATACCCGAAACCACACCGTCGACGAGCCAACGCTGTCGAGCATCGTTGGGCTCTCCAAAAAACAGAGGATCCATTACCGCAAGCGGCCGAGCTCCCATCGTAAAAATGTCTCGAAGGATTCCCCCAACTCCTGTTGCTGCACCTTGATGCGGTTCAATCGCCGAGGGGTGATTGTGGCTTTCGATTCGAATTGCTACGGCAATGCCGTCACCTGCATCAACAACACCGGCGTTCTCGCCAGGTCCAACTAACACGGTGGGGCCTTCAGTCGGGAGGCGCTTCAAATGGATTCGAGATGATTTGTACGAACAATGCTCTGACCACATCACTCCGAAGAGTGCGAGTTCGAGCGGGTTTGGGTCTCGTCCGAGGACGGTTTTAATATCGGCAAACTCAACATCAGTGAGGCCTAGGGCACGATGGAGTGGCTCTGCGGGGTTCTCGGTGCTCGCCATAGTTCCAACCTAGTAGAGCCGCCATGCTCTCAATCGTTCAAACTCCTGGTTTCTCAGCTCGCAATGATGGCTGCTCCTCGGCAGCGCATGAATCTTGCTTCCTTCAGGTCAGAACAGTCATTCCAGCGACAGTTGTGGATTAAAGAACCAATAGTACGGATTTGACAGGGTCAAATTAAGGAAGTCATACTTACAAATCGTGCCTCTACAATAGGTTTTTCATCACAAAAGGTATGTTTTATATACCTCTAACAAGAAAATAAGGAACACGTGACACCTTCATCAAAGTCAGGAATGAGTAAAGACCACAAAGACGCACTCGCCCGAGGCCGCCGAGAAGGTGCAGCCGTTCGACGGTACTTAGAAGCGATCGCTTCCACCCGAGGCAAGCGGGGACGGAAGCGAACCCCGGCGTCGGTGGAACGGCGGATCAAGTTGATTGATACTGAACTTGCGTCAACGGACGCCCTCCAAGGTCTCTTGTTGCGCCAAGAGCGAAAAGACTTAGAAGCTGAGCTCAAACGACTTTCCGCGAAACTTGACATGAAGACCTTGGAAAAAGAGTTCATCTCTTCAGCTTCTGGTTATGGAGAGCGAAAAGGAATCGACTACTCAACGTGGCGCGAAGCCGGCGTGGCGCCAAGTGTTCTTCTCAAGGCGGGGATTAAAAGGACTCGCCGAACGTAACTCGTTCACACGCGTGAAACTGATGCTGCTCTTAGGAGTGACTCCATCAGGACGACTCCATCAGCCGACCCGAGCAGTGCAGAGACGGCTCGTTCTGGGTGTGGCATTAGCCCAACAACGTTGCCTTGTTCGTTCGAAATAGCAGCGATGTCATCAAGAGAACCGTTCGGGTTCTCTACGTAGCGCAAGACGATCCGATCCTCGTTTTGAAGTTCACGCAGCGTGTCCACGTCACAGGTATAACTACCAGAGAAATGATTAATCGGAATCGTTAACTCTTCGCCAAGGGTCGCTGCATTCGTGAGCGCTGAGTTTGTTGAGGTCACTTTCAATCGCGAAGGCTGACAGAGAAACGTGAGGCCGCGATTTTTTTGAAGTGCCCCGGGGAGCAAGTGGGCTTCACAGAGGACTTGAAAACCATTACAAATCCCAACGACTGGACCCCCTTGCGCGGCGAACGCTGAGACTGCGTCCATGATCGGACTAAATCGAGCAATCGCACCAGGCCGCAAATAATCTCCATGGGCAAAACCACCAGGGAGAATCAGGCCATCAAGATCACCCAGTTTGTCCTCCGCGTGAAAGACGAGACGAGCACTGGCCCCCAGTTGTTCCACCGCAGCCACCGCATCGTGTTCGCAGTTTGTTCCCGGGAAGACGACGACACCAATCGTGGTTGCCATTAGAGAGGGGTCACCTCAATGATGCTCTCTTCAATAACGGGATTTGCGAGTAATCGATCAGCGAGTGCAGCAGCATGATTTTGTGCCGTGGCAAGATCTGCGGCATCAAGTTCTACCTGGAAGCATCTCCCAGATCGAACAGAAGCGATACCGTCAAAGCCCAGAGCTGGGAGCGCTCGCTCGATCGTTGCCCCCTCAGGGTCAGCGATTCCTTCTCGTAATCGAACCTCTACTCGCGCAATAAACCTCACGATGAGCGACCGTACCAGTCTTCGAGTGCTCTGTTCGTGACCCGTTCATATGCGGCCTGATATCGAGCCGACGTCGTCGCTATCACGTCGTCTGGAAGCGTAGGCGGAGGTGGGCTCTTCTCCCAAGGCTGCGCACTCAGCCAATCTCGAAACGGTTGCTTGTCGAACGCCGGTGGACTTTGGCCAATCACAACCTCATCAGCAGGCCAGATTCGAGAGGAGTCTGGCGTGATCACTTCATCGCAAAGGACAAGTTGCCCATCGATGACCCCGAGTTCAAACTTCGTATCCGCGAGAATGAGTCCTGCATCAGCGCAGCGCTTCGCCCCGGCCTTGTAAAGATTCAGGCATAGTTCCTGGGCTTCTTCGAGACGTTTCTTTCCAACAATTTCAGCAGCCTCCTCCAAGCCAATATTGAGGTCATGTCCCTCCTCGGCCTTGGTGGAGGGCGTGAACATTGGCGCCGGCAGCTGTTCTCCAAGTCCCAGACCAGGAGGTGCAGCCATCGTGTGGATTGTGCCGTGTTGCTGATACTCCTCGAATGCCTGGCCCGCGAGGTAGCCCCGAACTATGCATTCAAGAGAGAGCATCTCGGCAGAGCGAACCAGCATTGTTCGACCGTGGAGATCGGATGCTTCCTTAAATCCTGGAACTGAATGCTCGATCACGGACGGATCACAACTCACCAGACTCCCAACCGCGACATGGCTCAGTTCCTCACACCAGAATGAGGTCATTGCGGTCAGAACTCTTCCTTTTTCAGGAATTGCTTGCTCCATCACCACATCAAATGCACTGATCTTGTCTGAGGCAACCATCAAGAGGTGGTCGTCTCCAACGCTATAAAGCTGTCGAATCTTTCCAACTTTAAATGGCGTCAATCCCAAACGCTCAGGTGAACTCTGGCTCACGGAGAACCAATTCCTTTCAATGCCTCGAGATAACGAGTTCGATGGCGAAGCATTCGATCGAGATCAAACGCTACATTCAGCTCCTCTTCACTCATCGTCACTTCGCTATCGGCTTCAAGAACAGTCCGAAAATCCATCGAGGTCTCAACAGATTGTCGAGCAGCTCGCTGAACAATTCGATAGGCGTCATCTCTTGTCATACCGTGATCAATCAATGCAAGTAAGACTGATTGGCTATACACCAAACCGAGACTTCCTTCATTCAGATTTTTCTCTGCCCTCTCCGCGTTAATGACAAGTCCATCAATGAGTCCCGTTGCTTTACGCAGGACGTAGAGCGACAAGAGACATGCATCCGGGAGAATGACCCGCTCTACCGACGAGTGCGAGATGTCTCGCTCGTGCCAGAGCGCTACGTCTTCTAAGCCGGCGCCGAGGTAGCCACGGAGAACTCGAGCAAGTCCACAGAGACGCTCCGAAAGAATCGGATTGCGTTTGTGTGGCATCGCCGAAGACCCCTTCTGACCTGGGGCAAAGGCCTCTTCGACTTCTCGGACCTCGGATCGGGCCATGTGGCGAATCTCGGTGGCCAGGTGCTCAATCGTGGCCCCAACGCTCGCGATTGCATAGAGCAACTCTGCGTGTCGGTCACGGGCGATGACTTGTGTTGCTGGGACAGGAACGAGACCCAACGCCTGACAGACAAATGTCTCAATCTCTGGATCAATATTTGAATAGGTCCCAACAGCACCCGAGAGTTTTCCAACGTTGATTGCTTCTCTTGCTCGAATTAAACGAACCCGATCTCTCTCCGCTGCTAACGCAAAAAGGGCCATCTTGGCGCCAAACGTTGTGGGCTCAGCATGCATACCGTGCGTTCTTCCCACCACCGGAACATCGATGAGTTCATGTGCTCTCTTCACGAGAACGCTCACCAGTTCTCCCGATGCACTGATCAAGAGATCTGCTGCCTTCGTTAACTGCCAGCACAGTGCCGTGTCGACCACGTCTGATGAGGTAAGGCCGTAGTGAATCCACGCGCCTTCAGGCGTGCCAATCGCTTGTTGAACAACATCGACGAACGCAGCCGTGTCGTGATTGGTAATGGCTTCTCGTTCATCGACCTGAGCCACAAATGCACTATCGATCTTGGGTGCCCGCGTACGACACGCCACTGCATCCTCGCGTGGCACCACTCCAAACTCAGCGAGTGCCTCTGTGGTGAGTAGTTCCACTTCGAGCATCGCCCCAAAACGAGCTTCATCACTAAAGAGCGCTGCCATATCTTCTGGTGCGTATCGTCGAATCACCGGTGGCCTTCTTCCTTTGCGGCACGTGCCGCAATATCGTTTCGGCGTTGCATTCCTTCAAACTCAATACTGCTTGCTCCACGGTATGCCTTGGCGCGTGCTTCTTCCAGCGTTGCTCCCACTCCCGTCACCGCAAGGACACGCCCGCCATTTACGAGGAATGGCCCCTGAGGAGCAACCCGAGTTGTCCCCGCATGAAACACCGTGACTCCTTCAATGGGCTCGGCGAGTTGTCCATTTGACGCAAGACCCCTAATTTCAGCACCAAGAACAGGAGTCCCGGGATAGTTCGCCGCCGCGAGCACAACGGTCACGGCTCGCTCATCTCGAAACTCTGGGATTTCAGCGATCTGGCCACTTGCTACCCCTCGGAGTACGTCGAACAAATCATTCTTGAAGCGAGGGAGAATGACCTGGGTCTCGGGATCACCAAAGCGGACATTGAACTCAATCACTTTTGGCCCCGTTTTGGTCAGCATCAGCCCTGCGTAAAGAACACCTCGGTAGTCAATGCCCCGAGCCTTCAACTCTTTGAGGGTAGGGAGAACTGCAACTTCCATCAGTTCCTTGGTAAGAACGTCGTCGACGTCGGGCATCGGAGAGTACGCACCCATGCCCCCAGTATTTGGTCCCTCGTCTTCGTCGAGGAGACGTTTGAAGTCTTGTGCGGGAGCACAAGGCACTGCAGTCGTTCCATCACAGAGTGCAATTAATGAGCACTCAGGACCTTCTAGGCCTTCTTCGATCACGACGGTTGAACCAGCAGCGCCAAACGATCGACCGGACAATTTCTCTTCAACATCACGCAGCGCTTCGGCACGATCGAGGGTGACCAAGACTCCTTTGCCAGCCGCCAAGCCGTCCGTCTTGATCACGTAGGGAGGCGACAGCGTGGAGAGCACCTCTTCAGCCTCCTCGACTGTTGAGACACTCCAAAACGCTGCTGTTGGAACGTGGGCATCTCTAAGAAGTTCCTTCATGAAGGCTTTCGAGCCTTCGACTTGTGCTCCTTGCGCGCCTGGCCCCACCACCAGGCGTCCCATGTCTCGGAGTTGGTCGGCCAGGCCTTCGACCAAAGGAACTTCTGGGCCAATCACAAAGAGGTCTGCCTCGAGATCAGAGGCCTCTCGAGCATCACAGGTGATTGACGCTCCGTTGAGCGTGTCCGGCATCCCTGGATTTCCTGGCGTCACCACAACATCAGCACCACACGCGGCGAGCGCCCGGGCCAATGCGTGTTCTCTTCCCCCCGAGCCGACGACGACGGCGGATCGGCGAGCGCTCACGCTGACTGAAAAGTCACGAACTGTTCTCGACCGGGTCCCACGCCAACTAAACGAACGGGAACGCCAATCTGCTCGGCCAAGAATGATACGTAGCGTTGCGCAGCTTCAGGAAGGTCTTCTCGAGCGGTGGCACTTGTGAGATCAGTGTTCCAACCTTCAAGCTCTTCGTAGATTGGCGTCACGTTGTGCAAAACCGACTGATGATACGGAGGGTAATCGTAACGAACGCCATCAGCTTCGTAGCCAACACAGACCTTGACCGTGTCAAAGGTGTCTAAGACGTCCAACTTCGTGAGCGCCACTTCGCTCAGTGAGTTCAGCCTGACTGCTTGGCGGGCCATCACCGCATCAAACCAGCCACAGCGTCGCATTCGCCCTGTGTTCGTGCCGTATTCATGGCCTCGGTCAACTAACAACGCTGCCAAGTCATCGAAGACTTCCGTCGGAAACGGCCCCGCACCTACACGTGTCACGTAGGCCTTGGCGATACCAACAATTGAGGTCAAATCACGGGGGCCAAGTCCACTTCCCGTGCACGCGCCACCGGCAACTGGATTCGATGAGGTGACAAAAGGATACGTCCCGTGATCGAGATCAAGGAATGTTGCTTGGGCCCCTTCGAGAAGAATATTTCGACCATCGCTGAGCGCATCGTGAATAAAACCGACCGTGTCACCGACCATTGGCGCAATTCGAGGCGCCAATGTTGAGAGGTAAAACTCAGCGATCTCGTCGGCACTAAAGGGAAGGCGGTTGTAGACCTTGGCGAGAAGTGCATTTTTTTCTTTTAAGACCACCTCTAGTTTTTGGCGAAAGATTTTTTCATCGAGCAGGTCTTGAACTCGCAAGCCAACTCTGGTTGCTTTGTCAGCGTAGGTTGGCCCGATACCTCGCTTCGTGGTTCCCAACGCGCTTTTTCCCAGATATCGCTCAGTGACTCGATCAAGTTCACGATGGTAGGGCATGATCAGATGCGCATTACCACTGACCATCAGTTTTGACGTGTCCACGCCTTTTGCCTCGAGCATGTCGATCTCTTCGAGGAGTACCGACGGGTCAACAACAACACCGTTGCCAATGACGGGCGTCACCGTTGGGTAGAGAATTCCACTCGGAATGAGCTGGAGTGCAAATGCTTCGCCTTCGACGACGATACGGTGCCCCGCGTTATGCCCACCTTGATAGCGGACAACAACATCCATCTCCTTGGCCAGGAGATCAGTGAGCTTTCCTTTTCCTTCGTCACCCCACTGGGTCCCGACCACTACGGTTGCCGGCACGCGCAACTCCTTCGGTTTCACTAGGGCCGATAAAGCCTAATTCTAACCTGCCACGAACCCCTTGGGTTCAAGTAAGCGTCAGTGAACCTTCGTGGGCATCTAAGTGCACAGTGTCGCCCTCCAAGAACGCTCCTTCAAGGAGTTTGAGGGCTAAGGGGTCCTCCACCTGCCGCTGAATGACCCTGCGCAGGGGGCGAGCCCCAAAGTCTGGATCGAAGCCTTCTTCGGCCAAGAGTTCCTCGGCGGCCGCCGAAACTTCAAATCCCAATCGACGTTCGGCCAAGCGACCTCGCAGCCTTCCCAACTGAATGCCGGTAATGACCGCGAGATCCTCCTTGGTCAGCGAAGTAAAGCGAACAATCTCGTCAATCCGATTGACAAACTCTGGCTTAAAGAACGTCGACGGGTCACCTGGAAGGTTCGACGTCATGATCAACACAACGTTCGTAAAGTCCACTGTTCGGCCTTGGCCATCAGTGAGTCGACCATCTTCCAAGACTTGCAGGAGCAAGTTAAAGACATCAGGGTGTGCTTTTTCAATCTCATCAAGCAGCACCACCGCGTAGGGCCGGCGGCGGATTGCCTCAGTGAGTTGGCCACCTTCCTCGTAGCCAACGTAGCCAGGAGGCGCCCCAACAAGTCGAGAAACTGCAAACTTCTCCATGTACTCACTCATATCAATACGCACCATGGCTTTATCGTCATCAAACATGAACTCTGCCAGTGCTCTGGCCAATTCTGTCTTTCCAACACCCGTAGGTCCCTGAAAGAGAAACGAGCCAATTGGTCGATTCGGATCTGAAAGTCCGGATCGAGAGCGGCGAATGGCATTTGCCACTGCCTCAACGGCTTCGTCTTGTCCAACCACTCGAGAGTGCAGGAGCGATTCCATCGCGACAAGTTTTGCGACTTCTCCTTCAAGCATGCGCGCGACCGGCACGCCAGTTGCGCGACTGACGACTTCGGCGACGTCTTCATCGTCGACTTCCTCTTTCAAAAAGCGCTGCTCTGCTTGGAGGTCCGCCAGGACGTCGGTCGCCTCTTCAATCTTTGACTCCACGTCGGGGAGTTCTCCGTAGCGAATCGCAGATGCGCCTGCTAAATCACCTTCGCGTTCCATGCGCTCAGCATCTCCACGTCGCTCTTCAAGAGAGGTCTTCAACTGGCGAATCGCCTCAATCTGTTCTTTTTCTGCCATCCAATGTGCGGTCATTTCATCCGCTTTTTCCGAAAGATCTGCGAGTTCTGCCTCAAGGCCGTCGAGACGGTCTTTCGACGCTGCATCAGTTTCTTTCTCCAGCGCGACTTTCTCAATTTCAAGTTGGCGCATACGCCGAGTGACGACGTCGATCTCAGTTGGCATGGAATCGATCTCAATTCGAAGCCGACTTGCTGCTTCATCCATCAAGTCAATTGCCTTATCGGGCAGAAACCTTCCGGTGATATAGCGATCCGACAGGGTGGCTGCGGCGACGATTGCTGCGTCCTGAATCCGAACTCCATGGTGAATCTCGTAGCGCTCTTTCAACCCTCTCAAAATTGCGATGGTGTCCTCAACACTTGGTTCACCAACGAAGACCTGCTGAAAACGGCGCTCTAGGGCGGCGTCTTTCTCAATGTACTTTCGGTACTCATCGAGTGTTGTTGCTCCAACCAAGCGAAGTTCGCCTCGCGCCAACAGCGGTTTGATCATGTTTCCCGCGTCCATCGACCCTTCAGCAGCTCCCGTTCCCACCAAGGTGTGGATCTCGTCAATGAAGGTAATGATCTCGCCCTCGGCGTCCTGTATCTCCTTTAAGACTGCCTTGAGGCGTTCTTCAAACTCACCGCGAAACTTCGCCCCAGCGACCAGTGCGCCAAGATCAAGTGACATCACTCTTTTGTTTTTGAGGCCTTCAGGTACGTCCCCTTCCATGATTCGAAGGGCAAGCCCTTCGACAATGGCGGTCTTGCCGACCCCCGGTTCTCCAATCAACACTGGGTTATTTTTTGTTCGTCGAGAAAGGACTTGGATAACGCGCCGAATCTCCTCATCTCGCCCAATAACTGGGTCGAGTTTGTTCGACGCGGCAAGTGCCGTGAGATCTCTCGCATATTTTTCCAAAGATTGAAACGTATCTTCTGGGGTCTGTGACGTGACACGGTGACTTCCGCGCACTTCTCGAAGGGCTGCGAGAAGCGCGTCTCTCTTCACACCAAGTTCGTCAGAGAAGACCAAAAGAACGTGTTCAATTGAGACGTACTCATCTCCCATTTCCGTGCGCAGGGTGTCAGCTTCTTCGAGCCCTTCTCGAAGTGCCCGACTCATCGAAGGCTGTGAACCCCCAACATTGCGCGGGAGTGCTGAAATCTCTTCACCAACACGGCGTGCAATTTCAGTAGGGTCAGCGCCAACTTGGCGAAGGAGTGGGGCTGCGATGCCCTCCGACTGTGCCAAGACCGCGGCAACGACATGGGACGGGGTGACTTCAGGATTACCAGCCGCGGTGGCTTGTGTTGTGGCGGCAGAGAATGCTTCTCTCGTTCTATTCGTCCAACGTTCTGGATCAATACTCATTTTGTTTCCTCGTCTCCGTTGCCTCTTGTGATGTTTTCTTTTTGTGCCCCCTCGTTCTTTTTCGCACTTAGCGCCGCGGTGGGCGTCGAAAGATCATGGGAGCTTGATTCAGCGGAACGATGTCTCGCCGATGTGCCTTTCGGATCTCATCGAGATCCTCACGATGTTCGTGTTCTCGGCGAAGTAATTCGTTTCGCAACGCTGCTACTTCACGCTCCAGAAGGAGAACTCGTCGCACCCCTTCAAGGTTCAGTCCTTCGGCCGTAAGTTCTTGGATACGGCGCAATCGAGCGAGATCAACGTCAGAAAATCGACGCGATCCCCCTGCTGTTCGGCCGGGATCCAACAGTCCACTTCGTTCGTAGTTCCTCAAGGTTTGAGGATGGACGCCAGCAAGTTCGGCTGCCACTGAGATGACGTAGACAGCTCGGGTGGGGTCTGGTTGGTTTGGACTCGTCATGCAACCACGTCCTCTTCGTCAGCACTTGCCATTGCTTCTCCAAGTGCTTCGACGGCAGCACGTTGTTGAGGTGTCAATGTTTTTGGAATCGCAACATCAACTTTGACCAACAGGTCTCCTGCGACTTTTGTCTTCTTCCCGGTTCCTGCAGGAACGCCACGACCCTTGACTCTCATCGTCGTACCCGACGCCGTACCGGCAGGAATTTTTAGCGTTACCGGCTCATCTAGTGTCGGCACCGTAATTTGGGTTCCGAGTACTGCGTGAGGAAAGTCAATCGTTGCCTTTGTCGTCAGATTTCTCCCACTTCTCCCAAAGCGCGGATCCGATGCGACGTGCACGACCACAAAAAGATCACCCGGAGGACCGTTGAGTTGTCCAGGAGCTCCTCGGCCTTTGACACGAATTCGTTGACCGTCGTCGACACCAGCGGGTATCCGTACTTTGACATTACGTGTGGACTTCTCTCTGCCAGTTCCAGAACAGTCCGGGCAAGGGCTCTCGACCAGGTGACCACGACCGTTACAGTCCCCACAGATTGTGGAGAGCGAAAAAGGACCCTGGTTGTCGTTGAGCGAACCTGAACCACCACAGCGCTGACACGTCGTCATTGACGTTCCTGGAGCGGCTCCGGAACCTCGACACGTCGAACAGCGAGTATCTGATGGCAAGTTCACACTGGTCGTGACTCCTTTGACGGCGTCTGAAAATGCCAAGTGAAGTCCTGCTTCAATGTCTGCCCCTCGCTGGGGGCCACGCTGGCGCCGGGTGCGACCTCGACCAAAGAGTCCTCCAAAGAGATCACCTAAGTCGCCCATGTCTTCGGTGCGGAATGAGTTGGGGTCAAAACCGCCCGCTCCTCCTCCGCCACCAAAACCACCGGCTACGGGCCCTAATCGTCGAACTTCGTCGTACTCCTTGCGACGATCGGTATCGCCAAGCACGTCATAGGCCGCCGAAATCTCCTTGAAGCGCTCTTCCGAACCAGGATTGGCATCAGGATGGTGTTCTTTCGCCAGCTTTCGATACGAGCGCGTAATTTCCTTGTCCGTTGCGGACTCCGCAACGCCAAGAACTTTGTAATAGTCCTTTTCGAACCATTCACGCTGTGCGGTCACTCAACTATCCCTTCACCCGCACCATTGCGGGTCGAACAACTGTTCCTTGCCAGGAGTATCCAGCTCGGAGCACTTCATCAACAATTGGTCCCGATGCACTTTCCTCGTCACCTTCACTTTGCGCAACGGCGTCGTGAAACTGCGGATCAAATGCTTTGCCCTGTCCAGGCACGAGAACCAAACCCTCTTTCACCAGGGTGTCAAAAAGCAGACTCCGTGCTTGGAGAAGCGCTTGTGCTTCAACGGTCTTCTCCGCCTCCGCTCCAAGATGCGCTTGGGCTAAGTCCAACGCATCCAACACCGGAAGCAGATTGGTCACGAGGCCAACCACCAAGCGAGAGGAGATCTCTTCACCTTGGCGAGCCATTCGCTTTCGGTAGTTCTCGAAATCAGCCTGCAGGCGTTGCGCCATCTCTCGAAAATCGTCTCGTTCCTTGGCCAGTTGGCCAAGCTCGTCGAGATCTTCTTCGACGAGCTCAGCCTCTGGATCTCCAAGCTCTTCTTCTACAAGTTCGCCTTCGACGACGTCATCACCGTTGGCATCGCTTTCGTTGCTCACGACTCGTCGACGATCTCAGCGTCAACGACTTCGTCGTCATTCACCTGAGCTTGGCCGTTCCCAGCGGTCTCGTTTTGAGCCTGGCTGGCTGCCTCGTAGAGTTTCTGTGAGAACGATTGGCTCACCGTCATCAACTCCTCCGTTGATGACTTAATTGCCTCAACGTCCGTTCCCGCCAGTGCCTCTTTCACCTTGGCGACCGCTGCTTCGACGTCAGCCTTTTCGGCGGCGTCGATCTTGTCACCCTGTTCGGCAAGCAACTTGTCGGTTTGGTAGACGAGGGTGTCAGCACTATTTCGGACTTCCGCCTCTTCTTTTCGTTGACGGTCGTCTTCTGCGTGGGCTTCAGCGTCTTTGACCATTTGGTCAATGTCGTCTTTGGCAAGCGACGACTGTCCAGTGATGGTCATTGACTGCGTCTTGCCCGTTGCTCGGTCTTCAGCAGAGACATGAACGATCCCGTTGGCGTCGATGTCAAAGGTGACCTCAACTTGAGGCGTTCCCCGAGGTGCGGGTGGGATGTCGACGAGTTGGAACTTACCCAATGTCTTGTTATACATCGCCATCTCTCGCTCACCTTGGAGCACGTGAATCTCCACGCTGGGCTGATTGTCATCAGCTGTCGTAAAGACTTCCGAACGCTTGGTCGGAATGGTTGTGTTCCGCTCAATCAAGCGGTGCATCACGCCACCTTTGGTCTCAATTCCCAAACTCAGTGGGGTCACGTCCAGGAGCAGCACATCTTTCACTTCTCCACGCAACACACCCGCTTGAACCGCAGCACCAACGGCGACGACTTCGTCGGGGTTCACACTCTTGTTGGGCTCTTTGCCACTGAGTCGTGTCACCAACTCTTGAACGGCCGGAATCCGAGTTGAACCACCCACCATCACGATGTGATTGATCTCTTTGGTGGTTAACCCTGCATCTTTAATGGCCGTCTCAAAGGGTCCCGCGCAGCGCTCGACTAGATCGGCGGTGAGTTCGTTGAACTTTGCCCTCGTGAGGGTTAAGTCCATGTGCTTCGGTCCCTCTGCAGTTGCGGTCACGAAGGGCAGGTTGATCTGGGTCTCTTGGACACTTGAGAGTTCGATCTTGGCTTTTTCGGCCGCCTCTTTGAGGCGTTGTACGGCCATCTTGTCTTGGGCCAAGTCGACACCTTCGGTGTCTTTGAAGGACTTCACCATCCACTCAATAACCTTTTCGTCCCAGTCGTCTCCACCAAGTTTGGTATCACCTGACGTGGACTTCACTTCAAAGACGCCGTCGGCAATTTCTAAAACCGAGACGTCGAACGTTCCACCACCAAGGTCGAAGACCAGCACTGTCTGCTCGGCTTCGTCTTTGTCGAGTCCGTAGGCCAACGCAGCTGCGGTGGGCTCGTTAATGATTCGCAGCACTTCAAGTCCTGCAATCTGTCCCGCCTCTTGGGTTGCGGTTCGTTGTGCATCGTCAAAGTACGCCGGCACAGTAATAACGGCTTGATTGACGGTATCGCCCAAAAACGCCTCAGCGTCTCGCTTGAGCTTCATCAAGATTCGAGCCGAGATCTCTTGGGGGGTGTAGTCCTTCCCATCAATATCGATCTTCCAACCAGTTCCCATGTGACGCTTGACCGAACGGATTGTCCGATCAGGGTTCGTAATCGCTTGGCGTTTCGCGACTTCTCCGACGAGGACTTCGCCAGTCTTAGAAAAGCCAACCACTGAGGGTGTCGTTCGCTGTCCTTCCGCATTTGGAATGACGACGGGCTCGCCCGCCTCAAGTACTGAGACCACTGAGTTCGTGGTTCCAAGGTCAATTCCCACAGCCTTTGCCATGTTGCTTCCTTCTTCCTGTTTCTCTTGTTTCGAATGGTTCACCAGAGCAAGGTGCCGCTGGCCACGAGATCCAGTATAGCAAACTTTATAAGCCTCTTGTCAAGTTTCTTTATCTAGCTCTGTGAGAGTGCCTCATTTCCCCTATTTGTAAGGCATCCTGGGGGTGAGTAGCGTGGGGGTTGTGCCTGAACTCATCCTCCTCCGCCACGGCCAATCGGAGTGGAACGCCAAAAATCTCTTCACCGGCTGGGAAGATGTCAATCTGACCGACCAGGGCCAGCAAGAGGCCACGCACGCTGGACTCCTCCTTGAGCAGGCCGGCGTCGACGTCCGTGTCCTTCACACTTCTCTGCTGACCCGAGCAATTCGCACGGCCACCTTGGCGCTTGATGCCATGGGACGACCCTGGGTGCCCGCACAACGTGACTGGCGGTTGAATGAACGCCACTACGGGGATCTCCAGGGGAAAAATAAGAAAGAAACCACCGAGCAGTACGGAGCTGAGCAGGTAAAGATCTGGCGTCGAAGTTACACAACCCCTCCGCCACCACTTGGCGAAGGCGACTCAAGACGAGCCAATGGCGATACTCGTTACCGAGATATTGACCCAGCCTTGTTGCCAGCATCTGAGTGCTTAGCTGATGTGGTCGCTCGCACCTTGCCTTATTACAACGACGTCATCATCCCCGATCTCAGGCACACGGCTCGCTCGGGCGGAGCGGTCCTCGTTGTTGCTCACGGCAACTCACTTCGAGCACTGCGCAAAGAACTAGACGGGATCAGCGACGACGACATCGTTGGTTTAGAGATCCCTACGGGAATCCCGTTTCGCTATCTTCTGAACGACAACGGTTCGGTGATTGAATCTGGATACCTTGGCGACGCAGACCTCGCGGCCAAGGCGGCCGCAGAGGTTGCGAACCAAGCTGGTTAGTTAGAGGCCGACGTCAACCGTTGGTGTTGGTTCATCTTTTTCAATAATGTGAAACCGCTTCCGCAGTTCCACCACTGATTCGTCCTTCAGGGCCCAGTGATCAATTCCTTCGAGGATGTCTTCATTCGTCGCAATACCCCGGCGAATCGCGTCCGCTAACGCCGCAGGAGCATTGGGCTCTTCCATGACGTGGCCTTCAGATTGGGGAATATTTGGAATCTTGAAGGCACCGGCTTCATAGAGCCCGAGCGCCAACACCATCGTCGAAAACCCTGTCGGTTTGCTCGATCCTGCTGCCATAAAGGCGTTGACTTGGATTTCGCCGATCATGTTTGGCTCGTAGCCAGAGAGAATATGGACCCAGTCGTGGACCGTGATGGCTTCTGGAACGCCACCATCTTGGCCAGGAAACGGCCACTTCCGAGAGCTATACATCTCCCAGAATTTCCGCCCCAGACTTCCAGGTGGGCAGTGCTCTAACGCGACGAACTTTTTCGCGAGCTCAGGAGCTTCTCCTTTGTGGAAGGTGCCGAGCACGTTCTTGACGACCGTGCTGAGCCCCTCTTCTTTTATGAATGCTTTCTCCCACTCCACCACTGCAGTTTCGCGATAGGAGTCAATGACCATACGCTTCATGTGGTTCTCGGCGTAGTCATGGATGACCCGAACACTCTTCTCATCGACGTCGAGCGCCTTGGCGTACGCGTCAATCCGTGCGCTGCGCTCCCGTGAAGGCGGGTGCTCAAAAAATGCCATGACCACCATGGCTTGAATGAGCTGTTGGCGAAATGCGGGGTCGCTCACCTGCATGGCAACCGCGTCGGGCTCTAATGCAGTGGCATCCGACACATCAACGCGGGTGCCGCCAAACATGGTGGCAATCGCGTTGATGGTCTCTCGTTGTGTCTCGAGCATGGTGCCGTCAGTTTCGATGGCGCCACGAAACGCGCCAAGGGCGACGGGGACAAGTTCTTTTGGTGGGATTTGAATCATGGATCGAGCCTAGATCAGGGCCGTTCCGATCTTCCTAGACCCTCACAACGCGTCAGATCCTCGCTCTCCAGTTCTGACGCGAACGGCAGTCTCAACAGGAATGACCCAGACCTTCCCGTCACCGATCTTGCCGGTAGCGGCCGACTCGACCACGGCATTGACCACGGCGTCTGCTTCTGCGTCATCGACGAGGATTTCCACTCGAAGTTTGGGTACGAAGTCCACTTCATATTCCGCACCTCGGTAGACCTCGGTATGTCCTCGCTGGCGCCCAAATCCTTGGACTTCGGTGAGGGTCATCCCTGTCACGCCAATGAGCTTCAACCTGTCTTTCACGTCATCGAGTTTGAATGGCTTCAAGATTGCAACAAC
Source organism: Actinomycetota bacterium (assembly GCA_009699875.1). Taxonomy (GTDB): domain Bacteria; phylum Actinomycetota; class Acidimicrobiia; order Acidimicrobiales; family RAAP-2; genus CAIUMH01. The sequence goes on from WLNI01000001.1 coordinate 871,639, forward strand.
GAGCTTCATGTGAGTTCTCCTTTTTCTACGTCGATGGTTTCGTGCTTCCTTCGCCCAGATCTAGCCACGCGATGACCCCGAGAGCGAGTTCACTCGTTCAGCAAAGGTCTCCCGTGGATACGCCTCTTCGTCGTGGACCGCAAGGTCTCCGACTTCTAGGACTTCATCCTTCTCACGCAGACCTCGACAGACAAACTTGACGATGTAGAGGAGGATGGTACTCATAATCGCTGTGAAGACAATGACCCAGACTGCAGTGATGAACTGTTCCCAGAGTTGGTGGAACGAGTGGGTATAGAACCAGCCACCGACACTGAACGCACCTGCTGCGTCATAGACACGACCCGGCACGCCGTAGACGATCATGCCGGGGTCCGCCAGGAGACCGACCAAGAGACCACCAAGCAGCCCAGCGATCCCGTGGGTGTAAACGACACCCAACGCATCGTCAACCTTCGAGAATGGCTTGACCTTGGAGAGGAAGTTCCAGGCAACCCAGACGGTGGCCGACACAATCAAGCCGACGAAGATCGCCCCCACACCACTGACAAAACCAGCTGAAGGAGTGATGCCAACCAGACCACAGATCATTCCGTTGATAGCCCCTAAGAACGTGGGCTTGTGCTCTCGGGAGAAGAACATGTCCATTGCCACCCAGGTCAACAGCGCAACGGCCGTTGCGATGTTTGTGTTGAGTACCGCGGACGCAGTGTCGACACCGGCGTAGTACGGGGCGCCACCATTAAAGCCGTTCCAGCCCAACCAGAGGATTCCTGCACCGACAGCCACCATCATCAGGTTGTTTGGAAGTGCGTGGTTTCGGTCACGATTGAGGCGAGGTCCAATAATCGCCGCTGCTACAAAGGCAGTGATACCCGCCGACATGTGAATGACGTAGCCACCAGCGAAGTCCACCGCACCCTTTTGAGCGAAGAAGCCTCCGCCCCAGATCAACGCGGCATTGATGGAATAGACAAAGGTGATCCAGAGCGGCACAAAGAGCAGCCAGGCCTTGAACTTAAATCGACCGATGACTGAGCCCAGGAACAACAGTGGCGTGATCGCCGCGAAGACCAGCTGGAAGTAGGCGAGCGTCGAGGTTGGATAGTGGAACGGCACCAGGGTATTGGTCCCTGAGACCGCCTGATTTTGCTCTCCAAAGTGGCTGACAATGGGATGAGGGTGTCCCACAAAACCAGAGAGGAACGATCCGTCCGCTCCCAAGTGGACTTGAGGACCAAAGGCCATGTTGTAGGCCCACAGCACCCAGACAAGAACCACCAGAGAGAACCCAGAAAAGGCCATCATCATGGTGTTGACGACCCATTTGCGTTGGACGAGACCACCGTAAAGTACGGCAATTCCGGGCAAACTCATGAGGCCGACCAATGTTGCGGCAGTCAACTGCCACGCATTGTCGCCTGGATTTAGCCAATGGGGATATGGAATGTTTGTTACCGCTTCGAGCACGGGCCCGTCTCCTCTCAAGAGTTGTGAACTCCAGTATGGCGACAGAGGATTTCTGGCCTGTTCCTAGATTGTTACGAGCATGTGAATTGAACTCCCGGTATCATGAGGTCTATGGCACCTGTCTCAAAAGAAAAAGCACTGAAGTCCATCTGGCTCTTTTCGGAGTGCTCAGCCCGAGAACTCAAAAGCATCGCGAGTGCCGCGGACGAAGTCGTTGTCCCCACGGATCGCGTCTTGGTTGAAGAAGGAGCAATCGGCAGAGAGCTCTACCTCATTGTTTCTGGAACCGCATCGGTTCGCCGAAAAGGTCGTCTCGTCGCCACTCTCAAATCTGGTCAGCACTTTGGAGAGTTAGCGCTCTTGGATCGCCGACCTCGAAATGCCACTGTGACATCCTCGTCAGAGATGACCTTGTTGGTCTTAGGGCAACGACAGTTCAACGGACTCTTAGAGACAGTTCCTGCTCTGTCGAGGAAACTCCTGGCCGCCATGGCGGGACGTGTTCGCGAGCAGGACCAAAAAGCTCTTCATTAATTCTCGTCTTCGCGACGAAGAGATTTCGTCGCCAGCCCTTCTCGCCTTAGGAGTCGCTCTCGCTCATCGGAGATGCTGCTGGCGGGGTACTCGCAACTGGAGCGCTCAGCGACTCTTCAACTAATTGTGAGATGTCCATGACTCGGACATCGTCGCCTTTGCCGTTCGCCTGAACTGCATCATCAAGCATGATCATGCAGAAGGGGCACGCCGTTGACACGATGTCAGCACCAGTTCCGAGGGCTTCATCAGTACGCTCCATGTTGACTCGCTTGCCGATGTTCTCTTCCATCCACATTCGAGCCCCACCTGCACCACAGCAGAAGCCTTTTTCTCGACAGCGACCCATTTCCACCTGCTTGACACCCGGGATCGCACTCAGAACGTCGCGTGGCTCGTCAAAGACTCGGTTGTGGCGACCCAGGTAACACGGGTCGTGATACGTCACGGTTCCGGCGTAACTGTCGCCCGGCACCAACTTGCCGTTATTCACCAAGTGCGCCAAGAGCTCAGCGTGGTGGATGACCTCAAAGTCGCCACCCAACGCGGGGTACTCATTCTTGATCGTGTTGAAGCAGTGCGGACAGGTAGCGACGATCTTGACGGCGCCAGCTTCTTTGAGCGTTTCTATGTTGGCTTTGGCGACTTCTTGGAACAAGTACTCATTCCCAAATCGTCGCGCCGGGTCTCCTGTGCAGGACTCCTTGGGGCCCAACACGCCAAAGGTCACGCCGGCTCGATGAAGCATCCGTGCTGTTGATTGGGCTTGCTTTTTGCCGCGGTCGTCAAGGGCGCCCGCACAGCCCACCCAGTAGAGATACTCCACGTCGTCTGGAATCGTGCCAGTAATCACTGGCACGTCAAAGTCCAATGCCTCTGTCCACTCCAGGCGCTTCGCACCTCCAAGGCCCCACGGGTCGCCCTGGTTCTCAATATTGCGCAAGAACAAGTTCGCCTCTTGAGGGAAGCGTGACTCCATCAGGACTTCATAGCGACGCATATCGACGATCGCATCAATGTGTTCAATGTCGACGGGGCACTCTTGGACACAGGCCCCACACGTGGTGCAACTCCAAAGAACGTCAGGATCAATTGTGGTGGGAACCAACGTCTCCGCCGCAGCAGCAGCTTCAGAATCTTTCGTGAGAAGTCGATCTGCTGAGGCAAACATATTGTCACGGAGTCCCATGATCAGAAGTTTTGGACTTAGCGGCTTGTCGGTATTCCACGCTGGGCAGACTGACTGACAACGTCCACACTCGGTGCAGGTTGAAAAGTCGAGCATCTGTTTCCACGTGAAGTCTTCGATCTTTCCAACACCGAAGACCGTGTCTTCGCTGATGTTCTCCATGTCCATGTCGGGGGTCTTGTCCAGACCACCAAGAGCACGGGGGCGTCGAGACGTTCCAACGTTAATTGGGGCCAAGAAAATGTGGAGGTGCTTGGAGTACGACACAAACACCAAGAATCCAACGATGACTGCAATATTTGCCAACAGAAAGACAGTCTCGATCACACTGTTGACGCCTGTTCCCAATGGGGCCAGAAGTTTGGCAACACCGAGGGACGCGAATGCCCACCAGTCGCCCTGGAATGGGAAGTGGCCAGTGTTCTCTTGCGCGGCTCGATACAGCAGCAGCGTGACGATCACGAGTGCAATCATCAAAAGGACAAGCCACGCTGCTCCCGTGTGAGATCCGTAAAAACGACTCTCTCGTTGTTTGCGAGACGGCGCATTTTTGAGCCGAATAATCGAGAAAATAACCAGTGAGACAAGAACTGCTGTCGCAAAGAAGTCTTCAAGGAATGCCACCGCCGACCAGTGGCCGATCAACGGAATGGAGAAGTCGCGAGCAAACAGTGATCCGTAAGCCTCGATGATCGTCAGGAGCAGGACAGTGAATCCCCACATAGCGAAAAAGTGAGCAATACCCGGAATCGTCCACTGCAAGAGCTTCTTTTGTCCCGCAACCTCAACGACTTCGGCTTCGGCTGCTCGAGAGAAACTCAAAGGGCGTTTTGCGGGTGCGCCAGATCGGATCAGTTTGCTCAGCCAGTGAAAGCGTCGACCCGCAATGGCAAAACAGACCACGGTGATGCCAAGACCCAAAATGATCCGTACGAGCACGACGCCTCCTTAGAAGTTGATCAAACCCTTGCGGGCCACAGTTATTTTATGTTGCCGGCGGGAAATTATCGGCATATCGACTTGGGGTTGGACCCCACTGCCCTCGATACTTCGAACCCAAACCTTCCGAACCATAGGGACGGTCAGCCGGTGTCGACATTTCGAAGAAGCTGATCTGTCCAATCTTCATCCCCGGATACACCGTGATCGGAAGATTCGCCACGTTCGAAAGTTCAAGTGTGAGATGTCCATCCCAGCCCGCGTCGACAAAACCAGCGGTTGAGTGAATCAACAGTCCCAACCTTCCGAGTGAAGATTTCCCTTCGAGTCGGGCAACCAAATCATCTGGAAGTGCAACTCGTTCGGTTGTTGAACCGAGAACAAATTCTCCAGGGTGAAGAATGAACGGTGTATCGGGACCAACGTCGACAAGTTCGGTCAACTCCTCTTGGTTTTCTCGAACGTCAATGACTTTTGCGGTGTGATTTCGGAACACTCGAAAATACTGATCAACGTGAAGATCAACTGAGGACGGCTGAATACATTCGGGGCCAAGGGGGTCGATGACAATTCGACCTTCTTCTATGGCTTGGCTAATTGAGCGATCTGAAAGAACCATCGCTCAGACGATAGTGGCCCTATCCAGGTCTCGTGAAGTTCTTTGCTTCGACCCTCTCTGAGCGACTGGCTTTTCCCGAGATCGAAGAGCCAGATTCCATGAGAAGCAGGCCCCTGCTAGAGAAATCCATCAATGTTGGATCTTCTGGGGCCATGAATCTTCTCTCAATGAGTACCGGCAGGTTCGACCAGAAGAGCCACCCTTCCTCGGTCAGCCAGCGTGCCCGCCGCCGTACTGGACGTTCTGCCCCCCTCGCATTTGCACCGTCTGCATCACAAGGTCATGAAAAAGGTCACTTGTCGGAAAAGGCCGAGGTGGGTTCCCCTCGTACTTGAGAAAATCGGGGCCAGATGCGCTGTACCAGTCGCTCGGCGCTTCTGGATGAGGACCGGACAGACCAATACTGCCCTTTCCAAGAGGAACGACCATAGCTGCGGACTGTCCATTCGAATACGTTGCAATCACGTTCGTTGATCGCAACTCTTGCGCAGTGAACTCAGGTCCCGCTTGAAAGTACATTGTTCTCGCCTTGCCTCCCCATGACAACGCAACAACTTCGTCTGCTTCAGAGTTTCTTGGGTCATCGGAAACCAAAGACGGGCCAACGTACTCATTCGTGTCACCAGGGCGTATGAGACCAAGTCCAGGATTTCCCTTGGTGTTCTCTCCAGCCGCGAGATAGGCACCCATACATATGCCTAGGTAATGCCCGCCGTGTTTTACATAGTTCGTCAACGGTGTTCGATATTTCTTCATCTCGTTCCATGCTCCAAGCAGGTCGTCGCCTCCACCTGGTTGGACATACAGTGTCGCTCTTTCCAACAAGTGAGCCGTCAATGCAACACGAGGGCGCGAAGCAGGACCCACCTCGATGACCTTGTAACTCGTCTTCAACAGAGCAGTAATTGGCTTCCAGCACAATGTCGAATCTGCGGTGGACGCAGGACCTGCGTACACGAGTGCCGTTGGCATTGAACGTGCACTCACTACTGACTGAGGAGCGAGCAGTGTCGCTGAGAGCCCGACTGTCCCGAGAAGGAATACTCTCCGATCAATCTCCGCCATGAACTCACAGTAACGCTCTCCCTACTGAGGGCACCGTGCAGGCCGATCAAAAACCCAACAGGGAGCGCTAGGCTAGTGAGGTTCTGCGGGTGTAGTTCAGTGGTAGAACATCAGCTTCCCAAGCTGAGAACGCGGGTCCGATTCCCGTCACCCGCTCCAGATGCCTCTAGCAGCCTGAAATATCGCCAACGGTGGCCGAATCTGGAGTCCCCGGAGCACTTTGCTCTGCGGTGGACCAGGTCTTTCCGACGGTGGTTGGCCAATACGCCAATGCTGCGGTAACCGATGCTGTCCATGCGGTAGCCGAAGACTTGCATTCCGCTGATGCACTCGACGATGCCGAGATGTTCTGACTGTAGGTCTCCATCGATGTGAGGTACCCCGTCAGTTTGTCGATCTGCTCTTGCGTAACGGTGCCATCTCCGCTTTTGGCCCATTGCTCTTGGGCTGTCGACAACTGACACCCTGCGAATCCCCACTTGGTCCCATCTGAATTGTTCGAAAATGCTGCGCAAGGGTCTCCCGATGAAGTACTGCTCCCAGAGGTAGTTGAACTGTCTGACGATGCTGTCGAACTGCCAGACGAGCACGCGGCAAACAAAATCGCTACGGAAAACAGTGAACCGGATACTAATTTCTTCATGAAAATTTACCTTTCCGTCGGTTCGTGAAACTTCCAAAAAATACTCTGAGCCCAGCGCCTGTGTCAAGGATTCAGTCGAAGGCGTGATGACCCGTGACAACTCCCGTTGTTCTCCACACAGAGATTCCTTTCACGTTCAATGAGGGTCCACGTTCACGACAGCAGAAGCTCCCCAATGTTGAGCCAGGAGGGGCTTGATTGTGGAGATCTTCCGAGAAGGTAATATCAATTTTATTAGCACCAGAGATTTAAATTCCACCGGTACAGAGAGGTCATCATGAGCGACAATGAGGAATCAAGCGAACATTCAGGCGAAGGTAAGTTCGGTGATGGAATTAAAGAACCCCTCTATGAATTCAAAGCGTCGCGGCTAAAGGGTGGTCGTCTCCTTACGCCAAACGTGATTCGGATTTGGCCCGACCGTGTTGAAGAGTACGAGCACCACGCAATTCGAAAGAAAGAAACGCAAGCGATCCGTTATGCGCAAGTTGCTCAAATCAAAATGTCCAAAGGAATGGTCTACGCAGAGATCACCGTTGAATCAACTGGCGGCCACGTGATCACGATGAAGGGCGTCCCGAAAAAGGATGGCGAGAAGGTGAAGACCATGCTCGATCAAAGAGCCGAGGAAGCACGACACGGCGCAGTCGCTGGTGCGCCGGCGCAAGCAGCGCCAGTTCAACAAGCACCAGCTGCGGCAAGCATGGCTGACGAACTGATCAAACTCGCCAAACTCCGTGATGATGGAATCCTCACGGAGGAGGAGTTTGCTCAGCAAAAAGCAAACTTGATGAAGTAGTCCGCTCAATCAGAACTGCTCGTTCACTCTTCTTGCTTGAACAATCGATGGTATTCTCAGATCCGTCGTCACCCTCCTTCTTGAGAACGAGAACCTGGGCGGAGACGGACCAATTCTCAACAACGAAGGAGTACCAGAATGAGTGAAGCCTGGATTATCGATGCGTGTCGAACCCCCCGTGGAATTGGAAAAGTAGGAAAGGGAGCACTCGCTGATCTTCACCCTCAACTTCTCGGTTCAACCGTTCTGAAGGCCATTGCTGAGCGAAACGACCTCAACACTGATGACGTCGACGATGTGATCTGGGGAACAAGCATGCAGGGTGGGACCCAAGGTGGCGACCTCGGCCGTATGGCGGCACTTGACGCTGGTTTTTCAATGAAATCAAGCGGCATGACCCTGGACCGTTTTTGTGGATCTGGCATCACGACAGCAAACTTGGCCACTGCGAACATCATGTCGGGACTCGAAGATGTGGTCATTGCCGGTGGCACCGAAATGATGTCCTGTTACGCGGCGAATCGAAATGCTGGCTACTTCATCGACAGTGGCAATGAGCACCTCCGAGCAATTTTTCCTCAGCCCAATCAGGGTGTTGCCGCCGACGCTATTGCGGCATTAGAAGGAATCTCGCGCCAATCGCTCGATGAACTCGGTGCCCTCTCTCAGGAGCGCGCAGCTGTTGCGATCGCTGAAGGACGATTTGAAAAAAGTTTGATTGCGGTCTCTGGGCCAGATGGAACGATGTTGTTGGACCACGAAGAGTACCCACGTCCAACGTCCACTTACGAAAAGCTCGCCACCCTTGAGCCTTCGTTTGGAGCTATCGCTGACATTGTTCTTGACGATAAAGGAACGACGTTTCGAAATATGGTCCACCAACGCTTCCCAGGTTTAGAGTTTGAACCAGTCCATCACGCAGGAAACTCTTCTGGTGTTGTTGACGGTGCTGCAGCAATTCTCATGACCAGTCCCGACTACGCAACTGCTCACGGGATGAAGCCACGGGCTCGAGTCGTGGCAGTGGCCAACATGGGAGACGACCCAACGTTGATGCTCAATGCCCCAGTACCCGCTGCGAAAAAAGTCCTTGCCAAAGCCGGAATGACCATCGACCAGATCGATCTCTTCGAAGTCAATGAAGCCTTTGCCGTCGTCACTGAGAAGTTCATTCGGGACCTTGCCATCGACAGAGAAAAGATCAACGTGAATGGCGGATCTATTGCTCTCGGTCACCCAATCGGCGCCACAGGAGCAATGTTGATAGGGACTGCACTTGACGAGTTAGAACGCCAAGACAAGCAGTTCGCGTTAATCACCATGTGTGCTGCTGGTGGAATGGCTCCTGCCATCATCATCGAACGAATCTAACCACGCAGAGCATTTCGCTCCGGACCACCGCCAACTCTGGAATTAGATCAGGCTTGTAATGGTGTCAATAGTTGGTTGAGATCGAACCACCATCGCACCTTCTGGCAACCCAGTGATCTCATCATCGCTGTAGACAATGGCGAGATGATCCCACCGTCGCTCGTCGCCGATAATGGTGCCTTCGACAGAGAACATCACCGCGTGTTCAAGAGGAGCCGGAGAAGGCGTCCCTGCTGGAAATCCAACGAACTGAACGGTGCCTGATCCATCTCCTTCACCGTTTCGAGGACCCAGCGGGAGTGAGCACATGATGACGGTGAACTCCATACCTGCATCTTTATGGACCTTCTTTTCCTTGAAGTCCTCACGGGTCTGCATGTCGATGAAGGCCTTTCGAGTGGGGTAGCGAACGATGGCCATTCGATCCCACGAGCCATCAGTGTCGAGAACGTCGCCGACAAATACCATGTCTGCTCCAATTTTGGCTAAGACGTCTGTTGGTGCATAGCGATTGTCAGCTTGCTTCCCTGAAATCTGCTCGCCGCCATCCGCATATGACGCCACTTTTTTGTAGCGCATGAAGTTGACCATCCAGATTGGTCCATCTTCTTCTTCAGGTCGAGTTGCTAAATGTCCCGCATAATCAAAATCAATTATTCCGTAGTCCATTTCCAAACTGTAGCCATCAACGACGACAGTTGCTCAACTACCCTTTAGCCATGACGAGAAGCGCACTTTGGGACAGCCCCTGGCCTGCTGAAGATGCTGGATCCCAACGGCGCAGTACTCCACACGATCAAGGAGGTCTCGAGAAGTCACTAGGACTTCATCTCACCGCGCCGTTGGTCACTTCTTCAAGAGACATTCTCGTCTTGACGATGGCCATCCTTCGAGATCCAGGCGAACTTTTCGTCGTGGGCCACAGCGGGCCACCGGATGCGACGAGTTTTGTTGAACAACTCGACCCTTCGTCACTTGAGACAGTGCGCCGAAGTCAAGATCTCGCAGGCGGTCCGGTCTGGCCTGGAGGAATTGCTGCACACGCAAATGGTTCGCTCTATGTCGTCTTTGGAAATCACGCACATCGACTCTCTGCCTCACTCGAGACGCTCTGTTCCGTAGAGCTGCCACGTGATCGGCCCTATAACAGTTTTGTGATTCTTGAGACTGGTCAACTCGTCACCAAGGATTTTGCTGGGCCGTTTAACGGGCATGATCCTGACGATAAGCGAACAAGCCAGCTTCTGGTTCTCGATCCCAATGATCTGTCAACAATCTCAACGTTGGATCTTTCAGAGCCCTCTGTCGCTCGCCTCTCGGCAATTGAGAATCAAATTGTTGTCGTAGGAACGACGTCGCTTCTCACTGTCGTTTTCGAAAATAATGCACTCCAAGAAACCGGCTCGGTGCCCTACCGAAGCGAACCAGGCCAGGGCTGTGGATGGGATGCTGTTCTTGATGGCGATCTGACTTACTTCCTCGATAATGGCGACGGAACGGATCGTTTTGATGGTTCGTTCGAAGGTCGTGGAATTGGAACTGTGCCGTTGCGGCTTCATCGCATCGATCGAAACAATTCCACATCATCTTCGGTAGAAGTTTCAGGCAGGCTCGGAGGCATTATTGCTAATCCTCCGGCACTCGATGCCACTCGCCGGATCGTTGTTGGTTTTGATTCAGGCAATGGTGTCGTTGCTGCATTTCACGCCGATACCCTCGCTCCTCTTTGGACCGCCGAGTTGAATCACGCATCACATGTTCTTCATGACGACGTGAGCGGCCACATGATTCTGACGCACTATGACCGCACTCGAGCTGTGGAAGAAGTCGTGATTCTTGAAACCGAGACCGGCCGAGAAGTCAACCGCATTGATACTGGAAGCCCGGTTCAATCGGTCGTTTTTCCATGCGCAGGTTTCAACAACGACTTCTACCTTGTGAGCTTCACCACGATCACCAGAATTTCAAACTCCTAGCGCCTCCCCACTACCCAGTGCTGACGTAGGCCGGTGTGGTTTTGTTTGCAAGCCAGTAGTCAAAGCCATCGGGAATTGTCCGCATTCCAGGAGCTGTTCCAGCCACATCCGCCAGTCCAAACTGCCAAACGATGGGGTTCGTCTATGTGGCTACGGCGTTGTCTTGAGGGGAAGTTGAAAACGTTGAAAAAACGTCCACATTGTCTCGGTTGCCTTGATCTGGAACGTCGTGAATCCCGTCACGCCACTCACAGATTTACTAAACGCGCTTCCTGGCCACGAATGGCCTCCCCCAAGAACGATATAAAAAACGATATCGACATTCGGCGGGCAACTGTAGGTCCGCTGGATCACTTCGCTTGAGATTTTTTTATCAGTAAATTTTCTTGAACACCCGTCCTTCACCGCCCAGGCTTGGACGGTTGCGGGAACACCTTTTCCAGTGAGATCGGGAGGAAGCGTCGTAGTTGTTGGCGCACTATCCCCTGCCGAATAATTCGCGCCAAGGGCTTTGTTCAGGACTCCGTAACCAATCCCACCATTAAAGTAAAGGATTGGATCTTGTGTTCCGTGGAAACTGATCAGGGGAACTTTTCGAGAAGGGTGGCACGGATTTGGGAGTTGGAGACCCGCCACCGCTCCAATCGCAGCAAAGCGTGTCGACATCTCACACGCCAACAGTGAAACCATGAATGCTCCATCTGAAAGACCACTGGCATAGACCCGAGAGATGTCGACGCAGTAGTTCGACTCAAGACTGGTCAGCAACGCTTGTACAAACTCAATATCCGGATTCGGTGTTTGCGTCGGTGACACGTCCCACTGCACGGGTGTGCCTGTTCCGTTTGGATAGACGGCAATGAATCCATCTTTTTGGCCTAATTGACCAAACTGCGCCGTCACCGAGTGGAGTGTTGCGCCCTCTGAGAGTCCATGAAAGTCGACAACGACTGGTCGAGGAATAGGAGTGGTGCCCTTCGGAGATGTCGCGCTCGGTGTCGACGGCGCTGGAGTCGTGAGGAGATACCACCGCGTCGTATCCGCCACTGTGAGTTCATTGCGCTGATCGGTCACTGATGCAGCGACTGGCTTTTTGCACCCGGATGACGGGACCGGTTTTCCTTGCGTCACCGATGGCGTTGTTGTTGTTCCTGAAGAAGTTGAGGACGTCGAACACCCTGCCAGCACTGAACCCACACTGATCAGTGCAGCGATCACCATTCGATTCGTTCTCGAGTGGAATCCCATCGTCACGCTAAGAATTGAACCACATCGAGCGATGGCATGGGTCCTGTACTCGTTAGAGACCCAGAGATCTCCCGATAATTTCCTTCATAATCTCCGTGGTGCCTCCATAAATAGTGGTCACTCGTGCGTCTTTATAGGCTCTTGCGATCGGGTACTCCACCATGTAGCCATAGCCGCCAAAGAGTTGAAGGCAACTGTCGACTGCTCGCTTTTGAAGCTCAGTGCACCACCATTTTGCTTTCGCAGCATCTTCGGCGGTGAGGTCATTCACGTTGAGCGCCAACGTGCAGTTATCAACGTAGGCCTGTGCGACGTCGATTTCAGTTGCAAGTTCGGCCAACACAAAACGAGTGTTCTGGAAAGATCCAACCGACTGTCCGAATGCTGTTCGCTCTTTGACGTACTCCAGCGTCCATTCCAAGGCGGCTTTCGCCGCTGCAACCCCAGCGACGGCGATTGAGAGCCGCTCTTGAGGAAGATTGTCGACCAACATCGCGAAACCGTTTCCCTCATCTCCTAAAAGATTTTCTGCGGGAACAGAAACGTCATTGAAAAAGAGTTCTGCGGTGTCTTGAGAGTGAAGTCCGATTTTGTCAAGATTTCGTCCACGCTCAAAACCCTCAAGACCCCGCTCCATGATCAGGAGCGAGATTCCTTTATGCCGCTGCGAAGGATCCGTTTTTACGGCCGTGATCACGAGATCAGCATTGATGCCATTCGTGATGAAAATTTTTGAGCCATTGACGATGTAGCGATCGCCATCGCGAATCGCTGACGTTGCCAATGAACCGAGGTCCGAACCGATTCCAGGCTCCGTCATTCCAATGGCGGTAATGAGTTCACCACTCGCAATTCCTGGAAGCCAACGTTCCCGTTGTTCCTTTGTGCAGTACTTCAGAAAATAGGGTACACAGATGTCGTTGTGGAGTGAGATGCCAAGCCCCGACGAACCCGCTCCGGAGAGTTGAATCTCTTCATCAATGATCGTATTGAAGCGAAAGTCTGGCATTCCACCACCACCAAACTCTTCTGGGACGTCAAATCCTAAAAATCCATGACTTCCTGCGTCACTAAATACGGTCCGCGGAACAATCCCCGCTTCGTTCCATTCGATTTCATGAGGAACTATCTCTTTGTCGAGCCAACTCCGGAAACTTTCCCGAAGGGCTTCATGCTCTTCTGCATACAGCGTTCGCTTCATGGTGAATTACCCTTTCAATTCTGAGATCTCTATCGTAGGGGTCCCTCTCAGGAACCGGCACCAGAGATATCCAACGGCTGATTTGCTCGGAGTCCTTCAATTGCCCCGCGATACATCTCAGTTCGAATTGCCTGGAGCGTTGGTCCAGCCTTTGGGGCGAGTTCACTGGCGAGGCCCATTCCGGCACTGAGGAGCTCGCCTTCGTCGTAGATCGCATCGACGATTCCCGCTTCTTGGGCCTCAGGCCCGCCATAACGGCGACCCGTTGTCATTGATTCATGTGCGGCTTTCTTTGAAAGCCGAGATTGAATGAGGTTAGACATCCCAGGAGAAAATGGTATGCCAATGTCAACTTCAGGAAGACAGAAGTAGCCTCGATCAGACCTCATCAAGCGAGTGTCATGCGCCAATGCAAGCAAGGCCCCTGCCGCAAAACAGTGCCCTTGGATCACGGCAACGGTTTGAACCGGAAGAGTGAGAACCTGGGCGAGCAGTTGTTGTACGGCGTCAACGTAGCCAGGAGCTTTCTCAAGATTCGCAAGGAGCCAATCGAGGTCAAGTCCGTTCGACCAGATCTTTCCCCGTGCGGTCGTCACGAGAGCACGAGGACCCTCGTCCATTTCAACTTCTTTGTACGCCGCAGAAAGTTCTTCCATCCACTGCGGAGTGAAACGATTCTCACCATCACCAAGATCGATGACAAAGACGTCATCGGTTCGCGTCATCGAAACCATCAATTTCCTCTCAATCGTTCGGCCATTGGACCTCTTGTGAGCCTAGGTGCTCGAACAGAAGCCAGCGAGTGCCGCCGCCTCCATGGCGACGTGCTCTTTGAGCCCTTCTACGATGGCCTGTTCAATAGTCCCACCAAAAAAAGGAACGGACACATTGAGTGAGCCTTCAAGAAGTTCAATGGTGTGTTCTCCATGTTCCGTAAAGACCACTTCTGCCTCACATCTCAAGAGATCATCGTAGTGATCAGGAATAACATCAAGCCGGGCGCGATGAGTCTGGAGATCGAGGTGGGTTTCGATCACCCACGTCAGTTTCTCCGCGTCGACTGCCATACGCGCTGCTCCCGAAAGTTGGCCAGCAAATGCATAGCGAACCCGAAGGGCAAGGATGTGTTCAGAGGTTGAGACGTCAAGCAACTCAGGGGCTTGCACAGAAGAAGAACCCGAAGTGAACGTTTGGTAGTAGCGAACATCCCCTAATGCCTGTTCGACCGCCCACAGTGGCGCGTGAATCTCCTGTGAAAGAGCAAAGTCCATCAAGTCGCGTTATCCCATGGGAGGGAGACCGAGCTTTCGGTGATCCCAACTCACGACACGCTCAACATTGAGTTTGATAACAATCCGCTTATTCAGCATGACCTCAACAAAAGGCTTCATTTCCTCGGTGTACTCCGAGTAGTAGCGAGAAAAGACACTTGTGCCAAGTTCGAAAATCTTGTCAGAATCTTCAACAATTTCGGCCTTGCCCACGAGCTCGACTCCACGCAACTCTTCGTAGGAGTCACCGTCTTCAAACATGCACGTCATCGTTGGATTGCGAACAATATTTCTGGCCTTCTGTGACTTCGCTTTTGTCTCCACGGCAACACAACCATCGAGGAGTCCGTACCACATGGCCACCGCGTGAATCGAGCCGTCGTGATTGAGAGTGCACATCGTCATCGGTCGGCGTTCTGCGAGGAATCCCTCAATTTCGGATTCAGACATCTTGATCTGAGCCCGCTGATTGACGCCACCGCCCATAGGGACTTGAGGATCGGTCATATTCTTCTCCTTTTATGTCTCTCTGGAAGGCACAACGTGGAGCCATCGCTGAGGTGAGCAAAATCTACTTCAGAGTTTACGAAAGAATCACCCTTTTGTTACTAGTAGGTCGCTCTTGGTTCACCTGGCCTGCTTAGTTTGATAATTATGGTGTCATCACTCCCTCACAACCTCCCCGTTTTGGCACCATTTTCTTCCGTCTCTCCGGCAACGTCGCTGAGATGGACGGCAGCGTCTGGCGCCCCCCGCCTCCGTTGCCGACGTGAGGCGCCCCTGTTTGAATCCCCCCTTTCAGGCAGGGCCGCCTCTCATTTCGCTTCTCAAGGTCACCCCACTCTGTGACAAACCTCGTGAATTCCTCTGCTGAACCTCGAGAGTCACGCGAACTCGTCGTCCTGGTTGTCGATGACGAAGAGTCATATCGAGATGCACTCTCATCTGGACTCTCAACCGAAGGCTTTCGCGTTGTCTTAGCGCGAGATGGCTTTGAAGCAATGGAGCTCTTCCATTCTGAAGAACCTGACCTCGTGTTACTAGACGTGATGTTGCCCGATAAGTCAGGTATTGAAATCTGTCGTGAAATCCGAACGTCATCGAATGTTCCAATCATTATGGTTTCAGCGCGAACAACCGAGGTTGACGTTGTTCTCGGCCTTGAAATCGGTGCGTCAGATTACGTGACGAAGCCCTATCGATTCCGTGAACTCCTCGCCCGAATGCGAGCCGTCCTGAGACGGGGCCTCCCAGCCGCTCCCGCTGACGATGTGATTAGCGCTGGTTCGATTCGTCTCGACGCATCGCGCCGAGACATCACAGTGAGGGGCGAGAAACTTGATCTTTCGAGAAAAGAGTTCGATCTACTCTGGCTCCTCATGACCCATGCGGGAGCCGTTGTCACGCGAGACGCCTGCATTGACACGATCTGGTGGGGCCAAGATCTTCTTGATTCTCGAACCTTGGATACCCATATCAAACGACTACGACAGAAGATTGAGAGGGATCCGACGAATCCCCGCCACCTCCTGACCGTGCGTGGAGTTGGGTTCCGTTTCGAGGCCTAGCGCGGCCCAAGCTCCTGACAGATAGCCTGAGTCCATGAACCCAGGCGATCTTGCACCAAACTTCACGCTCAGCGATCAAGACGGAACTCCTCGATCACTCTCCGACTTGTTGAGCCACGGGCCTGTCGTCTTATTCTTCTACCCCGCCGCAATGACCACGGGGTGCACGAAAGAAAGTTGTCACTTTCGAGATCTCAAGACAGAGTTCGATGAGCTCGGTGCGCAGAGGGTTGGGATTTCAATGGATAGCGTCGAAAAGCAAGGCCAGTTCTCTGCGAAGCACGGTTTTGACTATCCACTCTTGGCCGATACTGACGGTGCGGTTGCCAAAGCGTTTGGCGTGAAGCGTCGCTTTGACATTTTGAAAACAAAGCGATCCACCTTTGTGATCAACACGGATCGAACGATTCGAGCTGTCATCAACTCTGAAACATCTATGACGTCTCATGCAGACAAAGCACTCGTGGCGCTCGCAACATCCTCGTAAGCCAGTCGGTTAGTCGTTGCCTTCATCAAAGGGTTCATCGTTGTAGGAGATAAAAACTCCTTGCGAGGGAGCCGCTCCACCCTCAAGCATCACTCGGTGTCCGTCAATCACGTCAAGACATTCCAATGCGTCAACGTGTCCTTTCCCATGACCCGACCACTTCGCTCGCGCTTGTTGTCGTGCTGACTTCTCGGTGTCGGCAACCACAAACACGGTCTCATGATCTTCACTAAGTCGGCCTGGGCCACCACTTCCTCCAAGCAAGACGGCATACAATTTGCTCATGAGCGACTCTCTTTCGCTTGAGTCGGGACATAAAAACCATTACCAAGATTTGAAGATGCCTCGTGAATGGCATCTACGCTTGGCGCATTCACCGAACCATTTCGAAGAGCATTCAACATGCTGATCCGATTGTTTTCATAGACTTCCTCTTCATCATCGGCCAACGGATCGATCCATACTGCGGCAAGAATCACCAGTGCCTCGAGATCCAGCCCTTGAAAGACTCCCTCTCTCACTGCGTGCAGCACTCCTGCAGCGACCCCAATCTGGCCGGCTCCCCAGGTCAGTGTTCCGTGACGTTCTGAAGAGATCGTTGCCTTGTTCACAAACAACGTGAACGGCTTCACGGGAACATTTGGTTGTGCGACCACCACAAAGGCACTGTGACCTTCACGGGGGGTCGCTAACGCAGTCGCCCACGCAGTTCCAACTGGTCCCTCTCGCTCACCGACGACGGTATTGAGATGCGCTGCATTCTGGCCATCGCCAACAAAAGATTCACCGAGTTGCATCATGGTGATGGCCACTCTATCGGGGGCTCTCCAAACGCGTCGCTTCGTCCATAGCGATCAATTCGAAGCTCACGTGAACTCATTGTTCCTTCTGAGGTATCAAAACCAAGAAGTCCGACGAGCCGGGGTGTGTGACCAGAAACAGGTGTGACCCGATGGATTGAGTGTCGACCTCGAAAAATAAGGAGTGTTCCAGGAACCATGGGGAGCGTCACGACCTCGATCTCATCGCCATTGAGAAGCCGTTGAACGTCGTCGTAGCGCTCGTCTCGAGCACTCCGGATATTCGGGACAACTTCAAAGTCCCCCCCTTGCTCAGCAGATTGAATCGCAAGAGAGACAACGAAATCGGTCTGGTCGAAGTGCCAGCCAAGTTCATCATCTTCGTCCATGACCGACAGATTCAATGCCCCAAAAGGATCGGCGTAACGAAAGAGCACTGGTACGTCCAAGATCGCCTCAAGGAATCTTCGAACGTCCTCATCTTCGTAGAGGAGTCGTAGCGGCGAGGTCAGTGGAATGAGGTCGTAACCCACTGCGCTCACTCGCGACCGGCTCTGCAGACGACGTGGATGCGACGCTGGCCACTGACCATCATCGGGTGTCTCAAGATACGGCGTTCCCATTCCCTCCGAGCGGTAGGCCCGATTCGACACGTACGTGGCGTCCTCGGTAAACAGTTGGACGGCACTCGGAGTCAAAAATCCAGGGAGTTCCGCGGCACCTCGCTCGCGTAATTGTTGTCGGGCGTTGAGGACTGTTTCTCGATACTCAGGAGCCAAGGAAGAATGGATTGAATACCGGCGGGTCTCAATCATGTCAAGAACGTCCATGTCTCTATCCCTTCACTGGGACCGTCCGTTCTTGGCCACATTAGTCAGCCATCGATCGTGAACCACCACCATCACGAGAGTCTCTAGCCTGGGAGAGTGGCTTCTCGATTCATGGTGGACTTCACACCGCTCAAAGAAAGTCGGGAATTTCGACTGCTCTTTGGCGGCCAGGTCATCTCCATGCTGGGGAATCAACTCACGACAGTGGCGATTCCCTATCAAGTGTTCACTCTGACCCACTCGTCGCTCCAAGTTGGACTGATTAGTTTGGCGCAACTCATCCCGTTAATCGCAGGATCCCTCGTCGGCGGTGCGATGGGTGACGTCTACGACCGTCGCAAACTCCTCTTGTTTTCCGCATTGGCGTCAAGTGTCACTGCGGGAGGGCTTGCGCTCAATGCAGCGAGTCCTCACCCTTCACTGATTGTGCTCTATCTCGTAAGCGCACTCGCCGCTGGATTGATGGGATTTGCCAACCCCTCTCGAAACGCTGCAATTCCAATGTTGGTGAAGCCATCCCAACTTCTTGCTGCCTATTCGTTCAACCAAGTGGGATTTCAACTCGCCATCATCATCGGTCCAGCCTTCGCTGGTCTCTTGCTCGCGAAAGCAGGACTGGCGTGGACCTACGCACTCGATGGAGCAAGTTTCCTCATCACCATTGTCACCTTGATCCTCTTACGACCACTTCTCCCCACCCCTGGTGCAATGAAACCGGGTCTTGGCTCACTCGTTGAGGGATTCCGGTATCTGCGAGGCCGACAAATCCTCCAAGGGGTCTACCTCTTGGATCTTGACGCCATGATTTTTGGCATGCCTCGAGCACTCTTTCCCGCCATGGCGGCGTACGTCTTCCACGGAGGGACCACCACCCTCGGCGCGCTCTATAGCGCCCCCGGTATTGGTGCACTTCTCGGCGCACTCACGACGGGATGGGTCGAAGGCATCCATCGACGTGGCCGTGCCGTGGTGATCGCGGTGGTTGGGTGGGGCGTCGCCATCACGCTCTTTGGCTTCTCATCAATCCTCTGGATTTCACTGATTCTCTTGGCGATTGCCGGGTGGGCTGACGTGATCTCTGCGGTGCTTCGCAACACCATCTTGCAGTCGTCTATTCCCGACTCGTTCCGCAGTCGGCTCTCCTCGTTCCAGATGGCTGTTGTCCAGGGAGGGCCTCGCGTGGGTGATCTAGAAGCGGGAGCTGTTGCCTCCGTGAGCACCACAGAGATCTCCGTGGTCTCTGGCGGTGTGGCTTGTGTCATTGGCGCAGTCGTCCTGGCCAAAGCACTCCCAGGATTTTGGAGGGAGGGGCTCGCAAAACGTGAGTCGCCTAACTCTGATCCACCTTCTTCGTAATCGACACCGGTGCGGCGAGTTGTCCGCAGGCAGCTGCGATCTCTCTCCCTCGAGTGGCCCGCACTGTCGTGGTGACGTCCTGTTCATTGAGGGCCAGCACAAATTCATTGACTCGCTCTCGAGATGAGCCTCGGACGAGATAGCCAGGAGTTGGGTTCAAAGGAATCACGTTGACGTGGGCTTTCAAGGGGCGGGCGTAGGCTGCGAGCTCATCGATATCGCGGTCGGTATCGTTCACACCGTCAATGAGGGCCCATTCAAATGAGAGACGACGATGGGTGGCCTCGACGTAGTCACTACACGCGTCAGCCAACATCCCCAAGGGATAGCGCTTGTTGATCGGGACTAATTCGTCTCGACGTCGATCGTTCGCCGAGTGAAGCGAGACCGCAAGGTTCACCGGAAGTGGATCCTCGGTGAGTTTTTTGATCCCAGGAACAATTCCAACCGTCGAAATCGTGACCTTTCTCGCAGAGATCCCTATCGCCCCGTTAATCCTGCGTACTGCTTCCATCATGGGTTCATAGTTCGCCATCGGCTCACCCATGCCCATGAACACCACGTTTGAGACTCGACGAGGACTCGCTTCTCGGCCGGCACGAACAACTTGTTCGACAATCTCTCCCGTCGTCAGCTGCCGTGTGAAACCTGCTTGACCGGTGGCACAGAAACTGCACGCCATCGCACACCCTGCTTGCGTTGAAACACAGACTGTGACGCGCTGTTTGTAGGACATCAAGACAGTTTCGATCGCCGAGCCACCCTCAAGGCCGTAGGCCCATTTGGTCGTTTCTCCGTCATCGGTGACCTGCTTGGCCTCTTCGCGAAGCGCCAAGGGCAGCGCGACTTCAAGCTCTTCGCGAAGATCTTTTGGCAGATTTGTCATCTCGTTGGGGCTACGAAGGCCGGAATAGAGGGCGTCAAAAACCTGTCGAGAACGGTAGGAGGGCTGGGAAGAGAGGAGTTCTGCGATCTCCTCGACGTCGACGTCATAGCGGGTGGCCATGGGCTCCACGCTAGGCCTCGAAGTGCGGGTAATCTCCCAAAGGTATTTCGTAGTTGAATCTGTAAGCACACGTGGCCCACCTGGGGTCGAAACACCGAGAAAGGGACAGCCCTCATGGAGTTACAAGGAACCTCTGCCATTGTTACCGGAGGCGCATCAGGCCTCGGAGAAGCTACCGCACAGCTGTTAGCGAATCGTGGCGTTCACGTCATTGTCGCTGACCTCAACGCTGAAGTGGGCGAAGCCTTTGCCAAAGAGATCAAGGGAACGTTCATTCACACTGACGTGACCAACACCGACCAAGTCATTACTGCAATCGAAGCGGCACGCGCAGCGGGTCCGCTGTTCAGCATTGTGAACTGTGCAGGTATTGGCTGGGCAACACGAACCATCGGAAAAGATGGAGAGTTCTCAAGTGCCCACGACTTGGAGATCTACCGAAAAGTCATTGAAGTGAACCTTGTGGGAACCTTCAACGTCTGTCGCCTTGGGGCGACCGCTATGAGCCACAACACACCCGACGAAGATGGATGTCGTGGTGCAATTGTCAACACCGCATCTGTGGCCGCCGAAGATGGCCAGATTGGCCAAGTGGCCTACTCCTCGTCAAAGGGTGGGGTCGTTGGATTGACCTTGCCGCTTGCTCGAGACTTGGCACCCATTGGCGTTCGAGCGAACTGTATTCTTCCAGGGCTTATTGACACACCAATTTATGGTCAAGGCGAAGCCGCTGAAGAGTTCAAGGCTCGACTTGGTGCAGGCGTCCTCTTTCCAAAACGACTTGGTCGCTCCGAAGAGTTCGGAACCTTGGCCGTCGAGCTCTTAACAAACAGCTACATCAATGCTGAGTCGATTCGAATCGACGCCGGTATTCGTATGCAGCCAAAATGATCGTTGGCTAGTGGCTGAAGGACTGGGTGTTCCTGCCCTCTTTGGGGAGCGGGCCTTCCAGACCATCTAGATAGCTCACGGCGTGACGAATCTCGAATAACAGCGAGTCACTCAGGTCTTTCGACAGTCCATTTTTCACCACGATGCGCTGCACCGTCATATCGGTGAGATCGTCCGGCATCGGATACGCGGGGACGAGCCAGCCTCGTTGGCGAAGAAGGTTGCCAAGATCATAGAGATCCCACTTGTCGGTATAGCCAGGCTTTAACTGCCAGGCGAAGACTGGGATATCTGTTTTCTCACTCCACAGTTGAAACGGGGCCATCTCACTGATCTCCTGGGCGAGATAGTTGGCCACGTCTTGCGATGCTTGTTGGACTGCGGTGTAGCCCTCGCGGCCAAGTCGAAGAAACTGGTAGTACTGCAACAAGACTTGGGCGCCTGGGCGAGAAAAGTTCAGGGCCAGCGTCGGCATCTCTCCGCCGAGATAGGTGACGTTGAAGACCAAGTCTTCTGGGAGGAGATCAATTGACCGCCACACGACCCAGCCAATTCCTGGATAGACCAAGCCGTACTTGTGTCCACTGGTTGAAATCGAGTGGACACGCTCAAGTCGAAAGTCCCACTCAAGATCAGGTTGCAAGAACGGTGCGATGAACGCTCCCGACGCCCCGTCAATGTGGATTGGAACGTCAAAGCCTTTTTCTTTTTGAATTTTGTCCAAGGATGCAGCAATTTCTTTGACGGGTTCGTACATGCCTGTGTAGGTCACACCCAGAATTGCAACGACACCGATGGTATTTTCGTCGACGTAGTCGACAATATTTTTTCCATTGAGGGTTTGGTGCTCTTCGCTCACTGGGACATAACGGGGTTCAACTTCAAAGTAGTTTGCAAACTTTTCCCAACAGACCTGAACCGCAGAACTCATAATGATGTTGGGCTTTTCGGTGGACTTCCCCGCAGCTTTGCGACTGTTTTGCCAGCGACGCTTCATCGCCAGGCCACCGAGCATGCAGGCCTCTGACGAGCCAATCGTAGAAGTTCCAATTGTCTTTTGTGGGTCTGGTGCATTCCACACACCCGCCAAGATTTTCCAACAACGATCTTCGATTGCCGCAGTGGCGGGGTATTCATCCTTGTCAATCATGTTCTTGTCAAACGTTTCGCTGTAGAGCTTCTCGGCCATCGGCCCCATCCACGTTCCAACAAAGGTCGCGAGATTCAGACGCGCATTGCCGTCCAACATCACCTCGTCATGGATGACTTGATACGCCGTCTCTGGGAGCATCTGCTCGTCAGGTAACGAGAACTTCGGCCGCACGATTGCTTCGCCTGAGCGAGAAAAGATTGGATTGATGTCAAATGAGTCGTTTGAAGTGGCCATGCAACAGACTTTACAGGGAAGATACCCGGGAGAAAACGAGTGATTAGAGGTTTTGTCCCATGTTGTCGAAGCGGGCATACTGCGACAAGAACGCCAGGTTCGCTGATCCCACGGGTCCGTTCCGGTGCTTGGCCACAATCACTTCGGCTAGCCCCCGACGCTCCGGAGCAGCCTCTTGGTCGTAGACCTCTTCTCGATAGAGGAACATGACGACGTCAGCATCTTGTTCAAGGGAGCCAGACTCTCTCAAGTCAGAGAGCATCGGCCGCTTATCTTGGCGAGCCTCAAGGCCTCGAGAGAGCTGGGAGAGCGCAACGACTGGGGTGTTGAGCTCTCGGGCGAGGATCTTCAATCCACGGCTCATTTCAGCAACCTCAACTTGGCGGTTCTCGGCATTAGAGCGGGACGTCATCAACTGGAGATAGTCGATGATGATGATGCCGAGTTCACCGTGCTGTTTCCTCAGCCGGCGCGCTCGCGCACGGATATCCATAATGGTGAGATGTGGGTTGTCGTCGATATAGATCGGCGATCCGGAGAGTCGAGTCAACGCACCAGAGACTTTTGACCAGTCCGACTCGGACAGACGACCTGTTCGCATCTTTTGCGCATCAACGCGAGCTTCCGAGGCCAACAACCTCTGCGTGAGTTCTAAGTGACTCATTTCCAACGAGAACAGCAGCGCTGGCTTCTGATCAATCGCTCCAACTTGCGTCAGCATGCCCAGCGCGAAACTTGTCTTACCCATGGCGGGACGCGCTCCAACGATCGTGAGTGATGCAGGCTGAAGCCCTGCCAAAATCTTGTCAACGTCCGTATACCCCGTTGCAGTTCCTGTCATCGTTTCGGAGCGATTCGCAATCTCTTCGATTCGCTCAAAGCTCTGCAACAACAGGTCTTCTAAGACTCCCAGCGAGTCTGCACTTCGTCGATCTGAGATCTCGAGCATCTTGCGCTCAGCTTCATCAACGGCACCGATCACGTCCGTCGGTGCCGAGTAGGCCAAGTCAGAGATCTCGCTTGCGGCCACCACGAGACGGCGAAGTAACGCGAGCTCAGCGACGATTGATGCGTAGTGCTGAGCATTTGCAACTGACGGCGTCAGTCCTTGGAGCGCCACGAGGTCAGCGGGATCGCCGACAAGATCTGGATCAAGCGTTCGCCGCAGTTCGTCGGTGACCGTGACCGCGTCAACTGGTTCACCTCGCTCATAGAGATGAGAGATCGCAGCGAAAAGATTGCCGTGGGTGGGCTTATAGAAATCATCCGCCTCGCAGATCTCCAACGCAATTGAGATTGCATCCGTACTGAGCAGCATCGCCCCAAGCAGTGACTCTTCGGCATCGAGATCGTGTGGGGGTACGCGCGGACCACTCGGGACCGACGTCAGCCGTCGTGGGCGCGATGTGTCGAATGCCTGAACCATTGAACCTCAACTGTCGCTCATATTGCCTGGGGAGGACTAGTCCCCTAAGCGGTGTAATTGATGGTGACAACCCTGTGGGTAACCACCTACTCTCTCCACAGGTCAGTTTGGTCGGGGGGTGTAACAAAACGAGGGACGCTTCTTGAATCGCCCTCTCTCCAGTCCCTCACTCAAGAATCAGCCTCCAGCTGGGGATGGTGGGCCACCCAGATCTTGGCCATGGTTGGCACCAGCGCTCCCAGAATCCAGACGTACATAGCCCATCTCGTTGCCGTCCACGCAACCACAATCGAAACGCCAAGAATGAGGACCATAAAGATTGCTCCCAGAGAACCTTCGCGCATGCGAGTGCTGCCGGGGTGGTCCGAGAAAATACCTTTCACAACAGCAAAACGGCGGATCGCACTGAGCGCTACCTCAGCAAGTATCAAGTTGATCGCGAACAACGTGATGGCCAATGGATTTTTTGGATACCGTCCAAGAATATTGCTCGAAAATGGCATCAGCGAAATTGTGAAAAGAAAGAAAAAGTTCAAGACCGACAGGCCTTCTCTATGACCCGTGACACGGCGAAGGATCTGGTGATTAATGGTCCAAAAGAGTGCAATGACGTAGAACGAGATCGCGTAACTCAGATAGATCAAATGTTGTGACCACAGCACTGACCAGAGTTGCGATCCTGAGTTCGAGTTATTGAGAAAGGTATTTCCAGGAACTTTGAGATCAAGCACCAACAAGGTGAGCGCTATGGCGACTACCCCGTCAGTTAAATTGAGGATTCTCTGAACGCTGGGATCGGTAGAGGAGTCGCTCGGATCACGAAACTCATCAGTTTCCATAGTGGACCTATGTTCTCACAGGCACCTCAATGGAGAGGGAATTAGGAGACGAACGCGAGAATACTGATACCACCGAGGAAGAGAACTCCAAGAATGCCCGCCAGGACTCGGTCAGCGATGATGAACTGATCAGCAGCACGTTTGTGATGGAACACCTGAGTTGTCTCCCAAATGATTCGTCCGAACGTAAAGAGCACGATACAGAACGCAAGCACATAGAACTTATCCATTAAGACCAGCGGGGCCGTTGGCGGGAGGTCGGCCGAGTAGCTCTGTTGGAGAAAAATTAATGTCAGGAGTCCCGTCCCAGAGAGAGCCAGGCGAGAGATCTCATGTTCAGATTTCAGGAGAAGCACGAGGATCGAAGCGGCTAAAACAATAATGAGGGGCAAAAGAAGCTTGACGAAAAAGTGAGCAAGGGGTCGTTCTACTGAGATAGAGAACACTCCGAGCGACCACTGTTTAAACCCATCACCGGCGTCTGTATTTCCAAAATTCGTTGTGTATTCTTTCAGGAACGCTTGCGTCGAAATTCCACTTACATCCCAGTCAGAAACGACAAAGCCTTCCTCGCTGCTTCCGCTTGGATCTGGGATATACACAAGTTGGCTGTAGTCATACGTCGAGTTTTCGAAGCGAATATCCAGTTTTTGTGAATCAAGGGGATAGTGGCTCAAATCAAATTCAGAGGCAAATCCAGCCTGAACATACGTCAACTGATACTTGTATCCATCAGCCAATTCGATGGGTGCTTCGTTACCTCGAGCGTCGGTATAGGCGTATGTAGTCGTAAAGTTCGTCTCGGCATCCGTCGCGTTGTCAAACAATGTCGTCGCAACAGGGTCAATGGGTCCCTTCCACCGGTACCACATATAGAAATTGACTTTCCAAGTGTTGTCGGCGAGAGAAACTCCATACGCCTGAATTGGTTCAATACCGAAGTAGACCTTCTCTGCACTTTCCGGAGGTTTCCCAACGGTATAGAGATTCCCTCGTTTTACAATGCCATCCTTCTTGACCGTCGTCTCAGGCCCTTTCGTGCTGGCGTGGCTCTGTGAACTTGTCGCAACGAAGAACGCTGTCGTCGTCAAGACTAGAAGGACGAGTGAGACCCCAAGAAGCGTAAGTCTCCTCAGCATGGATCTTCTTAGCTACTGAGCAATGACTTCGATGACGACGTCAACATCAACATCTTCAAAGAGAGAAAGTGACACTTGATTCGATCCAACTTCCTTGATGTGCTCGGTCAAGATCACTTTGTGATGGTCAATCTCTATACCTTTTTGCTCAGCGATAGCCGTTGCAATCTCAGCCGGCCCAATGGAGCCGAATAGTTTGCCGCCGCCGCCGGCTCGAGCAGGAATGCCAATCACCGAACCAAGCAGCGTTGCTGCTTGAGCCTGTGCGGTCTCTCGATCCTTGGCATCTCTCACCGAGCGTGATCGCTGCATGTCCTTGGCTTGGACCTCCATCGAATTAGACGCCTCGAGGGCCTTGCCATTTGGAAAGAGGAAGTTGCGAGCAAAGCCGCCGGCAACGGTCACGATGTCGCCTCGACGTCCCACACCCTTAATGTCTTCTCGGAGGAGCACCTTCATTATTCGGCCTCCTTCGCGGCAGCTTCTTCGACGATCTCTTCAGCTTCTTCGATAACTTCCGCCTCCGCGATCACTTCTTCGACCTCTTTGATCTCGTTAATCTCAATGATGTCCGAGACCATCTCTTCGATACCGGTGACGTCAGCCAAGGTTGGTCCGTCATCGTCGCCGTCACGTGGACGTCGATCTCCTCGGTCGCCTCGATCTCCTCGACGCCCACCTGGACGCTCGGTCACCGTGCGCTGTGTGTAAGGAAGGAGGACAAGCTCTCGAGCGGTCTTGATCGCTTCAGCAATATCGTGCTGGTGCTGTTCGCAGTTTCCAGTCGTGCGACGAGCACGGATTTTGCCACGGTCCGACATGAACTTTCTCAAGGTGTTCAAGTCTTTGTAGTCAATCCAGACGGTCTGCTCACGACAGAACTGACACGGCTTCTTCTTGATGCGCCGGTTCAGATCCTTCGGTGCTCGCTTTGGCGTTTTCATATTGTTACGGGCCATGATTAAAAGGGCTCCTCGTCGTAGCCGTAGCCTGCGCTGGCGGCTTGGTTGTCAGTGGGGGCAGGTGCGGCGGCAGGAGCTGGTCGAGGACTTCCACCATCGCTTCGTCGCTCATTTCTTGTGACTTGTGCAGTAGCCCAGCGAAGTGATGGAGCAATCTCGTCAGCCACCACCTCAACCTTGGAGCGCTTGTCACCAGTATTCTTGTCATCCCACGAGCGCTGATCGAGGCGCCCGGTGACTACGACACGCGCACCTTTTGTCAGCGATTCGCTGACATTCTCGGCCATTTCACGCCAGCACACCACATCAAAGAAGGAAACTTGCTCTTCCCACTCTTGTGTTTGGCGATTCTGCCAACGTCGATTCACGGCCAGGCCAAAGCTGGCATTGGCTGCGCCACTTGGCGTAAAGCGAAGTTCTGGGTCTCTGGTCACATTGCCGACCAGGGTTACGGTGTTATCTGGCATTGTTCGCTCCTTCTTTAGACGCTCGCGGCACGGGCCGCTACGACGTTGTCGGGAAGTCGGATGATCTTGTGGCGAACAACCTCATCGGCGATGCCGAGAGATCGGTCGAGCTCTGCGACAGTGGCGGGCTCTCCCGCAAACGAGGCGATGATGTAGTAGCCCTCGCGCTTGTGATTCACTTCGTAGGCAAACGTGCGGCGACCCCAACGATCGACTGAACCAGGGGTTCCTTCAAAAGCCGAGATGGTGGCCAACGTTTTATCGAGACTTACTTGAATCTCTTGGGGATCCACAGCCATGTCATAGATAATGACGGCTTCATAATGACGCATTCGTATTTCCTCCCTCTGGACCGGCGTTGCCGCCGGGCTTCACGACTCTCGTGGAGCAGGGTGTCCAATGCCCCTCAAAAAGAGGGGACTCACAGTGTAGACCGCCTTTTGGAACACTGCTGACGTGGCGCCGGCACCCCTTAGTGGTCGGCCTTGTGGGGCCTCAGGTGGAGGCCTTCGGCAATGTTCTCCACACTCTGAGATGAACTGGCAGTATCCCAGACCAGCGCAAATGCTTGCTCGTCAGAGAGGTCAGCCTCGTAGCCATTGATGTCACAGAACACCACCGTTGCCAGCCATGCGAGGCGCTCATTCCCATCAACGAGCGCGTGGTTGTTCGTCAATGAGTGCAAGAGCACCGCTCGTCGAATGATCTCTTGGCGCGAAATCCCCTCGACTTCAACCAACTCATTCAGGGCCTTCTCGAGTTCTTCATCAGTGCGGAGGGTAAGTGCCATTCCCGAATGAAACCAGATTGATACCACTTACTCAAAAACTGATAACTCCAGCAAAAACGGCCTTTTCAATACTCACTCGTGTTCTAAATGCTCAGAAAGCTTCTCAGACGTGGCATAGCTTTCGTCCTCGCCAGGGAACGTTCCTGCTCGAACGTCACCACAGAACTCTTGAAGCGCGGTGGTGATTTGAGACCCAATATCTGCATACACACGGACAAACTTCGCAGGTGTCCGATTCCCTAATCCCAAAATGTCATGGAACACCAAAACTTGGCCGTCGGTGCGTGGACCCGCACCGATGCCGATGGTCGGAATTGATCGCTCCGCGGTGACCGCCGCGCCGAGAGCTTCAGGGACACCTTCGAGAACCAGTCCGAAACAGCCGGCCTCTTCTAATGCTCGCGCTCCCGCACGTAATTCCTCTGCGGCTTCAATGGATTTTCCTTGGACTCGATATCCCCCCATGGCATTCACTGACTGCGGGGTGAGCCCAATGTGTCCCATCACGGGTATCTCGGCGTCAACGATTGCACGCACCGCCTCGGCTCGATTGGAGCCTCCCTCCAACTTGACTGCTTGGGCTCCCGCTCGAATCAACATCGCTGCAGACTCAACGGCCTGGGTTGACGAGACGTGATAACTCATCCACGGAAGGTCGCCGATAATCAGCGCGTCTGGTTGTGCTCTGGCTACCGCAGCGGTGTGGTGGACCATCATCTCGATCGTGACGTGGAGTGTGTCGTTGAATCCAAGAACGGTATTACCAACAGAGTCGCCAACGAGAATCATGTCCACACCGGCTGCGTCAACAAAACGAGCCGACGGCTCGTCATAGGCCGTCACCATCACGAGTGGCTCGTCACCATTCGAGCGTTTTGATGAGCGAATTGCAGGAACACTCAGCCGTCTCTCGCTCATGAACGCGCACCTTTTCGCTTCGCCGGTGTCGACTCGCCTCCACCGGGATAGCGCTTCAAGAGATGATGAAACCGACAGGCCGTGCAGACTTCGACCGTGTACGCCTGGACGGGTTCTTCCCGGCGAAGCAGTCGATTGAGTTCCGTCTTATTGGTCGGGCACGTTCCACCAGCGGGCAGCTTCGCACCAAAGACGTAGGTCACCTCGACCGTGCCGCGCTCTTCACAGACCGGACAGGTCTCACCTGTGGGCTTGCCGAGGTTGGTTGCGGCTCGCACCAACTCGGGATGCGCGTCACACGCGTCTGTTTTGGCAATCTTGCCCAAGCGCACGGCCTTGGCCAGGGCGTCACGAAGAAGCCGGTATTCCACCGACGCTTCTGAGGTTGTCGAAAAGGTGGCTCGTGGGCTCACGACCATGACCCTAGTGGCAGAAAACCAATATTCTGAAAGGGATTTCCCTCCTTGTGATCATTTCGCTATATCGGTGCGATATAATCAAAACGTGCTTGATCTCGCCATCCTTGGACTTTTAGGAGACGGACCTCTCCACGGTTACGAAATCCGACGCCGCCTTCGCGCCCAGTTGGGCCTGATCGCCAACGTTTCATTTGGTTCGCTCTACCCCGCACTCGCTCGCTTAGAAAAGGCGGCCGACGTCACCGTCGTCGATGCCGATGAGCCCTCCGTCGTGGTTCCCTCAACTGGTTCGCTCAGTGGCGAACGCGCCGTACAGCGATCGAAGCGACTGGTAGGTCCCCGAGGTCGTCGAGCAAAGAAGATCTATCAACTCACCGACCAAGGTCGAGCCACGTTCGCTGGTCTGCTCAATACGCCTTCTGGAAACGATGACCAACGCAGCTTTGGACTTCGGTGGTCATTTGCCCGCCACCTCGCACCGACTGCTCGACTTGCGTTGTTGGAGCGTCGGCGAGCACAACTCGTGCAGGGGCTCAGTGAAGGCGAGCCGTCGAACGATCTCGATGACTACGCCAAAAGCGTGGTCCAGCACGCCGCCGATGGCGTTGCCCGAGACATCGCATGGCTTGATGAACTCATCGCTGTTGAGCGAGCAAGTCAGTTCCAAGAAAGTGCCCATCCTGTGGTGACACCACCGCCATCACAACCAATCTCGCCAGCCCAAAGCGCCGGTTAAAGAAACACAAGAAGGAGCAAAGAATGACACCCATCAAAGTCGCTATCGCTGGAGTAGGAAACTGTGCCAGCTCACTCGTCCAAGGCGTCAATTACTACCGCGAAGCAGATCCAAACGAGTTCGTGCCAGGTCTTATGCACGTAGTTCTCGGTGGCTATCACGTGTCTGATTTAGAGTTCGTCGCCGCGTTTGACGTTGACGCTGCGAAGGTTGGCCAAGACCTCTCGAAAGCGATCTTTGCCAGCCAAAACAACACCATCCGTTTTGCTGAGGTAAGCGATCTCGGGATTGAAGTTCAACGTGGACCGACCTTCGATGGTCTTTCGAAGTACTACCGAGAGATGATCGACGAGTCTCCCGCAGAAGCAGTTGACGTCGCCCAAGCGCTTCGAGACTCTGGTGCCGAAGTCCTCGTCTCCTACTTGCCCGTCGGCTCCGAAGAGGCGCAACGCTTTTACGCCCAGGCCGCCATCGACGCTGGTGTTGGCTTCGTCAACGCCGTACCCGTCTTTATTGCGTCGGACCCAACCTGGGCGCGCAAATTCCGAGACGCAGGCGTTCCAATTATTGGCGACGACATCAAGAGCCAGGTTGGCGCAACCATCGTGCACCGTGTGCTCACTCGCCTCTTTGAAGACCGGGGACTCGCTCTTGATCACACCTATCAACTCAACGTCGGCGGCAATATGGACTTCAAAAACATGCTGGACCGAGATCGTCTCGAATCGAAGAAGATCTCCAAGACCCAAGCGGTGACCTCACAGATGGACCACGGGGTCTTACCTGCCGACGATATTCATATCGGCCCTTCAGACCACGTGCCGTGGCTCCAGGACCGCAAGTGGGCCTTCATCCGACTTGAGGGTCGAAACTTCGGCGACGTCCCGTTGAACATTGAGATGAAGCTTGAAGTCTGGGACTCACCAAACTCGGCGGGTGTCATTATTGATGCTGTTCGCTGCGTGCGACTCGCCCAAGATCGAGGCATCGGCGGACCGCTCCTCGGCCCAAGCTCCTACTTCATGAAGTCGCCACCGGTTCAATATCACGACGACATCTGCCACCAGATGGTCGAAGAGTTCGCGGCCGGCGACCCTGGTCCCGTTTGGCCCGAGGACTAGTTCAGCCGGGCTGATGTTCAGCCCACCAGGCATCGACGAGTTCGAAGGCCTGCGCTTCGCTGAGTGGTCCTTCGTCAAGTCGGATTTCGAGCAAGTAGTTCAGAATTTGGCCCACCGCACGGCTTGGTTCAATACCAAGGTGCTCCATGATTTGGGCGCCGTCTAAGTCAGGGCGAATCGCGTCAAGCTCTTCTTTGGCGCGCAGCTCAACAATGCGTTCCTCAAGTTCATCCATTCGACGCGACAGCGCACGAGCTTTGTTTGCATTTCGCGTCGTACAGTCGCAGCGCGTCAACTCATTGAGTTGCGCGAGAAGCGGTCCAGCGTCGCGCACGTAGCGTCGCACTGCTTTGTCGGTCCAGCCCAATCGATAGGTATGGAATCGCAGGTGAAGCTCAACAAGTTTGGTGACTGTTTCTACGTCATCGTTCGAGTACCGAAGTGCCTCCATTCGCACCTTGGTCATGCGCGCCCCGACGACTTCGTGATGGTGAAAACTCACCCCTCCTCCAGCAAATGAACGGGTTTTCGGCTTGCCAACGTCGTGAAAAAGGGCCGAAAGACGCAGCAGCCGCTCCGGAGAGGTCTTGTCCATCACCGCAAGGGTGTGGCCAAGAACGTCTTTGTGATGGTGGATTGGGTCTTGCTCTAACTCAAGGCCAGGGAGCTCGGGAAGAAACTCTGCGGCGAGACCCGTGTGCACCAAAAACCACAGTCCAATTGACGGCACAGGAAGTACGACGAGGCGATCGAGTTCGTCGCGCAGTCGCTCCGCAGAAACAATTGAGAGACGCGGCGCCATCTCGGTAATGGCCGCGACAAGGTCAGGATCAGGCTCAAGAGAAAAGCGTGCAATAAATCTCGCCGCTCGCACCATCCGAAGTGGGTCATCGTCAAAACTTACGCGGGGGTCGATTGGTGTCTTCAGTTTTCCGGCCGCTAAATCAACAAGGCCGCCATAGGGATCGATGAGCTCCATGGTGGAGAGCTCGAGGGCCATCGCGTTGATCGTGAAATCTCGCCGCGCCAGATCCGTTTCGATATCGTCACCGAAGGCCACCTCAGGTTTGCGCGAGTCGGGCGAGTAGTGCTCGGCTCGATGTGTCGTGATCTCGTAGGTGCGACCCTGGTGCGTCGCTCCAATTGTGCCGAAGCGCTTTCCTTGGGTCCAGACAGCATCGGCCCAGCCCCGTAACATCTCTTCGATTTCGTCAGGGAGGGCATTGGTAGTCAGGTCAAAATCACTGATTCCAGCGGGGTCATCTTGGGCCCCCACGATGGCGTCTCGAACGGAGCCACCTACTAAATACAGCCGTTTTTCGGCCCCTTCGAAGCGTGTCCCAAGCGAGCGCGTGGCCTCCACCAGGGGCACAAAGCGATCAGGAATCTCGGTGGAAGCCACCCTCTCACGGTACTTCGCCCCAGCAGTTGGGTTGGTACCGTCTAGCGTCGTATCTTGTGCGGTCGAGGTTCATCGCGAAACTCTTCGCCACGTTTGCCACGTTGAGTGTCTTGGTGGCCATAGGTGGCCCTGTGACTTTTGCCTCTGCCCAGACGCCCGCGGTCACCTTGACTGGCCAGACCGCAACGGTCCTGGCAACAGCAAGCGATCAATCTCCTTTCTCGATCGACCTCCAAGCAAACCCTGGCGCGCCGGGATCTCTCAGTGTCTCGACGCAGCTCTACGCGCGCCTCACCACGCGCTCTGGGCTGGTTGCTGCCCTTTCTTCGAGTGGTCCGAGCAACCTGATCGCGCAGACAAAAGCACTCGCGTTCTCGTGTCTTCCCTCTTCATCAAAAGGTGGTGTCCAGCTTCGTATCGATGTGGTGACCTCGTCTGCGACCACAGCAACTCTGCCAGGCGGGTGCACCGGTTCGACGAAACCACCGACCTACAACCTGCGCTGCAGCACTGGAACAGGTTCTTGTAATGGTGTCTATCCGGTAGCCGTGAGCGTCACGAGTGCCACAGGGATCGTTACCAAATTCGTCACCTTGATGACCTACATTGAACGGCCAGCCCCGCAGCCTCTTCGCGTCGCCATGGTGTTACGACTCGATACAACGTCAACCGCCACCCAGGTCAGCGACCTTGGCCGCGCCCTCAAGGCCTATCCACAAGTCGCAAGTGACTCATTCATGACCGCCACCGCACAACAGCAGCTCGCCACAACGGCGTCTGGCAAGGACGCATTGAGCCAGTTCGCTGCCGGCGTGACTGCAAATCCCACGCTTCACGAAACGCCACGCGTGCCCTACGTCAGCATCGACCCAGGAGCCTTGTTGGCCTCGGGACTCCAGGGCGATATCACCGCGCAAGTCAAGCGATCCGAGGAGATCTCAGCCTCACACTCGCTTCCCGCCGGCGTGCTCGATGCGGGGTGGTTGGCGAGCGCACCGGTGACCTCTACAACAACGACGGCCTTGGTTGGTGCTGGTTTTTCTCACCTCGTTCTCCCCGACTCTTCGCTCGCCCAACCCGTCACGCCGTCACTGAACTGGGGCCAGCCCTTCAAACTCAGTCCAGGAAATTCAAACGTCACTGCACTGGCTATTGACTCGATTCTCTCCTCCCAAATGGTCGCTGGGAATCAACCAGTCTTGGCTGCACAACGGCTGTTAGGAGACATGGCGTTCCTCTACTTTGAACGCCCAAGCCTCATAGCGCCCCAGGGAGTCGTTGCAGTGACCCCAAGCAACTGGGCACCAACTCCTGCGTTCCTCTCTGCGCTCTTTGACGGCCTGAGTGCGAATCCCGTCGTGACGTCGTCAACCCTGAGTTCATTGTTTTCTCAATTGAAGGTCGGCGGTAATGGCGCTCCACAAACTCGGGCGCTGGCCTCGAGCGCCCCTTCCACGCCGTGGCCCTCCTCCCAGATCAGCTCCTATCAAGCTGAGCAGCAACGCCAAGGTGCCTTTGCCAGTGCGGTCCAAAATGGAGCATCGACTTTGTCGTCGCTGAGCGACACGTTGCTTGATGTTGAGAACTCAACGTTGAGTGATACTTCTCGAGGCTCGTCATTAGCGACCGCCACGTCCGCGCTCAATGATCAACTTGCAAAAATCCAAATCAGCGGTGGCGACATTACCTTGACGTCGCTCGACGGGACCATCCCAATTACCCTTACGTCGAGCGCTCCCTACAGTGTGAGCGGAACGCTGCAAGTAACGAGTGCGCAACTCTCGTTTCCAGATGGCGCAACTTTTCAAGAAGTCCTTGATCGCTCCACGAAGTCAGTTCGAGTCGTTGTCCACGCCAAGACCGCTGGTGCACTTCCCTTGACGACGTCACTCATGACGCCTCAAGGAAACCTCAGTTTGGCCAGCCAAACGATTACGGTTCGGGTTACCCAGTCTTCGATTGTGGGGGTTCTCTTGAGCGTGGGGGCCATCCTCGTTTTGGCGGCCTGGTGGGTGAGAACCTGGCTCAAGAAGCGATCCCGGCCTCGAGGTGCTCGATGAGTGAGACAGAAAAAACCAGTCTGACCCGAGCGATCGGTTCGATGGCGACGGGGACGACGGTCTCTCGGGTCACCGGGGTCATTCGAGTCCTGGTCCTCGCCTACGTCCTTGGGATTTCGCCCTTGGCCGACTCCTACAACTTGGCCAACACCGTTCCAAACATGCTCTATGACGTCGTCATTGGTGGGGTCCTCGGTGCCACATTTATTCCTGTCTTCATCGAGCGGCTCGCCAAGTCGACTGAGCGAGACGCATGGAAATCAATCTCGTCGGTCGTCACCCTGGCCGTCGTCGTGCTCGCGGGAGCTACGGTCATCACGCTCGTCGCAGCGCCCTGGATCATTGATGCATTCACCGCGTTTAATCACGCTTCGAGTGATCGAACGCCTCAGGAACTTGCCACACAGCGCAGCGTCGCCACGACACTTCTGCGCTGGTTCTCGCCGCAGATTTTCTTCTTTGGGCTCTTGTCGATTGGCGCGGCGCTGTTAAATGTTCGCCGGCGATTTGGCGCGCCTATGTGGGTGCCCATCGCCAACAACGTTGTCTGTATCGCTGTGCTCCTGTTCTTCGCCGGCGTCAATCCAGCTCCCACGCTGGGTGGTGTTGCGGCCTCCCCTGGCCAACTTGCACTCTTGGGGGCAGGGACGACCGCGGGGGTCATGGTCCAAGCAGCCCTCTTGATCCCAAGCCTCTCTCGAGCCAAGCTCGGCCGGGTCCGCTGGCGTTTCACTCTGCGCGACGACGCCGTTCGGGCGATCACCCGGCTTGGTTCGTGGACCTTCGGTTTTGTTCTTCTTAACCAGATTGCGCTCTTTGTCATCTTGGCCCTGGCCTTTGGGGTTGGCGGATCTGGTCCGGTGTCGTCGTATACCTACGCCTACGCCTTCTTCCAGATGCCCTACGCCGTCGTGGCGGTCTCAATCATGAGTGCGGTCACTCCCGACCTGGCCACCCACCACACCATGGGCGAGGCCGACTCCTTTGCGCAGAGATTTGGGACGGGATTGCGCGGCGTCCTGGTCATCATGATTCCCGCCTCCGTGGTTCTGTTCTTGCTTGCTCGCCCAGGTATTGCGCTGTTGTTGGGACATGGAAACTCTGATGCCGCGCAGACCGAGCAGACCGGGACGATCTTGGCCGAGCTATCGCTCGGCCTGGTTGGATTCACGGTCTTCCAATACGTGATCCGTGCGCTCCAAACCATGCATCGAGCCAAAGATGCCTTCTGGCTCTACCTGATAGAGAACGCACTGACGGTCCTGCTGGCCTTCGTGCTCGTCACACCCTTGGGCCTCGCTGGCCTGGCCTTAGCGGTCGCGGTGAGTTACAGCGTGGGGGCACTCTTAGGACTTGTCGTTATTCGCAACACCTTCGGGCGTCTCGGAAACCCGGGGTGCTTTTCCCCACTCTCGAGGGTGTGCCTCTCGAGCGTGGCCATGGGGATTGTCATCCTGATTCTCTCGAACCTCTCCTCGGCCAAGAGCGGCCCGGCACTTTTTGCCCGAGTCGTGGGATCTCTGCTGGTGGGCGGGCTCGTCTATCTCGGAGCAATCTCGTTCCTCGCCCGGCGAAGGGGTACCCCCTCCTAAATTCTGTAAGACTCCTCTTTGATCATTCGCATCTAAGGGGGAATCGTGCCAGGAATTGTTATCGTCACCGACTCATCGTCTGATCTGCCGATCGATGAAGCAGAGCGTCTCGGGATTATTGTCGTCCCACTTTCAATCCGCTTCGGCGCCGAGGAGTACGTTGACCGCGCCGACCTCAGCCCGGCAGAGTTTTGGGCCAAGTGCAAAGGCTCAAGCACCCTTCCAGAGACGGCCGCTCCTTCACCTGGCGCGTTTCAAGCTGCCTTTGAAGAGGCCCGAAGTGCGGGAGCCAGTGGGGTGATCTGCATCACGATCTCCTCGGAACTTTCTGCCACCTATCAATCTGCGTTGACCGCAGCCAAAGCCATGGTGTCATTTCCCGTCACCGTCGTCGACTCTCAACTCGTCACGCTCCCCTTGGGACTGTTGGCCTTGGACGCAGCTGAAGCTGCTGCCAAGGGGGCGACGATGGACAACGTGGTCGATGAAATTCACTCCACCCAAAAGCGCATCGACGTTGTCTTTACACTCAACACCTTGGAGCACCTCAAAAAAGGTGGCCGGATCGGCTCGGCCCAAGCACTCTTGGGGTCAGTGCTTTCGATCAAGCCGATCTTGACGCTCAAAGATGGCAAGGTCGAAGAAGAGGGTCGCCAGCGCACTCGGGCCAAATCAATGGAACATCTCGCTCGACTCGCCACCGAAGCTGCCCCTTTTGAACGCCTGGCCGTCGTGCATGGTGATGCCGAAGACGTCAGTGTCCTCATTGATCGACTCTCTGGTCTCGAGAGCGATGTCCCGCTCATTGTTGGTGATATCGGCCCAGTGGTTGGAACCCACGGTGGACCTGGCGTGGTTGGTGTCTCCTGGATTCGCCGAGCGTAGGCCTGAGATTTGCCGACTAAGTTGAAGCACTAATGGCAGAGAAATCACCCTCCTCGCGCTTTGGCGACGACTGGCCCGGAAAGGCCGTCGACTTTATTGACCTTGTCGTCAACACCATCAATGACCGGGTTATTCGACCCATCATCCTTATCGGTCGAGCCATCGTCTTTGGTCTCTTAATTGCGGTCCTCGTCGTGGTGGTCGCGGTCGTGGTCGCCGTGGCGGTCGTGCGGCTTTTGGACGTCTACGCCTTCGCCAACCACGTCTGGATCTCCTACGCAATTCTTGGGGTGGTCTTCTCTCTGGTCGGGCTCTTTGCCTGGACCAAGCGCTCTCCCTCTCAGCGCGACGCTGGCGACGCATGACCAAGAAAACTGACGTCCTTATTGTTGGTTCGGGGCCCGCTGGTCTCACCGCTGCGATCTATAGCGCACGCGCACAACTCAACCCAGTCGTCGTCGAAGGTGAGCCGTCCTCGACCTCAGATCAGCCCGGCGGCCAGTTGATGTTGACCACCGAAGTTGAGAACTTTCCTGGCTTTCCTGAAGGAATTATGGGTCCGGAACTTATGGGGCACATGCGCGCCCAGGCCGCCCGTTTCGGGGCCGACTTGGTCACCGAAAAGGTCTCAAAACTCGACCTCTCCTCCCGCCCATTTCGAGCCTGGATCGGCAGCAATTCAGGCGATGCTGACTATGAAGCCTCCGCGGTCATTGTTGCAACGGGGGCCCGAGCCCTCATGCTCGGCGTCCCTGGTGAAGACCGCCTCTTGGGCCATGGCGTCTCGACCTGTGCGACCTGTGACGGCTTCTTCTTCCGTGACATGCCCATCGCCGTCATTGGTGGCGGCGACTCGGCCATTGAAGAAGCGCTGTTTTTGACGCGCTTCGCTTCGTCCGTCACGTTGATTCATCGACGCGACTCGCTTCGCGCCTCAAAGATCATGCAAGAGCGCGCTCAACAAAACGACAAGATCTCGTTCCTCTGGAACACCCAAGTCACCGAAGTCATCGGCGAGTCAAAGGTCCAGCAGCTGGCCTTGGTTGACACCGTGACCGGTGCCACCTCAACCATGGACGTGGCGGGAGTCTTTGTGGCCATCGGTCACCTGCCAGCGACCGAGCTCGTTGGCGAGGCCTTAGACCTTCGAGAAAACGGCTATCTCGCCGTCCAGCATGGTTCGTTGACCTCTGTCGAGGGCGTCTTCGCCTGTGGTGACGTCCAAGATCACCACTATCGCCAAGCAATTACTGCGGCCGGTTCTGGCTGTATGGCCGCAATCGATGCAGAGCGTTGGCTCGAAGCCCAGGGCTCGTAGCCTTTGTGTGCGCGGGAATAACGAGGCGTTCTCGCTTGTTCTATAGAAGTGACACCGATGAGGAGAAACAATTATGAGTGAAGAGATCACAACCCTTTCCGACGCTACGTTTGATGAGTATGTGGGCAGTTCCGACGTTCCCGTTCTTGTCGACTTCTGGGCCGAATGGTGTGGACCGTGCAAGCAGATAGCTCCGATTCTCGAGGAGATCGCGAAAGAACAGTCGGGCAAAGTGGCGATCGCCAAATTGAACATCGACGAGAACCTCGACGTGACGCGACGCTTCGAAGTGATGAGCATTCCAACGCTCCTGCTCTTCAAAGATGGCCAGCCGGTACAGCGACTGATCGGGGCCAAGCCCAAGGGGGCTCTGCTCCAAGAAATCAGCGCTCACCTGAGTTAAGCGACCACGTGCTCCCACTTGCTGAGGGCTCCAATGGCGACGCCGTCGCCGATCTCCAGAGACGGCTTCTCGGAGAAGGATCCCCCACGCTCAGTGACTCCCTTGGAGTCTTTGGGCCTTCTACGAAGGCTGCGGTTGAAGCGTTTCAGCGCCAACGCGGTCTTCGCATTGACGGCATCGTCGGGACAAGTACCTGGTCGACCCTCGTTGAAGCGGGACTTCACTTAGGCGATCGATTGCTCTATCGAACCCAGCCGATGTTGCGCGGTGACGACGTCGCCGAACTACAAAGTCGACTGTGTTCTCTCGGCTTTGACACTGGTCGCGTCGACGGCATCTTTGGCGACACGACGTCGAACGCGCTCGCTGAGTTCCAACGCAACGTGCAGCTTCCCGTTGATGCCACGGTCGGGCCCGCCACCGTGGCTGAGTTGCTCCGCGTCTCTGGACGCCATCAGACCTTGGAGTTGGTCTCAATGGTTCGCGAACGCGAGGCCCGACGCTCTGAGCCACCGACCTTGCGCGGTCGACACATCGGTATTGGTGAAACCGGTGGTCTTGGCTCAATCGCAGCCTCTCTCAATCGACGCCTCGCTTCCTCTGGGGCCCGGGTCACGATGGTGCACGACCCTGAAGAGTCCGGCCAAGCTCGAGAAGCAAACTTGGCCGGCGTTGATATCTTTTTGGCACTGAGGGTGACACCTTCTCTCATCGGCTGCGGCGCCTCCTACTACTCGGGCTACTCCTATGAATCGACCGCCGGTCGACGCTTGGCCGAACATGTCGTCGCGTCCATGGGGCGCGTCCTTCATGGGGCGAGCTCGGTCGATGGCATGAGCGTGGCGATTTTGCGCGAGACCCAAATGCCAACCATCGTCGTCGAAATTGGACCCGTTGAGTCGGTGGTCGAGCACACCGCTGAGGTCGCCGACGCCTTTGCCAGTGCCGTCACGGCGTGGGCCGAAGAGGGACTCGACGCAGCCGAGAACGCAGCTTCGAACGACCACCCTTGAGGGTTTCACTCTTTGGTTTTAGATAAATCTTACAGAGAGTGAGGGTTCTGAGGTCGCTGGTGAAGTTTCGAGACGACTTCGCAACGGCAAAGTAACAATCCACAACCTCATGCACAGGTGGGGAAAACTCTAGAGTGGCCGTTCAGCAATACAAAACGAACAGTACTTGAGGGTAACAAAACCCTTAACTGGGTTGATTGCCGAGCATCTGGCGATAGATGCGCTCCAGGTCTTCGAGTGTGGCGAATTCGACCATCAAGCGACCTTTTCGCGTCGAGAGATCAACCTTGACTCGGGTATCGAGATAGGTCGACAACAGCTCTTCAAGCTCAAGGACCGCTGGTGGTGGCAGCGGTCGAGGTCCCGTCCGTCGGGGGTGAGGAACTGGCTTGGCGCCTTCAGTGTCGTTGTCGTCACCGGGTTCGAAATCGACCTCAACCTCGACACCGCCACTTCGAACCAACTCTTCGGTGGCCCGCACCGAGAGGGCTCCGGCAACAACTCGCGCCACCAGTTGCTCTTGGAGTGCTCGATCAGGGGTTCCAAGCAGTGCCCGGGCGTGTCCCGCTGAAATCTCCCCTTCGGCCAAAGCTCGCTGCACCCCAGAGGGGAGTTGGAGAAGTCGGAGGGTGTTGGTCACTGAGGTTCGAGACTTTCCAACCCGAGCTGCGACTTGGTCGTGGGTCAAGGAAAACTCGTCGATCAACTGCTGATAGGCCGCAGCCTCTTCAAGGGCGTTGAGGTCAGCCCGTTGCACATTCTCAACAAGGGCTTGTTCGAGGCTGTTCTGATCGGTCGTTGAAGAGCGGACCAGTGCCGGAATAGTGGCCAAGCCTGCTCGTCGAGCCGCTCGCCAGCGGCGCTCGCCAGCAATCAACTCAAAGGTCTCTTCGTTCTCGTCGAGGGGCCGCACTAAGACTGGTTGGAGAACACCCAGCTCTCGGATGGATGCAGCCAACGAGACCATC
This sequence comes from Actinomycetota bacterium, assembly GCA_009699875.1. Taxonomy (GTDB): domain Bacteria; phylum Actinomycetota; class Acidimicrobiia; order Acidimicrobiales; family RAAP-2; genus CAIUMH01. Next base: position 912,747 of record WLNI01000001.1, read on the forward strand.
TGCTCTTCGTCAAAGGTCGATCGAGGTTGGTAGGCGTTGGCCTGGATAACCCCGATGGCGAGTTCTCGAAGAATCTCGCCTTCTCCATTGCTGGTCTCGGTAGGGATCAGTGATCCCAGCCCTTTACCCAGCCCGCTTCGGCGCGCCATTGCTCACCTCCGTTGCTAAATCTCGATAAGCCTCAGCCCCTTTGGACTGTGGGTCGAAGACCGTAATTGGCTGACCAAATGACGGTGCCTCTGAGATCCGAACCGTTCGGGGAATCACCGTGTCGCAGACCTCTTCGGGGAAGTGCTCTCGCACGTCCTCGGCCACGTCAGACGCAAGGCGGGTTCGATTGTCGAACATGGTCAACACAATGGTTGAGAGTTCGAGGGACTCGTTCAGATTTGAGCCGACCAGTTTGAGCGTTGAGCGCAGTTGGCTCAGGCCTTCAAGGGCGTAGTACTCACACTGGATCGGCACAAGAACCTCACGAGCGGCGGCCAGCGCATTGATGGTGATCAAGCCAAGCGAGGGGGGGCAGTCGATCATGATGAAGTCGAAGTCGTCGGCAATGGCGTCGATGGCTCGCTTGAGGCGAAGCTCTCGGCTAAAGGCTGGCACGAGTTCGATTTCCACCCCGGAGAGGTCGAGGGTTGCTGGGGCCACGAAGAGGTTCTTGACGTTGGTCGGCTCAATGCAGTCTTCGAGAGGGTGCTCGTGCATGATCACGTCGTACATCGAGTGCTCGAAGTTCCTCCGCTCGATCCCGAGACCAGTCGTCGCGTTGCCCTGGGGGTCAAGGTCGATCACCAGGACTCGGTAGCCCATCTCGGCCAACGCTGCCCCAAGGTTCACCGTGGTGGTGGTTTTGCCCACACCACCCTTCTGGTTCGCCACAGCCATCACTCGAGGGAGGTCTCTGGTGACCCGGATTCGGGGGGGTCGCTTCTCACTCGCCTTCTCAGAACCCGCTTTTTCGCCCTTTGAGGGCTTTTTCTTCGACTTTGGCTTGGTGGAGGCATGCATCTCGACAATGTCGGAGCCTTCAGGCTCTGCTGAGGACTCTTCGGCCTCTGGAACAACGCTCAGGACGGCTTCGCTCTCTGCGGGGCTCTCTGGCTCACTGAAGGCGCTTTCAGCCTCTTCTGGCGACTCTGCGACCACCGTCATCTCCCCCTCAGACTCACTTGCTTCCTCATCAACGACCGCCCACGCTGGACGGGGCTCTTCGGAGGTCCTTGTCGGCTCTCCCGCTCGCCCTCGGCGCCAAATTGCCATTAGCGGTGCGTGGAGAGGGTTTCGAACACGGTCGCTATCATGTCTTGAAACGCCCGCCACGTCAAGCAGGTTGCCTCGAGGCTGAAGGCACCCTTGTGGGGACTCAATCTTGATGTTTCACGTGGAACATTTTGGCGAGCATCGGGTCGCGCTGGAGTGAGATGTTTCACGTGGAACACCCTCAAGGTGGCCTCCTTCCTCAGAAAATGGGTCGTTTCGCGGGCACCCCGACCCGCCGGGGATAGCGCTCAGGGCAGAGGGCTGCTTGGCGAAGAACCACAAAGTGTGAACCCTCAACTACCGAGGCGGCTGGCCCAAGGCCCAGGGTGGCAACCCCTTCGGCTGGCCATCGCTCGGCGCGACCCTCAGGTGGCTCCGACACCACAAGAGCTCCGCCCTCAACCAAGAAGGGTGCCCCACACTCGGCAGTGACTGCGGGAGGGCCAAAGGATCGAGCGACGACCACGTCTATGGCCCCCCGAAGGTCCTCACGGTGCCCTAGATCCTCAGCTCGACCCGCCAGGACGCTCACGTGCTCGCTCAGTCCAAACTCTTCAATCACCTCGCTGAGGAACTCGCATCGTCGGACAGAGCCGTCCATCAGAATGATCCGAGCTTCGGGCCAGATCTCACTCAGGACGAGTCCAGGAAGTCCGCCGCCGGATCCAAGGTCAATCACGCTGGCGGGGGAGTCGACTCCTTGTGCGGCCAATGCGGCAGCGAACCCGCGGGCATGCTCGATTTGGAGGTCGAGGGTTGTCGGCCCGAGAAAGCCGAGCGCTCTACTTCGGGCCAGGATCTCAGTTACGTGTGCTGAGGAGCCGTGGCCCATGGTTCGCTAGCCAGCGTTCGGAAGCAGAACGACGTAACGGTTGGGCTCTTCGCCCTCAGAGCGAGTAGCGATTCCGTCGATGTCGTTGGCGGCGTCGTGGACCACCTTGCGGTCAGCAGGCGACATCGCTTCGAGGGCTCGCTCTTCGGCGTTCTCGATCACGTCGGCGGCCACTTCTTGCGTGAACCTCGTCAGTGCTGCTGCTCGTCGTTCTCGATAACGGGCGATGTCCACCAAGATCCGGTCGGTCTTGGCGCTAAAGCGACCCTGCACCACGGTGCGGGTGATGTCTTGCACGGCGGCCAAGGTGCTTCCCTTTGGACCCACCAACATGCCGAGGTCGTCGCCATCAACGGCGAGTTCCACTGTGTCCTCAGAGAGCTCACGGATTTCAACCGTTGCCGAAAGGCCCATGGTTGTCACCAAACCCTCAAGGAACTCTTTGGCTACCGCTGCTTGCTCTTGAAGCGTGACACCCTCTGCCATGGCATTCTCCTTCGATTCATTCGACACGCCACCGGCGGACGCGTCCTTTGATTTGGCACTACCGGATGCCTTGTTGTCTTTCGATCCGCCTCGGCGATTTCCCTGACCTCCACCTCGAGACTCTCCACCTTCACTACGAGGGCGACGCTCTCCACGTTGACCAGAACCTTTTTCGTTTCGTCCCTTGTTCGAGGTACGCCCACCACGAGGTCGCTTGGCTCGAGGCTCTACGGGCCGCACCCGCGCTCGTACTCGAGCTTCTCCTCGCACACGGCCGAAGAGTCCAGCCTTCGGCTCGTCAACGATCTGTACTTCTGCGTCTGACTCAGCAACGCCGAGTTGCTCGAATGCTCGCTCTTTGGCTTCGGCAACGCTTTTTCCTGTGATCTCTACCCACTCCACGATTTAACGATCCTTCCGCTTTCGCTTGTCTTTCGAGCGAGTGACCGGATTTGCCTTTGGTTTGGCTTCTTCAATCTCGGCCGGCTTTCCGCTCGGCTTGGTCTGTTTTCCATTTCCCCCGCCTGAAGAGGCAGGCTTCTTGGCCTCTTCCGTGTCGGGGGTTGAGGTCTTCGCGATAACGGTTTGGGTCGCCGTCGCCGGCTTCACCATTCCTGTTCGAAAAATGATGTCCTGGGTGGCGATCCTGATCAGGGTCGACACAATCATGTAAATCAAAACTGCTGCTGGAATCAAAAAGTAGATATAAGCAAAAATAATCGGCATGAATTTTTGTAACTTCGCCATTTGGTTATTAGCCTGAGTTGCTGAATTTCTTTTACTCATTTGAGACATTTGGACATACTGTAAACCGACGGCTATCGCGACTAAGGCAAAGAAAGGAACTGCCGCAATCCATGAGGAATGCGGGGAAAATGGCTTCAGAGCAAGGTCGATACCAAACGACATCATTTTGCCGCCGCTACCCACTAAGTCACAGTACATATCAGATGTATTCGGAATATAACGAGGGGCTACATTGCTCGTCAGCATCGGGAGGTGGCACGAGGATGGCACGGCGATCTTGGTCGTGCTGATGTTCGTGAGTCCTCGAATGATGTCGTAGAGAATGATCAGGAACGGAAACTGCAAGAACATTGGCAAGCAGCCACCGGCGGGGTTGACTCCTTCGACTTTGTAGAGCGCCATCATCTCTTCGTTTAACTGCGCTCGGTTCTCTGCCCCTTTGTATTTCTGCTGAAGCTTCTTGATTTCTGGCTGGAGTCGCTGCATGGCGATCATCGATTTTGTTGATTTCACGGTCAGCGGTGTCAGCACACCCATGATCAGAATCGTCAGGAGCGCAATAGCAATCGCATAGTTCGGAACAAAGGAGTAAAAGAAGGCCAGAATGCCGGCGAAAAACTTAAAGACAGGCTGAAAAATCTGCCCAACGGTGTGTTGGATGCCATCAGCAAATCCAAGAGTGACCATCATCGTCGTGCTCCTGACTCAACCCGGACCAGGTCGACGCCATGGCCTCCGAAAGGATTGCAGCGCAAAACTCGCCAGATGGCTGCCCCGCCGCCTCGGAAAAAACCCTTTGTTTCTATGGCTTCTTCGGCATATGCTGAACAGCTCGGTGTAAAGCGGCACGGCGAGAGTTGGTTCGCTCGAGCGCCCCGGTAGGCGCGCACGCTCCAGAGCGCCGCTCGGGCTCCGATGCTCTGGTGCGTTTCGTCATTCACGCTGTTCTCTCCTTGTTGCTCGCACTCGCCTTTTGAAAACATTCGTCAAGACAGTGAATCAGGTCTTGAAAGGTCTCTTGACCAACGCTCGGATCCGTTCGAACTAGGTAGGCTCCGGGCCTTGGCGGGGGAGAAATTAACTCCACGGCGCTGCGTAAGCGCCGCCGAATTCGATTCCGCTCCACTGCTCCACCACACCGTTTTGAGACCGCAAACGCCACTTGTGCTCGTTCTTGATGGTCGTCAAGTGGACTAAACACCACCTGAAGGGGGCCATTTTTGGCCCTTCCAGAGGGTCTTCGAAGTGCCGCAAAGGTACTGCGCGCCACGACACGGCCCACCTGGCGTGGTGCCATCTCTCTAAACGGTGAGACGGTGGCGGCCTTTGGCCCGTCGGGAACGAAGAATTGACCGACCAGCTTTCGTCGACATCCGTGAACGAAATCCGTGTGTTTTCGCCCTTTTTCGGGTATTTGGTTGATACGTACGCTTCACGTTGCTTGACCTTCCGTCCTTGCGCCACCACCTGGCTGCTCGGCTAAGTCACCGATCAGTTACGTCCAAGGAGCGCGTCGAATTCTCCATGATAGGCGACGCGCGAGCACCTCCACTAGTCCGCTTCCAAAATGTCGGCTAGGGTCGTCCGTCCACAGGCCAAGCAGCGCGCTCCACACCTGTGGAGAACTCTGTGGAGAAAGCGATTTCAGGAAGGGGGAGTTCAGTGGACAACATTGATGAATTATGGGACCGATGCTCCCTCGCACTCAAGGAATCCGTATCAGATGCGGTCTGGCAGATGTGGTTGTCCAAAATTCTTCCTGTGGATATCACTGGGGATAATCTGACGATTGGCGTACCGAACAGCGTGGTTCGAACGAGAATTAACGATCGCTTTTTAGGGCTCATCCGAGACGCCGCCAGCGCCGAAGCTGGGCAGCCCTTAGAGGTCCTTTTGATCATCGTCGACGTTGACGAGGCCTACGAGCCCCTCGAAGAGACAGAAAATCCTGCCGACATCGTTCCCCTTCCAAACTCCGCCCCCGTTCAGACCTCTTCGTCGTCTCGAGCTACGGGCTCGGTCCGCCTCGACCCTCGCTTCACCTTCGACTCCTTTGTCTCGGCCTCATCAAACCGCCTGGCCTTTGCCGCGGCCCAGACGGTGGCCGAGACACCGGGGCGCTCCTACAACCCACTCTTTATTCAGGGCGCCTCGGGTCTCGGAAAAACTCACTTGCTCCACGCCATCGGAAACTACGTGTTGGAGAACTACCCAACACACCGGGTCCTCTACGTCACCACCGAAACATTTCTGAACGACTTCGTTGACGCGATGAGAAGTCGAACCACCGTTGCCTTCAAGCGCCACTATCGAGAATGTGACGTTCTCCTCATCGACGACGTGCAGTTCATGCAAAACAAAGAGGCGCTCCAAGAAGAGTTGTTCCACACGTACAACACTCTTCACGGCGCGGGGAAACAAATAGTCTTGACCTCTGATCGAGCTCCGAAGTCAATCGAGACCCTGGAAGATCGCCTCCGAAGCCGCCTGCTTTCTGGGCTCTTGGCTGAGATTGACCCACCTGACCTCGAAACCCGTTTGGCCATTTTGAGGACGAAGGCGATGTCGGATCACATTGAACTCCCTGACGACGTCGGCGAGTTCATCGCCACCAACGTCAAGGACAACATTCGAGAACTTGAAGGTGCGCTCACCCGAGTGAGCGCGTTCGCTCATCTTTCGAATGCGCCGATCTCGCTCGAACTTGCGGAGATGGTCCTCTCCGACATCGGGACTGAACCAAAGCTCATTACCCCTGACATGATCTTGGATGCCGTGGCCGAGGCATACGGGCTGAGTGTCGAAGAACTTGTTGGTCCTCGCCGCGCGCGCCCCTTGGTGACCGCGCGACACGTGGCGATGTATTTGATTCGAACCTTGACCGATTACAGCTACCCCTCAATTGGGAAGGTCTTCGGCGGAAGAGACCACTCCACCTGTATCAGCGCGTATGAGAAGATCTCGGAACAGATGAAAGAACGCCGCCAGCTCTACGAACAGGTCACCGCCCTTATTCTTCAAATTAAGGGGTCTGGGTGAATCCTGTGGATAACTTCTGTCCAACTGCCGATTTCTCTTCTGTCAACCTGCGGAGAGGGGGGTGGGTTTTCCCCAGAGAAAGCCTTCTGAGCGAAAAACGGTCCTTCTTCCTCCACAGGAAGGGTGCAACATGGGGATAGCGAAATATGCGCTCAACAGGGAAAATGTTCTTTTTTCACCAATCCACAGCCCTTATTACAACAGTTCATTAAACACATATCCTGTCCCATGTGGCTGGACACTCCAGAGAAAGGCACGTGAACTATGAAATTTCGCTCAGAAAGAGATTCCCTTGTCGAAGCCCTTGGGACGGCAAGCCGAGCAGTGAGCTCACGACTTGCCATGCCGGTGCTCTCTGGTGTCCTTGTTGCAACAGAAGGAAACCAACTCACCGTCACGGGAACCGACGGAGACCTTTCAATTCGCGTCTCACTTGAAATCATCGGCATCGAAGACGGAACCGCCGTGATTCCTGCTCGACTTGCTACTGACATCACGAAGTCACTTGAACCAGGAGCAGTGACGGTTGAAGCGGCGAACGAACAAGTTGAAATCTCCGCGGCCCGCTCGCAGTTCTCACTGCGCTCCTACCCGGCGGTCGAATTCCCAAGCGTGTCCATGACCACTGAAATTTCTGCACACGTGCCAGCGTCGACTCTCGCGGAAGGGCTGCGACAAGTCGTGCGAGCCTCGTCAAACGACGACGCCCGACCCCTCCTCACCGGAGTCTTGTTGACCGCCGCTGATGGGCCGGTCCGTCTGGTGGCAACCGACTCCTATCGATTGGCGTTGCGCGACATTGACGGAGCAAACGGCGTGGTCGGCGAGGAAGACATCTTGGTACCAGCCCGCGCCCTCTCTGAGCTTCAACGACTCATTACCCCAGGCGATGAGGGAACCGTTGGCGTGACCACGACCCCATCCGAAATCACGTTCCACGTTGGATCGACTGCAATCTCGACGCGTCTTATCTCTGGGACCTATCCGGACTACCGCCAGCTGATTCCTGATTCCTATCCCAACACGCTGCACCTCGGAAAAGAAACATTGATCGCGGCACTGCGCCGAGTCCGCCTCTTGGTTAAGGACAACACCACCCCCGTTCGAATGTCGATGCGCAGCGGGGGCGTCGACCTGAAAGTCAGCTCCCAAGAAGTTGGAGAAGGCTCCGAGACCGTTGACGGCGACTATCAAGGTGAAGACCTCACCATCGCGTTCAACCCGGCCTACCTCATCGACGGGATCGAAGCGGTTGCCGGTGACGAAGTCATCATCGAGAGTTCAGACGCCACCCGCCCCGCCACAATTCGCAGCGGCGAAGCCGACAGCTACCGCTACTTGTTAATGCCAGTGCGCGTTTCGTGAGTTTGGGTTAGCGCCGTGGGTCTTCGACGTCTTGAAGTGACGTCATTTCGAACCTTCGAAAAGACCGTCTTTATCCCCGATGCCGAGGGAACAACTGTGCTCGTCGGCCCAAACGGCACAGGGAAAACCTCACTCATCGAAGCGGTTGGCTACCTAGGGCTTGGTCGCTCGCTTCGAGGAAGCCCAAAAGAGGCGATGGTTCGAAACGGTGCAACAACGGCGATTCTTCGAGCCGAGCTCGTGATCGATGATCGAGAGATTCTGATTGAAGCCGAAATCGCTCGAGAAGGTCGTGGGCGAACCCAGATCAATCGACAAAGCGTAAAATCCCGAAAGGAACTCGCCGAGATTGTCGCGATCACGACATTTTGCCCGGATGATCTGACGGTCATCCAAGGTGGCCCGGGTTCTCGCCGAGAGGTCCTAGACGACGCCCTTGCGTTGCTGAATCCAGAGTCAGCCGGCGTGATTGACGACGTCGACAAAATCCTTCGACAGCGCAACGCCCTTCTTCGACAATCTGGTGGGCGAGCGAGCGACGACGTCATCTCGACTCTCGAGGTGTGGGATAGCCGCCTCGTTGAATCAGGAGATCGACTGATCGAGGTTCGCCAAGCACTGCTCGCGCGCTTGGCGGAGCCCATCAACGACGCGTATCAAACCTTGGCTGGCGACGACACCGAGCGCATCGACGTTCGCTACTCGTCGTCGGCCCCAGAAGGAATGGCGCAAGGACTGCGAGTGGCTCGCACTGATGATCTTCGAAGAGGGGTGACAACCGTCGGCCCTCACCGCGATGACATTGAACTTCTCCTTGGTGGGCGAGATACGAGAACCCAAGCGTCTCAGGGAGAACAGAGAACGCTGGCCCTGGCGCTGCGCCTCGCAGTCCACGTGGCGGCAAAAGAACAGCGTGGCGAAGCCCCACTTCTCCTGCTCGATGACGTCTTTTCGGAACTCGATCCAGAGAGGTCGCGCCGACTCATCAACGAGCTTCCAGAAGGACAAGCGTTCATTACCACGGCATCGCCTCTCCCTGACGGGATCAATCCAGCCATCGTGCTTGACGTGAGAGAACTTCTTTAAATATATGGCGAAGCGGCGAACACGTAGCGACGGACCGGTCCCGATTGCAAGCTCCCTTGAACAGGTGGCGGCTCGGATACCACGGGCGAATCTTGTTGGGTTTGCCGCGGTCGAACAACACTGGGCTGACGTGGTCGACGACGCCATTCGCGCACATGCGCGACCACTTTCGCTGAAAGGAACGACCCTTGTAGTGGCCGTCGACCAACCCGTGTGGGCGACACACGTGCGACTGAAAGGTGGAGAAATTGTGGAGCAGTTGCGAGGCAAAATTGAGACGCCAATCACCGGCCTTGAGGTGGTTGTTCGATCCACCTAGTTCGACAGAAATGATGGTCGTGGTGGGGTAGGATACGGAGTGCTAGAAAATCCGACTTGAGGCGTCACGCGCCCGGGTTGCGGAAGCGTTCGAGATGATTGAGAGGAGCTAGGTGGCAAAGGCAGAGACCAAAAATACGGCTTCGTATAGTGCGAGTGACATCACGGTCCTCGAGGGCCTCGAACCCGTCCGGAAGCGGCCTGGAATGTACATCGGCTCCACCGGACCAACGGGCCTCCACCACCTCATCTGGGAAGTCGTCGATAACGGTATCGATGAAGCCATGGCGGGGCACTGTACCAAGATCAGCGTCACCATCCTCAAAGACGGAGGCTGCCAGGTCAGCGACGACGGCCGGGGAATCCCCGTGGATCCCCACCCTCAGTACCCAGGAAAGTCCGCCGCAGAGATTGTTCTCACGGTTCTTCACGCCGGAGGAAAATTTGGTGGTGGTGGCTACAAGGTCTCCGGTGGCCTCCATGGCGTCGGCGTCTCGGTCGTGAATGCCCTTTCGACGCGCCTTGATCTCGAGATTGACCGCAACGGCGACCACCACATCTTGAAGTTCGCGAACGGTGGAGAAGTCCAAGGCAAGCTCGAAGTTATTGGCAAAGCACCGCGGGATCGGACGGGAACCACCGTGACCTTCTGGCCAGACCCCACCGTGTTCGAAGACATCGACTTTCGCGCGCAGACCGTCTTAGAGCGACTTCAAATTATGGCGTTCTTGAATAAAGGCCTCGAAATTATCTTTACGGACGAGCGAGAAGGTCGAGAGCAGACCCAGACCTACAAGTACAACGGTGGAATCATTGACTTTGTAAAGCACTTGAACGCAGCAAAAGAGTCACTCTTCAAGAAAGTTGCTTCCTATGAAGTCATTGAAGAGACCCAAGAGGTAGAAGTTGCACTCCAGTGGAACACAAGTTACAACGACTCAATTCACTCATTCGCTAACGGGATCTCGACCACCGAGGGCGGGATGCACGAAGACGGTTTCCGCAAAGCATTGACCAACGCCATTAACAAGTACGCACGGACCCGAAATGTATTGAAAGAAAAAGACGACAACCTTCTTGGGGAAGACATCCGAGAAGGACTGACGGCCATCATCTCGGTGCGCCTCGCAGAACCGCAGTTCGAAGGCCAAACAAAGGCCAAATTGGGGAACGTTCCAATGCGTTCCCTGGTCGAGAAGGCCACGAACGCCAAACTCGCCGAGTGGCTTGAAGAGAACCCACGAGAAGCGAATCAAATCGTGCAAAAAGCATCGCTCGCCGCTCGAGCCCGAATGGCTGCTCGCCAGGCCAGGGACCTGACGAGAAGGAAGTCCGCGTTGGATGGTGCAGGGCTCCCCGGCAAGCTCGTGGACTGCTCGTCTCGAGACCCTCGAGTCAGCGAGATCTTTATCGTCGAAGGAAACTCCGCGGGCGGTTCAGCGAAAGATGCTCGAAACCCCAACACGCAAGCCATTCTTCCTATTCGGGGCAAGATCTTGAACGTCGAACGAGCGCGTATCGACAAGATGCTGAAGAACACCGAAGTCCAAGCACTTATCGCGGCCATTGGTGCGGGGCTTGCTGAGGACTTTGATCTCGAGAAGATCCGCTACCACAAGATTATTTTGCTGGCCGACGCAGACGTCGACGGAAGCCACATCAGAACCTTGCTGCTGACCTTCTTCTTCCGCCAGATGAAACCACTTGTTGAAGCGGGCCACGTCTACGTCGCACAACCACCACTGTTCTCGACATTGGTTGGAAAAGAGAAGCAGTACCTAAAGGACGAAGCCGCGAAGGAAGCTTTTTTGGCGGCCCACCCTGACCACAAGAACGAGTTCCAACGACTCAAAGGTTTGGGAGAGATGGACTTCGACGAGTTGCGCGATACGACAATGGATGCAACGAAGCGATCCCTTCTTCAAATCAACGTCGATCAAGCAGCGCTTGCTGACGAAGTGTGCAGTGTCTTGATGGGGGACGACGTCGAACTGCGTCGACACTTTATTCAAACCAATGCGAAGGACGTACGGTTCCTCGACATTTGAGGAACCGATAAGAGGACACCATGGCACGAGCACCAAAGACACCAGACGAGACGCCCGACGAGGCCGAAGAGGTCATCGGGTATATCGAGCCCATTGAGATTCAAGAAGAGATGGAGCGCTCATTCCTTGAGTACTCCATGTCCGTCATTGTCTCTCGAGCACTGCCCGACGTGCGAGACGGACTAAAGCCAGTTCACCGTCGAATTCTTTACTCCATGTACGACCAGGGTCTGCGCCCAGATCGTCCACACGCGAAGTGCGCCAAAGTCGTCGGTGAAGTCATGGGTACCTATCACCCCCATGGTGATACGGCGATCTACGACGCCTTGGTTCGTATGGTCCAAGACTTCTCCATGCGCCACCCACTCATTGATGGGCACGGAAACTTCGGAGGGACGGGTCCCGACGAAGGTGCGGCCGCGATGCGTTACACAGAAAGTCGTTTGGCACCGTTAGCTCTCGAGCTCATGGCGGGTATCGACGAAGAGACCGTTAATTTCATTCCGAACTACGACAACACCGACGAAGAGCCTGTCGTACTTCCAGCCAAGTTCCCAAACCTCCTCGTGAATGGCTCTCAAGGTATTGCTGTTGGAATGGCGACCAACATCCCGCCGCACAACCTCGGCGAAGTCATCGACGCCACCCTGCATCTCTTAGAACACCCAGAGTCAACACCAGATGATTTGATGGCGTTCGTCAAAGGCCCCGACTTCCCGACCGGAGCACAGATTCTTGGTCGCCAAGGCATCCTGGATGCCTATCGAACAGGTCGAGGCTCCATCAAGATGCGAGCCGTCGCGGAGATTGAAGAGAAAAAGGGTGTCAACAAGATCGTCGTCACGGAGTTCCCTTTCCAAGTCTCGGTCGAGTCCATCGAAGAGAAGATCACCGACCTCGTCAAGGCCGGAGATATTGACGGGATCTCTGCTCTGCAGAATGACTCGGCGGGTCGAAAGCCACGACTTGTTATCACCTTAAAGCGAGACGCCAACGCAAACGTTGTGTTGAACAAGCTCTACAAACTGACGACACTTCAAACATCATTTGGTGTCAACACCTTGGCGCTCGTCGACGGTGTTCCCCGAACACTCAACCTGGCCCAAGTCCTTACGCATTACATTGCGCATCAAGTCGAAGTTATTACACGGCGAACACAGTTCCGACTTGATAAAGCAGAGCGTCGAGCGCACATCATCGAAGGTCTTCTCCGAGCAATCGACATGCTCGACGCGGTGATCGCAGCAATTCGAAATTCCGACGACCGCCCTGCCGCACAGGCCGCTTTAATTAGTGACCCCTTTAGTTTCTCGGAAGAACAAGCGAAGCACATCTTGGACATGACGCTTGGTCGCCTGACGCGACTTGGCCGAAGCGATCTTGATAACGAAATGATTAAGTTGCGTGAAGAGATTATTGGCTTCCAAACGATTCTTAACGACGACGTTGTTCTCCGAAAAGTCATCTCTGACGAGATGACCGAAGTTCGAGACAAGTTTGCGAACGAGCGCCGCAGCGCGGTGACCCATGACCCGGGTGAAATGGGTATTGAAGACTTGATTGATGATGAAGACGTCGTGGTCACCATGACCGCCGCTGGCTACGTGAAGTCAGTGAACGCCGCCGCATTCAGAATTCAAGGCCGAGGTGGCCGAGGGGTCCGCGGGGCAACCCTGAAAGACGAAGACCTGATCACGCACGTGATCAACACGTCATCGCACGCGTATCTACTGCTGTTTTCAAATAGAGGAAAGGTCTATCGCCTTCGCGGCCACGAGATCCCCCAGAAAGAGCGAGCCGCTAAGGGCACGGCGATCGTGAACCTGTTAAATCTTGCGCCGGACGAAAAGATTGAAGCGATCGTTTCGACGAGAGACTTCCCTGAAGACTCCTCACTGGTCTTCGTGACACGAATGGGCCAAGTGAAAAAGACTGCATTCAGTGAGTACGACAAATCGCGGCGAGAAGGATTTATCGCCATCAACCTTCGAGAAGGAGACGAACTCGTCCGAGTCGTTGAAACCCAAGCCAACGAAGACTGTTTCGTAGTGACTGAAAAGGGAATGACGATTCGCTTTGCTACCTCGGACGTGCGAGAGATGGGTCGAGCAGCAGCGGGGGTACGAGGTATTCGCTTGAAAGCAGAAGACCGCGTGGTGAGTCTGGACGTCGCGCAAGACGAGTCAGACATCTTGATTGTGACCGATGCAGGATACGGGAAGCGCACGAAGCTCGAGCGCTTTAATCGTCAAGCTCGAGGCGGCCAAGGTGTGCGAGGAATCAAACTCACCGCGGCAAGAGGTCGAGTCGTGAGCGCGTTCATCGTTGGAATCGAAGAGGAAGTCCTGATGGTCTCCTCTGGTGGCGTCATCATTCGAACAGCGGTCAAAGAGATCTCCAGTCAAGGCCGAGACGCCACAGGCGTAAGAGTCATGAACTTGGACGACGGCCAAAGCGTCGCCGCCGTAACACGGGTCGCAGAAGGTGGACCTTCCGAAGAAGAGTAGCTAGCTCGTCGGATTTTCGCCGTTAGCGATTCGACCAATGAGGCGAACTAATACGTCAGGTGGCTGCGCTCCGGGGATTGCAAACTCTTCGTTGATGACGATCGTCGGCACACCACTGAACCCTGCTTCGGCGGCGAGTGCTTCGTCACTTCGAACGAGATCGGTGTACTTCTCTGAGCTCAGCACCGCTCGGACGTCTTCGGCGCTGAGGCCAAGACTGACACCAAGAGCAAGAAGCGTGTCCATGTCCGATAAGAGCGCGTTGTTGGTGAAGTAGGCAAGAAAGAGTGCCTCAGCTGCTTCTTCGCCGAGACCTTTCTCTTCGGCCAACTTGGCTAATCGGTGCGCATCAAAGGAGTTTCCAGGCTTCACGTTCTCTAAGTCGTAGGTCAACCCAACTGATGCGGCCATCGCGGTCATATTCTCATTCATCGCACGAGCCTGTTCCAGGGTGACGCCATATTTCGCCGAGAGAAGCTCAGCCATCGACTTTGACGTCGAGGGCGGGGCGGTTGGATCAAGTTCGAAGGCTCGCCAGTGGATTTCAATATCGAGTCCGAGTTCTTCGAGTGCGGTCTCGAGGTTGCGTTTTCCTACGTAACACCAGGGGCAAACCACATCGCTCCAGACATCAATCCGTAGAGTGTCGGTGTTCATGTCATGCATCGTAGGCGACAGAGCGCTCTTGTTTAGGTGCCGCCAAGGAGTTGGCGCACCTGGGCGACTCGCTCTGGAACAACCGACCACCACATCCAGCGACCCCGCTTCTCCCCATGGATAAGACCCGCATCAGCGAGCACCTTGGTGTGGTGAGAGATGGTGGGCTGGCTTCGCGCCAGGGGTCCCTCAAGGTGACAACTACAGACCTCATCCTGGCTCGCCACAATGGAGAACAGCCGAAGTCGAACCGGGTCGCTCAAGGCACCGAGAATTCCAGCGATCTCTTCGGCATCGCGTTCGGAGAACGCCGCATCAGTCAGGGGCGCACAGCAGAGGGACTCGGGACTTCCAAGGACGCTTGTCGAGGGAGGTGTCATCGCCACTCACTCTATCTGATACATTGACAGATATCAATATGACGAAAACCACAAGGGAGCCCGGGATGTCGAGAGTTCAGCTAGCACTCAATGTGGCCAATATCGATGAGGCCGTCGCGTTCTACTCAAAATTGTTCCAGGCCGAACCGGCGAAACGAAGGCCGGGCTACGCCAACTTTGCGATTGAAAATCCCCCACTCAAGCTTGTCCTTATCGAGAACGCCGATGCTCGAGGCAGCGGTGTCGCAGGAGCACTCAATCATTTGGGCGTTGAAGTAGAGAGCCCGGAGATGGTCGTTTCGGCAACATCGCAGTTCACGGCTGATGGGCTCACCACCGATGTCCAGGATCAAACGACCTGTTGCTACGCGGTCCAAGACAAAGTCTGGGTTGATGACCCCGATGGTGCGCCGTGGGAGATCTACACGGTCTTGGCTGATGCACCAGATGACACCAGTCTTGTGGCGAACGCTGGTTGTTGTGTTGCAGAGAACAACGTTGTGAGTGCAAGTGAAGCAGCTACGCAATCGGTGTGCTGCTCGTAATTTGAGAAGGCCAGTTCAAGGAGCACCATGAATCATCTTGCGCTGTGGCGTCGGCTGTTGTCAGAGTTTGTAGGAAGCGCACTATTGGCCGCCCTTGTGATCGGTTCGGGAATTGCTGCGCAACAGCTTTCACCAGGCAACATCGGCCTCCAACTCCTCGAAAATGCTGGAGCCACTGCTGCGGGGCTGTACGCCATCATCTTGGTGCTCTCTCCGGTGTCGGGAGCGCATCTGAATCCCGTGGTCTCATTGGCCGATGCGCTTGAAGGCGGCACGACGTGGCGAGACGCGCTTTCCTACATCCCTTTTCAAATTGTTGGTTGTGTCGCTGGGGCAGTGTTGGCAAACGTCATGTTTTCGCTTCCCGCCATCAACCTTTCGACGCACCATCGAGCCACTGGGCCACACTTTCTCTCAGAAGTCCTGGCCACCGCAGCATTAGTCGTGCTGATTTTTGGTCTCGCCCGCACACATCGCTCCGCACTGACACCGGCGGCCGTTGGGGCCTATATCGGAGCGGCTTATTTCTTTACGAGCTCAACATCGTTCGCCAACCCAGCCATTGCGGTGGGGAGAATGTTGTCCAATAGTTTTGCGGGCATCGCCCCAAGTTCAGTGCCGTGGTTCATCATCGCTGAACTCGTGGGAGGAGCTGTTGGCCTGCTGGGCCTTCGAGCCCTCTTTCCGGTCACTGCATTTTTGCCAGACGCCGGAGATGATCACGTCCACGGCCACCAGCCTCAGACAAGCCACGAATCATGAGTGAGAACAACCAGCCGAGCGTGCTCTTTGCCTGTATTCACAACTCGGGGCGATCCTTAGCGGCCAAAGTCCTCCTTGATCACTATGCGCAGGGTCGAATTCGAGTGATCTCTGCTGGGTCTGAACCAGGGACACAGTTAAACCAAGCTGTGGTTGACGTTCTCGAAGAACGTGGGCTTTCGTGCGAGAAAGAGTTTCCAAAGATGCTCACTTCCGAAGTCGTGGAGTCGGCAGACGTTGTGGTCACGATGGGCTGTGGAGAAACCTGTCCAATCTTTCCTGGGAAGCGTTATCTCGACTGGGAACTAGACGATCCAGCGGGTCTAGACATCGACAAGGTTCGAGTCATCGTCGACCTCATCGACGCACGAGTCCAAGCACTGTTGAAGGAATTGGCCTAGAGATCGACTACTTGGCGTTGAAGACGTCAGAGCCGAACGCAGCAAGCCCCGAGGCTCCCGCCATACCAAGGTGGCCCTTGTTGTCACTGCCACCCTTGGTGATACCAAGAAGGTTTTCGTAACTCTTTAGCGCGCTGTAGTGGTTGTAGGAACCCTTGGTGTCGGTTGTCCCGGGCTTGATGTACTTCGATGACGTCAAGATCAGTGCACCGACTTGACCACCACCTGGGCCGGAAACTCCCGCTTGTGCCACGTTCGGGCCAGACAGCTCGTTACAACACGCAGTGGCTGACGTGGGCGTGCCAAGTTCAGTCTCATCAAAGGTGACGACGACCATCATGGTCCCCGACTTGTAGGCGGGTGAGTTCAAAATTGTTGGCATCCACGCCTTCAGCCACGCATCGGCAGCGACCAGGCCACCTGTCGTTCCGCCTGCAGCACTCTGCGAGACACACGTTCCATCGTGTCCGTTGTTGCAGTTGCTTGGCGTGATGAAACTAAATGCTGGAGTTGTTGAGGTACTTGAAAAGTTCTTCACTAATGGACTTGCTTTGGTGGGCTTGTTGTTTGAACCCAAGACGCCAAGGGGGAGCACGTTTGCAGTGCACTCAGCGGAATTGTCAATGATGGAGTGGAACCACACGAAGGGATTGTGGCGAGTCACGTAGCCATCAGTTGAAGTAGCAAAGGACGCGGGAGGCGTATTTGGCGCTGGATGAGCGCAGGCAGTGCCACCATCTCGAGTGGCATCATTTCCCATGTCCTCTTCATAGCCACGCCATGACGCAACGTGGGTCGTGGCGTTTGGTGGATGAAGAGCATCGAGCTGATTTGCAATCGTCTGCACCCCGGAAGGGTAGACACAGCCAGAGGTGCCATTGACTTGGCCTAAGGCATTTGTTCCCGTGACAGGAGTGCCCGGGGTGACGTCGGCGTAACTGGCAATGCAGTCACCTTGAGTCGTGGGAGTTGGAGCCTGCCCCGAGATTTCGGCGACGTAGTTGGGCAAGCTCACGTGGGCCGTTCCAAAATAATTCTGAATAAGCACGCCCTTCTTCTTTAGTGTTTGATTCAGATAGGTTGCGGGAGAAGACGCTCCAAACGTGGTGGAGTAGGACTCATTCTCAAAGTTAATGACGACGACGTGAGAGATTCCTCCCTTGGCCGGAACACCCGCAGATGCCACCCCACCGAGAATGAACGATCCCATCGCACAAAAAATGACGACACAGAAACGAAGTACTTTTGTCACGCTAACCCCCTAAAAGATTCCTCCACTACTCTATTCCGCTTCGTGAGCACCTCGCTGAAGGTCGTAGGTTCGCTTCTTTTAGGGTTCACTCTCTTGTAGGAGAGGTGTCACCAGTCGTTGGAACTTCGTTCAAGTGGTGATGCGAAGGTGAAGGTTCGTCGAAGAGGAACGGGTTCGAAGTTTTCATGGTCACTAATAGAAGGGCGATTTCAACGTCTCCATGGTTGAAGAGCGTTGGAGTCATCCTTGGAACGATGGCACTCCTTGGGAGTGTTCCCGCAATCTCTTCGGGGGCGACTAGCCAAGGTAGCTCCGGGACTATCTCAACCACTGAGCCACCAGCCAGCCCGAAGACCCCGACGCAACCAAGTCCTCTCGTCTACCCAAAACAACAAGCCTCGGATCTGCTGAAAACAGTGAGGGATCTCACCACGTCACTTGATCAACTTGGCAACCAGTATCAAATCAACAAAGCGAAAGCGACGGCGTCCGAACAAGCCCTCAATCAGGCGACAGCACTCTTGGCGTCGACAGAGAGCGACTACACCTCGTTGGCTCATGAGGCCTCGGCCCTGGCTGCGAGCATTTATGTTTCTCGGACGCCCGCACGAAACGAACTTTCACGATTTCTTAGTAATCAAACAGCCGTGACTTCTCAAAATACCGGCGTTTATAACAAGATTGGGCTTTCAAATCTTGAGGTCAAGATCACTGCGGTCAATGAACTGAGGAAGCATCGCCAACACGCTGCGGAGACTGCAGCGGCCCAAGTGAAGGTCGCCACTGACGCGCGAGATGCTGCAGCCCAAGCCCTCGCCACCGCACAAGTGACGCAAAGTCGCCTCTTGAGCACGCTCTCGAGTCAAGATCCAGATGTTTTGAACGCAATCCACGACCTACAAGCTGTGGGGGACTCGAGTATTCAGGCGCTAATGAACTCCGGGTCATTGATGCTGCGCCAAGGAGTCGAAAATCCTCCCGCTGTTCTTGCGTCAGCAAGCACGGCATTGGCATTTCTTCTTGGTCAACTTGGAAAACCATATCTTTGGGGAGGGAATGGTCCCGAATCTTTTGACTGTTCTGGCCTCGTACAACAAGCATGGGCAGCTGCGGGGGTGAGTCTGCCTCGAGTCGCAGAAGAGCAATACAACACGACCATCCCAATTTCATTTTCGGACCTACAACCAGGTGATTTGGTGTTCTTTGAAGAGCCTGTTGGTCACGTTGGGATCTATATCGGTAATGGGAGCATGATTGATGCCCCTTATACCGGAGCTGTCATTCAAATTGACAGTATCTTCTGGAAAAACCTTGATGGCTTTGGTCGAGTGAAGGCGAACTAGCCCAGAGTCGATAGAGGGTGAAGTGTCAACAATCATGAACACGAGAACCTATGCCGACGAAGAGGCGCCCTGTCCCCGCTCAGGAAGCAGAAGGACGGCGCCAAGAAGGAAGAAGACGGCACCGACAAAGGTGCCGAGGTTCGAGAGATTGTTGGCCTTCACGCTGTCATGAAATGAATAGAGATAGGGAGCAATCGCAGAGACGCCGAAGGCCACTGAGCCAAGAAGGTTCACGACGGTGACCCACCAGGAGTACTCACCAGGAGACCACGACCACCATCCATCAGAGACCTCGATCCATGCGAGAAGGCTCGCAACAAGGAAACAAATCGATCCAAACATGTCGGGTCGATAAGAGACGTCGATCAAGGTTGCTTGACTCACGTGGGTGAGGCTTGCTCCTGCGGTGCTGATATTAAAGAAGAACGTTCCAACGAGTTGCACCAGGCAAGCCAGCCAGCCAATTCGAAGGAGCCCGCCTTTTTCTAAGAGCGATGCAGTTCGCTTCTCGAATGCCAGGACAGCTTCTGCTGACTCGCGATATTGCAAGAGTGCGGCCGACGTAAAAAAGAGGGAGCCAACGAAAAATGTAAGTGCGTCAGCATGTCGATGAACGAGACGGGCGTAGGAAGGGACCGCACCAAGGGCGAATAAGAATGAGCCGATTGCAAATAAGACGCCAATCCACCAGCCTCGAGAGGTCGGCGCCCACCAGACGCCCCACCCATGCGTTGGAGAGGAGAGGTCACGTTTGCGATATTTTCTCGACTTCCAGACTTCTAATTCACCGCTCGGAAGCTCTATTTCGAGGGTTGTCAGAAAGCGACCAAACCCGCGCTGCTTTCCCATCCGCTCTTGAGGTGAAGTTTTCTCAGGGGTCACTCGTACCTTTCGGGGTGCGGCGTTTTGGCGGGAACAGATTCAGTTTACGAAACGGCCAGGGTTGGCATCACACAAGAAGAGTCTTTCAAAACTCTGGAGGATGTCCGGTTAGTGGAGACAGCGCCTCAATCAATCGAACCCTTGGGTACTACCCATAGGGATTTTGGGAAGACCCTCTACACTCCTCGTCGTGTTGCGGCTAACCGTGCTGCCAGATTCGACTCTGGAAACTCCTGACGCCACCAAGCGCAGCAGAGTCCAGGCGTTCAACATCATCACCGTCAAGCGCCCAGCCGAGCGTGCCCGCATTTTCTTGGGCTTGTTGGCGGTTCTTTGCTCCAGGAATCGGAATCGCACCCTTGGCAATGATCCAATTGAGCGCAACTTGGCTCGGCTAGTGGCAGAGGGATGCTCATCGCGATGGCGGCATCGATCATGACTATTCAGATCATGATTCCACCGCACGTCGCCCATACGGCGAGCTTTCATTCGTGGAGCAATGTCGCCGCCGTATTCGGTTATGCGGCCATTGCATCAGTATGGGGAATTCTCATTGGACTCCTCTTGCAGCGCGGTAGGGAATTCCCTTTGCCCCCGCGAGCAACCTGGAAGTGGGGAGTAACTCAAGGGATCATGATTGGTGTCGTCATGGCGGCCGTCGCTGTATTCGCAACGTCGCGCAATTTGGGCCAGGGCGGAGCGTGGCTCCTGTTGACGACCTTTCTTGTTTTTAAACCCCTGACGCCTACCCCATGGAAACGCTCGTTGCATCGAGTACTTGGGACCGTCCTCGGCGTAGCGATCGTAGCCATCTACCTTCATACCCTCCCCGTTTCAGCACCCACAATGGCCATTTTGATCCCTGCCGCCTTGATGTCAGTTGCTGCGGCCGTGACGGCGTTGTCGCAGCGGTGGCCGTATTGGTGCTACGTAGCACTCTGGACGCCCGCCGTCATACTTTTTGTGGCAACCATGAGTTCGACATCGAAGGCCGTGTCAACCGCCCGCTATCTCGACACACTACGAATCGAGTACTCGTTTCTGGGCATCGTCGTTGCGTTAGCTGCCCAAGGCCTACTCATCGGGATCAAAGCAGCATTTCACCTGGAGGAGAGCAGGTGGTTCGGTACTCCGGCACAAGCAGATCCTGGTGGATCATGACTGGTGAGCCGTCTGGTGACAAAGAAGGTGCCATTTGACGAGTGTTGGTGCTGAACAGTGCTTTTTGGGTAAGAAAACGACGTGGCAGAGACCTATCTGGAGTTTGGTAACTACCCCGTGGTGGGCGAGGCGGGACTTGAACCCGCACATCCTTTCGGACACAGGAACCTGAATCCTGCGCGTCTGCCAATTCCGCCACTCGCCCATGAGAGTGCCGCCGAACGGAGTCTCCGCGGGCTAGGAGGTGAAGAGCTTCCTAGCCTTTCTAACTGCACCCTCCTCATAATGGGTATGAGCGAAGGGTGTTCGGTGAACTTTTTGATGACTGATTCCGTTCATGATCAGTGGATTAGGGATTGTGGTGGTTCTCCGGATACATCTCTTGAAGAAGAAATTGAACACGAGGCAGGATGAGACGTTCTGGGTAGAAACCAATGAGAAGGTCAAGGCCTTCTTGAGCAGTGGAGAATCCGCAGAGTTCATAGAGTGTGCGAATGTCGTCTTGGTCGCGCTCAACGCGTGATGCCATCAATTTCATCGCCAAAAGAAACCTGGGCGATGCTGCTGCAACGCTCAAGAACGATCCTTCGTAGACGCCGACACGTTCGGGATCTTCACCAGGCATGAACGCTTTTGCTCCATCGTTGAGCCAGTCGGAATCAAGATTCATTCGTTCGGCAACTCTGAGCGCTGCTTTTCGTACTTCTTTTGATGGTGCAAAGACAGCGTCGACGTCACTGGTTGATCGGCGGGCATCATATGCAATAGCCATGGCTGCTCCACCGACGATGAAGACTTCGGCACGAACGTTTGCGCGCTCAAGCTCTTCATCGAGGGCGTGTAATGCCGCTAAGAGTTCTGCTTTACCAAGTAATTGCATTAGGCATACTCCAACGCGCCTTGCGTGACAAAGACTCCCCTGCGAGCGAGAGAAATTGGACTGCTGACAAGCGCATCTGCATGGAGAGAGTCCATTCCCGAGACAAACCACCATTGTTCGAGGAAGAGGTCTTGATCGTTCACCCAAGAGGGAGCCAGCAGCCCATTCTTGGCGCAAGAGAATTCCGCTACTCCAGCGAGGAGGACATCAAATTGTAGATCACCAGTGGTTTGGGGTCGATGGGCAACCATTCTGGAACGCACCTCATCGGTGGCCTTATCGAAGGTTTCAATGAATCGAAACGAGAGTCTCAATGCGGAAGGACGGTCGTTTTCGAGCAGACACTTGCCGACCACTTGACCTACCTCTTTTATTGTCAACTGCGTCCGTGGCATATGACCATCGTAGGCGGCGGCTGGAACGGGAATGAGTCTGCACAAATTACGAGGGGGAGTCTCCACAACGCCAGGTCAATAACACTTTTTGGGTGGCAGAATGAATTGGCAGTGACCTGTCTGGAGTTTGGTAACTACCCCGTGGTGGGCGAGGCGGGACTTGAACCCGCACATCCTTTCGGACACAGGAACCTGAATCCTGCGCGTCTGCCAATTCCGCCACTCGCCCATGAGAGTGCCGCAGAAGCCTACCCGAGCACACTTCTCTAGATTTACATAGGTTTTTGGCCCTATGGACTGCCTGAGAGGCCACCCCACCGGTAGAGTGAATCTGACATGGGAATCAAACGATTCGAAGGAAGAATCGAGCGTCTCGTCGAGGGGTCTTTGACCCGGCCATTTCGGAGCAATTTGCAGCCGGTGGAGATCGGACGACGACTGACTCGAGAGATGGACCTGCAGCGCAGGGTGGGTGCTCGCGGCCGTCTTGAAGCTCCCAACGTCTTTTCCATCACGCTTGCCGTAGACGACGTTGCCAAGTTTGCCCAGTATGCCGACGCACTGGTTCGAGAACTCGCCGAAGCCGCTCGAGAGCACGCAGAGATCGAAGGCTATTCATTGATGGGCCCTGTTGAGGTCGATATTTTTGAAAGTTCTCGACTCCGAGCAGGTCAGATTGAAATCGTGGGCGAAGTCCACGAAGGCACGTTCCCCTGTGATTTGGTCTTGCCCGGTGGTCGTCGGGTCCCAGTTTCTGATCAGCCTGTCGTCATCGGCCGTTTGCCCGAGTGTGAAGTTGTCTTAAATGACCCAAACGTCTCTCGGCGTCACGCCGAGGTAGTTCGCCAGGGTGACGAGATCGTCCTGAGAGATTTAGGTTCGACCAATGGTGTCAAAGTGAACGGCACGAGAGTGCAGTCCACCATTCTCTACAACGGGGACGAAATTTCAATTGGTACGTCACGGCTTGTCCTTGAGGCTCCGTGATGGGTGAGTTCCTGATTGGAGCTCAAACCAACTACTCCGCACTGATTAAACCCCTGCAGTGGTTGGTCGTGATCTTGATCTTTGTTTTTTTCCTTCGCGTCATTCGAGCGGTGTACGTCGAAACTCGACCAGGGGGAAAACGAAAAGAACGAAAATCGCGAAGCGTGCGAGGCATAGGCCTAGAGATTATTGAGCCACTCACACGAGGGGGAGAGAGAATCGAACTCGAAGTTGATCATGCGGTCACGTTAGGCCGTTCAGTGAGTTGCGACATTTCGTTGACAGAAGACATTTATGCCTCAAATCAACATGCTCGCATTTCTCGTGACGACGTCGGCCTTTTCGTCGAGGATATGGCTTCGACGAATGGCACCTACGTCAATGCAGAAAGAATTTCCACGCCAACACGCATTGGAAAAGGTGACCTCATTCAGGTTGGCGAAATGATTCTCGAGGTCACCAAGTGACCGTGCTCCGTGGGGGTTCCGCAAGCGACGTCGGCCGAGTTCGAACGGTTAATCAAGACAGCGTCTTTGTCAGCGCCACGCTGTTTGCGGTGGCTGACGGTATGGGGGGCCATGCCGGGGGTGAAGTGGCGTCAGCGGCGGCGATCTCCATTCTGGAACGCTCGCAAGGCTCAGTGGGTACCAAAGAAGGCCTAGTCGAAGCGCTCGTCATGGCCAATGAGGAGATTCTCGAGATGAGCTCGAGTGACGCATCCTTGGCGGGCATGGGGACCACCATGGTCGCGGCGAGCCTCGTTGGCACCGAAGAAAATGACGTGCTCGTCCTTGCCAACGTTGGCGACTCTCGGGGCTATCACTTTCATGGGGGGCGACTCGATCAAATCACGAAGGACCACTCTCTGGCCGCGGAATTACTTCGAGAGGGCTCGATCACTGAAGCAGAAGCCGCACACCACCCCCAGCGCCACGTCATTACTCGAGCGCTCGGAATTCCAGGAGAGGTGAACGTCGACCTCTTTGACGTTGAACTCTCTCTTGGAGATCGGGTCCTGCTTTGTAGCGACGGCCTTTCGAATGAAGTTGACTCCGAAGAGATCATTCGCGTGCTCAGTACAATCACCGACCCTCATGAGGCAGCTGAGGATCTGGTCCGTCGAGCAAATGCCAATGGTGGCGCAGACAACATCTCTGTGGTGATCATCGACGCACTCGTTGCTCGAGAGCGAGACGATGAGCCCACTCGAGCTCATGTAGCGGTCATTGCAGAACCAGCAGCAAAACCCAGTCTCGATCCTGAGCCAGCGGATTCAGAGAAGCCTGAAAAAGTTGGCTGGTTCGCCCGCAGGAAAAAGATGGGCGTTCCTCGGCTGCTTACCTTCAGGGTGATCGGATTTTTTCTTCTAGTTGTTGGCGTGATCGCTGCCGGGTGGTACTTCGTGAACTGGTACGCAACAAGCTCGTACTACGTGACTTCGAGTGGCACACAGATCGTGATCTATCAAGGCCGCCCCGGAGGCGTGCTCTGGATCCAGCCCAAACTCGTTGAGGTGACGCCGACGTCGACGACCCAGATTCTTCCCATTCGCCAACCCGCACTGAAAACTGGTGTCAATGAGCCGTCGCTTTCGGCGGCCAAGAACTATGTCTCGAACCTGGCCAATGAGTACAGCCAGTCGGTGACCACACCAAACGCGTCAACCTCCACCACGATTCCATCGTCAATGCCTCGAATCTCGATCCATCACCTGGTGAGCTAAGCGCGTGGAAAAGAGAATCCGCATCCTGGGCCTGGTCATGATGCTGCTCTTCGGAGCGGTGTTGATCCAGGCTGCGAACGTACAGTTCTTTCGAAGTCACGCGTTGGCAACGAGTCCAAATAACCCGCGCAACGTCGTGGCTCGACTCAGCTTGAGTCGTGGGGAGATTCTGGCCGCCGATGGCTCGGTGATGGCCCAATCGAATCCAACACCCAATGGCGTCTATAAGTATCAACGCGTCTACCCCTATGGCTCTCTCATGGGCCAAATCACCGGGTTTGACTCTCCGATCTATGGCACGTGGGGTATCGAGGCCTATTACAACTCTGATCTGATGTCACATCAACAACCTGCGACCTCCATCTCGCAACTCCTCGCCCCCACCACCTCGACCGACTCGGTCACCTTGACGATCCAGCCAGCCTTGCAGCTCCTCGCCCAACAGCAGTTGGCTGGACGCAATGGGGCAATTGTTGCGCTGAACCCCACCAACGGCGAGATCCAAGCGATGTATTCAAACCCCACCTACGACCCCACACCACTCGTCTCTCCTTCGTCGGCGACGGAAAAGTTTGCGTGGAATGCCTACCAAGTCAAAGACGCCGACGGCTTTGCTCCGTTAACGTCGCTCGCCTACCAACGAACCTTTCCTCCAGGATCAACCTTCAAGGTGGTCACGTCGTCGGCAGCCTTTGAGGCACGACCAGACTTGGCAGCAAAGAGCTATCCCGCCGTGAGTTCGGTGGCAATTCCCCAAACGAATCTTCCACTGCAAAACTTTGGAGGTGGCACGTGTGGGGGAAATGTGTCGATCATGCTCCCTCCAAGTTGTGACACTGGATTTGCGCTCCTTGGATTGGATCTTGGAGCGACGACACTCTGGCAACAAGCAACGCTCTTTGGCTGGGACTCAAAACCACCCTTAGATATCCCAGGCGTCGCGGCGTCGAATTTCCCGACCCCAGCGCAGCTTCAACACAATCTGCCGTTCTTGGCCTATGGAGCAATTGGCCAAGGCGACGTATCGGCAACCGCTCTCCAGAACGCCATGCTGGCGGCAGCCATAGCGAACAACGGAACGGTCATGGCGCCAGATCTCTTGAAAGAGATCCGAGACCAACAGGGGAATTTGATTCAGAAGTACGCGGGGAAAATATGGAAAGTCGCGACGAGTCCAGACACTGCATCAAAGATTTCCCTCTTGATGCAGAAGGTTGTCTCCGAAGGAACAGCCTCTGGCATCTTTAATCCAAACCTCAAGGTTGCCGCCAAAACTGGAACCGCCCAGACCTCGGCAACAAATGTGAACTTGAAGACAGACGACTGGATGATTGCCTTCGCCCCAGCAGATCACCCCGTGATCGCCATTGCGGTGGTGTTTCCGAATCAAGCGCTTTCGGCAACGGGAGCTGAAATAGCCGGTCCAGTGATGAACTGCATGATTGAAGGCGCGTTGGCTGCGGCCGCGGGACTGCCAGTTTCGAATACGTCAAGCACGTGTGCGAGCAAATGAGGACCCCCCTGTACTTCCAAGAGGCTCTCGTGGCTAATAGGCTGGCGCTCTAATGGAACCCGTCGACCAGAGTCGAGTCTTTTCTGAACGCTATGAGATCACACATCTCATCGCGAGAGGCGGCATGGCCCAGGTCTATCGAGCGAATGATCTCCTCCTTGATCGGGTGGTGGCCTTAAAGGTTCTCTTCCCCGAATTGAGTGTGGATCAAACCTTCGTCGAACGCTTCCGGAGAGAAGCCCAAGCCGCAGCGAAACTTTCACACCCAAATATTGTTCCGGTGTTTGACTGGGGAGAAGATAACGGGACCTACTTCATCGTCATGGAGTTCGTCGACGGCGAACCACTGTCAGCCACGCTTCGCCGAGAGGGCACGCTGCCGCCAGTCCACGCTGCGTCCATCGCCGCCGGCGTGGCCGCCGCCCTTTCCTATGCCCACCGTCACGGCGTCGTCCATAGAGATGTCAAACCTGGCAACGTCCTCTTGGCGACGGACGGCGCGGTGAAAGTAACCGACTTTGGGATTGCTCGAGCGATCAACACCGAAGAAGGCTTGACCCAAGCTGGTTCGGTGATGGGAACCGCCACGTACTTCTCACCCGAACAAGCCGAAGGTGTTGGTGTTGACGCTCGCAGCGACGTTTACTCACTCGGGATCGTGCTCTTCGAGATGCTGGCGGGTCGGCCTCCCTTCCAGGGAGATTCACCGGTCGCTGTGGCGTCAAAACACGTCCGTGACCAGCCACAACTTGTTCGCGAGTTTGCCACGGACACCCCCGCAGCCCTCGAGGCAATCACCATGATGGCGATCGCCAAGGCCCCGTCCGATCGCTACGACTCCGCAGAAGATATGCGAGCTGACCTTCAACGATTCGTTGAAGGAAAGGGAGTCCTCGCCCCTGATCCACTCATTCTTTTAAGCGCAGCCAGTGCGGTCAATGCAACAACGACAATGGATGCAATCAACAACACCCAAGCGGTCCCAATTTTTCCTGGACCGAGAACTGACATCCGACCCCGCAAGTCCAAGCGGTCAAAGAAGATCTGGATCATCGGCGTCATCGCACTCGTGGTGGTGTTGTTAGCCGGACTTGGAGCTTACGCGGCATTCTCCGGGTCATCGGGCAGTAATTTGACCGTGCCAAATGTGGTTGGCATGACGGAATCAAAAGCAGCGACGGCAATCCAAAATGCGGGACTCAAAGTTGGCACGATCAACAAGGTCGCTTCTGACAAACCGGCGAACCAAGTGGTGAGTACGAATCCTGGCGTGGGGCTCCCGGTGAACAAAGGTGCCTCTGTTGATCTCTCAATATCTGACGGGAAGGGAGCACACCAAGTTCTCGTCCCTAACGTCACCAATCAAGACCTTCCTGGCGCAGAGGCAACACTGCAAGCCGCAGGCTTTACGGTCAAAGTCGTGACGACAACGTCATCTTCGGCCAAGCCCAATACGGTAATTTCTCAGACGCCAGCGGGTGGATCAAAGGCTGCCAAGGGTTCAATCGTGACCCTCACGACGGTGGCCGCTCCACAAACGGTGGCGGTTCCCGACCTCGTGGGGCAGCCCACCTCATCGGTTGGGGCGACCCTGAGCACCGCGCAGCTGAGTATCGGCTCGCAAACCACACAGTGTGACAACACGCAACCCAACAGCACAGTGATCTCGTCGAGTCCCGCAGCTGGCGCACAGGTACAACCGGGAAGTGCGGTGAATATTGTGGTCTCCACAGGACCATGCTCGGCCACAGTTCCCAACGTGATCGGCTTGACCTACAGCTCGGCGAGGGGAATTGTCACCGGAGCGGGGTTTGTTGTTTCCTCATCGTGTGCGTCGAGTGACACGGTGACGAGCCAAAGCCCGAGTGGCTTTCAGTCAGCTCCCGCGGGAACCAGTGTCACGTTGACGTGTGCGGCGTCACCGACAACAACTACAACTTCATAAAGGAGTTTTTGAACTTAAGCTGACGCGCGCTCGAGAAAGTTTCGGAGCATGTTCGGTCCTTCGACCGTCAAGATTGACTCGGGGTGAAATTGAACCCCTTCAATTGCGAACTCTTTATGAGCGACTCCCATAATCACACCATCACTCGTCGTGGCGGTGACGTTGAGACAGTCAGGAACGTTGTTCGGGTCAATGGTGAGTGAGTGGTAGCGAGTCGCCACAAACGGATTAGGGAGTCCAGTGAATACGCCCTGGCCGTTGTGGTGAATCTCAGAGATTTTGCCGTGCATCAGCGTGGGAGCATGAATGATCGAACCACCAAAGACTGCCCCAATAGCTTGGTGACCAAGACAAACGCCAAGAATTGGAATTGCTCCGGCGAACTCTGTGATCACGTCACAGGTGATACCCGCTCCTTCTGGGCGACCAGGCCCGGGAGACAGCACGAGGGCGTCGGGGGCCGACGAGCGAATGGTGGCAAGGTCGATCGCGTCGTTTCGGAAGACGACAGGATCAGCGCCTAACTCACCGAGTTCTTGGACGAGGTTGTAGGTGAAGGAGTCGTAGTTGTCGATAAGAAGAACACGTTTTCCCACAGTCCCAGGCTAATCGGCCCAAGGGAGACCCCCTTCCTGGCTAGAGTCGTGTTCTATGGCAGCAGGATCTGGTCCAGGGAAAGCGTCGAAGCGAGGACGCTCAGCGACAGGGCGAGCCGC
Organism: Actinomycetota bacterium; assembly: GCA_009699875.1. Lineage (GTDB taxonomy): Bacteria > Actinomycetota > Acidimicrobiia > Acidimicrobiales > RAAP-2 > CAIUMH01. The sequence goes on from WLNI01000001.1 coordinate 941,980, forward strand.
ATCTTCGAAAGAGCGGGTTACCTCAGGTCGCTATACCGCACCCACTCCCCAAAGCGCCAAGGTCAGCCCACCCTGGTGGGGACCCGTCTTTTTGATTCTCTTGGTGATCGGCGTTCTCGTGATCTTGTTGAATTATCTCTCGGTCTTTGGCACGCCATCAGGCTGGGCACTTTTAATTGGCCTCGTGATCATTGGCGCCGGCTTCGCCATGGCGACGAGATATCGCTGAGAGCGAACACGGCCGCCCCCCGAGCATCACTGCTCGAGAACGCGGCCGTTATTCTTCGACGTTGAGGACTTAGCCGAGACGCTCAATAATGGTGGCGTTGGCCATGCCACCACCTTCACACATGGTGAGCAGACCGTAGCGACCCTGGGTGCGCTCAAGTTCATTGAGCAGTGTCGCGGTGAGCTTTGCGCCACTCGCGCCCAATGGGTGTCCAAGGGCAATGGCGCCACCATTGACGTTGACCTTGGACATGTCGGGGTGATGTTCTTTTTCCCATGCCAAGACCACTGACGCAAATGCTTCATTGATTTCCGTGACGTCGATGTCGTCCATGGTCATCCCTGCCTTGGCCAAGATTTTGGCGGTGGCGGGAATTGGACCGGTCAACATCGTTACCGGGTCAACGCCAGCGAGGGCGAAGGAGTGAAAGCGAGCACGTGGGGTGAGGCCAAGTTGCTTGGCTTTTTCTTCGCTCATGATCAGGACCGCTGAAGAGCCGTCAGTGATCTGCGAGGAGTTTCCCGCAGTTACTTTGCCGTCTTCTTTGAAGGCAGGCTTGAGTTTGCCAAGGGACTCCACGGAAGAGTCGCCACGAATTCCCTCGTCGCTGTTCATTATCTCGCTGGTGTCGTTGCCATCGTCATCTCGGATGGCGAGGGACACAATCTCGTTTTCAAAACGTCCTTCAGCCGTTGCTTGAGCGGCTCGGCGGTGGGATTCAGCACTAAAGGCATCGAGGTCTTCTCGAGAGATTCCCCACTGATCGGCAATCATCTCGGCGCCGATTCCCTGTCCGACCAGACCGCCAGTTGGCGCGTAGCGAGCCATGACTCGAGGACCGAAGGGATAGCCAAGGTCTTTGACGACTGAGGAGCCCATTGGAGTTCTCGACATTCCTTCTACGCCAGAGGCAACGACGACGTCGTAGGCGCCGGCCATCACGCCTTGGGCGGCAAAGTGAAGTGCCTGTTGTGAAGAGCCACATTGGCGATCGATGGTGGTGGAAGGGACCGACTCAGGCCACCCGGCGGCCAACACGGCATTTCGCCCAACGTTGAGTGACTGCTCGCCAACCTGCATGACACAGCCCATGATGACGTCATCGATGAGTTCAGGGTCGAGGTTATTTCGCTCTTGGAGAGCCTTGAGGGTCTCTGAGGCTAAATCAACGGCATGCCAGTTCTTGAGTTTTCCGTTTCGCTTGCCCCCAGGGGTGCGAACAGCGTCGATAATGACGGCAGTAGTCATGGGGAGTCTCCCTTCGTTCCGAGGGCCCAGCGCCTCCCGGTCTTGTCTCATTCACGCTAGCGCGAGGAGTGTGGGTCGGCCCCCAAGAATCGTTGACGGCTATGGTTTTGCCCTATGGCAGGTGAATTCAAGAACATGGACCGATGGCTGGGCGATGGCGGTATGGCCATCATCGCCAACATAGGCGGGTCGTTCGAGACCTACGGCGTCGACGGAGAAGACCTCGGTTGGGTAGACGGGGGATTTACCCCTACCGATCTGGCGTGTAATCCCCACGGAATTGTCCAAGCGGGCGTCCACTCACTCTTGTTAGATGCTGCCGTGAACTTCGCCATCAACGCCGCAATGCCTGGAAAAGCCCGAACAAAAGCCACACTCGAGCTCAAGACCGAGACCATGCGACCCGCAATGAAGGGCGAGCGTTACACCATGCGCGGCGACGTCGTTCGGATGACTCGCCAGGTGGCCTTTGGTGAAGGGGTGATTCGAAACGAAGAGGGTGAACTCGTCAGCCGGGCGACGGCCACGTTTCTGCTCCATCGTCCCGAGGCCTAGAAAAGATTGCTGGCATCTCACGGCGCTGGCAGGTAGTTTCTTAGGCATGGACACCACCACACTCATCGAAACCAACCGACTCCTCGACCACCCGTTTTATCGGCGCTGGGAAGAAGGAAAATTAGAAGAGGGCGAGCTCTCGTCCTACGCGGCGCAGTATCGCTACTTTGAAGCGCAGTTGCCAGAGTTCTTGACTGCGCTGAGCGCACTTGTTGTCGACCGTGACGCGCAAGCACTGGTTGACGCGAACCTGGCCGATGAAGTTGACGGACCAGAGACGCACCTCGCACTCTTTGATCGCTTTGCGAGAGCCGTTGATGCTCCTGACGAAGCGCTCAGCCCCGCGATGGCCACACTCGTGAACACCTACAAAGAAGCCATTGCGAACAAGGACAGTTCGTTCGCTCTTGGCGTGCTCGCTGGGTACGAAGTGCAAGCCGCTGAAGTTGCCGCCACCAAGGGTGAAGGCTTAGCTGCACACTACGGCGTGACTGGCGAGGGTCTTTCGTTCTGGAACCTCCACGCCGAGGTTGAACAAGACCACGCAGCGTGGACACTCTCTGCCTCAGCAAGCTGCGACACCGAGCAGTTCATCAAGGGTGCGCGGGCGTCATCATCTGCATGGTGGGGCTTCTTAGACGAGCGAGAAGCACTGCACGCTGCGTAGGAAATGTGAAGTACTTACTCAATAGGTACGTTTTTCTCCCTGAATAACCAAGAACGTTGCGTTAGCCACTTCCGAACTGAGTATTCATTCCAACTCGAAGTTCCTCGCGCGTGAGACGCCCACCGAAGATGGGTTCAGCACGATAGAGCAAGACATCGCTCGAAAAGGTAACTCGGAGTACATCAACATTTGCAGGAGTGGTTTCAGTGAATGTTGAAGTTCCTCCCCATGCCGTTACCCAGTTGCCACCCGGCAGAAGGCGAGTACTTCCGCAACAAAATGATGCAGGAATAGCTGCGTCGGTTCGTGACTCAACAAGAGTGGCCGTGTGTGCGCTCAGATCCAATTGATAACGAACCACTCTGGGAGGGCGGGCTCGGGTTCCACTCCCGTTGTCATGGAGCGAAATAGTTCCATCGCTATTTAATCGAGCATCATGCTGCCCACCAAATCCATGAGTAGGTGGGTTCATTGTGTCAGAGGACGGGAAGTACGGATCATTCAGAATAGACAGACTTTCCGACCGAGCACGCCCGCCCAGCTTCCACACAATGCTATTGCTCGTTGGATCGTTGCTTGGCGTCGTCCAGTCAACGTTATAGATTGCATCGAGATGCCGATAGGAAAGAATGAATCCGTTTGGCGTGTATTCAATTGAGTTCCAGTGATAGACGTCGTAGCCATAAACGTGATTGTTTGTTACTGGGCATCCCGGTGCTGATGTTCCATCGGCAAGGACAAACGCGCAGATCCACTGCGGATCCATTTCGGTGACTGGAATATGGTCTGATGTCCTCCACGACCACACCACAGTCCCACTACCCGCAGGGTTCGTGACTTTGATGACTGCATCCCAAATGGAGGCACTTGCTGGACCACACTGGCTTGCAATGCAGAGTCCAGAGAGATCAACACCGGATTTTGGTTCGAAGGTTACGGTCAGGTAGTAACCGCCCCACGCCCCAGATGGCCCTGCCCCCGCTGGCAACACCTTGACCTCATGCATATCGCTGTTGGTGAATGGCTCGCTGCTAGGAATTGAAATTCCTCCCAACGCCCCTGCAAAATTCCTTACGGTTGCTCCATCTAAGGTGACCTCCCGCCCAGTCACGTTTTGAGGATCCCCATAAAGAACATGATTGTTGGGAAGAAGTGTTGCGTAGCCAGGATTATTTATCGTTGGCACGGTCCACCACACAGGGACTCCGTGGTTATCGAAGATCGTAGGATATGAGTGGGTAATAAGTGGAGCCGTGATGTAGAAATCTGATTGGGTCACACCTGAACCAGTGACCGTCCACGTGGGGAAATCACTAGGGAGACAGCGAATGAAGTGTGACGTTGTTCCTGAGCTATCACGCACTGTCACAGGAAATTCCTGGCTGGCATTTCGTATCACGTTGACGACCGTTGAGGCTCCAGTGACACCACGTCCATTCACCGTCACGGTCACTCCTGGAGCCGCATAGACCGCTACTGGAATTGGAGACGACCCACTGCATCGGCTGACATAGTCAGTGACCGTTCGACTGAATGCAGGAAAGAGTCCAGGAGCACTTGGTGTTCCAGGGCTAGGTGTCGCTTCTGGAGAACCACCAGCAATGCTTACGCTGAAGGTGCCCGTTCCGCCATTGGCTGTCGCGGCGGGACCAGCCCCTTTTGAATTACTAGCACTGACGCTAAACGAATAGGCCGTGTTTGGCGCTAAACCCGTGAAGATACACGTGAGCGCCACTGTGTTGGTACAGCTCGCAGGTGGCGCCACACTTGGAGATGACGTCACTGAATACCCAGTAATTGGCGCACCACCATCAGTGGCAGGGGTTTGCCATGACAGCGTTGATTGGCTTGTTGCTCCAATCGAAGCACTCGGATTTAACGGTGCACTCGGCACAGTGACAACCGGCCGAGGTAAGAGTCCAGTGATTCGGCTCCAAAGTGGACCATTTGATTGGTAGACGACAAGATTTGTATCATCTTGGAGCACCAGTGAGGAATTGAACCCTGAACTTCCGCTCGCCCATACTGGTTGAGTGACTCCTGATCCGCGATAAAGAACCAAGTTTGCGTCACCTTGCATCTCAAGATGGGTAGCTCCAGAGTTCACAGTATTGGTGGACCAAATTGGCGTCCAGGGTGAGGTTGTGGCGTCATACTCCACAAGGTTTTGATCACTTTGGAGTCTGAGTACTGACTGCCCATTTGGAGAAACGAGCTGTTCGCCCGCCGAGAGCGTGCCTCCGCTCGCTAAGACATTCGGTCCAACTGGAAGTGTTGACCTGTCGGGAATACAGCCAGTCACCATACTTGCCGTTAGCGTCAATCCGACCAGACTCGCAAAAATTTTCTTGTATCGAGTGAAGCCTTCGTTTACATGATTAACGCTCAAATTGAATACCCCTTTCCTGATTAAACCCTACTCATCAAAGTCCCCTATTTTTATTCGGGGTCGGGAATTCTCATTCGACGGGGAAAGTTCCACTTTTGATCGTTCACACTCAGTAAAGAACCGCAACGAGAAGGGACGTTAGTCAGATGGCCAGGTTGCATCGACTGCGTTCAGTGACGCATCGAAAAGTGCTCGAGCAAGCACCGGGTCTGTTGCTGCTTTCGAGGCTCCCACTGTCGTGGGCTCGCCAAAGAGTTCAAAGACGCCCTCGGGTCCAACGTATGCGCCAGGTGGAATCGAAGGATCAAGTGCAGCACGCAGGGTAGGGAGCGCACCGCGTTCGGTCTTTTGACCGAAGTGTTTCCCGGCGAATGTTCCCATCCGCTGGGAGAACTTGCTTCCTCCCTCTGCTGGTCCCTTTCCAGCTAACTCTGAGCGTGACCACCCCGGGTGCGCGGCTCGAATCGAGACGCGTGATCGAGATGCTCGAAGACGACGGTCAGCTTCAAAGGCAAATAACAAATCAGCCAATTTCGTGGAGCCATAGGCGGTCATTGGCTTCTGTCCATTAATGGAAAGCGGGTCAGAGGCCTGAAGTTTCCCTCGACGATGCATGTTTGATGCGAGCATCACAATGCGCCCCCCTGCTGCTTCTAATGCAGGGAGAAGGCCAACAGTGAAGGCCACGTGTCCCAAGAGATTTGTCTGCATCTGTCGCTCCGGACCATCAGGTCCGCGAAGCCCCATAATGCCGGCGTTGTTGATGAGGAAATCAATCGTTGGATGTGACTCAGAAATCGCAGAGGCCGCGTTGCGCGCACTTTCAGTGTCGCTGAGATCAAGGTGGACAAACTCTGGTGTGGGACCGAGTGAGCTCGCCTCTAATTCAGCGATGGCCGAGCGTGCCTTTGCTTCATTGCGACATGCCATGACGACGAGTGCACCTTTTCGCCGCAGCGCTCGTGCTGTTTCAAAACCGAGTCCGGCATTCGCTCCCGTCACGACGGCAACTTTGCCGTGGAGGTCAGGGGCATCCTGAAGATTCCAAGGGGCCGCCATGTTAGATGTGGTCCGTAGGGATCGTGCCAAGCTTGCCAGCCTGGAAGTCTTCGAATGCTTGTCGAAGTTCGTCTCGTGTATTCATCACAAAAGGACCATAGGCGGCAACGGGCTCACCGATGGGCTCGCCGCCGAGGAGGAGAACATCAAAGGCCTCATGGCGTTCGTCCTGGCGCTCATTGGCTCGCAAGGTAATGGTGTCTCCCTCACCAAGGACAGCTAAGTGGCCCGTAGTCAGTTCAACATCGTCGACGCCAACAGCGCCATCGCCGCTGATGCCATAGACCAGGGCGTTGTAGGTCGGGTTCCAGGGGATGGTGGCGCTCGCACCGGGACTCAGTGTGGCGTGGACCATGGTGATGGGGGTCTGGGTGATTCCCGGTCCGTCGTGGCCGTCAAGTGATCCTGCGATCAGCCGAAAGAGCGTGCCACCGTCTGGACTGGTGAGCAAGGTGACCTGTGAGGCTTCGATGTCTTGATACCGAGGCGAGATCATCTTCTTTGTCGAAGGGAGGTTGACCCAGAGTTGAAAGCCGTGAAAGAGGCCCCCTGAGATCACGAGTGCTTCGGGAGGACGTTCGATATGCAAGATGCCACTTCCTGCGGTCATCCACTGCGTCGCGCCGTCTTTGATGACGCCCCCTCCACCAATGGAGTCTTGATGCTGAAAGGTTCCGTCAATCATGTAGGTCACTGTCTCGAAACCTCGATGCGGATGCCAGGATGTTCCCTTCGGCTCTCCTGGGCCGTAGTGAACCTCACCCATCTGATCCATGTGGATAAAGGGATCTAAGTACTCGGTGGCGATACCGGCGAATGCGCGACGCACCGGGAATCCTTCGCCCTCCATCCCTTGGGGTGCGCTGCTTCGACCGAGAACGGGGCGTGGAACAAGCAGTGTTGGATCTGGGGTTTCAATTCGTGGGAGGACCAGGGTGTCTTCAACTCGTACTGCTGGCATTCTCTTCTCCCTTCAACGACTCGTGCACTTTATTCAACAACAATGTGGCGAGTTTTATTCCTTGCCAGCACCAGAGGTAAACGTGGCGGGGTCAACTGAGATAAATAACGCATCACCTTCCGCGATCAAGACGTCGCCGGCCGTCACTTCAGCCGTCATGGTGATCTTGCGACCTTTTCGCTCAGTGATTCGAGCACGCCCCGTGAGCACAACGCCAAGAGGTGTGGGAGCTCGGTAGGTAATCGTGAGTCGCCCAGTAAACGCGGGGGTCTGGACAATCCCGAGGACGAGGCCCATGGTCTCATCGATCAAGGCAGCCATGACGCCCCCATGGGCTCGACCCGGTGCGCCCTCGTGGGCTGGACCTAAGGTCGCTTTCATGACGGCTTCGCCATTTTCTTGCCAGAGTGTGGCGTTGACGCCCATTGGGTTTGCACTGCCAGAGACGATCGAGTCAGCAAAGAGGTGAGTCGCCGCTTCGCCTTCACTACTTGGCTGGGGCATCGCGAAGCTGGAGACTTGGCGAAAGGGGTGCGTACGCGTTGGCGAGTGTTCCACCAAGGCATTGAGTTTTTCTACTTGGACTGAGATCTCGGTGAGCGTTTCAATGCTGACGTCATGGCCAATCATCCCGTGGCCGAGAGCTCGAAGTGCCGAGGCGGCTTCAATGCGGGCATCGAGCTCCTCTTCCGGGCTGCTCACTGGCCCTCGTAGTACGAGTCGATGGCGTCGAAGGCGCGATCAAGCCGCACGAGTGCGTCACTGGCCTCTTCGGCACTGATCGTGCACGGCGGCACGATGTGGAGTCGGTGATAGTTCATGAACGGGAACAGCCCTTCAGCCTTCATGGCCGCACCAAGGGCGCCCATGGCTTCTGACGTTCCGCCGTAGGGTGCTAATTCTTCTTTGGTGGCTCGGTCCTTGACGAGGTCGAGGGCAAAGAACACACCGGTCCCTCTGACCTCACCAATCACAGGGTGCTTCTCCGCCAGGGCGCTCAGTCCGGGTCGCAGGACGTCATCGCCGATGGACTTGGCGTTGGCGATGATGCCCTCGCTCTCCATCGCCTCAATGGTGGCCACGGCGGCCGCACATGCGAGAGGGTGTCCCGAATACGTCAGGCCACCCGGATAGACCTGGGTCGAGAAGGTTTCAACGATGGGCGCCGAAATCACCACACCGCCGAGGGGCACGTAACCAGAGTTCACGCCCTTGGCGAAAGTAATGAGATCGGGCGTGGTGTCGTGTGCGTCAAAGGCAAACCATTCGCCAGCCCTTCCAAATCCCGCCATGACTTCGTCAGCGATGTAGACAATGCCGTAGCGATCACAGATCTCGCGTACACCTGCCAGGTACCCCGGTGGCGGGATCATGATGCCGGCGGTTCCTGGAATCGATTCTAAAAGGACGGCTGCGATGGTGGATGGGCCTTCGAAGCGAATGGTCTGCTCTAAGTGGGCAAGGGCCCGTTCACACTCCTGGGCCTCGTTCTCAGCGTGGAACTCTGAGCGATAGAGAAAGGGTCCAAAGAAATGAACAACGCCAGCGCTCCCGGTGTCATTGGGCCAGCGTCGAGGATCACCGGTCAAGTTCACCGAGAGCGTCGTGCCACCGTGGTAGCTGCGATAGCGAGCAAGTACTTTTGGCCGGCCGGTGTGGAGCCGTGCCATCCGAACAGCGTGCTCCACTGCTTCTGTTCCACCGTTGGTAAAGAACACATGTGTGAACGCGTCAGGAGCACGCTCTGTGATTAATCGTGCGGCTTCGCCACGGACGTCGTTGGCGTGTTGCGGCGCAATCGTACAAAGTCGATCCGCTTGTGCCTGAATGGCGGCGACGACTTTCGGGTGTTGATGTCCAATGTTCGTATTGACGAGCTGACTCGAGAGATCGAGGTACTCATTCCCGTCATAGTCGTAGACGTAACTCCCTTGCGCGCCGGCAATCACCATGGGATTGAGCGCGCCTTGGGCAGACCACGAGTGAAAGACGTGAGCGCGATCGTTGGCGTAAACAGCAGCCTTGGCAGTGGGGTCGGTAACGGGTTTCATGGCTCCTCAGTCTGCCACCTCTTTTTGAGGGTTCAGTCGGCTCAGCGTGGACGACACGCTTCGGGAGTTTCCCTTGCGGGGAGCGAGGGAAGTGCGGAGTGGGGCTAGTAAGAATCGAACTTACGACCTCAGCATTATCAGTGCTGCGCTCTAACCGACTGAGCTATAGCCCCGTGAGGGTTCAACGCTACCCTAACCACCACGGCCCTCTCCCATAAAGGGAATTCCCGGCTTAGAGATCCCAGAGTTTGATTGCCATTGACTGAGATGCCGTCGCCAACAAGGTGCCGTTTTCCGACCAGAGAAAGACGACGCCCTGGGCGTAGCCGTTAACGAGCGCATGGAGTCGCATGTCACAGAGCACCCACTCGGTTGGTTCGACTTGGACCATCCGAATGGTGTTGTCGAGGCTTCGCCCCATCGTGATCCTCCCGACAGAGTTCGCCACGGCCCCGGTGAGAAAGTCGCCAAAGATCGCCAGCGTTGCAGCGGAAGGATCAACGTGACCGGGTAGTCGTGCCCAGAGCGCGGAGTCCGATGATCCAGGCGTGCCATCAATCTCTTCGTAGGAGCGACCCTTGGCCATTCGAACGTCCACGTGTTGAAAGATTGAATTCTCGACAAGGTGAGGAAGTCGACGAGGAGGACAGTCGTCGGGTTCTTTCACGACAGGTGGCTCAACCCACACGCCACCAACCTCGAGCGTATTGGTCCCAAGTGACGAGTTCACCGTCAGGATCTCTCGACCTTCCACGTGTCCAACAGCACGAGCCTGGGTGACGTGGCCCCCTTCAACTTCGAGAACAACTTCGATCTCCATGGTGGAGTTCAGTGGTGCGTAGCTGAGATACTGCGCGTTGGCCCAAATTGTTGGGCGCCCTGACGCTTCTTCGAGGGCAACAATGGCTGCGCCAAGGCCGCATCCGCCAAAGAGAAACTCTCCAGGCGTAATGAGATGCGAGCCCACGTCGAGTGTGAAATGACGATTGTCGTCGACCTGTTTGATCCCGAGAAAATCTTTAACGTCCACGGCAGAGCACCCTAGTAAGTCAGCGTGGGGTGGAGCGTCACGAGGCTTTTGACGCGATCAGAGACGCCAACGCTTGGGCCCCGGTTCCCCCAATTGCCAAGTGCGTGCCATCAGAGCCAAACCATGACGGGTTCTCGGTGGCGAGGGCATTCCAATCGACAAGGACGGCATTCGGGTACTTGGCGACACCTTGGGCGAGCACGGCATTGTTGGGGTCTTGCCAGGGGCGATCGACATGGGTGTTGACGAAGATCACTTTGGAGGCACCCGAGAGCACACTCATCATGGCGTCAAAGGCTGCGGGGGAGATCTCACCATTCGTGCCGAGTCCGACAATGACGGTGGCCCCCAGTTGGTTTGATGCTTTGAGTTGGCTCAAAAGCGCGGTCCCCTGGGCCCACTGGCGACTCACTGATCCGTCGACACTGACGCCAGGAAGATCAGTCTCGAGCGGCCCCTGGTAGTCGATCATGACGGAGTCTCCAACGGCAGTGATCTTGCCGGCAGTGAAACCAGGTCCAGGAGGAGCCGTGGTCGAGGTTGTCGTCGTTGAACTTGTGGAGCTTGTTGAAGGAGAGGCCTGTGAGCGTGACGTGTGATTGCGAGTGAACCAGACACCGGCTCCCGCTACCAAGAGAACGACAACAAGAAGACTGACAAGAAGGACTGGTCGTTTTCGTCGAGCGCGGCGATGCGCTCCTCGACGACGATGACCCGGAGCGGGAGAAGGGGCTGGTGGACTCTCTTCCATAGACTTCTTCTATTCTCCCACGTCATCAGGGAGATTTGAATCCGGGGCGTGCCTTGCGTTGGAGGGCGTGTGGGAGGATTTGTCAGTGATCGACGTCCACTTTGTCTTCCTTGGCGTGGTGATTGCCCTCATTGGAGAGTTGGCCTACGCCCGAGACACGCTGCGTGGAACCACGCAACCCAATCGAGTGACCTGGGTCCTTTGGAGTGTCGCTCCACTCCTGGCGTTCGTCGCCGAACTTCGACAAGGGGTGGGGCTCCAGTCTTTGATGACGTTCATGATGGGGTTTGGGCCACTGATTGTGCTCACGGCATCATTTATGAACAAGAGAAGCGTTTGGAAGATTGGACCATTTGATATTGCTTGTGGCATGGCGTCAGTGGCGGGCCTTGGGGTGTGGGTCGTCTCGTCGAACAACACGGTCGCTCTGGTTTCGTTCATGATCGCAGACGGATTGGCGTGCTTGCCGACACTCGTCAAGTCATATTCGACCCCGAGCTCGGAGAGTGCGAATGCGTATCTCTCATCGTTGGTGTGCGCGCTCTTGACCTTGGCGACGGTGAAGGTCTGGACGTCAGCGGTGGTGGCGTTCCCTCTGCAGATCGCGATTTTCAATGCCATTGAGATCATCGTGATCGTGGGACGAATCGGTCCTCGACTTCGCGGCCAAGCAGCCCCTGAGTCGCTGGCGCCCAAAGAACGTATGCTTGGGCCAAGAAAGCCGGAGGTCTTATGAGCGAAGTAGAGCCATTGACGGCAGTCACCCTCACTGGTGACTCTCACGGAAAGTATCGTCGTAAAGCCCTTCCGCGAGACACCTTGCAGCATCTTGGAACTCGGCCAAACGGGTTCGACCCGTTGAAACTTTTAGAGGCTCAAGAGTTTGCCCGGGTGCAAAGCCTTGTCCCACTGCGCGCACAGCGCATGGCGGAGAGCGAGTTCGCCTTTCTTCGAGGTGCCGCGGCGATTATGGCCTACGACTTAGCAATGGCCCCCTCCACGGGTATCGATGCTCAACTCTGTGGCGACGCCCATATTTCAAACTTTGGAATTTTTAACTCACCGGAGCGACGCTTGGTCTTTGACGTCAACGACTTTGACGAAACACTGCCAGGGCCCTTTGAGTGGGACGTCAAACGGATGGTCGCCTCAGGAGTTGTGGCACTGAGTCATTTGAATTTTTCTGACAAACAGATTGAAAAGAGCATGGTCAATGCGGTGCGATCATATCGACTCGGCATGCAAGAACTTGCTCGAAAAGGAACCCTGGAGGGGTGGTACGCACACTTCGACATCGAGGGGTCACTTCAAGTCCTGCGAGAGACCTTTCGAGATGAGAAGCGTTTGCCGATTGACGACATTATTTCCCGGGCCAGGAAGAGTGACTCAAAAAAAGCATTTAAAAAACTCACTGAAGTTGTCGACGGCTCGTTCCGATTTCGAAGCGACCCCCCGCTTCTCGTCCCGGTCGCAGAACTCCTCGATTCAATGGGCGTCCCCGAGGCCTTACCGCTGGTCTTGGCCCAAGCCTTGGCGAACTACGGAAAGTCCCTTCCCGATGATCGGGCGCATCTCCTCAATAACTTTCAGATGGTAGATATCGCGAGAAAAGTCGTCGGCGTTGGCTCGGTGGGGACCAGATGTTTTGTGATGCTTTTGATGGGTCGAGACATCGACGATCCCCTTATTCTTCAAGTAAAAGAGGCGATGCCGTCAGTCTTAGAGGCGCACTTGGGCCCTTCGCACTATGAGACTGCCAGCCAGCGAGTTGTCGAAGGCCAACGCCTGATGCAGACCACCCCCGATATTTTTCTCGGGCACATTCGGGCGAATTTTAGTGACACTGAGTACCACGACTTTTATTTCCGTCAGTTCCACGATGGGAAAGCATCGGTGAACTTGGAGATGATTGATGACATTAAGCGGGCGTCGACCTATATGAACATCTGTGCGTGGACGCTTGCTCGAGCCCATGCCCGAAGTGGAGATCGAGCGGCGATCGCGTCGTATTTGGGAAATAACGACTCGTTTGATCGGGCAATTGCAACGTGGGCCATGGCCTATCGAGAACAAAACAGCGCTGACTATGCCTCCTATCAGGCAGCCATCGCCTCAGGGAGAATCACGGTGGCGCCAGCCCCAGAGGGCTAATGCTCTTTGGGTGGTGTGACCCAGGCTCCGATACACTTCTGCTGAGTTATTGCACGCCTTCACACGATCGAAAGAGAGCCAGCATGGGTAGTCGAAACGGACTCAAAGTACGAATCGGGGCCGCCGTCCTGGTCGGAAGTCTCGCCACGCTGGTCGCACCCGTGGCCATGGCTGGTGCCGAAGTGACGCCAGGACCGCCGATCAACGTGACCGCGTCAGCTGGACTCGAAAAAGCCTCAGTGTCGTGGAGCGCACCCACCGATGGAACAGCCACAGTGATCACTGGGTACACGGCGTCATCAACCCCCGGAGGAGTTTCGTGCACGGTCACCGGCGCAACAGGGTCGGCCCCGACGACCTGCAACATCGTTGGCCTCACCGCGGGAACGCCCTATACCTTCCAGGTCATTTCGCTGACGCAGACGGGGCAATCTGTCGCATCGTCCCCCTCAGCTCCCATCACGCCAACCGGGGCACCAACAACAACCGCAGTGACGACGACAACCGCAAAGACGACAACCACGGTGGCAAAGACCACCACCACGAAGGCGACGACCTCATCGTCGAACTCCTCGATGTGGATTTGGATCGTGATTGGTGTGGTCGTCCTGGCCCTCATTGCGGGAGGAATTGCAATGTACGTGGCGTCGACTCGGCGAAAAGAAGCCGATGGCGCCTGGATCCCGAAGGCCCGAGCAGGTCTTGAAACGGCGACCCTGGCCCGAGGTCTTCTCATGGTCCAACCCCAAGGTGGCGACTCGCAACTCCCCGAAGTCCGCGCCCAGGCAGAAGATGCGGCACGAACGTTGGATCGAGCCGCTGCACAAGCCCCTGACGAAGCGCGTCGCCAGGCCGCCTCATCGGTGGCCGAAGGCCTTCGAGGAGTGGTCTTCTCGCTCGAAGCCGAGCACCTGTTGCGCACGAACCCCACCGCCCCGACCGCCGAAGCCCTCGCCGAGGCAGACCTCTCTCGAAGGCGTCGCAGTGCCGAGCTTGACGCTGCGTTAGCGCAACTCGACGTGGCGACCCGCCCGCCCGCCAACTAGATCGTCACCGCTTCGTCACGCGGGGAACGACGAGTGGCAAAAGAGAATAGAGTGCCAGTGGAGCCGTCTGAAGGAGAATCACAATGCAGTTAGGAATGATCGGCCTGGGCCGAATGGGAGCCAACATGTCGACAAGGCTGATGGGCCGTGGGCATGAGTTGTTCGTCAACGACCACGATGCATCGGCAATCGAAACCCTGAAGAAGGCTGGCGCCAAGGGGTCGGCCAAGCTGGCAGAGATGGTGGCGATGATGGATGCACCCAGAGCAATCTGGCTGATGGTTCCTGCGGGAGTCGTTGATTCGGTTCTCGATGAGCTCGTGCCACTCCTCGACAAAGACGACATTGTGATTGATGGTGGAAACTCAAACTACCGAGAAGACATGCGTCGAGCGAAAAAAGTTGCGACGTCGGGTATTCACTACGTGGACTGTGGAACAAGTGGTGGTGTCTGGGGCGAAGAGCGTGGCTACTGCTTGATGGTTGGAGGCGACGACAAAGCGGTTGCTCGTATCGAGCCGGTTCTTGCCGATCTCGCACCTGGCGTTGACTCGGCACCTCGAACACCTGGTCGAGCTGGTACTCCTTCGACTGCTGAACAGGGCTACTTACACTGTGGACCTTCCGGCGCAGGACACTTCGTCAAGATGGTCCACAACGGAATCGAATACGGAATTATGGCCTCGTACGCTGAAGGTCTTGGTGTCTTAGAACAAGCCGACATTGGAACGAAGAAGCAAGAGACCGATGCCGAGACGGCACCGCTGCTCGATCCAGAAAACTATGGCTACACCTTGAACCTCGAAGAAGTCACTGAGTTGTGGCGCCGAGGCAGTGTCATTGGCTCATGGCTTCTTGACTTAACGGCCCAAGCATTTGTGACGAGTCCCGATCTTTCGGACTTTGCGGGGCGAGTTTCAGATTCGGGTGAAGGTCGCTGGACGGTCCAAGCAGCGATTGACGTTGGTGTGCCAACGCCAGTGTTAGCCACTGCGCTGATGAGTCGCTTTGACTCACAAGGCAAAGCCGTCTTTAGCGACAAGGTGCTCTCCGCGATGCGATTTGGCTTTGGTGGCCACTTAGAGAAGCCAGGCGGGAACAAGTCCGGTGGCTGAGGTCGCTGATGCATTCGTGTTCTTTGGTGCCAGTGGCGACTTGGCCTATAAGCAGATCTTTCCTTCCCTCCAGTTGTTGGTGGCGAATGGAGATCTGAATATTCCGATTGTTGGAGTTGCCTACTCCGGTGAAAAGTGGACAGTCGATGATCTGCGAGCCCGTGCTCGAGCCAGCATCGAAGAACACGGTGGGGTTGATGAAAAGGCCTTCGCCAAACTCTCCGATCTTCTTCGTTACGTGGATGGGGAGTATCAAGATCAGACCACCTTTGATGAGCTCCGCAAAGTACTCGGGAATGCCGAGACGCTTGTTCACTACTTGGCAATTCCACCATCTCTCTTTGGCGTGGTGGCAGAAGGACTAGCCAAATCACACTGCGTCAAGGGTTCACGAATTGTTGTTGAGAAGCCCTTCGGTCGCGATCTTGCGTCAGCAAATGATTTGAATAAATTGCTGCATCGCTACTTTGACGAAGAGAATATTTATCGGATCGACCACTACTTGGGCAAAGACCCCGTTGAGAACATCATGTACACGAGGTTCGCCAACCCGATCTTTGAACCCATTTGGAACCGCAACCACGTCGCATCGATTCAGATCACCATGGCCGAGACCTTCGGTGTGGCGGATCGGGCTTCCTTTTACGACTCGGTGGGAACAATTCGAGACGTTTTCCAAAACCACCTCTTGGCCGTGACGTCAAATATCTGCATGGACCCCCCCTCAGGATCTGACGCGAACTCGGTTCGAGACTCGCGGGCCATGTTGCTCAAGGCAGTTCGACCGATGTCGCCTCATGATCTGATTCGTGGGCAGTACGAGGGCTACTTGCAAGAAGAAGGTGTGCACGCAGGTTCATGCACCGAGACTTTCTTTGCCGCACGTATCTTCATCGATAACTGGCGATGGGAAGGCGTACCTATTTACATCCGTTCCGGCAAGCACCTCCCGGTGACCTGCACCGAGGTCAATATCCGCTTCAAGCGGCCACCTCTGGAGATCTTCAACGAAACCGTTCCTGTGACGTCGTCGCACATGAGGATGCGGATCAGTCCCGACGTCTCCATTGGCCTTGGCGTGCGCGTCAAGGTCCCGGGTGATCGAATGATTGGTGAAGACATCGAACTGCTGGTCTCGGAGCCTGCGGGCAAGCAAATGCCCCCCTATGAGCGACTCTTGGGAGACGCGCTACGAGGAAACGATGAACTCTTTAGTCGCGAAGACCTCGTCACCGCACAGTGGAACGTCGTCGACCCCATCCTCGACGATGTGGTGCCGGTCTATCTCTACGAGCAAGGCACCTGGGGTCCTGATGAGTCAATGGGGCTCATTGGTAACGATGGTCCTTGGATTAATCCAAAGAAAGCAAAGAAGAGTTAACGGCGCCCTTGTGGGCCTCAGCTAAAGGAGCAACATGAGCGATACCGCAGATCTAGCCGCCGCAGGTCAAAGCCTCTGGGTCGACAACATCACCCGAGAGCTTCTTGACACTGGAGTCATTCAGCAGTTCGCTGACGAGTTCAGCGTGACCGGCTTGACGTCGAACCCGTCGATTTTCGACAAGGCCATTACTGATTCAACGTCCTATGACGCACAGATTAAATCACTCGCCAAAGAAGGCGTCGTCGCCGAGGAATGCTTCTTTGAACTCGCCATCGATGACCTGCGACGAGCCGCAGATATTTTCCGTCCGGTGCACGACTCCACCAATGGTCTTGATGGGTGGGTGTCGCTCGAAGTTTCACCAGAGTTGGCCGATGATGCGCCGAATACGATTGCTGCGGCGAAGAAACTTCACGCACAAGCTGGGAAAAAGAACCTCTTCATCAAGATTCCTGGAACACCCGCTGGTCTTGTTGCAATTGAAGAGACAATCGCAGCGGGTGTGCCTGTCAATGTGACGCTGCTGTTCTCAACTGAGCACTACCTCGCTGCGGCTGATGCCTACACCAAGGGCCTTGAGCGCAGGTTGGCTGCGGGCCAAGACCTCAATGTGTGTTCGGTAGCCTCACTGTTCATTAGTCGCTGGGACGTCGCCGTCGCCAAAGAGGTTCCTGGAGATCTCAAAGACAAATTAGGTATCGCCATTGGTGCCGATGCCTATGCGGCATATCGCACGTTCATTGCCTCAGAGCGAGTTCAGAAATTGGTGGCTGCAGGTGCGCCAATCCAACGGCTGCTCTTTGCAAGCACGGGGACCAAGGACCCAGACGCGTCTGACACGCTCTACATCCAAGGCTTGGCTGCTCCTGAGACGATTAACACCATGCCTGACGGGACGCTTCGCGCATTCCACGATCACGGTGTCGTCACCGGCGTGCTCGCCGCAGACGGCGGGGACAGCGCAGAGGTGTTTGCAGCGATCACTGATGCTGGTGTTGACCTCGATGCGCTCGCCGCCCGGCTCCAAGATGAGGGGAAAACGTCATTCGTCTCAGCGTGGAAAGAACTCTTGGACTCGATCGAACAGAAGGCGAAATAACACCATGAGAGACGATGCCGTAATCAATCCTCGCTCAACCAAAGCCTGGAAGGCACTTGAAAAAGATGCCAAGCGGATGAAGGCCACAACAATCCAGGAGCTCTTTGCTGCGGACCCCGCTCGAGCTGAACGGATGACCTTTGAAGGTGCAGGGATCTCTATGGATCTCTCCAAAAACCTCATTGATGATGAGGTGATCACGCACCTGTTGGAGTTGGCCGAACAGACCAAGGTGTTGGATCGACGAGACGCCATGTTCCGGGGCGACGCGATCAACAATTCTGAAGAGCGACGTGTGCTGCACGTGGCCCTTCGGATGCCACGAAGCACGCCGCTGGTCCTCGATGGCCATGACGTGGTCGCCGACGTCCACGAAGTGCTTGACCACATGGGCTCGTTCTGTGAAGACGTGCGAGAGGGTCGATGGCTTGGCGCGACCGGAAAGCGCATTACTGACGTGGTCAATGTTGGAATCGGTGGGTCGTATTTAGGACCTGAAATGGCGGCACTCGCCCTTCGACGGGCAGTGAGCGCGCCGATCGATGCCCACTTTGTTGCCAACGTTGATGCGGCGGATCTCGAAGCAGTGGTGTCGAAACTGGACCCTGAGACCACGGTGGTCATCGTGGCGTCCAAGACCTTTACGACACTTGAGACGATGACGAACGCTGGGCTAGCTCGTGACTGGATTGCGGGAGCCCTGGGAGAAGCCGCCGTGGCAAATCACTTTGTCGCAGTGTCGACGAACCATGAAGCCGTCAAGGAGTTCGGTATCTCTGAGAACGCTATGTTCGGCTTCTGGGACTGGGTGGGTGGTCGCTACTCGATGGACTCAGCCATTGGTCTCTCCACCATGATGTTGATCGGAAAAGATGGCTTCGCCGAGATGCTCGCAGGCTTTCACGACGTTGATCAGCACTTTTGCGACACTGACCCAAAGAAGAACCTTCCACTCCTGCTTGGACTGATGCGAGTCTGGTACGGCAACTTCCTTGGCGCAGAGACGGTCGGCGTGATGCCCTACTCGAATGACTTAAAACGGCTTCCGGCGTATCTCCAGCAGTTACAGATGGAGTCAAATGGAAAGCGAGTCAGCCGGGACGGCGTCGCAGTTGAGTACTCAACAGGACCCATCGTCTGGGGAGAGCCAGGAACCGATGGCCAACACTCCTTCTATCAACTCCTCCATCAAGGGACGAAGTTGATTCCTCTTGACCTCATTGGCTTCCTCACGCCCCTGAGCGGCTATCGAGAAAGCCACGATCTCCTGATCGCCAACCTGCTCGCTCAGTCCCAAGCGCTGGCCTTTGGTCGCTTGGCTGACGAGGTTGCCGCCTCGGGTGTCGAAGAGTGGCAGGTCCCGTTCCGGACCTTCCCTGGGAACCGACCCTCAACGCTGTTCTTCCTCGACGAGCTCACTCCTCGCTCGCTTGGCTCGCTTATTGCGCTCTACGAGCACGATGTCTTCACGCAAGGTGCCGTCTGGGGCATCGACTCCTTCGATCAGTGGGGTGTTGAGCTAGGAAAAGCAATGGCCACCTCTATTGCTGGAACACTCACCGACGAGACGGTGGCGTTGACCTACGACTCATCGACCAATAGCGCCATTGAGCGCTACCGGAACTCACGACGCCGATGGGCATAGACGCCAACATCGTCAAGGCCGGGGACGTAGCTGCATGGACCGATGCAGCGGTAACGCTGTTTGTAGAGTCAGCGACACAAGCACTTGAAGAGCGAGGTCGCTTTAGCGTGGCGCTGGCTGGTGGGAATACCCCACGGCAGGTCTACGAAAAGATGGCGAACGATCCTCGTGTCCAGGCACTCGACTGGATGAAGATCTCCATCCTCTTTGGGGACGAGCGCTGTGTGCCACCAAGCGATCCCGCCTCGAATGCCGGCATGGCTGCCACCGCGTTCACTGACCACATTGGCATTCCCGCCGAGAACGTCAAGCGCATGCGAGGTGAGCTCGAGCCCGAAGAAGCGGCCAAGGACTACGAAGCCGTGCTCGTGGATCTCTTTGGAGGAACCCCTGGAAATGGGGCTCCGCCAAAGGAAGCGATTGATTTGGTCCTCTTAGGGTTGGGGACCAACGGGCATACCGCTTCGCTGTTTCCAGGACTCATTTGGTATACCCAGCCAGAACGCTGGGTCTTGGCTGAATACGTTGAAGTCGCCACAACCTGGAGACTCACGCTGACGCCATTAGTGATCAATGCCGCTCGCAAGGTGGTCTTCTTGGTCGAAGGAGATTCAAAGACCGAGATCGTCGCCAGAGTCCTTGAAGGTCCCCTCGACCCCATTGTGCTGCCTTCTCAGACTATTGCGTCGACTCCAGATCCGCTCTGGCTCTTAGACGACGCCGCTGCGTCGGCCCTCACCCGCTAAGACGACGTACTGACGGCGTCTCGAGGGGGCTGCCAGTAGCTCTAGGTTCCCGTGCAGTGGTTATGCCAGCCGCCGTACCCACCACCAACTTGGTAGAGGTGATAGGCGACCATGTCTTGGACTTCGACGGGGGCGTCACCTGGAACAGACCAGCTCCCGAGGGGGCTCCAGACATTCGAGAATGCTTGCCACGTGGAAATCAAGATTCCATAGGCCCCAGAGGTGATCGAGTAGCGGTCACCTGACTCGGCCGTTCTGATGCATTGGAACATGGAACTCTGTACGCCAAGGTGAGCTGCCGCAAGTTCAGCTTTCGCAGCAGTCCGAGCAGCAGCAAGCTTTTGCTCAGCGAGTTTGCTTTGGAAAGCTATGAACTCCGCGACGTGTGCTCGATGCATCAGAAACGATCTCGACTGTGTTGCCGCAACGACAGGCGCGACAGCGGAGTCGGGGACCTGGATCATTGGTGTGACAAACGCAGCCAACACCGTTGAGGGTGGGGCAAAAGTCTGGGGTTTCTCTTTGACGGCCGGAGCTTGTGCTGCGGCCACTGTTGCTGTGGTGAGTGTGACGATGACGCAAAGCGCCATAGAAACAAGATGACGACGGTACATTTTCCGCGTCCTCCCTTCCGTAGGTTCTTTGGAGCACAACGGGCTCCTGGAATCGTTCAGTTGGTCGGTGTGCGGGAACTCGGCCGTTGTTCCAGTGATCTTGCGGGCTGCTGAAATAAAGCAGCCAGGGATTTAGGTCATCCGCTCGCAAGCGTGGTTGGCCGGGAGAACCCGTGGCCTGAAAGGGTGGCATAGATGCCACTTCTTTGAGGTGCCATTTGGTTCTTGTGAACGTGTCCTCCTGGGCGGATCAGAGGTCCTTAGAAAAGAAGATCTGACGTAGCCGTTTTTCCCGAGAGACGATCTCTCGGTCCTGTTAGGTACAAGGAACAACGTTAGGGGGTCGAGGTGACAGCTCCAGCCATTTCAGCCTCGCCAGGATGGTTTTTTCGAGAATCTATTTCTAAAAGACCAGGTCAGAGGCTAAATAAAAATTTATGGTGATTTGGCCCTTTGAGGGAGCTTCCGCGCTCGATTTCGTCATTTGAGGCTCGTTGTGGGCCAGATCTCGGTCCGGTCTCTGGGCCTTCCTGGGTCCTTGGGGATCACTAAATTTGGTATATCTCAATAGGAAGAATATCAATTATCTCAATAATTTGAGTCTACTAAGAAGTAAATAAAGAGTCTAATAAATAGTAAATAAGTAGTCCTATAATTGAAAATAGAACAAGAAGTAGTCCCGAGCGAAAATCCGAACTTACCCCCAGTAAACTACATGTAAGTAATTTCCAAATAGGAGCTTAGGACGCTGTCATTGTGCCTAGAAATTGAGTCGCTTTGATGGGGATCAGCGGACTGAGTTGGCGACGAATCAGTTTCTCCTCGTGCCGAGAGCGAGCACAGGGGCAGTCACTACTGCCGCCCCCTCTTCGAGAAAACGCCTCACAATCCCTAAAACTAGGTGATCTGAGGGGATTCGCTAGAGAGATTTTTGGTCAATAGACCATGGAGTCTCGTGCCTATGAGTTCCACATAGCTGGTCAAATGGAGGATCCCACGAGCCGAAACGAGTGGGATCAGGTGCCAGTAAATCGGGCGGGCCGCCGCTCGATGAAGGACTGGACCCCTTCTTGAAGGTCAGAACTGGCATTCAAGGCTCTGCGGACGTCACCGAAACGGGCGATCGCCGCATCCTCACCCTCTTCGAGGGCGAGGCGAGCGTTGGCCTTGGTGAGCTGCACGGCCAGGGGTGCATTGGCGGCAATCTCGAGGGCAATCTCGAGAGAACGCTGAACCTGGGTGCCTTGTGGGACGACTTCTTGAGCGATGCCAACCCGAAAGGCTTCGTGAGCATCGAATTCGTCGGCTCGGAGCAGGTGATACATCGCATTCCCCCATCCTCCCCGAGAGGTAAATCGAAGCGTCGCCCCGCCGATTGCCATCAGTCCTCGCTGGGGCTCTAATTGAGAAAACCGGGTGTCGTCGCTGGCGATGATGATGTCGCCGGCTAAGGCCAACTCGATGCCAATCGTGAAGGTGATGCCCTGCACCGCAGTGATCAATGGCTTTGAAAGTCGACGAAAGAGCCCTAGGGGATCAACGAGATCTTTTGGCGACAAGGCATTTGGGTCGGCGTCGGGCCCAAAAAACATTGGCATGTCGAGACCCGCCGTGGTGTGGTCGCCGGCAAAACAGAGCACGCCCACCCTGAGCTCGGCTGTCTCTTCAAGCGTCGTCAAGGCATGGGCTAACTCGTCAATCATCTTCGGCGTAAAGCCATTTCGTTTTTCCTGGCGATCGACGGTGATCACGAGAACGTGATCTTCGTAGATCTCCGACGAGACGTGACCGTGAGGGTGGCGCTGTTCCATAGAAGCGACGGTACTCGCCGGGCAAAGGAGATGGCGACCCTCCATGGAGACCATAGGCAACGAGTGATCTCAAAGAGCGAAGCCGTAATCTTTGAGAGCGGTCATACTAAGGAGATGCCTTCGGAGAATGATCTCGTCCTACGCCAGGATCATGAGGGCTGCAGCACCTTGACGCTGAACAGACCCGACAAGCTCAATGCCCTAACCCCGGGCCTCTTTGTGTCGCTTGCCGCACACCTCGAGGATCTTGCTGGTGATGCCAGCATTGAATGTGTTGTCCTGCAAGGGGCTGGTCGATCATTCTGTGCGGGCCACGACTTAGCGGCCATCGCCGAGGGTGAGCGAGCGCCGAGCAAACACTTTGAGCCCGAAACGGTCGACGCACTTGAGCGGCTTCCCCAACCAACGATCGCTCGGCTGCACGGCCACTGTTTTACCGGTGGTCTCGAACTCGCACTGGCGTGTGACGTCTTAGTTGCGGCTGCGTCGACAAAACTTGGCGACACCCATGGCCAGTGGGGTCTCGTCCCCATTTGGGGAATGTCTGTCCGACTCCCTGAGAGGGTGGGACGCTCAATGGCAAAGCAACTCATGTACACGAGTCGACGTATCTCAGGGGAGCGAGCAGCTGAGATTGGTTTAGTCGATATCGTTGTTGACGATGCTGAACTCGATGGCACGGTGGCGGCACTCGTTGCTGAGATTCTCTCGAACTCCCCAGGAACGAATCGGCGAGTCAAGCAGCTCATCGCTGACGCGGGAGAACTCGGGCGAGCCGAAGCCTTACTGCGTGAGCGGACACTTCCCTACGGAGTCCCAGAAGATCTTGCAGAACGTATGGCCGGTGGTTGAACTCACCACTGGCGACCTTTCGTTTCCTGGAAGCGATGAGCTCCTCGCCCTCCTCCACGAGACACTCCCCGCAGGGTGGGTCACCGCAGTTGAGCGAGGTGATGAAGAAGCGATTGAGGCATCGAAAGCGTCAAGTGATCGACGCGAAATCGTTCGGGTGCTCGGAGACGCTGGATGGGTTGCTCCGCACTATGCACCCGACTACGGAGGACGAGGTCTCACTCGAGATGAGGCACAGCGAGCACTGACCCTGCTCAATAGCTGGGGGGTTCCATTCGTTCCTCCTGGATCTGGTCTCCCCCTGGCAGCACCCACTATTGAACAGTGGTCGAGTGACGCCACCAAGCGACACTTGCTTCCCCCGCTTCTCAGCGGACAAGAGCGCTGGTGCCAGCTGTTCTCTGAGCCTGGAGCGGGCTCTGACATGGCGTCACTTGCGACAAGCGCCGAGCGTGATGGTGATGAGTGGGTGATCAATGGACAGAAGGTGTGGACAACGTTTGGTCACCAGTCGGAGCGTGCCATGTTGATTGCCCGCACCGATCCTGAACAACCGAAGCACAAGGGGATTACTTACTTTGGATTGGATATGACCGCCCCAGGAGTTGAGGTTCGAGCGCTCATCAACATGGCCGGACAGCGAGAGTTCAATGAGATCTTCCTCACTGACGTGCGAGTTCCCGACCTTGATCGGATCAGTCCAATTGGCGACGGCTGGGCGGCAGCGATGACGACGTTGGGCGCCGAGCGCCACGCGCTCTCGGGGAGTGGAAAGAAGAAACGCAAAGCGTCCGATGAGATCCTTGGGGGAAAGCCCTACGCAGAGATAGAGGCGATGGCGAAGACGCACCACGTTGGCGACCGCCTCGTTGTCAGGGATCGTCTCGTGAGCCAATACATCGCGGGGAGAGTTCTCGAGATGAATATTCTTCGCGCCCGTGCTCAAGCAGCGGCTGGCCATCCTCCAGGGCCTGAAGGATCGTTGACCAAGATTGCAAAAGCAGCCTCGAATCAGCACCTGCAAGAACTCGCTATTGCGCTTCTCGGCATGGAATCGGTGGCATGGCGAGAAGGTGACGCGGACGCTGAAGAATGGGTGACGCAGTTCATGAGAACGCGGGCCAACTCCATTGAAGGTGGTACCTCTGAGATTCAGCGCAACATCATTGGAGAGCGAGTCTTAGGTCTCCCGCGCGAACCCGATCTGTTCAAAGGCGCACCGTGGAGAGAAGTGCCACGCAATTAACAACGCAGGGTGTTACCAATCGAATTGAAGGACTTGTCGCATCGTGGCCTCAAAGTCCTGATCGTTCATGGCTGCCCGAGTTGTGGCAATAAGTTCAGCGTCGCTGCCAACCGGAATTCGAAGTGGAGGCGTTTCAAGAGCCAGCGCGTCACCGATCGCTAAAGCGACGATCTCTGGCCCGGGAGATTCTTGGCCACCCTGCAACGTCGTCGTCGCTCCTTCCCACTTCGTAGCCAAGGGAGCGTAGGGGCCAGTACCGCCGCGATGATCAGCAAGGTTTGAGGAGAACTTCGTTTCGATGAAACCAGGCTCGATGACGATGACCTTCACGCCAAAGTGTCCAACTTCAAAGGAGAGTGACTCTGAGAGCGCTTCGAGTGCGTATTTCGTTGCCGCATAGTACCCACCGAGCGGAGGGGCCACGATGCCGGCAACGGAGGCGATGTTGACGATAGTGCCCGATCCACGCTCACGCATAGCGGGGAGAAATGCTTGGACCATCCGAGCCGCCCCAAAAAAGTTCGTCTCGAAGGCTCGACGAACATCGTCCAGTGGTACGTCTTCGATCGCACCCTCGATGCCAAAACCAGCATTGTTTACGAGGACGTCAACTGGGCCGACCTCCTGGAGCGCTGACGTGACTGACGCGTCAGAGTCAACATCAAGAGCGAGGGTCTGTGCGACCTTGAGGTCAACAAGACTTTCAAGTCGACGAGCCGTGGCGACGACGTCGTAGCCCCGTTTCGTTAATTCGAGAGCGGTCGCTCTCCCGATTCCTGTGGAACATCCCGTGATTAATGCTTTTTTATTGGTCATGGCGTAAATCGTAGTCCGGTGTCGCAGCGAAGTCCCCGAAAACATAGGGTGTCTCGCCACCACTTGTGAAGCGTGGTGCGGACTCTTCGCTGGGCGTGACAAGATCAATTTCGTCAAGAATGGTGAGATCGTTTTGTGCGACCACGTGGAAAGGGGTGACAGGAATGCCAGACAATGACACGACTGAACCTCTTTCGCTTGATGAAATGCGAGAGCGTTACCGCGCCGAACAGCAGAAGAGAATCCGCCCTGATGGATTGAACCAGTGGCGAGACCTTTTTGACGACATGGACCGAGACCCCTTCGTCGAGCCAGGATTCACCCGAGAGCCACTCATCGAAGAAACCACGGTGGTCATTGTTGGCGGTGGCTTTGCGGGAATGCTCACGGCGATTGATCTCACGAAGCACGGGATCACTGATTTCAAAATCGTCGAGAAAGCTGGCGACTTCGGGGGGACGTGGTACTGGAACCGCTATCCGGGCTGCATGTGTGATGTTGAGTCCTACGTCTATCTGCCACTGCTCGAAGAGACGGGGTTCATGCCAACGGAGCGCTACGCCAGCGCATCAGAGATTTTTGGCTACAGCAAAGAGTTAGCTCGCACCTTCGATCTCTACTCCCACGCTCTCTTTCAGACTGATGTTGTTGATGCCACCTGGGACGAAGAGCGGTTGGTGTGGAAGGTCGCCACGAGCCGAGGAGATCAGCTGTCCACTCGCTTTTTGGTGTTGGCCGGTGGCATTTTGCACAAAGCAAAGTTGCCAGGCATTCAAGGAATTGAGAGCTTCGAAGGAAAAGCGTTCCACACCAGTCGATGGGACTACGACTACACGGGTGGTAGTCCCACCGAGCCCATGGAGAATCTCAAAGGTAAGCGCGTTGGGATTATCGGCACAGGTGCAACTGCGGTTCAAGTGGTTCCTCAAGTTGCTCGGGTCGCTGAAGAGCTCTATGTGTTTCAGCGAACCCCAGGAGCAGTGGGAGTACGGAACCAGCAAGCAACTGATGCAGCGTGGTTTCAAAGTCAGAAGCCCGGATGGCAGAAGGAGCGGATTGTGAACTTCACCCACGCGGTGACGGGAGCACAGCCGGAAAAAGATCTTGTCAATGATGGCTGGACAGAGCTGATGTGGATTGACACACAAAAAATGCCAGAGTCCGATGAAGAAGCCGATGCTCTCGATCGTGCTGACTTTGAGGCAATGGAGACGATTCGACAACGAGTCACCGATGTCATCGATGACCCAGAGACTGCAGAAAAGCTCAAGCCCTATTGGGGAAAGCACTGTAAGAGGATCTGCTTCCACGACGACTATCTCCCGGCCTTTAACCAGCCGAACGTTCATTTGGTCGACACCAACGGGATGGGGGTCGATGAGATTACAAAGAACGGTCCTGTTGTTGACGGCATTGAGTATCCGGTTGATCTTTTGATTTATGCCTCAGGATTTGAAGTCACCACCGATCTCCACCAACGACTTGGGTTCAACCCAAAGGGTCGAGACGGCATTGCGCTTTCGGAGCGGTGGGCTGAAGGTGCGCACACCATGCACGGTGTGCTCGCCAGCGGATTTCCAAACATGCTCCTGATCAGCCTCGTACAAGGTGGATTTGGTACGAACTTTTCTCACCTGCTTTCAGAGTCAGCCAAACACGTCGCTCGCATTATCGAAAAGTGCAATGAAGATGGCATCCTCTCCATCGAGCCCGAAGAAGCAGCGGAGGAAGAGTGGCTTTCGGTACTTCACGGCGTGGGAATGGGTGGAGCTCGTTACTTCTCTCACTGCACGCCGAGTTTCTACAACTCTGAACAGCAGAGAATTGATAAGCGAGCCGCACGGAATTTGACCTATACCGGCAGTGTCCTTGACTATGTCGGGTATCTCGAGCGCTGGAGAGACGTCCCAGACTTTTCAGGTGTGAAAACGGTGACGACTCCACCTGGCGACTGAATAACGCTGCCACGGTTCGGGGACGTGCCACCTATCATCAAGGCATGGACTTACAACGTGCCCTTGCCTACGCCGCTGATCGACGAAATACCCTGCTGACGACGCTTCGTCGCGATGGCCGACCACAGCAATCAGTCGTCTTCTATCTCCTTGACGGCGATCAGTTCACGATCTCTTTGACGGATGACCGGGCCAAAGTGAAGAATCTTCGTCGTGATTCTCGAGCGGCGTTGTTTATTCCAAGCGATGACGTATTTATGTGGGCGGCGTTCGATGGGACCGTTGCCTTGAGTGACGTGGCGACAGATCCTGATGATGACGTGTGCGACCAGTTGGTTGAGTACTACCGACGAGGAAACGGTGAGCACCCGAACTGGGCGGAGTATCGCCAGGCGATGGTGAACGATCGCCGCTTGGTGGGGACCTTTACCGCCACGTCAGCCACTGGAATGTTGCCAGACTAAGCAAGGAGGTACACCGATGGAGCCAACACCACACGTCCTGATAGGCGAGCCGGTAGAAGTAACGGTCTACCCGCTTAGGCGCGTTCGTGAACTGGGTTAAATTTGACCGAGACACCTCCTCCAGTAGGACTTAGTGCCCAAGATTCCAGTGGTGCTTGACTCAACCGAAACCATCTGGTTCATCGCTTGATGCCCTTCACCTCGCAACGGCGGCCACGGTGTGCCGCAGCCGGTTGGTCTGGTCGCTGATCAGTGAACAGTGTTAACCTGTTAGGAGGTAACCATAACGGATGCGCAGGAGGACCCATGGCCGCACTAGCCCCACTCGTTGGAAACGTCACCAACCAAAACCAGCAGCCCGATCTTGAGGGCAATATGTTCCCGGTCAGCGACGAAGTCGATGTTGCGTCACTGGAGATCACCGGTCAGCTCCCGAGTGGGTTGCAGGGCTCGTTCCTCCGCAACGGTCCGAACCCGCTGTTCGAGCCCATTGGTCGATACCACATGTTTGACGGCGACGGAATGCTGCATGGCATCACCCTGGAAGATGGCCGAGCGTCCTACCGCAATCGGTGGATCCGCTCTCGTGGGTTGTGCGCCGAGGCCAAACTGGGTCGAGCGGCATATCCGGGTCTGAGTGAGGTCACCGACTTCCCCAGCTCATCGCTCGTCGGCGATGCCGGTCGCGTGAAGAACCCTGCGAACACCCATATCGTCCGCCACGCCGACAAGTATCTGGCCCTATGGGAAGGTGGGCTGCCTACCGAAGTCACCGCGGCGCTCGAGACAGTGGGTGAATACGACTTCGATGGGAAGCTGAGGGGGGCGATGACGGCGCATCCACGCTTGGACCCCCGCACCGGCGATCTGTTCTTTTTCGGCTATTCAGTGATGGAACCTGTCATCAACTACTACGTCGTAAACGCTCAGGGAACCCTCATACACAGTGCGAAGGTCGACCTTCCGGCACCGGTGATGATGCATGACTTCATCATCACCGAGGAGCACGCCGTGTTTCTTGACTCACCCATCGTTTTCGACATCGCCAATCTGGGGAAGGGCCCTATGGTCCAGTGGCGGCCGGAGAACGGTACCCGAATTGGCGTGTTACCCAGGTTCGGCACAGGAGAAGAGGTGCGCTGGTTCGAGATCGATCCTGGACACGTGCAACACTTCTGGAACGGCTGGGTTGAGGGAGACCGGATAGAATTCTCTGGGACTCGCTTCGAACGACCTGACTTCGGTATCGATTCGACTGTCGAACTCGATACGTCAGTAGTCGACAATACCCCGCCGCAACCAGCCCGCTTCTGGGTAGACCTTGCCGCCGACAAGGCTGGTTGGGAACAGTTCGACGATCTCGGCGGCGACTTTGCCCGGTTCAACGATGAGTTCGACGGCGTGCGCTCGCGTTTTCACTACATGTCGGCGGTCGTCGCCCAGGGCCGTCGGCTAGGGGACTTCGACAGCATCGTACGCTACGACGATGCAACAGGTGCGCGTCAGATCTGGACCGCAGGATCAAATGGCCACGTCGGAGAGAGCGTCTTCGCTCCTGACCCGGAGGGGAGCGCTGAGGACGACGGCTGGCTCCTCAACGCTGTCTACGATGCCGGCACCGAGAGCACGGACATCTGTGTGCTCGATGCCCGTGACGTGACCGCCGGTCCAATCGCCAGAATCCATCTGGCACGACGTATGCCATTTGGATTCCATGCCAGCTGGTTCGCCAAGAGCTGACAGGTGGCGATGTGGCCAGGGGCGTCCTCGTCGGACGCCTGACAAGCATGATCACGGTCAAGCCCGCATCCGGCGGATTCTGTGCGCCATAGAAATACGAGCGCGTCTCTAGAACATCTGTGGAGAGCCGTTACCGACGATGAGCGATCGCCCGGATCTGGATGCCGCCCACCCAGCCTGAGCTCGATCGCTGCTTCACGATAGTCAGCCAGGGCGGGAGCGATCACGTTGGTGGAGAATGGTTGAGACCTTCAGGTTGAATGTATGGTCACCCGTGTTCCCAGCTCGATGTGGTCTGGTCGAAGCAGGTTCGATGCATTGTTGCTCACCAGCCCGCTCGACACCCCACGTGCTTCACCACCCACGGTTGCCAGAACGGTCGGGTTGCCTCCGTGAAGGTCAGATCGTGCGGCCGGATCCTTCCCAATAGGGTTCACGAATCTGTCGCTTCAGAAGCTTGCCCGTCTGGGTTCGGGGCAGGTGTGCGGTGAATTCAACACTCCGAGGTGCCTTGTACCCGGCAAGATGGAGTCGAACGTATTCAATGAGCTCACGACTCAACTCGTCCCCGGCGGACACGCCATCCGTCAACTCGACCACCGCCTTGACCTGTTCGCCGAACTCATCATCGGGCACACCGAATACGGCGGCGTCTTCAACCGCAGGATGCATGACGAGAACACCTTCGATCTCTGCCGGATAGATGTTCACACCACCACTGATGATCATGTCGATCTTACGATCGGAGAGGAATACAAAACCATCGTCGTCGATGTAGCCGATGTCGCCGAGCGTGCCGTACCCGTCCGACGAATGCGCAGCGGCTGTCTTTTCGGGAGCATTGTGGTACTCGAAGTCACTTCCCATCAAGCTTTTGAAGTAGATCTGACCCGCTTGGTTCGTCGGGCATTCATCTCCAGCGTCGTCGACCACTTTGAGGTCGATGGCGGCGAGCGCCCTCCCGATCGATCCAGGTCTCCCAAGCCACTCCGAACCCGAAATCATGGTGAGGAATCCACCCTCGGTCCCTCCGTAGTACTCCGTCACCTTCGAACCCCACCAGTCGAGCATTGACCGCTTCATTCCTGGAGCACAGGGGGCGCCACCGTGATAGACGACCTCAAGCGACGAGCCGGCGAAGGCAGCACGGACAGGATCGGGAAGCTTCAGCAAGCGCTGGAACTGTGTGGGTACCAGGTGGACATTGGTGACGCCATGGCGATCTATGAGCTCGAGGGTCTCTCCTGGATCGAAGCGGTGACGCATGACCACTGTCGATCCGTGGCCAAGCAACGGAAAGATGGTGAAGACCCACTGAGCAGAGTGGTACATCGGTCCGACGAGAAGTGTCACACCAAGCTTCGGGAGACCGAGCATGTCGGAAAATCCGGCGCAGATCAGTTCGAGCATTCCGATATCGCCGCCCGACGCGGTGAGGACAGAGCGCACGCCCTTTGGAAATCCGGTGGTGCCCGAGGTGTAGAACATAGGGCCGCCCCTGGCCTGGTCGGTCGGCTCTGCCGGTGACCCCGAAGCCAGCACGGCTTCATAGTCCTCGAACGACGCCGAGTCGGGTACGGGTTCTGCGTCATCGGGAGCTGACGTGTCGTCGTTGATGACGATGCGCACCGGGCACGTCGCTTCGCTGCGTTCCATGGCGGCCTGTCCGACTTCGAGGAATCGGTCTTCAACGATGAGTGCGTCGGCGCTCGCGTTGTCGACGACATAGATCAACTCGTCCTCGACCCAGTGCCAGTTGACTGGAACAATGATCCAGGCGGCATGGGTGGCAGCCACGGTGATCTCAATTGTTTCGCGCCTGTTACCGCTCATCAGTGCGATGGTCGCCCCGGGCTGAAGTCCACGCGCCCGTAGGGCGTCGATCATGCGATTGACACGACTGTTGAACTCTGACCAACTCGTCGATCCGCGTTCATCAATCAGCGCCGGCTCGGCACCCCTGTGCTCCGCAATCCGGCTGACCAGTTGAGCCATGGCGTCACTCCTCCGAAGTGTTCGAGTGGGGTCACTGTCAACTGCGCCCTTCGTTGATCAGCCTAGCCATCTGCTCTGGAAGATGTAGGAGTGCGCCATGGCTTGGTGGGAGGTCACCCTCAGGACATGGGCACGGATCAACTTCCTTCAGCGCTCGGGCGCAGCGAGGCCCGCAAGCAAATTGTCGATAACAGTGGCGACGACCTGGGACTCGTACTCGGCACCCAGGTTGATCCCGGCCAACAGGACAGAGGCCGCGCCGTGAGCGGCGGCCCACACCGAGATGGCCACGAGGAGTGGGTCCGCAGACCGGAGGGCGCCACTTGCCATAGCTGCGTCGATGGCTGAAGCTCCAAGAGCGAAGGTCTTGGTGGCGGCCGGGAGCTCGTCGACGCTCGGTTGCTGCGCCCAGTCCGGGCGGAACAGGAACATCACCCGGAAGAGGGCCGGATCTTCGAGGGCGTGGTTCACGTAGGCAACGGCCTGTTCACGTATCCGCGCGAGGGGGTCTGGTGCGTCGATGGCGTCGAAACGGGCGGCGAGGCGTTCGAACTCGAGCTCTGCCACTCCCCGCAGCAGGTCGACCTTGTCGTCGACGTAGGCGTAAAGGGCAGGTGCTGTCACACCGAGGTCAGCGGCGATGCGGCGCAACGACAGCCCCTCGAGTCCATCAGCGACCACGATGTCTCGGGCGGCCATCACGACCGCAGCTCGATTCAGACCAGGCCTATCGTTCGGCATAATTAGAGCCTAGGCTAAACAGCGTTCACCCATCCATAAGGAGCCCCCGCGACTTCTGCCCCCTGCCGTCAGCTTTGGAAGGTCTCGAACATCGCTAGGGCGACTACGCCACCTTCTCGTCGGATGAGCCGGAAGGGGGGTGGTTCGGCTCGGTTGCCAAGGCGGAATTCGTCAGCGGGACCGAGACCACCCACGAGTTCGGGACCCCCATCTGTGGCTGGCAAAGCCGTTTACACTCTTACTCCGGCGTCTAGCGGGGCAGGAGACGGAGGCTGGCTGCTCAACTACGTGAGCGACCGGACCAACTTGACCACCGATCTGGTCCTGCTCGACGCAGGAACGCTCGACGAGGTGGCCCGGGTGCACCTCATCGAGTGGGTGCCCTTCGGGTTCCACGGCAATTGGCTAGCCGCTTGCGTCTCCACCATCTTCGCGCCGTTCCGCTGGCGTCGTGCCTTCGGGGGATGATGACTCCGAAAGGTTCACGCTCGGCCCGGCCTGATGCCGGTCCGGTATCGCACCGAGGTAGCGGGCGGCCAGCTCCTGAGAATCGGCGTTCATCTCACTCGCCTGACCCGAAGTTGCAATGCGGCCCTGGACCATCACGTAGGCGCGGTCAGCCACGGTGAGGACCGCTTTCACATGTTGTTCCACCAAGAGCATCCCCACTCCCGTGCTGCGAGCAGTGGCGGCAACTCTGGGCAGTAGTTGCTCGACAATGATTGGGGCCAGCCCCAAGGTCATTTCGTCGATCAGCAAGAGGCGGGGCCGGGTGGCCAGCGCTCGGGCGATGGCCAACATCTGCTGTTCACCACCAGAGAGCAGACCGGCTCGGCGATCGATGATTGCGGCCAGCGCAGGAAACGGCTCGAGGGCCAGTTCGATTGCCTCCCCATCCCCACGCCGGGCGGCCAGTCGGAGGTGCTCCCGGCCCGACAGGCCGAAGAAGAGCGCGCGATCCTCGGGGACGTAGGCCAGCCCCTTGCGTACCAGTGCCAGGGCAACCTTCTCCCGAGCGAATCTGCCACCCATCGGCGGCTCGACACCGAGGACGGTCAACTCGCCGGCCAACCTTTGGAGCAGGCCTGACACCGTCAGGAGCGTCGTGGTCTTGCCCGCACCGTTGGCACCGAGCAGGGCCACCACCTCACCGGCTCCGACGTGCAGGTCCAGGTCATGGACCACGGCAACGCCACCATAGCCAGCTGACATACCTCGCAGCCGCAGCAATGGCTCGGTCGCATCGATCGATCTATCCGTTACCTCGTCGGAGTCGGCATTCACGACCCACCTCCGAGATAGGCGGAAATGACCGAGGGGTCCTCCCGCACGTCCATCGGCACTCCTGAAGCGATCACCTGGCCAAAGTCAACCACGGTGAGCCGATCGCACACGTCGAGGACTAATGACATGTCGTGATCCACGAGCAGGACGGCGATGCCCAACTCAGGCAAGTTGCGCAGCATCTGGCCGAGGGACGCCGTCTCGGCCGGATCGAGACCAGCTGCTGGTTCATCGAGCAATACAAGTTTGGGTCGTGACGCCAATGCCCGGGCCACCCCGACGAGGCGGCGCTGACCATGGGAGAGATCCGATGGCCGGGCGGTGGCCAACGACCGCAACCCGACGGTGTCGAGGGCGAGGTTGACATCGTCACGGTGAACGTGGCGTCGGGGGGCGACGGCATCGACGAAAGGTGACCACCAACGGGATGTGGAAGTTGCGACGAGGAGGTTCTCCTCGACACTCAAGTCCACAAATAGTTCTATGGACTGAAACGTCCGAACCAGTCCTGCTCGTGCACGCATGTGGGGAGGAAGCGAGTCAATTGGGTGGCCGTCGAGAAGGATTGACCCCCGTACCTGCGGAACGAATCCACAGAGTGCATCGATCGTGGTTGTCTTGCCCGCTCCGTTCGGTCCGATAAGACCCATGATGGTGCCGTGGGCTAGCGAAATGCTCAGGCCATCCACGGCGCGCAGTCCGCTGTAGTCGACACACAAGTCGGTCACCTCGAGCAAAGCGGTCACGTCGCGCCACGCGATCGAACACCACGTAACCAAACGCTGTGCAGTCGGGTGATGGCGCGGCGGACGGCCATGCTCAACCCGTCAGGATAGAAAGCAGCGACCAGGATCAGCAGAATCCCACTCAGCGCGTACTGTGTGGTCGTGTCGGCCGCTGCTCCGCCTTGGATACGGGTGAGCACTCCACCCGAAGCGAGGAATCCGGCGATCAACGCCCCGCTGAGCGTGGCGATACCGCCCAAGTAGGTCAGGGCCAGCACCGCCAGGGCGCCCACCACCAGAAATTGCTGGGGCGAAAGTGCCGGCAACTCATACGCCAGCAGTGCACCCCCCAAACCGGCAAAGAGTGACGAGGCCGCGAAGGCACTCAGCTTTGTCGAGCCGACGTTGATCCCGGCGGCCGCCGCCGCCCGTTCGTTGCTGCGCACGGCCAGCCAACGTAACCCGGTGGGACTGCGCCGTAGGTTTGCCACTGCCAGCATGCTGGCGGCAAGTACCACCACGGCCACCACCCCAAAAGCGGGTCGGAAATTGGCCGCCCCCGGTGCAAGAAAGCCCAGATTGCTTCCGAACAGCTGGGGGTTGGGCACACCGCTTAGGCCGTTGAGTGCAGGAGAGTTGAACACGAGCTGCTCGATGGCCACGGCTGCGGCGATGGTGGCCACGGCCAGTGTCATGCCACGCACCCGAACGGCCGGAAGTCCGAACAGTATTCCGACCACGACTGTGAGAATCACGGCAACGAGTGGCGCCCAGGGGAACCCGACACCGGCCAATTCCAGTTTGGCCGTGGCGAAGGCGGCGAGGCCGGCGAACGCGTAGAGGGCAAGTGATATCTGACCCACATATCCCGTCACCACGACACACGATAGGGCGATGAGCGCGGCGATCACCGAGACCACGATGGCGAGACGCCACTGGGCGTCGAGGGTGTAGAGCGCGACTACTGCAGCCCCGGACAACAGTGGAATCCACAGCCAAGGTCGCCTGGGAACTGGTGCGACGGGGAGCCGGCTGTCGACCAGCGATGCCCGGGTTGGTAGGTGGGCTCCTCGGATGGTGATGGCCACCAGTATGAGCAGTACCGGCAATGCCTGGCGGAGGCCGTCATTGGGGAGCCAGGAGGGTAGCCACGCCGCCTGGGACTGGAATGTCGCCACCCCGCTCTGCGTCACTCCGATGGCCAGTCCGGCGAATGTGGCCATGGCGAAACTGTCCAGCCTGGCGAGGAGGGCGGCGGCAAGGGCGGGAACCACCAGCAGGCTGGATTGCGTCGGGTTGAGCTGGCTCGTGATGCCGGCGACGAAGATCATGGCCCCACCGGCAAGCACCGAGGCGATGATCCAGTTCAGAAGGCCCACGCGGTCAGGCGACACCCCGATCAGGATCGCGCCCTTCTCGCTCTCGGCTGCAGCTCGGGTTGACAGGCCGAAGCGCGTGTATCGGAACACCGCACCGAGGACGACCGCCACCGTCACCGCGAGTCCGGCCAGTACGAAGCTGGCGGTGGGCACCACAACGCTTCCGAGTCGCACGACACCGTTCGGCAACAGGGAGGTCAGCGGCAGTGTGGCGGCACCGGCACCGATGTCATGTGCCCGTAACTCCATGACCGCCTGCAAGTAGAGGAACAGGCCCAGTGAAGCCACGAGCCGAGCAAGCGGCGGGGCGTTGCGCAGTGCCCGAAAGACCAGTAAGTAGACGAGCGCGCCGACAAGCGCTGCCACCACCAAGGCGATTGCCAGGGCGGTGACAACGGTAGGGCGGTCGATCAAGTGCACGACGCCGGGTACTCCGAAGACCGGAAGCACCAAGTTGCCACCCTTCTGGGTGCTGGCCACATTGAAGTTCCGCAGGCCGTAGTAGACGTACGCGATGTAGGTGCCCATGGCGGCGTGAGCGAGGTTGACCACGTTTGACGCCCGGAAGGTGAGCACCAGCCCGATGGCCAGTACCGCCACCACAGCTCCAGCCCCAAGACCGGTCAGCGATAACTGGAGATAGTGAGCCACGGGGTGAACCTTCGATCGGTCGACTCAGCGGGCGAAGCTGCCGACGTCGATCCAGCCGGTGAGTTGTTTGATGGATCCGTTCTTGTACACCGCCAGCGACTGTTGGGGTGAGCACATGGCGGGGTAGCCGTTGAGTTGGTGTCCGTTGCACGTATAGGGATGGCCGAAGAAGCTGGGTTGGTCCTTTGCGCTCCTGAACATCCCGGCAATTGCGGTCGGAGTAATCTTGTCCACCCCGAGGCGGCGCATAACAACGTAGAGGTTGATAAGTGACCGGAAACTCACGGTTCCGGCGCTCTGCCACTGGTAGCCGTACTTGGGGCCGTAGTGGTCCACGATGTCGTGGTAGAGGACATTGTCGGGACTCGACCGGTTCAGATCGGCCTCGACATTGAAGATGGAATTGTTTGCCGCCGATCCGAGGCTGTTGAGAATGTCCGTTGCTGCGCAGGCGCCCGTGTACATGAGCGGGACTTTGATTCCGATCTGCTTGGCCGTGAGCATCGCCGGCTTGCATCCCGTGTCCGCGGTCAATGCGATAACCGCGTCGGGCGATGACTGGGCGGCCTGATTCATAGCGGTCACCAGGTCGGGGTTGATGGCGCTCACACTCACCAGAGTGACGTGGGCGCCGTGACGTTCGAACACGCTCGCGGCAAGCTTGGCGGAGTTGGCGATCGGTCCGAAGTCGATGTAGATCATTGCGATCTTGCGGGCGTGCAGTGTCCGGATGGCGTACTCGCCCAATCCCAACGCCGCGCCCCAGGTACCACCGCTGAATTGGAAGCTCACCTTGGACTGAACCGACTCAGTACTGACCGGGACGCCCCCGACGTAGGGGATGCCGTTGTTGGTCAGGGTTTGGATGCCCGTTCCCCAGATATCGATTCCTCCGACCACGGCCATGACATGCTTGGTCACCATTTCCTGGGCGCAACTCTGGGAAAGTTCTGGATCACCGTTGGTGTTGCACGTCAACAGCTCAAGGGGGTGACCGTCGATCCCATTGAGTTCCGAGTTGACGAAGTCCACCGCGACCTTGTCAGCCTCTGTCAACTCTGGGAATGCACCCGCCGCCCCGCTGTCCTGGTTGATCGTTCCGATGACGATCGGACTGCCAGTGGCCTTCGTGGCCGTCTTGGTCATGTAGGGCGACAGCATGGATCCACTTGGAGTGCAAGCGACCACCGAGGTGCCAGCCCCGCACGAGGTTGATGTGACCGTGCTAGTGGTGCCGGATCCGGATCCGGCTGAGGTTGCCTCACTGCAGCCGGCCAATAACATCGCGCTCGTTGTGAGCACAATGGCCATAACTTTTTTAGTCCGCAATGGATCCCCCCCAACGGTTAACTAATGATCCGCACGTTAACAGTGTTCACTGAGGGGAGCAACGCGCCACCCCAGAAGTTCGTCAGCCCAAGGTGGAGGCCGCTCGTTCAAAGATCGCCGACCCCTAAAGCGTGACTCATGCAACCAGCCCCGCGCTCGCCTGAGCGGGACGAAGCGGTCGGGAACCAACGGAGGTCACCAATCGGCGGAAGGGTTGGGTGGAAAGATCTTGTCGCGTTCGGTCGCCAATCGTCGAGCGTCCCACGTTGCATCAACGCGCTGCCAGATCACCGGATTCCGGCTGGAATCCTCGATCTGCTTCCACTGACCTGTGGACACGAACATCGGGTCACTGGCGCCGACGACCGTCTGCTCGGAGCGGTCGGTGATAGTTCCGACCAGTCGATCAGGGCTCACCTGGGTGAGATCGTAGGCAAAGATCTCGCGTCGGATGATGTAGATCTCACCTTCCAAGTCGGCGCTGAACTTCATCTTCACGGTTACCCCTGGGCGTCCGTCGCCATCGACATCGATAATTCGAGAATCTTCGGGGTCACTCGGCAACGCCTCGTTTGCCGGATCAGCGAGCGTGATCCCAATCGCCGTTGGGGTAGCGGGGCGGACGACGCGCAGCGCCCCCCCTTCCTCGGTGACCTCGAGTGGCACATCGATGGGGACAATCGCGCTGGTGGCCACGTCGGACATGGATATCTGTATGTCCAGGTCGGTCACGACGTCCGCGTGACAAAAGCGTTGTCGGTTCCACAGCCGCCCGTGACGGAGTTCGAGGTCAGCGAAGCCCGTGCTGATGATCAAGGTCTTCATGTCCTCGTCCTCGTACGCCACCACGTCGAAGTGGGCGTAACGACCGACCAAGCGTTCGGCTCCCTCGGGCAATCTGGAAGGCTCGGGCCTCGTGGACTCCTCATG
Source organism: Actinomycetota bacterium (assembly GCA_009699875.1). Lineage (GTDB taxonomy): Bacteria > Actinomycetota > Acidimicrobiia > Acidimicrobiales > RAAP-2 > CAIUMH01. Next base: position 980,638 of record WLNI01000001.1, read on the forward strand.
GGCAACGTTGGCTGGTTCCATTTCAGATTGCCTCGACGTAGTCGTCGAGTTGGTCCGACATCGCTGTTTCGGGCGGTAGTGCGTCGGTGCCGATGAACTTGTCGACTGCCCGCTCGAAGTGATGGATGAGGCGTTCGTGCCAACCGAGCTGGAGCGGGCGAGCCCCGGGCGAGGAGATCGAGGCTTGGATCGGCGCCATGTTGGCCTTGTCCTGTGCCATCACCGTCTCGAACAGTTCCATCCGGTCGAGGTGCTCCTGGGGGACCTCATCGCCTGACCATTCGGGTGCGTACCACCGCAGTTCGAGTTCGGTGGTCGCAGGACCGGTGGGCCACATGCACAGAAACGTGAAGGCCCCGGTGTCCACCGGAACCACCAAATTGGGGAAGATGCCGAACGACGTCGACGTCTGACGCCAGAGAAGTGGAATCGCCGGGTTGTCATGCTCTTCAGAAACCATGGGAAAATCTTGGAAAATGTCATGCTTCTCCACGGTCAGGCGGCTGTGGCCATTGGGCAGCATAGACACAGTGGCCGATTGGTCGTTGTAGAGGAGGGCCGCATTGTCAGGGTGCACGGTGCGGACGTGGTACACCTCGAGAAAGGCATCGACCATGAGCTTCCAATTGCAGTCGAGCTGGTGCACCTGGGTACCCACCGCCCGCATTCCCGGACCGTTGATCTCGGACATCTGATCAGCAATCGGACCTAAGAACTCGACTAGCGGGCATGCACCGGCGTCCTCGCTGATGAAGACCCAGCCGTCCCAGATCTCGCATCGCACGGGGATGAGCCCCAAAGAGTCCTTGTCGAGACCGACGAAACTTCGAGAATCGGGGACGGTCTTGAGGATCCCATCCGTTCCATAGGACCAGGAATGGTACTGACAGGTGAGCCGACGTGCGGTTCCGCATTCATCTCGGGTGACCGGCGCCCCCCGGTGTCGACAGGAGTTATAGAAGGCTCGGAGTACGCCGTCCTGACCCCGAACAACCACGATCGGCGCACCCGATCGGTGGGTCATGCGATAGGAACCGGGAACTGACCACTCGGACTCGTGACCGACGAACAGCCAGCACCGGCCGAAGACCTTCGCCTTCTCTAGTTCGTAGAACTCCGGGTCCGTGTAGCGACCGGTCGGGATCTGTGGAACTGCAATTGCGTCCGGCGGGGGAGCGGTTCGAGCTTTCTCCACCTCGATCCGTTCCCGGATGCTTCGATCGAGCGCAGCGTCCATGGATCTCCTTCTTCGTCTAGTGTATAAGTGAACACTGTAAACCATACACTCGGCGGGGATTTGATCACGTCGGCGAGGCGGCGAAGGGGCTGAACCGTGCCTCGCTCGGCGTCGAGGCACCAGTTGGGTGGTCTGGTTAATGTTGTTCACCACATGACCGCCGATCGCCTACTGGGGATCCGACGACGAGTGAGAGAAGTTGATGGCTGTACAGAACCAAGTACTGCTCGCTGGCGGGTCGGTGATCGACGGGACCGGCACTGCATTACAGAGGGACACCGACGTGCTGTTCGAGGCCGACCGGATCATCGCCGTCGGCGTTGAGGCCACGGCAGTGGCGGAGCCCAGCGCAGAGCGGGTCGATGTACGTGGATTCACGGTGATGCCGGGCCTCATCGATTCGCACTGCCATATCACTTTCGGTGAACCGGCGAGCAACGACGAACTCTTCTTCCACCGACCTCAGTCGACGGCCATGCTCGTCGCCGCATTCAACGTCGGCAAGCTGCTGCGCGCCGGCGTCACGGGCTTCCTCGACGCCGACTGCATCTATGACCTCGGACCAGCTCTGCGCGACGGTATCGAAGCAGGTCTCGTCGAAGGGCCACGCATGTCGTCAGGGCTCAATGCCCTCCTCACGACGGCTGGCGGCACAGCTGGGCGCCTGATCCCCGATGCTGGACGGATCGGGTACGCGCACGTGATGGCGGATCGGAACGAGATGGTTCGCACCACACGCCAACAGGTCAAAGCCGGTGCCGACTGGATCAAGATCCACGTGACTGGAGCGCTCCCAAACACCTCGAGCGAGATCGCCGTTTGGTCGCTCGACGAGTTGAAGGCGGTGACCGAGACCGCACATGCACTCGGTACTCCGACGATCGCCCATTGTAGGAGTGCCGAATCCACCCGGCTCGCAGCCGAGGCCGGCATCGACCTCATACTCCACGCGTCCTACCTCGACCAAGCTGCGGTCGAGGCCATCGTTGCATCAGGTGCCGCAGTGGCTCCGACCTTCACCTTCCTTGCCAACCTGGCGGATCATGGCAGCGCTGTCGGGGCTGAGGACACCCAGGTCGATATGTTCCGAGGCGAAATCGCCGAGACCGCGAGCATGTTGCGCGTAGCGCATGAAGCGGGTGTTCCCATTCTCTGTGGATCCGAGAGCGGCTTTGCGCTCACACCGTATGGGCACTGGCACGCCCGCGAGATGGAACTGCTCGTCGATGCCATCGGCCTTGATCCACTCGAGGCCATCACCTGTGCCACCCGCAACGGCGCCATCGCGCTGCGTCAGCCGGTCGGCTCGATCGGAGTCATCGCCCCTGACGCAGCGGCGGACATCCTGGTCATCGACGGAGATCCCTCTGCGGATATCTCCATTCTCGGTGATCGGCGTCGCATCCGACATGTGTTCTCGCGTGGCCGGCCGGTGGACCTCGGTCGACCTTGGCCCGAGCGCGAACCGCTTCGCGGTGAAAAGGTCGGCACATGGGCCACTCAGCTCCTTACCTGGGAAATCGTCAATCCATGACGAGCGCTGGTCGAACGCAAGGTGTGGGAGGCCGGTCGATGACCTCGACGAGTGTTCTCGTCACCGGTGCGGGCAGCGGACTCGGTGCCGAGATCGCCGCCGCCGCCGCCCGGGCAGGTTGGATCGTCGGGGTTCTCGACCGCGACGACGCCACGGCCACGCGGACGGCCGATGCACTAGGTGAGTTCGCCGTAGCGTTGCACGCCGACACCACCGATGAAGTAGCCATTGAATCCGCACTCGACCGTTTCGCGCAGGTAACGGGACTCGAGACACCCGATGCGCTGGTATGCAACGCGGGCATTGTCCGATTCGGACCGCTGCTCGACCATTCCGCCGATGATTGGCGCGCCGTGGTCGACGTGAATTTGTCAGGGACCTTTCTGACAGCACGGGCGTTTGCTCGGCGCCTTGTCGGTGCGGGCAAACGAGGTTCGATTGTGACCGTGACCTCGATGAACGGGGTGGCGCCCGGCCCCAACGGCGGTGCCTACGGAGCAACGAAGGCAGGTATAGCCCTCCTCACCCAGCAGATGGCGTTGGAGTGGGGACCGCTCGGTATCCGAGCCAATGCGGTGGCGCCCGGGCTCATCGACGCGGGCATGTCCAGGCCTATCTACGCCGATCCTGACATCTTGAAGCAACGTCGTGAGCGCGTACCGTTGGGTCGCCTCGGGACCGCAGCGGACGTCGCCTCGGTCGTGCTGTTTCTCCTTTCTGACGCAGCCGGGTACGTGAACGGGGCCGAGCTCCTCGTCGACGGTGGCGTCACCATGTCGGTCATAAGTTCACTTCCGCGGCCTGAGGCGGTGGACTTCGTCGGTTCCGGTCACGACAATTCCCAAAGCCGGGAATGAAGCGCAACCTCCTCCTCACGGGTGGTCCCGCCCACGACTTCGAGGTCACATCGCATTCGCTCACGTCCTTGTTCGATGAGGTCGGCATGGTGACGACCGTCGTCGACGAACCTGGAGCTGCCCTCGCACTCCTCAGGTCCGTGGAGGCCGGTGATGCCGAGCGATTCGACCTCCTCACAGTCAACGGCCTCCATTGGAGCATGGATGCCGAACGCTACGCCCACCTTCGTGATCAGCACAGCTACACCCTCGAGCCGAACGATGCCACTGTGCTGGAGCGCTTCGTCGAGACAGGAGGTGGACTGCTCGCCCTCCACACCGCTGTCATAAGCTTCGACGCCGAACCAACCTGGCGGGGACTATGCGGGGCCGCGTGGAATTGGGACCGCTCGTTCCACGCGCCTCCTGAACACACGGCTGTAACCGTCACTCCAGCCGGACACCACCACATCGTCACGGAAGGATTGGACGACTTCTCGGTGTTCGACGAGATCTACGAGAGCCTCGATGTCAGCCCGTCGATCATTCCGCTCCTCTCGAGCCGGCGTGGCAATCGCGATCGTCCACTGCTCTGGGCCCGCGAGCTCGGCACGGGTCGAGTCGTGACGGACTTGTTGGGTCATGGTCTCGAATCGATCATGCAGCCGACCCATCGCTCCATCCTCCAGCGGTCAGCCAACTGGGCGTCGACGGATCCATCGAGCGATTCATGACGTCAGCATTTAGGAGTACCTCACAATGAAACAGCCACGAGTGGTGACCTTGTCCAACTACGAGGACGCGCGCGACGCGTTCCGCCAGAAGCAGCTGCGCCAGGCCCTCTACGACGAAGGCGAGGTCGTGATGGCTGATGTCCTCGTGAACTTGCACGGCGACGATCACCGTGCTCGTCGGCGATTGGAGAATCGTCTCTTCCTACGATCGACTCACGCCAGCTACGAGCGCGAACTCTTCCCGCCGATCGTCGATGACGCGATCGCACCACATATCGCCACCGGACGTGCCGAACTGGTGAGCCTGAGCCACCAGATGATGATGAACCTTGCTGCGTTCACTGCGGGAGTTGACCGCCCTAGCGGTTCTGCCGAGGAGTCGTTTCGCCTCTACGCGTATCTCATGCGGTTCATCGAGGGCGCCACGCTCGCTCACTATTCCGGTGACCGCGATGCCAAGCGAGCCGCTGTGGCCGGCGCGCTCGACGATTTTGATGCTGAATTCCTGCGTCCGTCGATCGCCCGGCGCAGAGCCGAGATCGCCCGCTTCGAAGCCGGCGACATCGATGAGGCCGAACTACCACGTGATGTACTCACGGTGTTGCTTCGCAATCAGGATGATCTCAACCTGGCCCACGAAGTAGTGCTGCACGAAACCTGCTTCTACCTGCTCGCAGGGGCACACACATCGGCGACTGCATTCGTGCGGACCCTTGACGCCATCTTCGACATGGCTACCTCCGCACCGGCCGATGCCGAGCGCGCTCGTGACGACGTGTACTTCCTCCAGCGCTGCGTGCATGAAACCATCCGCCTCCACCCGTCCAGTCCGGTTGCCATTCGTTGGGCGCTCGACGACATCGAACTCAAGGGTGGGCAGCGCATAGAGCTGGGTGACAAGGTGATCATCGACCTGATGGCGGCCAACCGTGACCCTGCGATTTTCGGTGCCCGGGCTGAGACCTTCGATCCGAGCCGGAAACTCCCAGAGGGCGTGGGCCCGTGGGGGCTCAGTTTCGGGCTGGGCATGCATGCCTGCATCGGCCAGGAGTTGGCGGCCGGCACGGCCAGCATCAACGGCATTCCTGGCGAGGATCATCTCTACGGATTGGTCCCGGTGGCGGTACGGGCCGTGCTGGAAGCCGGTGGGTGTCGAGACCCAGAGGACCAACCCGAACTCGATCCCGAGTCCGAACGCGGCTACTGGCTGCGCTACCCGCTTGTGTTCGCCCGTTGACCGCGCTCAGTGCCGACGTCGCAGGTTCGACCGAATGATCGACCTCCACGCGCATGTGGTGCTCGACTCCGTTCTGGGTGCCGCTGGTCCTCTCGGGCCGCAGATGGACGATGGCGACGAGGCGTCCGGAATACCACCGTCCTTCCGAGTCGGGAGCTATACCCTGCTCGGCGTCCACTACCGAGACACTCCATTCATGGATCTCAATCGCCGGATCGAGGCCATGGACGCGGCGGGAATCCACATGCAGGTGCTTTCACCGAACCCGCTTACCATGTTCTCGCACGCCAGCGTGGAGTGGGCCGCCCCCTTCTGTCGACGGCACAACGACGAGTTGGCGGCGCTGGTGGCTCGAGCCCCCGATCGACTACGTGGGTTCGCTCAACTCCCGATGCAGGACCCCACCATCGCCACAGCCGAGCTGCAGCGTGCCGTAGGCGAGTTGGGCCTGCTAGCGCCGTACCTCGCTACGGACCTCGGTCGCCCCCTCGACGACCCGGTGTTCGATGCGGTTTGGGAGACCTGCGTGAACCTCGACGTCCCGGTGTTCTTCCACCCCACTCCCGACGGAATCGACCGTCCCCGGCGCGACGACCGTTTGGCACGCTTCGACGGTGACCTCTGGCTGGGTTTCCTCTACGAAGAATCGATCGCCGTGTCATCGTTGGTGCTCGGCGGTGTCTTTGACCGCCATCCCGACCTGGACGTGTGCATGAGCCACGGTGGAGGGGCGACTTCCTGGCTGGCCGAACGGATGGAGCACGCGGCACGCACCAGACCGTGGGCAGCTAGCACGCTGAGTGAGCCGGGCGCGGTTGCACAACGGCTTGGCCGGATCTGGTGGGATGCCCATGTCGGTGGCCCCCGATCCCTTGGCGCCCTGATCGCTACGTTTGGTCCGGACCGGCTGGTGGCCGGCACGAACTTCGCCGGATGGGACCAGTCGCCCGACCCCAGCTGGGGCGACGCAGACCTCGCTTCGGTCATGGATGACAACGCCCGCCGGCTGCTACGCCTCGACCCGCGCTAGGTGCGAATTCAGCCTTCGAACTCGAACTGCACCGCGGCCCTCTCGGCCACGATCGGCGCAATCCGTTCAGCGACGAGGGACTGGTGAGCCGGATGATCCCGATAGGCCAAGTAGCCCGTCACGTCATCGAAGTCCGCCACGACGGAGAAATCGAAGTTCCCTTCGTTGAGCCCGGCGTCGGGGCCGAAACGGAAGAAGCGCACTTCGGGGATCGCTTCTGGAAGGTTTGCGAGCGCCGAGGCGACCGGGCGCACTTCAGCCGCAGTCACCTCCGCTTTCCAGCGGAAGAGAACGATATGGCGGAGCACGGTTTGATTCTAACGGACAGCAAAGTCTCGGTGAACACCGTTCGGCTAGGGTGACGACATGGATCTCGGGATTGCGGGCCGGCGAGCGGCGGTGGCATGTTCGTCGGCGGGTCTCGGGTTCGAAGCGGCGCTGGCCTTGGCCAACGAAGGGGTTCGAGTAGCCATCAGTGGGCGCGACCCTGGTCGGCTCGCAGCTGCCTCCGACCGGCTTCGCTCAGCCGGCGCCGATGTGATCCCAATCCGAGCTGACGTCTCGGACCCGCAAGGAGCCACAGCGTTCGCATCGTCGGCCGCAGCCGAATTGGGCGGCATCGACATACTGATCGCCAACGCGGGTGGGCCACCTCCGGGCACGTTCTCTACGACCACCTTGGATGACTACCAAGCTGCGCTGAACCTGAATCTCCTTTCGACGATTGCGATGTGCCGGGCCGTGGTACCCGACATGCAGCGGGCGGGATGGGGTCGGGTCGTCGCAATCACCTCCATCGGGGCGCGCCAACCGATCGGCTCGCTGATGGCGTCGACGACGGCACGCGCCGGGGTAACGGGATTCCTGAAGGTTTTGGCAACCGAGGTTGCGCCTGATGGTGTGACCGTCAACTCGTTGCAGCCAGGTGTTCATGCAACCGAACGCCTCCTTTCGCTGCCCGCCCCGGCCCTTGACGAGCTCGTCGCCGACACTCCGACTGGGACGCTCGGCGATCCCGCCAACTTCGGCGCCGTTGTGACATTCCTGTGCAGTCACCAGGCGCGTTTCCTGACCGGCGCCGGCATACCCGTCGATGGTGGGTCGTCCCGGGCCCTGATGTGAAATCCGGGCTCGCAGGGGCCTGATGGACCGGGCCCTGTCCAGTCGGATATGGTGGTGAACACTGTTAACCAGCGACTCGATCCGAGCCGCTGGTGCTGATCGCTTGTCGAGGGAGGACAAATGACGCCACGCACTCTGACAACTGCGGTCCATGCTGATTTCGAGTTGGAAGTCGTCAAGGGCTCATGGCCTGACGACATCAGCGGAGACATGGTGTTCTCCAGCCCCCAGCGATGCACGCCAATGGCGTACGGGATCTTCGACTGGGGAGCGATTTGTCGTCTGGCGCTCGAACCGGGGACCCGGGGAGCGACCTCTGGTCGCTTCGCTTGGCAGTCGCGGTCTATTCAGACTCCCGGGAAGCGCCTGTGGGATCGCCACCCCAACCAGTTCACCACCAGCGCCGCCGGCTACCAGTCTGTGTTCGGCGCAGCGAACGCGTCGAACACCGCCCCGTTGCCCTGGGGCGGAAGGCTCTTCACGACCTGGGACGCTGGACGGCCCGTCGAGTTGCATCCCAGGACGCTCGAGTTCGTAGCGGAGGTCGGTCATCGCGACAGCTGGGGCGGAAGCTCACTCGACATGCCTGGTGTTCTGCCGTTTCTGCTGTCGTCAGCGCATCCGGTCGCCGATCCCGACCGGAACTGCATGTGGACGGCGAAGCTCGACTTTGTGATGGAGCCGAGCTTTGGGATGCGTCCGGCGGTGGTTCGCTTCGACCCTACCGACGGCACAAACGTTCGATACTGGCCCCTCGAGGGGATTACGTTCGGAGGCTCGACCCACACGGTGAGCCAGACCCGGGATTGGGTCATCCTCGCTGATTCCGGCAACTTTAAGCCCGACCCTGCGGAGATTTTCGGCGGTGATCGCGAACTGACCATCGACGACGAGGTGCCGGTGTGGCTTATCCGAAAAGAGCAACTCGAGGGCCTCCCGTCGGGAACACCGGTAACCCCGATCTGCCTCACAATGGCCCCGCCGACAGGGCACTTCTACGCCCGGTGGGAGGACGCCGAGGGCATCTCGGTGGTGTGGGAGGGAATGGATCTGATGGATCTCGGCCTGTATCTCAAAGCTGACGATCTGGACGTCAACGGCAACCCCGTGGATCCCGCCGCGGTGGGCCAGTACAACATGGCGATGGCTCCTGAGACGATCGTCGAGGTGCTGTTCGAACCCGAGTCAGGGAAGGTCATCGAGCGTGGCCGCTTTCGCGAAGACTGGACGTTCAACCTCCAGCTTTCTGCCATGGACTGGTCCATCGAGGGCATGACCAGGCCAACGCTGCACCACGTGACGTATCAGGGGTGCCGGCCGGGCAGTATCTCCCAACGGGCGGCCAAGCTCTACGAGGGTCGCATCGATCTCGACCAACTCCGCGAGGCGACACCTGGGAGCCTGGCCACGTTCGAGCGTGGCTCTATGGAGTTGAAGGCGAGATGGGAGTATCCGGACCTTGGCGATCACATCACATCGCCGACGTTCGCACCGCGATCATGCGGAAAGAATGCCGCACACAGTGCCTACGCTGGCGCTGAACCCGGTGGCCACGACGGGTACGTGGTCCAACCCGTGCACTCTGACGATGGGTTCCGCATCGAGGTGTTCGACGCTGCCGCCGTCGGCAACGGCCCGATCGCCATCTTGATGGGCACTAATAAAGAGTGCGTTCCGATGTTGTTGCATTCGGCGTGGATGCCCGTCTATGACGAACTGATCGATGCGGAGCGCCTCCGGTTCTCAGATGAGTTGAGCGATGAACTGATGACATCAGTTCCCAACGAGTTGCACGGCGCCATCCGTGCCGTGGCCGACGAATGCAATATGCTCATCGACTCGGCGCCATAGTGCTGTACCGGGGACGAGTCGCCCATGACAAGTGTCCATGGACGTGACTTCGTCTCGTCCCACACCCTTCATGACGAAGCTGGTTCCTAGCGTGCCGCCATTGTCGACAGCGCCATCAGTCGAATCCTTACGGCGGAGAGAATCGAGCCCTAGGGGATCAATGCGTTGTTGTGGTTTTGACAACGATTGGTGGAGGCGATGGGACTCGAACCCACGACTTCCTGCTTGCAAAGCAGGTGCTCTAGCCAGCTGAGCTACGCCCCCGAATGATCACTCTTTCGGGTGAGGACTTTAGGTCCAAATTGTATCGTAGGCGTATTTTTTATCCCTGCTGTTCAACCGAAAGAGGTCGCTGTTTAGCGTGGGGTCCAAGGTCGCTGTGCATCGATTTGAGCCTGGGAGACCGGCGGGGTGTAAATCGGTGCACCTCCTCGAGATGCCGCAACAGCGTAGGCGAGTGGCGAGGTATAGCCAATGATTGGGTCGCCATGGATCGACGAGGTAGCCGGATTAAACCAGTTGTTTTGGCCACCAACCTGCCCGTTTCCGTCGTTTCCAGAGATCACCTTGATCCAGCCATCGTTGCGAACCGCCATAACGGTTCCAATGTGCGCGCTGTCCGAGGGTCCAGTGGCCCACACCACGGCATCTCCAGGCTGAGGATTGTTTGTTGGTCCAGCTTTAAAGGTCCCGTGTTGCTGTCCCCATGTCACAAATGAATAGCTATATGCCGTTAACCCCTTGTAGCCAGCACCAGCGTTCTTCCACACCCAGTTGGCAAAGTCAGAACACCACGCTTCGGCACTCGTTTGACTTGCACAGCCCCAGGTGCTGCCTCGACCAAGCGACCACGTAAAGACATTGCAGTCCGTTGACGAAGGGTTCGTGGTGTAACCAATTTGAGAAATTGCCAACTGGAGGACTTCATAGGCAATATCAGTCCCAGTGGACCAAAGTGCCCGGCTACCTTGATAGAGCACGAGATTGCCGTCAACCTGCATCGCCAAATTGACAACACTCGAGGCGAAGGTTCTTGTCGACCAGACCGCAATTCCACCTGGCCGGTAGAGCACGACGTTTCCATCACCCTGGACAACCAGAGCGTTCGCACCTTTGCCAGCAGTTCCCGCTGACCACATCGGCGTGTAGCCATTGGTCATGCGGTAGACCACAAAGTTTCCATCGCTCTGGAGAATCGCTTGGTACTGTCCACCGTACGAGACAATTGGTTGGTTCACTCCATAGATCACTGGCTGCAGTGGAACCTTTCCAGTGAAGATGCTCCAGAGTGCTTGGGTGGTGTTGTAGATCACTAAGTTGCCGTCGTCTTGCATGACGAGTCGAACTGGCGAAAGGCTTGACGTTCCTGTCGCCCATACCGGGACTCCACCAGGTCGATACAGCACCAGGTTACCGTCACCACCTTGCAGTGCCAGGGTTTGGGCGCCCTTATTCATGGTCCCAGAAGACCAGGTTGATCCTTGTGGTCCATAGACCACAAAGTTGCTGTCGCTCTGGAGAATGGCAGAGTACTGGCCGTTGGGAGACACAAGCGATTGGCCTTGGTTGAGAGTCCCATTCATCGGCAACGTTGAGGTTCCTAGAGCCGAAGCGCTGCTTCCTTCGATGAGGTTGAGTCCGGCAAACGACATCACCGCTATCAGTAGCGAGCTAGTGAGAGAAACAAGTTTGGTCTTCATGTGGGTGACCTCAAAGTGGGAAGGATGCCTGAATAGGCGTTCCTCAGATTGTCCGACCTGTTCAGGCTACCCTTCGAACGGCGCAAGAAGGGGTCAACCTGGGGAGTCAGGGCTACGCTTCGACCGACTTCTAGGTTTCCACCTCGTTCGATGAGTAGTCTCGTGACGCTCGAAGAGATGAGAGGAATCGCTATGGAGATCGAATCAACCCTGTTGGAGGGAAAAGTCTGTGTTGTCTCAGGTATTGGGCCGGGATTAGGGCGCCGAGCTGCGGTTCGCCTTGCCGCGAACGGAGCTGACATTGCGATTGGGGCTCGTCGCCAGTCGAGTCTCGACGACGTCGCCGCTGAAATTGAAGCCTTGGGTCGAAAAGTGATTGCCGTGCCAACAGATATTTCAAATGTTGAGGACTGTGAACGACTCTGTGCCACTGCGGCCAAGGAACTCGGCCGAGTTGATGTCCTCGTAAACAACGCGTTTCGTTTTGATGCCTTCCAGACATTTGAAGACGTTGATCTTGTGCAATGGGAAAAGATTGTTGGAACGAATGTCTTTGGATCGCTTCGCATGACGAAGGCAGTGCTTCCTCATCTCCATGCAGTCGGTGGAGGGTCAGTTGTGATGATCGCCTCAATGGTGGCGCGCCAACCCCAACCACTCCAAGGTGGCTATGCAACATCAAAGGGTGGTTTGTTAACGGCGACTCGTGTGCTGGCCTTTGAACTTGGAGCAAAGAACATTCGTGTCAATGCCGTTGTCCCCGGATGGATGAAGGGTCCAAGTGTCGACATCTATCTTTCGATGACGGCCGAGCAGCGCGGGATCACTGAGGCAGAAGTTGAAGCAGAGTTGATCAAGCCCATTCCGATTGGAAGGATTCCGGTCGATCAAGAAGTTGCGGGCGCCGTGGTGTTTTTGGCGTCTGATCTCTCAAGTGCCATCACGGGCCAAGCCATTGACGTCAATGGCGGCGAGCACTTTAACTAGGCGGTCTTAGGAGTCGAAGCCCAGCCCGAGGGCATCGAGGAGCCGGAGCCACAGGCCACGGCGGCCATTGTGGCGATCAGCTCGAGCGATCGCGCGGCGGGTGAACTCAATACCAAGAAAGCGGAACGGCTCTGGGGGAAAGGGCAGCGAGGCGTGTCGGAAGAGGGCCAAGTTGGTCGCTGGACTTGACGTCTTTTCTAAGAGATCGAGGGCCCCTGAGGCAAAGAAACGAGACGCACCGACACCAAGACCAGTGAAGCCATTGATGGTGGCGACCGAGTCATTGTGACTCAGGGTTACGGAGGCACAGAAGCGAGTTGAAGTGTCGATGGCCCCACCCCATCGATGAGAAAAGCCAAGAGTCGTAAGTGTTGGAAAGAATGCATCAAAGTGTTCTTGGAGAAGAGCGAAGACATCATCGTCTTGATCAAATGATGGATGAACGCTCTGGTTAAATCGATAGACCGCCTCATAGCCACCAAAGAGAATTCGATTGTCACTGGTCAAACGTAAATAGTGAAACTGATTCCCTGCGTCAGAGACGCCTCGCCTTGACGTCCATCTAATCTCGCTCAGTTGAGTATCACTCAGTGGTTCTGTTATCAAGACGTAGTCATAGACAGGTACGACACGCCCACGTGTTCTCTTCACGAGTGGTCGAAAAGCTGAGGTGGCAACAATGACCTGTCGAGCTGTGATGGCACCTCTGTCCGTATGAAGTGTCGTGGCTTGGCGTCCCTTTTGAAGGCGATTCACTCGAGTGTGCTCGAAGAGTTCACCGCCAAGGGATTCGAAAGCGCTTGCTAAACCCCAGGCGAGGCGAGCGGGATTGAGGAGAACGCAGCCATCTTCATCGAGGAGGCCTGCAGTTGCGAGTGGCGATCCAAACTCATCGCTGATCGTTATGTGATCAAGGTAGGTGGCCTGAATTGTCGTCGTGGCTAATGCGTCGCACTCTTCCCTGAGGTCTCGTGCTTGCCATGGGGCAGTTGCGATGTCGAGTTGACCAGTGCACTCAAGATCACAGTCGATCGAGAAATCATGAATGGTGTCAAGAATCTCTTGAAGATTTTGAGCACCAAGAGCTCGGAGTGTCGGCATCTCTTCTGGCCAACGGCTTCGTCCGTTGGCATCACCATGGGTTAGAGATGCTGCACAAAACCCGCCGTTCCTCCCGCTGGCATGCTCAGCAATTCTCGCACCTTCCACAAGGACGACATGAGCATTCGGGCGACGCTGTTTGGCCAGCAAAGCACTCCACAGGCCTGTAAATCCACCGCCAATGACCGCAATGTCGCAGGCTGAGGTGCCAAGGAACTCAGAGTGGGCCTCAGGTCGTCGAAGGTCATCGAGCCAGAAACTTTGGCTCGCTGCGTCTCGCCACCGTGGCTCTGTGGTCACTGTGGTGAAGGGAGTGCATTGAGAGTTTCTTCACTCCAGAAACCAGGGAGTGGCGACGTCTCTCCGTTCGCATACTTCTTGAGACGAAGGTGAGCGTGCTCACTTCTCAAATCAATGACGTCATGAAGAAGTCGAGGCCCAACGGAGCGAAGAGCGGTTGCTGCATCGCTCCGAGGTTCTGGAAGATCACTGGTGAGAATGATGATGCGGGCCGAATCTCCAAGTGAACCCCGAAGGGCGGCGGCTCGACCAAGTGTTCGAAACACTGTGTCTGGTTTACTCATGCCACCACGAACAGTGGTTGCAGATCCGGCAACGTCCATATGCCATTGCCCGCCATTGATGTCGAGTGCTTTGGCTGAGATACTCAGCCCAGAGTGCGGTATCCGAATATCTTTTTGGTCAATTTGAAAGCCTGCCTCTTCAAGGACGTCAAGGGCGAGGACCGACGCAGACAGTCCTTCATCATGGATCTCTGAAACTGCGCCTTCTTCTTCGACACGGGTCTTGGCGAGCGCAACATAGGAAGGATCGAGGTCGTAGCCAATAAATCGCCGGCGCAAGGTTGATGCGGCAACCAGAGTTGATCCTGATCCCATGAAGGGATCGAGAATGAGGTCATCAACAAAGCTGTAGAGGCGAATGAGTTGGGCCGGAAGCGCTACCGGAAAAGGAGCGGGATGGCCAATGCGTTTGGCACTTTCTGGAGGGAGTGACCACTGATCAAGGGTGAGCGAGAGAAAGTCATCCGTTGAAAGTGTTGATTCGTGAGGCAGTCCGCGCTTGGCGCGGTCCTTGACGGATCGTGCTCTATCGAAGCGACCTTTGCTCGCGACAATGACTCGCTCGGTAACGTCTCGAATGACGGGGTTCGATGCCGAGCGATACGACCCCCAGGCACATGAACCGCTTGCACCCTCCGCTTTTTGCCAGATGATCTCTCCACGCAGGAGGAGACCAAGGTCATCTTCAAGAATCTTGATGATGTCCGCCGAAAGGCTTCGATAAGGCTTTCGACCGAGGTTCGCAACATTGATGGCCACGCGTCCCCCCGGTTCGAGTTTCTTCACGCACTCAGCGAATACGTCTCGCAACATTGTGAGGTAGTCAAGATACGACGACGGAACGCCATCGCGTTCGAGCTCCTCCTCATACTGTTTTCCAGCAAAATACGGAGGCGAAGTAATCACGAGGGCAACCGAGCCGTCAAGGATTGCCTCCATGTTTCTCGCATCGCCCACTTGAAATGGCTCGCTCACTGGAGAGGGCTCGAGAATTGTCTGGTCTTGGGAGAGCTCGGGAGCTCGGAATCGGTTATAAAAACCAGAGGCGTCATGACTCTCTCTGCCAGAGACTCCAAAGTTTGACGTTGAAGTGCGTCGTCGATCGCTCACGCAACTCCCTCTCTCGTCGCCGGTATCTCTCCAATAGTACCGGTCATTGATCGCCCAACTGGAGCAACGCGGCCAACGGAAGGAGAAGAAAAGAACTTTAAGGGCTGGGCGCGAGGAACTCGGATGGATTGGCCTCGAAACGTGTTGCGCAATTGTCGCTGCAAAAGAAGTAGGCGATGTCCCCGTGAACGCGTTGTGCGGCGGCATGCTCAGGATCGACGGTCATGCCGCAGACAGGGTCGCGTTCTTGAGACGCTGTTCCCTGCGCCCCCTCGGGGGTAGTGGATCGCCTTTTTAGGAACTCCAAAGGATTCTCTTCGAATCGTTCGCCACAGCGATCAGAACAAAAGTAATACTGCGTAGCGTCGTAGGTCGTTGAACGTGGAGCATCCAAGGTTCGCACTTGCATCGCGCAGACCGGATCGATGGCGTAGCCCTTTCCTCCTCCAAATCGTGCGCGGTTTTTGGCGAGCCACCAGACCACACACGCAACAACCACAAAAAGAATATTGAGATACGAGGTGTAGTTCCACGAAAAATGTGAGGGACCGATTGTCAACGGGCGGGTTTGAGGAACCGCGTGAAATTCCCGGAAGATCAATTCGGTGGCTAATCCCGCAAGGACCATCACGATGTAGAGGAGTCCAACGAGTCGAAGTGTGACTTTCCAGCCATAGAACTTGGCGTAGATCAAGATCAGTGGCATGGCAATGAGATCAGCGAAGATGAAGGCTATGACGCCACCAAAGGAGATCCCTCCTGACCAGAGGGCCGCTGCCAAGGGGACATTGCCAATCGAACAGACCCAGCTGACCACGGCGATAAGCGGGCCAACGAACGCGTTCTCAAGCACCGTCCATCCACCGTGTCCGTGCAAGAAGACAGCATTCCAAAGTGACG
Organism: Actinomycetota bacterium; assembly: GCA_009699875.1. Taxonomy (GTDB): domain Bacteria; phylum Actinomycetota; class Acidimicrobiia; order Acidimicrobiales; family RAAP-2; genus CAIUMH01. The sequence continues at coordinate 996,601 of WLNI01000001.1, forward strand.
TTGGAACGAAGACTGCAAGAAATCCAGCGACAAGATAGCCAATAATGAGCTCTTTTCGGAGCATGGTGACGTCGGCAACGGCGTAGTTCGCCGCATCCGAGAGAGCTGCTGGCGACCGTAGCTTTTCTCGAAAAGGAGTTCGCTCTAACTCGTCTTGGCGCTCTTGAGAAACGGGTTCCTCTGCGTGTCCGTGACCCTCTTCGCGGTTCAGGTGTCGGCGGGCCAACAGCACAATTGGGCCAGTGAGGAGAAGGCCTCCACCAAGGGCTAGGAGCAGAATCATGATCGGTCCACCAACGAACTCGGCGACCATGAACTGCCAACCCATCAGTACTAAAAGTACGAGTCCAAGCTCAACGACCAAGTTGGTCGCGGCCACCATGAAGACAATTGAAGTAATGAAGTTGGCACCCTTCTTGAAGAGTGATTTTGACATCGCTGAGGCGGCATACGAACAGCTTGATGACACCATCCCGTATCCCGCTGCTCTGATAATTGCGAGCGGACGCCGCGTGCCTAATTGTTGCTGCATCGTCTCTTTTGAGATGAAGGCCTGAACAACTCCAGAGAGCGTAAAACCAAGTACTAAGGCCCACAGGGTTTCCCAGAACATAAAAAATGCTTCACGCAGTGAACGACCAATATCGAGCAGAAATGTGGCCATTCCAAGCGTGGTCATCGTTGTGAACTCCTAAACAAAGTGAGCATATGGAGCATACCTAGCCCACTTCCAAAGACAAAAATTTATTTGTCTCGTTTCTCAGAGCGAGGGGCGAGTAGGGTCCTTTTAGGGAAGGGGGTGGACATGACTGACAAGTCTCCCCGTAAAGGTGATCCGAAAAAGCAAGGCAAGACGCTCAAAGAGAAGCGTTTAGCCAAGAAGGAGAAAGAACAGACCCGAAAGGGCTTCTCCCCTCAATAAGCGCTTCTTTCAGCTGATTGTTGCAAGGTAATCGTCGAAGACAGAACAATCTCTCAATCCAGATCACTCCATAGTCAGACAATGAGCGGTTTCAAAACAGTCGCGCTTGGGCGCGAGAGCCTTTACGTACTTCTCATTCATGAGCCGCAGCCTGTTTTGCAGGTGTCCTCTCGATTACTGATGACGTTCCGATGACCTTCTTGAAACAGCCCCGTGGGTAGCTTGGCCTTGTGCTCACAGGGAGTGCCGGGCTGCACTGAGAAGCCAAAACAATGATTGTGGAGTTGTTTTAGGCAGGAAAGGCACAGATTGTTCGAGATCGAGATATTGGTCGTAACCTAGAGAGGTGCCATCTCCGCTTCTCTATAAACGCCCCACTATCTGGAGCGTTGCGCACGTCGAGGCTCCAGAAGTTGTCACCTCCGCGTGGATTGATGAAGAACTCAGAGAGTCCTACGAGCGTTGTGGCGTTCGGCCTGGCTTGCTCGAGTCAGTGGCAGGGATTATCGAGCGACGTTGGTGGCCAGAAGACGTCACCTTTGACCAAGCTGCAAGCCTGGCAGGGAAAGAGGCATTGGCACTCGCCGGCGTTGAACCATCACAGGTTGACTTATTGATTTCGACATCGGTCTGCAAACATCATCTCGAGCCTTCAGTTGCGTGTGCGGTTCACGATAGTCTCGGCCTGCCCGTAACGGCCACAAATTATGATCTTGGCAACGCGTGTTTAGGTTTCATGAATGCTATGGAAATCGCAGCAATGGCGATCGAGTTAGGCCGTGCACGCGTCGTCTTGATTGTGGACGGCGAAGGAAGTCGTGCGACACAGCTCGCAACAATCGATCGTCTTCGCCAACCGAGTGCAACCCTCAGCGACATCTTTGATCAGTTTGCATCTCTCACTCTTGGTTCTGGGGCAGCAGCAATGGTGATGGGAGAACCGCGTGCAGGAGCGCATCGCTATCTGGGTGGGATTTCTCGAGCAGCGACCGAGCACCATCTTCTCTGTGTGGGTGACCTTGAACTAATGACAACGGACACCGCTGGTCTGCTCGATGGTGGACTGACCTTGGGGAAAGAAGCCTTTAACGCAGCGTTAAGTGAGGGGTGGTCTTGGGCAGACGCTGATCGCTACGTGATGCATCAGGTATCTGCTGTTCACACCACCAAGTTGTGCGAACTCTTGGGAATTGATTTGGAGAAAGTTGCCCAGACCTTCCCGCTCTTTGGCAACATGGGGCCAGCAGCCGTGCCCTATACCTTGTCAACCATCGCCTCAGACATTGCCGAAGGGGAACGAGTACTCCTGACGGGCATCGGTTCAGGTTTGAACTGTGCCGGCGCTGAACTGCTCTGGTAGGCAACGTGGGCGCGACCACACCGCTCTCGCCGAGCGCTGCTGAACTTGCGAAGTGGGGACTTGATCCTCATTGGTCTCGTCGGATCACATTTCCCGGGGCGGACGGAAGTGAGGTTGACTGGCACGCCCTCGATACCGGTCCTGGAACCCAGGGAACAATTGTGTGCATCCATGGAAATCCAACGTGGGGCTATCTCTGGCGCGACCTTCTCACGACCTTGAGTCCAGCTTGGCGAGTCATTGCAGTGGACCAGACCGGAATGGGTTACTCAGAACGTGGGCGACCTCGAGTTCTCGCAGAGCGTATCGAGGAGCTGGTGACGTTCTGTCGCCAAGAAGTGGAAGGCCCGCTCATCTTGGCCGCTCACGACTGGGGTGGCCCCGTTGCTGTTGGGGCTGCAGGTTCTCTAGAGATTGAAGCTCTCATCCTTGGAAATACCGCCGTCGCCAAGCCGGTCGACGTGAAGGTGCCACCATTGATTGCCGCTGCTCGCGCCGCTGCAGATCTGACGTGTCGCCGTAGTCCTCTTTTTGTCGACGGCACGGCAAAGATGACCAACAAAGAACATCGTGCAGCGCTACGAGCTCCCTATCGATCAGCTGATCGCAGGTCGGCAGTCCGGGACTTTGTGCTCGATATCCCGGTGAAGCCTCAGGACCATTCCTACGATGCATTGGGGGATTGCGCCGACGTCTTTGCCAAACTCCGCTGTCCTATCCTTTTGCTCTGGGGCGGTAAAGATCCGGTCTTTCATGATCGCTTCCTTCGAGATCTTACGCATCGTGCTCCCCATGCTGATGTCCAACGCTTCCAGGACGCTGGACATGTCGTCATGTTGGACGCGCCAGTGGGCGCCGTGGTCTCTGACTGGCTAGAAAGTATGTCGTCTTCGCAGGCACAGCCCGAACCTGAGGCCACGTTCCGATCGATACTTGCTGGCGCCCTCGACAAGAGCCCTGACCAAAGTGCCGTCTATGTCGGCCCCGAGGGAACGCTGACGTGGTCTGAACTTGCTTATCGATCCGCCGTGGCCGCTGGAGTATTGAGAGCCGACGGTTTAGCGAAAGGTGACCGAGTCTCGCTCCTGATTCCGCCAAGCCCCGATCTTCTCGTGGCTGCGTGCGCAGTCTGGCGTTGTGGGGGAGTCCCGGTGGTGGCGGACGCCTCCGCAGGGATCCGAACGCTGCGCCGCCTGGTTCGAGCGAACGCGCCGCGCTACGTGATCGGGACGCGCTCCACCTTGCTTGCAGCACGTGCGCTTCGCTTTGCGCCGGCAGCTCGAAGTGCGATCTTTGGTGCACTGCCTGGCACCCTGAATCTTGGTCGTCAATCTGGGACGCTTTTCGAGGGGAGTGTCTCGCTGGAATCCGCTGATATCGCTGCCATTGTGCACACCTCGGGAGCAACAGGACCAGCGAAGGCCGTTCGCTACACACACGGGCAACTCGTCGCACAGCGAGAAGCGACGAAGCAGATGTTCAATCTCGATTCTGGTGATGCGTTCACAACATCGTTTGGTGCGTTCATGTTGCTCGCACCTCTCCTTGGAATGACCTGCGTCCGACCTGATTTTGAAATCGACAAGCCATCAACGTTGGGCTTTGAACAACTGAATGCGGCGACCAATCGTGCACACGTAACGACCGCGTGGCTCTCACCGGCATCGGCGAACGCCGTGATCGCGTCCGCGAGCGGTCGGTCATTAGAGATTCCTCTGGTGATGTTGGCGGGTGCACCCGTGTCGGCATCTCTCCTGCGCGACTTTGCGACAATCACCGGTGGTGAGGTGCGGACTCCCTATGGAATGACTGAATGTCTTCCCGTCACCGACGGGATTCGAGGTGACAACCAGGGACCCCACGGTGGCGTCGGGGTTGGTTCACCGCTACCGGGTTGCGAGATCCGTATTGGCGCTCTTGGATCTCTTGGACAGACCATCGATGACGCGCACGACTGGGGAGAGATTCTGGTTGCTGCCTCATGGCTCTTTGACGGTTATGAGAATGCCACCGATGTGGACTTCCACTCGACAGTGTTCGTTGGTTTTCAGCGCTTTCATCGTACCGGCGACGTGGGCTATCTCAATAATGGTCGGCTGTTTGTATTGGGCCGCAGCGCACACGTCATCGATAGCGCAGTAGGACCGCTGGCCAGTGTGGCGCTCGAAGAGACCATCGCAGAGGTGCTGAATCGCGATGTTGCTGCAGTCGGTGTTGGGCCAACAGGTACCCAGGTTGTCTGTGTGGTGCTTCGTGCTGACGGACCGCTTCGGTTAGCGCCTCCGGATCTTCGAGATCGTGTTCGCGAAAGCATGGACGTTCCCGTCGCAGCGGTACTTGAAGGGAATTTACCGACTGATCACCGTCATGAGTCAAAGATTGATCGCATCGAGTTAGGGCGTACCGTGAGTTCATATTTGGCGGGCCGCTAACACCATGCGCGTTCTTGTCACTGGTGCGAGCAGTCTGTTGGGAGGCACCGTTGCTCGCCAGTTGGCCGCACGAGGAGATGACGTGACGTGTTTTCAGCGTCGCCCGAGTAGCACAGGCTGTGTTGACGTCTTGGGCGATATCCGAGACGAAGAGAAGGTTCGATTAGCTGCACAAGGGAACGATGCGATTATCCATCTCGCTGCACTTGTGGCACCTCGACCTGCATGGAGCGACGCCTACGACATCAATGTGCGCGGCACCGCCCACGTGCTTGATGCCGCTGTGAGTTGTGGGCGCCTAGTTCATATTTCGACACCATCAGTGGCGTTCGAGAATGTGGCGGCCGTAGGTGAGGGTGCTGAGGCTGCTCGCTATAGGGGACGTGATGCTTATGCACGATCCAAGGCGTTAGCTGAAATCTTGGTGATGGAGCGCATGAGTGTACCGACGATGATCCTGCGTCCTCATTTGGTGTGGGGGCCGGGGGATACGCAGTTGGTAGGTCGCATTGTCGAGCGTGCCGCACAGGGTCGACTCGTGCTGCCCGATCACGGCAGGGCGCTCCTCGATACCACCTACGTTGAAGATGCTGCGTCAGCAATAGTTGCGGGACTCGATCGAACTGGCGACGCGCCGCAGGCGTGGGGCCGACCTTTGGTGGTCACAGGCAACGACCCACGGCCTCTGTCTGAGTTAGTCGAGGGCATTCTCAGCGCTGCGGGTATTGCCCAGCATGTTCGCTCGCTACCGGCTCCACTGGTGAGCTTCATTGGGCGAAGTGTGGGTCGGCTGTGGCCAACCGACGAGCCACCCTTGACGCAGTTTGCGGCGCGTCAGCTTTCGCTCTCGCACTGGTTTGATCAACGCGAAACCCAAGAGGCCCTTCGCTGGAAACCCGAGGTCAATGTTGATGAAGGTGTTCATCGACTTCGCCTCTGGTTCCAACAACAAATCAAGAAGCCCTCGCTGTAGAACAGCGCCCCTGATGTGGGCCGCTCAGAAGCCAGTAGAAATCTTCTGTCCAAAGAAAGCCTGAGGGACTCTGAACACGAGATGGTCACGACCGAGGGTGAAGAGTTCTCTTAGGGCGGCACAACATCACTGTGCCGGTGAACTGGGGAACTTTGGTCGGGCTGCCCGGATTTGAACCGAGGACCTCTGCGTCCCGAACGCAGCGCGCTACCAAGCTGCGCCACAGCCCGTTGGTTGGGATATTTCCAACCTCAGGGATCAAACCCTACCAAAGGCTCCTTCGTGCTACTCCGAGACCTCGTGGTCGTCGGGAGAACTCTCTTCGATGATCGGTAGCTCTCTTCCAATAACGACTTCGTCGATGCGGCGTTTCTCCATCTTGTGAATCCGAAACATCCAGTTTTCGAAGGTGACTTCTTCGTTTTTTTCAGGGATCTTTTCAAATCGGTCAAGGAGAAAGCCTCCAAGAGTGACGTATTCGCCCTCGGGAAGCTCAAGGCCGATGGTGTTGGCTAAGTCGTCAAGCGTGATCTGGCCATCGCAGAGCCATCTCGTTTCATCGATTTGTGCGATCTGAGGCTCTTCTTCGTCAGCGAGTTCGTCGGTGAGATCCCCCACCAAGGGTTCGAGAAGATCCTTCAGTGACAAGATTCCTGTGACACCGCCGTGTTCGTCGAGCACGAGTGCGACACTTCTTCTGTTGGCCCGCATCTCTCCGAGTGCTTCGAGTACGTCGATTGATTCGGGAAGTAACAATGCTGGACGCACTCGTTTTGATATCTCTACCGTGCTCAGGCTCGCTCCCACTTCAAGGAAGTCTCCTCGGCCAGCGCGAAAGAGATCTTTGACGAAGAGGAGGCCAACGACGTCATCGAGATCGCCGAGGACGACGGGGTAGCAGTTGTGACCGCTGGCACGAACCTCTTGCGCGACGTCGGCTGCAGAGACCGGAGCGCGCAACATCTCAACGTCGATTCGTGGGGTCATGACCTCTCGAACTTGAATTTCAGAGAGTGCGGCCAAGTTCTGGGCGATCTCGTCGCGTTGTGCTTCCTCGGTTATTTCAGTGGATTCATTTCGCTTGGAGCGACGTCCTCGTCGGCGCCAGCGATATCCAGGAGGAGGGTGGTCGTTACTCGCTGATGGAGTACTCAAGCGCTCTGGTCACCCACTGAAACTGGCACGGGTTGATAGGAGGTGTCTTCGTAACGATCTCCTTGAAGAATCGCACGCACTCCCGCCCGAATTCGCATGGCGTCTAAGGGTTTGACGATCCAACCGTCTGCACCGGACCGTTTGGCTTGAAACACATCTGCTCGTCGATCCAATAACAGCAGCACAGGCGTTTCGTCGATCGCGTCATAGGAGGCCTGAAGGCGAAGCTCTAAACAGACGGCAACGCCACCCATCGAGCCGATCTGCATGTCGGCAATGACGAGATCAATGAGTGTCGCTTCAACCGTGGCGATCGCATCAGGCCCAGAGCTGGCAAACAGCAACTCGATGTCAGGTCCGTCAAGCACGCTGGCAACTTCTCGGCGAATTGACTCGGTGTCACTGACAATCAGGATGGTCTCCACGGCTAAGAACTTACCAGTGGACTCAGGGTCCACTTGGTAGAGCGCTCGCAGCCCTTGAAACTAGGAAAACTGTTGGCTGAGCAGAGTGAGGCCCTCAACGTCATTGACGGCACTCCCCGAGAGAGGGAGCGAAAGGACCGGTGCGGGGGCCACTGCCGTAGTAAGGGTCTCGAGGACAGCTCTTTCGTTTTCTGCGACCTGGGAAAGGGCGACGGCGTTGGCGACCAACTCGCCAAGGTCGCCAGAAGAGGTGGCGACGGCTTCAGGAAGATCACCGGAAAGAAAGAGTGGGTGAACGCGGTTGGCAACCATCCCTGCAGGAGCGAGACCTGTTTCGCTGAGTCGTTCGGCAAAGAACTGGGCCTCATTCACTGCGTCTTGTCGGGGTGACGTAATCAGCACAAAGGCCGTCTCTGGAGATCGCAGGGTCGCTTGGATCTCGCCAGCTCGTTGTGCAAAGCCCTGTTCCATGCCGGCGAAGGCTTGAAAGAATCCAATGGCGTCTTCTAAGAGTTCAGCGCCAGCGACTTTTCCAATGGTGGCGACGAGTGCACGAGTCGCCACAGAGAGAACTTTGAGGTAGGCCCGAGTGGGAGTGAGTAAGGCTCGAAACACTTTATTTTCCAAGAACGACGTCATACGTTGTGGAGCGTCTAAGAGGTCGAGAGCGTTTCGAGTTGGTGGAGTATCAACGATGACGAGATCAAAGCGATCAGAGCGGGTGAGCTCGTAGAGCTTCTCCATCGCCATGTACTCCTGGGTGCCGCTCAGGGACGAGGCCAAACTCTTATAGAGCCGGTTTGATTTGATAGATGCTGCTTGATCAGGACTCTGGGCGTAGAGATCAACGAGGTCATCAAACGTTCCCTCTGCGTCAAGCATCACGGCATGAAGCGACCCAGGCGTGATCCCAGCGACGTGGACGGGAACGTTACCGACAGTAGCGATCCCGAGTGCGTCGGCTAATCGGCGAGCTGGATCTAGCGTCAGCACGCAGACGCGTCGGCCGTTGAGTGCAAAATGTGTGGCCAAGGACGCAGAGACGGTGGTCTTCCCGACTCCTCCAGGGCCGCAACAGACAATGACGTTGTAGTCAGAGAGTTCTGAGATGAAGGTACTCATGGCAAGAGTCCTTCCATTGTTTCAAATTCCTCAGTGAGCACGCGAGCGAGAACCTCACGTTCATCAGATCCAATCGCCGGTGAGAGAAGGCGAGGAAGCTCTAGCACTGGCAGTGGCAACTCATGGCGCAGTCGATCTAGTTGTTCGCGTGCAATCGAGACACGCTGGAGTTGAAAAGCCGCCGCAGCATCTAAGGCGAGGGCAAATTCAGCGTCGAGCGTGATGCCCTGGTCATGTGCAGCATCAAGAGACGATCGGTGAAGAACAGGAGTCGCAATGTCGACCTGATTGACGATGACGGGCCCTAACGAGACACCCGCCTTGTCTTCGACGAGGAACGCCGCTTCGATGGCTTCGCTGACGGGGAGCTCTTCAGCCAGCGTGACCAACAGCACTCGGCATCTCGAAGGATCAGTCAACATTTCAACGACTGAGGCGGCCTGCGCGCGAACGGGGCCACTTCGAGCGACGTCCATGAGCCCCGCCGCTGAGGTCAAAAACGTCATGGCATGACCGGTTGCTGGCGCGTCGACCACGATGACGTCAGCGATATTGTCCGCTGCAATCTGTTTGATCTTTCCCAAGACGAGGACATCTCTCAGGCCTGGAATGGACCCTGCGATGACGTCAAGGAGACCGGTTGAGATCAGTCGGCGCGTGAGGCGTAAGAAGCCGTGGTCGTTGAGGTACTCAACGAGCGCATCATCTGGGGAGATCGCCCGAGCATGGACGCTCCCACCAGTCCGGTGATCAAGGAGGTGAACTTCGTCGTAACCGAGGGGTTCCTCATGGCCAAAGGAAACCCCGAGGTCTGGGCGGTTTTCTAGTTCAATAATGAGTACTCGAAGCCCTTGGGCTGCGCATGCAGTGGCGAAGGCGGCGGTTGTTGTTGTTTTACCAACGCCACCTTTCCCAATCAAGATGTGCACCGTGGCAGCGCTGGCAAAGGAAGTGAGATCCATGGCCGTGCTGACGCTATCGGCCTTCGAGGAGTTCTGGAAAGAGGGAACAAGTTCTCCCAGGTCAGGGGCCTTGTCCTTTCGTGAACCACCCGCTACCGTTAGGGCTCTGACCGGATGTCAGGCCACTGGGGGGTGTCGAATGTTTGAAGTAGCCGATGAATGGCAGCGTTTCGCAGCGTGTCGAGGGCCGTATGCGGAGTTGTTCTTTCCACCGAGCGTTCCAGAACGCAAGGAAGACAAGCTGGCCCGAGAGGCCAATGCGAAAGAGATCTGTGATGAGTGCCGGGTCCGGCGAGACTGTCTTGACTACGCCATTGCAATTCAAGAGCCCCATGGAATTTGGGGAGGACTCAACGAAGTTGAGCGTCGAATAAAAGTCCAGGTTCAGACCACGTCACTTCTTCAGCAAGCGGCGGTCTCGTCGTAGGGTTACGAAGCAGGCTCTTTCTCTAACAGAGCCGGGGCCGTGGTGAGCGTGATCACGAATAAGACAAACGTGATGATGTGAACACCAGTGCACCAGAGGCAGATGCTCTTAATGATCAGAAGCTCGGCGGTGATGAGCCAGAGGACAAAGAGCATTCCCGCTCCGGCAAGACCAACGCGAATCAGATGAATTGTTCGCTTCGCGCTCAACCAAGCCCAGGGTGAGTAAAAAAACAGGGCAACGACAAAGTACCCAAGTCCAAGGATCGCCACGGGTATTCCAAAGACCACGCTTTGAGGCGACGTCGTGACTTTCGCGCAGTTAACGATTCCGTTATCCGAACACGCAAGAGACTGCGTTCCCGCGAAGTGCGCAATCGTCAGGTAGAGCGAGATTCCAAATCCAGCCAGAACGAGGATCCCTGTTGAGATGATCACCCAGTGTGCTGGGCGTCGGGTTTGAGTGACGGCTGAGTCCATGACAACAACGATGAGTGATCTAGAAGGAAATCTTCATTGCTTTTGCTGCGGTTTGGACGCCCTTTGAAGTGCAGACATTCCCAGGCTGGCCGTTTGTCACCTTGCAAATTGAAGCCGTGATGTAGTTGGCCGTCGCAACGATGGCCTGGGTCGCAGGGTTCGCAGGATCGCTGAGCCCGGAGGCAATCTGTTGGGTACTGAGTCCAGTGAGAATCGACGGCGAGAAGCTCGCACCCGCGGTGAGGAACTGATTCCCAATATCCATGAATGGGATGGATCCAGCACTCGCTCCTGGAACAAACTCAGCGGTGTCGTACTTCTTCGCCAGTGTTGCCTCCTGCTTGTTCAGTGACTGGAGAGGGGTGTAGCCCGCTTGACCATTGGTCAAAGGAATATTGGTGTACTGCTCAACGCCCTTGAAGACGAAGTACTGACTTGAAAAGGTGAGTTTGGCGAAGGTGAATGAGGGTGTATTTGGATAGACGTCTGTTGACGACGACGTCGTGACGCCGAGACCGCTAAGTGTCCCAAAGCGACTGATCGCGGCGGTCACCGCCCAACGTTCTGCAGCACAGAAGGGGCAGTACTCAGCGCCAAGATAGAAGTAGCCCGGAAGTGCAGTTCCCGTTGAATTTGTAAAGGTCAGTGGGGGCTGACCAGTGGTGGCAGCGGGAGGAGTAACGGGAACGACCGAAGACGTGACGCCAACAGTGTTGTAGACACTTTCTGGAATTTGCGTCACGTCTTTGACCAGTGAACTCGACGCTGCTTCATAGGTATTTCCACCACTCGCCGGGGTGCTATTTGAGCCAACAAGGCTGTAGGCCACAAGACCAATCACGACAAGGATGACAATCCCGACGAGACCCCATGTCAACAACGTGGCTTTTGATCGGTGTTGCGCCTTTGTTGGGGCACTCCCTTTTCGGGCATTCCCGACAGAACGATTTTGATTTTTCGATGTCTGCTTGTCTTTGTTCGAGGGCTGCTGCGCCACGGTGGGGGACCTTTCTGCGTGATTCCTTCAAGATCGTAGTGGAGCCCCGCGGCCCCCAGTGTGTCGGCACTACCCTCGGTGGTATGGCTCCTTCTGAGAACCCAGAACCACCTCTTATCCCCCGCCCAGCAGCCACGGTGATGCTGGTGAGAGATAGCCAGGATTCCGGTATTGAGGTCCTCATGGTCAAGAGGAATCTGAACTCTGATTTTGTGGGTGGCGCCTACGTCTTCCCTGGTGGTGCTGTCGACTTGGCGGACGGTGGGAGTGAAGCAGATTCCTACTGTCGAGGACGGAGCGACGAAGAGGCCAGTGTTCTTCTTGGCGTCGATCACGGAGGCCTGGCCTACTGGGTTGCGGTGTTGCGAGAGTTATTCGAAGAGGCCGGAATTCTCCTGGCAACAACTCGGGAAGGAACAGCTCTCGAATTAACGGGTACTACCGCCACGAGATTTGTTCAGCACCGCGCCACCGTCAACGACCGATCACGGCGCTTTCTGGACATTATTGCCGAGGAGGACCTCACGCTTGATGTTGGCGGTCTTCACTACTTTGCCCACTGGATAACCCCAGAGGGCGCACCGCGCCGCTACGACACTCGCTTTTTTGTAGCTACCGCACCCGAACGCCAAACCGCAGCACATGATGCGTCTGAGGTTGTCGCTGACGAATGGATCAATCCCAACGACGCACTTCGACGACATCGAGAAGGCGATATTGAAATCATCTTTCCGACAATTCGAAACCTTCAAGCAATCTCTCGATTCGAATCAGCTGAGGAGCTCATGAACGCAGCAATTACGGCGGCTTCTGTTCCGGCGATCCTGCCTCGGATTACGGTCTCTGAGAAGGGAGTTCGGATTCTGTTGCCAGGAGACGACGGCTACGAAGAGGCGTATCGCACAGGGACGAATCCCTCGTCAAAAGGTGACTTTAATGAGGCGGTCCGCCAAATCTCTGCAGCAGCAAATCCCACGCCCGAAGGATAAGGAGAACCTCCGGGCCTCGCTCGCAAAGAGATCTCGTGACGTGCACAGATATCTCGCAAAATCAGAAGTTGGCAGCGTTTCAGAAAGTTGCGCCGCGTTGTTCTAGGTTGATGAGGTCAACACTACGAGGGGGAAACATGAAGAATCGTCGCCACTTGATCTCGGTCTGCTCAGCAGCTGGTGCACTCGCTCTTTCAACGTTGTCGTTTCTTGGAGCATCGCTGCCAGCGGCGGCGAGTTCATCATCGAGCAAGGTTCTCACTGTCGGAACCTTTCAGGGCCACAAAGGTCAGTACACGACAATCCAAGCTGCGGTGAACGCGGCAAAGAGCGGCGACTGGGTCCTCGTAGGTCCAGGTGTCTACAAAGAGTCAGCTGATCTTCAAAATCTCCCGACAACCACTGAGCACGGTGGCTTTGGCGGCGTGCTGGTCACGACCGCAGGGATCCACATTCGTGGAATGAATCGAGCATCAACGGTGATTGACGGAACCAAGGCTGGGGCACCGAAGTGTTCGTCAAATCCCAATGATCAACAGTTCGGTGCCGTACAAGATGGAGCAGCATTGGGTCGAAACGGCATCGTTGTCTACAAAGCAAACAATGTCAGTATCGACAACTTGACGGTGTGCAATTTTCTCGGAGGTGCGGGAATCGCGGGAAACCAGATCTGGTGGAATGGTGGAGCTGAGACCGCAGGAATCGGTCTCAAAGGCTACGAAGGCTCATACCTGACGGCGACCTCAACGTACTTTGGAGAAGAGAAAACTGCAGCAACCTACGGAATCTTCTCTTCACAATCCCAAGGAAACGGTGCGAAGTGGTCCAACATCTACGGTTCGAACTTCAACGACGCTGGCATGTACATCGGGGCGTGTTTGCAACTTTGTGACGTCACGGTTGATAAGGCCTGGATGGAGTACTCAGCGCTGGGCTACTCAGGAACAAACTCTGGTGGTGCCATTGTGATTAAGAACTCACTATTTGACAAGAACAAAGATGGTTTTGACACCAACACCCAGATCAATGGTGACCCACCAGCTCCGCAGAATGGTGCGTGTCCAAATAATGGAACGTCACCGATTACCCACACGCACTCGTGCTGGGTCGTGATGAACAATGTCTTTCGAGATAACAACAACCCAAATGTTCCCCAAGCCGGAAACGCTGCCGCGGGCCCAACGGGAACAGGCATGACGCTTTCGGGAGGAAAGAACGACACGGTGATGAACAACGTGTTCTCGAATAACGGAGCATGGGGAGTTCTCTTTATTCCCTTCCCTGACTCGGGAACACCTGACGTCAACCAAACCTGTGCAGGTACTGGCGGGGTAGAGACCCCAGGGTTTGGCTGTGTCTACGACCCAGTGAATAACAAACTTTCCAACAACACGTTCTCGAAGAATGGATTCTTCAAGAACCCTTCGAATGGTGATATCGGCCAGTTGGCTTTAAATCCCAATGAAAAGTCGAACTGTTTCATTAATAACAAAGCACCGAATGGAACGTCGCCTGTCAACCTCGCCAAACAGTTCCCGACATGTGGTGTGAACCGTGCCGAGCCGGCCGTGCCGCCAACGCTGCTCGCCCAGGTCTTGTGTGATACTGGATTTGGAAGTTGTCCCGCAGGCTCGACCTATCCCGTTTCAACCGGAGTGGTGATGCATCCACTTCCAAAACTCAAGACCATGCCGAATCCATGCGTGAATGTTCCCAATAACGCATGGTGCAAAAACGGTTCTGCGGTTTAACGCTCGGATTCTTTGAGAGCGAGTTCAAGAGACTCAATCATTCGAGCGCTACATCCCGTGACGTCTCGGAGAGGAGCAACGTCTTCGGCGATGGTGGTTGCCATCTGATCGAAGGCGGCACTCAGTGGAGTGTCACCTCCCGCAACAGGCTGGCCGAGATCTCCTCCGGCCACGACCGATGGGTCTAAGGGAATTGAGCCAAGGAGTGGCACGCCGAGACTGGCGGCTAAGCGCTCGCCGCCACCAGAGCCAAAGAGTGTGTAGGTCTCGCCGTGTTCACAGGTGAAAGCACTCATATTTTCAATAACGCCGGCGACTCGCAGATTTCCCTTCCGAGCCATGTCCGCAGCACGAGCGGCAACTTGTTGAGCAGCGAGTGGTGGCGTAGTGACGATTAAAAGTTCAGTTCGTGGCAAAAGGCGGGCCAACCCCATCTGGACGTCACCGGTCCCCGGGGGCAAGTCGATCAAGAGATAGTCGATGTCGTCCCAGTGGGCGTCTTCAATGAACTGTTGCACCGCGCGGTTGAGGATTAGTCCTCGCCACATAATTGCTTGATCCTCTTCGGCCAAGAATCCCATTGAGAGAACACGCAGTTCCCCATCGCCGACATGAAGTTTTTTCGGGACCATCTTTTTGTCATGCGCTTCAACAGGACCGTCGAGACCCAAAAGGCGAGGAACAGAAAACCCCCAGATGTCAGCGTCAAGAATTCCAACCGTGAAACCTTTTCGAGCAAGGGCAACGCCAACGTTGACGGTGATCGAGGACTTGCCGACGCCTCCTTTTCCAGAGGCAATCCCAAGGATCCGTGTTCGCAGCGGGATCGACGTCACGGGGGCGTCACTTTGGGCCGCTTTGCGTGCGATATTCATCAACGTCGCTTTGGCTTCAGCATCGAGTTGCCCAATTGAAATGGTGACCTCAGTGACACCCACCAGTGAGACGATGGCTCGTCGAACGTCCTCTTCGATCTGTGAACGCAAAGGACACGCTGCGGTGGTCAGAGCTACCGAGATGGTGGCGTGGCCTTGTTGAGACACGTCGATCTCTCCCACCATCCCCAGTTCGACAATATTGAGGCCCAGTTCTGGGTCGATGACGTTGGTGAGCTGGTGGCGAATAGTGGCGGCCAGGTCCAATGATTCTCGGTCCGAGAGTGGAGTGGCCATAGCTCTAGGTTACCGGCGGAGAAATGCCCTGAATCCTAGGAACGAAGCCCCCTTGGGGCTTCGGGGTATTCGAATTCCGCCAGGGCGGCTGACGGAAGGGGTGCTGGTCGCTAGTATGGGTGCTTAGTCGCCATGTCGCTTCACAGCGACCAGAGAACCTTTGAGGAGGCCTCGAACACTATGAGCCTTGCAACATCAGTCAACATCGGAAAAAAACCAGACCCTGTTACCCTCTCAGATCTTGCTGCGACCAAAGTCGCAGAGTTGCTCGCTGATGAGTCAGCGAACGAAGCACTTGCACTGCGAGTCGCTGTGAAAGCTGGCGGTTGTTCAGGCTTTAGCTACGACATGTTCTTCGACTCCGAAGTTGCAGACGACGACGTGGTTCGAGAGTTTGG
Organism: Actinomycetota bacterium; assembly: GCA_009699875.1. GTDB lineage: Bacteria > Actinomycetota > Acidimicrobiia > Acidimicrobiales > RAAP-2 > CAIUMH01. Next base: position 1,012,165 of record WLNI01000001.1, read on the forward strand.
AGCCGTCAAGGTCATCGTTGACAAAGAAAGCGCCGAAATGCTTTCTGGTTCGTCGCTTGACTATGAAGACGGATTGAACGGTGCGGGCTTTCACATCACCAACCCGAACGCCTCGCGCACCTGCGGCTGCGGCTCATCATTTAGTTAATCGGCGTTCATGGCGTCGCAAGAGACGCCACTGGTCTCATTTGAGGTAAACGGAGAGACCCTTGCATGCTCCTCAGAAGGAACGCTCCTTGACGCGCTCAAATCCGAAACGAATTTCTCGAGCGTCAAAGATGGGTGCAGTCCCCAAGGACAATGTGGTTGTTGCACGGTCCTTGTTGACGGGGTTGCTCGTGTCTCGTGCGTTACACCACTACGAAGAGTTGCTGGCCGAACAATCACGACGCTTGAAGGTGTTGATCCTCTGCTTCGCCAACGTCTCTTCGATGCTTTTGAATGCACAGGGGCGAGTCAATGTGGATTCTGCACCCCAGGGATCTTGGTGCGACTCTGCGGTCTGGCAAGAAAAGGATCCCCAACTGAATCCCAGGTGCGCACGGCACTTGGCGCCCACCTGTGCCGATGCACGGGATTTCAATCAATCGTCGATGCGGCCCTTTTGGCCCTTCATGACGCCGCAGAGATTCCCGCTCCACGAGATCCAGAAAAGGCGTCAGCGCGAGCCGCCTTGGAAAGTGGGACGCGTCAACACATTGGCGTTGACGTGATGGAGGGTGCCGCTGGTTTTGCGATTGATACCTATCCTCCCCAAAGCCTGGTGGCTGTAGCGACATCAAATGGGGAATACGTCGTTGGGGAAAGTGAGCGTTCTGCTCGAGCACTCTCGGGAAAAGTGCAGGGGAGGAACTCAAGTGTTCCGCTTCGAGCCAGTGTGACCGTCCCCGAGATTGATGGGTCGATCCTGACGCTCCAGACGACGTTCGTTGAACCTGGCTACGTCGAAAGCGACACGAGTTGGTGTGAACCAGGCGGGACTCCAGCATCAGCATTCGCCAACGCCGGTGCCTTTGGCGCCAAACGACACTCTCGAGTGGGACAAGACGCGGCGCGTCTCGCGGAGGAGTACAAGCAAAGCGTCGTGGCGATCTGGCCACGTGAAGAAGTGGTCAGGAGAGGAGCGAAACGTCCCCCCATTGCGCTCTCGCTTCGAGGAGATGGCTCAGGGTCGTTGCGGATCGGCAGAACCCCTGACAGTGATGACCTCACGCCACTCTGTGAGACGCTCCGAGAGAAATTCGACAAGATCACCGTCGAGGTGGTCGATATCGTGGGGCCACGCGTCGGGGCAAGCCATCGAGGCGCAGTGATTGCGGAACTCCTCGCCGCCAAAGCGTCACTCCATGGCGTGGCCGGTGAGCCAATCGAGGTGGAAGCACTCAATGGTGCTCGAGCCAGCGTGGCCAAACGAGATGACGGGTCCCTTGAGGTTCGAGTTGCAGCGGGAGATCCACTCTGCGATGTCACACTCGAAAGCTACGTCGTCGGAGCGGTGCACCAAGGCCTCGGTATGGTCCAGAGCGAAGGTATCGCCGTCGACGAGGAGGGCGACGTCCATGACCTCACCATTCGCTCGTTTGGAATTCTCTCGGCCTCACAGATGCCCAGAGTCCATGTGGTGATCGAGGATGACCCGCGAGAACCCCTGGCGTGCGGGGTTGCGGTCCTTGCTGCGACAATGGCCGTACATTGGGTTGCGTCAGGTCGAGGCCCGGTTTGGCCAGTCGAGAGAGAGGTTGTTGGATGAGTGCTCCCATTGGTCCCTACTCTCCTATTGTGCGCGCCGGCTCTCTTGTGGTGACGTCTGGTCAGTTGGGGATTCTTCCGAGTGAGACAGGCCCCGTGCTGGTTGAAGGTGGGACGAGTGCACAGCTCCGCCAAGCCTTGGCCAATGCACTCGAGCTGCTTTCCTCGGAAGCGCTTCGGATCGAAGACGTGATTAAAGCGACCGTGTTCTTGGTCGACATGTCGGAGTTCGCCAATGTCAATGAGGTCTGGATCGAGTTCTTCGCTGGTCACCGGCCGGCGAGAACTGCGATTGGTGTAAGTGCGTTGCCACTTGGAGCTTCCATTGAAATTGAGCTGTGGGCGGTTGATCCATCAGAAAGTTCGATATGAGTGTGCCCGAGTCACAACCCAAGAACGAGAAATTAACTAGGCATGGATTGCTTCTTCAGGTAGCCCATAAGATCATTGATTGGGTTGACCCTGAACAACACGCCGAAGGTGTGGTCTATGGAATCATCACGGTCGGCGCGGTTATCGCTATTGAATCTGCAAGCGACCTGGCACCAAGCCATGACATCGCTGGAACCATTTTGGTTCTCGTCGTCTACTGGATGGTTCACTCGTATTCAACGGTGATGGGGAATCTCTTTCGCACCAAAGAAGCGTGGCACTGGGGCCTCGTGAAAGAGACCATGCGCGATGAGTTCTCTATCATGCGCGGGGCTGCTCTCCCGATCATCATGATGACGGTCTTCGCACTTTTTGGAAGTGGTACTACTCAAGTGATGTGGGCGGGTCTCATTACTGTGATGGTGCTCATTATGGCCTTTCAGGCTGTTGCCGGGGCTCGAGCGGGACTGCGAGGCATCGCCCTGTGGGCTCAATTGGCGGTCGGACTGTTTTTTGGGCTGTTCCTGATTGTGATCAAGTACGTCGTTGGTTGAGGCTCAGGAACCTGGAGACCAGCCATAGTTGCCGAATCGATAGCCGACGCTACGAACAGTCTGAATCAGGTGCGCGTGCTCTTCTCCCAACTTTGCCCGGAGACGTCGTATATGAACGTCAACCGTTCGAGCTCCGCCGTAGTATTCGTAGCCCCAGACTCGACTTAGAAGCGTCTCTCGAGAAAAGACTTTTGCGGGGTGACTGGCCAGGAAGCGAAGTAACTCGTACTCCATATAGGTCAGATCTAAGACCCGACCGGCAATGGCGGCTTGGTACGTCGAGAGATTGATTTGCAAGGGTCCAAAGTCAACAATGTCGGCATTGACACCTCGACCCTGTCGCTCAAGTTCAATGGTGAGACGTGTCGAAATTTCACTGACGTTCATTGGCGTCAGTGAGAAGTCGTCAAAGAGGTCTTCTCTCAGGGAGAGATCCGCAAGCTGTTCGGGGTCCACGACTAACAACAAGGGCGCCACCGGCTGCTCTCGCTTTCGAAGTGCTCGACACACGCTGAGCGCCTCGCTGAGTCCGCTGCTTGCGACGACAACCGCACCCGACCAGGCGAGATTTGTCATTCGAGCTTCGTCGCCTTCGGCCTCGGCGGCGTTTGCCACGCAGTGATAGGGGTAGCCAATCTCCGTGATCGCAAGCAGTACCTCAGCAGGAGCAGGATTTGGATAACAGACGATTGGGTCCATGGTTCGCCCTAGTTCCTCTTAGAGCCGCGGAAGATAGCGCTCGAGTTCGAAACTTGTGATTTCAGATTTGTACTCTGCCCACTCCGCACGTTTGTTGCGGATAAACCATTCGAAGAGGTGCTCTCCCATGGTGTTGCGCACGAGGTCGGATCCCTCCATGGCGTCAACGGCGTCGTTTAAATTACTTGGGAGCGGAGCGATTCCACGGGTCGTGAGCTCAAAAGAGTCAAGAGAGAAGAGATTTCCTTCCGCCTCTGGTGGAAGGTCGTAGTTCCCTTCAATTCCTGCCATCCCTGCGGCCAACATGACGGCGAAGGCGAGGTAGGGGTTTGCCGCAGAGTCGGGGGCTCGATATTCGAGTCGAGTCGAGTTTGGCTTATCGGCCTTGATCACTGGGACTCTGACGAGCGCAGAGCGATTGTTGCGAGCCCAACTGACGTGGACGGGGGCTTCATGGCCAGGCACGAGTCGCTTGTAAGAGTTGATCCATTGGTTTGTTACCGCGGTGATCTCATGGGCGTGGACTAAAAGCCCGGCGATGAATCCTTTGGCAATCCGAGAGAGCCCCTGAGGATCAGAGGAATCCACGAACGCGTTCTGTCCGTCTTTCCAGAGTGAGAGGTGGGTATGCATCCCAGAGCCTTGGACACCAGCCATTGGCTTTGGCATAAAACTCGCAGCGACTCCCGCTCGACGAGCAATCTCTTTGACGACCAATCGAGTTGTCATCACGGTGTCGGCCATCGTGAGGGCATCGGTATAGCGAAGATCAATTTCATGTTGGCTTGGCGCATCTTCGTGTTGGGCGTGCTCAACGGGAATGCCCATTTCTTCGAGTGTCAAGACACTTTGACGGCGAAGTTCACTCGGCAGGTCGGCGACGGCTAAGTCAAAGTAACTCCCAGAGTCGAGTGGAACGAGTGGTGCAGTTGGGTCAAGACTTTCGAAGTAGAAGAACTCGAGCTCGGGTCCGGTGAAAAAGGTAAAGCCTTTTTCGTGGGCATCATCGAGAACTCGTCGCAGTGCAACGCGAGGACATCCTTGGAACGGCGTTCCCTCAAGATCAACAACATCACAGAAGACTCGGGCCACGCTGTGGCCTTCATCATGGAGTGGGAGGATTTGAAAGGTTGAAAGATCTGGCATTGCCAAAACATCGGCTTCTTGAACTCGAGAGAAGCCGTCGATGGCCGATCCATCAAAGGTCATTCCTTCATCGAGCGCGTCTTCTAACTCTGCGGGGGTGATATTGAATGCCTTCGGAGTCCCGAGGACGTCAGTGAACCACAACTGTATGAATCGGATGCCCCGCTCTTCGACGGTCCTGAGGACATAATCACGTTGACTTTGCACTCCATAATCCTTTCACCTGATTTGGGGTCGCTCTCCCGGACGCGCAGAACCGGGCCCGTTTCCGAGCCCGGTTCTGCGAAATCCCTAGATTTTCTTGTTGATTAGCGCCGTTTCGATGACTTCTTTGGAAGGACGTCAACGCTGGTCAGCGTCTTTGTCGACGCACTTTTTTTGGCAGCCTTTTTCGATCCAGCCTTCTTGGATGAGCCGTTCTTTGAAGAGGCCTTCTTGGCCGAAGAACTCCCCGATCCTCCTGAACTCGCTGAACACGTGGTGTTCACGATCACTCGAGTGACTCGGTAAGGATCCATGTTGGCATTGGGGCGACGGTCTTCTAAGTAGCCCTTCTTGTCGATGGCCACTTGCCATGGAATTCGAATGGAGGCTCCACGGTCGGAGACCCCATAGGAGAACTCGGTGTAGTGCGCCGTCTCGTGCGCTCCAGTTAAGCGAAGCTCAACGCCAGGTCCATAGTTCTCGATGTGCTCATCAACCTTCTTCCCAATCGCTTCACATGCGGCGATGATGTGGCGATAGCCACCTTCTTCTCGCATGGGCTTCGTTGAGTAGTTGGTGTGACATCCCGCACCGTTCCAGTCACCCAGCATGGGCTTTGGCTCGAGTGTGGCAAAGACGCCAAAGTCCTCAGCGATTCGAAAGAGCAACCAGCGAGCAACCCAAAGTTGGTCAGAGACCTCAAGGGGAGGGAGCGCTCCAATTTGGAACTCCCACTGGCCCATCATGACTTCAGCGTTGGTTCCCTCAATCGCAAGTCCCGCAGCCATGCACGCAGCGGTGTGCGCTTCGACAATGTCTCGCCCCGGCATGATGTCGCCACCAACGCCGCAGTAGTAGGGACCTTGAGGTGCAGGGTAGCCATTGCTTGGCCATCCGTAGGGTCGTCCATTTTGCATGAACGTGTACTCCTGCTCAAGACCAAAGATCGGCTCGAAGCGTGCGTACTTCTTGGCGACCGTTTCGAGTTTGGCTCGCATGTTCGTCGAGTGAGGCTTCATGTCAACGTTCAACACTTCACACATCACTAAGACGTCATCGATTCCACGCAGTGGGTCAGGACAAATAAAGACAGGTCGCAACACGCAGTCTGAGTTGCTGCCTTCCGCCTGGTTGGTACTCGAACCGTCGAAACCCCAGATCGGGGGTTCTTTGTCGTCAGCCAAAATTCTGGTCTTGCTGCGCAACAGTGGTGAGGGCTCGGTGCCGTCGATCCAGATGTACTCCGCCTGGTAGGGCACAGGGTCTCCTTTATGGTCAGTGGGTAGGTACTTTTCTCTGAGGGGATTCTCCCTCATGTTCTATTCTGCCTGTCAAATAGTGCCAGGTCATCTCGTCAGTGTAAACAGCGCGTGAACTCTTCACATTTGGCGTTTCGAGGACGGTTCCTCGGGGTGCCGTTAGGCTCAAGGAGTGCCATCACTTCGAGTCGCCGCAGCTCAGATCAACCCAACCGTGGGGGATTTAGAGGGAAATAGGGACAGGATCCTCTCATTCCTCGCTGAAGGCGAAGCGCAGGGCTGTGACCTGGTCTGTTTCCCGGAACTCTCCCTCTGTGGCTATCCCCCCGAAGACCTGCTGTTGAAAGACGGCTTTCTTCGCGACACTCGAGCCATGCTCGACGAGGTCGCGGCAGCCACCACGGACTGCGTCGCGGTCGTCGGTGGAGTCCTTGAAGTTGACCGGTCAAGTCCTCGGCTGGCGGCTCCGAGAGATGCTCGCCTTCCAGGAGAAGGTGGCACGCCACAACTCGCCAACGTGGCAGTGGTGATGGCGCACGGCAAGATTCTCGGAGTAGTGGCGAAGCGACTCTTGCCAAACTATGCCGTCTTCGACGAACAACGTTGGTTCCTCCCTGGCGAAGGTCCCTACGATCTCTTTCGCATTGGTGGCGCCATTGTCGGCGTCACGGTCTGTGAAGATCTTTGGAGCGCCCAGGGCCCCGCAGCTGGAATTGCTCGAGAAGGGGCGTCACTGATTCTGAGTATCAACGCATCTCCTTTTTCCTTAGGACAGCACGATGAGCGTCGTCGTGTTCTCTCTGAGCGAGTGAGCGAAACCGGTGCAGCAATCGTCTACGTGAACCAAGTAGGTGGTCAAGACGAGTTGGTCTTTGATGGGGGATCCATGGTTGTCAATGACCAAGGTCATCTTTTGGCTCGTTCTCCTTCGTTCGTTGAACATCTCTTGATCGCTGACCTTGAGTTTCACGGCCATGACGATGAAGTGACCGATGCCGTTCACGAGATTTCGTCGACATCGAGGCGAAGTGGACCACCGATTGAAGGTGACGTCGCCGACGACGCAGGAGAAAACGCTGAGGCCTATGAAGCATTGGTGGTCGGAACTCGGGATTACTTGAGAAAAAATGGTTTCACACGCGCCGTCATTGGACTCTCAGGGGGTATTGACTCGACCTTGGTCGCCACCATTGCGGTGGATGCACTCGGCGCAGAGAATGTCCATGGGATCTCCATGCCGTCGCGTTATTCGTCGGATCACTCGCGCAGCGACGCTGAAGATCTCGCCGCTCGGCTTGGCATTGTGCTTGACACGGTTGAGATTGAAGCAGCTCACGTGGCATTTGGCGGGATGCTCAAGGGAATCTTGGGGGCTGAGGTTGAAGGTCTGACGGACGAGAATCTTCAGAGTCGCCTTCGCGGCGTGTTGTTGATGGCGTACTCGAACGACACGGGAGCCATCGTGCTCACGACAGGAAATAAGTCAGAGATGGCGACGGGCTACTCCACGCTGTACGGGGACTCTGCAGGTGGGTTCGCGGTGATCAAAGACGTTCCAAAGACACTCGTCTACGACCTCTGCCGCTACCGCAATGAGCGAGCTGTCCTCGAAGGACTGGTGCCACCCATCCCTCAAGAGGTCATCGACAAACCACCATCGGCGGAACTGCGACCCGATCAAAAAGATGAAGACTCGCTTCCTCCCTATGAGCTCCTCGATCCAATCTTGGCGGCCTACGTGGAGTTTGATCACACCGCACCTGAGCTCGTCGCGCTTGGCCACGACCCGGTCCTCGTCGAGCGAGTGGTGAACCTTGTCGACACCGCTGAATACAAACGACGCCAGATGCCGCCGGGAGTTCGGATCACGTCAAAAGCATTTGGCAAGGATCGCCGAATGCCAATCACGAATCGCTATCGGCCGAGGATTACCCGATGACCGACTGGCGCTCTGGTGAAGAGACAACGGTTGCCCTTGGTCATCTCGTCGGGACTGCTCGGCGTTTGCATGGCGTCCTCGGAACTGCAGCACTGACGAGCGGGCTCCCACGAGTCACGGTTCTCCTCGATGAGTGGTCGTTATTTTTCTCAGACCATGCAGCGTGGCTGTTCGATCGCTTGCCGCTGAGAGACGGACTCGAGCGTGAAGCATTCGTAAGCCCGGGTCCATTTTCTGACGTTCTCTCTACTCTCGAGGATTTCTCTCAGGTCGGAGACGATGTTGGCGTGGTGGTGGGATTTGTCGAGGTGGTCCTCCCAGCCCTTCAGGCCAACGTGGCCGAGGTGCGGACGGGATGCTCTGAGGCCGGAGAGCGGAATCTGAAGCGAATCCTGGGCTTTTTTGAGGTGGATCTCACAGGTATCGAAGAAGACGGGAGTGAACTCGTCAGGATTCTGACCACCGATGCCACACATCGAGCACGAGCCGCCGAGGTCCTGGCCGGCTTCCCTTCCGTAAAGTGAGGGAAAGAAACCTTGAGGTTTCTCGCTGGATAGTGCCCGTTCAGGGGTCTTGACGAGGCCGGTAGGATGGAGTCCGGTAGAAAAACGGATTGAGAAGCCTTTTGAGAAGGATTCGAGAATCTGGAACCCGGGGGTGACGCCAATCTGGCATTTGTCATATTCCGGCGATGGTGAAAGGCAAACAACAGCGTGGCAAAAGAACGAATTGAAAGAGATGATGAGGATCTTGTCCGGCTGTATCTGACCGATATTGGTCAGTACCCGTTGTTGACCAAAGACGACGAAGTTCGACTCGCCCAAGCTATTGAGGCTGGACGGGAATCATTTGAGAAGTTTGAAGCCGGCGGCAAGATGACCGCAGCCGAAAAGCGGAAATTGAAGATCGAAGGAAAACGAGGCGAAGACGCACAGCGCACCTTCGTTCAGTCAAACCTTCGTCTTGTGGTGTCGATCGCAAAGAAGTACCAGGCATCTGGCCTTCCTCTTTTGGACTTGATTCAAGAAGGCAACTTAGGTCTCATGCACGCAGTTGAAAAGTTCGACTGGCGAAAAGGATTTAAGTTTTCAACCTACGCAACGTGGTGGATTCGCCAAGCCATCACCCGTGGAATTGCGAACACTGGTCGAACGATTCGTCTTCCAGTACACGCGGGAGACACGCTTGCCCGAGTCCAAAAAGCACAAGCTCGCCTTGAGTTGAAATATGGACGACCTGCGACTCTTGCTGAACTCGGTATTGAAGTTGAGATGCCAGAAGACAAGTTGATCGAGGCGTTGCGCTTCCGAGCGGAACCACTCTCGCTTTCTGAGCCTCTCCGAGAAGATGGAGACGCCGAACTCGGTGACGTCGTCGAAGACCGTTCCGCAGAGTCTCCCTTTGAGGTTGCCGCAGTGGCATTGCTCCCCGAAGAGATCCAGCGTCTGTTGTCTCCTCTTGATGAGCGTGAACGTGAGATTCTCAGACTTCGATTTGGTCTCGACCGAGGAGAGCCTCGAACCCTTGAAGAGGTCGGAGAACACTTCAATCTCACTCGTGAGCGAATCCGACAGATTGAGGCCCGAGCGATGTCGAAACTGCGCCACCCCTCTTCGGATACCGGTGCCCGAGACCTCTTGACGGTTTAGCGTCTAACATCAAGGTCATGAAGAAACTTCTCATCCTCGCCCTGATCGTGGCTGTTGGCATTATTGCCGCCAAGCGAATCAGGGACGCCTCGGCGTAACTTTCAACTCAGCAACAGCGTTACAGCGACGCTCGTGATCGCGGACGCGCCGACTTATTGTGTCGTCGCGCGTTTCGTAGGAGTCCAAGCAAGAGAACTCCACCGAGCGCGATGACGCCCGTCACGATTGGCGCCCTGATTGTCATCCGATCTCGAAGCCGAACGGGTTTTGTGAACTCCAAAATTTCCCATCCACGTTCGCCAGCTTCGAGTGTGAGTTGCTTATCTGGGTTGACCGCATAGGGATGTCCAACAATTTCGAGCATGGGAATGTCAGTTGCTGAATCGGAATACGCGCTCGAACGCGCAAGATCTATTCCAGTTCGCTCTGCGAGTTCATTGATTGCGATCGCCTTGTTGGGGCCGTAACAGTAGAACTCCATTGTTCCGGTGTAGCGATTGTGTTCATCGAGGTTGGCCCGACTCGCCAAGGATCCATCCACGCCCAAGAGTTCCGCCAAAGGAGTCACAATCTCTTCGGGGGCCGCAGAAACGATGTAGATACGATCCCCGGCTTGGCGGTGGCTCTCCATTACTTCGAGTGCTTCTGCATAGATCAGAGGTTCAATGGTGTCGATGAGCGTCTCTCGAACGATGCTGGCAACTTGCTCACGGTCCCAACCTTTGGTGAGCGCCAGCATTGAGTCTCGAACTTTGGCTAAGCGCTGTTCGTCAGCTCCAAACTGGAGAAAAATGAGTTGCTGTGTGACAGCTCGAACGATCGTCCGCCGAGTGATAAGCCCTTCTCTGCGGAGTGGGCGTCCAAAGGCCACGATGGACGCTTTGGCAATGACCGTTTTGTCGAGATCAAAAAATGCTGCGTCCACGCTCTCAATGCTACGCACCTATGGTGCAGAAGCGGTGCCGCCTAGGCGTTAGTGGCCTCCGCAGAGAACAACATGGACTTGCTGCTCTGCTTCGCCAGCTACCAACACGACGACTTCATCACCATCGAGAAGAATGGTGTCATCGTGCGGAACGATCAACCGATCATCTCGAATGACTCCCACGATGTTCGAATCTCGAGGTAGCTCAAGGTTTTCGATGGCTTTACCAATTGCTGGTGAGTCCGACGCCAACGTGACTTCAACGATCTCCGCGTTCCCGTGCTCAAACTGAAGAAGTCGAACCAAGGATCCCACCGATACCGCTTCTTCGACGAGGGCGGTGAGTTGCTGCGGCGTCGAAACCGATACGTCCACGCCCCAACTTTCATTGAAGAGCCATTGGTTCTTTGAATTGTTCACTCGAGCAATAACTCGAGGGACCGCAAACTCTTGTTTGGCCAAAAGAGAGATCACCAAGTTGTCTTCATCGTCACCAGTCGCCGCCACCATGACTTCAGTTTCACTGGTCCCCGCGTTATGGAGTGACGTGACTTCACAGGCATCACCAACGATGAAGGTCAGTGCTGATTTCTTAGAAAGTTTCTCAACCAAGAGATGATCTCGCTCAATGACCGAGACGTCGTAGCCCTTCGCCATTAAATCTTCTCCGATAGCGACACCAACGGATCCTGCTCCCGCGATCATTACTTTCATGAGATTGAACTTTCGAGATGATGAACCAAGTCCTCTTCGGATCCAGCAAGGACGGCGAGTTGCAAGAGATCGCGCTCCTGGCCAACAAGGTCTTGCGTATCAAGCCTGACGACCCCGGCCCGGTTCACACCAATGAGTTTAATTTTCCCCGGAATTTCGAGACCTGAAAGTTTTCGTCCGGCCCATTGTGGGGGAAGCGGCTGCTCGACGACGTGGAGTGTTGCCGATGCGTCGGTCCATGACGCCGTTGCTTTCGACGGGATGAGCCAGCGGCGAACCTGATCGATCGTCCACGTCACGGTGGCGACCGTTGGAATTCCGAGCCGCTGATAGATCTCGGCTCGTCGGGGATCGTAGATTCGAGCCACGACTTGAGGGATTTTGTAGTTCTCTCGAGCAATTCGAGCGCAAAGAATATTGGAGTTGTCGCCACTCGTCACCGCAGCTAACGCATCGGCACTCGTAGCGCCAGCGTCTTCTAATGAATCTCGATCGAAGCCTGAACCGACGATGGTTCGTCCCTGAAATGAAGAAGAAAGCCGGCGAAATGCTCGACTTGACTTGTCGAGCACCACAACATTGTGACCCTCGTTCGAGAGGGCGTTGGCTAATCCAGAGCCAACCCGACCACATCCAATGATGACAACGTCCACCCCTTGATATGACCACGTTCTGAGGCAATTTGCAATGCCAGAGACATGAGACCGATCAGAATTCAGGTCCGACAGTCTCTTCGGCATAGATTGGAGTCGTGGATGAGGCTCCAAAAATCAGTGATGATGACGCTCGTTTTGTACCAGCCCGTTCGGTTGCTCGGAACTTGGCACGCCAGTTTCCTGAGTCCTTCGCCTATCGCCTGAAGAATATCTTCCTTGGGCGACCACTTTCGAGTGAACTTTTAGAGTCTGAACGTCTTAGTAAACCAGTTGCCTTAGGGGTGCTTGCACCTGACTGCATCTCATCATCGGCCTATGGCGCTGAAGCAATGCTGACGCAGTTGACTCCGTTTATTGGCCTAGCGGCATTTACTCTTGTTGTTCCCGTCACGGTAGCCATCATCGGAGTGTTGTTCTTTGTCACGTTGTCATATTTCGACGTGATTGGGGCGTACACAAAATTTGGTGGGGCCTATGTGGTCTCTCGAGATAATTTCGGACCCCGGATTGCTCAAATTGCAGCGGTGGCGTTATTGATTGACTACACCGTTACCGTCGCAGTCCAAACTGCAGCTGGAACAGCCGCAATGACTTCAGCGTTTCCAAGATTGCTCCCCTTTACCGTCGCGATCACCGTCGGTGTGGTTGTGCTGTTGATCTATGGAAACCTTCGTGGTATCCGAGAAGCGGGAAAGTTCTTCGCGTTCCCGCTTTACTTCTACGTGCTGGCTCTTGGAACAATTATTCTCCTTGGCTATTTCAAAGCATTCTCTGGAACGCTTCATGCGTTGCCAATCCCGCCTCCAAAAGAACTAGTCGGGGGAGAGTTTGGAACAAGTGGTACCGGGTGGCTCATGGGGTTGGCGTATATCCAGCTCCTTCGAGCGTTTGCGAACGGCGGAGCCTCGCTAACAGGTCTCGAAGCAATCAGCGATGGCGTTGCCGGTTTCCGAAAGCCAGAGACGGTCAATGCACGAGTCACGTTGATCGTGATGAGTTGTGTCTTGGCTTTCCTTGTTCTTGGAACGTCGCTTCTTGCCAAATGGACCCACGCAGTTCCCTTCGCCGCTGGATCCCCAACGGTGGTCTCTCAAGAGGTCAAAGCCGTGCTCGGGACTGGACCGACCGGCCATTTTTTCTTCTTGATCGTCCAGTTAGCAACTGTTCTCATTCTTTATACGGGTGGGAACACTTCTTTTAATGGATTCCCATTCCTCGTAAACTTCATTGCCGGCGATCGGTTCCTTCCGCGCCAGTTGACGAAGCGTGGCCACCGACTGGCCTTCTCGAACGGGATCTTGGTACTCGGTGCCGTGGCGATCGGACTGGTTCTCTTGTTCCAAGCCAAGGTAAGTGGGTTGATTTCTCTTTATGCTGTTGGGGTCTTCACCGGCTTCACCATGGCGGGCTTTGGAATGGTGAAGCACCATCTCGATCGAAAAGAAAATCCAAAATGGCGTCGTGGTGTAATCGTCAATGGAATCTCGGGCGGAATCTCGTTGATTGTTGTTGTCATCTTCATTGTCGCGAAATTTAGAGAGGGTGCTTGGATCATTATTGTGATTGGCCCAATTCTCTATCTGGTGCTGATCCGCCTGAACAAGCAATATCAAAAAGAAGACAAGTTCTTGCGGGCACAAGGAGAAGGTGCAAGGACGGAAAAGGTACGTCGACACCACGTCGTTCTGGTTCTCATCGATTCGTACGACTTAGCGGCCGCTCGTGCGCTTGTCTACGCCCAGACACTCAGCCAAGACACTCGAGCGGTGCACTTTGATATTGACCCACTTGTGACAGCAGAGCTTGGAAGAGTCTGGGAAGAGGTGGGGCCTCGATGGCTTCCCCTCGACATCATCGAGTGCCCCGATCGGCGACTTGTTCGCTCTACCCTCGAACTTGTCGCGGACACGGTGTCAGACGAAGACACCGAGTGCACCATTCTCTTGCCACGGCGCCGATTTGGCTCTCGACTTTCTCGCTTGCTGCACGACCGGACCGCAGACTCTATTGCCGGTGCGGTCTCCGTTGTGCCAAATGTCAGCGCGACCATTATTCCTTTCAACTTGGTTGATCTCGAACAAGGGCAAAGTGTTGAACGTGCAGTAGAGAGTGAACGACGCGCCGCTCGACACGAAGGCTCGTCCAATAAGAAAGATCGGCTTCCTTCCGATCAGTTGCTGGCTCAGCGATCAGTTGGTTCACAAGCAATTGATCAAGCTGTCTGGCGACAGCGAACGAAGATTGCAGGTCGAATCAAATCTGTTCGTGTGAAGACGGGTTCAGTCGCGTCAAGTCTTGAGTGCACGATTGTTGATGAGACCGGGAGCATGTTGGTGGTCTTCCAGGGCCGACCAAAAGTCCCAGGCATTGAGCCTGGTGCGCGACTTGTGGTCGAGGGAATGGTTGGCCAGTGGAGGAAAAACCTGGCAATTTTGAATCCTGAGTACGAATTGATTTCTGGCGCAGCCTCGGAGCCTCCACCCGAGACTTGACCTCTTCGAAGGTTGTGAGGCACGGAATCTTGGAGAAAGATCCGAAACCGCTTGCTGGTTTAGATTGTGGGAGTGGAAGACCTTCCGTATTTCTTAGATGACGGCGAGGATGCACCTCGAGGTAGATCGATCGCTCATAATTTGGCTGAAGAGTATCCAGAGAGCCTGAGTTATCGGCTTAAAAATCTGTTGCTCGGCAAACCTCTGGTCACCGAAGAACTTGCGTCTGAGCGCCTTCCAAACTCAACGGCTCTTGGGGTCTTAGCGCCTGACTGTATTTCGTCGTCGGCCTATGGGACCGAAGAGATGCTGACGCAACTCACCCCGTTCGTGGGCCTCGCAGCATTCTCATTTATTGTCCCCATCACGGTCGCCATTTTGGGAGTGTTGTTTTTTGTCACACTTTCATATTTTGATGTCATTGGCTACTACACCAAATCAGGTGGTTCGTACGTGGTGGCTCGTGAAAACTTTGGACCCCGCATTGCACAGATTGCAGCAGTAGCACTTCTGATTGACTACACCGTGACGGTGGCAGTGCAAACTTCTGCGGGGACTGCGGCGCTTACGTCTGCTGTTCCGAGCCTCCTTCCGTACACGGTGATCATTACGGTGGCGGTTGTCCTGCTCCTTATTTATGGAAACCTTCGTGGAATCCGAGAAGCTGGAAAACTTTTCGCCATACCAACGTTCTTTTATATTGTGGCGCTTGGTTCCGTCATTCTCATTGGCTACACCAAAGCTGCGATGGGTACTCTTCCCGTTCTCCCCATTCCAAAGGCCTCGCTTCTCGTCGATGGCGAATTTGGAACGTCAAGTGGAACGTTGCTGACAAGTCTGTTGTTCATTCAACTCCTTCGAGCTTTCGCCAACGGTGGGTCATCCTTGACGGGCCTTGAAGCAATCAGTAACGGAGTGTCAACGTTTCGCCGTCCAGAGAGCGTGAACGCTCAAAAGACATTGATCGTGATGAGTTCAGTCTTGGGTTTCTTGGTTGTGGGTACAACGCTTCTTGCCCGATGGGTTCATGCGGTCCCCTTCGCCGCTGGTTCGCCGACGGTTGTCTCTCAAGAAGTTGAAGCAGTCTTAGGCCAAGGTACGGGAGGCCATGCCTTCTACCTCGTCGTCATGTTTGCCACAGTCTTCATTCTTTATACGGGTGGGAACACGTCGTTTAATGGCTTTCCTCACCTCGCCAGCTTCGTCGCTGGTGATCGGTTTCTCCCTACACAGCTGACGAAGCGTGGGCATCGGCTGGCGTTTTCGAATGGAATCTTGGTGCTCGGGGCAGTGGCTATTGCGCTGGTGCTTGTGTTTCGAGCCCAGGTCAATGGCCTCGTGGCGCTCTACGCGATTGGCGTCTTTACCGGTTTCACCATGGCTGGTGCGGGGATGGTCAAACACCATCTGACGCACAAAGAGAACAAGAAGTGGCGCCGAGGGGTGGTGATTAACGGAATCTCTGGTGGGCTTTCGTTCCTTGTTGTTCTGATCTTCCTCATCGTGAAGTTCACTGAAGGTGCGTGGATTGTCGCGGTGGTTGGTCCACTGATGTACTACGGGCTCATCAGAATGCATCGTCAGTACTTTGTTGAAGACGCAATTCTTCGTGAAGAAGATGCGAGATCCTCAGAAGATACGTCACATCTCCAACCTGTCGCGATTGTCTTGGTCGACGTCTACGACGTCGCAACCTCTCGAGCAATTGATTACGCCCAGACCCTCGCGCAACGAACCCGAGCAGTGCACTTTGACATTGACCCAGTGAAAACCAAACGACTCGAACAACGGTGGGAAGAAGTTGGGCCTCAGACAATTCCTCTTGATATTTTGGAGTGCCCTGATCGTCGGCTAGTTCGAGCCTCGCTCGAACTCGTTGCTGACCTTGTTGCGGGGAACGACACTGAGTGCACAATTCTTCTGCCACGACGTCAGTTTTCTTCGAGACTCGACTTCTTCTTGCACGACCACAGTGCTGACGCCATCGCCTCAGCCGTCTCGGTTGTTCCACACGTCTCAGCCACCATTGTTCCTTTCAATATGAAGGATCTTCAGCGTGGGAAACAGGCCAAGGCCGCACTTGCAAAACAAGCGGCGAAACAAGATCAGCCACCCAGAGAACGCAAAGCGAAAATCCTCCCTGTTGATGTGCTCTTGAGCGAACGGGGCATGGGCTCTGAGCCCATCGATAGCGTCGAGCAACGAAGTCACGCAAAGATTGCTGGGCGCATCACGTCAGTTCGAGTTGAAACGGACGCAGTGGCCTCCAATCTTGAGTGCACGGTCACGGACAGCTCGGGAAGCATTGTGCTGGTCTTCCAAGGGCAGCCCCGGATCCCGGGGATAGAGCCAGGAGCGAGAATTGTGGTGGAGGGAATGGTGGGGACATGGGAGCACGATCTCGCCATGGTGAACCCGTCATTTGAACTCATTTCTCTCGATTCAGAGGACGAAGAGACCTAAAACGGCAGTATTTTCAAAGGATTCTTGCCGTAGACCCCTGGTGCTACTAGCGTTTCGCAAGTTAGCCCGGGACAAGACCCGGGGATACAGGCTTAAAAAAAGTAGAAGAACTTGCGCGCTCAGTGGTGAGCGCCTCAATGGAAGGTGATAGATGAACAGTCTCGTCAATCTCGTTGGAGAAGGTGGCTATCAAGCCTTCACGTTGAACAGCACAGACAGACTGTGGCTCTACATCACATTGGGCGCTGGTGTTGTCGGCATCGTGTCTGGTTTGATCTTGGCTCGTGGCGTGTTAGCTGCTGACCAAGGTGGCGAAAAGATGAAAGAGATTGCCAAGGCAATCCAAGAGGGTGCCGAGGCATTCTTGGCCCGCCAGTTCAAGACAATTTTGATCATCATGATTCCATTGGCGGTATTGATTTACTTCACCGCAACTGAAGTGGTGCGACCAGATAACTCCATTGCGCTCACCTTTACTCAAGACGGGATCTACCGAGTCATCGCTTTCTTAGCGGGTGCGATCTTCTCTGGATTGACAGGATTTATTGGCATGTCCATTGCAGTGCGTGGAAACGTCCGTACTGCTGCAGCAGCCACGAATGGTCAAATGGCACCCGCGCTCAAAGTAGCGTTTCGAACTGGTGCGGTCACCGGAATGCTCTGTGTGGGACTTGGACTTGTTGGTGCAGCTGGAATTTTCTTGATCTTCCAAAACTCAGCGACTGCGGTGCTGATCGGCTTTGCGTTCGGAGCATCCCTGATCGCTCTGTTTATGCGAGTTGGTGGAGGAATCTTTACCAAGGCCGCAGACGTAGGAGCAGACCTTGTTGGAAAGGTTGAAGCTGGCATCCCCGAAGACGATCCTCGAAATGCCGCGACAATCGCTGACAACGTTGGTGACAACGTTGGTGACTGTGCGGGAATGGCTGCAGACCTCTTCGAGTCCTACGAGATCACGATTATTGCAGCGCTGATTCTTGGATGGTCGGCTTTTGGAAATGCTCGAGCCGTACTCTTTGCCCTCATCGTTCCTGCGATTGGAGTGATCACCTCTCTGATTGGTGTCTTGGTCGTCAAGGCTCGAGACAACGATAAGAATGCCCTGACAGCTATCAATAGAGGTTTCTGGCTTTCATTGATTCTGACCGTCATAGGGACGTTCTTCGTTGCTGAGTACTACGTCAAGGACATCACCGTCTTCTGGGCTGTTCTGACTGGTGTGATTTTGTCGCTCGCTGCCTCAATGATTACCGAGCACTTCACCTCAACAGAGCGTGCTCCAGTGAGAGAGATCGCCGAGTCCGCTCGAACGGGACCGGCGACGACGGTACTGTCTGGATTTGCTATTGGGCTTGAGTCTTCGGTTTGGGCCGTGATCGCCATCGCCATTGCTATCTCGGTGGCCATCGGCCTTGGGGATGGAAATATTCACCACATCTTGTACTTCGTGGCTCTTATTGGAATTGGGCTCCTCTCCACGGCAGGAATGATCGTCTCTGAAGACAGCTTCGGTCCAGTTTCTGACAACGCAGCAGGAGTCGCTGAGATGTCTGGTGAGTTCTCTGGTGAAGCCGAGCGGATTATGGTCAGCCTCGACGCCGTCGGGAACACCACGAAAGCCATCACCAAGGGTGTCGCCATTGGCTCCGCGGTCATTGCCTCGGTATCCCTCTTTGGTTCCTTTATTGAATCGGCTGGCTATGAACTCAATATCCCCACTGGAATCGTGTTCAACAAGATCCAGATCAACGTGGCGAACCCCACGATTTTCATTGGTCTCTTGATTGGTGGCTCGGTGGCCTTTATCTTCTCGGCCTTGGCCATTCGAGCCGTTGGCCGATCAGCGGGAACCGTCGTTATGGAAGTGCGCCGCCAGTTCCGAGAGCACCCAGGCATCATGGACTACACCGAGAAGCCTGAGTACGGACGAGTGATTGCAATCTGTACCGCAGCGTCACAGAGAGAGTTAGCAACACCAGCTCTCTTGGCGGTGCTTACTCCGGCGATCGTTGGTTTTGGTATTAGCTACCTAGCCTTGGGTGGTTTCTTAGCGGCCGCAATTCTCACCGGTCAGTTGATGGCGAACACGCTGTCGAACTCTGGTGGAGCGTGGGACAACGCCAAGAAGTACATCGAAGATGGCCACGAAGGCGGCAAGGGCTCCGAAGCCCACAAAGCAGCGGTCATTGGTGACACCGTTGGTGACCCATTCAAGGACACTGCCGGACCTGCATTGAACCCATTGATCAAGGTGATGAACCTCGTAGCCCTGTTGATCCTTCCCGCCGTTATTGCGTTGAGAGACAACACCACGGCGAGACTCTGCATCGCCGGAGCGGCACTTCTCGTTCTCTTGGTGGCGATTGCCTTCTCCAAGCGAAAGACCGAGTCAATGGCCGATGGCCCGATCAGCACCCCTGCGCCTTCGAGCGTCAGCTAGGAGTTCTTCGAAGCGTTAGTGGTGCCCGAGAAGTCCAACTTTGTTGGGTTTCTCGGGCATTAACGCGTCAGCAGGGGTTCGGGTGTGCAAGGTTGAGTTCAAGGCTTTGCTAGAACCATGAGCACAACGACAGGCCGTATCCGACATGATGTGGAAGATCGAAAAGTGAGCACGAGGAGGTGAACCATGGGAAAAGCACTCGTTATCGTTGAGTCGCCAGCAAAGGCCAAGACCATAAGCGCCATTCTTGGCGATGACTTTGTCGTCGAGTCTTCCGTGGGTCACATCCGAGATCTCCCTCAGGGTGCCGATCAAGTTCCTGCTGAATATAAAGGTGAGACGTGGTCTCGCATTGGCGTCAACGTCAACGATGGGTTCAAGCCGCTCTACGTCGTGAACCCAGGAAAGAAAGACGTCGTCAGAAAACTCAAGTCCTTACTCAAGACCTGTGATGAAGTCTTCCTCGCCACCGATGAAGACCGCGAAGGTGAGGCGATCGCCTGGCACCTCTTGGAAGTCTTGAGCCCCCAAGTCCCGGTCAAGAGGATGGTCTTCCATGAGATCACTCGCCCCGCGATTGAGCGAGCGGTGAGTGAATCTCGAGATCTTGATCGGCGACTCGTCGACGCCCAGGAAGCTCGAAGAATCTTGGATCGCCTCTATGGCTATGAAGTCTCACCGGTGCTCTGGAAGAAGATCCTTCCTCGGCTTTCTGCTGGCCGTGTCCAATCTGTTGCGACTCGACTCGTCGTGGAGCGAGAACGAGAGCGAATGGCATTTCGCACCGCCTCATGGCACGACGTGGTCGCACAATTAACGAAGGACGCCCAGGGCTTTGAGGGACAAGTGATCTCCGTTGGCGGCACACAGTTGGCAGAAGGAAAAGACTTTGACTCGCTGGGAGCATTAGTTGCCAAGCGAGAAGTTCGCCAACTGAATGAAGAAGAAGCACAACTCGTGGCGAGTGCGCTGACCGAGACATCGCCGACGGTCACGTCAGTGACGGAAAAACCATTTACGTCAAAGCCCCAAGCACCCTTCATGACGTCAACGCTGCAACAAGAAGCGGGACGAAAACTGCGCCTCAGCGCACAGATGGCAATGCGGACTGCACAGCGACTCTATGAGTCTGGCTGGATCACCTATATGAGGACTGACTCGACCACGCTCTCTGAAGAGGCCATCAACGCGGCTCGCTCTCAGGCCAAAGAACTTTATGGTGCCGAATACGTTCCCGACGCACCGCGTCGCTACGACCGGAAAGTCAAGAACGCCCAAGAAGCTCACGAAGCTATTCGACCTGCTGGAGACTCATTCAGAACACCTGAAGAAGCTGCTCGTTCGCTCAAAGGTGACGAACTGCGACTCTATGAGTTGGTCTGGATGCGAACTGTTGCGTCTCAGATGAACGATGCTCGAGGAACCCAAGCGCAAGTTCGATTCGAAGCCACGTTGGGAGCGAGTGCAGCGGCATTGAACGGCACGGATGTTGTCCTCCAATCGAACGGCCGAGTTATCTCATTTCCCGGGTACCGACGTGTCTACGTGGAAGGTGCTGATGATCCAGAGGCGGAACTCGCTGACGCCGAAAAGATCCTGCCGGCCCTTTCAGAGAACGACGCAGTCAATGTCGCCGAAGCTGAAGCAAAGTCGCACACCACGCAACCGCCAGCTCGCTACACAGACGCCTCAATCGTCAAAAAAATGGAAGAACTTGGGATCGGCCGACCGTCAACGTACGCCGCCGTCATCTCAACGATCCAGGACCGAGGCTACGTGTGGAAGAAAGGGACAGCGCTGGTCCCAAGCTTCACCGCCTTTGCCGTAGTCAAACTTCTCGAAGAGCACTTCGCAGAACTCGTCGACTACAACTTCACTGCGTCGATGGAGGATGGTCTCGACGCCATTGCCGCGGGGACTGAAGAGTCACTTCCTTGGTTAACTCGGTTTTATTTTGGCCATGACGCTGACGGGGTGGCTGGATTTGGTCTCCACGAGGCAGTTTCTGGTCAACTGACGGACATCGACCCCGTTGAAATCAACTCGATCCCAATTGGAGACGACCCAGCATCAGGGACCCCGATTGTTGCTCGAGTCGGCAAGTTCGGCCCCTACCTCAAGCGAGGTGACGACACTGCGTCTCTTCGAGAAGACACACTTCCTGATGAGTTGACTCCTGTTGAAGCCGCAATGATCTTGGATGCGCCCCAAGATGATCGTTCCTTGGGTCTTGACCCTGAAACGGGCCTTGACATTTTCATCAAGGCGGGACGGTTTGGTCCTTACGTTCAACTCGGTGAGCTCGTTGATGGTGAAAAGCCCAAGACTGCATCGTTGCTCTCGACGATGACCGTCGAACACGTCACTCTTGATGACGCGTTACAACTCTTGTCACTACCCCGGAGCGTTGGAAAAGACCCAGAGAGTGGTGAAGAGATCTTCGCTCAAAATGGGCGCTACGGCCCTTATCTCACGAGAGCCAAAGACTCTCGAAGCCTCACGACTGAGGAAGAGATGTTCACCGTCAATCTTGAACAAGCCTTGGCCCTCTTTGCCCAACCGAAAAAAGGTCGAGGCCGAGGGATCGCGAAGCCTCCTCTCAAAGAACTCGGTCCTGATCCAGCGACGGGCGAACCAATGTTGGTCAAAGACGGCCGATTCGGCCCGTACGTCACTGACGGGACGACCAACGCGTCGCTTCGAACG
This sequence comes from Actinomycetota bacterium, assembly GCA_009699875.1. Lineage (GTDB taxonomy): Bacteria > Actinomycetota > Acidimicrobiia > Acidimicrobiales > RAAP-2 > CAIUMH01. The sequence continues at coordinate 1,034,132 of WLNI01000001.1, forward strand.
GGAGACAGCATCGAAGAGATCACCGTTGAGCGTGCCGCTGAACTCTTAGCGATCCGTCGAGAGGCGGGCCCTGCAAAGAAGCGGGCAAAGAAAGCAACAAAGAAGAAGAAAGCCACCAAGAAGAAGGCCGCGGCGAAGAAGAAGCCAGCAGCCAAGAAAGCCCCCGCCAAAAAAGCGGCGACCAAAAAAACAGCAGCGGAGTTGGCGGCGCAATCGCGCAGTGAAGACGAGCGTCCTGTTCCTGAGTCGGGCGGTCCGGACACTGACTCGTGACAACAAGTGGGCGATTCTTTGTTCTTGAAGGAATCGATGGATGTGGCAAGTCAACACAAGTCACTCGATTAGCCGAAGAGAGAAACGCTCTTGCGACATTTGAAATGGGCGCCACCGAGCTTGGTTCGGCACTTCGCGAGTTGATTCTTGGTTCAGGCCAAGCGCCGGTTCCCATGGCCGAAGCACTGTTAATTGCCTCAGACCGAGCCCAGCACATGGCACTTGTTGTTGAGCCAGCCCTCCTTCGGGGCCAAGACGTGATTTCTGATCGCCACGCGGCGTCGACCATTGCCTACCAAGGCTATGGACGGGGCCTGGCCATGGAGGACCTTCTGATTCTTATTGACCTCGCCACCGCGGGGCGAACGCCAGACTTGACGATTCTCCTCGATATTCCCGTGACCGAGTCCCTTGCTCGGAGGGGGTCTGCACCAGATCGAATGGAACAAGAAGACATGGCATTTTTTGAACGCGTGCGAGCGGGGTATCTGGCCCAAGCAGCTGCTGACCCTGTGGGTTGGATCGTGGTGGACGCCACGTCTCCACTCGATGTCGTGGCAGCCGCCATTGACAACGCCATTGCGGAGCGAGGACTGGCGTAGTGGCAAGGTCGCTTTTTGAAGACGTACCCGGTCAAGAAGATGCAGTGGCACTGTTACGAAGCGCCCTTGTGAGTCCTGTGCACGCGTATCTTTTCGTGGGCCCCGAAGGTTGTGGGATTCGAACAGCGGCCAAAGACTTCGCTGCAGCCCTGTTGTGCCGAGAGGGAGGATGTGGCGAGTGCAATGACTGTGAACGAGTGCGCTCTGGATTTCATCCAGATCTCACGGTCCTCGAACGAGCTGGCGCGTCCTATGCCATCGAGGACGTACGAAGCCTCACAGGGATTGCCCAACGGCGTCCCTTAGAGGCCACACGAACCGTCATCATTATCCCTGAAGCAGAACTTATGGGACTGTCAGCTCCAGCACTTCTCAAGACGTTAGAAGAACCAGCAACAACGACGGTGTTTCTACTCCTCGCAAATGAAATCCCGCGAGAGATGGCGACCATCAGAAGCCGCTGTGTTGAAGTTCCCTTCAAAGCGCTCTCAATCCGAACGATTGCTACATGGCTCACCAACAATGGTGTCGAAGAGGAGATCGCCGAAAGCTTGGCTGAAGGATCTGCAGGCGATGCTGAGCGAGCACTGCTGCTCGCCAACGATGAGGGGTTCGTCCAACGACTGAGCCTTTGGCGCCACGTTCCCGACGTGCTTGATGGTTCTGGAAGTACCGCGGCAGAATTAGCCATTGAGGTCCAAGGCTCGCTGTCTGAATCAATTGCTCCACTGGTCACTGTTCACGAGGCTGAGATCGCCTTCCTCGAAGAACAAGCGAAGGCGATGGGAGAGCGGGGAATCCCAAAGAGAAAAGAACTTACTGATCGCCATAAACGCGAAGAGAAGCGCTATCTCACTACTGAACTGATTGCTGGCTTAGGGGTGCTCTCTCGGCGCTATCGAGATCGCCTCATTGCTGCAGAGCGAGAGGGTGGTCCTGGCTCGCCAGAGACGATTCGTAACTACATGGCCTCGATTGACGCGATCTCTCGATTGTCGACATCACTTCGTCGTAATCCCCGACAGTTGCTCGCCATCGAGCGTCTATTTCTTGAACTTTCGTGAGGCCTCGCCAGGTCAGGTAACCTCAAGACTCGTTGCCTGGGTAGCTCAGTTGGTAGAGCAACGCATTCGTAATGCGTAGGTCAGGAGTTCGAATCTCCTCTCAGGCTCCAATGTTTAGGCGTGGGTAGAGTGTGACGCCTTTCGAGACTAGGCGGAGCCCCGAGGTTTTAAGAGTGGTCCAACCACCGGGATCTCAGTAACGCCTTCGGCTCGAGCAATCGCCAAACTGCTCCGAGCTAGTGGCAAGAGTGGTCCGGTGACGACGTAGCGAGGATTCCAGTAGGGGTCGTACTTCTTGTTGAACTTCCAGAGCGATTCAATCTGCATCGACTCACTGAAGTGATGAAGCAAGGAGCGTTCAAGCGACATGAAAGCACCATCGCCCGACTCTCCAGCGACGACGGCTCGCATGGTGGCAAAGTTCAGGCCCAATCCATTGAGGCCTCGCTCACCCATCCAAAGAAGCGTCTCGATGATGACAAAGTCAGTCAGTCCGTTGGGCGCATCTTCATCACTGGTGCGTCGCATGAGGTCAAGGGAATAGCCGTTGACGTACTTTGCTGGAATGTACTGATTGAAGGCAACAGGCTTATGGGCCTCATCGAAGCAGACAGCTAAGAGCAGGCCTTCGTCGCGAGGATCAAAGATTCGACTCAAGGTCATCGAGAATCCTCTCTCGGCTTCTCCTTGGCGAGTTTCGGTCATCAGTTCTAAGAGTTGGTCTTGGAGCTCTTTTGGAATTTGGCTGAGTGCATCAAAGCATTCAACGGTGAGGCCCGACTTTTGAATTCGGTTGTAGGCCCCACGAAGTGATTTCATGGCCTTGCCCTGGAGCGTGAAGGTCGCGGCATCCACGATGGCTTCGTCACCGATGTAGTGATCAGCAAGGCCAGCGGCACGGTAGATGGGAAGCCACGACTCCGAGGCTGCCAAGACCGTGACCGACCAGTTGCGAGCGTCAGCAAAGTCCATGACGTCACTCCAGACATCTGCTCGATCCTCGGCCGGGCCAATGGGGTCTGGCGAGATCAACATGACACCATTAATCACTGAGTAGGCGACGAGTGAGTTGCCGGTGAAGAACCAAGTCTTGTCATCACGAAGGGCAAAGTAGTCAAGCGTGTCGCCGCCGTAGGCTTCGACAATCTTGAGTGCTTGGACAAATGCTTCTTGACGAGCGACGCCGGTTCGGCGTTGGTCTCGGCCCGGCATGGCACTAAAGAGCAGAAGGCCCGCTGTCACGATAAGGAGAATGATGACGAGGCTTCCTCGCATCGTGTGGCCAATCCCGACGTAGTGGCCGATTCCAACAATGCCAGCAATCAGTGCGAGCGCTAATGCGGAGAGCCAGACGAAGAGGCGTCGAACACCTTGAGGTTGCGTCCTGAAGTGCTTGTGCTCTAACAAGAGCCAGAGACAGAACACCACGGCGAGAATGGAACCAGAGGATCGATAGTGATCCAAGGAAAGGCGATCAGCGGTGGTCGCGGCCATGACAAAGATGGTGGCGATCCAGGCGGGTCGTAAACCTCGCCGCAATCCTCGAGCCAATCCAAGCAGGGCAATCGAAACGACCACTGACTCGACGACGGTCATAGGGTGAGTGCCAAACGGGATCCAGCGATCGATCCACCGGGTGTCGTGCACTCTCCACAGAAGCGTAAATACGATATTTGAAACCGCAGAGATCAATAGCACCGCTTCTGCGATCCGACGGATTCGACGTCGATGAATCGCTGAAGTCAACCCTGTCTTGTTGATTGGCCACGTTGGTCCGGTGGGCAGGGTCCCAGCGACATGGAGCGTCTCGAGTCCATTCTTGACCCTGGCTTGGCCAAGACGCTCTAAGAACACTGGGCTGCGTTCCGGGATCTCGCGCAACCACAGTTTGGTTTCGATGACCGCTCCCGCAATCAATTCAACATAAGAGAACTTCTGCACCGAGATAAAGGGGTTCGGAAGTCGAAAGCGCGACGGCCGCTTCGTGACCGACGTGGCGCCACTTCCTGAGTTGGCATAGAACCCATCACCAACAACCGAGAGTTCAGGTTCGTGGGTGTGGCCCGAAATCAATCCTGAAAATCCCTGCGTGACCAAACGAGCTGCTTCAGCTCGAGCAGGAGCATTATGAGATGAGAAGTCAGCACGATTGCTGATCGCTGTATCTTTGAGCGCTCGGTTGACTCGCATCAGGGTTGCGACTGCAGCGACGCCAGCAACAATGACCATGAAAATAATGAGTCCACCGAAGAGATAGATCCAACGATCAGCGTGGTGTCGAAGCAGGCTGTCGACTCCAGGCAGAAACGTAACAAGGCGGAGAAGAATCACTGCAATGAAAGGAATAGCCAACAGCCAGATCTTTCCAACGAGCTTGCGATAAAACAGTCGAGAACCCGCGAACTCAGCGATATCGCCGTCAAGCCAATGGACGCCTTCAAGCAAACTTCCTGGCGACTGACGCGATTCAATTTCGGGAAGGATCTCTCGAACGATGTGATGTCCGAAGGGAGTATCGACTGGATCAAAAGGGTCTTCGAAGGTGTTGAAGGGATCGACTTGGTTGCCGTGGATAATGCGGACACGCTCTGTTCCCTTGTCGGTCTCGAGGCTAAGCGTGAGGTTGAGTCCGACGTGGGCGGCCCCAAGCCGCTCTTTCAAGACAGCCTGAACATCGCCGTCCCAGGCAATCTGGCCATCGTGATTCCCAGAAAGGATGATCACCGTGTGATCATCCCCTTTGGAGAAGTTCATCACCGCATCGGTGAAGTCTTGATGAGAAGTGAGAATCGCAGGGATGTCAGCGGGCCCCGCCAGCATCTCGAAACCATCTCCGTTGATAATGAATGCAGCGGGCCCGGTCACTTCACTGAGGACTGCCACAATCTCTGTTTGGACCCTGAGCGAGTTTGGCGTTTGCGCTACGCCAAGGTGTAAGTCACTGACAACAATCGTCCGGCTACCTCGAGGAAGTGAGAACTCAATCTCTTCTTCAACCGGTGCATGGGTGAGCGTGTCCTCGGGGATGTCTGGCTCGGAATCGACGATATCTGCTTCGTGTTCGACCTCGTGGAGGTCTTCAACAACTCCCGCTCCGATTTCAGCGATCAGTTCTGTCGTGGCTGTCTCTTGAGATGACGTCAAGTCGTCATCGGTGGTTGCTCCGACTTCATCTGGGGTGACGTCGTCAGTCAATGTGTGGCCTCTGGTCGCATCATCGGGAACAAGATGACGTCTCGAATCGCTTCGACTTCTGAGAGCAGCATGATCAGCCGGTCAACACCGAGGCCGATGCCTGAGGTTGGAGGGAGACCAAATTCAAGGGCTCGCACGAAGGCCAAGTCCGCAGGGTGTGCCTCTTCGTCACCTTTTGCCGCAGCGGCTGCTTCACCGGAGAACCGCTCAACCTGCTCTTCAGGAATATTAAGTTCGCTATAGCCATTGGCAAACTCTTTGGCGTCAATGCAGAGTTCAAAGCGATCTGCCAAGGTTGGATCTTCTGCGGTGTGTCGGGCTAACGGAGAGACTTCAACAGGGAAGCCACAGACGAAGACCGGGTTAGTGATTGTTGGAAGAAGAATCGTGTCGTAGATCTCGAAGATCAGTTTTCCTGAACCCCACTCGGGAAGGAAATCGACATCAAATTCTTTACAGACACCACGGACTTTTTCGACGGGGTCATTCGGATGGAGACGTTGCCCAACAAGCTCTTCCACCCAGTCCAAGAGTTGGCGACGTGGCCACGATGGGGTCAGATCAAGTTCGCGTTCGCCAATCGTAAAGGTGAGTTTTCCGGTACTCGCCTTTGCGGCTTCGACAACCATCCGCTCGACGAGATCCATCCCGTCGTTGTAGTCACCGAATGCCCGGTAGGCCTCGAGAGCGGTGAACTCTGGGCTGTGTCGGGTGTCAACTCCCTCGTTACGGAAGTTTCGAGCAATCTCGAAGACTCGTTCGTACCCGCCAACGACCAGTCGCTTGAGGTAGAGCTCGGGAGCAATCCGCAGACTCAACTCAATATCTAGCGCATTGCCGTGGGTAAAGAAAGGCCGAGCGAGTGCGCCACCGGCCTGGGGCTGCAAGATTGGCGTTTCAACTTCAACAAAATCTTCCTCCTGCATTAAGGCACGCAATGCAGCGATGGCTTTAAAGCGGATATCGAAGACTTTACGGCTTTCAGGGTTGGCCAAGAGGTCGACTTCTCGCTGGCGATACCGAGCATCGGTATCAGTCAATCCATGCCACTTGTCTGGAAGAGGTCGGAGGGATTTTGAGAGCAGCCAGAGTTCCGTGACGTCTAACGAAAGCTCGCCTCGACGACTAGTGATCACTTCACCTTCCGCGCCGATCCAGTCACCAAGGTCCAGTGCCTCGAGCACCTTGGCCGCTTGGTCTGAGCGGTTGGACTCTTGGATGAGGAGCTGAATAGAACCTGTGACGTCGCTCAGGGTGACAAAGACGAGTTTTCCGTGGCCTCGAAGGCTCGTGAGCCGGCCCGCCATCTTGGCGATTTGGCCGGTGCGAACGTCGGCGTCGAGGCCGTCGTGCTCTGCATGAAGAGCGCCAGCGGTAGCGGTTCGATCAAAACGGGTCGGATAGGGATCGATCCCCGCTTCGCGGAGTACGTCTCGTTTCTTTCGCCTATCCGCACTCAGCGCCTCGAGGGTCCCAAGGGCTTCCTCTTCGGTTTCAGGAGTAGGTGTTTCGGTTTTTTTCGATTCTTTAGGCACAGTTGGTCCTTCTTGTCGAAGTTGGAGTGGTCAGCGAACATGGGGTTCTACGACCGGGCGCTTGTTCCCCCTTAATTTACTCTACTGTTAGCCCTTGTGAGTTTGCTTCTTTCGGCCCAAGGATTCCCCCTCGATATCAACATCATCAGTGGATGGTTCCCTCCACTGATCTACTGCCTGGCCATCGTGCTCATCCTCGTTTCGATTGGCTGGCGAAGAGGAGTTTGGAAGAAAGAACTCCTTTGGGGTATCCCCATCGGACTGGGTGTCGCGGCCATCATCTGGATTCTTCAATCTGTCATCAAATTTGGTGGGTACGAGCTCTTCCTCTATCCATATTTCGTCTGGATGTCGATTGTGGGATTTTCCATCGCCCTCATTTTCCTCGGCTGGAAAAAAGACAGCTGGCTGCTTCGAGTGTTGGCAGCACTCGCCATCGTTCTCTCAATCACTGGGCTCGGGACCGCCGTCAATCAACAGTATGGCTATTACCCAACGCTTGGGAATGTTCCAATCTTTGGTGGTCAAACCGCAGAGAACACTTCATCGTTTGCAGATCTCTCCTTGATCCAGAAAGAAGTTGCCAAGACTGGCAAGTTGCCTGCGCATGGTGAAACGGTGACGGTTACGATCCCTGCAACAAAATCAGGCTTCTCTCAAAACCAAGCCAACGTCTATCTCCCTCCCGCCTGGTTCCAGAACCCGACGCCAAAACTTCCAGTCATAGAAATGTTCCCTGGATCGCCAGGAACAAATCACGACTGGTTTGTTGGAGGGGGGGCCGATACGACGTCGGATACGTTCTCCGCCACCAACAAAGGTCTCTCGCCAATCATTGTGTCTCCGGACGTGAACCAAGATCCGACGAGTGAAAACTCAGACTCCGAGTGCTCGGACACCGCCTCTCAGGGTCATGTCCAGACCTATCTTGTTCAAGACCTTCCCACCTACATCATCAAGACGTTTCAAACCGCTCCGCTTGGAAAGCAGTGGGGTGTTTCGGGGCTTTCTGAAGGTGGCACGTGTTCGAGCATCTTGGGGTTCCGATTCCCTCAAGACTTCTCTGTCATGGCAAGTTTTTCTGGAGATTCGAGTCCGTCGTATAACGGTGAGTCAAAAGCGCAAACGATCACAGACCTCTACGGAGGTTCAGCCGCTGCGTACAGTGCGAACGACCCCACGGCATTATCAATTGGGAAGTTCCCTGACTCGAGTGCCTGGTTCGCAGTAGGTCAACAAGATGACACGGGATCTCCAGTGGCGTCTGAATTCCAAGATGCGGCGAAGTCGCTCTATGCGTTGTCGACCGCTCCGAGAGTTGGCATGCAGTCAGTCTGCCTTTCTCTCACTCCTGGAGGTCACGACTTTCCGTTCTGGAAGTCGGCATTCGAGAATGCGTTGCCCTGGATTGCCTGGCGGTTAGGTATCGCTCCTGAACCGAAGAGTGTTCAAGCGACGTGTAAGCCAGCAATTCCCTAAGGCCTAGGAACAAACACATCGGAAGTGAAGTTGGGAGTGATGCTCTCCATTGACGGATTCCAAGATCGCCCCTACACTGCACTTGCGCCCCTAGCTCAACGGTAGAGCACCAGATTCTTAATCTGGAGGTTGGGTTGTTCGAGTCACCCGGGGCGCACTCTTCAGTTTGTTTCGTTTTTCTACTCGAGTCCTTGCGTGAAGTTTCCTGTGCGAACCAAGCGTGGTGAACGTTTACTTCTCGCGTCTTCTTCGGGTGGTGCCCACTGCGAGAGGAACCAGACGCCGAGACACATCACAATGATGAAGAGAATCTCATACACCACAAATCCAGAACCTGTTCGGATCGTCTCTCCGAAGAGTTCGATGCCAATCAAGATTGAGGCGATGGGATCAACGATCAAGAGCGCCGGCTGTGACGCGGTGAGTGGCCCAACAGAGAACGCAGCTTCCAAGAGCACAGTTCCAAGAATTCCACTGATGATGACGGCGTAGACCGGCCAGTGGAAAAAGAGATGGACAACTCCGACTTGGGCCAAGAGATCGGTCGCTGTTTTTACGAACGCAGCGTCAACAGCCCAGACCATCGCCGCACACGCGCCAAGGAGTGCGGCTCTTCGAGCTGGAGATCCCCAACGACTCAAAATGTAGAGCACCACAATGATCGCTCCTCGAGTTGAAAGGGCGTAAATCCACGCTCCTGTTGACGCGTTACTGCTTCCATCTTGTGGGTGGGCCACCGCCAAAAATCCAAACAGTCCAACACAGAGCAGGCCCGCAGCAATCCAGACTCGTTTTTCCAATGACTCTCGTAACCAAAGGACCCGTAAACCGAGGGTGAAGATCAACTCGGTGACCAAGATTGGCTGGACGGCCGCCACCGTTCCGAGATAAAGAGCAAGGGCAGTAAAGACGAACGTGCCTCCCATGCAGAGCATGCCAAGGAGCCAGAGCGGTTGGCGCACGAGGTAGAGGGCAGTCTGCCAACCCGTCCGCTCCCCTTCGGGAGATTTGAGGTTGGCAACTCGCTGAAGGATCGAGGTCAATGCTTGCGCCAAGGCACCTAACAGAGCAAAAGCGATGGCGAGGTAGGGTTTCACGACGAGGTCACGTTAGGGTGTTACGCACTTTGCGGGTTCGGTTTTTGGCTGCGAGGTGAGACCGATCTGCCATGAGAGCCAGGGTAGCGAATCGGCAAAGGCCTGACTCCAGAGTTCAAAGTCATGGCCACCAGGGCGAATGAGGACACAGGTTGAGATCCCAGCTTTGGCTGCTAGGGGTTGGAGAATGCGTGCGGCATCTGCAGTTTCGGTGTCGTCGCTTCCCGCTTCAAACCAGCCACTGAGTTGCCCGAAGCCATCAGGACTGGTTTCAAAGATGGTGATGGGGCTCGCTGCTTCGTATTTGGACTTTGATCCCCCAAAGAGAATGTCAATGGTCTGTTGCACTGTGTCGTTCTCATACTGAGGGGCGGTGAAGCCAGAGTAGGACGCAAATGTTTGATAGACGTTTGGATGATTCAACGCAAGAATCATGGAACACGTTCCGCCCGCAGAAAGTCCAGCAATGGCCATCGCCCCTGCTGCAGGCGATGCATGGAGTTGATTAATCGCGTAGGCCGGAACGTCAACTGCCAAGTAGGTCTCGGCATTTCCGAACTGAGAGTTCACACACTCAGAGTCAACGGTCTTGATCCCATTTGAGTCGGGCATGACCAGGATTGGAGCAAGGCCATTGTGAGCAGCGGCAAAGGCATCTGCGGTTTCATCGGCGGTTCCACCACTTGACCAGTCAGCCGCACTTCCGGGCTCTCCTGGCAGCATCACAATTGTTGGAAGAAGTGGTTTTTTTGTCGCAAACCAGGCGGGTGGGAGGTAGACGTAGGCCTTGCGAGTCTGGAAGTCCGACTGCACGGGAGGAATCGTTGTTTCAAAGACGACGCCATGGGAAGGCAGCTTTCCAGTGGCGTTGACTTGTTGTTGCATGTCGTTGACTTGTTGTTGGTCCACTACTTGCTCCGGCTGAAGACTGCCGAGCCGATATACGGTAATGAACGTCTCGGTGAAGACGTTGATAGCTCCAAGCGTGCAGGCCAGGGCAAGCACAACAGAGAGGATCGAAATAACTCGTCGTTTTCTATTGAGGTGGGTCCACTCGCTGATACAGATCCAGAGCGCCAACAAAAATACAAAGCCCCACACGTAGGGCCAAGGAGGAATGTCCGGAGGCGTCACCGAGGTCAGCCAGAGAACGGTCGCGACAATGAACGTAACCGCTGCAGAGATTCCGAGTCCGACAAGGAAGGACCTTCTGTAACGCCGAGATTTCCAATTGACTGTGATGGCGATCGTGAGGATGGTGATTACTTCGAAGGTGATGGGAAGCCAGCCCGTAATGATGGAAGTCTGTGTGAATCCAAACCAGAGAGTGTGCCAAAGCGTAAGCATCTTGATGTGGTCAGCCGATCAGTTCAAAAGGTGATGTTTTCTTAGTCGGAGCCCTGACTCCAGAGTTCATACGTTACTTCAGAGTGTTGGTGAGCGAACATCTCATGGACTCGTTCCTGAGGAGTCGAATGAGCGAAATGGATCAGTGAGCCATGCTGATTTCCAAGGCTACGTGTGGTGAACACCCTTGGAGGTGCGGATTTTGGTTAGGGTAACCCCCATCACTACGTTGTGGAAGAAGAGAGGGGGAGTGAGATGACCGACCAGATGAAATTGGACGTTGGCGATTCATCTGAAGGCCTCAAACGCGAAACTAGTTTTCTTGGTCTGCTCTTCACTTCAACAGGATCAATTATTGGCTCCGGCTGGATGCTCGGCGCCTTTTTCTGTGCCGAGTACGCGGGCCCTGCTGCATTGTTTGCGTGGATTATTGGTTCGGTCGTGGCGTTATTACTGGCGCTCGTCTTTGCCGAACTTGGGGGACTCTTCCCCGTCTCTGGAGGGACCGCACGATTTCCCCACTATGCATTTGGGAACTTGGCGGGCGCATCATTTGGTTGGTTCTCCTGGCTTCAAGCAGTGGGAACCGCACCAATCGAAGTCGAGGCCGCACTGCAGTACATGTCAACGTTCGAAACATTGAAGTGGCTGGCGTATCAACAAGTCATCGATGGAAATACCGTCACGATTCTCCGACCAGCTGGGGTTGGCGTTGCGGTCGTGATGCTCGGTCTGTTCGTGCTCTTGAATCTCTACGGGATTCGCAAGATGACCCAAGTCAACAATGTCATCACGACATGGAAACTTGTCGTGCCGATTATGACGATTGTCGTTCTTGGTTTTACTCATTTTCAAACTGTCAACTTCACGAGCCATGGCTTTGCTCCGTACGGCATGCACGGTGTTCTTCAAGCAGTCAGCCTTGGGGCGATGTTCTCACTCGTCGGCTTTGAACAGTGCGTGCAGCTCGCAGGTGAGAGTAAGAATCCACAACGAGATATTCCTCGGGCCGTCATCGGCTCGTTAGTGATCGGCGCAGTTCTCTACTTCATTCTTCAGGTTGTCTTTATCGCTGCACTTCCCGGCTCCGCGTTTGCCCACGGGTGGTCGTCACTCGCTTTTGCGGGTTCGAATGGTCCCTTCGCTGGTTTAGCTAAAGGTCTCGGACTGGTGTGGCTGGCCTACGTGCTCTATGCCGACGCCGTGATTGCTCCGTCGGGTTCAGGACTTTGTTACATCACGACAACGAGTCGCATCACATTTGGAATGTCAAAGAACGGCCAGGTTCCGTCAGCGTTCGAAAAGATAACAAAAAAAGAAAAAGTCCCGATCGTGGGTCTGTTTTTTGCCTGGGCAATGGGCGTGCTGCTCATGCTTCCCTTTGGGGGATGGCAGAGTTTGGTGGGTTTCATTACGTCGGCCACGGTTTTAATGTACGTCGGAGGACCTGTGTCACTCGGGGCACTTCGAAAGGAGAAGCCAGATCTCTTTCGGCCCTTCCGACTCCCATGGGCGTCAGTGCTTTCCCCGCTTTCCTTTATTGCCGCGAGTCTGGTGATCTATTGGGGGGGCTGGGAAACAGACTGGAAACTCGGAGTGGCAGTTCTCTTGGGGTATCTCTTAATGGGGATCTCTCGACTCACCAACGCAAACCCCATCAAGCTCCCACTTGACGCGAAGAACGCAATGTGGCTCGGGCCATACCTCGTGGGAATGCTGATTATTTCTTATTTCGGACAGTTTGGGCAAGGCCAAGCAGACCTACCGGATGGTTTGGACTTCCTCGTCATAGCTGCCTTCAGTCTGGTGATCTACTACTGGGCAATTTCTCTCCGGCTCCCAGCGAGTGAGGTTGATAAGTACGCTGCAGACGTCTACCCCGTCGAAAGCTAGAGCGTCTACGCCCCAGTATCAGGGAAGAGATCATCGCCAAAGGTCATCTCTTGGCCTAACCCCAATTTCTTGTTCGCTCGAGATGTCGAGTCGTCATCGCGAGCAGAAGTTTTACCAAGAATCCCAAAACCGATAAGTGGGAAGACGAGAACCGACAGCATCCCCGCCGCAACAAGGGCAGTGGCGTTGATCTGTTTCATGTGATGAGTAGAGATCCCGATCTCCACGATGACCACCAGCATTGGCAATGCGGTGGCTTGCAAGAAGCCAAGTGCAAATCGTTCTCTCACCGAAAGGATCTTTCGATACAAGAAGAGTGCAGGAGCTCCACGAATAATGATGAAGAGCCCAAAGAAGAAGAGAGCGTGGATAATCGTGTTGGGATCCTTCCAGAGAGATTGAGCATCGAACTTCATCCCACTTACGATGAAAAAGATTGGAATAAAAAATCCAAATCCAACCGCTTCTAACTTTGGAACGAGGAGCTCACTTTGTGCGGGTCGAATGGCGAGGCGGGCAATCAGTCCAGAAACGAATGCTCCAAGAAGGAGTTCAAGTCCGAACTTGCTGGCAATCGCCACCATTGCCACGATCAGCAAGATAATGATTCGAACAGGAAGTTGTGTTGAAGTGGAAAGGTGCTTTTGCAGTGTGTCGATGACTTTTGGCGGTTGGGGCCGTGACGCAATGAGAGCGATGAGTACGGCGATGACGATAAAACCCACAAGGAGCAGCGTCTGGATTCCAGCACTTTCTGTCCCTAGCAGGATGGTGATGGCCAAGATGGGGCCGAACTCGCCCGCGGCACCGGCAGCAGTGAGGAACGATCCAAACTTTGTATGAAGAATTTCGCGATCTTTAAGAATTGGCATCAGCGTCCCGATGGCCGTGGTGGTGAGCGCGAGGCCAATGAGCAAACTCGACAACACGTATCCCGACCACAGCAGAATGCCGCCTAGCCCAAGACCAAGTATTAGGGAAACGAGCCAACCGGCTCCACCACGAATAATTGGCGCACCCTTGAGTTGAGAAAAGTTGATTTCAAATCCGGCCAGAAAGAAGAGAAAGCAAAGCCCGATGCCAGAGAGACCATTGATCACCGAATCAGTGTGGGCCCAGCCCAGGAGAGAAGGACCAATAAGGATTCCAAGGAGAATTTCGATCAGAATAGAAGGAATTCGAAATCTCCAAAGCAGTTCGGCGCTAATGGGGGCAAGGACCGCGATGAATGCAATCACCATGAGTGAAATTGCGGTGGATGTTGGCATTCTCCAAAGCGTAGGCCTTGATGACGCCAGGGTGCTGACTCAGTAATCGAAAGTGTGCCTAGTGCGCGTTGCGAGACAAGAGATCATTCACTGAGCTTCGAAAGGCGTCGCTTCGCTCTTTCCAGTTCGCAAACTGGCTAAAGCTCGGTGCTGCAGGGGAGAGAAGGACGATGCCTGTTGGCTTCGCCCAGGCGTACGCCGCATCAACACCAGATCCAATATCTGGCGCCAGGGTCACCGACGTATGCGTCGTGATGCGTCCGATTGCTTCACAGAGGCGCTCTCCTGAGTCTGGAAGTCCAAGAACGAGTGTTGGTGAATCTCGATGAGCTAATGCTTCAATGAGTTCTGTGTAATCAACACCGCGGTCATAGCCCCCGATAAGGATGGCGAGCCGCTCACCTTGCAACGCCTCAAGTGCAGTGAGTGTCGGCAATACATTTGTCGCAAGAGAGTCGTCGATAAATCGAACATCGCCAAGTGTGCCAACGGCGCTGAGTCGGCCAGGGAGTGGTTCGAAACCTTGGGCAGCGATGCTGAGTGCTTCTTCATCGCTGGCTTGTTCAACCCCAAAGGCGAGGGCAGCCAGGCGCGCAAGTTCAGCATTGGCGAGATTGTGATCGCCAACAAGTCCAAGCGGTGCAGCCCATGACTTGGCTAACCCATTGGACCACCGCACGTCACCACCGAGAAGGTCGGCTCGTTGTTGAAGGGCGGGGCTGAGGCGTTGGGCCACCGTGAGCTGAGCGTCTGGAAGAGAGGTCAGCGAAAGCTTGTCAACGTGGTACTGCTCAATCGATCCATGCCAGTCCACGTGGTCAGTCGCTAAAGAAGTAACGACAACGATTCCAGGAGCATCCGCGATATCAAGTGCTTGAAAACTTGAGGTCTCAACCACAATGGCATCGAGATCACTTGGAAGTGCCGCATCAAAGAGTGGACGCCCAATGTTTCCAGTGACTTCAGTTCGAAGGCCGAACTGGGTGAGGAGGTGACCGAGCACGCTGGCCGTTGTGCTTTTCCCTTTGGTTCCAGTCACACAGATGATCTTTGATCGATCGAGCTCGTGCATGCTCAGTCCCGTACCCCCAACCACGGGTATGCCCGAACGCTCGAGAGCCATGATGTCGGGACGGTACCGAGAGAACCCTGGGCTCTTGATCACGACGTCACAAGAAGCTAGGAGCTCGAAACCACCCGCGTCCGTTGCCTCAACGGTGACGCCAGGCAGTTCAATGTTGGGGTCGTCGTCAACCACGACGATGTCAGTGGTTAATTCGCTCAGACGTGTCAGGGCGCTTTGACCCTCAACGCCAGCTCCGAAGACGCCAACTCGAACTCCAGCGAGATCAGCCCAGCCGATGGCGTGTCGCATAGTTCTCCGGTATCGACGGCGGAAGTGGGTCATCTGTTTGTGATTGTGTGGGGACAAGGTTCGACGCGTTGCTTTGAATCATCTGATTGGCTTGTCGATCTGGGCGATGAGCGGTCGCAAGGAGTGCTTCTTGGCACTCCGCTTCGTCGCCAACACATTCAAATGGTCGACCTTCACTTGATGTGCCTATGAGAACCTTGAGTTGTTGTTCGAGCGCCGGGTTTTCGAGTGGCTCACTCCCAGCAAAGATTGCTCGGAGTGCGTCTGCATCAAGGAAGGGAGCTAACGCGAGGTCTACGAAGAGACACTTGTCACAAACTCCGCACCATGTGTCGAGCCGTTTTGAGGGATCTTGATGAAAGGCGCGGTTGCAGCTACGGAAGGTGTCATGGAACTGCGGCAGACCAGCGAATATTTTGGCGATGGAGAGCTCAGATCGATTGCGGAGCCAGGAGAAGTAGGTAATGCCAGAAAGGCGACCTTCCAGAAATGTTCGAAAACCCTCTTCAAACTCACTCCCCTTGCTCCACTGGTGATTCACCTCTCCTTGGGGAGTGGATCGAGTGGCGATTGAGGCCGATCGCTCGTTTGAGAAGGCAATAGCGCCGTAACCAGATGCCACACCTGTCAGCACCGCGAGGGCCGAAAGGATGCCCGTGACCGGCACGTGACCGTTGAGGTAGCCATGCGTCGTTGACGCCAAGACTTTTTCGTCAAGCACGCGCTCGCCTCGCATGACCGGAAGGTGTGTGAGTGCGGCTGACTTTTCGATGGCTTCAAAGCGAGCACCTGGTCGCTCTGCCACAAAGAGCGCTGCTCGCTGAGCAAGCGGACTGAGTTCGCTCACGGTCACGATCGAATCAATCCCACCTCCGAATGCGATTAAGACATGCTCGACAGCACACGATGTCTCGACAGGAGCAACGGCACGTTCGGGACCAGTGATCTCAAGAGTCGAAAGATCAAGACTGTTTTCAAATGCAAACTCTCCGAGACCCGCTTGGAAAAATCGTAGAAGGAACGCTCGCTCGTGAGCCGTTGTCGTGAACGGACCAAGGTCGATTCGGTGAGGTGCTCGAGTCTTGAAGTAGGAGATGCCAGCGAAGAGGGCGTAGATCTCTGCCGCTTCGCGAATACCGGGGCGGGTGAAGTCAGTCCCTGGGAGAACCACAGTTTCGCTGAATCGTTCATCTCCGATTTGATAGTGCGCTTCGAGTCGTTGGTGCTCGACGTCAATGTCAACGCCGAGATAGGTAAAGACATCGCTTTCGCTCATCGTGGGCCCAATGCTACGGGGCAGAACCCAATCTGGATGCTCATGGGAGAATTTGGGCAACAAGAGCGAAGCGACCTGTGGGCCGGGCTTCTCGGTCAGAGTAAAAGCGAGGGTCATCCGTTCGCCAAGGAAGGATCGAGAGGTTTTCGCTCTCCACTCCTAGCTCGAGGAGCTGCTGAGCATTGACGAGCGCAATATCAATATACGCAGACTCATCACGCATGAGAAGTGCGTCGCCAAGATCACCCGACACACTGCGCACTACTGCCTCAACGACTTCAGTGCCAACTTCGTAGCGATCCTGATTGATTGATGGTCCAATGACGACCTTGATGTTTTTCACCTGGGCACCAACATCGCGCATGGCAAGAATAGTTTCGGTGGCTACCTTGTCGGCGGTTCCTCGCCAGCCTGCATGAGCCACGCCGAGAACGTGTGCGACAGGATCAACAAAAAGAATGGGGCAGCAGTCGGCGACCATGATCACCAGCGGTACACCGGGGGTGGTCGTAATCAGAGCATCGGTTCCAATGAGGGCGTGTTCACTGAAACGCGCGCCCCTTCCGGCGTGGGTGGAATCAACGACGGCACTTCGAGTCCCATGGGTTTGGTTGCAAAAAACCATGGCATCAAGGTCAACGCCGAGGGCCGAGGCCACCACTTCTCGATTCTTGATGACGGAATCATCAACATCTCCTACGTGGAGTCCCAGGTTTAATGAGTCATAGGGGGCCTGAGAAACCCCACCTTCTCGAGTCGTGACAAACGCGTCAACTCCGAATGCGTCGACGTCATCGATGGCGAGGACTTCCAGTCCATCTCGAGTAGTGAACTTAGCCACTGGCACACGCTGGACAGAGGCCAGTGATCTCGAGTGAGTGTGAAACGTCACGGTAACCACTCGAGCTCACAACTTCGCTGGCCCACGTTTCAACGGCGGGTGCATGAAGCTCCTCAACGTTTCCACACGAGCGACAGCGAAGATGATGGTGGTGATCTCCTGCGCCACAGCGCCGATACATTGCCTCGCCGGCGTCGGAGCGGATGACGTCAAGCATTCCAGCGTCGACCATTACTCTGAGTTGGGAGTAGACCGTGGCCAGCCCGACACGATTCCCCTGAGCGCGCAACGTTGCATGGAGATCCTGGGCGGAACAGAACCCCTTGTTCTTGGACAGCGCCTCCTCGACAGCCTTTCGCTGTCGGGTCATCCGCTGGGGGGCTGGAGTTTCAGAGGTCACCGCACAAATTGTAACCGTTCTCGTTCTGGACTACTGTCTTCCTCAGAATGAGAATGATTCCAGATAAGAGTAATTCAAAACGATGGTTGGCTTCTGGCCCCGCAAAGAGAGGGATTGCTCCTCTCGGTGTGGCCTGCTGCATGGCGTTATCGCTCTGTGCTTGTGGGAGCTCGACGTCGGCGACGTCGGCGAGCCTCCTTCAGGTGGTCGCGGCTGAGAATCCCTGGGGCGCCATCGCGACTGCAATTGGCGGATCTCATGTCTCGGTGACGTCGATCCTGTCTGACCCCACTGCAGACCCTCATAGTTACAGCGCGAGTGCGTCGAGCGCGGCGGCGGTCGCCAATGCATCAGTGGTTCTTCAAAATGGTCTTGGCTACGACGACTTTATGAATCAGCTCCTTGGTACAGGTTCGACAAAATCTCGCATTGTTGTCACGGCGTCGACGGCAATGGGTATCACCGAAGCGAACGCGAACCCTCACCTTTGGTATGCGGTTGAAGAAGTCCCGAAGATGGCAAGCGCGATCACACGTGCTTTTTCGAAGGCAGATCCAACGCACAAGAGTGACTACGAACGAAATGCAACACTCTTCGTTCAAAGTCTCTCTCCTTTGATTTCATCGATTCATGCAATTGCTGCTCAGCGCCATGGCACGCCCGTGGCACAAACTGAGCGAGTCGCCCAGTACCTTCTCCAAGAATCGGGACTTCGCATAGCGTCTCCCGCAGGATTTGCGGCGAGCATTGAAAATGGGAGTGAACCCAATGCTGCAGACAGCCAGTCGATGAGTTCCGTCATCACCAAAAACGAGATCGCAGTTTTGGTCTACAACCTCCAAGCATCAAGTTCGACAACGCAGACCGTGCGCACTATGGCGCGCTCGCATGGAATTCCTGTGGTGGGAGTAACCGAGACGGTTGTTCCTGCTCATTTGTCGTATGCGTCGTGGCAAGGTGCTCAGATCCAACAGCTCGTCCACGCGCTGAAAGTGACCACGTGAGTACTCCAGCGATATCAATCAAGAACCTCACTGCTGGCTATGGAGCGCGTCCCATCCTGGAGGATCTCTCCATGGAAATCTCGCCTGGCGAGTTGATTGCGGTTCTTGGACCAAACGGTTCAGGAAAGACCACCCTGCTGCGAGTGCTCCTCGGGCTCTTGCGCCCCGTGTCTGGGTCGGTAGAGATTCAAGGAGCCCCGCCACGGCCGGCTAGCAGAAACGTTGGCTACATCCCTCAACATCATGATTTTGATGCCGGACTCCCCATTCGAGGACGTGAACTTGTTGAACTCGGTCTCACTGGACATCGCTACGGGATTCCCTGGCCGAGGCGAGACATCACTGAAGCAGTGGATCATGCCATCAGCGAGGTCGGAGCCCAAGGGTACGCAGATGCACCTGTTGGATTACTTTCCGGCGGTGAACAGCAACGTCTCCGTATCGCTCAAGCTCTCCTTGGCGATCCGTCGGTCCTTTTGTGCGATGAGCCACTCCTCGCATTAGATCCGAGACGACAACAAGAGATCACCGAGTTGATTGATCGACATCGAACAACTCATAACGCAGCGGTGTTGTTTGTGACGCACGAAATCAATCCAATCTTGCCGTACGTTGATCGAGTGCTCTACTTGGTGCAAGGACGAGCCTTGCTTGGTGAGCCCGATGAAGTGTTCACCAAAGAGACATTGAGTGAACTCTATGGAGCGCCCGTCGATGTTCTTGAGGTGAATGGACGCCTCTTTGTGATTTCAGGTGATGAAGGTGCGAATCATCTGCTGGGTCACCATCACGAGCACGACAACGAGGAAGTCCCATGGGACTAGGGGGCTACCTTCAACTTCCTTTCGCGCAGCACGCGCTGATAGCGGGAACTCTGATTGCAATTATCAGTGGATTCATTGGCCCATTCGTGGTGGCTCGCCAGATGGCTTTTGCGGTGCACGGGGCCGCGGAGCTTTCCTTTACGGGCGCCGCTGCGGGTCTCGTGATTGGGAATAATCCCGTCGTTGGTGCACTCCTTGGCTCAGTGGTGGTCGCAGGCCTCATTGGCGTCTTGGGGGAGAAGCCTCGGGAGCGAGACTCGGCAATCGGGGTGGTGCTCGCTGCGGGTCTTGGGCTCGGCGTGTTCTTGTTGAGTCGCTATCACGGCTTTTCAACTGCGGCAACGAACATCTTGTTTGGAAATATCTTCGGTGTCTCGACTGGTGATCTTCTGCTGCTTGTCATCTTGGCGGTGGCGGTCCTGATCATCATGGTGATCATCTATCGGCCACTGTTGTTTGCGTCGATTGATCCTGAACTCGCCAAGGCACGAGGAGTCCGGACTCGCATGCTGGGGATTGTATTCCTCGTCATCCTCGCCCTCACCGTGACTGAAGCCGCCCAAATCGTTGGCACCTTGCTGGTGTTGTCTTTGGCGATCACACCCGCCGCGGCCGCACAACGCTTCGCTGCGGCTCCCCTTGTCGTAACAGGTCTCTCCGTTGGATTTGCCCTCATGGCGACAGACGGCGGGATCTTGTTGTCACTTGGAAGTTCGAGTGTGCCACCCACGGTCTACGTGACTGGGATTAGTTTCGCGATCTATCTTGTCGCTCGACTCGTCGGCCCTGTTATTTTGCGCCGCCGCCGAGAGCGACTTCGCCTTCATCGCCTCGAGAGCAGTCGCTCAGCAAGCGACGTCTACATAAAGAGCTTTGAGTAGTCAGCACCCCGACGGAGATGATGTCCTCCATCAATACTGAGATGTTCACCGGTGATCCACCCGGCGTCATCGCTACAGAGGAAGGCAACGGCATTCGCGATGTCCTCCACGGTCCCTAAGCGTGCGAGGGGCATCTGTTCGAGGTAGTCATCAAGGAGGCCTCCACCAGCGGTGATGGGAGCCATCAACTCGTCATCAATAATTCCAGGCTGCACGGAGTTCACTCGGATGCCAACGTCACCGAGTTCTTCGGCGGCGTAGTCACAAAGGCTGTCGATGCCAGCCTTCGACATTCCATAGGCCCAGAGCCAGCGATGAGGAAACGCCCCTGCGCCCGAGCTCATCAGAACAATGGAGCCACTCTTCACGGGAGTCATCACTCGAGCGGCGTGCTTCAGTGTGAGAAATGAACCCACCAAGTTCAAGTCAACGGTGTCTCGAACACCTTGGGTGTCGGCATCAATGAGTGGTCCCATGTGCATAGCGCCACCAGCACATGCGAAGGCGATATCTAAGACACCGGTGTGTGATGCTGCTGCGTCAACACATTCGGAGAGCTGATCTTCATTCGTCACGTCGGCAACGACTCCGTGGATCTGCGCACCTGGTACCTGGCTGGCAATGGACGCAACAGCGTCATCGAGCTTCTCCTTCGTTCGACCACAGATCGTGACGGTGGCTCCACGTGCACAAAAGAGTTGTGCCGTGGCGAGGCCGATTCCAGAACCTCCACCAGTAACTAATGCTGATTTTCCTTCAAAGTTTGCAGTCACGTGAACTTCCTTTTCTATGCGGGGCCCGCACCCACTCGGGCGATAGGGGTAAAGGTAACGGGCATTGATTCAATTCCAGAGACGAAGTTTGCATCTCGATGTTGGAGTGGCTCACCGTCGGCTCGTGCCAAATCGGGAAGGCGGGAGGTCAGTTGCTCGACCATCATGCGCATTTCTAAACGCGCCATTTGGTTACCTAAGCAAAAGTGAGCTCCGAAACCAAAGGCCACATGATCATTGGGGTTTCGAGTGATATCAAACTGCTCGGGGTTGTCGAAGACCTCTTCGTCTCGATTCGCCGAAGGGTAGAGCAACAACATCTTGGTTCCCTCTTTGATGGTCTTGTCTCGAACAACGACATCACGAGAAGCGGTGCGCGCCATGTTTTTGATTGGGGTGACCCACCGCAACATCTCTTCCACGGCCCGAGGAACCAGAGACGGGTCGTTACGAAGCGCTGCAAACTGTTCCGGATGAGCGAGGAGGGCTTCGGTTCCTCCTGAGATCACGTGCCGTGTGGTTTCATCTCCGCCGATGACAATCAGGAGTGTTTCATGAATGAGAGAGTCATCGTCGAGTCGGTCACCTTCGTCGTTGGCATGAACCAAGATGCCAACGAGATCATCATCCTTCTTTGTTGACCGACGGTTTTCGATCACATTGCTCATATAGGTGACGTACTCACTGAAGGCGGTCAGCATCGCTTCGATCAAGACTGGGTCGTCAGAACCTTGTGCTTTTAAGAGATCGTCAGACCAGCGCAAAAGATCTCCTCGGTCCTCTCGTTCAACGCCAAGCATGTTGCTAATCACGATGAGGGGAAGTGGTGCGGCGAGATCTGCGACGAGATCACAGGAACCCTTCTCAGCGACTTCGTCGATGAGTGCATCACAGATCCGTCGAATCTCCTCTTCCATTGAGCGAACTCGACGAGGAGTGAATCCTTCGGAGACCAAGCGTCGTCGCATGACGTGCTGAGGAGCGTCCATGTCAATCATCATCGGAAGTGGCCCAACGTCAGGCCGAATCCCACCAGCAGATGAGAAGGTCGCTGGATCTTTTGAAATGTCTTTGATGTCGCGATGTTTCGTAATGCCCCACACATTGTGAGCTTCATCGAAATAGACGGGATCATTCTTTCGCATCCAGGCAAATGCGGGGTAGGGGTCGTTCCCGTAGAACGCTCCGTCGATGAGATCAATTCGTGGTTGTTGCCCTGTCATCGTTCCTACCTCTTGTGGTTTCTTGGCACGAAACCTAGTCGCCAGGCACCCGGGTGTCTTCCAAGAGCGCCTCGAAGAAGGGGCGCCACCCGGGCTGGAAGCGCCGACTCAGAAGGGGGCATAGGTTGGCGCTATGGCCGCCCAGGAGGAGTTCCAAGCAGACACCATGGAATTTATGGATGCGCTCTATGGCGCAGCACTTCGCATGACGAAGAATCCTGCGGATGCCGAAGACCTTGTCCAGGAGACGTATTTGAAGGCCTATCGCTCCTACGCCAGTTTTGAAAAGGGGACGAACCTCCGAGCCTGGCTCTATCGAATTCTGACGAATACCTACATCAATATCTATCGAGCGAAACAGATCCGACCACAGATTGATGACGTTGAAGACATCGAAGACCTTTACCTCTACCGAAAAGTTGCCGGCTCTGATGGAACGCTGAGCCAAAGTGCCGAAGAAGTTGTCCTTGATGCCATCACCGACGTCGCCATGAAAGAGGCGCTGGAGTCACTCCCCGACACCTTCCGAATGACGGTGTTGCTCGCCGACATCGAAGGATTCTCGTACGCGGAGATTGCCGAAATCACAGACGTTCCCGTTGGAACCGTGATGAGCAGGCTTCACCGAGGGAGGCGGGCCCTCCAAAAAGCATTACTTCCCTATGCTGAGAGACAAGGTCTCATCAGGGTGGGAACATCATGAGGCCAATGAACACAGGGGAAAAATGACGAACATTGAAAAGAATGAAGGGAGGCAGAGTGGACCAGTCGACTGTGACGCCGCCGTCCATGAGCTCTATCACTTCCTTGATGGTGAACTAACGCAAGAACGCCGCGATCAAATTGCCCGCCACTTAGATCAGTGTGCGCCGTGTGGTTCCGCAGTTCACTTTGAGAGTGAACTACGAAAGGTGTTGGCTGATCAGTGTCAAGAGCAGGTCCCTGATGCTCTCAAAGAACGGATTGCCCTCGCAATTGGTGAAGCGGACCGACATGGCGCTTGAGACCCACGACCACACCTTGAACGCTTCGGCGCCGAATTATCTTGATGTGGCCCTCGCCACACGAATTGGTGGATCGCTTGCCCGTCGAAAGTCATTGCCGTCGTCGTATCGACCAGGGGCCTTGGAAGACGAACTCAACGAACTCAGCATCGTTGCCCAGGAGCGGGTTGCCAAAGAATCAGGGCTGACTCCTCCGGGGAAGCCGCGGGCCAGAATCCTTGATCGTGCGCAGTGGGTCAGCGCCAACGTGGCCAGTGTCGATCGATTAGTTGGCCCAGCGTTGGCGGCTGCAGACGCCCGGCGAAAACGCCATGCTCCTGCGGCCTTTGAGCGACTAAGCCGCCAAGGCTCGGCCGCTCAGTTAGGAAGTGTCTTGGCCTGGATGTCGAGTCGGGTCCTTGGCCAATACGACGTCCTCGTCGGCGAAGAAGCAACCTTCGACGAAGACGTAATCAGCTACGTCGGCCCCAATATCGTTGCCCTTGAGCAGCGACACGGCTTTGACCCTTCACAGTTTCGTCTGTGGCTCGCGCTCCATGAGACCACGCACCGAGCGCAGTTCACCGGACCAACCTGGGTGCGTCCTTATTTCTTGGGTCTCATCAACGATGTTGTCTCAGTGCTGGCAAGCGAGTCGTCCGCCCTGGTGGCGGGCCTGACTCGAGCACTCAAAGAGATGGCGAGCGGTCAGAATCCAATGAGAGAAGTTGGTGCGGCGGGGCTCATTGCGTCGGAAGAACAACTTGAAGCCATGCGGCGGCTCTCAGCGTTGATGAGTGTGCTTGAAGGTCACGGGGAAGTCGTTATGGATGAAGCTGCTCGAGACCTTGTTCCCGACGCCCAGCATTTTCATAGTGTCTTGCGACAACGCCGCCAACACCCAAGCGCTCCCTCTCGAATTTTGAACCAAGTCCTTGGCCTTGACGCCAAACTGCGTCAATATGAAGAAGGAGAGACGTTCATTCGCGCACTTCGAGAGGCCAAGGGTCCCGCGTTCGTCACCTCACTTTTTGATGGACCAGAGAATCTTCCTTCTATGGAGGAGCTCAAAGAGCCCAGTCTGTATTTGGCTCGAACGACCCCTACGCGGAAGTGACAGCACAGTTTTCATCCCACGCCGCAGTACTGATTGAGGAGCTGCTCCCTCGCACCCTGCTTCAAAACGACGACGGGCCGCTCGAGGTCGCCTGTTCGGGAGGGCCTGACTCTACGGCGCTCGCAGTATTGGCTGCTGCAACGAATCGAAGTGTGACGCTGCACCACGTGGATCATGGACTTCGACCTTCGAGCAGCGAAGACGCAGTGCTCGTGAAAGAGCTGGCAGATTTTCTTGGTGTTCATTTTGTCGGCCACATTGTCGACGTTGGCGAGGGTCCAAATCTCGAGGCGCGTGCTCGCCACGCCCGTCGCTCGGTGCTCCCGAACGGTGCCGCCACTGGCCACACCATGGACGACCAAGCCGAGACCGTGTTGTTGAATCTCCTTCGAGGAACGGGAACAGAAGGACTTGGTGCGATGAAGCCAGGAGCACACCACCCCCTGCTTGATCTGCGTCGCCGTGACACCCATGAACTCTGTGGAGTGCTTGGACTGAGAGTGGTTGTCGATGAATCAAATGACGATCAGCGATTACTGCGCAACGCTGTGCGAGCGAGGCTTCTCCCGCTGTTCGAGGAACTTTCACATCGAGACCCAGTTCCACTGTTGGCGAGAACAGCCACGTTGGCCCGAGGAGACGCGGAACTCCTGAGTGGCTTAGCGAAGCTTGTGCTTCCCGATCCCCACGACGTTGTTGCGCTTCGAGAGGCCCCACAACCCTTGAGTACGAGGGTGATTCGAGACTGGGTCATCTCGACAAATCTTGACGACGAACGAGAACATCCTCCAAGCGAGGCCGAGGTTGCTCGAATCCTCGAGGTGGTTAGCGGGGATGTCCAGGCCACGGAAATCTCTGGAGGGCGCCGAGTGGCGCGAACTTCTGGACGCCTGCGGATTGACGCGGAGGCCTCGGGTACGCTCGAAGGAGTGAACACCGATGCGAAGCAGACGATCGCCCCTTCATGGGCCGCCCACGATCTCGGCGACGTGGTCGTGAGTGCTCAACAGATTCGCACGCGCGTATCTGAACTTGGAGCGCAGATCACCGCTGATTATGGCGACAACCCTCCGCTGCTTGTGGGCGTCCTCAAAGGTGCGATGCACTTTATGAGTGACCTCGCTCAAGCCATTGAACTCCCAGTCGATGTTGATTTTATGGCGGTGTCATCCTATGGATCGGCAACACAGTCTTCGGGGGTTGTCCGTATCGTCAAGGACTTAGATGCTGACTTGTCGGGGCGACATGTTCTGGTGGTCGAAGACATCATCGACTCAGGTCTGACCTTGAACTATCTGCGAAAGTACTTGCAAGCCCGAGGCCCGGCATCGCTTGAAGTCTGTGCCCTCCTGCTCAAAGACGGAGAACAGCGCATTGAGCCAGACTTTCGCTACGTCGGATTTACCATTCCCCCTACCTTTGTAGTCGGCTACGGCCTTGACGTGGCTGAGAAATATCGGAATCTTGACAGTATCTATACCTATGTCGGCACCGATTCCTATTAGAACAAAGATGAAGGATTCAACATCGAATCGTGCAACCCGAGGAGGGAACCAGCGTGAGCGTTGATATTGAACGAATTGAAAAGAATATTCGAGAGATCCTTATCGCCATTGGTGAAGATCCAGACCGAAACGGATTGATTCAAACCCCTCGTCGAGTTGCGGCAATGTACGAGGAGCTTTTTGAAGGTTTTCACTCTGATCCAGCAGAACATCTCAAAGTAACCTTCGAAGAAGAGCACGATGAGATGGTGATGGTGAGAGACATTCCCTTCACGTCGCTGTGCGAACACCATCTCGTTCCCTTTATGGGGAAGGCCCACGTTGCCTACATCCCAGGTGCATCAGGACGTATCACTGGGCTCTCAAAACTTGCGCGCCTGGTGGAGGGCTTTGCCCAGCGGCTTCAAGTCCAAGAACGCATGACGTCGCAGATTGCCGACAGCATCAATGACGTCCTCGAGCCTCGAGGTGCGCTGGTCGTTATCGAGGCCGAACACCTCTGTATGTCCATGCGAGGTGTGCGCAAACCCGGGACGGTGACCGTGACGTCAGCGGTGCGAGGGGTCTTTCGCAGCGACGTGGCGACCAGAAGTGAAGCCCTGCAGTTCATCCATAATCGCTGACATCTCGAGCCATGGCTCAGATTCGCTAGCCTGCCTTTCGTGACACCAATCAGCCGACCCTTGATTATGGGCATCGTCAACGTCACCCCTGACTCCTTTTTTGCCACTGCTCGGACACAAGAAGCGGACGTTGCCATTGAACGAGGCCAACTCCTTTTTGAACAAGGTGCCGACATTGTTGACGTTGGGGGAGAGTCCACTCGACCTGGAGCGACCCCAGTCGATGAAGCAACAGAACTCGCTCGGGTC
This sequence comes from Actinomycetota bacterium, assembly GCA_009699875.1. GTDB lineage: Bacteria > Actinomycetota > Acidimicrobiia > Acidimicrobiales > RAAP-2 > CAIUMH01. The sequence continues at coordinate 1,060,959 of WLNI01000001.1, forward strand.
CTGCCGGTGGTGAGAGCGCTGAGCACACTGGGTCGAGTCAGTATTGATACGACCAAGCGGACAGTGGCTGAAGCGAGCGTTGAAGCCGGTGCGACACTGGTGAATGACGTTTCTGGGACCTTGGCCCGCTGTGCTGGTGACGCCGGTGTGGGTTGGGTTGCGATGCACGCCCAAGGCACCCCTCAGACCATGCAGGAGAACCCTTACTACGATGACGTTGTGGCAGAGGTTGAAGCGTGGTTCCAGGTGAAGGCAGAAGAAGCGCATGGGGCTGGGGTAAACGAGCTCTGGCTCGATCCCGGTATTGGCTTTGGCAAGACCGCAGAACACAACTGGACCTTGCTTCGACACTGCGATGAGCTTGCCGTGTGTGCCGAGAATCTTGGCGCCACGTTGCTGGTGGGAACGAGCCGGAAGGGTTTCCTCGGAGACGCCAGTGGTGGAAGTGACGTTGATGACAGATTGCCCGCATCGCTGGCGACAGCACTAGTTGCAATGGAAACAGGAGCAGGAATGGTTCGAGTACACGACGTCAAAGAGAGCGTCCAGGCCGCACGGGTCATGTTTGAAATGGTGAAGGCATCATGAAAGGCAAGTGGGCTGCAGGTATTCCACCCCGCCACATCACCTGGGTGCTCCCTGAGCGACTCGCAGTAAGCGAGCGACCAGGTGGGCGAACAAACTCTCATCGAAAAGTTCGTCGTCAAGAAGAGATCATCTGGCTGAAAGAAAATGGATTTACGGTCGTGATCTCATTGCTTGACTCACCACAGAACTTGGCGGCGTATCAAGAGTTGGACGTGCCCTATGCGCACCACCCCATCCCGACAACCGGAGAACAGGGTCAAGCCCTCATCAATCTCTACAAGGACCTTGCGGAGCGACAACGAGCCCAAGAGACGGTCTTGATTCACCACGATGAACTTGGTGATCGCATGATTGGGGTCATTGCCGGCTATTTGATCTGGACTCGTCGACTTGACGGGGCTCCTGCAGCAACGTCCGTCGTGGAGCGCCTCTTTGGCCATCAGCTTGGGCCCGAAGGGAGAGCACTCGCGGCCACCGCAGACACCTTGCCCCGCGTCCCGATCTCATGAGTGACCAAATCATCATCAACTCATTTCGAGTCATGGCCTCTGTTGGTGTCCTCGATGAAGAGCGAACTCGCCTTCAACCATTGGTGATTGACGCTACGGTCGACGTAGACGGTGAGAAATCAGGAGCGTCTGACAACCTTGAGGACACGCTCAACTACGCAGCACTCGTAGAAGCCATCGACGCAATTGTCCAAGAACGCCATCATGACCTCCTCGAGGCACTCGCTGATGAGATCGCTCGAGCGAGCCTGAATCTTGATGCCCGAGTTTCTCGTGCTGAGGTTGTGGTCACAAAAGTGCGACCACCGATTGGTTTCGATGTCGACAGCGTTGCTGTTCGGCGCAGTCTCTCTCGATGACTCGAGCGTTCCTTGGTCTTGGAACGAATCTCGGTGATCGCCGAGGTGAACTTCTCCGGGCGGTCACGACTCTTGAAAAGACGGGCGAGCTCGTTGGTGTCTCGAATCTCTACGAAACCGAACCCGTCGGTGGCCCTCCTCAAGATCCCTTCTTGAATATCGTCGTCGCTCTCGAGACCACCCAGACTCCTGAAGAGCTGCTCGCGACCTGTCAGGCACTTGAAACGACTGCCGAGCGGATTCGCACTGTTCGCTTTGGGCCGCGCACCCTCGACGTTGACGTGCTCTATGTCCAAGGCGAAACACGCGACTCAGCCTCCTTGACGGTTCCCCATCCTCGGATGTTTGAGCGTGCGTTTGTCCTGGCTCCCTTGAGAGAGCTGGCACCCGATTTAGTCACCGATGAACTCCTCGAAGCGTCGGTGGGTGACGTGGTCTGTGTGGGAAAGTTAGTTGATGGCTGAGAATCAAAAGCTCGTGGTGTGTTTCGATATCGACGACACACTGCTTGATAACGACCAGATGGAAGCCGACCTCTCTGAGTTTCTGTTCGAGACCTTTGGCGCCAAAGGGAGAGATCGCTACCACGAGCTTTTTGAAGCGACGCGAAGTGAATTTGGATACGCAGATTTTCTCGGCGCAGCCGAACGTTTTCGAATGGACGATATTCACGAGCCCTTGGCCTACGACTTATCAAATTGGCTCTTGGACTATCCATTCCCAACGCGCCTCTATCCACATGCACTCGACGCGATTGCGTCCGTCAAGGCCTTTGGCACTCCGATCATTGTTTCTGATGGTGACGGGGTCTATCAGCCACACAAGATCGCACGTTCTGGACTCCAGGAGATTTTTGAGAAGAGAGTGCTGATCTACATCCACAAAGAGAATGAGATCGCTGACATTGAGCGGCACTACCCTTCGGCGCACTACGTCTTTGTTGACGACAAAATCAAGATCCTTTCGTCGCTGAAAGAGCAGTGGGGCGATCGTGTCACGACGGTCTTTGTGACCCAGGGGCACTACGCCAATGATGCAGCCCTCCGTGCCCAGTACCCAGAGGCCGACGTCACCCTCGAGGGGGTCGGCGATCTCCGGGGCATTGATCTTTCTCAGCTCGCCTAGAGCGTCCCAAAATAGGGGTTTTCCCTGTTCGTCGGCCACGTTGTCACCTCGTGGTGGCGGTTTGGTTCCAGACAGGCCTACGATGAGGAAGGTAAGTGGCAAGTCAACGCGAACGGCACCCCAACTGTGGGCTGGAACGTCGGAGGCAATATGGCACAGGTACTCATTATCGGCGCAGGTCGTGCGGGATCATCAATGGCGCGCGCCTTGCGAGAAGTTGGACACGAGGTTGAAGGTCCGGTCGGTCGAGGTTTTCACTACGAAGAGATCGATGACCGATTCAACGTGGTCATGGTGGCAACGAGCGACGATGCCATTGCCTCAGTCTCGTCAAAGATCCCAGCCTCGCCGAACCGAGTGGTGGTCCACCTTTCTGGGTCCCTTGGACTCGACGTTCTCAATTCGCATCCTCGTCGAGGGGCAATCCACCCTTTAGTCCCGCTTCCAACGGTTGAGCTTGGATCACATCGACTGTTGAGTGGGATCTCATTTGCCGTCGCAGGCGACGAGATTGTTCAAGAGATCGTGACAAGTTTGCACGGCAACATCGTTGCGGTGGCTGATGAAGACCGGGCGCGCTATCACGCAGCGGCCTGTGTCGCGGCCAACCACGTGGTCGCGGTGATGGGGCAAGTCGAGAGAATCGCTGAGTCGGCAGGACTGAGCGTCGACGCATTTTTAGATCTAGCACGAGCGGCGATCGATGACGTTGCTCGCTTTGGAGCTCGTAACGCACTGACCGGTCCCGCCTCTCGAGGCGACTGGGCAACCCTAGAGCGCCACCTCGATGCCATTGATGTCTCAGAGCATGCTGGGTATCGAGCAGGCGTGGGAATGGCACTCGATTTGATTACGACGAGAGACGTGATCGAAGTGCTTGACGAGCCAGTTGATGAGATGCCTGAAGTGAGAAGCCCTTCGGGCACGTCACTCGTCGGCTAAGTCGTGGACGTCATCACTACGCGCTCACTGTGGCGCCAAGCGCTCATCAACGAGCGGGCGCAAGGTCGAACGATTGGGTTCGTCCCCACCATGGGCGCGCTGCACGCAGGACACCGAGCACTTGTAGAACAAGCGGTGCGCGAGTGTGACGTGGCGGCAGTCAGTATTTTTGTGAACCCGCTACAGTTCGGCAACGCTGGTGATTTGGCGGGGTACCCAAGAGATCTTGAGGGAGATTGTGCACTTCTCGAAGATGCGGGGGCCGCGTATGTTTTTGTTCCAGAGGTCACCGAGATCTACCCAGATTCTCCTGATCACCAGGCGACGAGCATTCACGTTGAGGGGGCCAGCCTCGGATTTGAAGGCGCAGATCGCCCGGGCCACTTTGATGGCATGGCCACGATTGTGGCCATGCTCTTCTCGTTGACCGGTCGCACCAAGGCGTATTTCGGTGAGAAAGATATTCAACAACTCTGCGTCGTCCAACAGATGGTCGCCGACTTGGCCATGGATATCGAAGTCATCGCCTGCCCAACCGTTCGCCACGATGACGGGGTTGCGCTCTCAAGTCGCAACGCTCGGCTCTCTCACACGGCTCGCCAGAGCGCAGCGGTCATCTTTCGAGCACTCAGTGTCGGGGGCAAGGCCCTCGAGAGTGGGGCGACGAGACAAGAAGTTGAAGCGGTGATGGCCAGTTGCATTGCGGCAGAGCCCGAGGTCTCACTCTCCTACGCTGGTGTTGTGGAAACCCCGTCCTTTGCGATACCGAACGAGCTACGTCCTGGTCAGGAGTATCGATTGATTCTCGCCGGAGAACTCGATGGTGTTCGCTTGATTGACAACATTGGAGCGATTGCAGGTCGTCGGCCATGAGTGACTACGACGTCTTGGTAGTTGGCAGTGGTATCGCCGGGCTTTCGATTGCCGTGCGACTTTCTCGAGTTGGTCTGCGAGTTGGGGTTGTGACCAAGGCCTCGTTGTCGGATTCGACAACGATCTGGGCCCAAGGTGGGGTTGCTGCGGTCCTGGGCGAAGGAGAAGATTCGAAAGAAGCGCACGTCGCCGACACTCTTCGAGCGGGCGCAGGGCTCTGTGACGAAGAAGCCGTGGCCCTCCTCGTTGAAGAAGGACCACGTCGTGTCGAAGAGCTGATTGACTTAGGGGCGGTCTTTGACCGCACTGATGCAGGGGCGTTCGCGCTCGCTCGAGAGGGAGGCCATTCGCATCCTCGAGTCCTTCACGCCGGGGGAGTCGCCACAGGCATTGAAGTACAACGAACGCTTGTCGATGCCATTGAAGGAGCGGGGGTTGACGTTATAGAACATTCCTTTGCTCATCGATTGCTCTCTGGCGACAACGGCGTAGAGGGCATCGAAGTTCTTCGTGGCTCTGGTCAGCGCTCGGTCGTGACGGCATCGCACATTGTCTTGGCGACTGGTGGAGCGGGGCAGGTCTTTGCCGTGACAACCAATCCTCCCGAGTCAACCGGTGATGGCGTGGCTATGGCTCTTCGAGCCGGCGTGGCGGTGAGCGACGTTGAGTTCATGCAGTTTCACCCGACCGCGCTCTACTGTGACATCTCGCCGAGACCGTTGATCTCTGAAGCACTGCGGGGCGATGGCGCACTCTTACGCGACGGCGAGGGAGCACGTTTCGTCGACGAACTCGCTCCACGAGATGTGGTCTCGAGCGCAATGGCCGCAACCATGCAGGCCCAAGCGCGAAATCACCTCTGGCTCGATGCAACAACGCTTCGTGATTTTGAGCAGCGATTTCCCTCGCTGACACAGCGCTTGGCGTCCTTGGGGATTCATCCAGGCGAGGACTGGATCCCTGTGGCTCCTGCAGCGCACCACTTAGCCGGAGGGGTCATGACGGACCTTTCTGGAGCGACGATGCTTGAGGGTCTCTGGGCCGCTGGTGAAGTTGCCGACACGGGAGTGCATGGTGCGAATCGCCTGGCCTCAAACTCACTACTTGAGGGACTGGTCTTTGGTTCTCGAGTTGCAGAAGCCATCGCTGAAGGCCAACGTGGCCCGTCGCCAACAGGAGTGCTTCGCGCACTTCTCGCTCCTGGGAGTGGAGGTCTTGGTGTCGACGAGGTGATCGCTTCACACGACATGGCTGATGACGAACCCGACAGCGACCTCTCACTCTTAGAGATTGAGAAGCAACGCCTTGCTCTCCAACAGGTGATGACCGATGATGCTGGCGTCGTCCGGAACGCACACGGCATGGAACATGCAGCCAGTGTTGTTGGAGCGCTGGCTCGACATCAGGGAGAGAGTCCCGCCACGATGGCGCAAGGGGAGCTCTCGAATCTCTGCGAGGTGGCACGAGCGATGTTGGCCGCAGCACTGCAGCGCCACGAGTCTCGAGGGAGCCACGAACGCCAAGAGTTTCCAGAGCGAGATCCTGCGTGGCAGCGACGTCTGGTGCACCGAGGAGGAGGACGATGAGCGCTCCCAACATCGAGACGGTGGTCACAGATGCCGTGACCAGAGCTCTGGTCGAGGACTTAGAGCCCTTCGGAGATCTCACTGCGGCCTTGATCGATGAGAAGGCCGTTGGCGCACTGGTCATTTCGACTCGGGAGAACGGCGTGATCGCAGGCCAAGCATGTGTGGTTGAAGCGTTCTTGCAGATGGAACCTTCGATTGTGGTCGACGTTGTCGCACAAGACGGAACATCGGTGAGACCTGGTGACGTGGTCACGCGAGTCTCGGGGCCACTTCGACCGATTCTTTCCGCCGAGCGAACCGCATTAAATTTTCTTGGACACCTTTCAGGAATCGCTAGTGCAACACGCATCATGGTTGATGCTGTTTCTGCAGTGTCACCAACAACGAAAGTGCTTGACACGCGTAAAACAACACCAGGACTTCGACTCTTAGAAAAGGCAGCGGTTCGAGCGGGTGGTGGTTCAAACCACCGAATAAATCTTTCGGACGCGGTGTTGATCAAAGACAATCACTTGGGCGCACTCGGCATCACCGATGCGGTGCAGAGAGCCAAGGCACTCTGGCCGGGGAGAAATGTTGAAGTTGAGTGCGAAAACGAAGCGCAGGTGCGAGAGTCTGCCGAGGCCGGGGCAACGTCAGTCTTATTGGACAATATGACCCCAACTGAAGCAGGGCGGGTTGCCGACATTGGTCGAAAGATCTCACCAGAGATGTTGATTGAAGTCTCTGGCGGCATCACCCTCGAGACGGCACCCCGCTATGCCGCAGCGGGGGTTGACCTCATCAGTGTTGGCGCACTCACGCACTCTGCTCGCTCGCTTGATCTTGGTCTGGATCTCACCGTGGAAGATAGCTAAGGAGGCACTGTGCTCATTGCAATCGACGTTGGAAATACCGAAACAGTGATCGGACTCTTTGGAGATGAACCGGCAACTGGTCTCAGCCATCACTGGCGACTCTCGACGGTGAGAACTCGAACACCCGATGAGCACGCCATGTTGATCACTCAACTTTTAGATCTTGAAGGTTTTGATATTGCGACCTCAATCAGTGGAATCGCCATCTCGTCGTCGGTGCCGGCCGTCACCACCGAGCTTCGAAAGATGGCCGAGCGCTGGTTTGCGTCACTGCCCTGTGTCGTGCTCGGGCCAGGCGTTCGCTCGGGAATGTCGATTCTTTACGACAACCCCAAAGAAGTTGGTGCGGACCGGATTGCCGATGCGGTGGGGGCCTACGACCTGTACGGCGGACCCTCAATCGTTGTGGACCTTGGAACGGCGACCACCTTCGATGCCATCAGTGCTGAAGGTGAGTACCTCGGTGGCGCCATCGTTCCAGGAATCTCTATCTCGCTCGAAGCACTCTTTCACCATGCTGCGGCGTTGCGCTCTGTTGAGCTCGTGGCACCTCGAAACGTCATCGGCCGCTCAACCGTGGAGTCGATTCAGTCTGGTGTTCTCTACGGCTATGCCGCACAAGTCGACGGGATGTGTGCACTGTTTCAAGAGACGCTCGGGGAGGCCACGGTCGTGGCAACCGGTGGCCTTTCCTCGCTCATAGCCCCCTACGCGAAATCCATCGACCACGTCGAGCCCTGGCTCACCCTCCATGGTCTGCGCATTGTCTTTGAACGCAATACCCGGGATACAGACTAAAAGATCAAGCAACGTGGCCCCCAGGCCAAGAGAACGGTTCTTACGTAGTTTTTATGTCCCGCCACTGGTTTTCTCATCTTCGAGGTGGAAGATGGGATTGGTCACCGAGACTCGGTGGTGAAGTGAAGTCAAGGAGATTACGTATGAAACTTCGAACCCTTTCCGCAGCTGCAGCGAGTGTTGCAGCGATGAGTGTTGGTGTCGTCGGAATTGCTGGATCAGCAGGAGCGGCCACCCCCGCCCAGAACCACCCGAAAGCCGCAGCGATGGTTGCCAAGATTGAGGCAGTCGCCAATGCCGGGCAACTTCCGGCGAATTACAGCTGCACGAAAGCGTCCACGCAGTTAGCTCACATTTCGACCACGCAGTCCAAGTTGAGCACGCGTCTCACAACGGCTCAGGCCAACCAAGCAGCAGCAACTGCCGCAGGACAGACCACCAAGGCCAATGCCATTGCAGCTCGGATCACCAAAGCAGAGCAGTTCAGTACCGCACTTGGAACGGTGTCATCGCTGATCAGTGCGCAGTGCCCCGCCTAAGAACAGGGAAATAATTCACGACACGAAGAACCGTGTCGAGCAGAAAAACGAAGCCCCGACCGGACCCCCTCCTGGTTGGGGCTTCGTTCTTTCTTGAGAACAATCGCCCGAGACGCTAGAGCGGAAGATCTTCAAGGAGCGATGACGCGAGATTCTCAAAGCCTCGGGAAAGATCGTCATTGTTCAGCGAACTTGCGATCTCTCCCGCTCGGACCACGTGTCGCTGTGCTTCGGCAAGAGATTCTTTGATACCCGAGGTGCGGGTGACGAGGATTCGAGCCTCTTCTCTCTCGGCGTCATCGAGTTCGTGGCCAAGGAGACGTCGAAGTTCATCGCCCACTTCTTTGTCATTGAGGGCGATGATGACCGGAAGGGTGTAGATCCCTTCGGCAAGGTCTTGGCCCACAGGCTTTCCAAGTTCCCCGTTCACCGCTGTGATATCCAAAATATCGTCGCGAAGCTGAAAGATAAGGCCCAACGACATGCCGTACTCGGTCAGCGCTTCGAGATCTTGTCCCGACTGTCCAGAGGTGAGGCCACCCACTCGGCATGCTGCGGCCATGAGTGCTGCAGTCTTTCCAGAGATCGCCTCGTAGTAGTCCTCGACGGTTCGGTTCGCGTCAAACGAGGTGCGCACTTCGGAGACTTGGCCCTGAGTGAGGCGGGCCAAGGTATGAGCCAACAGGCTCGACACCGGCGTCCCGAGGTCTGCGGCGATTGCCGCGGAGCGAGCCATAAGAAAGTCCCCGGCAACGATGGCCACGATATTTCCATAGCGAGCATTCACACTCTCGACCGTCCGGCGCATGGTGGCCTCATCCATGACGTCATCGTGATAAAGCGATGCCAAATGCATGAGTTCTACTGCGACGCCACCCAAAAGATCGTTCCGTGTGGCCGCATGAGCTCCCATCGTGGCGGAGGCCACAGAAAGGAGCGGACGAAGACGTTTGCCCCCGGCGGCAATGAGATGGGTCGTAATCCCGTCAAGAAAGGTGTCGCCAATAACAACCGATTCAGCCAAGAGAGGCTCGAAAAGAGCCATATCTGCCTCAACAGAGGGAAGACCGAGTGATTGGAGGGGATTCATCGTCTCCCACGATAGGCGGATCAGGGACCTGTCCTGCCACCTGGGAATTTGCCCCATGCCGGTGTGAAGGGCACACCTTCCCGGTACACTCGGTACAGAAGCCCTAAGAACGGAGGCGGGCAGTTGTTCGAGCGATTTACAGACCGAGCACGAAGAGTATTAGTTCTGGCCCAAGAAGAGGCCAGGCTGCTCAATCACAGCTTCATTGGCACCGAGCACATTCTGCTCGGTCTCATTCACGAGGGTGAAGGCGTCGCGGCAAAAGCCCTGGACTCCATGGGCATCTCGCTAGAGGCTGTCCGAGAAAAAGTCGAAGAGACAATCGGGATGACTGGTGCGCCACCGTCGGGGTCACCACCCTTCACGCCCCGTGCAAAGAAAGTGCTCGAGCTGTCACTTCGAGAAGCGCTGCAGTTGGGTCACTCGTACATCGGAACCGAGCACATGTTGCTCGGGCTCGTTCGAGAAGGCGAAGGCGTTGCCGCCCAAGTACTCGTCTCGCTCGGAGCAGATTTAGGTCGTGTTCGACAACAGGTCATTCAAATGATGTCGGGCTACCAAGGCAAAGAAGCCGTGGGGAGTACCCCAGGTTCTTCGAGTTCTGAGCCCACGTCTGGTTCTGCAGTGCTTGACCAGTTTGGACGGAACCTCACCCAACTCGCGAAAGACAACAAACTTGACCCCTTGGTCGGGAGAGAAAAAGAGATCGAGCGTGTCATGCAGGTTCTTTCTCGTCGGACGAAGAACAACCCGGTCTTGATTGGTGAGCCTGGAGTAGGCAAGACAGCCATTGTCGAAGGATTGGCAATGAAGATTGTTGACGGCAATGTTCCCGACACCTTGGCCGACAAGCAGCTCTACACCTTGGACCTTGGAGCCTTAGTTGCCGGTTCTCGTTATCGAGGTGACTTTGAAGAGCGATTGAAGAAAGTCTTGAAAGAGATTCGCTCACGAGGCGACATCATTTTGTTCATCGACGAGATCCACACCTTGGTGGGCGCAGGTGCCGCCGAAGGTGCCATTGACGCGGCCAGCATCTTGAAGCCCATGTTGGCCAGAGGTGAACTCCAGACGGTGGGAGCGACCACGACAGACGAGTATCGAAAGCACGTCGAAAAAGATGCCGCACTCGAGCGTCGTTTTCAGCCGGTCAAAGTCGAAGAGCCATCGGTGGCGATGACCATTGACATCTTGAAGGGTCTTCGAGACCGCTATGAATCACACCACTCGGTGACGATCACTGACCAAGCACTCGTGGCGGCCGCCAATCTTGCGGATCGCTACGTGGCCGACCGCTTCTTGCCAGATAAGGCCATTGACCTGATCGACGAAGCAGGCAGCCGGCTTCGTATTCGTCGGATGAACGTGCCAAGTTCACATCGTGCATTGGACGAAGAGATCTCTCGACTTCGAAAAGATAAAGAAGCAGCGATTGAAAAGGGTGCCTTCGAACAAGCCAAGAAATTGGCCGAACAAGAGCGCGAAAGCCTAGAGACGAAGGAAGCTCAAGATTCTGAACTCAAGAGTGAAGGCGTTGAGCTCTTTGATGTTGTCGATGAAGAAGTCATCGCCGAAGTGCTGGCCAACTGGACAGGCATTCCTGTGTATCGACTGACCGAAGAAGAGACTGCCAAGTTGCTTCGGATGGAAGACGAACTTCACAAGCGAATCGTTGGTCAAGAAGAAGCCATCACGGCGCTTTCGAAAGCCATTCGTCGAACGCGAGCCGGTCTCAAAGACCCCAAGCGTCCTGCTGGTTCATTCATCTTCCTCGGCCCTACGGGTGTGGGAAAGACGGAACTCGCCAAGACCTTGGCGGAGTTCCTCTTCGACGACGAAGATGCATTGATTCAGCTCGACATGTCTGAGTACATGGAGAAGCACACGGTCAGTCGCCTGGTTGGTTCGCCTCCTGGGTACGTCGGCTACGAAGAGGGTGGACAGCTCACCGAAGCCGTTCGTCGCAAGCCATTCAGTGTCGTGCTCTTTGACGAAGTTGAAAAGGCGCACCCTGATGTGTTCAACACATTGCTCCAGATCTTGGAAGACGGCCGCTTAACTGACAGCCAGGGACGAAGCGTGGACTTCAAGAACACAGTGTTGATCATGACGTCCAACCTTGGGACGGCCGATCTGCGCAAAGCGAACTTGGGCTTCTCGAAGACCAGTGAAGCCGCGACGTACGAAAAGATGAAGGCGAAAGTCAACGAGGCATTGAAGGCACACTTCCGCCCAGAGTTCTTGAACCGTATCGATGACACCATTGTCTTCCACGAATTGTCGAAGGCTGAAGTCATCCAGATTGTTGACTTCATGATTGCTCGAACTGCTGAGCAGTTGAGCCTTCAGGGCATTGGGTTGGAACTCACCCCTGCTTCGAAAGAGTTGTTGGCCGATAAGGGCTATGACCCACAACTTGGGGCACGACCACTGCGACGAGCAATCCAGCAGATGATTGAAGATCCGTTGAGCGAGCGACTCCTGTGGAAGGAGTTCCGCGTCGGTGAGACGATTGTTGTTGACGTCGTCGAAGGCGAAGAAGGACCTGAACTTAAGTTCACGGCCATCGAAGGCTTTGAACCACCTGAAATCGAGATGGCCGGAAGCGCACCTGCTGCTGAATAAGTTGGTCTGTCTCACCCCTTTTCTAAGGTGTGACCATGAGTTCTAAACCAGAAGCGTTTCTCTGCTCGGCCTGTGGCAATACTGAGTTGCGCTGGGTTGGTCGCTGTCCTTCTTGTGATCAGTGGAACACCTTGGTTGAAGTCGGTGCAGTGCTTGAAAGCTCAGGAGAACAACCCCATGTCGTCCAAGAGGTCTCGGTCAGCGAATCTCTTCCCTATTCGACCGGACTTGCCGAAGTTGATCGGGTCCTTGGAGGAGGGCTGATCCCTGGCTCCGTCACCTTGGTGGCGGGAACGCCTGGGGTCGGTAAATCAACGATGTGCCTTCATGCGGCCGTCAACGTGGGATCTCATGGAGTCTCCACGTTGGTGATTGCTGCTGAAGAGTCGGAGTCACAAGTCGCGGCTCGTGCTCGGCGTCTTGGATCGCTGAGTGAACATGTTTCTCTGATGGCGACAGCCTCGCTTGGAGACGCTCTCAGGGTGGTTTCAGAGACCACTGCGAAGGTCGTGGTGGTCGACTCAGTCTCGACCATGGTGGACCAGAGTTTGCGGAGCCCAAGCGGTGGCGTGACCCAAGTGAGAGCGGCCGCTGAGCAGCTCGCAGCGATCGCCAGAAAACGAGGCATCGCCTTAGTTCTCGTCGGCCACGTCACCAAAGACGGTGATATCGCCGGTCCTCGAGCACTCGAACACCTCGTTGACACCGTCGTCTATATCGAGGGTGACCGTCACCACCAACGACGAGTGGTGACAACCACCAAACATCGTTTTGGACCCTCTGGAGAAGTTGGTCTCTTGGAGATGGGACCTCAGGGGTTGACCTCAATCGATGATCCCTCGGCGGCCCTTGTCGCCGAACGCGGACCAGCACTTCCTGGATCAGTCGCCACGGTATTAGCCGAAGGGACGCGTCCACTTGTTGTCGAGATCCAAGCCCTGGTGACGCCAGCGGTTGGAACACCTGCTCGAGTTGCGCAAGGAGTGAGCGCGACCAGACTTCGACAGCTCGCTGCGGTGCTTGATGCACACTGTGACGTTGGCCTTGTGAGAGCAGATCTCTTCGTGGCCTGCTCGGGAGCAGTGCGGGCGACGGAACCAGCGGTTGATCTCGCGGTGATCGCTGCAGCCCTCTCCGCGTTCCAGGGCCATGCCTTGGACCCTGGAGTTGTCTGTATTGGTGAAGTTGGCTTAACCGGATCGATCAAAGGGGTGGCGGGGATTACTCGTCGTCTTGAGGAAGCGGCACGAGTTGGCCTGGTGACGGCAGTCGCCCCTCCAGGATCCACCGCACCCGAGGGCATGCGCCTGATCAGTGTGGCAACCGTTGCAGAGCTCCTTGACGCCCTCGTGAGTCTTCGAGACACCAAGAGCGACACCACCAAGCGACCGCTCTAAGAGAAGAAAACCCTCGAGATCTCTGCGGGAACCACCTCGTGCGAGTGCTGGTAGAATGGGTAACCCCCCAAGTGAAGTTGTTCACGTCTTGAGGGCGATATCGGTGCCCCGCACAGTGCACCGTCCCACATTGTTGAGAGGACAGATATGGCGTTCAAGGTTGGAGACAAGGTTGTCTACCCCCACCATGGGGCAGCCATCATCGAAAAGCGTGAGAAGCGCACGGCCTTTGGTGAGAAGAGGGAATACTTAATTCTTCGCCTTGCCTATGGCGACCTCACGCTGATGGTCCCCGCCGATAACACTGACGAGGTTGGACTTCGTGACGTCATCAACGATGAAGAAGTTGAAGAGGTCTTTGCCGTCCTGAGCAAAAAAGAAGCTCGGATGCCAACAAACTGGTCACGTCGTTACAAGAACCACTCAGAAAAACTTCGAAGCGGTGATATCTACCAAGTGGCCGAAGTTGTTCGAAACCTTTCGATTCGAGACAAAGACAAAGGTCTCTCGGCGGGAGAAAAGCGGATGCTCTCTCGTGCGCGTCAGATCTTGGTCTCTGAATTGACCTTTGCGCTCAACGTTGACGAAGAGACCGCCGAGCAACGTCTCACCGACGCGCTTCCCTAAATGAAGTGCACGGCGATCGTGGTCGCCGGTGGCTCGGGAGACCGATTTGGTGGCCTGAAACAGTTCGCCATGCTCGGAACGAAGTCAATAGCGGCACACTCTGTTGAGACCTGTCGCGTGATTGCTGACAAGGTCATCTTGGTTGTGCCGAACGGCATGACGGGCGAATCTCATGGAGCGGACCACGTCATCGAAGGCGGTGCGACTCGCTCAGCGTCTGTTCGAGCCGGACTCTCCCTCGTACAAGATGACGTCGAGGTCGTTGTGGTCCACGACGCCGCTCGACCCCTGGCAACGCCACGGTTGTTTTTCGCGGTGGTGGCGGAACTCTCTGATGAGCGGGTCGATGCAGCAATTAGCGCGGTTCCTGTCAATGACACCATCAAAGAGGTGACGCAGATTGAGGGCCGACGACGGGTCGTACACACGCTTCATCGAGATGATCTTGTGGCGGTTCAGACTCCCCAAGCCTTTCGAGCCGATATCCTCCGCCACGCGCACCTCGGCGAAGGGGACGCCCACGACGATGCCGCGCTCGTTGAGCAAAATGGTGGTCTGATTGTGGTGGTCGCTGGGGAAGAGGAGAACATGAAGATCACGTCACCATCAGATCTCTTGGTGGCCGAGGAACTGTTGGGAGCTCGCTCATGAGGGTAGGCCAGGGCATTGACGTCCATGCCTTTCGCGACGACGCCACCCGACCACTGATCTTGGGTGGTGTGGTGGTCCCTGATTCGCCAGGCTTGGCGGGGCACTCCGATGCAGACGTGGTGACGCATGCATTGATTGACGCCATGTTGGGTGCCGCTGGCCTGGGGGATCTTGGGCGACACTTTCCAAGTAGCGACCCGTCGCTTGAGGGAGTGTCGAGCCTCGTGATGCTCGAGCAGGTTCTTGTAAAACTTTCTGACGCGCAGTGGGTCCTCACCTCGGGTGACGTGAGCATCGTGGCACAAACTCCCCGGCTCGAGCGTCACCTCGATGCCATGTCGGTGGTGCTCAGCGAGAAGGCGCACTGCGTGATCTCGGTGAAAGCTACGACGACAGATCACTTGGGCTTTATTGGACAAGGACAAGGGATCGCCGCCATGGCCGTGGTCCTTCTCGAGGAACGATGACGCCGCCGCCAAAGAGAGATCGTCGCGGGGGATCTCGTGGGGGGTCTCGCGGAGCTGGGCCAAAGCGGGAGGGCCCTCCTCGAGGGAGGGGAGGATCTCGTCCCAAGCAGGCCCTTGATCTTGGAGGGGACCAGGTCGAAGGCCGCCGTTCGGTTCTCGAGCTCTTAGAAGCAGATCGACGACCAGTCCTCAAGGTCTATATGGCTGCTGATCTCGACTCATCAGAACAGCTCGATCGAATCGAGGCACTCTGCGGCGAGCGTCGGGTGCACGTTGACGTGGTCTCTCGTTCTCGCCTCGAGCGAGAAGCAGGGACCGAATCTCACCAAGGCGTCATCGCTCGAACGCGTGCGCTCAAAGCACTTGATCTCGACGATCTGATGATCTCTGAGAGTGAGCGACCGCCTTTTCTCTTAGTCTGTGACGGTGTGACGGATCCACACAATCTGGGCTCCCTGCTACGAAGTGCAGAATGTGCGGGAGTAACCGGCGTGGTCTTGCCCCGCCACCGAGCCGTCCGAGTGACCCCAACGGTGACGAAAGTGGCCGCGGGGGCGATTGAGTACCTTCGGTTCTCTATGGTCCCTGGGATTCCTATGGCCCTTGATCAACTCTCCAAGGCGGGGATTGAGGTCGTGGGACTCGCCTCAGAGGCCTCTCGCTCGCTCTACGATGTAGCGGCAAAAGATCTGCCTATTGCTCTCGTTGTTGGAAGCGAGGAGAAGGGCCTGGCTGCGCTCAGTCGCAAACGATGCACCTCGTTGGCATCGATTCCTCATGTGGGGTCCCTCGATTCGCTGAATGCGTCGGTGGCCGGTGCGGTCGCAATCTTTGAAGTGGCGCGTCAGCGTCGAAATAGCTAATTGCTAGTTCGCTGACTGCGACCAGTTCTTTTCGAGCTTGCTCGTACACGCTGCACATCGAGATGCCATGACGGGGATGTCACTGAAGCATCGCGGGCATGGGGCTTTTTCTGGGGCGTCGGACGGGGCCATGCCAAGTCGTCGTAAAAGATGTTGTGTCGGTTTGACGACAAAGAAGAAGACGGCGGTTGCGGTGATGAGAAAGGTGATGAGTGCATTGACAAAAAGGCCATATTGAAACTTTGAGTCGTTGATCGTGAAGCTCAAGTGAGCAAAGTCCTTGCCGAAGAGTGCACCAATAATCGGTGTGATGAATGCAGCGACCAAACTTGTCACCACGGCCGTGAATGCCGCACCAATGGCAACGGCGACCGCTAGGTCAACGACATTGCCTCGAAGAATAAAAGCCCGGAACTCTTTCAGGATGCTTTGCTTTTCTTTTTCATTCACACCAGATATTCCACCGCACTTTTCTTTCCAGCACAACCCAAGGTGGAATGGCTCCAAACCGAGCAGTCTGGAAGCATCTTTGGGGAAAGAAATGGAGCCGGTGGTGGGAATCGAACCCACGACCTGACGATTACAAATCGCCTGCGCTGCCTCTGCGCCACACCGGCAAGTTGTGACAAACCTCAAGGATAGGTGCCTTTGAGACCGTGCTCCTTGCAGTTGTGCTCAGTCGTTGGCAGGCTAGGGAGATGGCCAACAATTCTGAGGACTATCGAGACGAATCCGGAACCAAAGTTGGTCACCTCGATCTGCCTCGAGCAGGCATCGTTGTTGTAGTCTTTTTGGTTGCGGTTCTCGCACTCTTGGCATGGACAAAGTCGTCGGCAACGCAGTCCCCAGGGGCAGCGCCGGCGACGACGTCAACGACAAGTCCTGCGACGACTGCACCTCCGACCACCGTGGCCAGAGCAAACGTGAAAGTTCAAGTGGCGAACGCCACGGCAAAGGCCGGGTCCGCGACGCAAATTACGCAAACACTTCAGACGCAAGGCTGGAATACCTTGCCGCCGGTGAACGCGACGTCGCAGTCTCCGAATTCGATCGTCTACTATGCAGCGAATAGGAAATCGTCTGGACTTGAAATTGCCAAAGAACTAGGACTTCCTGCGTCAACTGTTGTGCCACTCACGACGTCGGTCCCAGTTCCTGGATCGGCCGGAGACGACATCGTTGTCTTAGTCGGTCCGAACCTCGTTGCTGGCTGAGTCGCTTCGACTCCGCTCTAACGCGACCGAAAGGACTTCGGCGGCCATCGGGCCAAGTTCGCTCAATGGACGATTCCGGTGCACACGCATCCCGAGATCGACTTGGGCGATAGCGCTCGCACCGTAGCGTCGGCCAACGTCGATCAACAGGGCCATCTCTACTTGGTAGCCAGGGGCGAGCCCCACTGATTCGACAACATTTCGTCGAAGCGCGGTTTCGCCTGCGAGTGGCTGAAGGACGTCGGCGAGCTCTGGGAAGAGCAGGGCGAGTGCTGGTCGTGCGGTGAGTTCAGTGACTCGGCCTCCCCCGGAAGGCTCACCATCGATGGGGCGAGCATAAAATCCTTTGACCAGTTGTATCGATTCGTCCAAGAGCAGTGGACCAAGAAGTCGAGGGATGTAGTCAGGCGAGGTATTCACCACGTCGGCATCGAGAAAGACGATGACGTCACCAGTTGCGGTTTCAACGCCCGAGGCCATTGCTTGGCCTTTTCCGCCAGCCCCGCTCAGACTTCGAACATTCACCCCTGCCAACTTGGCAACTAACGCGGTCTCGTCACTCGACGCATCGTCGATAACGAGGATTTCGTCGAGGAGTCCCGTCCCGTGACCCGTGAGGTGAGGGCGAATGGCTTCGATGACCCAGCCAATGGTGCTCTCTTCGTCTCGCGCTGGGAGCACCACACTCGTTGTGGTCGTTCCTTTTGCAGCCAGGACCGCATCAACACTGAGTTGATCAATGCTGAAGTTACGAATACCCGATGGCGCCTCTGTGCCGTCTTTCTTCGGGGAGCGAGTTTTTTCCACGTGTCCTTTCTAATGGGTTTTCAAAGAAAATCAGGCCACCTTGACGAAGTACTTCATTTGGGTGAAGATAGAGCCCTCATCCAGAGCAGCTGAGGGACGGGCCCGATGACGCTGCGGCAACCAGATCCGAGGGTATTCCCCTTTGACCAGGTGCCAACGCCCGATCGATGACGAAGGAGAATGTAAATGACGACAGTTCTTGGACTCCGATGCCGAGAGTGCAGCCGCTTGTTCCCAGACGAAGCACTTCACGTCTGTGACTTCTGTTTTGGCCCGCTTGAGGTCAACTATGACTACGACGCAATTGCTGCACTGACCACACGAGCGTCCATTGCGCAGGGCCCCCGTTCGATCTGGCGATATGCGAACCTGCTGCCAGTTGCTGACGAGAACCCCGTCAGCCTCGGAGCAGGCTTTACTCCGCTGGTGCGGGCTGAGCGACTTGGTGCCGAGTTGGGGCTCAAAGATCTTTGGATCAAAGATGACACGGCGAACCCAACCGGATCATTTAAAGACCGAGTGGTCTCGGTGGCGCTCACCAAAGCACGACAACTGGGATTCAAAGTGGCAGCCTGCGCGTCAACTGGAAACTTGGCGAACTCTGTCGCAGCCCACGCTGCGCGAGCGGGGATGTCATCGATGGTCTTGATTCCTTCGAACTTAGAACAAGCCAAGATTTTAATGACCACGGTTTATGGTGGAGAAGTTATTGCAGTTGATGGGACCTACGATGACGTCAATCGACTCTGTGCCGAGTTGACGTCGGAACGGCCAAGTTGGGCATTCGTCAACGTCAACGTACGTTCGTACTACGCCGAAGGTTCGAAGACGCTGGCCTTTGAAATCGCTGAGCAACTCGGCTGGCAAGCACCCGACCATGTGGTGGTTCCGATCGCGTCCGGCTCACAACTCACCAAGATTGCCAAGGGGTTTAAGGAACTTTCACTGGTGGGCCTTCTTGACGGTGAGCCCTCTGTTCGCATCTCAGGGGCCCAAGCCAAGGGATGTTCCCCCGTGGCGACAGCCTTTGAAAAGAACATTGATGCGATTGCTCCGGTAAAGCCCGACACGATCGCGAAGTCACTTGCGATTGGCAACCCCGCTGATGGGTACTACGCACTTGATGCGATCCGAACATCCGGGGGGTCGTGTGGAAGCGTGAGCGACGACGAAATTATTGAAGGGATCAAGCTCCTTGCTCGCACTGAGGGAATTTTCGCTGAGACCGCTGGAGGCGTGACTATCGCTACGTTGGCATCGCTGGCTCAACGCGGAATCATCAAGCCTGACGAGCGAACGGTGGCCATTGTTTCAGGACACGGTCTGAAAACCGTTGAAGCTCTCGCTGGACACACCGCTCCGACACACATCATCGCCCCCACGCTTGATGCCTTTGACAAAGCAGTGGGCTTTAGTGACCCGAACTTTCAGTAGCGAACGAGAACCACGAATACCCCACCCCCATAAAGGAGAAGCAATGTCAGTCATCATCAGAGTCCCTACTCAGTTACGCCAACTCACTGCTGGTACCGGCGAGATCACCGTCGAGGCCTCCACGGTTGGCGAAGCTCTTCATGCATTAGAAGCGTCCTATCCCGGATTTGGCGAGCGGATCTTCGATGAAGCGGGGGCGTTGCGACGCTTCGTGAACGTCTTTTTGGCCGACGAAGACGTCCGGTTTCTTGAGGGTCTGGCCACCCCAGTGGCGGACGGGGTCACGATTTCTATCGTTCCGGCCGTTGCGGGTGGCTAAATCTGGCAGTCCAAGAGGGGGTCTGCTAGCACTCGATGCCGAAGAGTGCTAATCTAAGAGCCCTACCAAAAAGGCCCAAACGCCCCCAACCGAAGGACAGAAATGTCAAAGATCATTGCATTTGATGAAGAAGCTCGCAGGTCACTTGAGACCGGGATGAACAAACTGGCTGACGCCGTTCGAGTCACCCTTGGACCGAAGGGTCGAAACGTCGTCTTGGACAAGAAGTGGGGAGCCCCCACGATCACCAACGACGGTGTCTCCATCGCGAAAGAGATCGACCTAGAAGACCCCTTTGAGAAGATTGGTGCAGACCTGGTCAAAGAGGTTGCCAAAAAGACTGATGACGTTGCCGGTGACGGTACGACGACTGCCACTGTGTTGGCGTGGGCCATGGTGCACGAAGGCCTGCGGAACGTTGCAGCTGGTGCGAACCCGATGTCACTCAAAAAGGGAATCGAAGCAGCGGTTGAACACGCAGTAAGTGGACTCCACGCGTTGGCCAAGGAAGCCAATACGAAAGAACAGATTGCACAGGTTGCATCAATCTCTGCAGCTGACACTGAGATTGGCGGCATGATTTCTGAAGCCATTGACAAGGTCGGCAAAGACGGCGTGATCACTGTTGAAGAGTCACAGACCTTCGGTATGGACATGGACCTCGTTGAAGGAATGCGTTTCGACAAGGGTTACATCTCGCCTTATTTTGTGACCGATCCAGAGCGTATGGAAGCATCGCTTGAAGACCCGTACATTCTCCTCGTTGGATCCAAGATCACCGCAGTTCGAGACATGCTCCCGGTCCTCGAAAAAGTAATGCAGGCTGGTAAGCCACTCGTGATCATTGCTGAAGACCTAGAAGGCGAAGCACTCGCCACACTTGTCGTGAACAAGATTCGTGGAACCTTCCGTTCGGTAGCGGTCAAAGCCCCTGGCTTTGGTGAGCGACGCAAGGCCATGCTCCAAGACATTGCGATCTTGACCGGTGGTCAAGTGATCACCGAAGAAGTAGGACTCAAACTTGAGAACGTCACCATGGAGTTACTCGGCCAAGCCCACAAAGTGCTCATCACGAAAGATGAGACCACCATTGTGGAGGGTGCAGGATCCAAGGACGACATCAACGGACGGATTAATCAGATCAAGGCAGAGATTGACAACACAGACTCTGACTACGACCGCGAAAAGCTCCAAGAGCGCTTAGCCAAGTTGTCTGGTGGAGTGGCGGTCATCAAGGTTGGAGCGGCGACGGAAGTCGAGCTCAAAGAAAAGAAGCATCGTATTGAAGATGCTGTTTCTACAACCAAGGCCGCCATCGAAGAAGGCGTGGTTCCTGGTGGAGGCGTGGCGCTTCTTCGTAGCCAAGTCGCGATCAACGAACTCGCCGACAAACTCAGTGGCGACGAAGGAACCGGAGCGCGAATTGTTGCTCGGGCCGTCGAAGCTCCACTCAAGCAGATTGCTGAGAACGCTGGCCTTGAAGGCGGTGTCGTCGTCGAGCGTGTACGAAACCTCAAGAATGCGACTGAAGGCTTGAATGCCGCAACGGGGGACTACGAAGACCTCATTGCTGCTGGTGTCATCGATGCCACCAAGGTGACTCGCTCTGCCCTGCAGAACGCAGCATCGATTGCAGCGTTGTTCTTGACCACTGAAGCGGTCATCGTGGACAAGCCCGAAGAGGCCCCCGCAGGCATGCCTGGTGGAGGAATGGACGACTTCTAAGTCTCCTCAAAATTCAAAGATTTACGGACGGACGACCCTCTGGGTCGTCCGTTTCGCGTCCCGCTTTCTGCAAAGGTTCTCTTCGGTGGCTAGGTTATTGCTCTCAGCATCTCAGAGAGAGGAACGCCACACCATGGACGAACAAGTTCGCCAACACAAGATCACGCTCGAAGAGTCAGAAATGCCAACGACGTGGTACAACCTCGTCCCTGACCTTCCAAGTCCTCCACCGCCAGCTCTTCACCCCGGAACCCATGAGCCAGCGGGTCCAGAAGACTTTGCACCCTTGTTCCCGATGGATCTCATCATGCAAGAGGTCTCTCAAGAGCGCTACATCGATATTCCAGGCGCAGTCTTGGACGTGTATCGACAGTGGCGTCCCACCCCTCTGTTTCGAGCTCACCGTTTAGAAGCAGCATTAGGAACACCCGCTCGGATCTATTACAAATACGAAGGTGTCTCCCCAGCGGGAAGTCACAAGCCGAACACCGCCGTGCCTCAGGCGTATTACAACAAAATTGCTGGCGTCAAGAAACTTACGACAGAGACAGGTGCCGGCCAGTGGGGTACCGCGTTGGCGTTTGCGTGTGCACTCTTCGATCTTGAGTGCGAAGTCTGGCAAGTCGGAGCGAGCTACGACCAGAAGCCCTATCGACGCTTGATGATTGAAACCTTTGGAGCCCAAGTCCACCGCTCACCTTCCGAGCTCACTGCGGTGGGCCGTGAATTCTTGAAAGATCCAAAAAACCTTCCAGGTTCACTCGGCATCGCGATCTCTGAGGCTGTCGAAGTTGCGGCCACGAACGATGATGTTCGCTATGCCTTAGGCAGTGTGTTGAACCACGTACTGATGCATCAAACGATCATCGGTGAAGAAGCACTGCTTCAAATGGCGAAGGCCGGCGAAACAGCAGGGCCAGACGTCATCGTTGGGTGCACTGGTGGAGGTTCAAACTTTGCGGGACTTTCCTTCCCATTCTTGAGAGAGAAGTTGGCCGGCAACATGTCACCGATCATTCGAGCAGTGGAGCCCGCCTCATGTCCTTCACTGACCAAGGGTGTCTACGCCTACGACTTCGGTGACACCGCAGGAATGACTCCACTCATGAAGATGCACACCCTGGGACACGATTTCATGCCTGACCCAATTCACGCAGGGGGTCTCCGCTATCACGGTATGGCGCCATTGATCAGCCACGTCTACGAGCTTGGCCTCATGGAAGCGATCTCAATCCCCCAGATCGAGTGCTTCGCAGCAGGACTTCAGTTCGCTCGCACTGAAGGGATTGTGCCGGCTCCTGAGCCCACCCACGCCCTTGCTGCAGCAGTTCGAGAAGCCCTGAAAGCGAAAGAGACTGGCGAAGAAACCGTCATCTTGACCGCACTGTGTGGACATGGCCACTTTGATTTGGCCGCCTACGAGGCATATATGGCTGGACTGATGAGCGATGAAGAAATCAGCGATGCACGATTTGCTGAAGGACTAGCAACGATTCCCTCTGTCTAGGGTTTGATCTGGACCACCCTTCAAGACCAAGGAGACCAGTCTCTCAGGGTTCAGCCCTAGAATGAGGACGTGAGTACTTCTCCAGCACCACTCGTGCCTTCAGTTGGGTGGAATGTCATTCATCTCTTCGTGAAACCCCGAGGCGACGTCAACCTTTCCTCTATAGGAGAAGCCAAAGACGTTGCCGAGAAGGCCGGTTGCCAGGTGGTGATGGCGGCCATCGTCGGTCACAAGGCCGACGCGTGTGTCATGGCCCTTGGGGAAGACCTCTGGGAGTTGCGTCGACTTCAGACGTCGCTTGAGCGAGCTGGTCTTGACATCGTGGAGTCGTACGTGAGTTTGACGGAGATCTCGGAGTACGCCGAAGGGACTCCTGAACATATCTTGGAGGCACGGCTTCACCCTTCGCTTCCCCCCGAAGGAATGCGGGCGTTCTGTTTCTATCCCATGTCAAAGCGCCGAGGTGAAGAGCACAACTGGTATGCGCTGCCCTTCGATGACCGAAAAGCCATGATGCGCGAACACGGGAAGTCTGGAAGGAATTTCCACGGTCGTATTCTCCAAGTCGTTACTGGTTCAACCGGGCTCGACGACTGGGAGTGGGGGGTCACACTCTTTGGCGTGAAGCCCGACGACGTCAAAGACTGTGTCTATACGATGCGCTTTGATGAGGCGTCAACTCTCTATGCCGAGTTTGGTCCGTTCTACACAGGCATTGTTGGTTCCGTAGACGAGGTCTTTTCTTCATTCACGCCATGACCGAGAGCGCCACTGATCTGTTACTTGAGCACATGAAGACAATGGGGCCCATGGTGGTGGCGTTTTCCGGTGGTGTTGATTCGACGTATCTCGCCAAAGTGGCGACCCAAGCACTGGGGCGAGATGAGGTCCTTTGCGTGACGGCATCGTCAGCATCAATGGCAGCCTCCGAAGCAAGCGAAGCGTCGTTGCTCGCCAAAGAATTAGATCTGAATCACCTTATTGTTGAAACTCATGAACTTGAGGACCCGCGCTACAGCGCAAATAACTCAGACCGATGTGCGTGGTGCAAGACGCATTTGATGGATGCGCTTGAACCACTGGCCCAAGAACGCGATGCCTCCGTGATTCTGGGCGTCAACGTTGATGACCTTGGTGATCATCGTCCAGGACAAAAAGTCGCCCAAGATCGTGGGGCGAGATTTCCTCTCGTGGAGATGGGGCTCGATAAATCATCCATCCGACAGGCATCGAAGCTTCTCGGCCTGCCCACCGCAGACAAACCAGCGTCGCCCTGCTTGGCGTCTCGGCTTCCCTATGGAACGCCGGTGACGCTCTCGTCGCTCTCGGCCGTTGAGCGAGCAGAAGCTGGAATTCGGGCCCTCGGCTTTGAAGAGCTTCGAGTTCGTCACCACGGCGACGTGGCGCTCGTAGAAGTTCCACCTTCCGACGTTGAGCGGGCCACAGTGGCTCGAGAGGCAATTGTGGCCGTCTGTCGGGACGCTGGATTCCTCTTTTGCGCACTTGACTTAGAGGGGCTTGGCTCCGGGCGGTTGAATCGAGTCTTGGGCTAGGTTGGAATTCTA
Organism: Actinomycetota bacterium; assembly: GCA_009699875.1. GTDB lineage: Bacteria > Actinomycetota > Acidimicrobiia > Acidimicrobiales > RAAP-2 > CAIUMH01. The sequence continues at coordinate 1,085,429 of WLNI01000001.1, forward strand.
TGAGCACTGATTTCTGCGTTCGCGTCAAACTCACCATTCCTGAGTCACTCGTTCGAACTCCCGTGTTGGCGAGACTCGTTCGTGACTTTGACGTCACTCCTGATATCCGTAGAGCAGACATCTCAGAGTCAGTGGGATGGATTGTCTGTGAGATTGACGGAGATCCGAAAAATGTTGACCGTGCACTCGACTGGTTGCGAGCCGAAGGTGTGGGCGTCGACCTCCTGGGCGACGTCCTCGAGAGCTAAGTCTTAGACCTTCCAGCCTGACTGGTCGATGCCACGAGACTCATAGAAGAGACATCCTTCGGGGCAGGCAAAGGGGAGCGGTTCATTCGCATCGAGTTTGCAACGCTCAGTGACATCGTCACCTGCTTGGCGTCGAACGTAGTGGCGACAGTCTTCGTTTACCGGCATTTCTCTATTCTGCCCGGTTTCTCACACCAAGCGTGAGTTTTGATTGGTAGCGTGAGCATCTGTGGAACGCCCTATCCCCGAAAGAGTCCTCCTGCGATGGTCGGAGACCCTTGCTGCTATCGCCATGACAGGGTTGGGCTTCACTGAAAGTCTCTACGAAAAAGAACGATTTGAAGAGATCCTGAAAGTCGCCGGGGATATCAAAGTCGCCTCAAGCCATGAGCGCTTCGAGCTCGATGATGCCGAAGGCCATGTTGAAGAGTGGATGAGCAATATTGGTCAAGGTGTCGCTGGCTACCAGACGCCGAAGGTGGCGGTCGGTGCGGTTGTTGGAAATGACAATGGCGAGTTATTACTGATTCAACGATCGGACTCTGGGGTTTGGCTCTATCCCACAGGATGGTGTGACGTCGGATACTCGGCGGCCGAAGTGGTGGCGAAGGAAGTCGAAGAAGAGACAGGGATCGAAGTCGAACCTGTTCGGGTGATTGCAATTCTCGATGGTCTTCGACTGGGCATGACCCGCTTTCCTCTCTATTCGATTCTTTTTTACTGTCGAGCCGTGGGTGGCAGCTTTAAGCCACACCCCCTCGAGGTCACAGATGTTGGTTGGTTCTCGAAAGAGAATCTTCCTTCCCCCTTGGTGGGCTTTGAGCGCTGGGGCGAGCACGTCTTTGCCACTCTTGAAGGCGAAGAACGCCCCGTCCTCTACGACGCCATTCGCTCTCCAAACTGGAGAGACGAGGAGAAGCCGTCATGAGTGGGATTCGAATCGAGCCTGCGATCGTCGCCGACGAAGAACTCGTTGAGGCCTTTCAGCGGCTTTTACCTCTGCTTTCGAAATCAGCGACACCACTTGAGGCCTACGATCTTGAGTCAATTGTGGCTTCACCGGCAACAACGTTGTTTGTGGCAAGAGACGGTGAGAACCAGATCGTTGGAACTCTGACGCTCGTCCTCTTTCGATCTCCCAGCGGGGCTCGGGGCTGGATCGAAGACGTCATCGTCGACGAAGAGGCGCGTGGAAACGGAGTCGGAGAAGCACTCGTCGACGCAGCGATTGATCTTGCACGACGGTCCAACGCTCGCACACTTGACCTCACCTCAAACCCGACTCGAGAAGCCGCAAACCGTTTGTATGTTCGTTGTGGTTTTGAACAGCGGACGACGAATGTCTATCGATTTTCGTTGGAGGGCTGACTTCAGCCGTAGGCCTCTCGTCGGTGACCGATCGCGATCACGGCAACGACAAGGAGTCCATCATCAATTGTGTAGATGATTCGATAGTCGCCAACCCGAACTCGCCACCCGGGTCGGCCGCGAAGTTGGCGAGAGGCTGGGGGACGAGGGTCCTCAGCAAGGAGAGTGATAGCTCCCCTTAGGCGCTCGCGAGATTGGGGCTCGATCTTGCGAAGCTGACGCGCAGCGGCCGGTCGGAACTCGACCCGGTATCGGCTCACGTCCAGCCGAGATCTTGCTTCACCTGCTCCCAAGGGATGTTGTCACCCTCTTCGGACATAGCGGCATCAAAGGCGGAGATGTCTCCGATTTCCTCAAGTGCCTCCATCATCTCTTCATAACGGTCTGCACTGATCATCACGGCTGCCGGTCGCCCGTAGCGCTCGAAGACCACCGCCTCGTTCCGTGCGACGTCGACCATCTCAGACAGTCGCTCACGTCCTTCACTCATTGTTACCTTGGCCATAGCTTCATTGTACATCATAGAAACTATGTTGTACATAATGACACCGATTCGTTTCTAAAGTGGGAAGAGAAACCAATGTTTCTCGTTTCTTTGGAGGCCTGATCAGGCAAGGGAGAAGTTCGGATTAAAGATGAATCCGAGAATGCTGCCGAACGGGGTGGTGACGGTGGCAGTGACGATGCCATCTCCAACGTCCGCCACCGGTGTGTGCTCCGTCGAGCCGGACGCGATGGCGCGTGCGACGGCCTGGGGCACATCAGCGACTCCCCAATAGACAAGAGCGCCGAGCGCTGGATCGGCATCTGGCAGCAACGCCAACTCGTAGCCGCCGACATTGAAACCGACGTAGAACGGCTGATCGAAGTACGGCTTGACGCCGACGAGTTCGGTCCACCATTGCTTGGCCCTGTCGAGGTCCGGTGCCGGGTAAATGACGGTGCGAAGTCCTTCAAGTGAGATCGACATGGAATCATATTACCAGGAGGCACTGACGCCTCCATTGAGCAACTCAAGGAGGTAAGCGATGGGCGCGCACGAACCAACAGTGCTTCGAGCACGTCTTGAAGAGTTGCCAAACGAGCTCCCTTTCGAGGTGACAACCCGCCCGATGATGGGTGGCTTCATCGGGTACGCCGATGGCCGAGCGTTCGTCTCGATCTCCACCGGTGGGCTGGGCGTCAAACTTCTCCCAGCCGACCGAGATCGAGCCCTCACCCGTCCGAGGGCCGCTCGAATGCGCCATTCGCCCGAGGAGGCCGAGAGCATGCGCTACGTCACGTTTTCCGATGCGGACACCGCTGACGATGACTTCATGATCGACTGGTTGATAGTGGCAGGACGGTCAGCTCCGCCCAAGAAGAAGCGCTAGGAGAGGCGGCTTGGATCTCGGAGATCTGGGGATTCTGGTTTCTACCGTAAAGAGAGACCAATGTCTATCGGCTTTCGCTTCACGGCTGAATTCTTCGGCCAGCCTGGCAGAAATCTCTTTTGCTAACGTAGGCAGTGCATGCACGCGGCTCTCGTTGGATTCGCAACCGGACTCTCTCTCATCGTCGCTATTGGTGCACAAAATGCATATGTCTTACGGTTAGGTCTCAGCCGCCAGCACATTGGTGTGGCGGTAGCAATCTGTGCGGCGTCTGATGTCGTGCTCATCATTCTTGGGATAGCCGGAGTCGGTCGTGTGGTCCACTCATTTCCTTTAGTGCTCCAGGTCTTGAAGTGGGTGGGGGTTGCGTATCTCATTGGTTTTGGCCTCTACTCATTCTGGCGAGCAAGCCGTACAGATGCTCTCGTCGTTTCTGATGAAGGTCGCCAATCGATGCGTGTGGTTGCAGGAACAATGCTTGCATTGACCTTTCTCAATCCCCATGTCTATCTCGATACAGTGCTTCTCCTTGGTTCGATTGGGAATCAATATGGTGGCGCACGCTGGTACTTTTGTATTGGAGCTTGTCTTGGATCTGTGGTGTGGTTCTCCTTTCTTGGTTTCGGTGCACGAATGCTGTCACCCTACGTTCAGCGTGTGGTTGTGTGGCGAGTCATAGACCTCGTCATCGGTATTGTGATGCTTGTTGTTGCACTCAACGTGGCGATGACACATTTGACGACCTAGCGCAGTACTTCTGAGGCGTCATACCCAGGGTTGGCGACATTCTTTACTACCCTAAAGAAGGAACACTTCAGTGGGGGGATGACGCATTGATGAATGCAATCACGAAAGAGTTCACGCGCGTGATGCCGAAGAAGCTTCCTGGACTCGTGATTGTCACTGCGGGAATTCTTCCTCTCTACATCTTGGGTGTAGCCGGAAAGACAGCGGCCATTCCGCTTTCGCTACTCATCCTTGTGGCGATGGTGATGGTTGCCGCGTTTATGGGGCCGAAGTTAAGTCTTGCGATTAGTCCTCTCGTCGCCTTGGGCTTCGCGGGAACGGCGTACTTTAGTGACAAGCCCCTTGCAGGAGCGCTGTTCATTGCTGTCGTTGCGTTTCTCTGTCGAGCTGCGATGGTGAGCAGCAAGGCGGCAATGCTAAATCTGATCGCTATCTTCATTGCGATATTTATCACGGGTCCACCCCTTTTGACGGGTCACAATCCTGTGGCATGGGACAACATCAGAGATATCTTCCTTTGGACACTCGGAGCCTGTCTGTGGGCTTCCTTTATTGGCTGGCTGCTGACGCTTCGAGTTCCGATTCCTAAACTCCCTGCACTTCCCTCTCTCAAAATTGCAGCGGTGTCGGGTCTCCTTGTCGGTCTCCTCGTTGGTGTCGCCACGTGGGTAGTGCTTGATTACCAACTCGGCAAAGGCGGTGGTTGGCTCATTTTGACGTTATTTATTGTGTTTCAACCATTCACTCCGGGCACAATGATGAAGGCCGCCCATCGAGCAATTGGAACCCTTCTCGGGTTTTTCCTCTTGTCGCTGCTGCTTTTGGTAGAGCCCAACTCTGCACCGGCATGGGCGTTTGCTCTTCCCGGAATCTTGGCGATGACCGCAGCATTTATGGACAAATTAAAGTCAGATTCGCCCTACTGGGAGTACGTGATGTTTCTCACACTCGGGGTGGTCTTGATTGAAGGGTCGGGAAGCGGACAACAACACCTTGTCGAATCGATCCGACACCTCTCGGTACTTCGACTTCACTACACCATCATTGGTGTTGTTATTGGACTGATAGCGACTGCACTGTTCTTAGGGGTACAAAATAAATTGAGCTCCGGTGCGCTTGAGGAAATATCGACGCACGTCTAGGCAAGAAGTCGCTTCCGCCCGAGACTATGACGTCCGTGGCTCAATCGGAGTAATTGGGCCGTACCCATTTTCGATTTCCTCAGCGATTGAGAGGACTTTCAGATCGCTGAATCGAGGCCCAATAACCTGGACGCCGACAGGAAGCCCATCGGCCATCCCACCGGGAACGACAGCACAGGGCAGGCCGAGCAAGTTCCCTGGGAGGACAGGTCGAAAGAGTTCCAACGTGGCCATTGCTTCTTGTTCCCCTGCGATGTCAAAATCCTTCTCAAAAGCTGGCTGTGTCCAGGTTGGCGATAAAAGAATTGGATATTCTTGAAACCAAAGTTGCCACGTTCGCCCCACCCCATTTCGTGCTTGGTGAGCGAGATAGGTCTCGAAGGATGTCATCTGTGGGAACTGTGACAGCGCAAGATCAATCAGTTTCAATCCACCTTCACCCATGACCATATCGAGTTGATCTTTGAGGTCATAGAAGTCCGGGAAGAGCATCATGCACCACAGCAAGAGGCTGAGCTCGTAGTCGGGAGGAGTTGCCTCAACAACGTCATGGCCAGCGTCAGAGAGAATGTCAGCTGACGAGCGCACCGCTGCGGCAACCCCCGAGTGTGTCGACCCACCGGGCGGCTCTGGCATCACGGCGATCCGTAATGTTTGGCCTGGGGTGAGATCTTCCAAGCGTGCGGGGACGCTGAGGGGATCACGCGGGTGGAAGCCCGCCACTGTGTGCAAGCCAGCTCGAAGGTCTTTGACTCGACGCGCCATGACCCCTTGGTTCAGCATGAGTTGAGAAGTAAGCGAATGGTCAGGGGTGGGATAGGTATCAGCGTCAGGGACCACGCCCTTGGTGGGCATAAGCGAGGTAATGCCACAGGCATGGGCCGGGTTTCGTAGCGAGCCTCCAATGTCATTGCCGAGCCCGAGTGGACTCATTCCTGACGCGATGGCTGCACCTTCTCCGCCACTTGAACCTCCCGCAGTTCTCTCTGGACTCCAAGGGTTTTTTGTTCGACCAAAAAGTGACGAGTCGGTATGGACCCGCAGCCCCATGTCGGGCATATTGGTACGACCTAGCGGGATAGCTCCTGCAGCTTTCATGCGTTCAACAACAGGAGCATCAGATGGTGCAATTGCGTCGGCAAAGATCGGGAGTCCATTTGTTGTCGGTTGCCCTTCCACATCAATGTTGGTCTTGATGGTGAACGGGACACCATGGAATGTCCCGAGTGTGTCACCTCGTGAAACAGCCGCATCTGCAGCATCGGCGTCTCGCCGAGCATCTTCGCTCAGCACTTGCACGATTGCGTTGACGTGTTCATTCACCTGTTCGATGCGCGTGAGGTGTGCGTCAACAACGTCTCGAGAGGAAAAGGAACCTTCTCGGATTCCTGCTGCGAGTTCGAGTGCGCTGTGTTGCCAGAGTTCCTCAGCCATGGTTGCTCCTCTCTACAGAGACCTGCTCTCATAACGGGTCTCTCTGAGAGAGGATACCGACCTTTCGAGAGCTGGTTCCTTCTGGAGGTGTCAGGGAATGTCTTTATGAAAATCGGGCAGCCCGAGTGCCAGGTGGATTGCTCACTCCTGCAACAGCATCGGGATTCTCAACGCAGATTTCACATTCGAGACCATCAGGATCTCGAAAGAAGATGCTGAGCATGCCGCCAAAGTCAGTCACAAAGTCATCAGCAGCCCCATGAGCCATAAGCCGCTCCCGAATTTCTATGAAGGATTCAAACGACTCAGCTTGGAGGGCGAGGTGGTCAAGTCGACCTCGCCCAAACATTGGTGTTTGGCGATCGGCTTCAGTATTACCTTCAATTTCAAACACATTGAGTTCTGCGAACTCACCGATCTTGATGATGGTGAGTCGCGGCCCGTCCCCATTTGGTAACTCTGAACCATCCCGGACCACTTCTGCGTCAAAGACTTCCTTGTAAAAGGTTTGTAAACGAGAGGCATCGTTGGTCAGAGTCCCAACATGGTTAATTCCCCGGGTGAGCATGAGCGCATTCCTTTCGCTGTTTCACTACTCATGTTAGGGGCGCGGAGGTCAGGTTCTGCCGTTGATTACTGGCATTTCACTCATTTTCACGGAGAAAGTTGTGGGGAAGTAAGTTTGCAGTGCTGTGTCGGTCATCTTTGTCATTCTCTCCATCCTTGTTGGGCTCGTTGCCCTGTACTCGGCATCGCTCGACTTCCGGGGAGATCCCCAAATCATGGAGTTGATGCAGCGCTTGGGCTATCGACCTGGTTTTGAACGCTTCCTTGGCGTGATCAAAGTCCTCGGCGCAGTGGGACTTTTCTTGGGGATCGTGGTCCACTTCATTGGTGTGCTTGCAGCGCTTGGGCTCACGATCTACATGTTGCTGGCGATCCGGGCGCATTTTCGAGCGAGCGACCCCGTCAAAGAGGCCTTGCCGGCGTTTGTCTTGATGATTCTGAGCGCTACCACGCTCATTGTCGGGCTCCTTGGCTAGTTTCCATCTCGGCCTGGAGCCAGCCGGCGATTCAGAACGCAGCGGCGAAGGAAGTGCGAAAGACTAGCCAGTATGGATCTGTTCTCCCCTTGCACTCTTGGGCCGGTTTCCCTGAAGAACCGTTTCTTGAAAGCCGCCACGTTTGAAGGGCGAAGTCCTCGAGGAGAAGTCACCGACGAGTTGATCTCATTTCATCGAGTCATCGCACAAGGTGGGGTGGCGATGACAACGGTGGCGTATTTGGCGGTCTCGAGCGAAGGGCGAACTGATCGTCACTGCATTGAGTTAAATGATGCCGCACGCGATGGATTGACGCGACTGACGAAGACGGTGCACGCAGAAGGTGTCGCCGTTGCGGCACAGATGGGTCACGCAGGTCCTGTTGGGAATGCTCGATCGAACGGAGCGAAAAGCCTTGCCCCCTCATCGGGCGTGAGTGTGATGGGGGCGCGTCTTCATGAAGCCTCCCTGCAAGATCTCGATCGTATCGTTCACGACTTTTCTTCGGCGGCGACAAGAGCAATGGACTGTGGATTCGACAGCGTGGAGATTCATGTTGGGCATAACTATTTGCTGAGTAGTTTTCTCAGCCCCAAGCTCAACCGGAGAAAGGATCACTACGGGGGCTCGCTGGAGAACCGGGCGCGCCTTGCTCGGGACGTACTCGGCGCCGTGCGAACTGCAGTGGGGAAGAATTTGGCCGTGACCGCCAAGCTCAATATGGACGACGGCGTGGCTGGGGGATTTGGCGTGACAGAAGCAACGGCCGTGGCCAAGATGTTCGAAGACGATGGCAATCTCGATGCACTGGAACTCACGGGAGGGTCTTCACTGGCCAACCCGATGTATCTCTTCCGAGGAGAGGCCCCCCGAGCGGAGTTTGCCAAGACCTTGCCCCAGCCCATACGAGCGGGATTCAAGGTGGTGGGAAAGCACTTTATGCCTGCGTACCCCTTCGAAGAGGCGTACTTCTTGAATCAAGCCAGAGTCGTGGCCAAAGAAGTCTCTCTGCCCTTAGTGCTTCTCGGGGGCGTGACTCGACCTGAAACGGCTCGTGTGGCGATGGAGGAAGGGTTCTCGTTTGTGGCGTTGGGACGCCCATTGCTGATGGAGCCAGGGATTATTAATCGCTGGGCAAGTGGTGATGAGGCACCCTCTGAGTGCACGCACTGCAACAAGTGCATGCCCACAATCTATTCAGGAACCCACTGCGTCTTGAATGGTGGACCGATGGTTGGCGCTAGTTGATCGAACCAGTTGTTGCGAGTTCGTCGAGTCGAGCAAGTGTTTTTTCCATTCCTACCTGATTTTGCTCGGGCATTTTCGTAAGTTTGAGAGCGATGCCCCATGGTTTTGAATAGTCAAATGTCTCGGTAACTTTTGTCCCACCTTCTACCGCGTCGAGTTGGTATCGCCACACAAACTGAGCAAAGTGGTGCCAGGCAATGACGTGACCTTCTTCAAACTCTGAGACCGTGTTCTTTGTCGTGTAGGCAGCGCCGACCTTCATCTCCATCGAGAACGTTGCGCCCAGGGAAAGTCGACCCGGATTTGTTTTGGCCGCCTTCACGTGACCAGACCCATCAATGAGAGCGTGTTTGGTGGTGTCGCAGAGGATGTCAAAGATCACCTCTGGTGGAGCGGCAATAACTCGAGAAGCAGAGACGATTCGTTGGGCCATGGTCTCTATTCTACGTGGAGAAGTCGTCGTGTTCAGTGCAGAGGCAGCGACATGAACAAACGTCTAATCTCACACGTGGAAGAGGGGAGTGGGCACGATGCCTGAAGAAGTTGCTCGAGAGTTCTTGATGCCCGATGGTCGGGTCCTCCACGGACTCCTTCATGGATCAGATACCGACGACCTCGTCCTCTTCTGTCATGGAACACCGTTTCCTTCGGTTCCCTACGACCTCTTCTTCAACGAGTCTGAAGCACGTGGCTTGGGCTTCCTCACGTGGGCTCGGCCAGGCTACGGGGAGTCGACGCCACAACCCGGCCGATCGGTGCGTTCTTTTGCCGATGATGCTCATGTCATTCTTGATGCAGTCGGCGCCAAGCGAGTGATCGCCATGGGTTGGTCGGGCGGAGGACCACATGCGTTGAGTCTTGGCGCCAAGGCCAGTGAGTTCTGTCGAGTCGTCGTCACGATTGGCTCAGTCGCACCCTACGGAGAAGGCGAGCTTGACTGGGTCGAAGGCATGGGACCCGAAAATATTCGGGAGTTCTCGTTCGCGCAAGAGGGTGGACCGGCATTCGAAGCCTTTCTTCAAGAGGAAGCTGCCGGCATGCATGATCTCACGGCCACCTCGCTGCATGATTCGATTGCAGGTCTACTGAGCCGCGTCGACGTAGATGCGCTGAGCGAAGAGGGACTGGCTGAGATGTTGGCAACGTCAGCTCGAGCTGGTGTGCAAACTGGCATTGATGGATGGCTCGAAGATGATGAAGCATTTTTCAAACGGTGGGGCTTCTCGGTTGCATCAATCGATGTACCGGTCAGTCTGTGGCATGGCTCAGACGACGTCATGGTTCCAGAGAGTCACGCCGTGTGGCTCGAACAGCACCTCAACAAGGTGATTGCTCACCTCTTGCCAGAGGAGGGTCACCTCTCGCTCATCACTCGGCATTTCGGTGCCATGCTGGATGAAGCACTTGAAATGGGAGGGATTGAATGATGGCGCGAATCGGCAATATGTACGGTCCTGATGCGACGTTTCTTGGAATTCCCGCCGCAGACCTTGGGGATCCGGCATCATTCGCAAACGCCCAAGCAGTCATTGTCGGCGCACCTTTTGATGGCGGGACGTCGCATCGTTCTGGGTGTCGTTTTGGGCCCCAAGCCATTCGCTTTACTGACTACCTCCCCCACGATGGGATGCGTCCTCACCTCGCACTTGACGTTGACCCATTGATGGAACTTGGTGTTGTCGATGTCGGCGACATCGAGATGCCCTCTGGCGAGACCGAGCGCTCTCTCCAGGCTCTTGAAGAGGCAGTCACGACCATTGCAACATCAGGAGCACTACCGATCATCTTGGGTGGCGATCACACGATTGCTCTGCCAGACGTCACTGGCGTGGCACGCCACGTTGGCTGGGGCAAGGTCTCGGTGATTCACTTTGACGCACACGCTGACACAGGGGACACCCAGTTCGGCTCACTTCATGGTCATGGAACCCCGATGCGACGACTCATTGAGTCTGGGGCGTGTCGAGGTGATCGCTTTTTGCAAATTGGCCTCAGGGGTTACTGGCCTGAACCCGAGACCTTGGGGTGGATGGCTGACCAGGGGATGCGAAGTTTTGAGATGTCAGAGATCGTTGAGAAGGGTATAGATGCGGTGCTTGATGATGCATTTACTCTTGCCTTGGACGAATGCGATGCGGTCTTTCTCTCGGTGGACGTCGACGTTGTTGACCCGGGCTCGGCTCCTGGAACAGGGACCCCTGAGCCTGGAGGACTCTCTGCTCGAGTGTTGCTCGATGCGGTTCGACGCGTCGCCATGGAGCTTCCCTTAGCTGGTGTTGACGTTGTCGAAGTCTCTCCGCCTTATGACAACGGTGAAATCACCGCGTACCTCGCCAATCGAGTTGTCCTTGAAGCCCTTTCTGGAATCGCATGGAGAAAGCGCCTCTTGGCTGGCGAGCAGGTTCGCCAACCTAGCGAGCCTCTTTTGGAGAACCGTCGACCTTTAGCTGAAAGCTAATTACGCCATAGTGGCGAGGATCTCGCTCACCATCTCTGGAGAAGTTTCAGGATGAAGAAAGGCGAATCGGGCCACGGTCTCTCCCTCCCATTTTGTTGGGGTGACAAAGGCAACTTGATCTTTTAACAAATCGGTCGACCACGTTGCGTAGTCTTCATCGCTCCACCCGATTCGGCGGAAGAGCACCACGGAGAGTCCTGGTTCTCTCACAAGCTCTGTATGAGCGGTGGCAGTGATGGCGGCTGCGGCATCTTCGGCGATGATGATGGCTTGGTCGATGGCTTCAACGTAGGCGTCGATGCCATAGACACAGAGAGAAAACCAGATCGCAAGTCCTCGAGCTCGGCGAGTCAGGTGTATGGCGTAGTCAGTTGGGTTCCACTCACCGGTGTCGCTGTGAATGATGTCGAGATAACTGGCGTGCTGGGTATGCGTTTTCGCTGCTTCTTCGGGATTGCGATAGAGCAGTGCTGCACAGTCAAAGGGAGCAAAGAGCCATTTGTGGGGGTCAACAATGAATGAGTCGACATGGCGCAGGCCTTGGAACAGCTCGCCCCGCTTTGTCGAAAGCATTCCCGCTCCACCGTACGCGGCGTCTACGTGGAACCAGAGACCACGCTCTCGCGCAAACGAACCGATGCCCTCTAAGTCGTCAACGATGCCGGCATTTGTCGTGCCACCAGTGGCCACGACGGCCACGATGGTTTCTGGATGTTGATCGGCTTCGAGTGCTGTCTGAAGCGTGGCCAATGTCATACGGTGATCATCAGTGGGGACGATAAACGCGTCCACATCAATGACGTGCAGCGCTGAAGCGATCGAGCTGTGGGCCTCTTCGCTCACGGCGAAGCGGAGTCGCTGTGATCCAAGTTCTGGTGAGTTTCGTCGCGCCCTATCTCGAGCAACAACCAAGGCCGAAAGGTTTCCAATGGAACCACCAGAGACGAAGCAACCGCCTGCGCTCTGGGGAAGACCGGCGGCGTTGGAGAGGAAGTGAAGGACTTGGTTTTCCGCAGCAATGGCTCCTGCTGCCTCAAGCCATGAGGTGCCATTAAGCGACGACGCCGAAACGATCATGTCGAACAGCAGTGCTGCTTTTGTCGGAGCGGCTGGAATAAATGACAAAAACCTTGGACTGTCGACCGAGATGACGGCTTTGGCAATTTGGTTGGTGAAACGATCCAAGATCTCGGAAGGTTCACGTCCCTCCCTTGTCAATAAGCCGTCGAGAGCCTCTTCCAACTGTGGATCAACGCCACCAAAGTCAAGGACGACTGGGTATTCCTCCAGCCGAGCCCGGCAGTAGTCAAAGATCAATTCAGTCATCGCTGGGTCAAAGGTAAACATCGGTCGACGTTGCGGGTCTTCACTCATGGCTTCAGCCTCCCACGTCTGTCGCATTCTGTGAGAACGCCCTCTAGAGTTTGACTATGGAGTGGACCGAAGAATCATCTCAAAAGGGTGTCGTCACCAAATCGTTTCTTGGGAATCGTGGCGAGCGATCTATCCCAGGTCGTGCCTGGTTTCCTGAAGGTTCTGAGATCGGCCCGATCGTCCTCATTGGCCACGGAGGAAGTGGCTCAGTCCTTGAAGACCATGTGGGAGCTCTGGCTCGGGGCTTAGTGCGCACCTACGGCGCGACGTGCATCGCTATTGAGGGTCCAGTTCATGGACTGCGCCGAGGAGAGCGAAGCAGTGATCCAACGCTCGTGATGCTCGACTTTTCACAAGTCTGGGCGTCAGATCCAACGATGACTGATGAAATGGTGGCTGACTGGCGCGTCGTCCTCTCCGAGATAAGCCAAGAATGTGGTCTCGAGGACCGTCGTGTTGGCTATTGGGGCCTTTCGATGGGCACCTTGCTTGGGCTTCCGCTCGTCGCCGCAGAGCCGCGCATCGTCGCCTGCGTGTTGGGACTTGCTGGATCGGTCGGGCCGACGTCGGAGCGTCTTCTCGACGATGCGCCAAAGGTGACAATACCGACACTGTTTTTGATGCAGTGGGACGATGAACTCTTTCCTCGAGAGAGTTGTCTTGAACTCTTTGCTGCAATTGGAAGTAGTGACAAACAACTTCATGCGACGCCTGGACTCCACAGTGCAGTGACTGATGAAACTTTTATGATGACCGCAGAGTTTCTAGGGAAACGATTAGCGACGAAGTGAGTTAGGTGGCGTCTCGTCGCTCTTGATAGGCGTGATTCGCGAGGCCGTCAATTTCAATGAGTGATCGACCCGTAGCGTTCGCCACTCGAGCGACATCATCGAACTCTGGTTTTGCATTGACGTCACTCACTTTGATAGCAATCGTGTGACCCAGCACGTCAACATCAACAAACGAGCGCTGGTGGATCGTGCGACTCACGAGTGAAGTTCGAATGCCGAGTGTCCCAGTGAGCGTTGCGACGAGTGACTTCAATGTTTCAAGATCTTTCGGATCCCCTAAGACACTGAGAACGTGCCCAGGACGATTTTTTTTCATCTTGACCGGGGCTGCCCAGGCATCGAGCGCTCCTTCTTCGAGGAGGTGAGAGATGGTGGCGCCGAGGACTTCACCACTCACGTCATCGAGTGTGGTTTCAAGAAGCACAACGGCATCATCGTGAGTACGTGTCCCTTCACCAACGAGAACACCCACAACGTTGGCAACACCCTCGATGTCGCGAGTCCCCGCACCAAAGCCTTGCGAGGAAATGGTCATGGGGGGCAGCGGCGTTGACGATTCACAGAGGGCCCTGGCGATGGCGGCGCCGGTTGGGGTGGCGAGCTCTACGGGGAGATCGACTCCAGTGACGACAAAGCCTTCTAAGAGGGCCAGAGTGGCAGGAGCGGGGCTTGGAAGAGACCCATGCGCAGAAGTAATGGTTCCATGGCCCAATCCAATAGGAGAGACAAAGACGTCGTCAATGCCGAGATCTTCAAGTGCGGCCATGGATCCAACGACATCGATAAGTGCGTCGTGCCCGCCAACTTCATGGAAGTGAACGTCCTCGAGAGTAGTGCGATGGATAGCGGCTTCAACTCGTGCAAGATGCTCAAAGGCACGCTGACTCCGTGAGCGCACTCGCTCATCGATTTCGGCCCGTTCTAAGAGATCTCGAATAACCCCGTAGGAGCGCGCCGTGTCGTTATCATCAACGAGAACCGTGAGATGTGTTGCTGAGATTCCGCCTCGCGTCACTTGTTCAGTTTCAATCGACCACCCAGGAAGGTGAAGACCTTCAAGAGACTTTCTGACGGCATCGAGGGATGCTCCCGCATCCAAGAGTGACCCCAAGATCATGTCCCCCGCGATACCGTTCGCGCATTGGAACCAGGCAACTCGCGACGAGGTCATGAACGAGTTCCAATCGCGCGCAGAACAGCAAACGCCGCGCCAAATCCATTATCGATCCCCACAACCGATACTCCCGCAGCACAACTCGCCATCATCGCTAGCAATGCCGTCACTCCCTCGAGCGAGGAGCCGTAGCCCACTGAGGTTGGGACAGCAATGACCGGTCCTCGTGCCAATCCACCGACCACACTGGCGAGTGCACCCTCCATGCCAGCAACGACCACGATGGCATCAGCGCCACTGAGTGTGTCGATGTCACCAAGGATCCGATGGAGTCCCGCAACACCTCGATCACGAAGCAGCTGAGGGTCAAGCCCGACGCCACGGAGAACCGCAGCACATTCATCAGCAACTGGTGCGTCAGCAGTGCCAGCAGTCACAACGATGATCCGATGCCCAAGGTCTGGAGCAGGACGAAAGACGACCGTCGAGACGTCTGGACCTTCTGTCACGACCGCATCGAGGCCGTGAGCCAGACCAATTTTTTCACAGGCCTCAACTTGGGCCGGAGTCGCTCGTGTGATGATGACGGGACCAGTCCCGTGGCCTAAGAGATCATCAACAATGATGTTGATATCGTCAAGAGATTTTCCTGGCGCGTAGACCGCTTCAGGGAAACCTTGGCGAAGAGAGCGATGATGATCGATTCTCGCCACGCCAAGATCAGAAAACGGGAGTCGTGCGAGTTGATCTGAGGCGTCCTGGGGCGTGAGGGACCCCTCTGAGACCTGGGTCAAAATCCTCTCGATATCAGTGGTGTCCATTTCCTTCACTATCCTGCCTGGTAATGGTCTTGCAACCAAACTCTGTTGCGTACTTTGGTCCTTCTGGCACATTCACCGAAGAAGCGCTTCTCACCCAAGCTGACTTGGCCGCGTCCACGCTGCTTCCAAAGACAAGTATTGCCGAGGTTCTTGAGGCCGTCGCTACGGGTGAAGTGGACATGGGATTCGTGCCTATTGAGAACGCAATCGAAGGAACGGTCAACGAGACCCTTGACGCCTTGATCTTCGAATATGACTTCTTCATTGAGAGAGAAGTCATCCTCGACGTCCACCTTCAGCTGATGGCAAAACGCGGTGCCACCATTCCTCGCATCACAAGGATTCATTCGTACCCTCACGCGCTTGCGCAGGTCCGAGGATTTTTGGCTTCGACGTTTGAGAATGTTGAGACGATCGCTGAAAAGTCAACAGCTGACGCGGCCAAGGTTGTGAGTGAACGCGGTGACAACCACGATGCTGCGATCGCACCTCGACTCTCAGCGTCTCTCTACGGTCTTGAAATCCTGGCGAACGATATTGAAGATCACAAAGATAACCAGACGCGATTCGTTGCGGTCGCTCGGACGCCTCTTTCAGAGCAAACCGGAGGAGATCGCACAAGCATTGTCTGCTTCCAAGATTCAGACCGTCCGGGGTCTCTCCACGAGATCCTTGGTGAGTTCGCATCTCGAGATATCAACTTGACGAATTTGCAGTCTCGACCAACGAAACGCGGTCTTGGCGACTACTGCTTCATCATTGACCTTGAAGGTCACATGGAGGATACGAACGTTTCGGAGTGCCTGAAAGGTCTGACCCAGCATCTTGCCCGTGTCAAAGTGTTGGGCTCGTATCGAGTCGGAGAACTCCTCGAAGGCTGAGTTTTGATCGCTCTGTCGTTGGCGGAGGGAGAGGGATTCGAACCCTCGGTGGCTTTCACCACGCTGGTTTTCAAGACCAGTACATTCGTCCGCTCTGTCATCCCTCCGTGGGACATCGTATCGGGCCGAAGAGACTGAGGAAAACTGCTTAGGCGTTCCGGGTCTTTGAACGAAGTCGACCACGGGTCTGCTGGTCGAGGACGTTCTTTCGAAGGCGCACCGCAGCTGGCGTGACTTCAACACTTTCGTCGTCGCTGATGTACTCCATGGCTTGTTCCAGGGTCATCAGAATTGGAGGGGTGAGTCGTTCAAAGTTGTCCGCAGAAGAGGCTCGCATGTTGGTGAGCTTCTTTTCCTTGGTCGGGTTGACGTCCATCTCGTCTTGGCGAGCGTTTTCGCCAACGATCATGCCTTCGTAGACTTCGGTGGTTGGCCCAACGAACATCTGGCCTCTTTCTTGAAGGCTTTCCAAGGCATGGCTCGTGACGACACCTTGGCGGTCCGCCACCATGACGCCGTTCCGGCGAGTCTTGAGTTCTCCCACCCATGGCTCCCACCCATCGAAGACGTGGTGGAGCACACCAGTTCCTCGGGTCTCGGTCATGAACTCCGTTCGAAACCCAACAAGGCCCCGTGCCGGAACGCGGTAGTCAAAGCGAACCCATCCCGTCCCATGGTTCACCATTTCAACCATTGTTCCTTTTCGAAGGGCCAACAACTGAGTGACCACACCTAAGTACTCTTCAGGAACGTCCACCGCAACTCGCTCGATTGGTTCGTTCTTCACGCCATCGATCTCTCGGATCACCACAACTGGTTTTCCAACCGTCAATTCGAAACCTTCTCGACGCATTTGCTCAATGAGCACCGCCAATTGAAGCTCTCCTCGTCCAAAGACTTCGAATGAGTCAGGTCGCTCCGTGGGCTTGACCTTGATTGAGACGTTTCCAATCAATTCTTGATCCAAGCGATCTTTGAGCATTCGAGCGGTGAGCTTCGATCCATCACGCCCGGCGAGAGGCGAGGTATTGATTCCCAAGGTCACCGACAAGTTGGGCTCATCAACGGTGAGCGGGGTGAGCGGTCGAGGATCATCTGGATCGGCCAAGGTCTCACCGATGGTGACTTCTTCGATACCAGCAACCGCCACGATGGCCCCAGGGCCTACTTCGTCGACGGTGACTCGCTCCAAGGCCTCAGCGATCTGAAGTTCAGTGATCCTGGCTTTGTCGATCGTGCCATCAAGTCGACACCATGCAACTTGCTGTCCCTTCTTGAGGGTTCCAGAGATCACCCGGCAGATTGCGAGTCGACCCATGTAGGGAGACGCGTCCAAGTTGCAGACAAGCGCTTGGAGCGGCGCGTCATCTTCATACTCAGGGGCAGGAATCGACTCGGTGATGGCGGCAAACATTGGTTTTAAGTCAGTGCCAACTTCGCCCTTTGTGGTTGTTGCCCAGCCATCTCGCGCGCAGGCATACAGAATAGGAAAGTCAATCTGGTGTTCATCAGCGTCAAGGTCCAAGAACAACTCTTCGATCTCGTTGACCACTTCGTCAATCCGAGCATCAGGCCGGTCAACTTTATTCACGACAACAACGACGGGAAGGCGAGCCGAAAGGGCCTTACGCAAGACGAAGCGTGTTTGGGGCAGGGGTCCCTCAGAAGAGTCAACAAGCAACATGACGCCATCGACCATGGTCAGGCCTCGCTCCACTTCGCCACCAAAGTCAGCGTGACCAGGGGTGTCGATGATGTTGATGGTGATGCCATCAATCGTGACCGCCGTGTGCTTCGCGAGAATAGTGATTCCCTTTTCCCGCTCTAAGTCCCCAGAGTCCATGACTCGATCGGCCACGTCTTCATTGGCTCGAAAGGCACCAGATTGCCAGAGCATGGCATCAACCAGGGTGGTCTTTCCGTGGTCAACGTGGGCAATGATGGCTATGTTTCGAATGTCGTCACGAGTCTGCATGGGAACTACCCAGGCTACATGGGGGTTGAGGAGGCCCGTGACCAGGGCTTAGGCGGCACTCTTGTGGCCAACCATCTCCCTCATTTTGCTGACAGCATCAACAACGAATCGAGCAGCATGTTGGGTTGTCGAGCGCGTTACCTCAAGGCTGATGGACTTCCCAGAGGCTGGCCAGACGCCAACAATACGGGTTGGAAGTGGCTTTTCTGGCTGCGAAAGACCTTCAACGAGTGCCACGAGTGAGAGATCATCGATGCTGTGTGGATTGGGTCGTCCTGGTCGAAGGGCAACAAGGGCTCGTTCGTGGTGTTCGTGATCGAGTGTCACTTCTAGATCCCGACGGCCTCGAAGTGAGATCCATGGAGCTCCTGGAACCGCCCACACAGGATCAGCTTGACCGATAGTGGTGATCTCTCGAACGCTTTCCCACTCAAGAAGGGTGATGATATCGGTGGCATGGGCGACGGCTTCGCCAATCACTGCGGCACGAACTCCGAGTGTCGACTCTTCGAGCCAGGAGCCAAGTGAGCCCGGGCGGGTGTGTTGTTGCTCGGTTCGGTTGATGACATCATCGATCTCTGCGCGCACTGCTTCGGTTGGAGTGGCACATTGTCCTGAGAGCACCCGATGGGCAGCTCGTACGCCAAGGATTCGCTTCGTTGCTCGAGGGCTCCAGGAAAAGGCACGCCGTTCACGTGGTCGCTCATCGAGAGCCGCAAGAATTGAGTAGCTGTCTAATCTCATTGCTCCCCAACTTCGTGCAGGGGCACTTGCAGCAATGCGATGCGCCAAGACCCGTCGCAGTCCGAGATCAAGTCGCTCAGGGGTAGGTCCAGGTTCAAGGATGAGATCACTGAGCGCGCGACTCCTCGGCAACATGGTGACTGGGTAACGAAGAGTGACCTCATCGTGTCGTGGTGCAACGTCAGGCTTGGTCACTGTCCCGCTCCTCTGGCACGAACGGCTCGCACAACGAGTTCAACACCCTGCGTGAGTACGTGATCGTTCACGTCGCAGATTGCAACTTCACCAGTTGCGGTGGAGAGCGAGGCAACCCGCAGAGGCTGCGCACCGCTGCGCAGAGTTTCAATGAGGGCGACGACACTCAGCATTGCCGCAGTGGTCTCTTCAAGTGATGACGTCGTGACGTGTAAGAGACAGATCGACGCCACGTTCACGCTCGGAGCTCCAAGCACCACATTGACGACCGTTCCAAGGACCACTCGTCCCCCTACGAGGGGAACGCTGAGGCGAACGTTGCTTCGAGGAAGCCACGAGCTGGGGACTCTGGAGAGGTGTCGAGCCAACACGGTGTCATGTGCGGCAACTTCTGAAGAGAGTCGAGCAAATTCGTCTGGGTCAAGACCGTGCACCGTGTCCACTAACTCAGCGTGCGCAGGATCAGCTTCGAGTGCGCTGAGCGCATCGTCCATTGGGTGGTTCACCTCTCCAAGGCTGAGCCGTTGCGTACAAAGCGCACTCACCAATGCCCCTCGAGCGAGTGCGCTGAGAGGAGGGACTGAACTGAGAGCCTCGTGAGTCATTGCTCGAGGCGAGAGAAAGAGTGGCTCATTGGGATCGAGGTGTGAAGCGCACTCAGCGAGGTCATCTTCGAGCCAGGACCGTAGACCTCCAGCGAGGCCGGGATCGATGCGCGGGCGCAGATCACGCTGGCCTCGAAGGCTCAAGATGACGTCGGTGGGGGCTGCAGCGAGTTCCATGGTTCCATTGTGACCAAGGGGTGTGTCAACAAGAGAAAAAGCACCTAAGTTCAAAGAGATGAGCGGTGGTCTTTTCGCAGCGTCAGTAGCGTTCTACCTGGTGTTCGGCGTCTTCGTCGTGGCCTTCACTGGCTTGGCGGTGTTCACGATTGTCTGGGCCGTTCGACGAGACATGAAGAGCCGACGAGAATGGCTGGCCTCTCAACGCTCTGGACAGGAGCCCAACGAGGGCCTCTAAGACTCGGGCGTGGCGTCGTCGTTGGGGGTGTGGCTGTTCTTTTCGATGCGATCCAGTCGCGCACTCAACTCAGAGAGGTGGCGATCAAGGTCGCCGATTGCTCGATCAACAGTTGCCATACGAGTCGACAAGAGTTCATCGATTCGAGCAGTGACTTCGCTGTCGATCTGCTTGTTCACTCGATCGTCGATCTGCTCGACGACGGGGCTGACTAGTTGGCGAAGCAGGCCTCGGATGTCTCCTGAGGTTCCTGAACTTTCTTTCTTCGTCTCGTTGTCGTCAGCCATGCTCGAACCCTAGCCTTTTAGGAACTTGCCTACGCGTGGCAGGCCAATCCAGGATTGAACTGCAGGGTGTTGTAGCGGTATCCCCAACTTGCAATCGTTGCGGTGGCTGATTTCACTGTTGCGCACTGAAGCCCATTGGAAGGTCCGTAGTAGAAGGCGACGACTCCTTGAATATTTCCACCATCCACTCCGCTTAAGCGCCGAGGAGGAATCAACGTGGTGTTGTCTCCACCGAAAGCAACGGCCAAGAAGAATGGCAAATTGATTGAGCGCAAGTTATACGCAAGGTACTCAGACTGCGTGGCATAGAACGCAGGGGTGAGTCCCCCATCAATACTCTTGATGCCGTCAGACCACCCCTGCATCATCGCAGCCCACTGTGCAGGACCAGCCGCATCGAGTCCCGAGTGAGAGTCTGGGTACCCTTCTGGGTCGAGTGTGACGAAGTTCGGTTTAATCCGCAGACCATAGCCATCGATGGCACGAGCGACTGTTTGGCCCGCAACAAAGCCAATATTCTGATAGTTCTCAGGCGTTCCGGTTTTTGGAACAGAGGTTCCCGTCGACCACGTTGGTGTTCCTCCACTGGCGTAGGTGACTAAGTTTCCATCGCACTGGAGTGCAAGAATTGAGTTTGCTCCAAAGTGGCCACTTGACCAGACGGCGGCTCGAGACGAGGTGTAGAGCACGAGGTTTCCGTCACTTTGCATCTCTAGCCGGGTGCCACCTCTCCCTCCTGTGTTGGTCGACCAAAGTTTGTTCGAAGGAATTGCCGATCCGTTATAGAGGACAAAGTTTCCATCACCTTGAAGAATGGCGGTGAGCTGCCCAACCGAAAGTGAACTACCCGAAGTAAGAGCGGCATTGGTTCCAAGAACTGCTCTTCCGTTGCACGCGGCTCCCGGAGGTCCACTCACGGTCCAGTACGAGTTCCAGGGGATAGAACGTCCAGAGTTTTGAATGGCCAGACCCGTTGCTTTGTCCTCCCCATTTGGAGATTGCACCCATGGCGGACCTTGCGAGCCAAGCGCACCAGTCACGGCGATTTGTGGCCACCCATCGTTGATCGCTTGTTGTGCGCTTGGGTAGGCGTAGACACCGACTGTTGTTTGTGCGGGAGCACCCGTGGCCCAGATTGCGCCCCCAGGAGTCGCCCCGGCACTCTTGTAGAGGACCATATTGCCGTCACCTTGAAGTTCGAGATGAGGCGAGGTTGCTCCTTTTCCGAATGTCCCTGTGCTCCATGGTGCAGATGCTCGACCGGGCGTATAGAGCACGAGGTTTCCATCGCGCTGCAGAACAAGTTGTAAAACGCCGCGGGTATTATTGGTTCCAGTACTCCACACTGCGTTATTTGCAGTCGTGGCACCGTTGTAAAGGACGAAGTTCCCGTCACCTTGCAACACAGCGTTGTATTGACCAGCAGCGAGTTGCTGGCCTTCATTGAGGACTTGTTCGCAACCAACTGATGAAGAACTACTTGATGTGGGACACGGTGGAGGAGGAGGTGGTGCGATCGCTCCAGTCTTCCAACTCCAAATTGGCCGGCCCGCAGACACGACGACCAAGTTTCCATCGTCTTGGAGGGAGACGCTCAGTTGAGAAGACGCGAATGCGAACGAGGCCCAATAAGCGCGTCCTGCCCCGTAGAGCACGAGGTTCCCGTCTCCTTGGAGGCGAAGCGTGTTGCTCGCTGTTCCACTGGTGCCGGTCGACCACACTGCGACATTTCCTATGAAGGTTCGTTGGTAGATGACAAAGTTCCCATCACCTTGCATGACGGCAAAGAAGGAGTTACTTGGTGACGTGAGGCTTTGTCCGGTCGTCAAGGACTCTGAAACTCCAAATGATGACGCGGCGCTGGCTGAGGGAATCATTCCAGGACCCACGGTGCCAAGAAGAACACCGGCGAGCAGAGAGGTGGCCAGCACAATTGCCTGTATCGGCGAAACGATTGAGCGTGGGGTTCTGGTCATGAGTCTTTCTTCGGGATCGTGTCGATCTTGCCCTCCAGCACGATGACGTGGTTTTTTCGCCCTCCCCTATCTTAGGCAGTGGGCCCCTGAGAGACTCGTCACCTCGGATACGTGCCTAATTCAGACTTTTTATGGCGATTATGGCCGAAACACTTGAATCCCGCCCTGTTGGAGGGCAAGGAAAAAGCTTATGAACTTCGAGTCAGTGAGGGATATCGAAGGGAGATGTCGGCACACTCTTCGCAGATTGAAGAAGGAATAATTCCAATCTTCATCAAGATCCCAAAAATTTTGCACCCGAGGCAGTACCCGAGGGCCGCTTCCAACACCGCAGCGATGCTCAGCATCCCAATCACAATCTGGGCAGCTCCAACGCCGACACTGAGTGCAAGGACGAGAGCGGTGGTAGAGAAGCCGACGCCAATACCTTGGGCAAAGCGTTTTGGAGGCCCAGGCATCATTTTTGCGTGGTCGATGAATCGAGGAGCGACAACGCGAGTTGCAATCTGGCCAAGAGGACTAAGCGTCGGTCCGGTGAGGACTCGTGCCCAAAAGCCGTAGGCCAAGACAAAGAGCACCCAGACCCAACCTGTCACCAAAAACAAAACGCACAGGGCCACGACACCTGAGGCGACCGTTCGAGCCGCAACGTCGTTGACAGGGTTTGGGAAAGAGAAGAAGCGTCGCACGGTCAATACCCTACCAGATTGGTCGGGTATTGAATTCGCGAGGCGACTTAGGTGACGAACAGACCGATTGTGGTCACCGTTCCGACGGCGATGACCACGATGCGGAGCCAGAGCGTCGGCAAGATCTTGGCGAGTTGTGCCCCGGCACCTCCTCCGATCAAGGTCCCGACGGCGAGGCAGAGCGCGATCAGCCAAAAGACGCTGCCGTGGAGAATGAAGACCGTGGCCGAGAGGCTACAGATAACAATGGACAGCACCGCACGCAGTCCATTGATGCGAATCAGCGTTTCGGTCAGTCCAAGTCCAAGGATTGCCAAGAGCATGATCCCGAGGCCCGCGCCAAAGTAGCCGCCGTAGATGGCAACAGTGAAGGTCCCGATCTGGACGAATGCTTTTCGAGTTGGGTGATCGTCGTGGAGTGAACTCACGAACTTAATGAAAAGAGGTTGGACGCCAAAGAGCACCGTCGCAAACGCCACGAGCCACGGGGCAACGCTTCGAAACTGCGTTGCAGGAGTGGTGAGTAACAACAGTGCCCCGCAGAGACTCCCGAGGAGGGCGGCAGGGATGAGACGCCGTATGCGGCGTCCCTGGTTTTTCAGTTCACTTCGAAAGCCGTGAATCCCTCCGACGTAGCTTGGAACAATGCCAACCGAAGAGGTGATGTTGGCCGACAAGGCAGGGACGCCAAACGCGAGGAGAACGGGAAAGGTGATTAGTGTTCCCCCGCCGGCAATGGCATTAAAGATTCCCGCAGCGATTCCCGCAGCAAGAAAGGCGAGGGCCTTGGGGTAGGTCATGACGAATGCCAGAGAGTTCACGACCACGCACCCATGCTACGAGAGGACGAGACCAATTGAAAACGTCTAGCCTGAAATGCAGTGCTCAATTTGAAGGAGAAGTCATGGTTCGACTGACGTGTGTCTTGCGAAGAAAAGAAGGAACAAGCCCACAAGAGTTTCATGAACACTGGGAACAGGTGCATGCTCCTTTGATCGCTCGACTGAACTCAGGCTCACACGTGCTTCGCTACGAGCAGTACCCAAGAGCGCTTGACACCTACGACGGCGATGATGACCGTTCTGGATTTGATGGAGTGACCCTGCAGTGGTTTGCCTCGATGGATGAGTATCACGCTCATATGGCCGAGGCCGACTTCGCTGAGATGTGGGAGGATATTGCGTCGTTTCTTGATACTGACTCGCTTCATTTCGTCGTCACTGAGGAGCCTGGACGCCTGATCTTTGATCGCAGCACCTGAGGGTGGCCCTCCACCTTTTTTCGTGCCTGAGCCACTACTCTCACAAGAGTGAAAACAGAAATTCGCCTCGTGACCGAGCCTGAGTACGCTCCCGAAGATTTAATGCGCGCCGCAGGCGGGGTTGTCGTGCGTACGGGGCGCAGTGGCGTTCTTGAAGTTGCCCTGATCCATCGGCCACACCGAGAAGACTGGTCGCTGCCAAAGGGCAAGCTTGATGAGGGTGAGACCTACGAAGAGTGCGCGGTCCGAGAAGTCTTCGAAGAAACTGGTCTGACGTGTCGACTTGAACGCTATATCGGCCTCACCGAATACACTCATCGAAAGGGACGACCCAAGATTGTTGCGTACTGGCTGATGTCCGTGATCTCTGGAGAGTTTGTTGCGAACGACGAAGCTGACGAGCTTCGGTGGTGCACCTTGGAAGAAGCGCTGAAACTTGCAACCTACGATCGAGACCAAGAGTTTCTCGCGCTGATCCCGACACTTCCTCATGCGGGGCACGTGGCCTAGCAAGTCTCGGCACTTCGACGAGGTGCCTGCATCATCAGTGTGAGCTTGCGACCTCCGACTTGGAAGCAACCCGTTCGCTATGGTGAGTCCATGCTCCTGCTCAGAGAGACGTGGGTCAGTGTTCGCACTCTCGACTGGTCAATGGTCACGATATGGAAAGGGCTGCGAGTCTTTTGCATCCTTTTTGCCATCCAAGCGTGGGCCCTGACGACTGGACACGTTCACATTGGAGTTTCGATGACCATTGGAGCGGTGTTCGTTGGTGGCATTCTTGATCTCAACGATTCCTACCGTCATCGAATCTTCAGTATGGGTGTGGGCGCGTTCGCCCTTGCCTTCTCGGTCTTTTTAGGTGGGCTGGTGTCATCAAATCAGCTGGCCCACGTTGTGGTGATGGCACTCTTTGCCTTTGTCTGTGGATTCGCCGTCCTTGGTGGGCCTCGGACAGGGATGATTGGGGTGCTCTGTTTGGTGATGTACTGCGTCTATAGCGGCATGCCACTTCTGTTTACGAGTGCGTGGGGCGATGCGCTCGGCTATTTCGTGGGTTCGATGATTTCAGCAACTGTTGTTGTCGTTCCCTGGCTATTTCGACGACTAGATGGCCATCGAGAAATCCTGGCGGGATTTTTTCGTGGCTTTGGCTACGTCTGTAAATCTGATCCCTCGCAAGCAATCAATGCGGTGCACGCAGAACGGCTTCGTACGCTGAGTCTTGCCATGGAGTTTGACGGCCATGAAGGTTCGTCTCGGGAGTGGATAGATGAAATAGCGAGGCGCGCCTCCGTTATTCGATTCAACACAATCGCACTTTCAAAAGAGCTCGAAGTCGTCGATGACCCCGAAATACGTGCTGGTATGGCTGCGTATTTTTCGGCAATGAATGCACTGTGTCGGAGTCTGAGTCGTGCACTGCGCTGGAAGTGGGCAGCTCGATCGCTCCCCATGAACGTGGTTGAACTCTCAAAAGCAACTGAAGCATGTCAAGGATTTGGACCAGCAATTCAAGTGAGTATTCTCCAATCGAACACGGCGTACTTGGAAGAAGTCGCTGAACTCGTTGGGCACCCGTGGCCATTGGGAAAGACGAATGGTGTCCATCTCCCAAAAATCCGTATGCCGAAGTCGGGTGCCATTCTTTCCCATCTGCGATGGTCAGATGAGTCATTTCGCCACGCTGTTCGACTCTCATTTGCCATCACCGTCGCTGCACTGATTGCACTTCATTGGGGAAACGATCGAGGCTATTGGCTTCCCATGACCGTTGCGTGGGTCGCAAAACCAGGACAGGGCGACACAAGCGTTCGGGTTTTAGCGAGAATTGCTGGAACGTGCGGGGGCGTGCTGCTCTCCTTGGGACTTTTCGAACTTCTCCATCCCACAAGTTGGTTTGAAATCGCTCTTATTGCGCTTTGTGGAGCACTGACGCCGGTCTTCTTATTGTCGAACTACGCCTTCGCCATCGTCTGGTGGTCAATGTTTGTGATCTTTCTCTTGGGGAGTGCGGGCTCACCGATTGACGAGCTTGCCCCCTTGCGAGCACTCTGGACGATCGGCGCGGGTGTCATCGTCATCGCGCTGAGCTTTTTTTGGCCTGCAAGGCGCTCCGGCAACGTTTGTTCTTCCCTGTGTGACTCGGTCCAATCCCTCGCCGCGTATGCCCAAGCATTGTTGAGTAGAACTGAGAGTTCTCAAGAAGAGATCGATCAAACGAGAACAATTGTTATTGAGAAACGCGTGAAGGCAGCGGCCATAATCGATGCCTCGGCCCATGAGCCCGGAGTCCATCGCTTAGAAGTTCGAGATGCGCGCACGATCCTTGATGGATTGAACAATGTCGCAGCTGAGTTGTTGGACAACGAGCTCCGCCAAGATTTCTCTGGCCAGCGAGTCACGCGTATTCGAGATCAGTTAGCCGAGCTTGAGGGTCGGATTCGAGAACTCGATCATGAGGGATACACCTCTCCTCGCATCGTGACTGATCGAGCACAACTCGGCGCCGTGGATGGGGTTCACGAGGTCTTAAATCACTATTTGACGCCTGCACCTTGACGGATCACGTGTTGCACCAACATTGAGACCTAGGTTTGCACTTGAGTCATCTGGACTCGCGTTGTATTGGGGGGAACCACATGAGAATCAAAATCTATTCATTTATTTTGCCAGGACTGCTCGCACTTGCTTGGATCTTCACGTTGGCTGGGGTAGTTCCATTCGGAGGGACAAGCGGAGAATCGAAGGCGACAAGTGCCATTTTGTGGATGTTGTTCATGGCCGGCTGTGTTTTAATCTCTTATGCGTGGCTCCACTCGATCGCGGCAAAATGGATGGCTGCATCCATTGGGCGGACGACCAACGCATTTCAGTATCAGCTCGCTTTTGTGTGTCTGGGCCTTGGAATCTCGTGTTTCTATGCGACGAACAACGAGGCACAGTCGTGGGTCACTGTTTCAATCCCGGTCATCGCATTCTTTTTCTTGAGCGGAATCAAGCATATTGTCGACATAGTTAAGAGCAAAGACCAATTGTTGATCAATGTTTTGGTTACGATTTGGGACCTGGGAATGTCGATCTCGCTCTTGGCGCTCTTGCCCACAATGATTCACGCCACGGCATAGACCAAGGCGACTCAGTGAGTGTGTGAGAACACCTTCCGCGAGTTCGCTGCTGGAGCAGAAAGCAAAGTGAGCGACGTACTATTTTCGACCCGCTCGATGGAAGAACTCAGCGTCTAAATCTTGCGACACGGAGCGATGACCAATGGGTCGGCGTTCGATCTGTCAGCATTGGGAGCGTGAGTTCGTATTCGACGCCTCGAGGAAGAAGTGTGCCTGAGTCTGCGGTGCGCTTTAGTTTCGTTCGCTCGGGGGGTCCTGGTGGCCAACACGTCAATACCTCGTCCACCAAAGTCCAGGTCAGTATCGATATCGATGCCTGTGGCTTTGACGAGGCGACGGCCGCCACGTTGCACAAGGTCTTCGGAACATTAGTGATCACTTCGTCGTCAGAGAGCCGTTCCCAGTGGCGAAATCGCTCTGATGCCCTTCGTCGAGCACTCATCGCCATGGATGAGGCCCTCGTGAGAGTCCGCCCTCGGGTCGCCACCAAAGCCACCCGTCGAGCTCGGGAGCGCCGGCTCACGAATAAGGCCCACCAATCTCAGCGCAAAGCG
Organism: Actinomycetota bacterium; assembly: GCA_009699875.1. Taxonomy (GTDB): domain Bacteria; phylum Actinomycetota; class Acidimicrobiia; order Acidimicrobiales; family RAAP-2; genus CAIUMH01. The sequence continues at coordinate 1,113,300 of WLNI01000001.1, forward strand.
GAGCGTCGCTACCGAGACGAGGACTAGAAAACCCTGCCCGACAGGGCTTTTGAGGCCCTGAAGGCCGAGAAACCCTGTTTTGGTATGACGCTGTAATACTTTTTGTATTACAATAAGATCATGAGCGATATCAAACCATCTGCGTACTTTTCCTCGAGCACCCGGGCTTCGTCGAAGGCCAGTTCTCGCCTTATCAGCGTGCGGCTGCCCGAGGAGTTGTTACAACGCCTTGCGATAGTGGGAAACAACGAGGGCCTGGCCATGAGCGACACCATCCGCCTGGTTCTCGAGAGAGGCCTACGAGAGAAGAAAAAAAAGAAGAAGGAGAATAAACCATGACCACCACCACCCCAAAACTACATATCTACTTTGTCTTGGACCGATCGGGCTCTATGAACTCGATGGTCGACGACGTGATCGGAGGGTTTAACGGATTCGTAAACGCCCAGCAAGCCGACGGAGCTGACGCCGTGATGACCTTGATCCAGTTTGATGGTCAAGATTCCCACGAGGTCCTCGCCGACGCCGTCTCGATTGCCAAGATGAAGCCATTGACCGCGGCAACGTTTTGTCCGCGAGGCAACACACCGCTCTATGACGCCATGGGCCACGTCTTGGCCGACGCCACGATCCGCAGCGAGCGTCGTCGAGATGAGAAAAAGGCCGAGGAGAATGTTCTCTTCGTAACCTTTACCGACGGTGGAGAAAACGCCAGCCGTGAGTACACGCATACCCAGATCTTTGATCTGGTGCAGCGCCGAGAACAAGATGGATGGATGTTTGCGTACTTAGGTGCCAATCAAGACGCCTACGACGAAGCTGAACGATTTGGCGTCTCCGAAGGATCCATTCAAAACTTTGCCGGCGACGGAGAAGGCAGCACCGTGGCCTTCATGAGTTTGAGTGACGCCACCATTAACAAGCGAGCCAAAATCCGAAACAGCGTGCAACACGACAACACTGACTTCTTCGAAGGCAACAAACATGCTGAGCAGGATCTGAAGAAGCGAACGACCCGCCGCTCATACTGAGGGGCTTTCGGAATCTAGAGAGCGAATCCAGCGAGCTCTTTTGGAGTCTCGAGCGTCGTGACACTGACATAGTTCGTCTCGAGGTCAACAGCGATCATCGAGCCGTCTGGGACTGATTCACAGCCCTCGTCGAGAATTGCCGAGGAGGCAATGACGATGGCGTCACCTCGATGGGCGTAGTGCAAGTGGTAGTAGGTCTCGTCGTGACCAGGGGGGAGATCTTCAGGACGCTCCACGAGTTCGAGAAGGTGTTTCATCGGAGGTTTCGTCTCTCCTTGGGCCTGAACTCCGATGAGCACGTCGTCTGAGAGCAGCAGTGCATTTAATCCACCAACTCGACAGTGCGTGCGGATCTCTTTGATGGCGTGGCGGAATCCCGCCGCAACGTCACCAAGTTCTTCAATGCGTTGGAGGACTAAGAGGAAGTAACGCTTTGAATCAGTATCAGCGTTGAGCCGACTCAGCGACTCCTCACTCAAGAGGTCAAGGAGTCGCTCTGAGTGAGGGATCGATCCATTATGTGCAAAGGCCCACCGACCAACGACGAATGGGTGGTTGTTCTCGACGTTCACTGCGAAGCCCGGTGAGGCCAATCGGATGTGCGCCATGCCAGCTCGACCGAGTGGCGTCGCCGCAAACTCTTTGAACTGTTCATCTTTGAACGCGGAGATCACCGACCTTGTGGACTCGACGCGTGGGGTGGCATCTCCCGTGAGCCAGGCCATACCCCAGCCATCTCCGTGAAGATCAGAGAGAAACTCAAACTGCGCGAACTCTTCAGGGTGAAAGAGGTCGAGGATCGCGTGCGTCGTTGGAGAGGCGTAGGCAATCATTCGACACATTGGCGGCTCTTCTCTTTTCGGTGACTCTTCCACAATCCAGCATAGGGTTCGAGCCCAATTGGGGCGGAGAACACGAGAGCCGGGAGCGAAGAACTCCCCACGCATAAGAGTTTCCTGAGAGGGTGACCGGACAAATTTCTTCCCCTCGCTCAAACTATCCCAAGTACCTACTTCGCATACAACTAGTGCGAACTGAGAAAAGGGGATGATATGAGGAATTTCAAGGGTTTTCGAGCCGTGGCACTGTCCACGGCACTGCTGGTGGGCTCTGGGGGACTCACCATGGCGGCCTCCACTATCGGGGCGATGCCAGCGGGAGCAGCGACCCCGGTGTCGGTGTCGGTGGTGGGGAATCACCTCGTCAATGGCAGCGGCCAGACGGTGCGCCTTCTTGGGGCGAATCGATCTGGAACTGAGTACGCCTGTTCGCAAGGATGGGGACTCTCTGATGGCCCGAACACGTCAACCGCCGTCGCCACGATGAGTACCTGGAAGATCAACGCAGTTCGCGTTCCATTGAATGAAGACTGCTGGCTTGGTATCAACGGCGTGAATGCGGCCTACAGCGGAGCGAACTATCAAAACGCGATTTCGTCCTATGTGACGACACTCCAGGCAAAAGGTTTTGTGCCGATTTTGGATCTGCACTGGAACGCACCCGGAACACAACTCGCCTCGAGCCAACAGCTCATGGCTGACGCAGATCACTCGCCAGCATTTTGGACGTCCGTAGCGACGACCTTTAAAAGCAATCCTGGCGTGATCTTCGATCTCTACAACGAGCCCCATGACGTGTCATGGCCGTGTTGGTTGAATGGGTGCACGACGTCGGGTGGATGGAACTCTGCGGGGATGCAACAGCTCGTCAATGCGGTTCGCGCTACCGGTGCCACGCAGCCCATCATGTTGGGTGGACTGAACTGGGGAGGCGACTTAACGCAGTGGCTTCAGTACAAGCCAAACGACCCGCTGAACCAGCTGATCGCCAGCGATCACACCTATAACTTCTCGCAGTACAACACGGTTGCCAACTGGGACGCTGTGATTGCCCCCGTGGCAGCGGTGGTTCCAGTTGTGACTGGTGAGCTTGGCGAGAACGACTGTGCCCATGGCTTTATCGATCAGTACATGGCCTGGGCCGACGCCCACGGGGTCTCGTACTTGGGATGGACCTGGAACTCGACGGCGAGTGGCTGGTCGTGTGGCAGTGGACCTGCGCTGATTGCTGATTACAACGGCACGCCAAGCCCATTCGGGGTTGGACTCCAGACGCACCTCCTCGCCCTGGGCGGCGGCGGGACCTTCGGTTCAGGAACTGGCACAGGGGGCGGAACGACGCCTCCTCCAGCAACACCAGGCATCTCGTTTTCACCAACGGCTCTGACCCTGCCGGCCACCACCGTGGGGGCAAGCTCTGCAGCCCAGAGTGTGACGGTCACGAATACGGGATCGGCGAACTTGACTGTCAGCTCGGCGACACTCTCTGGCGCCAATGCGAACGACTTCATGGTGAGCTCGAATACCTGTGGGACGGTCGGCTCGGGTGCGACATGCGCAGTCGCTGTCACCTTCAAGCCAACGGCAGCGGGGACACGAAGCGCAACATTGTCCTTTGCAGACAATGCAGCGGCAAGTCCACAGACCGTTTCGATTACCGGAACGGCCAGCGCACCGGTGACGCCACCAACGCCACCGCCAACGGGTTCGTTGAGCGTGGTCTACCACGTGGTGAACCAGTGGCCCGGTGGTTTACAAGCCAGTATCACCATCACGAATAAGGGTTCAACAACGATCGGATCGGCGACGAGTCCCTGGGTCTTGAAGTTCCAGCTCCCCTCAACAATGAGTGTGACGAGTCTCTGGAACGCCACGGGAACCTTCGGCACAGCTGGCTCGATCCTGAATGTCACCGCCACCGGACCGAACTGGCAGCCCACCATTGCGCCAGGACAGTCGTGGAGCGTGGGCTACGTCACCAACAACGGAGTGAGCGCACCGAGTAGCTGTTCGATCAACGGCGCAGCGTGCACCTTTGTTGCGGGCTAAGCAGGAATCCAAAGCCATCGCAGTGACGGTGGTGAGTAGCAAAGAATGAACGAGCGAGGCGGGCCATCACGAGAGTAGTCGTGGTGGCCCGCCTCGACCTCGTCGGTCTCACAGAGACACTCTTTTTTTGGGAGATGCACACTAGAGTGGGGAGTCGTGACCCAAGAGATTCGTTTCCACCGTGATTTTTAGTCTCTTCCTTCTCTCCTTAGCTATTGCCTTCGAGCCGTTTCCGATCATCGGGTTTATCTTGTTGATTGTCGCGAAAGACGGCCAGAAAAAAGCACTGGCCTTTCTCTGTGGTTGGATGGCCAGCCTGATCGTCGTTGTCGTCGGTGTGGTCTTGGTCACCGGTGGCCAACCCGTTGAAAAAAGTTCGTCTCCTTCATTGGCGGCATTGATCCTCAAGTTGCTTATTGGAATCTTTTTGATCTTCTGGGGAATCAGGGCCTACGTCAATCGCAAAAAGCCGCCGAAGCCTCCTTCCTGGATGGCAAAGATTGACGGCGTGCAAGGCTGGGCTGCGGCGGCCCTTGGTGTCATTCTTCAACCGTGGGCCTTTGTCGCCGCGGGAGTCGCCATCGTCTTTGGTGCTGAGTTAAAGAGTCTGGGCGAGATTGTGGTGCTCGTTCTTTTTGTGCTGCTCTCCTCAAGTTCATTTCTCGCAATGTTGATCTACGTCACGTTTTGGTCCGAATCTGCCGGCCCCAAACTTGAACGTCTGCGACTGTGGATCGATTCCCATCGGGTTCAGGCGCAGTTTGTCCTCTGCATTCTCATTGGTTTGTGGCTTATCGGGAACAGCACCTACAGCCTCACGACCATTTGACGATGAGATCAGGTCGCATCACAAACGACCGGTAGAATGACAAACCGGCCAACCGAGTGGTGAGTGGTGCCTCTCTTTTGTGAGCCACCAAGTGAAGGAGCCAAAGAGACGTGTCTGAGAATCGCTACTGGCTCGCCACCTTGGGCTGTGCCAAGAATGAAGTTGATTCTGACAAGTTGATTGGTCAGTTGCGTGCCGACGGCTACGTCGAGGCCGAGGATCCGAGTGAGGCCAATCTCGTCGTCGTGAATACCTGTGCCTTTATCGAAGCTGCTCGAGAAGAGTCGATTGAGATGATTCTGGCGCTCTCGGATCAAAAATCTGACAGCTCGCGCCTCGTCGTCACTGGCTGCATGGCCGAGCGCTACGGCCAAGATCTCGCCGACCAACTTCCCGAAGTCGATTTGGTGGCGGGCTTTGGAGCGTCGTTGACCAAACCCTCACCCACTCGAGTCTCACTCTCGCCTCGAAAAGACACGCGAGCCAATGAGACCTTGTTGGAGCTTCCCCGACAGGGAACGAAGGCGAGTTGGGCGTACATCAAAGTCGCCGAAGGCTGCGATCGTCGTTGTGGGTTTTGTGCGATTCCTTCATTTCGCGGCGACCAGCGTTCTCGTTCCGCCCCGGCCATTGTCGCCGAGGCCGAAGCGTTAGCTGCGTCTGGCACAAAAGAGATTGTCTTAATCGCTCAAGACTTGGCGAGTTGGGGCCTTGATCGACGAGCAGGAGCTTCTTCATCGCCGCTTGATGTCTTAGATTCTCCAACGCCAGGTTCACAGCCACTCGTCGAGCTCGTTGACGCAGTCGCTCAGGTCGTTGAGCGAGTTCGCTTGCTCTACCTCTATCCCTCAGGTCTGACAGAGCGATTGATTGATACGGTCTTGGCCACCGGGGTGCCGTACTTTGACCTTTCGCTTCAACACGCCAGCGGTCCCCACCTTCGCCGCATGCGGCGATGGGGGAATGGGGACAAGTTCATCGATCGGATCGAGCGCATCCGATCAAAAGAGCCAAGTGCGTCGTTTCGATCGTCGTTTATTTTGGGCTATCCCGGAGAGACCGAAGACGACCATGACCAACTCATCGAATTCCTTGAAGCGGCCAAGTTGGACTGGGCGGGGTTCTTTCCATTTTCAAAAGAAGACGGCACCTACGCCGCTGATCTCGATGATCAAGTGCCCGCTGAGTTAGCCCTTGAGCGGCTCCGAGAAGTCACTGAACTTCAAGACGAAATCTCTACTCGCGCCAGGGAGTCCTTTGTCGGGCAAACTCTAAGGGTGCTCATCGACGAACCAGGTCAAGCTCGAAGTGTCCATGAGGCACCCGACATTGATGGAGTGATTGAAGTTGATCCATCCCTCGAAGTCGGGTCGTTTGTTGACGTGGTGATTAGCGAATCACTGGGCACCGATCTTGTTGGCGAAACGCTTCCCCCTGAACCGAAGGCCTCGAGATGAGTGAGCAGAAGAAGTTCTTTGGCGAAACGGCCATTTTGACGCCCGCCAATGCCATCACGGTAGGTCGATTGCTCCTGACACCGGTCTTTATCTGGATGATTGTTCACTGGGGAGCAACGTGGGCGACCGCAGGTGTTGGTGCACTCGTGGCGTTCTCTGACGGCTTCGATGGCATCGTTGCTCGTCGCATGGGCTCGACTCGCTCGGGTGCATTCCTTGATCCACTCATCGACAAGATTGTGGTCCTTGCCTGCTTGATCACCCTAGGGATTGAGCACAAACTCCCCTGGCTCCCCATCGGGATTATTGCTGCTCGAGAACTCTGGATGACCTGGTACCGATGGTCGGCGGCCAAGCGTGGCCTCTCTATTCCAGCGCGCAAGAGCGCCAAAATTAAGACATTGATTCAAGACCTCTCCATCGCCATTGTCGTCTTGCCGGTGACGGCGTCCCTGCACTGGCTCCACGTATCGTTGATCTGGTTGGCGGCGATTGCCACCGTCTACACCGGTGCGCAGTACTACTTTGATGGCCGACGAGTCGAGAAAGCACGCCAGACGTGAGAGTCGAAATCGTTGCGGTGGGCACTGAGCTTCTTTTGGGTCAAATTGCCGATACGAACTCGGCCTGGCTGGGCGAACACTTGGCCGAAGCGGGTATTGACTCACACTTCCACCAAGCCGTGGGCGACAATCATGCCCGAATCGTGCTGGCCTTCCGCACTGCCTTAGCGAGGAGCGATGCCGTCATTGTTTGTGGGGGGCTCGGCCCCACCCAAGACGACATCACTCGAGCCGCGATCGCCGAAGTGATGAATGTCGAGCTGGTGCGCGACGACGCCATTGTTGAGCGCATCGCCGAGATGTTTGGCGCTCGTGGCCGCGAGATGAGCGACAACAATCTCTTGCAAGCTGACGTGCCGCGAGGAGCCGCCATCATTGAACAGATGCGTGGCACCGCCCCTGGGCTGATCTGTCCCATTGGCAACAAAGTCATCTACGCCGTTCCTGGAGTTCCCTACGAGATGACCGAGATGTTTGAGCGAGCGGTTCTGCCCGACCTTCACGCTCGCTCTGGAGAAGGAGCGGCAGTCATTCGCTCGAGGGTCCTGCGGACCTGGGGCACCTCAGAGTCGGGACTCGCCGAAGCCGTGGGTCCACGCTTTGATCACCACAACCAAGGAACGACAGGGCTCACGGTGGCGTTCTTGGCCTCGGGGATCGAAGGCATCAAGGTTCGCCTCACCGCCAAAGCGCCGAACGAAGAATCAGCGCTGGCACTTCTTGACGATGAAGAAGTCCACGTGAGGTCCATCATCAACAAGACCTTCGGCGACATCATTTTTGCGCTCGATGAGCACACCATGGAAGACACCATCGCGGCGATGCTCATTGAGCGGGGTCTTACCCTCAGTGTCGCTGAGTCATTGACCGGTGGGTTAATTGCGAGTCGCCTCGTCAACGTCGTTGGCGCTTCGACGTGGTTTCGAGGCGGCATCGTCAGCTACGCCAGTGACGTCAAGTACTCCCTGCTTGGCGTTCCCGAAGGGCCGGTGGTCTCGGCGGTCGCCGCTGAAGCCATGGCCGAGGGAGTACGCGACTCTTTGAAAAGCGACGTGGGACTTTCGGTAACTGGCGTTGCGGGACCCGAGCCTCAAGACGAGCAAGCTCCCGGCACTGTCTTTATTGGACTCTCCATCGCGGGACGCGCAACGTCGTCAGTGCATCTGCGGCTTCCAGGCGATCGCCCCCGAGTGCGCCAGTACTCGGCGATCTCTGCCTTGGACGTTATGCGGCGGGCTCTCAGCGCAGAGTGAGTCCGGCACCAGGCCACTTTGACGACTGCATTATTGTCGACTGGTCCGCTGCAGCGCAGCCAAGCTCTGGAACAGATTCGTGCTGGGTCGCGTACGGAGCACTGCATGGCGCAGGCCGAGTGACGTCAAGTAACTATGCAACCCGACAAGAAACATCGCAGGCGATTGAAGCGCGCCTTGAGCGTTCGCTCGCTCAGGGTCGCCGGACACTAATCTGTGTCGACGTGTCATTTGGATTTCCTGCGGGAGCCGCTCGCATCCTTGGCTTGAAAGGCGCTCCCGCGTGGCGAGCGCTGTGGAGTGGGATTGAAGAGCAAAGTGTCGATGACGAGAAGAATCGAAATAATCGATTCGAGGTAGCCAACGAGTTCAACAGAGCTTCTGGGACACGCGTGTTTTGGGGCCGGCCCATCGCCAAGAACTTTGAGAAATATGAGTGGCTTCCCATCAAAAACGTCTCCGTCGATGGGCTTCTCGACAGTCCGCTCCCTCGACTTCGAGCGAGCGAGGAGTTAGCGGGCCCCGGGGTCATTTCGAACTGGATGTTGGTGGGAAAAGGGGCGGTGGGGGGCCAAGTGTTGACGTGCCTTCCCTACCTTGAGCGACTTCGCACCACACTCGATGGCCAACTCGGTGTGTGGCCCTTCGAAGGGCTCGGCGATGTCGGCACACCGGTGGTCCTCGCAGAGACATGGTTTGGACTCTTCGATTGGAAAGGAGAGAAGGGAAGCTGTCGAGATGAACAACAGGTTCGCGGGACGCTCAAGGCGATCAAGGCACTGGGGCCAACGGGTGTGGCAGCGCTGTTTTGTCCAGCGTCAGTGACGGCACTGTCAAAGAAGCGACAACGTGAAATTCTCGCAGAAGAGGGATGGACCTTCGGCGTTTGCTAGAGGGCGTAGGCGACGAGAGTGCCACTATTCTGCGCAGTGGAGTGAGAAGTGGGACGATAGCGACAAAGAAAGCAAGGTGTTCTATGGGCGGAATCGAAACCACGGTTGATCCAAGCGACGTTGGGTTGGACGCTGCCCGCCTCGAGCGAATCGCCTCTCATTTTGATGGCTACGTGCAAAGCGGCCGCTTGGCCGGGTATCTCGCCACTGTTGCTCGAAAAGGAGAAGTGGCGTACGTCGGTATGGGTGGCTGGCGCGACAAAGAAGCAGACCTTGCGATGAGTGCGGACACGATCTTTCGGATCTACTCAATGACCAAGCCGATCACCACGGTGGCGGCGATGCGTCTCTGGGAAGAAGGACGCTTTGAGCTCACTGATGAGCTCGCGAAGTACATTCCTTCCTTTTCCGACCCCCAAGTTTTTTCGGGAGGAACCGAAACTGCTCCAGAGACCGTTCCGTCTCGTGAACCAATTCGTCTCTGGCATCTGATGACGCACACGTCAGGGATGACCTATGGCTTTCAGTACTGTCACCCAGTTGATGCGCTCTATCGCCAAGCCGGCTACGAGTGGGGCTCTCCGAAGGACAAAGACTTAGCTCAAGTTTGTGAGGACTGGGCCAGTCTCCCGATCATCTTTGAGCCCGGAAGTGCCTGGAACTACTCCGTGGCCACGGACGTTTTGGGGCGGGTGATTGAGGTCATCACCGGAGAAACACTGGACGTGGCACTGCGACGACTCGTACTTGACCCTCTTGGCATGAGCGAGACAGGGTTTTTTGCCGAGGCCTCAACTCACGAACGCGTGATGCAGCTCTACGTGCCCGACGGATCGAGTCCTCGCCAGGCAGTGGCCGTTCCAAGTCTTGGGACGCATTCGTTCTCCCAACCAGCGGTGTTCTCTGGAGGAGGCGGATTGGTCTCGACCGCGGCTGACTATCGCCGCTTTACTTCGATGTTATTAAACAAGGGTGAACTCGATGGTGTGCGTGTTCTTGGTCCGAGAACCTTGGCCATGATGACGCGGAACTATCTGCCCGGCAACGAAGACATCGAGACCATGGCCCAAGACTCGTTTTCTGAGACTGCTTCTGCAGGACTCGGTTTTGGTCTTGGGTTCTCGGTGGTGATGGATCCAACGAAGTCAAAGACGGCGACGTCTCCGGGATCTTTTGCCTGGGGAGGGGCGGCCTCGACCATCTTTTGGGTCGACCCGGTCGAAGAACTTGAAGTGGCCTTGTATACCCAGCTGCTCCCCTCGAGTACCTATCCACTCAGGCCACAACTCAGCCAACTGGTGTACTCGAGCATTACCTCGTAAACGCTGGCCCTTTTTCTTCGCACGTGAGTGGTGCGACCCGGGCTATTGTGCTCAGAGAGGCGGTGCTGGAGCGGCACGCAGAGCATGGGGCGGATAATGACGAGCACTTTTCTTTCGAGCAACAAAACACGATCACTCATTGCTGCAGCGGTTGTTGTCGCTGTCGTCATGGCCTTGACGACAGGATTTGGCGGCCTGCCAAAAGCCGGAGCCGTATCATCGTGGACTGCAGTGAACCCTCCGGTGGCGAGCGACTTTACTGATGTCAATAACGAATCGGCGAATTCAATTTCATGTGCGAGTGCGGGGAACTGTGTTGCCGTTGGGTCCTATGACACCAATACGGGGACGGTGGCTCTTTTAGAAACAGAGACAAACGGCACGTGGGCGTCGGTCACGCCGCCACTGCCGACCAATGCCGATGTGGCGACTCCTGACAGCTACCTCGACCAAGTGTCGTGCAGCTCGCCTGGCAACTGTGCGGCAGTTGGCTACTACAAACTGGCTCCCTCTGGCGACTATTCACAACTGATTCTCGTTGAAAAGAATGGCACATGGAGTGCGGTGGAAACAACGTTGCCAAGCGACACAGTCGCAGGCGATCAAAATGAGTTGTTGTCAGTGAACTGCCCATCTGACAACAACTGCACCGCCACTGGCTACTACCAAATCGCCGCAGGAGCCCAGGCACTTATCGTGAATGAAGTCGATGGCGTCTGGACCGCAGTTGACCCGACTCCACTTCCCTCTGGTGCCGGACCTCAAGGGAGCCATCGAGATGTCCTTCAAAGTGTGACCTGCACGTCGCCTGGCAATTGCACAGCAGTTGGCTGGTACTACAACGCAGGAATAACGGACTACGGCTTTCTCGTTGAAACATCGGTGAATGGAGCGTGGACGAATCAAAGCGTGGCCTTGCCTGCTGATGCCGTCGCAGGACCAGATTTATGGCTCTATGGAGTGTCATGTCCAAGTAATGATTCGTGTGTTGCTGCTGGTTCGTACGACACCGTTAACGGTCAGACGGCAGTTGTTCTCACTCAGAATGGCGGCACATGGACGGCGAGCGCAGTGGCACTGCCATCTGACGCTGTTCCCGCCGACGCCCCAGGAAGCGTTCTTAACGCGGTGCACTGTGCGTCAGTCGGAAACTGCACGGCGGTTGGAAGTTACGCAAGTGGACCGAGTGAAACGACGCCGCTTCTCGCCGTGCAAACAAATGGCGTGTGGTCCAATGTTGTCGCACCAACGCCTTCAGACATGATTTCTAACGTCGATAATCAGTACTACGACATCAGCTGTTCGACAGCGAATAACTGCCTCGCACTTGGTGGGTACTACAACGGCGCCGGAGAACTCCCACTCCTTGGCGTCGAAACCAACGGCGTGTGGTCCCAACAACCTGTGGCCCTGCCTGCAGGGTCTGGTCCCTCATCAGATGACGGCAGTGAGCTGTACTCAGGGACGTGCACCCAACAAGGTGAGTGTCAGATGTTCGGCTACTCCTACTCAACAACTGAGAGTCGGACATTGCCAATCGTGGCGAGTGGCAACATCGTTGGCATTCCAACACCTCCAACTGCGGTCATCGCAACCGCTGGTGACGGACAAGCAACAGTTTCATGGTCGGCACCTGCAAACACAGGAAGCAGCCCAGTGACGAGTTACACCGCATCAGCCGTTGAAGCTGCGAACGATCCAACGTGCACGACAACGTCAGCAACGACCTGTGTGATTAAAGGACTTACGAACACCAAGACCTACAGCGTCACCGTGACGGCAACGAATGCAGCGGGCGATTCTGCTCCTTCGGTTGCGGTGAACGTGACGCCACGTGCGCTTTTGGCGGCCACTGGATTTGATGTGGTGAGCGTCTCGGGATCGGCACTGGCCCTCATTGGGGTGGGTGGCACGGCAGCACTCGTGGCTCGACGGCGCCGAGAGGCCAGTTCGCTCTCCTAGATCCTGGTCACCACGGCGACCTGGCGTTGGAAAAGAGCCTGAAAATGCATCTTTTCCGCTAGATTCGGGACCGTTGGGGGAGACGTTCAGAAAGATCCAACACACGAACAGGTGTTCGGTGTAGGGTATCTCGAACGGCGGAGAAGCCCCAGAAACAAGGGTTGATACAACCCTTTTCTAGGGTGCCAACCAACCGAACAGCGAAGTGAAGGAGACCAGGAATGGCACAGTTAGACGATAAGGGAAAGTCACTCGATATGGCCTTAGGCCAGATTGAGAAGCAGTTTGGAAAAGGCTCCATCATGCGAATGGGCGACAACGTCCACATGGCCATTGAGTCGATTCCAACCGGGGCGCTCTCCTTGGACTTAGCACTTGGCATAGGTGGACTCCCAAGAGGTCGAATCGTTGAGATCTATGGCCCAGAGTCTTCTGGAAAGACGACCCTTGCGACGCACGTTGTTGCCGAGGCGCAACGAAACGGTGGCGTCTGTGCCTATATCGATGCCGAACACGCAATGGACCCGGTCTACGCACGAGCCATTGGTGTCAACGTTGATGATCTTTTGATCTCACAACCTGACACTGGTGAACAAGCGTTAGAGATCACCGACATGTTGATTCGCTCCGGAGCGTTAGACGTTCTTGTTATTGACTCTGTTGCAGCCCTGACACCCCGAGCTGAAATTGAAGGCGATATGGGTGACACCCACGTTGGCCTCCAAGCTCGTTTGATGTCCCAAGCGCTGAGAAAGATCACTGGAAACTTGTCGAAGTCCGACACGATCTGTATCTTCATCAACCAGTTGCGAGAGAAGATCGGCGTGATCTACGGATCCCCAGAAGTCACCCCGGGTGGTCGAGCACTCAAGTTCTATGCATCAATTCGAATCGACATTCGTCGAATCGAGCAGATTAAAGATGGAACTGAAGTTGTTGGAAACCGAACTCGTGCCAAAGTTGTAAAAAATAAGTGTGGCGCACCATTCAAACAGGCAGAGTTCGACATCATGTATGGCCAGGGCATCAGCCGAGAAGGATCACTGCTTGACGTAGCGGTGGAACTTGAATTCGTGAAGAAGGCCGGCGCCTGGTTCACCTATGAAGGTGAACAACTCGGACAGGGTCGAGAGAACGTGAAGAACTTCCTGCGGGAGAATCCACAACTCATGGCTGAAATTGACCAGCGTGTCCGTGAGCACCTGGCCAGCGAAGTCGTTGAAGAAGAGGTAGTCGATGTCAGCGAGGACGTCGAGACAGCCGATGCCGATGATGTACCCATCAGCTTGACTGAGTAGTCCATTTCCTCAATGCCGCTCTTGGCCCTCTTTCCTTCAGGAGAGAGGGCCTTGTGCGTTGGAGGCACGACAACGCTCACGTAATCAGTGGTGCCGTAGGCTCACTGCGTGGGGAAATCGATTACAGGGGGGCGGGTTCAAAGCCTCCTCAAAGAGGCAGCACTGGTTACGTGGCTTCCGTGGCTCCTGGCCCGAGTAGCGGTCACTCTTGCGCTGATCGCCAGCAAGTTCGAAGTTACTCACTTCACGCCACTGAACTCTAAAGCGGTCGAACTCTCTCGGAATGGGCTCTTGGGCTATGACGCTGGGTGGTATCAGTCCATCGCTGCAAACGGATACGGGGGCTCTGGCTACTCATCAGAACGCTTCTATCCACTCTTCCCACTTCTCATCAAGTCACTTCATCTCCTCACTCCCTTTGGGTGGTCGTTCATCACTGTGGTGCTCGCCAATGCCATGGCCTTTGTTGCGGGGATGGCGCTCTATCTCTTGGTCAAGATTGACCTCAAGGACACACTGTTAGCTCGGCGATCAGTCTGGCTGCTGTGCCTTGCTCCCATCTCGTTTTCACTGGTGTTTGGTTACGCCGAATCGATGCTGCTGGTCTTTGCCATCTTGACGTTGTTGTTCCTCCGCCGAAAAGCCTGGTGGTGGGCGGGCCTCTTTGGTCTCTTGGCCGCCACGACCCGACCCCTGGGCCTTCTCCTCGTGGCGCCCGCACTCATTGAAGTGGTGCAGTCTCGAAAGGAACTCTCGGGACGGCGAGTGATCGCAGGAGCCGCCGCAGTTCTCGGGCCGATCATTGGAACGATGAGCTATTTGACGTGGGTGGCGATTGCCTTTGGAGATTTCTGGGCCCCGATAAAGATTCAACAGCGTCCTCTTCACCATGGACCGTTAACGAATCCACTCGTGGTGCTGTACCACGCTGTTTTCAATCTGTTCCATGGTCACCATATTGGGACGGCGTTGCACCTTCCCTGGATCTGCCTGGCGATTGTTCTCATCGTGGTGGCGTTTCGTCGACTGCCACTTTCGTATGCGGTCTTCTCGCTCGCGATTGTGCTCGTGGCACTTTCGGGTTCGAACCTGGATTCCTTTGAGCGCTACGTGCTGAGTGCCTTCCCGCTCATCATTGTGGCGGCGGGCTGGCTGCGCGCAAAGAACACCGCGGTGGTTGTCCTCAGTGCGTCAGCCGTCGTGATGAGTGGCTATGCGTTTCTGACCTTTCAGGGGCTCTACGTCCCCTGATCGCTACTTCTTGAGCGTTGTGGTGGTCGTTGAGCTCGCAGGAGCAGGCGTCACCGTGGGGGTCTGAGTGTCGGGGAGCAACTCAACCCAGGTGCGTCCTGGTGCCATGGTGATGGTCTTTCCTGACGAGGTCTTGAAAATGGTTGGCGAGCTCACGGAGTCTCGAGACCAGGTTCCCGTGATCTGGACACCGTTGCGCAAGACCATGGCGGGCCCTGAGGTTCCGTAGAGCTGGGCTTGGACCTCTAAGCCGCCGCCGGCATTCTCAACCCACGGGCCGTAGGTGACGTGGACCGTCTGGACGATGACGTTGGCTGCTTGGTTCTGGGTGCCGTCGGCGTTGTTGTCAGGTTGCGTTCCGTTGTAGAAACGCAACCACGTGCCCGAGCTGGCATTCCAGTTCCACGTCACATCAGACTGGCCTGAAAAGGGAACGTGCGCACTTGTGATTGCGGTTCCCGTGGGAACTGGCGTCGTGAAGGTGTAGATGGGCTTCGGAGGCGTGGTCATGTTCGGGACCAAGGCGTAGAGCGCAGCCGTCGAGGTGTAGGTGTCGTAAGGGGCATAGCGGCCGGCGGGATGGGTGGCCGCTTGGGGGTTATGGCCCAAGTCGAGGTCCGTGATACCGGCACTCTTGATGTTGGCAATCACCGGGTCGATACCACCAACGTGGCCCAAGGGCACGGTGCCGAGTTGGCCCACGATGCCGATGTCAATGTTTCGAGCCGAGCGCACTGGCCCAATCGACGACGCGTTTTGACATTGGAAGACCGCCACGTACCGGGTGATGCCACCTTCAACGGGCTCTTCAAAGACGATGTCGGTGAAGTCAAGACCACTTTGAGGTCGAGCGGCGTTGTAGTTATCGATCTTGACGGGGAGTGCTGGTCGCGCAGGGACGCCACCACTTGGAGCATCAACCCCTGAGAGTGGGCACTTCACCGGAGCGGTGGTCGTCGTCGTTGTTGTGGGTGCTGCAGTCTTTGAACTTGAGCAGGCTCCCAAGACAAGGGCACCTGAGGCGACGAGCGTGGTGGCGGCGATGAGACGAGCTCGAGTTGATGAGTGCTTCATGAGATCTAACTTCTCCTTCAGTTGTTGTTGCAGTTACTTGTAATACTGCTGCCAGTTGGTCTGGCTCGGCATGAGTGTCCCTGCGGGGCCTTCTCCAAAGAGACCGTAGAGGTTCACCATGGCTCGCAGGAGGATAGGGGTCACCCCAGGGACCGGATCGGGGACCATTTCCTTTGGAATCGTGCTTGAATTCGAGAGGAAATTCACGAAGGCCGCCGACCCTGTCGAAAGCACGCCACCCCCCTTTTCCCTGGTCATGTACGTAATATCGCTGTACGAGTTCTGGGCCACCACGGGAGAGTGGCCGAAGAGCTGGATATTTTGAGGGCCGGGCCCGCCAGGGATGAATCGGTTGTACTCACCCGAGACCACGAGGGGCAGATTCTGGCCTTCTTTGACACCCGTTCCCTTCCACCACCATCCCGCAGGGTCAGAGACGACGAGTCCGTCGTGAGCGTTGACCGAGATATAGGTGGAACCCGTCACTAACGACTCGGGCAGATTCACCGGCGGGGAACGCCAGTTCACAGTCGACTCAGAAGGATTCGTGGAGGTCAGTGGATCGTCGGGAGACTTGTAACAGGTCATCAGGCGAGCAGGGCCGTAGCCGGTGGGGGCCAATCTGATCTTTCGATAGATCATGTTGGCGCCAAGAAACGCGAAGTTCACTCCCTTGCTGAGCGACGAGTCCATGTGTTGGCGCATGGGGGTGGACCAGTACTCGTCGTGGCCGAGACTGATGAGTGCCTTGTGGGAGGGGAGCGTCTCTCCTCGCAAATCAAGATCGATGTCGGTCCAGTACGTCATGTCGAGGCCGAGCTGTTCCATTTGATAGAGCACGGGGAACTCGTTGCCAAAGAAGTCAGCTGCTCCTTGCTCCCAGTCTTGGGGGTAGGGGCGATCGAAGGAGACGACGGACGCTCGTTTTGAAGCCGCCCCCGAGTCGTCTTTGTAGAGGCTGTAGCCGCCCCACCAGTTATAGGCCTGATAGGTGGTTGACGCACTCATGATGACCAACGCAGCCTTTGAAGCGTCATCTCGAATACAAAAGGGAATCCACTGTTGCCAGTCTTTGGCCGAGGTCAATTTGAAGAGGTAAAAGCCTGGTGGCCACCCTTTGAGATTCGCCGTCCACGACGTGGCCCACTGACACTGCACCGTGCCGTGTTCTTTGTCGACGATGGGAGGCGGTTGCACGACGCCAGGCAAGGTTGGGCTCGTGGCAATGAGGCGGCCGCCGTAACCGCCGTAGTACCCCATGCGATAGGCCTGGATTTTGTACGAAACGTCCGTTGTCGAGACCATAAGGCGCACACTCGTGTCCACGTTGGCCGAGACCGCAGAGGTGAAACCTTCCAGACCATGAGAGGGCGGATACCCCGAGAGGATCCAATCGAGCGAACCCTTTTTCTTATTCTCTTGAATCAACCACGGCGAGACCTTGAGTTTGACGCCGTCGACGGTGTCGTAGTGGAACGCAGACTGTGCGGGCTGGGTGCTTGTCGTCGAAGCTGGAGCCGATGACGTGTCAGCACAGCCAGCGGCAACGAGTCCGCCAGCGCCGATGAAACCGCCAGCGAAGAGTTGGCGGCGACTAAAGGGAGGTGAGGCCACAGAGAAAGGATACTTGGCCAAGCAGCACTCGGGAGGTACAGGGGTCCTTCCTTGGCTAGCGTCATCGTGTGACCTTTGCTCGCAAACTCCCTCGGCCGACTCGCAATGCCTTGGCTCGCATCCTTTCGTGGTTTCACGAGGTCGCCGCAGACGTCGGCGCCATTGGCCCGAAGGATCCCGCGGCCAAGAAGTTCAAGTCGTTTGGAAAAGGAGCAGCATTGCTCTATCCACAAGGAGTTCGCTACAACGAGCGCTACATCTCCATTGGTGAGGGAACCATGATCGGACCGAACGCGTGTCTGACGGCCGGGATGTCGCCCACGCAAGTGATGGCCTCTGACCCCGTGGTGAGTATTGGAAAGCGATGCACCATTGGTCGAGGGAGCCACATCATCGGACACTGGTCCATTGAGATCGGCGATGACATCCAGACCGGCCCCTACGTCTACATCACCGACCAGAACCACAGCTACGAAGATCTCGATACTCCTATAGGTCGCCAGTGGCCAATCGAAGCAGCGGTCAAGATTGGAAGTGGGAGTTGGCTGGGCGCGAATGTCGTGGTGTTGCCAGGCACCACCATTGGCCAGCACGTCGTCGTCGGGGCTGGAGCGGTCGTCCACGGAGAGTTCCCTGACCGCTGTGTGATTGGCGGGGTGCCTGCTCGAATCCTCAAGCGCTACGTGGACGGAAAAGGTTGGGTTCGCGAAGGCCCTGAGTCCAGCGGTTCGCTGGCGTAGTCTCAAGGGGTGGAGCCCGCTCGATTTCTTTTAACGGTGACCGGCCGAGATCGACCCGCCTTGGCGGGCACGCTCTTTGACGCACTCCGCACGGTGTGCAGCGAAATCACCGACGTCGGCCAGATCACTATTCGTGGCCACTTAGTCCTCTGTATTGAAGTGCAACCTTGTGAAGGGGCTGGCTTCGACGACTTGGTCGCAGCGGTTGAGGAGTCTCGGATCACTGAAGACGGCACCGTTGACGTTGAGGTCACCCCAACGACGGAGCGGCTCACACCCAAAGGTCGACGAATGTTGGTCACCTTGGTGGCCCCAGCGATTGATGCCACAAAACTTGGTGCGGTGTTTCTCTCAATTGCGAGTTGCGGTGGCGACGTAGAGCGCATTATCCGCTTGGCGGACTACCCGGTTCAAAGCTATGAACTCCTCGTTCGAGGTCCCGATCACGAACAACTCCGGGCGGCCCTTGGACAGGTCGCCGTTGAACAGGCGCTTGACGTGGCGGTCCAGCGTGCCGGTCTGCATCGTCGGGCAAAACGACTGATTGTGATGGACGTTGACTCGACCTTGCTCCAGGGAGAAGTCATCGACAAGTTGGCGGGACTCTGTGGGTGTGAAGCGCAAGTCGCTGCCATTACTGAAGCAGCCATGGCCGGAGAGATTGACTTTGCCGAAGCATTAACCCAACGCGTCGCACTGCTTGAGGGTTTAGCAATCGAAGACGTTGAAGCCCTCAGTGCCCATCTCGAGCTGATGCCAGGGGCGAGAACACTCATTCGCACACTGCAGCGGTTGGGCTATCAAACCGGTGTGGTCTCGGGCGGTTTCAGCCAGGTCATCGCGCCGGTGGTTGAAGAACTTGGGATCGACTTTTCAGCCGCGAATGAACTTGAGGTAGCGGACGGCAAGTTAACGGGAAAGATCACTGGGACCTTGATTGATCGAGCGGGGAAAGCCGCCATGCTCGAGCACTTCGCTGAACAGGCCGGGATCCCACTTTCGCAGAGTGTGGCCGTGGGGGACGGGGCCAACGACATCGACATGCTTTCGGCGGCGGGGCTTGGCATTGCCTTTAATGCCCGTCCAATTGTGCGACTCGCCGCTGATACGGCGCTGAGTGTTCCCTATCTTGATGCGGTTCTCTTCTTGCTAGGTATCTCTCGAGAAGAGATCGAGGCAGCCGACGCCGAACGGCTTTTGAACTAACGCAGCCTCCATTATGTGGAGGGCAGATTCTCGCACTACGGTACGTCTCTAACACGAAAACGCTACGGGGGGACACGTATGGAGCGAGTGGACGTTGCCATTATTGGGTCTGGATTTGGCGGCCTTGGGATGGCAGTCGAACTTCAAAAGGCTGGCGTTGGCCCCTTCGTCATCTTGGAGCGTGAAGATCGAGTTGGGGGAACCTGGCGTGACAACACGTATCCAGGTGCTGCATGTGACGTGACGTCGGTGCTCTATTCATTCTCTTTTCACCCCTACGTGTGGTCGAGAAAATTCCCAACGCAACCAGAGATTCTTGAGTACATCGAAGAGGTCGTTGATGCCTATGGGCTTCGGCCTTCGATTCGATTTGATGCTGAGGTGGCTGACGTGATCTACAGCGAGCGAACAGGACGCTGGACAGTCACGCTCTCCGACGGCAGAGTCTTTGATGCGCGCGTTGTTGTTTCGTCGGTTGGACAACTGAACCGACCGGCGATGCCACAGATAGAGGGTGTTGGAAGTTTTGATGGACCGGCCTTTCACTCCGCACGTTGGGAACACAACGTGGAGTTGGCTGGGAAGCGAGTCGGGATCATCGGGACCGGTGCGAGTGTCATTCAGTTCGGGCCAAAGGTCGCCGAAAGGGCCGATTCCACCATGATCTTTCAAAGAAGTGCGCCGTATATTTTAGAGAAGAAAGACCCAGCAAACTCTCCACTCAAACAACGAATCTATGGACTGATCAAGAAGGCGCAACTCCCCGCCCGGGCCAAGACCTTTCTCTTTGGGGAGTTCCTCGGTATGGGGATACTTGGAAATAAAAAGATTCGCAAACGATTAACTGATCTCTGTGTGACCAACATGGAAGAGATCATCAGTGACCCACAACTCCGAGCACAGTGCACGCCTGACTATGAGGTCGGGTGTAAGCGAGTGCTCTTTGCCGAGGACTGGTATCAAACACTTCTTCGAGATGACGTCGAACTCGTGACGCAAAGCATTGCCTCGATTACTCCGAATGGGGTGATGACGAGTGATGGGGTCACCCATGAGTGCGACGTACTTATCTACGGCACAGGTTTTGAAGCAACCGGGTTTTTACAGCCGATGAATGTGGTTGGCGCGCAAGGAAAATCTCTTGAAGAGCGTTGGGAAGATGGAGCGAGTGCGTATCGAGGGGTCGCCGTGTCGGGATTCCCGAATTTCTTTATCCTCTATGGGCCAAATACCAACCTGGGTTCGAACTCCATCATCTACATGCTCGAATCCCAAGCTCGCTACGTTGCGTCCTTGCTGGCAAAAGCCCAAGGAGCAGCGCTGGGAACCTTGAGCGTCCGTCCCGGTTCTGAAAGATCGTGGCAAGAGATGATCGATCGTTTCAGCGGGCCAACGTCCTGGGTGTCTGGATGTTCTTCGTGGTATACGACGGGTGGCAAGAACACGAATAACTGGCCACGAGCCACCTGGAGATATCGCCAACTTATGAAGGATGTTGACCTCTTGGACTACGACGTCAAACCACTCCAAAGCTTTGACAAGGTGTCGGCGTCATGACGCCAACGCTGCCAGTCCCTGTTGCTCGACAAATTGCCAAGTTGGTCAGTCGCTATATTGTGCACGTTTCAATTCCTTGGGAGCGCCAGCGCTCTCGAATGGATCGAGCATTTTCTGCGGTCAAGCTTCCAAAATCGATTGCCATGACAAGCGAAGACATCGCCAGTGTTCGCGTTGAAGTGATCCGTCCAATCGATGGGCGCAACAACGGCGCCGTCCTTCATGTCCACGGCGGAGGATTCACCGTGGGTTCTCCGTCGAACATCCGTATCTGGGCCGCGGCGCTCTCAGATCGTTTAGGGGTCACTGTGTATCTCCCTGACTACGCACTCGCTCCAGAACATCCCTACCCTGCCGGCCTTGATCAAGTCACCGCCGTGATTGACCAAGTGATGAATGAAGTGGGTGCCGCGTCGTTCGCTTTGAGTGGCGATTCAGCGGGGGCCAACTTGGCATTATCGGCAACACTTCGACGAGTGAACGCTCACAAGACACTGCCAGCCTGCCTTCTCTTGGTAAGTCCGTGGCTTGATCTC
This sequence comes from Actinomycetota bacterium, assembly GCA_009699875.1. GTDB lineage: Bacteria > Actinomycetota > Acidimicrobiia > Acidimicrobiales > RAAP-2 > CAIUMH01. Next base: position 1,134,774 of record WLNI01000001.1, read on the forward strand.
ACCAACGATCGTCTTGATGATCCGAAACTCATCAAACGCGATCCCATGCTTTCGCCAGAGTGGTTGGCGGCGAGCGCCACGGCCTACGCGCCAGGTGACCTTGAGAATCCAGAGGTCTCACCGCTGCTCGGCTCTCTCGACGGCCTTCCCCCGGTGCTAGTCCAAGGTGCTTCAGATGACATCTTGGTGCCTGATGCCAACGAGTTCGTCGCAGCCTTAGAAGGAAAGAGTCCGGTGACGTACAACGTTGGTGTTGGTCTGTGGCATGACTTTGTCATGCAGGTAGGAATGCTTGCCGCCGCTGATGAAGCGCTCGTGAACACCGCTGAGTTTTTAATAGAGCACTGTGAGTTTTCTCGGGCCTAATATTCACGTCTGAGTGAAAGGAGGGCAGCTGGGATGGAGACACCACTCACAATTATTGACTTTCTAAAACGAGCCGAGTTGGTCTACGGCGATCGCATTGGTGTTGTGGATGAGCCTGATCAACCAGCAACCCCCTTTGCACCGATGACCTATCGAGAGATGGCCGAGCGCGCCCGGGGCCAAGCAGCATTTTTGGATGACCTTGGTATTGACGTCGGGAGCAGGGTTGCCATTGTTTCGCAGAACTCGGCTCGATTATTGACCTCATTCTTTGGAGTCAGTGGCTCTGGTCGGGTTTTAGTGCCCATCAATTTTCGATTGACCACCGAAGAGATTGAGTTCATCGTTGAACACTCTGGCGCAGAAGTCTTGCTAGTGGACCCTGAACTTGCAGCGTCCTTGGCTCACATCGACGTAGCCCATAGCTTTGTCCTGGGTGAGTCTGATGAGACCCTGTTCCCCCTTGGAAGAAGTCCACTGCCGTGGGTTCCAGATGAGTCAGCGACCGCCACGATTAACTACACCTCTGGAACCACCGCCCGGCCCAAAGGTGTGCAGTTGACCCATCGAAACCTCTGGCTGAATGCCACGCTGTTCTCGCTCCACGCGGGGGTTGATGATCGTGACGTCTATCTCCACACGCTGCCCCAGTTCCACTGCAATGGGTGGGGCATGCCCTATGGCATCACGGGAATGGGAGGCCAACACATCATCTTGAGGAAGGTCGACGGCGCAGAGATTCTTCGACGCATAGAGCACTATGGGGTCACGTTTCTCTGTGGAGCCCCGGCGGTCATCAGCATGGTTCTTGATGCAGCGGCGCGATGGGACGGGCCAATCCCAGGTCGAGATCGCGTCCGCGTTGTGGTGGCAGGTGCCCCTCCTCCGACCACCACGATTGAAAAAGTAGAGAGTGAACTTGGATGGGAGTTCATCCAGATCTATGGCCTCACTGAGACCTCGCCGCTGCTGAGTGTCAATCGTGTTCGACAAGAGTGGGATGACGTGGAATCTCATGAGCGAGCCAAGTTGTTAAGTCGCGCTGGCGTCCCTGTTCTTGGGACCGATCTCTCGCTGAGCTCAGATGGAGAAGTACTCGCTCGTTCCAACACCGTCTTGGCGTCGTATTGGGACCAGCCAGACGAAACCTCGGAGGCGTTGGCTGGAGACTGGTTCCACACCGGCGACGGGGGAACGATGGACGACCAGGGCTATCTCACTATTACTGATCGCAAAAAAGACGTCATTATCTCTGGAGGTGAAAATGTCTCTTCAATTGAAGTTGAAGACGTCTTGTTGCACCATCCCAATATTCGAGAAGTGGCCGTCATTGGCGTCCCTGACGAAAAGTGGGGTGAAATTGTGACCGCATTGATCGTCACAGATGGAGGAGACCTCGACGAGGCCGAGGTGTCGGCCTTTGCGAGGGAACACCTCGCCGGCTTCAAAATCCCTCGCCGGATTGAGTTTCGAGATGAATTAGCCCGGACTGCCACCGGAAAACTTCAAAAAGCCAAGCTTCGAGCACCCTTCTGGGAAGGCAGCGACCGCCAAGTCCACTAGGGCGCCTTGCTGAGACAGACAGACACGATTAGTCTCATAGTTTCAGGAGGGGGAATCAATGAAAGTCGCCATTGACGCAGAGAAGTGCCAAGGTCATGGACGGTGTTTTGCGCTCGCTCCCGCCCTTTTTGATAGCGACGACCTCGGCCAAGGTGTCGTAATTGGCGATGGGACCGTTCCTGAAGATCAACATGACGCCGCTCGGTTAGCGCAACAGAACTGTCCGGAATACGCGATTTCAATCACGGAGTAGAGAGCCATATGCCTGAACACCCGCCAGTCAAAGATTTCGCCACCGACTTTGATCACACTGATCCAGTGTGGGTCAAAAACCCCTACCCGATCTGGGATGACTTGCGAGAACACTGTCCCGTCGCTCACAGCGATCGTTACGGTGGCGCGTGGTTGCCAACTCGCCACTCCGACGTCTCCGCCATTGCTCACGACACCGATCACTTCACGTCTCGAACAGTGGTGGTTGGACCAGGCCGACCTGGCGAAGATGCACTGCCTGCTCCAATTGGCGTTGCTCCTCCGATCACCTCGGACCCTCCATTCCATGCGCACGCCCGGCGGCTCATGCAGCCGGTCTTTGCACCCAAACAAGTAGACCTGCTTGAACCGTTTGTCCGAGAACTCTGCGCAAAATTGCTTGATCCATTCAAGGGAAAAGACGCCATTGATGCCTCGGTTGACTACGCAGAGCACATTCCTGTTGCGGTCATCGCGAAGATGCTCGGATTCCCTGAACAAGATGGAGATCTCTTTCGTCACTTCGTCCACGAGATTCTCGAATCTGTTGATCTGCCAGTTGAAGAGCGAATGGATCGCTTTCAGCCCATCGCCGATTATTTCATCGCTCGAATCGAAGAACATCAGGCGGAACCCAAAGATGATCTGACGTCATTTCTCTTGGAGGCTGAACTAGCTGGTGAACCCTTAGCCCCTGAGCACATCTTTGGGACGATGGTCTTACTGATTGTTGCTGGAATTGATACGACCTGGTCCGCTATTGGCTCGTCGATCTGGCACTTAGCCCAGCACCCAGAAGAGGTCGCCCGTCTCAAGGCCAATCCAGAACTTCTCCCAACAGCAATTGAGGAGTTCTTGCGGGCCTACGCGCCGGTGACGATGGCACGCCTTGTCAAGGAAGACTTTGACTATGAAGGTTGTCCGATGAAAAAAGACGACTGGATCTTGTTGTCGTTCCCCGCAGCAAATCGTGACCCAGAGTTCTTCGAAGACGCAGACAAGGTCATCATTGATCGAGAGGTCAACCGCCACGCAGCATTCGGCCTCGGTATTCACCGGTGCTTAGGATCAAACCTCGCTCGCATGGAGATGCGAGTCGCACTCGAGGAGTGGCTGGCTCGAGTTGACACCTTCTCTCTAGCTGATCCTGACGCTGTCACGTGGTCGCAAGGCCAGGTCCGCGGTCCACGTCTTCTCCCTCTTTCCCTGGGTTAAGAGGTGCCTTCTTCAAGGGGGCTTTTTGTTGTCGACCAAGGGGCAGGACCGGGTGTGCTCCTGTTGCATGGCCAACCTGGAACGAACGAGCATATGTCGCTCATCGTCTCGCATCTCGGGAGAAACGTACGAACGCTCAGCGTTGACCGCCCGGGATATGGCAGGAGCGAGATGCCCGCCGAGCCCTTCGACGTACAAGCCGATCTCTTCGCCCAACTCATCACGTCTCGAGCCGCAGGGCCAGTCGTCGTTGTTGGCCATAGTTATGGGGGTGGGCTTGCGCTCTTCTTGGCGGCTCGGCATCCAGATCTTGTCAAGGGGCTCGTCCTGGTTGCTTCTCTCGGTGGCAAAGGCTCGGTCACCTTGGGAGACTGGCTCCTCGCCGCACCATTACTCGGTGGCATTGCCTCAGCGCTCACACTTGGCGTCTATGAACATTTCGCTCCAACCTTGGCCAGATTTTCGAGAAGTGGTGCACTTGCTGCGAATGTCCCAACGGTGCCGACGTCGGTGCTCTCACAACAACGAACGACGTTTCTCGCGGAACAACGATTCTTGATGAAAGAAAGAAAGGAACTCGATAAAATTCTCGATACTGTGCACTGTCCAGCCACAGTGATCACGGGTGATCGAGATCTCATAATTCCCAGGGAAGCCGCTGTTGATCTTGCCGCTCGATTGAGCAACGGCCGACTCGTTGAGATCCCCGGTCAGGGGCACCTTATCCCTCGAGATGCTCCTGACGCCGTCGCTCAAGAAGTCTTGGAATTGGTAGCTACGCCAGTCTGAGCACTCGGCGACGACCCATTCTCTGTCTGAGAGGGCATGTCCTTGCAGTGCACGCAGAGAACTGCGAGGTTTTAGTAGGTTTTGTTTGATGGTTCGTTTCGTATCTCGGGTTCGCCTCCTTGCTCTTGGAGTATTAGTCGCTGCGTCAATTCCTCTCAGCGCGCTTTCTTCTCTTCAGAGCCCCGTGAATGCAGGTGGATCTACTGGCACGTGCCCAAGTGCGCCGACGCAGCTTGCAAACTCATCCTTTGAAGAACCGATACTTCCGTCGAACTCTTACAAGATTGTTCCAGAATCCCTTGTGCCTGGATGGGCAACGACAGCAACTACGAAAAACATCGAACTTTGGGCGTCAGTCTTCCAGGGAGTCTCCGCAAAAGAGGGACGACAATTTGCTGAGCTCAACGCAGATGCTGCGGGGGCGCTCTACCAAGACCTTCCGACAACACCCGGGCAAAAACTTGTGTGGTCGCTGTAACACCGGGCTCGTCAAGGGACTGACACGATGTACGTCGACATCGGGGACCCGGGAACAACTGGGAGTCGCCAGGCGACGCTGACGGACAATGTTTCTTCAGGATGGGTACTGCACACTGGGACCTATATCGTGCCTGCAGGCCAGACGCTTACTCGATTTGCCTTTGCCTCAGGCCCGACGGGAAGTGGAAACCCAACTGTTGGGAACTTTCTCGACGACGTCCAGTTTGGCTCCCCTTCGTGTGTCGTAGCGACGAAGTCAGTTTCCCCAACGAGTGGAACCGCTGTGAATCCTGGAAGTGTCCTGACGTACTCGTACTCGCTCACCAACCAAGGCGGGAGTTCCACACAGGCATTGTCCGTGACCGATGTCCTGCCAGCAAATGTGACGTACGTCGCTGGGTCTGGAGGGGCGAACAGTAGTTACAATGCTGCAACTCGGACGCTCACGCTCACCCCAAAGGGTGCAACCTGAACCCCTGGAGTTCTTGAAGCTGGCCAAACGACGCAGGTCTCGTTTCAAGTCACCGTCAACACAGCCGCCGCCGGGACAAGCCTGTTGAACACTGGGAGTGTGACCGAGACCGACGGCTATGGCGAGTCGTCAACATTTTCAACGAATACCACCTCGACGCCGGTGAACGCAGCAGCTGATCTTTCGATCACGAAGTCATTTTCCCCAGACTCAGTGATTGGAGCACCCCCTGGGACAACAACGATGACGTTGACGGCAGAAAATGCCGGTCCGTCTGAGGCGACGAATGTCGTGGTGACCGACACCTTCCCTATAGGCCTCACGTTGATAGCAGCGCCCGCTGGCTGTGTTCTATCGAACGGGACCTATACATGTCTCGTGCCAGAAAATCTTGGCGTGGGCGTGGGATGGCAATTTGACTTTGTTGGTGTCTCCCCAACTGGTGGGAGCGGAGTGGTTACGAATAGCGCAAGTGTGAACTCCGACACCTTTGATCCAAACTTTGGGAATAACACCGCCACTGCCGGACTCACGGTCAACGCAGCTGTCAATAACTTGACGATTTCAAAAACCCTCAACTCGCAGAGCTCAACGATCTCTGCAGGAGAGGCAGTGGCCTTTGGCTTTACCGTCGTCAATGGCGGCCAGCAGACACTCCATAATGTGGTCCTCACCGATTCGATTCCCACCGGATTTACTCCAACATGTCCAGTTGGAGCGGTCGTCGTTTCATGTGTGATCGGTGGCTCTTCGATCACAATTACGTTACAAAATCTTGACCCAGGAGATGGCAAAGGTTTTGTTGTGGCTGAATCAACTGACCCATCGATGACGCCGACAACGGCAACTGACTCAGCCAGTGCAACCTCGTTGAGTCCAACAGATGTAGTCGTAAACTCAAATACCGCCACTGCATCCGTGGACGTGATTAACGATCCCGAGTTGTTGATCACCAAGAGCGTGACGTCAACGCCCTCTGCTGGCCAACCCGTCAACTATCAAGTGGTCTTCACCTCTCTTGGGCCAAGCACCGCAAACAATGTCGTGGTCGTTGATACCCTGCCGAGCAATTTGACCGCAACTGAATTGGCTGGCGTGATCCCAAGTGATTGCTCACTCTCAGGCTATGAAATCACGTGCATTATTGGAACACTTGCCCCAGACTCTCCCGTGACGTTCAATTTCCAAGTACCCCTTCCTCCAGGGGGTGGCACATTTGTCAACTCAGTTTCTGGAAGTGCCGACAACTCACAAACGGTGGATGCCTCGACCACCACGACGGTGGCAGCCGAACCCTTCCTTGCTGTTTCAAAGTCAGTTTCGCCCACGACGGCCAAAGTTGGTGACGTGGTCACCTACACGCTTGGCGTCTCGAACACTGGCATCGGCGCCGCTCATAGCGTTGTCGTTGATGACAATGCCATCAGTAACGGACTCCAACTTCTCAGTAGCACCGCAGAACCCGGAACCTTTGATCTGACGACGGGGACCTGGACGGTCGGAACACTTGCGCCTGGGGCGAGTTCCACGATCAGCGTGAAGGCCAAGGTGTTGCAAGCTGGCCTTCTTTCGAACACCGTTCTTGCGGTGGCGAGCGATCCCGTGGGAACGGCACCAAGCAAGAGTGTCACCGCCGTTCTGGTCTCGACTCCCGCAACGCAACTCGCCTATACGGGAGGATCGCTCCAGTTGATGTGGAGTGCGGGGCTGGTTCTTGGAGGACTTGGCATTGGCCTCTTCCTCTTCACCAGGATGCGTCGCTTGGCAAAGCGATAAACCCATCGTCGTTGAACGCCCCCGAGGTGTTTTAGGCTGAACTCATGAGTAGAACATCCGTCTGGGTTCTTCGAGTCTCGGCCGTGTGGTCAATCTGGGTGTGGGCTGTGCTCGTCAAAAATATGCTCAACGACCACAATCATGGACTCTCATTCCGAGTGGTCCACATTATTCTTGCCGTAATCTCTCTGGCCTTTGCTGTGGTGACGATCCTCATCGCACAGAAGATGTCTTCGCAGCTTCGACGAGCGTCATCTTCGAACAACAAAGATTCCAATCTTCCCAGATAGAGCAAGAAACCGTATTTTTTCAGAGTGCGTTTACGAAAGAAGCGGGGCGACTTCGTTTCCGATGAGGCGGACATGATCAAGATCGCTCATATCGAGCACTTGCAAGTAGGCAGTGGTCGCTCCGGCATCTCGCCACTGAGAAATGCGCTCTGCAACTTGAGCGGGGGTGCCACAGGCACCAAACGCCTTGAGGTCCTCGACGGCCCACCCAATAGCCTTCGCTCGAGTGGCCACCGCGCCCTCATCCTCTCCGCAGCACACGATGAGTGCTGACGTGTGCTGAATCGATGCAGGATCTCGATCCACCCGCTCGCACGCCTGATCGACTCGAGCAAACTGCTGAGCCGCATCATCAGGCTGGAGGAATGGCGTATTGAACTCATCGGCAAAAAGCGCCGCGAGCTGTGGCGTTCGAACCGGCCCTCCGCCCCCAATGATGATCGGTGGGTGTGGATGCTGCAGAGGCTTTGGTAACGCGGGGCTATTGGTGAGTTGGTAGTGCGTACCTTCGAAGTCGAAGAACTGACCCGCAGGGGTCTTCCACATGCCAGTGAGAATCTTGAGTTGTTCTTCGAGGCGATCGAATCGTTCTTTCATAGGAGGAAACGGGATTCCATAAGCGCGATGCTCATCATCAAACCAACCAGCACCGAGACCGAGCTCTATTCGGCCTCCACTCATGGCGTCGACTTGGGCCACCGTGATTGCAAGGGGTCCAGGCAGTCGGAACGTGGCACAGGTCACGAGCGTCCCGAGTCTGATCGTCGAAGTCTCTCTGGCAATCGCTCCCAAGGTGGTCCACGTCTCGGTGGGCCCGGGGGAACCTTCGGCACTTCCCATGGCCAAAAAATGATCAGAGCGGAAGAACGCATCAAAGCCTTCTTCCTCGGCACATTGCGCGACCTTGAGTTGGTCGTCGTAACTAGCCCCTTGTTGTGGTTCTACAAAGATTCGAAGTTTCATCTCCATATCATGGACGAAAACTGGCTGTGATGTCGTCTCCTCTGAAGTTTTCGATCCGTGTTGGCAGAAAGGCGAATTCGTGGCAAGGTAGCCAGCATCGAACTATCCAAAAGGAGCAAGATGGGATCGAGTGCACGGCGAGTGGCGTTAGTCAATGAAGCTGGTGGGTACGTGGGGCCAGCATTGGCTCGTGAATTCGCCGCTCGCGGCCATAATCTTGTGCTTGGAAATCCATCGAAAGAGCTCGTCCAAGAACTCACGAGCCTTGGAGTGGAAGTCGAGTCAGTTGACGGCGTCTCGAACTTGGCACGCCCAGAGGCAGGACCGACGTTAATTGCGACAGCTCTTGAGCGATTTGGCCACATTGATGCAGCGGTCGCGTTCACTGGAGCGATCATTCCCGTAAAGTTCCTCGATTCGACCCTCGAAGATCTTCAAAAACTCGTTCGTGGTTGTCTTGAGGCGCCCTACAACTTTCTTAAGGCCGTTGTTCCACCGATGGTGGAACAAGAGGGAGGCCAGATTGTTGTCATCACAAGTGCCACGGGGGCACGTCCAACAAAAGAGGCACCTCTGTATTCGACCGTTCGAGCGGGGGCCAACATGCTCGTCAAAAACGTTGCCGGGGAAGTTGCCTCAAAGGGGGTACAAGTGAATGCGCTTGGAACAAACTTTATGGACTTCCCTGAGTTCCACGCTGCTGCTGGTTCTCATGATCCAAAAATCCGAGCATTGATCGAGGCTGCGGTTCCGATGAAGCGAATGGGAACGATGGAAGAGTTTGCAGCGTTCGCAATGGCTTTTTTGGATGGAACAAGTGGTTTTACGACGGGACAGTTTGTCGGTTACTCAGGTGGATGGGCGTAACTGCAGAGAAGCGACAGGACTTAGGCGTCGAGAAAACGACAGACGTGTCCAACACTTGGATCAATACGACCATCTAAGAGGTCACCGTAGGTTGCCGTGATCTCATCTGCTCCTGCGACGCTCTCAACCTTGAGCCACGCATTCGTCCAGCCCAAGAACCGGTGCCAGGCATCAGCAACTTTTTCTTCGAAGGCATCTCGACCCCAGTCAGTACGCCGTTTGGCGATCTGGACGGGAGCAAACAATAAGGTTGGTCGTGGGCCAGGAATCGAACCCGGGAGAAACTCCTCGTTATCCCAGTGCGTATCGCCCACGATCATTGAGTACTTCAGATGGTCGCCGTAGTGATGATGAATCTTGTGCGTGACGTCTCTGCGACCGGCCACGTCAATGTAGACAACATCTTCCCCCTTGAGCTCTTCGATGTGATCGTAAGTGAGAACCTCGTCGTAGCAAGAGAGACCATTCACAAAATCCAGGTTCCCCTCTGACGTGAGACCAACGACCTTGATGTCGTCTCGCTCTGCGAGCAGAAAGGCCGCCGCGATTGCAGTTTTCGCGGATGCACTCGAGATCAACATGGTTCGAGCTCCGAAAAAGTTATTGTCGACAATAAAGTCATCGACGACAAATGAGGTGATGAAGAGGGGACGCAGCAACATCAACGTTCCCTCACCGGCCTCACTGTAAAGAGGGTCTTTCGTGGTGTAGGCGTAGCGGTTGTAGACGGTCGGAAGTTTTGAGCGATGAAGTGCCGCATCACTGAAGCCAGTTTCGTCGAGACGGCCCGGAGTCATCACAAAGGATTCCGCCATTGGAAAATAACCAAAGATCTTTGTTCCAACTTCAAGCTCTTCGACCGTTGACTCGCTGACGTGAGCAAATCCCCAAATTGGGACTTGACCCCACAGAGCGGTATCGGGTTCTGGAACTGGGAAGAACTGCCAATAATTCATCAAGTCGCCCATGACGGCGTAGGTAATGTTGTTCGACGTCAATCCGAAGGATTCAATAGCGACTCGAATTTGGCCTGGAGAGAGTGACGGGACATCTTCATTGCGAGTCCGGGTCTCTTTAATATTCTTCTTCGATACTTCAATATTCATGAAGACTCCCTACTCTTGGTTGAATTGATATGAAATCAAGAAGCCGGCACTGGAGCAGCAACCGCTTCAACCATCGCCCGTGCGCCGTCCAAAAGAGCAGTCTGCTGTGACGAGTCAAGTCGTTCAATGAGGGTTGCCATCCTCTGTGACGTATCGGCCTCAATGGCCTTTCGTCGCTCAAGACGCTCGGGCGTCTCTTCGACCCGGTCGTCGTCGCCATAGCCATGGAGTTGATAGAACGCCCCTTCGCGGTCGAACTGACAGGCTTCGGCGGCAGAGATCGCTGCGGCTTTGACGGCATCGGTATGGACGCCACCTCGAAGCTCGCGCAAGATGATGGACCAGTAGTAGGCCTTTGAGATTGCGTCAGTTGGGACGTCGAGGGCGAGGTACCCATCAACAATTGGCCACTGGCCCGTTGGGAGCGAGCTGACGAGTTCGCTCGCTGCAGAAGAGAACGCATCTAACACAGAAGGAGAAACCGCTCCAAAGGTTGCGTGGGCGTAGTCCCGTGCTGAATCCATGTGGGCAGCGACAGCTTGTTCTCGAGGTGCAATACCTCGGGCCTTCTCCACCATTGCAGCAACAATTCCTGGTTTGAAGAAGTAAAAGATCTCGTCCACTTCCTTTGCATCGATGTCTCCCAAGACACCCCCTCGACCAGCTGCGTAGAGCGCTACGACGTCAAGGTCGATGGCTTTTCCTCGCTCAATGGCTTGGGGTGAAAAGTAGAAACTCAAGCCAACTGTTTGAATGGGCTCTGACAAGGTGTCTGCAAGGGTTGTGGTGTCCATGAGGAACAATCTACGCCGAATTCTATGCAGAGTTTTCTCGAGGAAAACGCCAGAAAATCTATGGGTTGCCAGTAGTGAAGCGGGAGGGGCGAACCTCATGAAACACTGAAGGGAGTGAAAATATCGGCTCTGTGTAGTGACGAGATGTGGTGAAGTCGATGACCCTCGCAACCTCGCGCCGCACCTTTGTTGGCCTCCTTGCGGCAAGCCACTTTCCACCCACACTGGCGGTGACGGCAATCACCTCACTCCTTGCCTATGAAGTTGGTCGTGGATGGGGGACAGTTTTTGTGGCGTTGGCAGTCCTGAGCGGGCAGTTGTCAGTGGGGTGGAGTAACGATTGGTTTGATGCGGCTCGAGATCGTCGGGCTGACCGCGTCGAGAAACCTATAGTCAGCGAGATTGTTCAACGCCAAACCGTTGCCCGATGCGCGATTCTTGCTCTTGTCCTCTGCGTACCGCTTTCACTCTGTTCAGGCTGGAGAGCTGCGCTCGTCCATTTCATTGCGATTGGATCTGCCTGGGCGTATAACCGAATCGGGAAAACCCAATGGTGGAGCCCACTTCCTTACGCCATATCGTTCGGCCTCCTCCCCGTGTTCGTCACGCTTGGCCTCCATGGACATCCGTGGCCACGCTCTCAAGCTGTGATTGCAGCTGCGCTCCTAGGACTTGGGGCACATTTCATCAATACGATTCCTGACTACGAAGCGGACCTTCGTAATCAGGTCCGTGGTTTTCCACAACGGGTAGGCAAAGATGCATCTCTCTTTCTTGGCGTGGTGATGCTGGCGGGGGCAACGCTGTCCATCGTCTTTATGATTCCGACCGTTGGAGTTCTTGTCGTCACGTTGGCGTCATTGAGTTTCCTTGCTGACTGCCTGGTCGTGTTCGAGACTCGTCGGGGTGAGCCCCGCCGAGCGTGGTATCTCGTCTTGGTCTCTGCGTTCATCAGTGTCTGTCTTTTCGCGTCGGCTGGTAGTGCACTCGTTCGATAATTTTTGAACGGCGCTGTGGCGCACGTCACCGCACAGTCCAGGCTGGTAGGCCTTTGTAAAGAGGAAGTCAGAAGTTCCGGTGGCTGCAAAGGTCCTTCGTTGAAGAGAGCCATGTGAGAGAGATGAACTGCTGCTTCTCGCAAGATTCATAGAGTGAGAGCCACACGTGATTGACGTACTCGTTGGAACTAGTGAGGCATGGGTGTTTCTTCGAGAGAGTGTGCGCGATCTTTGGAGGCCGTCTTCTTCGAGAGGATCAATGAGTGGCGAATTGGTCGCTCCACAAAGAAGAACGAGCAGATAGCGACGACCAAGGTCACGCCAATTCTCACCCCAAGGAGAGGCCAACCAGAAAGATGAACTCTCGACGCCGAGAGCCACTGGAAGAGAGGAAAGTGCCAGAGGTACAGCCCGTAAGAGATTCTCCCGAGAAACACGAGGATCCCAAGACTTAACAGACGTGTCAGAACACTTCGTGCACACACGCTGGCACAAAGGGTGAGAGCAGCGGCCGAAAGTGCGAGCAAAAGAAATTCACCTTGGTAAAGGAACGAATCAGAGAACGTGGTGTGCCACATCAGAAATCCAATGAGACCAAGTCCAATCCATCCCGCTCCACCGAGAACTTGTTGCCAGCGACGAGAGAGTGGTTGCCGGTTCAAGGCGAGGAACGCAAGAGCCAGTGCTGCCCCAATGAGAATGCATTCAGCGTGGGTATCGGTCCCGTAGTAAAGCCGGGATAGGGAAGCTCCATGGTGGAAAAGCCAGGCCATCCACGCGGTAGAGGCGAGTGCCCCGACGAGGCAGACGCCAAACAGTATTTTTGTGCGTGCACCGATTCGAAAGAGACCAAGAAGAATTAACGGCCAGAGCACGTAGAACTGCTCTTCAATAGCCAGACTCCAGGTGTGTTCCAAGAGCGAGGGTGCGGCGCCCAAAGCAAAGTAGTTCGAGCCCTGGAAAATAAAGTGCCAGTTGGCAACGTACAAAAGGCTGGAGAGCGCATCAGCCCCAAAGGAGGGATACGTCCCTGGGGTGGTGAAGAACAAAACAAAGATCGCACAAAAGATCAACACCAGAAACAAGGCGGGCAAGAGGCGTCGGGCTCTGCGGGCCCAAAAGGCCACCAATCCAATAGTTTCTCTGCTTCGAAGTTCCTTGAGGAGCAAGGTGGTGATCAGAAATCCTGACAAGACGAAGAAGACATCGACGCCAAGAAACCCCCCGGGGACCCAGGAGACGCCGCCGTGATAACAGAGCACAGCAAGTACCGCGAACGCTCGGATGCCGTCGAGGCCTGCTCGATATGAAATCGACTCGCCGATGGAAGAAGAGTCGGGATCCTGAAGCTCTTCTTGAGAGTTCGATAGAGAGGAGGTACTCACTGACACCCCAGTTCGCTCTGGCTGTACCACTCAGGAGTAGTTGAAGAGAATGCCGGCGGGATGAAGAGCGGGGCTGGGGATGCCTGTTGGCGTACTTGGCCCACGGCCCAACTCTTGGCAAAAATCACGCCTGCAACTTCTTGGCCACCTGCCTTGGTGAAGTGGACTCCATCGCTACAGCGAACTTTTACCCCATGAATGCTTGAGGTGTAGATGAGATGAGGTGTCAGAAGAGATCCGAAGGACAGCACGCTCGCTTTTCCTTTGGAGCTAGCTGCTACGGCCTTGAGAATCTTGTCGTCGATTCGAATCCGATCAGTGTTGTCTTCGGGCAAGTTCCCAGACGTCCCAGCGACTTGTGTGGCGGGTGGTTCAAGAAGGATGACGTGGGCGCCAGAGGAACTCAGAGAGGCAACAGCTTTTTTGAGACTTGCCGCGGCATACGCATTAAACGCAGGCTCACCCAAGAAGTGCCATTCGCCGTTGCGACGTTGATCAAAGATCTCACTTCGAGCGAGATAGAGCACAACGTCAGGTTTAAATTTTTGAAGGTTGTTGTGCCACGAATTCAAAAGGGTTGCTTGGCTTGGGGAGCAGGGGGCTTGAGGCGGAGTGACCACCACACCGTAACTCCAGATATCACTTGTCACTGTTGCTGAACAACCTGGATGGCCCTCATTGATGACCACGACATTGGCCTGTGAAGCAGAGGATTGAAGTCCAACGGCCAAAGTTGCTGCCATGGAGTCTCCGACGACGAGGATGCGAAGGGGCCGGCCGGAGGGGTGGGCAATGGTGGTTGAGCTTGAAGACGAAATTGAGACATTCTGGGTGGGTTGAAGAACATCAACAATAACCATGCTGATGACGAGTACTCCAATGAGAAGAACACCAGCCGCAAGAGGAGCGAGACGTGGAGATCGAATCCTCTTCGCGAACACCATGGCTCCCTATTATTGCCTAGTCACATGAATAGATTCCGAGCACCTTTTCTAGCAACGTGGAAGCGCTGATCGTTGGCTCTTGGACAGAGCCTGATCCCAATTTGCTTTCATTGGTATCCTTCGGAAATGGATGACTTCCTTGGGACCAAGAACCTTCGTTTTGAACGCGAAGGCTCCACCGCCTGGTGCATTATTGATCGACCCTCTGCCCGCAACGCGCTTACCCCTGCGATGTACTTTGGGATTCGGCGAGCTGTGGCCTTGGTTAATGAGACACCAGAACTCGCAGCGTTGATCATCACCGGCACCGGCGACGTCTTCGCTCCGGGGGGTGACCTTGGCGGTCGTCAAGAAGAAGGTGACGAGCCCGTACCTCCAGGCCTCGGAGCTGACATGCTCCCCTTCACCCCGATACGAGAGTCCCGTGCCCCTGTGATTGCAGCCGTGAATGGGATCTGCCAAGCAGGGGGACTCCTCATTGCCATGATGGCGGACGTCTGCGTGGCCTCGGAGCGCGCTACGTTCCGAGTTCCTGAACTTCTTCGTGGAATTCCTGATGCGACGTATGCCGCAGCACTTCCCGTGTACGTTGGCATGGCAGTAGCGCGCGACCTGCTTCTCACCGCAAGATCCTTCGATGCTCTCGAAGCTCAGCGCATTGGACTGATCTCAAGAGTGGTAGCTCACGAGGATCTCCACGGTGAAGCGAGAACGGCTGTTCGCCAAGTTCTCCGCACCGCACCCATGGCCCGAGCTCACGTCAAGCGGATGATGAACGAACGCTATGGACTGATTGATTACCAAACAATGTTTGCCTCACTCAGCGTCTCCGAGGAACCTCGAGAAGGGATGGCCGCCTTCATGGAAAAGCGCCTGCCATCTTGGATTCCACCAGACCAAGCACGGGACTAACCCTTGGGTGATACTCGGGGAGCACCCTCCGTGAGATCGGGTAGCGTGAAGGGCGCTGTCGAACTCTTGGGTTCGGCTTCACGGAGAGGTGCGAGAGCGGCCGAATCGGAGTCACTGCTAATGACTTGACTGGGGAAACCCGGTCCGTGGGTTCAAATCCCACCCTCTCCGCCAAAGAAGAAGGCCTCTCGGCGAAGGCGGTTTTCACCGCCTCCGCACAAGAGACCTCGTTCTTATTCTCACTCTCTCAAGAGAGATTGAATATGTTCCTAGGGAGCTGTTTGTCCAGACTTCCCTGAAATTGCGGTTCCACAAAATGCCTTGTCACTGACATTGACGAAGCCATTCGTTTCTGCTTTGAGGTACCAAGAGCAACTTGGGTTTGGTCCCTTGCCGAAGGTTGTGGCGTAGTCAATGTTGTAGTTCAGCAAGCCATAACCAGTCCAGCCCGAGTATTGACGCAGGTTCTTGATAATGCCTGCTGACGTTGGCGTATCACCAGCTAATTCAATTCCCTTGGCCATCAGTTCCATGCCGAGGTAGGACTCGTAGATTGCAAATGTTGGGAACTGGCTCACTGGACGGTTTGCGTACTTGAGCAACGCAGCCGAGATGGCTTTGGTGCCATCGTTTGGCAAGGTCACAGGACGGAACTGGGTCCCAAAGTATGCGCCTTGGAGAGAACTCCACGATGGGGTCTTGATGATCGAAGGATCATATCCAGCAGGGAAGACATTGACTTTGACGTTGACGCCCGCTTGCTTGAGTGCCACCGTCAGGGCGACGCCAGAGTTCACGTCCATGGTTCCTTCGACGGCATTCACGCCCGCTGTCTTTGCTGCCAACGCTGCTGACGTGAAGTCGACACTTCCAAATGGAACTGCGGTGTCAAGAACACCCTTCTTCAAGCCAGCTGCCTCTGCGGACCAAATAGCGTTGTTCGCTGCTTGAAGAGACGAAGGCGAGATGCTGTAGCCCCAGGCTCCAGCCACGGTACCGCCATGAGATTTCATGAAGGTTCCAAGACCAGTTGATGGTGGGTTCGTGGGGTTTACAGATCCCGTGTCAGAAGCAAACATGTTTTCGTAACCTGGGGTTCCCCACTCGAATCCATCAAACGAACCACCCGTCACCGGGATTCCGGCTTGCATTGGGTATTTCGCTGCGAGGAACATCAGTGCAGAGTCAGAGACAATGCCAACGTTTCCGTCAGAGATTGCTTTTTGAACTTGTGTCACGACGCCACCTGGGTCGGTCTTGTCGTCGTAGACAGTACCGATGATCTTGTGGCCGTTTGCTCCACCTGCAGCGTTAATGACACCGATCGCAGCGTTGAAACCCTGAGGAGACTGAGAGAACTGTGGACCTGCCTGACCGGTCAGCGACGTGATCAGGGCGATTTTAATTGGAGCGCCAGCAGCAGCTCCGCTTCCAGCGGTCGTTGATGGTGGCGCAGTCGTCGTCGAACTAGTCGAGCTACTTCCTGAGGAGCATGCTGCCCCCAAGATTGCTACGGCGACGAGTGACGTCCCGAGCATGATACGCGGACTTTTCATTTTTCCCCCTATTGGTTGGTCACGTTGCAATGTGAGTGATCTGCTGGGAGAACAGTACTGACTCAGAAGCATGAGAGTCAAAATTTGTTGCGAAGTGCCCATTTACTGGGGAATCGGGAAATTTCCGTGCAGTTGTGGTCACCGGCGACCAGTCACTGCGTTGGTTGACTGGTCGGATTTGGTCTCATTATTTTGTCGATAGGGCTCCTCGGCTGAGGGTGACATGGCTGATCGATGTGCGTGAGTCAGCCAATCCCACTAGATTTCCTCCTACCGAGTTGGGCCAAATTAAAACAAGGAAGAGAGCGGGGGGATCAGTGGTTCAATACATCATCGCTGGGCTAGTGCTCGGTGGGATCTATGCCATCTCTTCTTCGGGATTGGTCGTTACCTACGAGTCTTCGGGAATCTTGAACTTCGCTTTTGGGTCGATCGCGTTTTTCATCGCACGGCTTTATTACTTCCTCAACATTCAGCACAACATGGGGATCACTGTCTCAGCGGTGCTGTCATTGGTTGTTGCAGCTCCCGCGCTTGGGATACTTCTGTACTTCGCGCTCTTTCGTTTTCTTCGCCTCTCGTCGTCCCTTGTCAAGGTTGTTGCGACCCTTGGCCTGAGTGTGGCACTTCCCGCTGTCGCCACCACACTCTTTGGCAATATCTCGATCCTCGTCGCTCCCGGTCTCGCACCTCAACCGGTGCACGTCTTCATGGTCGCTGGTGTACCGATCACCATGGACCAAGTCATCGTCTACATCAGCGTGATCCTCACCGTCGTCGTTGGTGGCCTCGTTCTCCGCTTCACTGAAGTAGGTCTGCGAGTTCGTGCCATGGTCGACTCCCCGGCAATGACGAGCCTTTCTGGGACAAATCCAGTTCGGGTCTCGGTTGGCGTCTGGGCGGTCAGCACATTTTTTGCTGGACTCGCCGGTATTCTTGCGGCGCCGATCATTGGTCTTGATTCACAACATTTCACCTTGTTAGTGGCCGCAGCGTTTGCTGCAGTCGTTGCCGCACGCCTCCGGAGCATCCCGATCGCGGTCATGGTCAGCTTTGCGATGGGGATTGCCACCTCGCTGATTCAGTACTACCTCCCGAGCTCAAGCGTGTGGACGTCACGGATGATCACCGCCGTCCCCTTTCTGTTTATCGCCATCTTCTTGGTGTACAACCTCATCTTGCGCAGAGACCTCTCCGACTCGACAAAAGTCGGGAGTGCGCTCGACGCTGCGATCGAGCCACACGGACAAGGTGTGTTGGAGAGTTCTGAGGCAGCGGTACTCGACGCATCGATGGGCTTCATCGCGCGCTATTCAGGACCAATCGTGGTGGCGATCATCGCAATGGTGCTTCCATTCTTGATGTCCGGTGTGTGGTTGACCCTCTTAGTTCAGGCCTATGCACTTGGGATTGTGTTCTTAGCGATCACGCTGGTCACTGGCGAAGGAGGGATGATCTGGCTCTGCCAGATCACGTTTGCTGGGATTGGTGGACTTTGGACCGCACAGTTGGCGACGGATTATCACTGGCCAGTGCTCCTCGCCGTGTTGGCCGGAGGTCTGATTGCCTTGCCGGTGGGCCTCTTGGTTGGATTCTTGACGATCAGGCTCGGTGGACTCTACGTGGCGTTAATTACGCTCACCTTCGCCCTCCTTATGGAGAGTCTGTATTTTACCCAGGGACGATTCTCTAACGGTGGTCTCGGGGTCAACGTACTTCGTCCAAGTTTTGCCACTTCTGATCGAGCCTTCGCCTATGTGTGTTTATTTGTCTTCATCCTCGTTGCGCTCTTTGTCGTGAACTTGCGTCGCTCAACAACCGGCATGGCGCTTGACGCGGTTCGATCAAGTGAACCAGGTGCTCGAACACTTGGAATCAGCGTCGTACAGATGAAGATTGTTGTTGCTGGTTTGGCAGCCCTGTTGGCTGGTATTGGTGGTGGCATGTTGGTAGTAGCCCAGACGGCAGCGCAGCCAGTGAACTACTCAACGTTCCTTGGTGTTGTCTGGCTGGCGGTCGTTGTTTCCATTGGTATCCGATCGTCGATTGCCGCACTTGTCGCTGGTATTACCTTCCTGGTCTTCCCTCAGCTCGTGACCACCTATTTGCCGACAGCCTGGAGCCAGATCCCTGTCATCTTGTTTGGTCTTGGAGCAATCGGAGTGGCGAAGTTCCCACAAGGAACTGTTGAACAGAACGGCGAAAAATTCCGCCGGATCTTATTGAAGCAAGCGAAAAAACGAAGTGACAAGAAAGAACTCGCGTTGACGTCTCCGCAGGGAGAGGCCACGTGAGCGCCGACGACCAGGTCTTAGTTGGACGGAGCATTACCAAGCGATTTGGTGGGCTCGTGGCGCTGAATGATGTCAGCATTGAAGTTCCCAAGCGAAGCATCGTTGGATTGGTTGGACCCAATGGTGCCGGGAAGTCGACGCTGTTTGGCTGCCTCTCTGGCTTAACACGGCCAGAAGGTGGATCGGTGATGCTCAATGGTCGCGACGTCACCAGAACCAAGCCCCAAAAGCGTGCTCGCCTCGGGATGGCAAGGACCTTCCAACAGCCAGAACTTTTTACCGGATTGACGGTACGAGAACACATTGTCTTGGCGCATCGTGTTCGCTTTGAGCGACGCCGGCTTTGGAGCGACATGGTGGGACCTCGGTCAATCATGAAGCCACCTGCATCAGAGACCGAAGCCGTCGATGCAATTATTGAACTCCTCGAGATTGAGCGTCTGGCAAGTATGCCGGTCACGGCGCTCCCTCTTGGGTCGACTCGACTCGTTGAAGTCGCTCGAGCATTGGCGTGCGCGCCAGACGTGCTGCTCCTCGATGAACCATTATCAGGATTGGATGTGAACGAGTCTGAAGCACTTGCTCGAGCACTCGTCAAGGTTGTCACTGAGGCAGAACGCGATCTGTCGTTGCTGCTGGTGGAACACGATGTCGCAACGGTGCTGGCCATATCGAAAAAGATCTACGTGCTTGACTTTGGTCAGTTGATTGCCAGCGGCACCCCCGACGAGATCCGATCAAGTGACATCGTGCGCGCTGCCTACCTCGGTGACGATGCGGTGAGCGAAACGGCGGCTGACTAATGGCATCGCTTCTTTCGGTCAAGAACCTCTCCGTAAGTTATGGACCGGCCCAAGCAATTTTTGACGTGTCGCTTACTGCAGATGCGGGCGAGGTCGTCGCGATTCTCGGGGCCAATGGAGCGGGAAAAAGCACCTTGGCGAGAGCCATCTCTGGACTTGTGCCCTCGTCGAGCGGCAGCGTTGAGTTCGATGGGGCCGACATCACGGGGAAACTTGCTCACCAGATCCGGCGAGCTGGCCTCTCCTATATTCCAGAAGGGCGTGGAATCTTCCCGGGGCTCAGCGTCATTGAAAACCTTCGAATGGCAGTGGCCCAAGAGCGTCGAGCGGAGCGGGGCCCAGCCATAGAGCGTGCAATCGACATGTTCCCGATTCTCGGTGAACGGCGCCATCAGCGAGCGGGGAGTCTTTCGGGTGGTGAACAACAAATGCTGGCGTTAGGCCGAGTCTTGGCGGTGCCACCAAAGTTGATTATCGCGGACGAGATGTCACTGGGTCTCGCCCCCATTGTCACTGAATCAGTGTTCCAAAGCCTCGACGCGGCACGTCAACAAGGAATCACCATCGTCTTGATCGAGCAATTTGTTCACCGAGCCTTGAGCTTGGCCGATCGTTGCGTGATTTTGGGCCGAGGTGCAGTGACCTGGTCAGGTGCGGCCGCAGATGCAGGACCAGAAGTGCTCGAGAGTTACTTGGGCGCTGGCACCGAACTCAGCGCATAGCGGCGTTCCATAATTACTTCTTGAGGGCGTGAAAGACTACGCAGTATGCGTGACTTCTTTCTCGTCGTGGCAACGTTTGCCGCCAGCTTGGTGGAGATGGTCGAGGCGCTCACCATTGTCTTAGCTGTGGGAATCACGAAGGGTTGGAAGACGGCCTTCAGCGCCACAGCGACGGCGCTTCTGACCTTGGGGGTCATCATCATTGGGTTTGGTCCACTGATTTCGAAACTTCCACTTCCGGTCTTGCGCTTGATCGTGGGTGGCTTGTTGTTAATTTTTGGGCTGCAGTGGTTGAGAAAGGCAGTACTTCGGGCCAGTGGTTTAAAGGCTCTCCATAATGAGGACCAAATATTCGCCGATGAGGTCGCAGCACTCGGTGACGTCGCTCCTGGAAAGAACATTGACGGGAAGGGCTTTACCGTCGCATTCAAAGGTGTGCTCTTAGAGGGTCTCGAAGTTGCCTTCATTGTCGTCACCTTTGGAGCGACGCAACATCGAGTGGGGCTTGCTGCGTTAGGAGCACTTGCAGCGGCGGTGCTTGTCGTCATTGTGGGGCTCTTTGTGCATCGGCCACTGTCGCGTGTCCCAGAGAACTCTCTCAAGATGGGGGTGGGCGTCTTGCTCACGTCATTTGGAACATTTTGGGCCGGGGAAGGCGTGGGAGCGCACTGGCCTGGTGGCGATTTTGCCTTGCTCGGCATTCTTGCGTGGGTGCTGCTCATGACTGGTCTCTCGGTACTCTGGCTCCGCTCAAAGACGGTCGTGCGCGCATGACGCAACAACGCTCCTGGATGGTTCGTGTCTATGACGCAGTATTCGATTTTCTCATTGGTGATGACTGGGTTCTCGCTGTCGGAACAGTGGTGACTCTTGGGATCGCAGCGCTGGTGAGTCTTGTGATGGCTTCATGGTGGGTCATCGTTCTTGGTGTCCCTCTTACTCTTGTGTACTCACTCTCTCGAGCGCTCCAGTTGAAGAAGTAGTTCACGTTTTTGATGTGGTGGGGTGATGGCTACCTCAAGTAGAGTCGTTCTATGAATAAAAAAGCCATGCGTTCACTACTTACTAGTTCGTTGGTTATCGCAGCGTTGGGGCTCTCAGCGTGTGGGAGTTCTTCAACGAGTGCCTCATCCACGACATCGACAACCACCACGACTGGTGGACCTGTCATGACGCTGCAACTCAAGGCTCCCTTGAGCTCAGCAAGTAAGAACCTTCACTCTGTTGGTACGGCGACACAGTATGGATGGAACCAACTTGTGGGAACTTCCACAAATTACGGCGAGTCGATCGGTGTTGAAATACTCGGCAATGTTGCCTATACCAATGGAGCGGGCCCATTTTTTGGCTTTGTGACCTACACCTGGCCTGATGGGTCGACGATTGGTGTGCGCATGAGTGGACGTGCCGTACCTGGCGCTAATGGCACTACCTCGTTTTCTGCGCCACTCAATGTACTTGGGGGGACTGGCCGCTATGGAGCAGTCAAAGGAACTGGTCTGTTCACTGGCTCTCGTTCTGGCGTTGTGGGCTCACCGGTTGAATCAACATTTACGCTCCACATAACGAATCCAACGAACTAAACCAGTACACAAATTATCTTGAAGCCCAGAATCGCTTCTTTTTACCGGTAGGCGTGCTCGCACAGTGGCAGCGTTCAGCGACAGGCACGTCACCCATCACTTGGTCGACGTGCTGGCCGCATCCTTTCCAGGTGGGCTTCGAACATTTCTTGCATATCACTTGTCTACACATACCCCCTAGGGTATCAGAAACAGAGGGTACGCTAAGAGAGATGGAAGTATTCCAATGAGCAAGCTTGAGATCTACGCAGACATTTGGTGTCCGTTCGCCTACGTGGGTGTCATTGCGGCATTGGCTGAACGCAAAGGTGCAGAATCGCCACAGCCACTTCTTATTCGGTCGTGGCCTCTTGAGTTAGTGAACGGCCAAGGCCTTGATCCGACGACCACAAAGACACATGTTGATGAGTTGCGGGACCAAGTCGCCCAAGATCTCTTCCGGGGCTTTCAAATTGAATCCTTCCCCACGTCAACACTTCCCGCACTCGCGCTGGTTGCTGCCGCTTACGAAGATGATCTGGTCCAAGGAGAAGCTATCAGTATCGAATTGCGCACCATGTTTTTTGAAGAAGGAAGAGATATCTCTGATGATCAAGTCTTGGTACATCTCGCTCGGCGTTTTGATCTTGATCCTGACGCTCGACTCGACAATGAACGAGTCCTTGTTGATTGGCACGAAGGACAACGCAGGGGCGTGATGGGGTCACCTCACTTCTTCTGTGGCGATCGTGACATATTTTGTCCACTCTTAGAAATTGAAAAAGATGAACATGGGCATCTGAATGTTGCTCGGAACAAAGAGCGGTTGGACGCCTTCCTCGCTCGTTGTTTTTCTTAGAGTGAAAGCGGCCGACGTGCCCGGACGAGCGTATCGAGTGCGTGTTTCTCGCCATCATCGCTTTGTACGGTTCTGGTGACGAGTTCGGCTTTCTCAACGGTGAGTCCCAAGCCTGAGAGGTCGCTAATGACGTCATCGGGTGAAAAAAGAACGTCAGCAGATGGTGGGCCACCGAAACCGTTCGTGAGGTTCTCGAGCGAGTGAGCGATGATGAGCAACGTGCCTCCTGGGGCAAGGCCGTCGGCAAAGGTTCTGTGTAATTTGCCTCGAGCCTCGGAGGGGAGATGAACGTAGGCAAGCACAATGAGATCAAACGAGGAGGTCACTGGTGCCCATGTGGTGATGTCAGCTTCAATCCAAGAGGCGGTGACGTTGTTGTGCGCTGCCAGTTTGGCAGCTTTTTCGAGAGCCACTGAGGAGAAGTCAACACCAGTGGCTTCCCATCCTTGGAGTGCGAGCCAGACTGCATTGCGTCCTTCGCCACACGCAACATCGAGAACGGATCCCCGCTGAAGCCCCTCTACTTCGCTCACGAGGAACTGATTGGGCGTGGCAGTCCAAATGAGCTCGTCACCGTCGTAGCGTTGATTCCAATCTTCACTATTCATAACGATCCCTCTCTCATGGCTGCACTGAGTAACTGCCTCAATCACTATACCCCCCAAGGTATAGTGTTTGAACGAGAGAGTCCTAAAGAAAACGAGGATGCGATGGAAATCCCAGAAGACGTTGTTGAAGAGTTAAGAACTCGGCTCCGTCGAGTCGAAGGCCAAGTGCGCGGGGTGGAGGCAATGCTGGCCGAGGGCCGAGAGTGCCGAGACGTCGTCACCCAGTTGAGCGCTGCGACAAAAGCATTAGAGCAAGTCGGATTTCGATTAGTCGCCAGTGGATTGGTTTACTGCATCGAGAATCCCAAAGGTGCAAAGGCATCTGGTTACTCAGTCGATGAAGTCCAACGTATGTTTACCAAGTTGGCCTAGAGGATTCTGTATGGGTTTTTATAACGAACAAATTGTTCCTCGGCTTGTCATGTGTGCGTGTGGCAATGCCGGACTTGAGCGGTGGCGAGTTGAGGTGAATTCTGGACTGAGCGGTTCTGTCGTTGAGATTGGCTTTGGTTCTGGGCTGAACGTCCCCTTTTATCCCCCCGCCGTTGACATCGTCTATGCCGTTGAGCCTGCAGCACTGGCGAAGAAGCTTGCGGCCAAACGTGTGGCTGCGTCGTCGACGCCCATCGAGCACATCGGTCTCGATGGCCAAGCGATCCCACTGGGTGACGAGAGTTGCGACAGTGCCCTGTGTACATTCACACTTTGCACGGTTCCCAACCCGGGCCAAGCACTTCGTGAAATCTCTCGAGTACTTCGACCCGGTGGTTCGTTTCACTTTCTCGAACACGGCATCGCTCCTGATGAAAAAGTTGCAACGTGGCAGCAGCGACTTGATCCCTTTGAGCGAGTTCTTGCCGATGGATGTGAGTTGACTCGTGACCCCTTGGCATTGGTGAGCGCAGCGGGCTTCGAGATCACCTCGTCGACCCAGCGCTACGGCAAAGGTCCAAAGCCCTGGAGTTACTTCACTCTTGGTGTCGCTCAAAAACCTTCACACTGAATCGCTCAGCGATACCCAAAGCGTGTTACTGGTTCCCAAGTGTTTGATAGACCCGACACGGTTCACCACGAAGTGAGCCACAGGTCGGTAACGCCATGACAGTGACGTTCGACACCTTATTGATGACGAACTGAGACGGTATGACTCCACCCAAGGTGACGGTATTGGTGACAGAACCATTGGTCGCTGTTCTGGCAAAGGCCCACGACGGTCGGTCTCCTCCCGGAGCTGAGATCACGATTCGAAGTGCTGTTCCCGCTCGGAAGGTGTGGGCGATTGGGTTCACTGGAACTCGGACCATCACGGGCTTGCCCGCGGGCAAAGCCCGAAGGTCTTGTTTCAGGTACGTCGGTTGTGGCCACAGTGGAGTAGAGCTCGGTAGCAAGGTGCGATTCGACGTGTTTAAGAATCCAGAGGTGACGTACTCTTCCTGGTTTGTTGTTGGGCGAACTTCGGTGACCGAAACTTGTAGCTCAGTGGCTTTGGCCGTCGACGAGAGTTTCAGGTCGAGACTGGCCGGTCCAACAATGGTGATGTCCTTGGTGAGGACTTGGCTTTGGTAGGCCAGGCCATTTGTAGAGGGTACGGGTGTCCAGTTAAAGGGAGGTTGGGCAGCCCACGCATTATCTGAACTCGACAGAGTCGTTGCCGGCCGCACCGCAGGGTCTGGGTGGAATGTGTTGGTGGTCGTCGACGTTGGCTTTGTTGAACTCAACGATCCCTTGGGTGCCAAGTAGTAGTGAAGGAGTGTTCCCTTCGGCGGCCATGAGGTGAAAGCTGCTTCGTAACTTGGCTGGAGAGATCCCGGTCCGAGATCGGTACCGCCATAGTCAAAGAACACTCGCACCTTGGGATTTTGGGCGACAAAGTCGGCTTGGGCTTCCTTGACATTCTTGGCCCCGGTAAAGCGAATAGGGGGAATAGGCATGACCTTGGCCCCATCGGTAAAGCTTGAATAGAGCGTCGGGGCCAACGCAGTCAGGGTGGGCGAAGGTTTGGGAACTTGCTCTTTGAGATAGATGTCTAAGAACTCCAACCAACGAGTAATCGTGCCAGGGCCCAATGAGTCAATGTGGCCACCATTGAGCATGGTGGCAAAGGCGTTGGGGTTTTTATTGAGCGCGGCGATCAGAGCAGGCCATTGTGGACCGGTCTGTTCGTCTTGAAGGGCGCCGACTAAAAAGACTGGGACGGTAACTTTCGACGCCCATTTCACGGGAGATCGTCGATCGAAGAGGGCGGGGTTTCGAGAGAGTCCCGGCCCCACCACACTCGACAACGCCTCGCTTTGGCCGTGCAGTACCTGATTGTTCAAACATGAACTCTGCCCTCGCTGGGCCTCGGCTTGGATCTCGGCGGCTGCCCATGGTTGGCCCCCGCCCGCAGCAGTGGCTGGCTTGGCGTCGCTGATTCGCTCGGCGATCCAACTCTTGGCAAAGCCGTTGTTGTAGATCCCACCCGGATATCCCGTCGAGAACAGGTCATCGGTTGGGCTCAGTGGCGTGATGGCGGCCAAGTCAGGTGGGTTCGTCCCAGCAACTTCAAACTGTGAGATACCTGAGTAACTAATGCCGACCATGGCTACTTTGTGGTGAAGGGCCCACGACTGGCCGCCGATGGTTTGAATTGCGTCGTAGCCGTCATAGTCGGTGGGATACCCGAAGAGATCGAATGCACCGCCCGAACATCCTGTTCCTCGAATCTGCACACTCACCGATGCAAATCCCAAGAGTGGTGCGACGACAGCGCCAATGACAGTTGAGGAACTCGGCAACAAGGGGTCTTTTGAGTCGCCACCACTCAAGAGAACATTCATCAAGCTATGAGGAGCAGCGGTGTTGTAGCCCGAGTACTCCATCACCGTAGGGAATGGCCCTTGGGAGAGTGAGGTCTTGCCCAAAGGAAGACGTACAGTCATTGCGAGCTGGACACCATCGCGCATGGTGACGTAGTTCAATCCGACGTGAAGAGTTTGGTTGTAGAGGCTCTTAGGAGGAATAGATCCAGGGGCCAAAACAGTAAACGGTGATGATGACTGCTTTGAAGTGACGTCTCGAAAGACATAGCCAGAGCCTGGTGCGACGTTGCGGATGACAAGGCTCCCGAGGTTATCGGCGACGCCTGCACCAACCTTGTTGCCAGATCCGTTGCTCAAGACCATGGTGTCGCCCGGGTGTACGCCGATGACGTAGGCCTCACCGACAGAACCGTGGGCATGAAAAGAGGCCGAAGAGCTTGCGGCACTCGCACTGAGAGGTACAACAACCACCATTGCCAGACTCATCATGAGTGAGAGCAACACCCCAATGCTTCGCGTCATAATCTTCATAGTTGCCCTTGTCCCCTCCGTGCAGGGCTAAGAGTAGTGCGGAGAATGGCAAAAAGTGACGAACACACACCTAGAAGGTCTGTCGTTAGGGAAGTGGTCCGACGTATTTGTTGTAGGCAGCGATCCAGTTGGTGGCTTCTTCTGTTTGGGCTTGCGCGAGTGGAATTGTTTTTGAACAGATCAATGAGTGGAGCCGGTTTTCAAGTCTGTCCTTGACTCGTGCCCCATACGGGCCAAGTAACGGTTCAGGAAAGAGATTCGCCGCGGCGTTCGCAGCGCCGCCAACCTCCAGTGAGACCAAGTGGTCATACTCAAATGCACTGGTGGACCCACTCTGTCCATAGGCCGTCATTGATGCTCGCTTTTCGGGATACGTCACCGACGACGAAGGGCGAATGCTCGAGGTATAGCCCGAGACACAGATGGTTGAATCGATGGTGGCTTGGGTGACGGCTGGGTTCGTCGCCCCTGGAGTACAGCGAGGGTCAGGAAAGGCGTCTTGATTGTTGTAGAGGCCATAGGTACATGGAGAGAGTTGTGTTCCAAATGCATCAGCTGGTGCGAGCCCACTCGGCGGTGCGGTAGTGGTAGGTGGAAGTGTCGTCGACGTTGTCGTCGACGTTGTCGTTGACGGCTCCATCGTGGAGGGAGTCGATGAGCTCGGCGTGCTCGAACACCCTGCCGCCACAAAGATGACAGAAACAAGGAAGAGGGGGTATCGAGCGGAGAGTCTCTTCACGCAAGAGATCCTTGCAGGTGGTTGTGTTCGTTTCTTGATCGTGCCAAGGGTGAAGGTGAAGCGACCGTTGTGCAGTGTTCCATATCTAAAAAGCATAGGTGATACCATATGGTTATGGCTCGAAAAGAAGTACTGGTGCAGTTAGATGATGGGTTAGTCGCCCAGCTTGATGCGCTCGCCCATGCTCTCTCAATCAACCGTTCCGAACTCATCCGTCGAGCAACAAAGGCACTGATCGATGCGGAGGTAGTGGCGAAAGCGGACCAAGAGTTACAAGAGGCCTACCGGCGCCAGCCACAAGACCGTCGAATGGCGAAGGTCGGATTGGAAATGACGCAAGCGACACTCAACGAGTGGTGAGTCGAGGCGACATTATCTGGGCTGACCTTGGAGCGGAGTTTGGTCGACGTCCGGTGTGTGTCATCTCGAGAGATGCCGCCATTGAAGTCCTGAACTCATTGACCTGCGCGCCAGTGACTCGTACTATTCGATCGATTCGATCAGAAGTCGAGCTCGGCGAACTCGAAGGCGTTCTCGATGCTTGTGTCATCAACTGTGACACGCTCTTGAGTATTCCAAAAGACAGTGTTGACACTGTCCCGCTTGGACGCCTCGGGGTGATCAAGCGCCGTGAGCTCGACCAAGCGCTTCGCTACTCATTCGATATTCAGTCGTAGATTCACCTCTTCGACGAAGTGAACGCAGGGCATTGAGGTTTGAAGTGACACCAGTTGCACAGTGGTCCCTGCTTCGCCTCCCACATGTCCTCGGCTTCTGACGCTTTCATCTCGTTCCAAATCTGCACCATCTTTCGTTGCGTCGATTCCAAGATGGCGTCGTCGACGAGCAGCTCTTGAACCGCATCTGGTTGCTGCGCGCTGACATAGAGAAGTCGAAGCTTGTGAGCAGTCACGCCTTCGACCAGTTTCAGAAGAACGGCATAGACCTTAAGTTGGAAAAAAGCGTCATCGGCAAATCGAGGCTGATGAACCTTGCCAGTTTTGTAGTCACTAATTACCCAGCGCTCTTCGCCTGTACTCGTCGTATAGCGATCGAGTCGATCGATAAAGCCATGAAGAGTTACTCCAAGTGATTCCGCTTCGAGGTGGAGTTCGCGAGCTTCTGGGTCGAAGTTCCAGGGTCGCTCGATAGAAAAGTAGTTTTCGACGATTTTGGCCGTATCTATGAGAAACTTCGCCTCTTCAGGTGAGCCCTTCGCCATCAAGGCTCGATACTCTGCGGCTCGAGAGTGCGCTTGGGCGAACTCCCAACTCTCTTCATCGAGTTCGCCGACCCAGAGATGTTCTTTATTTCGGATGCGAGCTTCTGGCGAGTCAGGGGCAACATCGTCTCGCTGAGCAAAGGGATTGACCATGACTTCCCACCCTGGCTCGACGTAGGCGAGGGCGGTGGCCGGATCTCTTCGTTCTTCTTTGGTGTGATCAAAGAGTCGCTCAAAGGCGGTGTGCGCCAGTGTGCCTTTGGCCATCGGGATCGAAGACGGGGTGGGGAGCCCAAGGATGGTCTTGTAATAGAAGAGTTGTGGGCATTGAAGAAAGTCTTTGGCCCGAGAGGGGGAAAGTCGCACTGGTAGGGGACGAGGAGTCTGCGGAGGTGCTGGCATAGAACTCATTTGAACATATCTCGGCTCTCGGGGGAGTGTGTTGTTTGATTGGGCTGGCGAACTCCATCACTCATGTCGTGACCCCTTCGGCGTACTCGTGGCACAGAGCGACTCTCCCCACACGCTTTACCAACAAAAGGAGACTACTTAGGGAGAGTCTGCTCTGCGCCGAACATCAAGATAGGCCAGGGTTGTAACAGAACACTCTGTGTTCAAACAGGCCTCTAGGATAAGGCCACGTCCTGGAGGAAAGAGATAGTTCATGTGCACGTCATTTCGGCTCACGGCTGAGGATAAGAGCGTTGTAGTTGGTCGATCGTATGAATCTCATGAAGTCTTAGACGCCAAGATCACCATGATCCCGAGGGGTTTCCGTGGAGCGAGCATTGGCCCGAATAACACAGAGGGTAAAACGTGGACCTCGAAATATGGTGTCGTCGGTGTTGACGCATTCGGTATCGCAGAGATGATGTCAGATGGCATGAATGAAAAAGGTCTCTACGCGGGGCTTCAACTGATGCCGGGATTCTGTGAGTACACCCCGAGTGACCAAGCGATGTCAGAGAAGAGCATGGTGGTCTGCCACGTTGCTGCCTATGTTCTCGGCACGTCTGCGACTGTGGGTGAAGCGTGTGAGGCCATGAATGAGGTGACGCTCTGGAGTGACGTGCCCCACCACAATCCGCTGGCACCGCCGATGCACATCACCCTTCACGACAAGTCCGGAGACTCCGCAGTCCTTGAGTGGAGACAAGGGGAGATGATCGTCCACGAGAATCCCATTGGGGTGGTCTGTGATGCTCCATATTTTGATTGGCACGTTGACAACCTTCGTAACTATCTCAATCTCTCGACCTTGAATCCAGATTCGTCAACAATCAATGGAGTTGAGGTCAAAGCCATGTGGCAAGGCGCTGGCATGCAAGGCCTCCCTGGCGATTGGTCATCGCCATCGCGCTTTGTTCGCACGACTTCCTACATCTCGCACCTACGCCCTATCGCCACTGGGAAAGAATTGGAAAAGTCAGCGTTTCATCTTTTGAATGCTTTTGATATCCCCAAAGGACTGATTCGAGGCGATGAACAGGTAGCGAATGATGCGTTTACGCCATGGAGCTCGATGTCAAACCTCACCGATCTGCGCTACGCCATTCGAACGTACGGAAAGCCGTTCCCCATTTGGTCGATTTGAAGAATGTTGACTTCGATCGCTCTGAACCTGTGGAGATCCCCTTGCCAGAAGAAGAGCACTTCGTGACGTTGTCGCTCTAAGAGGCGCTCGGTGACCTAGCGTCTTCTCTGGAGGTCGAGTCGCACTATGTCAGCACACCCACACTTTGTTCTCGGTCTAGACCTTGATGGAACCTGTGCGGACTTTTATGGTCGCATGCGTGAAATTGCCGCTGTGTACACCAAGCAAGCATTGGCTGATCTCCCAACTGATGTCGAATGGTCGCTAAGCAACTGGGGAATAGGAGAAGACGACTATGAGAACTTCCACCGTTATGCGGTCGTCGAACATCAGTTGTTTGAGACCATGCCACCACTTCCTGGGGCTCCTGAAGCGTTAGATCGTTTAGCGAAAGAAGGCATTCGGATCAGGATTATTACTCACCGCCTCATTCTCTCGAGTCTGCACGAGATGACGGTGCTCCAAAGTGTTCGGTGGCTTGATGCTCATCACATTCCTTATTGGGATCTTTGCTTTATGAGAGAGAAAGACGACGTAAACGCGGACCTCTACGTCGAGGACGCGCCCCACAATGTGCTCCGCCTCCAAGAAGCAGGGGCCGATGTGGTGGTGTTCGCCAATGGCACCAATGTCGCACTCGAACACACCTCAAACCGAGTTGCCACCTGGGATGAGGCTGAAGCGACGATTCGAGATCGCTATTACCGCTGGCTGGAGCGCCACAGTCTTTCGTTGCCCTCACGGCCTGGCGAGGCACCGAGTTGGTTTGAGGCAGGAAATGCCCCCGCAACTTCGTGAGCGTTCCCCAGAGAGATGCTGCGAACGAGGTGCAAGAGAGTCAACGTACCTGCTCAATCTCGCCACTTTCGGCGAAGAGGTCATCGCTAAGAGTTGGAAACCCTGGTCGTTATCCCAGGATTCTTGTTGCAGCGCTAGTGCTGCAAGATTGATTAGGCAGAACGAACGAGTTGTCCTGGACGGTTTCCTGTTGGCTCGCCGTAGCGATACGTGACTTCACCGTGTTGAATGGTCATCACGTAACCATCAGCTCGCTGGACCAACCGGCGACCCCCTCCAGGAAGGTCGAAGATCATCTCGGGGCTCTTGAGTTCTAACTGCTCAAGATCAATCAGATTAATATCGGCCCGCTTTCCTTCTGCAAGGACTCCCCGATCGTCGAGTCCGTAGGCCTCGGCAGTCTGTTGGGTTTGGAAGTGGACGGCCTGTTCAAGACTGAGCCGTGGTCCACGTTCACGTCCTTTGACCCAGTGGCTCAGCAGATAGGTCGGGAAACTCACGTCGCAGATCAATCCGCAGTGTGCCCCCCCGTCAGAGAGTCCAACGACAGAGCGGGGGTGTTCCATCATGGTGCGCAGAGCTTCGTGGTCAAAGTCGAGATAGCCCGCTAACGGTGCAAAGAGAAATGCCTTGCCCTCGTCCTCCAAAAGGTAGTCGAGCACCACGTCGTAGGGGTCACGGCCTTCAGCGCTAGCAAGCGCTTCGATGCTTTGTGAGGCCGGTGGTTCGTAGTCAGGAACAGTACCGAGCGGGAAGATCTGGTTCCATCGACTCATCAAGGATTTATAAATGAAGTTGTCCGTAGTGGCCTCTTCACTCAACAGTTGTGCACGCACCTCAGGTTGACGAAGGAGCGCAACTTGTTCACTCAGGGGCAACTCCCGCATCTCAATAATGGTGGGGTGGGTGATGAAGGGGTGCAACGAGGTCTGTAGCCCATAGAGCATTCCCGTAGGCCGACATGCCACTTGTGGTCGAAGATCAAGGCCGTTCGCTGCTTGAAGTTCGGCCTCATCAAGGGCTTTGGTCCAGGCCGTCGGGTCGATTGGAGACTGCGCCAAGGTATAGGTAATCGTTCCACCAGTGCGTTGGGCGAGTTCGACGTGAAGGCCTTGGTCATCACCAAGACCTTGATGGTCTGAGATCAATTGGAAGACACCGTGTCCCGCTCGTCCAACAGCATCAGCGAGGGCGAGAAGTTCATCGTTTTGAGCATTCGTTCCTGGAACGAGGCCGTGTTTTGAACTGTGCAGAATGGTGCGCGAGGTGGTGAAGCCGAAGGCCCCAGCATTGAGTGCTTCTTCAACCAACGCAGCCATCTGGGCGACATCATCGTCGGTGGCGTCGCCATGTGCTCGGTCGCCCATGACGTATGCCCGCAGCGCAGCGTGGGGGATTTGCGCCAAAACGTCAACGGTACGTGGCATGGTGGCCACCGCATCGAGATACTCAGGGAATGATTCCCACTGCCAGTCGATGCCTTCATGGAGTGCGGTGCCCGGAATATCTTCGACGCCTTCCATCAACTCAATAAGAAAGTCATGGCCGTCACTTCGTGCAGGGGCAAAGCCCACGCCGCAATTACCCATGACGACCGTGGTCACGCCATGCCAGCTCGAAGGGCTGACTTCAGGGTCCCAGGTGACTTGGCCGTCGTAGTGGGTGTGAATATCAACCCAACCAGGGGCAACCACCAAGTTGGTGGCATCGATCTCCTCGGTGCCGATCTCAGGAATCAGACCAACCGTGGCGATCACGCCATCGATGATGCCAATGTCAGTGACTCGTGAGGGACCACCGGTCCCGTCAACTACTAAACCACCGCGAATAACAATGTCATAGGTCATTGAACCCCCCTAACTTCCATTACCTTACCGAGAACGACCTGGTCTGTCGCTCGCCACCTTGATATTTACGACCCCGAGCGGGCGTGACCATCGTGAATGACGACCACCACGGGCTCAGCGGCCATCCCACGATCTCCCAGTTGGACAACCAGCCCCTGATCGCTGGCCCGCCAGTTAAGAGGGCTCCCGCCACTATCGGTCACGGTGCTTGTGGGCGATGCGTGCACGCCGGTCAAGGTGGCTTCGCGGCCCGGGTGTTGGAGGATGGCGTAGATGGCTCGGCCTCTCGTGGCATAACGAAGGGGTGCTCCTTCGGGCGTCTCGGTCCCGGGCTGGGTGAATGGCCGTGTGCCTTGAAGGGCACGTGCTGTTGTTGGTGACCAACCGGCAAGCCAGGCAAGCCGCTCTTGTTGTTCGTCGGGGATCTGCGCGTCTCTTCCTCGAGGTCCAACATTTAAGAGCAGGTTGCCGCCCTTGGCCGTGATATCGGTCAGCAACCACAGCAAGTCGTCGCGGCTAATGAAGTCTTCTGGTGTCGACGCTGCGTTGTAGCCAAAGCTGTGGTCCATCCCACGCACGCACTCAAAGGGCGTACGTTGGATGGTGGGAAAGGTCACGTATTCAGGGGTACGCACGTCAAAGTACGGCGGCTTTGGCGGCACTAGCCCACCAGCGGCTTCAGTTTGTCGAGCAATCACGCGGTCGATGAGCGAACGACCCAGTGAACTCTTGGCGAGGCGAAATGCCGCGTTATAAGGCATCCATCGGTCGTTCACGACGCCATCGGGGACCACCTCGTAATAGTCGGCAAAGAGTTTCCAAAGCGACGGTCCACGTTGAGGCCATGCAATATCGTTCCAAAGCACACTGGGCTGGTATCGCTCAATCAGTTCGCGTACTTGTGCTTCTGCATAGGCCGGGTAGTCACCTTGGGGAACAGCCGCCATCAAACTTCCTAACGAACCCATAGGTGTGTTGCAAAAGGTCCAGTCCAAGCCACCGGAGTAGTAGATCCCAAAGCGCATACTTTGCGCGCGCACGGCATCGGCAAGCTCGCCGACAATGTCGCGTGAAGAGTTCCACCCCGGCCGGTGAGGATTGGGAACATCACTTGGCCAGAGGCAGTAGCCGTCGTGGTGTTTGGCGACCAAAACCACATAGCGAGCACCCGTGGCTGCGAACTGTGCCGCCCATTGTTCGGGATCCCACGAGTCAAGCCCAGATTCAAAGATTGGAGCGAATGAACTGTAGGGGGCGTCACCAAAGTGTTCCCGGTGAAAGTTAGCCACAGGAGAGCCAGGAAAGCGCAGCGAATTTTCGTACCATTCGACATAGGGAGAGAGCGAGAAGGCGTCGTGTTGTTTCTCGATGAGGAGTTCTTTGTACTCACTCTCACGAGGAGCAAACGCGGGAACCGCAGCGAGTGTCCAATGAATGAAGATGCCGAGTTTGGCGTCAGTCCACCATGCCGGGACCTGGTGGCGCCGTAGCCGGGCGAGTTGCTTACGAGATGAAGGCTTTGATGTCATTGTCTAAAGATTCTCACGCTTGGCTGGGGATTGCACCACACCGTGAAGCACTACCACGAAGGGAGCTCCAACATCGCTCAAGAGCGAACAGTCGATCTCAAGCCCAGAGGACCCTTGGGTCCACGTCAGTTGGCTGCCGTCGATGCTAGTCACCGTGGTCGTGGGAGTGGCTTGAACGTCAGGGAGCGTGATGCTGGTCACAACTCGATCAATGTGAGCAAAGACGAGGTCATCACGACTGGTGAAGCGTACGTTGGCTTCACCCGGTGCGGGGTGATGAAGAACGCCCCATGGTTGGGTATCAAAAATTGCATCACCGTTGGTCGACGTGAAAGTGCCGAGCCAGTCGAGCCGCTCTTGGTGTTCAGGAGGGATCTGTGCGTCACTTCCACGAGGCCCAATATTCACAAGCAAGTTCCCACCCTTGGCCACGGTGTCAGTGAAGAGTGAGAGTAGGTCCTCGCGGCCAATGAAGTCATCGGCCACAGAAGAAGCGTTATAGCCAAAGCCTTTGTCGACACCGCGAACGCACTCCCACGCCGTGGATTGAATTGTTGGAAACGACGTGTACTCCGCGGTGCGGTAGTCAAAGTGAGGGCTCGGCGGAGGGACGAGGCCGCCATTCTTCTTCATCGCCTTGGCATTGAAGCCATTGGCAATTCGTCGGCCAGGTCCGCGATCCATATATCGGAAGAGTGGATTCCACGGCATCCATCGGTCGTTGACCACACCGTCGGGAACGGCGTCGTAGTAATAGGAGAAGAGGTCCATGACCTTGCGTTTCGATCCCGGCCAGGCGACATCATTCCAAATGATGCTGGGCTGGTAGCGATCAATGAGTTCACGCACCTGGGCGTCGGCATAGGCCGGATAGTCACCTTGGGGGATGGAGGCGACAACGTCGGCCATTGAGCCGACCGGCTTGTCGCAAAAGGACCAGTCCCATCCACCGCAGTAGTACACGCCAAAGCGCATGCCTTGCGCGCGCACCGCGTCGGCGAGTTCGCCTACGAAATCTCGTTCGGTCTTCCACTGTTCTTTATGAGGGTGGGTGACACCACTTGGCCACAGACAGAATCCGTCGGCGTGTTTCGTGACAAAGATTACGTAGCGCGCTCCGCTTTGTACGAATGATCTGGCCCATGCAGCGGGATCCCATTGCGCAGCACCCTTGAGGAACTCATCGGTAAAGGACTCGTAGGATCGACTTCCCCAGTTCTCTCGATGCAGGCGAGCGACGCTCGAATCAGGAAAGCGAAGCGAGTTTTCGTACCACTCTGCATACGGAACTTCGCTCAATGCTTCGGACTTGCCCGACGCCAAGAGTTCGTTGAACGAGCGATGGCGTGGCGCAAAGGCCGGAACAGAGAAAAGACTCCAGTGAACAAAGACGCCCAACTTGGCATCTCGCCACCAGGTGGGCAGGAAATGGCGTCGAGGATCGTGTGGGAATCGTTTCGTTTTTACCATTATTTCTTCGCCCCCTAACGGAGGAATCGTAGTTGTTGGCGTCTATTTCTGCTGAAGGCAATGAGCCGATGCCATGGCCCTCGCACTCGTTTCGGCCAATGAGTACGATTGAAAAAGAGAGAAAGCTGGGGGGCTATGACCGTTACTTCTTCAGAACGAACAAGCTTTGAAGCCGCCGTCCTTTCAGGAGCAGGCTGGGAAGATGTGGCCACAACCGTGGCCAAAATTAGGGAAGGTGATGGAGACGCCGCTCGAGCCGTGGCTGCGGTGGCATTCCATGTCGCTGCCGTTGCCCCTGAGCGGCTGGTCGATGTCTACGACGCCCTCTGTGAAGGTTGGCTCGGGAGGCGCCCGAGCGCACCAGAAGTTTCCAGCGACGGCAGCGAGGCAGGAAATCTTCCACCTCAGATCTTTTCAAGTCTTTGGGAAATGGTCGACGATAACGAACTTGGTAAAGATCCCACTGATATCACCGTGCGAACCGCAGCATTGGCAGGCTTGTTACCCCCTGAGCTTCATCGTCGTGTTGGCGCGATGGCCGTGGCGTACCCAGGTGTTCCTGAAGCTGTTGCTTCGGGTCTTCCCGAAAAGTTTCAGCTCGCTGATCTTGAACGTTGTCCTCAAGACTCTCTTGGCGGGATGCTGCACTCTTTAGTTGTGAACGACGGATTCGACTTAGAAGTCCTCGACCGAGACAACTTAGGTCTGCGCATGTTGCCTTCGCCGTTGGACTATCTCAACATCCGTATCTTGCAATGTCATGACGTGTGGCACACGGTGGCCGGTTATGAAACAACCGGCCTGCACGAGATCGCCATCTCTGGATTTCAGATGGGGCAATTTGGCCACCACTACTCATCAACGTTCTTGGCGCTGGTGCTGACGAAACCTGCGTTCACGCAGAACACCAACGTCGTCGGGTTCATGCTCGACACGATTCTTTCGGCCTACATCCATGGGCGAGAGACCCCACCGATGCTTGGTGTGGTCTGGGAAGAGATCTGGAATCAGCCGCTCGATAATGTGCGGTCCATCACCGGCATCGATGCCTATACGTCGCCCTACGAACCGGCGCTGTTGGAGACCATGCGTAGCGGTGCGGCCTAACAACTGACGATACGCCGTCGAATTACTTGGCCGTATGGCGAGCAGCGGCGTTGTGAATCTCGATGACCACCGGTTGGTCATGGTCATCGCGTTCAGACAAATGCACGACAATCCCGCTGTCCGATGATTCCCAAGGAACGGCGTCGCCACCGAGCAACTCAACGGCTGTTGCTGAGGTTGCACTCAAGGCACTCAAGGTGACCTTTGGTCCAGGGGACTGCAACAGAGCAAAGACCTTTTGGCCTCGGGTGGTATAACGAATGGGGGTGCCTTCAGGAGTGAGATCGCCTGCGGCGACCCATGGACGCGTTCCTTGTAACGCTTGTTCGATGGTGGGTGCCCACTCGGCCAACCAGTCGAGGCGTGCTTGTTGTTCTTCAGAGATTTGTCCGTCGACCCCACGGGGGCCGACACTGAGCAGCAAGTTGCCGCCCTTGGCCGTAATGTCGCTCAGCAACCACAGCAAGGCTTCACGAGAGAGGAAGTCTTCGGGAGCAGAAGCGGCGTTGTAGCCAAAGCTGTTGTCGATGCCCCGGATGCATTCAAACGGAGTGCGCTGCACGTCAGGGAATGTCATGTATTCGGGTGTTCGATAGTCAAAGTACGGGGGCTTCGGTGGAATAAGACCACCGGACGCAGCCGTCTGTTGCGAAATAAACCGCTCAATAAGTTTGCGGCCCAGAGTGTTGTGGGAAAGACCCATCACTGGTGACCACGGCATCCAGCGATCGTTGACGACACCATCGGGAACGGTCGCGTAATAGTCCTCAAAGAGTTTCCAAAGCGCAGGACCATCTGAGGGCCAGGTGATGTCATTCCACAACACACTGGGCTGGTAGCGATCGATGAGCTCACGCACCTGGGCTTCGGCGTACTCGGCGTAGCTACCCCGTGGGACAGCAGCGATCATGTCACCGGGGGTACCAATGGTGTCATCACAAAAGGTCCAGTCCAGGCCGCCGCTGTAGTAAATCCCAAAGCGCATTCCTTCGTTGCGCACTGCCTCGGCGAGTTCGCCCACCACATCTCGAGAAGAGTGCCACCCTGGCCGGTGGGGATTCTCAATCTCGGTTGGCCAGAGGCAATAGCCATCATGATGCTTGGTCATCAAGACGACATAGCGGGCCCCTGTTGCAGCAAAGGAACTGGCCCAGGCCGTAGGGTTCCACGACGCCATGCTTTCTTCGAATGTTTTCGCAAAGGCGCTGTAGGGGAGATCACCAAAGTGTTCGCGATGAAATGCAGACACTGGTGAGTGATCGAAGCGAAGTGAGTTCTCATACCACTCAACGTAGGGAGAGTACGCAAACGCATCGCTCTGTCCTTTGATGAGTTGTCCGCTGTAGTCGTCCTCACGTGGAGCAAACGCCGGAACGGATGCGGGGGACCACTGAACAAAGATGCCGAGTTTGGCGTCTTGCCACCACGAAGGGATTTGGCGTCGTCGCAGTTGTGCGATTGAGCTGCGAGATGAGGCCATGAGGTCATAGTAGTGAGCGACTCACAAATCGGTCAGATATCGGGTTTGACGCTCGATCCACAAGGGAATCTCCTCTTCACTTCGGTAGCAGGACTTTGAGCACTCGATGGAACAAGCGTTGTACTAGTACCAGCAATGACGATGGCCACAGTGGCCGCAATTGGAACTCCACTTTCCTTAGGCACAGGAGTTGGACTCCTGCCCCTTCTTCTTGGCGTGGTCGTTATGACACTTTCTCGTCGTAAAGCTTTTAGCTCTCGATACCATCTCGACGCGAGGCACCAAGATGGTTTGAGTCACGAAACGCACCAGTTACCTCGTGAGTGTTACCCAGAGAGAGGCTGTGAACTAGGTTCAAGGTGGTGAACTCACCTGCTCGATCTCGCCGCACTTCATTTTTCTGGTCGCAGTATGGACTCGCGATGCTCTGCGTCCTCTCTATCGTTTTGGCCTCGGTGTTGGTGGTGCAACGACCAAGTGGAGCGGCCCTTCAGGCGCCGCACTTGGTGATTCCAGCATCACCCGTGCAACCCGGAGGGATGACCTTTGACCCAATAACCGGTGACCTGTTTGGTACCCAGCCGTTCTCCAATTCAGTCTTTGTTATTCCAAAGACCTCGGGCACCATCTTCGGACAACACGTAAGCGCCAACGTCGAAGTCACACTCGACGCAGCAACTGGTCTTGATTCACCAGCTGACGTGGTCTTTGACCCCCAGGGGAACCTCTATATCTCGAACGCTGGATTTTCTGATTCCATTACGGTGATCGGTCGTTCAGATACGACTGTCTTTGGCCAAAGCGTGAGTGCCAACGTTGCGGTCTCCCTCACTGCTGCAACCAATACGATTACCCCAGTTGGGATGGCGTTTGACTCACATGGCAACCTTTTCGTCGAAGGGCAAAACTCCGACGGATGGCTCTCGGTTGTTGCCGCAGCGGACGGGAACCTCTTCGGCCAAGGTGTAACGGCGAACCACACCACCCGGCTCACTGCCATGACGGGTGTGAACGATAATTCTACAAGCGTGGTCATTGACGCCGCTGGCGATGTGCTTGTTGGTCTTGGAGATTCAGTCAGGATTTTGCCGGCTTCTACTGGAACTCGATATAACACGGCACTTACCGCCAATGTTGCAACTGATGTGGCCGGAACGACGCCGACAGGAACGAGTCCGGCCAATGTCGTGATTGGCATGGCGATGAACGCAGCTGGGGATTTGTTCTATGTCAATCAAGGCGACGCCACGGTAGGAGTTGTGCCTGGGCCGACGACGACCAGCATCTATGGACAATCTGTATCGCCCAATGTCGCAACAGTGCTTACCACCACAACAAGTGGCTTAGGTCTCCCAATGGGTGCAGCGATTGACACTGACGGTAATTTCTTTGTAGGGGACACAGTGTTCAAGGGAAACTCCCCATTCCTCTATGTGATTGCGGCGACGTCGACAACGGTATTTGGACAAACATTTCCAGCAAATGTGATGACTGGCTGGACAAGTTCAGCGTTGTTGCATTTTCCAGCGGGAGTAACGAGCGATAACCAGGGGAATGTGTTTGTTATTGACCACGCTCTCGGAGAAGTGATCGTTTATCCAAGCAGAACTGGTTCACTCTTTGGCCAAGACGTAACTGCGGGCGTCCCGGTAGCGCTCAATGCTTCAGCATCCCCTCAATTGAATTCGGGGATTTCTATTGATGCAGAGGGCAATCTTTTTCTCGCAGATGATACGAATAATGAGGTTCGAGTCTTGCCACGGACCTCTGGAACTCTTTTTGGACAAAGCATGAACGCGAACTCCTTGACGGTGTTAAATGCTGCGACTGGTCTTTCATCACCAACGTCATTGGCGTTTGACCCGAATGGAAATCTTTTCATTGGAAATATGAGTGGGGGCACGCAAGTAACTGTTCTCCCCGCAGTATCGGGGACGATCTATGGGCAAAGTGTTGTTGCGAATACGTCAGTCGCGCTCGCCGCTCTGTCCACGATAGGGAGAGCATCAGCCATGGCGTTCGATCCTCAAGGCAACCTCGTCATTCTTGATCAGGATGGGCCACCTAGCGCATGGGTCCTTCCCGCAACGACAGGAACATTTTTTGGACAAGCGGTAACCGCAAACACGGTGACTGAATTTCAAATCCTTAGCAATGTAGAGACCGCGACTGCAGTCATGTTTGATGCAGTAGGGAATCTCTATTACGCCAGCGTTTCACAAAATTCTAACTCCAGTGTCGGAGAGACGATCTCGATCCTTTCAAAAAATTCAGGGACGTTTTATGGACAGAGTGTGACGCCAAATGTTCCAACCGTTTTGGTGTCGGGAAATAGCGATATTTTCACAAGGGGTATGACGCTCGATCCACAAGGA
Organism: Actinomycetota bacterium; assembly: GCA_009699875.1. GTDB lineage: Bacteria > Actinomycetota > Acidimicrobiia > Acidimicrobiales > RAAP-2 > CAIUMH01. The sequence goes on from WLNI01000001.1 coordinate 1,175,843, forward strand.
AATTTATTCTTCACATCGTTATCCGGGCTCTGGGAACTCGACGGGCCACGCGTCGCTCCAGTGCCAGCAGTGACAGTGGCCACATTGGCCGCAACTGGAACTCCACTTTTCTTGGGCACAGGAGTTGGACTCCTGCTCCTTCTGCTTGGCGGGGTCGTTATGACACGCTCTCGTCGTAAAGCTTTTAGCTCTCGGTAATATCTCGACGCGAGGCACCAAGCTGGTTTGAGTCATGGAATACGCCAACGACAACTCTCTAAAATAGATAGAGAAAGCGTTGACTATTTCTGCACCGATTTTGCCTGCGTCGCGACAATGGCTACAAGATCACCCATCGTTAAGTTGATGTCGTATTGATGAAGCCCCCAACCTCCGCTGCTTGTTGCCAGTGGGCGAATATTCGCATTTGCTGCGGTTGAGGGAGGAGCTGTTGAGATGTTAAAAAATGTGACGCCTTGCGTTGTCTGGCACGTACCTGAATACAAGCCTGGGTAACTCACGTAGGGGACCGGCCCGGACGTATTCTGGAATCGGTTATCAAGAGTATTTGTTTGACTTCGCAGTTGTGCCGGATTAACACAGGCAATCTGAAGTCCCGTCTTTTGGGTTTGTCCCCAGAGCAGACCAATTCCTTGTCCGGGAATACCAAAATTGGTATCTGCTGGTGGCTGTGCATAGAACGAGGAATAGGCAATCACACAGCCAGTCTCTGCTGCAGAGGTGCAGAGTGGAATATGTTGAAACGCTCCACCAGTCGTTTTGCCGGGAGCGACGGTCAGGTTGGCTCCGATAAGGATTGCTGAAACTAAACGTTGTCGAAGCGCGGGATTTGTATCAATCTCTTCTTGAATCAGGCGTATCAACATGGCTGCACCTTCAGAATGTCCTAACAGCGTGAAGTGTTTCCCTTTTGGCTCTAGGGCTAGAAATGCTTCGAATCCGCTTTTCAGTGATTGATAGGCCGTTTCAATTGAAGCTGGACCACTTGGATTTGTAGGGTTGGCGACGAGGCCATAGAGACCCGCTTGCGTGATTTCTTGATACATAGGAGCAAAGATTCGACAGTCCTGCGAAAAAGGGGCCGCTTGCGTTTGAGCAGACGTCACTTCACTTGGCCCAACGACGAGGTCAGAGTTTGCTGTTGGCTCTGGGCTCACCGCTCCATAGGCGTAGAAGCAATCAATGGGAGGATTTTTTGCAACCGTTACTTTGGTCAGCGTCGTGGGCCCGGCCGCAGGCACAGAGGAGTAGTCCAAATTCCCCGTACATGGATTCGACGCTAACCCTGGGGCACAGAGCCACGTTGTAGTGGGACCAGGTGTACTCGTTGTCGTGCTGGGTGCAGTTGTCGTGGAACTTGATTGGGTCGAACCAGAGCTGCTGCACGCTGTCATGGTGAGTGCGAGAGCCGGGAGGAGAATGCCTAGTCCAACTGATCGAAGCTTTCTCACATGTTCCCCCTATTTCTGCTCTCTCATGTGGCGACAACTCAGAGATCACCACGCTAGTTCACCCCTACTCCAACGTCCTCTGTGTGCCTCGAGTGCACGGTCGAAGCTTGGAGGTTGTCACACGTTCTTCTTGAGAGAGGAAGGGCAACTCACTTCGACCAGGTCCTATGGCATACTCACGATTGTGATGTATCTCGAAGCCACCGACCTCCTTCGCTCGGGTGGGGATGCTCGGGCACTAGCCGAGCAACTTGTCGCCGAGATGAGCGATGACGAAAAGATCAGCTGCCTCGATGGAGGGGTGCCGTTTTGGGCTGGACTGATGGACCTCGCGAGTTATGGCTATCACTATCGACCATTCCCTGGAGCCATGGTTCCTCGCTTAGAGATCCCTGGGTTCTTTTTTTCTGATGGACCCCGCGGTGTCGTCGTCAATCACGCCACGTGTTTCCCTGTCGCTATGGCTCGAGGCGCAACATGGGACGTTGATCTCGAAGAAGAGATCGGCGACGTGATTGGAAAAGAGATTCGAGCGGTAGGGGCCACGCTCTATGGCGGGGTCTGTGTCAATCTCTTGCGCCATCCTGCATGGGGTCGAGCACAAGAGACCTTTGGTGAAGATCCCTTTCATGTTGGAGAAATGGGCGCAGCACTCACCCGAGGCGTTCAGCGCCATGCCATGGCGGTCGTGAAGCACTTTGCCTGTAATTCAATCGAGAACACTCGATTCCAAGTTGACGTGAACGTCGACGAGGTCTCTCTTCATGAGGTGTTTTTGCCACACTTCAAGCGAATCGTTGACGAAGGCATTGCCGTCGTTATGAGTGCCTATAACCAGGTCAATGGCCAGTGGTGTGGTGACAGTCCAGCCCTCCTCTCAGAGGTACTGCGTGACGAATGGGGCTTTGACGGCTTTGTGATAAGCGACTGGATCTATGGAATGCGCGATACGGCGGACTCGATTCATGCTGGGCTCAATGTCGAGATGCCGTATCGCATGATGCGCCACGTCAATATTCGTGCCGCTCTCGAATCGGGTGACGTGACGATGGGAGATGTCGAAACATGCATCCTTCCAACCATCACCACGATGCTGCGCTTCCATGATCTCCTTGAACGCTCCATACAGCCTGCCTCCATCCTGCAAGCGCCTGCTCATCGAGCGCTTGCTCGAAGAACAAGTGCTCGATCGATGGTGCTCTTGCGAAATGAACAGATCAACGGCATGCCACTGCTTCCTCTCACTCTCGACAAGGTGAAGTCCGTTGGCCTCTTTGGGCCCTTGGCCTCTGCGGTCAACCTTGGAGATGGTGGATCGAGCGATGTCTGGGCTGACAATGTGGTGACCCCAGAAAAAGGATTAGCAGCGTTGCTTGGGACGCGAACGCTCGAACTTGTTGCCGGTGACGACCTCGATAGTGCAGAGCACATGGCCCGCCAGGTGGACGTGGCCATCGTCGTGGTGGGAACAACGTGTCTCGAAGAAGGGGAGTACTTAGATATTGCCGCTACTGCCCACCTCGCTCCGCTGATGCCGGGGCCAGATGAGCCCGGTTCTGGTGAGGCGTTCGCTTCGTTCATTGAAGCGAATCCTGCGGTCGAGGCACCTGAGTGGATTTCGAATCGTGACACGTCAGGGTTTACTCCTGGAGGCGATCGTTCGACGCTACGCCTTTCAGAACATGAGGTTGCGTTGATTAAAAGAGTTGCTGGTGCGAATCCAGCCACCGTGGTCGTGCTCCAGGGTGGGAGTGCCTTCCTGATCTCTGAGTGGGATCAGATTCCTGGAGCGATTCTTCATTCTTGGTACTCAGGGGTCGAAGGCGGAGCTGCACTTGCTGACGTGCTCTTTGGTATTGAAGAGCCTGGCGGTCGCCTGCCGTTTTCGATTCCAGTCAAAGAAGATGACCTCCCTGACTTTTTCGCCAGTGCAGAGACTGCCGTCTACGGCCGCTACCACGGCTGGTGGCATTTGGAAAATAAAGCAACACCAGCCGCGTATCCCTTTGGCTTTGGATTGAGTTACACAACATTTGAAATTGGAAGTCCCACGGTGGTCTCATCTGGCACAAGCATCGAGATCGATGTGCCTGTGAAAAATACAGGGGATCGAGACGGTCGTGCCCTCGTGCAACTCTTTGGCCAGCGAGATCAGTCCAATGGACCACGGCGCCTCATTGGATTTGCTCGCGTCCTCCTTGCGCCAGGTGAATCGACAACTCTTCGGCTCAACGTGGACCCAGCAGCCTTGAGCGAGCGAGACGTGGCAGTGCACGCCATGGTCGTCATCCCGGGGTCCTACTCTCTTTGGGCAGCAGCCCATGCGGGAGAAGAGCGAGTGCCTATCAGGTTTGAGATCACCTCATCTCATTGACAGCAACAAAGGGCGAGAGCGTTCTTTGTGGCTTCGGTATAGATTTTCACTGTGTCAGAAGATACGACAAATCTAAATTTCGATCCAGATCAACTACGCGCCCGCTACCAAGCTGAACGTCTCAAGCGACTCAGAGAGGACGGCAATGATCAATATCTAGAAGTTGCTGGCCGGTATGCCAACTTTGCGAAGGATCGCTACGAGGCACTCCCCGATCGAGAGCCTTTGGATATCGAAATAGATGCGCTGGTCATAGGTGGTGGGTTTGGCGGACTGCTCGCGGGAGCAGAACTGAGGAAGGTTGGCCTCAGCGACATTCGCATCATTGAAAAAGGTGGCCGACTCGGTGGGACGTGGTATTGGAATCAGTATCCCGGAGCGCAATGTGACATCGAGTCCTATATCTATATGCCCTTGCTCGAAGAACTTGGCGTGATGCCAAGTGAGCGCTACGCCCGAGCCCCAGAGATCTTGGAACACGTGCAAAGAATTGCCGATCACTATGACCTCAGCGATTCCGCCATCTTGGGAACCGAAGTGACCGAGATGCATTGGGACGACGCCATTCGGCGTTGGAGAGTTTCGACCACTCGAAACGATGAAATTCTTGCTCGGTTCGTCGTGGCGGCTCCGGGACCTCTCCATCGGCCCAAGCTTCCTGGTGTTAAAGGCATAGATGAGTTTGAAGGAAGGTCGTTTCATACGAGTCGATGGGACTACGACTTCACCGGTGGAGGACCAACAGGTGGCCTCGACAAACTTGGTGACGTCAGAGTCGCCGTCATCGGCACTGGAGCAACCGGGGTGCAGGTGATTCCTCATGTGGCACACGGTGCACAACATCTTTACGTCTTTCAACGTACGCCGTCATCAATCGACAAACGTGGCAACGCCCCAACGGATACTGCGTGGGCAGATTCCCTGCAACCTGGTTGGCAGAAGGAGCGGATTCGAAACTTCAACGCACTGGTCTCAGGTGTTCCTCTTGAGGTTGACCTTGTGAATGATGGGTGGACCACATTGATCGGAAAGATGATGGATATCTTTCGTAACGGCGACGCAGAGATGACCGGCCGCCCGGTTGGCGAAATCCTCGAGTTGGCAAACTTTGAAAAAATGGAAGAGATTCGAGCCAGGGTTGATCAAACCGTGAAAGATCCTGCAGTTGCTGAAGCTCTCAAGCCGTACTACCAGATGTTTTGTAAGCGTCCTTGTTTCCACGATGAGTATCTATTGGCCTATAACCAAGACAACGTCACCTTGGTCGACACCAATGGTCAAGGAATTGAGCGCATCACGCCACGAGGAGTTGTGGCCAACGGCATTGAGTACGAGGTGGACTGCATTATCTATGCCTCAGGCTTTGAGGTAGGAACTGCGTTTGAGCGAAGAGCGGGCATGAAGGTCTATGGCAAAGATGGGCGAACCTTAAGCGAGAAGTGGAACGTTAATGGGATGCGCACCTTGCACGGAATGTTGTCGAATGGCTACCCTAATTACTTCATGTTGAGCCAGTCTCAAGGAGCCTGGACGGCGAACTACACCCAGCTCCTTGAAGAGGCCGCTCATCACATGGGGGTCATTGTTGCCCATATGGAAGCCAACGGCTTTGAAACGATTGAACCCACACAAGAGAGCGAAGAAGCGTGGGCGAATGAAATTGTCGCATCAACTGAAAATGCTGTCGGAGGCGTTGGTGGAAGCGACTGCACGCCTGGGTACTACAATAATGAGGGACGAGCACTAGAAGGACCGGCGTGGTCATCGAACTACGCAAAGGGCTCGATTGCCTTTTTCCAGGTGGCCAAAGCATGGCGTTCAAGCGGTGATTTCCACGGCGTGAGGTTCACTTCTCTCGAGGAGGCGTGAGGAGCAGGGCGTGAGTAGCATGAGGTGGAGAAGGTAAGGGGGGCAATTGAATGACTGAAACAATTGATCGAGCAGCCTACGAGGCATTGATGCTTTCTGGCGAACGTTGTGCTCAAGCTCGAGAGGACGCGCAAGCAGTCCGCAGTGGAGATAGGGAAGCCGCAAAGGCCATTGCCGCGTCAGCGATGCACATTGCTGCAGTAGCGCCAGAAGGTCTTGTTGATTTCTATGATGCGCTGTGCGAAGGCTGGTTTGGAAAAAGGCCGAACGCTCCGTCAGTAAGTGCACCATCAGCCCCGGGTCGGCTTGAACAAGACTTTTTAGACGGGCTCTGGGAACTCGTGAACGACGATGAGGCCGGTCGAGACCCCGCGGCGATCACGGTGCGAAGTGCCGGCTTAACAGCCTTGCTCCCCTTTGAGATCCATGGACGCCTGGCGGCAATGGCAAAGAACTATCCCGGCGTTCTTGACGCAGCGAGCAGTGGGCTTCCCGATCGTTTTCTTTTAGAAGAGTTAGCTCGTTGCCCGAAAGATTCACTCGGAGGCCATCTGCACTCCATGGTGGTCGACCAGGGTTTTGATCTTGAAGTTCTCGACCGCGACGCACTTGGCCTTGCCGGACTTCCCGACCCGCTGGCATATTTGAATATTCGGATTTTGCAATGCCACGATGTGTGGCACGAAGTTGCGGGCTATGAGACAACGGGTCTCCATGAAGTAGCGATCTCTGGTTTTCAAATGGGCCAGTTTGGTCATCACTACTCTTCGTTTTTTGTCGCCATGATTTTTGCAAAGGGTGCATTTGCGTCGCCGATTGAGGGGGTAACGCTGACTCTTGACACGGTGTTGTCGGCGTACATGCACGGACGTGAAACCCCTCCCATGCTTGGAGTGGTGTGGGAAGACATTTGGGATCAACCGATTAGCCAAATTCGTGAGTCCCAAGGGATTCAGGCCTACGACTCTCCGTATCCTCCGAGTCTCCTCGAAGATCTTGCGAACGCCTAGAGATCTCTACGTACGAAAAAATCCAACGTAGCCATTGGTTGGATGAGGAATTAGGGGGATACGTGAATCGCTGGCCACTCATGCCAATGGCACGTCGTGTTGGCACCGTCTTCTTGCCTGCGATCATTCTTATCCTGGTCCAGGTCATCTTCTTTCCCATGCCACCGGCGCTGGTGATTCAAGGCGTCATCATCGGGCTTTTGGGAGCCCTCGTGGCCGTCGGGATGGCTCTGATCTATCGAGCAAATCGCGTCTTGAACTTTGCCCAAGCACAACTTGGTCTCGTCCCTGTGGTGTTTGCGGCGACGTTGATTGTCGATAGTGGAATTAACTACTACTTGGCGGTGACCTGTGGACTCTTAAGTGCCATCGTGCTCGGCAGTGTCATCGAAATTGTGATTATTCGAAGGTTTTTCCGCTCACCGCGATTAATTTTGACGGTCGCCACAATTGGTCTGTCGCAACTCTTGGTAGCGTTCTCTCTTTTTCTTCCTACTTTTTGGGACTCACAACCTGTGGCGCTCGTTGTCCATGTACCTATTTCGTTCCAGGTTTCTATCTTTCCAATGGTCTTTACGGCTGATGACGTCTCGGGGATTTTGTTTTCCATCCTGACTCTTGTCGGGATAGCACTCATGCTCCGTTTTACAAATATCGGCATCGCCGTTCGCGCCAGTGCCGAACGCGCAGATCGAGCAAATCTGTTAGGTGTTCCGGTTGCTCGTTTACAGACTGTTGTGTGGGCAATTGCTGCGGTGATGTCGTTTATTGCGGTCATGTTGGAGGCGGGAATTTTGGGGCTCCCTATTGGTTTGTCATTGAGCTACACGGTGTTGTTGGCGGCACTCAGCGCCTTGGTGTTAGGAAACTTTGTCAACCTGCCAGCAATCACTGTCTCGGCTGTGGCGCTTGGCGTTCTCCAGCAAGGAGTGTTGTGGGATCACGTGAACGATCCTGAGTACTTCAACCTCGTGCTCGCGATTGTCGTGGTTCTGGCACTCCTGTTCCGCAGAATGAGCACGTCGCGGGCGGACAATGATTCGACGTCGACGTGGGTTGCATCCGACGAGATCCGACCCATTCCAAATGAACTTCGCTTTCTTCGTCCAATACGCATCATGCGATTGATAGCGTTTCTTGCTGTTGGAATATTTCTGTTACTAATCCCCTATCTCTTCCGTCATGATGTTGGGAATCAATTAAAGGCTTCTGCGGTAGTGGTGTTCATCATCATCACGATCTCTCTTGTTGTTCTCACTGGTTGGTCTGGCCAGATCTCGTTAGGACAGATGTCGTTTGTGGCATTTGGAGCTGCGGTGGGGGCCTACGGCACGTCTGTTTGGCACCTTGACGCGGTACTGGCGTTACTCTTGAGCGGCGTGGTCACCGCAGTGATTGCTGCGATTATCAGCATTCCAACGCTGCGCCTCAAGGGGATCTTCCCTGCCGTCACCACCTTGGCGTTTGCCTTAGCGACAACGGCTTACCTCTTGAATGCGAACTATTTCTCCTGGATCCCAGTTGATCGTCTGAATCGGCCACAACTCTTTTGGTTCATTACCTTGGACTCACAGGCGTCCTACTACTACTTCAGCCTCGGAACGCTTGGCGTTATCATCCTTGGGGTTCAAGGGATTCGCCGTTCTCGGACCGGACGAGTCCTCATGGCAATCCGTGAAAACGAGCGAGGGGCTCAGTCGTATGGAGTCAATGTCATACGTGCAAAGTTGTTGGCGTTTACGATCTCTGGATTTATCGCTGGTATCGCCGGCTGTCTCTACGTCCATCTCCTTCAGGGATTTGATATGTCGGTCTATGGACCCGACCAGAGCATTTTGGTCTTTACCGCGGCAGTGGTCGGCGGTCTTGGCTCCCTTTTAGGGGCAGGTCTCGGTGCGGTCTACCTCCTTGGAGGTCAGTGGTTCTTGCCGAGTGCGCAGTGGCAAGTCTTGGCTTCAGGTGCGGGTATGTTGCTGGTTTTGATGGCGCTTCCCGGGGGATTAGGGAGCGTGGTATTTCGTCTTCGCGATCGTCTCCTTCGGCTGTTTGCTGAGCGCAAAGGTATCGTGGTCCCAAGTCTCTTGGCGGACAGCGCAGTGGAAAACTCTCCAGATGACGCGGTCGTCCATAGTGACCACTCTGTTATGACGCAAGAAGATGCTGAAGCAGCACTTTCAAATGAGGTTCTCGGATCATGACGGCGACAGAGACGAACGCAGCACCACCTGAAGATTCCTATGAGTCCAACCACAGTGGAATTCGTGGATGGTTTGATCGACTCACTGAAGGGGGTCCAATTTTTGCACTGCTCATCTTGTTCGGTCTGAACCTTGTTCCCCAACTTGACTCTTCGGCATTTGGAATCCTGATTCCAAATATCCGAGATTCGTTCCACATGAATAATTCAGAGATTCTTTCGCTTGTGGCAATCGCAGGACTTGTTGGCCTCTCGATGCAGGTTCCAATCGCGCAGATGGCGGATCGTTCGAATCGAACCCGACTCATGCTTCTTGGTGCAGCGATCTGCTCGGCCTTTGTGTTTGGGACGGGCCTCGCAGTGACGGTCTGGTTGTTAGTCATCATGCGCTCGGGAACAGGTCTTGGGATGGCAACGATAGGGCCAACACACAATTCATTGATCGCGGACTACTACCCGATTAATGCACGGCCAAAGATCTACTCGTTTCACTATGCCGGCATCGTCTTTGGTGCAATTCTCGGCCCAATCATCGCGGGCTATGTGGCGAAAGCCTTCGGATGGAGAGCTCCGTTTATTATTTTTGCAATTCCAGCAGTGGTCTTGATACTCCTGGGCCTGCGTCTCAAAGAGCCAATCCGAGGAATCCAGGAGCGCCGTGCCATGGGTGTCATTGATGCCTTAGAAACGGAAGAGCCACCGCCGTCGTTCGCCGAGGGCTGGCGCATGACCTGGAAGATTGAAAGCCTCCGGAGAATCTTCTATGCGATGCCGTTCTTAGCTGCGTCTCTTATTGGCTTTTCTTCGCTGGCAGCAATTCTCTATCAACGGAAGTTTGGTCTCGACGTCGTCCAACGCGGATGGGTCGCTACTGCAGCAGAGCCCGCTCAGATTCTTGGTTTAATTGTGGGTGCGCGGGTTGGAAGCAAGCTCATCCAGAAAGACCCGGGACTCATTATTCGGTTTTTAGCAATTGTTGCAGCCTTCTGTGCCGCTCTTCTTGCTGTCTTTGCCCTGGTCCCAGTCCTCTGGGTGACCATCTTGGCCAATATTCTGATTGCAGCATCCCTGGCGGCAATAGGTTCAGGAATCTACAGTTCACTCTCACTGGCGATACCGGCGCGAAGTCGATCGCTAGGTTTCTCTATGGGGGCCCTCTGGGTGATTCCTGGTCTGTTGGTCTTGCCGCTTATTGGTTCAATTGCTGACTCATGGGGGATTCAAATCGGGATGCTGGTGATGGTGCCGGTGTTCTTAATTGGAGGATTAATCCTGTCGAGCGCAGGGAACGTCATAGATCGAGATATCTCGCAAGTCCGCACGATGGCTGCAGCACGTTCCGAAGTTCTTCTTGCTCGACGAAATGGTGAGGTCAAGCTTCTCTTAGTACGGGGACTCTGTGTGGCCTATGGCAATGTGCAGATTCTCTTTGACGTGGACTTAGAGATTGGCGAAGGGGAGATCGTTGCCTTGCTCGGAACAAATGGTGCCGGGAAGTCGACGCTCTTGCGATCCATCTGCGGTGTTGTTGAAGCAGACAAGGGTGCCGTGATCTTTGATGGAGTCGACGTCACCCATGCACCGCCCTATGAGATCGCGGCCAAGGGAATCACTCAGGTTCCAGGGGGTCAAGGCGTCTTTCCGAGTTTGACGGTCGCAGAAAACCTCAGAGTCGCTGGGTGGCTTGATCGAAGGAATGCAGTGCTTGGGAAAGAGCGCCTCAGCGAGGTGATCGAGATGTTCCCAGCCTTGGTCGCACGAATGCATGATCCAGCCGCTGATCTCTCTGGGGGCCAACAACAGATGCTGGCGCTCTCGATGGCGTTCTTGGCTCGCCCAAAACTTCTCATGATTGACGAACTCAGTTTGGGATTGGCTCCCGTCGTTGTCGAACAGCTCCTTCCGATTATCGAGGCCATTCGAGCGCAAGGAACCACCATCATTCTGGTCGAACAGTCCGTCAATTTAGCGTTGACGATCGCTGAGACCGCGTACTTTATGGAGAAGGGTGAGATTAAGTTCCATGGCCCAACTGCAGAGCTCCTTGAGCGACCTGACATCCTCCGTTCAGTCTTTCTTGAAGGGGCTTCAGCGAGAACGGCGACAGCCCAAAGTGCGCCCGTGGAGACGTCATCGAGAACCAAAGAGATGGGAGAATCGATACATCCAGTTCTTTCTGTCTCAAATGTCACTGTTCGTTTTGGCATCGTGAACGCAGTAAGTGACGTGAGTTTTTCTGTGGGAGAGCGTGAAGTCGTCGGAATCATCGGTCCGAACGGGGCTGGAAAGACCACGTTGTTTGATGCGATCTCAGGATTTACCCCCACGCAAGGTGGTCAAATTTTCTTGGGTGAGACTGACCTCACGAAACTTGGTCCCGCTCGTCGAGCTCGATTAGGACTTGGGCGTTCCTTTCAAGATGCGCAGCTCTTTGCAGCATTAACTGTAGAAGAGACGATCGCCGTGGCATTCGAGCGTTGGATTTCCAGCCGTGATCCACTGAGTGCTGCACTGCACCTTCCAACCTGGAGACACTCTGAGCGCAAGATTGCCGAAGGCGTCGATGAACTGATCGAGCTGCTCGGACTTGAGTCATTTCGAACAAAGTTCGTTCGAGAACTCTCAACTGGCTCGCGTCGGATTGTGGACTTAGCGTGTTCGATGGCCCACAAACCCTCAGTGATCTTGCTTGACGAGCCCTCGAGTGGCATTGCCCAACGAGAGTCTGAAGCGCTTGGGCCGCTTTTGCGAAGCCTCTGTGACGTTCGAGGTATCTCTCTGGTGGTCATCGAGCACGATATGGCGCTGATCTCATCGATGGCGGACCGATTGATTGTTCTCGACCAGGGGGAGCTCTTGAGCCAAGGCATCCCCGAGGAAGTCCTGCTTGAGGATCGAGTCGTTTCTGCCTATTTGGGTGGTTCAGAGGCGGCAAGGAACAGATCTGGAATAAGTAATAGGGTGTCAAAAGAAGAGTAGTGGGACACAGATTTCAGAAAATGTTTACCTAGGGGGGGAACATGAGAAAGTTATCGAATCGTTCATCGCAGCGTTCACACATAGCCATGAGGATTTCGAGGGTGATGCTCTCGAGTTTCATGGTGGGGATCCTCGGCATCAGTTTGAGCATCGCTGGACCAACGGCAGCACAAGCAGCCAGCAAGAAGACGTCGTCAACATTTAAAGTGACCTCGTACTCTCAGGCAAAAGCAGCTGGGACTGCGGGAAGTATCAATTGGGGATCGAAGTGTGACACCTCACTAGGAACACTGGCATTCCCAAGTGTGTATGCACCTCAGTGCTTCGCACCACTCACTGGAAGTAATGGTGGAGCAACATCTCCTGGCGTCACTGGATCAACAGTCAAGATTGTGCTGTATCTCCCTCCACAGGACAGTGCAATTCTGCATTACATTTTCTCTCCCATTCCATCGAGTGACTTTTCAAAAAATTCCCAAGTCAATGAGACCATGCAACAGTGGATGAAGTTTTTTAACTCCTATTACAACCTTTATGGTCGTCAAGTTCAATTAGTGAACTTCACTGGTACTGGCGACATCAACAACGCGGTAGCCGCAGCAGCTGATGCCACTTCAATCGCCGAGATGCACCCCTTCGCTGTGTGGGGTGGACCATCTCTCACGCCGGCATTTGCTGACACACTGACCGCACACAAGATTGTGTGCGTTGGTTGTGGTGGCATCAGCAACAGTGCCTACTACCAAAAAAATTCTCCCTATCAGTGGACTTTGGGAATGTTGCCCGAGCAGAGCTTGATTGAGATGATCAACTGGATGAAAAACCAAGTCAATGGTCACAAAGCCATTTACGCTGGTCAAGCAAACTTTAAGAAGGAAAATCGTGTCTTTGGTGTTGTCGCGCTGTCCTCTACGACAACGGCAGACAAGACAAACCAAGCACTCGTTAAGGCATTTAATAAAAATGGAATCAAGATTGCCCAACTTGTTACCTATCAATCGCCAGTTGACCTGCTGACGAGCGCACCATCATTGATCGCCAAACTTAAAGCTGCTGGGGTGACCTCAATCATCTTTGCGGGTGATCCAATTGGGCCTCAGACACTGACCAAAGCCGCCACTGCGGCGCAGTACTTCCCTGAGTGGCTTTTGAGCGGAACGAGTTTCTACGACGTTTCGATCTATGCCAGGACCTATGACCAAAAGCAGTGGTCTCATGCATTCGGCGTCTCTTCGGGGACGGTACCAACCACGTCGAACCAGTGGGTATCGCTCTACAAGTGGTACTTCGGAGAGGCTCCAGCAAGCCCAGATGCAGCCATTCTCCAGATTGGCACTGCGGTGATGTTCTTCAATGCTCTCCAAGAGACTGGACCATCACTGACCCCGGGCAACTTGAAAAAGGCCCTCTTCGCAGCCCCAGTGACAAAATCGAATCCGATTAAGGTTTCAACGGCCTATGGAAACCATGGAATCTGGCCCACGGCTGATTATGCGGGGACCGATGACAACACACAGATATGGTGGAATTCAACCGTCGTGGGGCCAGATAGTTATGGTCACGTTGGTGCAGGACTCTATGAGTTTGTCGATGGGGGAAAGCGCTACTTGCCCAGCCAGTGGCCAACGCAGATCACGAAGGCGTTTAATCCAAAGGGTGCCGTCACAAGTTACGAATCAACACCTCCAGGTGTCACAATTCCCACATATCCCTCACCGGCTGGATGATCTCGACAATGGATCACCGTGCCCAGGGGGGCACGGTGATCCATGGACGACCTTATGAGTGCCACGCGTGATGAATGAATCTCTCCAAGAAGATCTCCGTGGTCACTACGAGATTTCGGACGAGCAGGCTTCTCAGTTAAATCGAGAAGGATTTCTCCGGCTTCCTGGCGTTCTCGATCCTGCAACACTTGGCACCGTCGTCTCGAGTGTGCACCACGCCACAGCGCATTCGCCACAGCTCGCTCGACCGCGTCGTGAGCGGTCGGCCTACGAAATGGCATTCGTCCAAGAGATGAACCTTTGGCAGCGCTACGAAGAGATACGCCCTCTGGTCTACTCACCCAAATTGGCTCGGATTGCCGCTGAGCTTCTTGGGGTTGACGGTGTGCGGCTCTACCACGATCAAGCGCTCGTCAAAGAAGCTCTTGGAGGCAAGACACCGTGGCACTGTGATCAGTACTACTGGCCACTCGATACCGATCGCACCTTGACCGCATGGATTCCTCTCGACGACGTTCCACTCGAACAGGGCCCCTTAGCGTTTGCCAAGGGAAGCCACCGAGTCGACGTTGGCCGTGAACTCGATATCAGCGAAGCGTCAGAGCAAAAGATCATTGCTCATGACGCGTGGCAGGAGTTTGAACTTGACGAAGCACCCTTTCGTGCAGGAGACATAAGTGTGCACTTGGGCTGGACCTTCCATGGGGCGAGACCCAACAACACCGACAGCGAGCGATCGGTCTTTACGATTATCTATGTGGCAGATGGGACGCCGCTGGCTGAACCAGTGACGCAAGGCCAGCTTGACGACAGAGAAAAGTGGCTCCCTGATTCACGTATTGGAGAACCCATTGACTCATGGCTCAATCCACTCTTGTGGCATCGAGACGGTTCGCACGTTGGTGCCTTAGAGCGCGCCGTGCCAATTGCGAAGCGTATGGGAACGATTGTTCTCGATTGACGACAGGGAACTAGGATTCGATGCAATGACTCCCTCAGCCTCAGTGCCTGAGCCTCCGCTCGATCCCGAAGAGTGGACCGATGATGAGTGGATTTCGTATTTAGAACAAAGCGATGAGACATTTTCTGATGCATTTACGCAGCCCGTCGAACCGCTGCTTGGAAAAGTCACGAAATCAAGCGGTGGCCAGATCATCGGCAACGCCATGGTCGGGATGGCCCAAGCGATCTACGGGAAAGACAAAACCGAAATCGCCATTGTCAGCGAGGGTCAACCCGCCAGTGATGATGAGCCCTTTAAAGTCACCCTTGACCTGGACCATCCCGAGGACTCAACGGTGGTTTTTCGAACGCCTCCACAAACAGAGAGCTCGTCTGAGTAAACCAGGTTCAGTTGACGTCAAGGTACGTGGTGATTCCTGAGTCGACAAGAATTTTCTTGAAGTCGTCGTAGCGATCTTCATAGTGTTCTTTGAGAACCGCGAGAATGTCTTCCTCTTCTTTCCCGCCGAGTAGGTAGAGCAGTTGTGGAAAGTACTGAGCGTCCACATATTCGGTCCAGGAGTAAGTCTCAAACGGTCCTCCCGGGTTGGTGTCGTCTCCATTGATTGCGAGCGCGCCATTTTCGTATCGGTAGGCGTAAACGCTTCGTCGCCCTTCGCCGACGCTCACGTCTTGGAGGCGGACCCTGACGAGCGGCCTCGGGCCTCGAGGGGCAGGGACGACTTTCAAGGAGACGGTGTCCTCTGGCTCGACCTTGAACATCGTGCGCAGTGTTCTGGTCAAGATTCTCGCCACGAGGCTGCCGGTATTTAAGAGCTCATCGCAGAAGGACCAGTTTGGGATCGAGGGAGGCCCAGGCCATGACCAGCCAAGGGTTGGGATGAGTTCGTTCTCCTCGTCGCTCCAAGCGTTCTCCTCATCGAGGAACTCATTGGAGACACACTCAGCCCACATGGTGCCCATATCTCTGATCGAGACTTGGACGTATTTTGGTGACTTCTCACTTGTCGTGATTTCGAGATACCACCCATGAGGGTCGTCTTTGAGTCGATCCAAGATCTCTGGCAAAGTGCGAGTGAGATCTCGAAACGTCAGTTTCGAATCGACCGATTCTGGTGATTTCTCCCTGAGTAGTTCGTTGAGTGATTCCATGACGTCTGTCATTGACTGCTCCTCTCTGTCGAGTCCAGTCTCCCAGGGGGTTGTAACAGAACCCGTGCCTACAACGTGACAGCGAAGTAGGTTTTCTTCTATGGCGCACGACGTTCCAAACTTGATGGATCCAGTGACGTACAAAGATCACGTTCCCCATGAGTACTTTGCTGAACTCAGAGGGACAACTCCTGTGGCGTTGCGCCACGATGAAGGATCAGTTCCCTACTGGGCGGTCATGGGCTACGACGCATGTGTGCGAGTCAACCGAGAGTGGGAAGAGTTTTCCTCTCATGAAAAAACCGTCTTCTTGAGCGATGCTGATGAAGCACTCCTGGCCCAGCAGCAACAGATGATGATCAATATGGATCCCCCGAGTCATACCCAGTATCGACGATTAGTGAACAAAGCCTTTACTCCTCGCATGGTTCGAGATCTCGAGGCTCGCCTCCATGTCGTGACGGATGAGTTATTAAACCGAGTCTGCGAACAAGGCAGTGCTGACTTTGTCGTCGATATCGCTGCGGAGTTGCCGTTGACGGTGATTGCTGAGTTAATGGGTGTGCCGTTTGAAGATCGTCACAAAATGTTCGACTGGTCGAACAAGATGATCGGCAGTGAGGACCCTGAGTACGTGGTCAACCCCATCATGACCGCCATTGCCACGATGGAGCTCTTTGGCTATGCCTCGGAATTGTTCTCTAAGAAGCGCACCGACCCCCAAGAGGACCTGATGAGTGCGTTAGTCAACGTTGATGCTGACGGTGAGTCCCTTGATGACTTAGAACTCGCCCTTTTCTTCTTGCTGCTCTCTATTGCGGGTAACGAGACCACTCGCAATCTCATTGCTGGAGCGATGCACGCATTCTTTGAGTTCCCTGAGCAGTGGGAACTCTTGCGAGCAGACCGCTCGCTCATGCCAGGAGCCGTCGAAGAGATGCTGCGCTTTGTCACGCCAGTGATGTGCTTTCGGCGAACGGCAATGTGCGACGTCTCTCTCGAGGGAGCGGAGATACAACAAGGCGACAAGGTGGTCTTCTTCCACATCTCTGCCAACCGTGATGAGCAGATCTTTGAGAATCCAGATGTCTTTGATATTCGCCGGACTCCCAACCCTCATATTGCCTTTGGAGGTGGAGGGCCACATTTCTGCCTGGGAGCGAACTTGGCGCGCATGGAGATCGCGGTGATGTTTGAACACCTCTTAGATCGCATGCCAGAGATTCGCCAGGCAGGTCCTGCTGCTCGCCTCCAAAGCCCCTTTATCAATGGCATCAAACATCTTGAGGTGAGGTTTCCTGCTCATCAGCCGGTCACGCTCTAAGGCTGCTCGCCTTAGAGCACGTGGTGGTGGTACTTATGACGAAGTGGCCTCAAGGGATGCTTTGAGGTTCTCAAGCGTTGTTCTGATCGAGGTCACCGTATAGGCGTCTCGGTCGGGCACCTCTTTGATCTTGATGAAACGCTTAAAGAGACTCGCCCTTCGATCAGTCCAGGTCTCACTCACTCGACACCCCGCGGGTGTGGCTTCAAAACGAAATTCCCAGTCAGCGATGGGGAAGAATACAAAGCCCACAGAGAAGGCAAAACACGAAGGTTTCTCACATGTCGTGACCGTCGCTGTTGTCGACCACGTTGTTTTTTCTTGTGCGTTGGTTCCTTTGAATTTTGCCCCTTTGGCCGGGCCGGTGGCCTTGTTGCTCCACGTACCGCCAGTGTTCTCAGGAGAGTAACGACCCATCTGAGGAAGATCTGACACGGCAGCAAATGCTATGTCTGGACTGACGGCAATTTCAATTGAATCAGTGATGCTCATCTCCCCAATGTAGACCAGGCTTTGACTGAGGGCACTGGCCAGTGCTCATCGCTGACTGATCTTGTCAAAGGAAGCGAAGAGTGGGAAACTTGGGCCTAGAGCAGGCTATCCAGGGGGGGCTATGTCGAGCGAGACAACCGACGGTAGTGTGATCACTGCCGATATCAACTACCTCTTGAACGACCTCGATGACGCGGGCGCCACGCTTGAGTTCTGGAGCGAAGACGAGCGCCGCTCCACAATGGTGAACGCCGCGGGGCTTCGTGTTCCCATCCGCAATGCGAGAGCGGCACGCGAAACTTTTTCCCTGGACACGAATGGCTTTGTCCTCGTGGAGCACGCCAGTCAGATCAAGAGTTTCGATCTGATCCAACTCCACCCCTTGGTTGATCAACACTACGCCCACGAGATGGGAGAGCTCTTGAAAGCAAGCACGGGCGCTGACCTCGTGGTGGTGGTCTCGGCGGGGAAAAAACGATACGGTGAACGCGAAAAAGAAAAGATATCGACGCTGCACAACGCCAAGCCTGCTCGCTATCCCCATGCCGACAACACCGACGAGTCGATTCTCAATCTCCTCAGAATGGTTTCGGGTGCCGTGGCCACAAAAGAGTATCCCCGGTGGGCGGCGTACAACATGTGGCGAGCCACCAGTGGCCCACCACAAGACATTCCCCTGGCGGTCTGTGATGCTCGCTCGATCTCAGCCCACGATGAAGTGGTCGTCACGGCAGTGACGGAAGAACAATCAGGCGATATTCGCCACGACACCACTGGCTATCACTTCAGTGACACTCATCAGTGGTGGTTCTACAAAGACATGACGCAAGAAGAGGTACTGATCTTCAAGGGGCACGACAGCGACCCTCACACTCCTTCTCGCGTGCCGCACAGCGCATTTGATGACCCGAGTTGCCCCGCTGGCGTGCCAACTCGATCGAGTATCGAGACAAGAGCGTTCGCGTTTTTCTCGTAGCGCTGCGTGATGGACTGCGTTCGGTTATGTCGCAGGCAGGGGTGAAAGTCCCTCAAAAATCAGCATGATGAGATCAGTCATGGATGAAGTAGGGACTCCATTTGGATTCAGGTCATTCACCCATCACTCTGTGGGTTGATCCCAAAAGCCGTCAGCTTCTAATGATTTTTGGATCCCGAATCGTCGCATCATGCAGGCCATACATCGATCAACTCCCCTCCAAGGGGAGCGGCCTTCTTCCGTGAATTCTTCCTTACAAACGTTGCACGTAAACATTGCCTCAACCCCCCACTGGCGAGTTCTGCCAAAGAGTCCTTGGCGCCAAAGCGTTCCGAAGCGAGAACTCGCCCGGTTGGGCGAATCGCTCCTTGGTGCGTTGTTGAGATGCCGTGGAAACGGCGGTGGCTCCTGCTTTCATTGTTCCTCCTCATCGTTCCCGGCCGTGCCACCGTGCCTCTCGGTCGGTTGGCGGAGCGTCGTCGGGCCAGGTCCCTCAACTCCTCTTGATGTGACAGTGCAAAGAGTATCAGGGGGGTGTTTGAAGATACGCTCTTCGAGCGTCACTCGATCTTTTCGTTCCACCCTCGGCCTATGGTGCTGAGCACGAAGGAGGGGGCGAATGCTTCATCGTTTTGGATTGCGGGATGACTGGCGAACCCAGGAATTGAGCTGCGGTTGTGGCTGGTCTGGTCTCGGAAAACAAAGTGCCAACCTTGGATGACTGAATCACTTGACGGGGGATCGCCCGGATCGTCCTGATTCTTCTAGGCGTCTGTTCCTCGCCACATTGGTTCGCTCTGTTCGAAACCGATGTCGTTGCCCCACTGGTTTCGATACGACACCTCGTGAGCAGGGCGACGATCGGCGACGCCCCACTTGCCCTTGGGATAGCCCATGGTGATCATGGCAGCCATAATCCACTGCTCGTCTTTCGGGATTCCCAAGATGTCGTAGACCTCGTCGGGGTGAAAGAAACCAAGAATGGATGTTGGCGCACTGCCAACGCCGTGGGCTCGGGCTGCCAGCTGGGCATTCCAAAGAGCGGGCCAGATCGAGCCTCCCGAGGTATCACCCTGCGTCATGCCAAAGAGAAGGAGAGGAATCTCGGCAAAGTTGTCCGCCACCCACTGCACCGAGCTCACCATGCGCTGCATGGTGATGCTTGAGGCGGCTGACGGATCGGCGAGTGCGGCTTGATAGCGATCGACATAGACCGTTGACCAAAGTTTTTCAACGGAGTCTTTGTAGAGGGGAGCAATCTTTCCGATGATTGCTCGATCATCGACGAGGAGAAAGCGCCACCCTTGGGAGTTCCCACCTGATGGTGCTCGAACGGCAGCGTCAAGGATCTGGGCTTGGACGTCCATGGGAACTGGATCGGGCTTGACCCGCCGCATGGCTCGAGTCGTATAGAGCGCTTCAAAGACATCCATGGCGTTCTCCTTGGTCGACGACGCAACACAGTTGCGTCGTCGACCATGGTAGTCAATGCCAATCAATCAGGAGCGGGCGATGAGGCCTCCCACACCCAGGGTGTTTCCCCTCTTCATCTTTGGGTTGAGCAAGAGAAGAAGGAGTCGATCCTTATCGGTGAGCGTATCTGCGACCAATGATCACGGCCGATCCGAGGAGCACAAGCACGAACCCCCACTGGAGTTCTGAGCCAAGTGGGCTTCCCGTCGACGCAATAGCCACGGGGACTTTAATGCTCACCGGAGGCGAGGAGGGAGGGCCGACCCCGTCGGCGTTGCTCGCGGTGACCGTAAAGCTATAAATAGCGCCCGGAGTGAGACTAGAAATCTGACAGGAGAGTTGTGCGGAAGTGCACGTCGCACCACCGGGATCCGCGGTCACGCTATAGCCCGTGATGGGGAGGTTCCCATCCCAGGAAGGCGTCGACCAACTGATGGTGACGGTGGACGACGAGACTGACAACGCAACGTTTAAGGGTGCTGATGGCGGTGCGGTCACTGCTGCGCTCAAAAAAGGCTGGTCGGCTTGATTGATGTTCTGTGTGAGCAAGTGTCCATCACTCCAGAAGAGGCCACCGGGTCCTTGCGCCAAATCCCCGGATGGTGCAACGACGACTGATTCAGTTTGCGATGAGTTCACGAAGACAAAATTGTTGGCATTGAGGTTTGCAATCCAGATATTTCCCCCTGGATCGAGGGCCACGCCAGCGGGTTCGTTGAGTTCAGCACTCGGAACAAGGTTGGCAGCGCCTCCACCAAGTGGCGCTTGAAAGAGTTCATTCGTTGTTGATCCAACAACAAAAAGGGTTGATCCACTGATTGTCATATAGGACATCCCGTTCGATGCCAGTCCTGTGATGCCCGAGTTTGTCGCAGACCCTCCACCGGCGAGGGGAAGCGTGAAGATTGCGGCAGCATCGCTTGCCGAGATATAGATCGTGCCCGAGGCGACGACAATGCCGCCAGGGATGAAGGTATTTCCAGTCGAAATACTGGTCGTCGTTCCCCCTGCCATTGGGAGTGAGTAGATGTCACCTGACGCCACGCCAAGATAGAGCGTGGAGCCAGAACAACCGATGGCCGTTGCATTATTAAGCGCTGCATCTTGATCGTCGAGGGTTGTGAGGACGCCAGAGGAAGTGGCTTTGAAAACGGTCCCTGTCGCCCCAGAGTCCTGTTGCACAACAAACGCGTTTCCAGAACTGTCGACACAAAAGCTCCTCGCACCGCTTGAGACCGACGTTGGTCCCCATGGGGAGGCCACGGCCGTCGGAGCAGACGTGGCGGCAGTGGCTGCAAGGGGAGAGAAGAGCAGGACGAGAAGCAATGCAGTGGCAACAGAAAACCAATTCCTAGGTTTCATCGATTCCTTTGGATAACCCGCCCAGCCAAATAATAGGGCACAAAAGGGTAAAATTGGGGGTTTATTTTCTGGCCCCCTCCGACTTGTATCCAGGCCAGTTTTTCCCTAAGTTTTCCGAGAATCGGACTAAAAAAAGGGGGTGCCGAAGACATGATGAATTCGGCAGCCCTGGGGCATGCGTCGTTTGGAGAGCAAGGTCGGTCTGGATCTCGAACGGGGCGGCATTCTTGGTGGTTCTCGTCACTTACGGTTGCTCTCGCGCTGATTGTGAGCGCAGCGTTTGTGGGAATTGCTCTTCCGGCAAAGGCAGCGACGCCAAGCAAACTCGGGATCTCGTTCCTTGGTCCAACCGGGTCAACAACGTCCACGGGAACGCTTCAGCGAGCGTCTTCGCAGTTAGTCCAAGTCAAGATTTCAAATAACACAACGTCTCCTTCTGGTGAGTCCAACACGCCGACACTGACACTTGCAGCAACGCAAGGCGTGGTTATTCAAAGTGTTCGCCAAACTCAAGAAAGTTCACCTGGAACGTGGTCCTGTTCAGGAACAACCACAGCGACGTGTTCCTTAAGAAATATTTCTGGGAAACCTTTTTCACTTGCTGCTTCTGAATCAATCGTCGTCGACGTCGTTATCGACACGAAGGGTGTTTCCTCGGCCCAGGAGAGTGCAGTGATCACGGCGTCAGCCTCTTTCAGTGGACTGGGTTCTGCGAGCGCAACTGACACCTTGAATACTGTAAACAGCGAGAACAGTGTGTCTGGCATCCACCTTCTTGTTTCTGGCAACTCAGTGGTCTTGGCAGGTTCACAGTCAACCATCGCCTATGAAGTTGACAACGGTGGCGCAAGTGATCTGACGCCGGCGAGTGCCGGTCAGCCATCGGTCATCCTTGCGAATCTGCTGCCTATTGGTTCCTATACAAGTTGGACGTCAAACTCACCAGGCTGGAAGTGCACCGCAGTGAATGGTGCGGGCCCCACGTGTTCGCTGTCTGATTCGGTAGCCATCTCACAACGCTCCACCCCCTTGGTGATCTCGTATCAAGTCGCTCCAAATGCTCCATCAGCTTCTACGACGCGCCAAGTAGACACGCCCTATGCATGGAAGATTGCGCTCGCGGCCAGCCTGGCAACGAAGAAGCAAGTCCATGGATCGATCGATCAACTGCTTGATGTGGTTTCGAGCCTGCCAAACAGTCTGAGCGTGGCACTCCAAGCAACGAGTTCCAATCTCGTGATGGCAGGCGGATCGATAACTGCAGAGGTAAAACACCTCACAACGTCGAACCTGACAAGTGGTATTCGAGACGTCTTGACGTTACCAAGCAACATGACAATGGACCCGGTTTCATTCAATGGATGGACCTGCCCAGGGGGTCAAGGCTCCGTGACGTGTCTGCACAATGCCGTGCCGACTGCGAACCAACCACTTGGATCGTTCCCCATACTTTTGAAATCATCTACATCGATCAGTAACGGAGTCAAAACACTCTCTCTTGAATCGTCAACTATTGATGGATCACGATCTGGCACGGCGTCGTTGCCGTTCTTTGTTCTTTCCTTTGGAAACTTGGCTGGGAATCTTGCGCCTTCACAAACCACGACGCCTCAGGTCGTTACCTCAGCGTCAACACCAGGTCTTGTGATTACATCGACCTCCACAACGTATGGCGCAGGTGCGGCTCCTAATCCAGCAAACTCCCTGCAGTTGAAGGTGACCGGAGCAACAGCCGGGACTCCAATCACCTACACCGTTAGTTCATCATCGAATAGTTCAGGCTGCGCAGTCACTCCAGGAACCGCAACACTCACGTATCAAAATGCGGGCACGTGCAATGTGACCGCAACGCAAGGTTCTCTGACGTCGAGTACGACGTTGATCTCCATCAATAAAGCCACTCCCGTCGTCACAATTACTTCAACGGCGACCACCTATGACCCGGTGTCTCAGACAATGCAACTCGTTACGAGTGGCGGAGGCGGGGGAGCAACCTTTACGGTCTCGCAAACGGCAACTAACAATGCCGGCTGTGCGGTTGCATTGAATAGTTCGACACTCACCTACACGTCAGCAGGAACTCCGATTGCAGTTGGCGCATGCACCGTGACCGCGAATATGCCAGCGAGCACAAACTATTTGGCTGGCACGTCACAACCGACACAAATCACCATTTACAAGGCAACGGCACCAACACCAATATTTACCTCGACCTCAACGACGTACAACCCCACGAATCTAACAATGGCACTCAGCCTTACCAATGCGTCGCCTGGGGCGGTCGTGACCTATAGCGTCACGAATGCAAACGTCACCTCTACACCAGCCTGCAGTATTTCGGGCGCAACGCTGACCTACGCCAGTGGTGGTCAGTGCAATGTTCAGGTGAGTGAGTCTCAAACAAGTAACTACTTGACGAATACTGCGACGCAACTCATCACGATTCTTCCTACTGGCCAGCCTGACCTTTTCGTCACGTCTAACAACAGTCAGGATTTTGGGTCGCCACCTCTTCAGCTCGCTTCTTTAGGTGGCAATGGAACGGGGGCTGTGACGTTTGCAGCGACGAGTGGGTCTGCGGGATGTTCGGTGAACACCGCGTCAAACAAGCTTTCTTTTACGTCGACGGGAACGTGTGTGATCACAGCAACAAAAGCTGCGACCGCGAGCTACACCGTTCAGACGGCCACGCAAACATTTACCGTCAATCAGGCAGCACAGAAGCAGGTGTATGTATCGTCGTTGAATCTTCCGGCTCCAATAACGAACCAAACGCCCCCGACGCCATCTGGACTTTTCAATCCAGATCCCTCAAAAACAAATCTCACGCTGACCTCGTTTGGCGGTTCAACCAATGGTGCAGTGACCTATGCGGTAGATGGGACATCCTCAAACTCTGCTGGGTGCACCGTGGTTGGCAATATTCTCCACTACACCGGGGCAGGAACCTGCAGCGTCATTGCAACCATGGCGGGAAACAGTAATTACCTTGCCTCTGTAAGTTCGCCAGCACTTGTAGCGATTTCAAAAGTGACGGGTACGGTTGGCGTCACTCTTTCATCAACCGGATCGCCGGTAACGTCGACGAACTATTCGTCGAACCCCTCGACGGCACAGCTTTACGTTGTTGAGGCTCCCGGCGAGGTAGATAACGGGTCGCTGGTCTACTCGCTGTATCAATCGATGGTGCTCGGCGTGACTGGCGGCAGCGGCTCAGGCTCGGTGGTGTACACGGTCGCGGGTTCCAATAACACCGCCGACTGTTCTATTGCTGTTGGCAGTTCAAATTTGGTTTTCAGAAAAACAAACAGCACCACTCCAGTCAGTTGTTCGGTGACTGCGCATCAAGGAGGATCCTCTCCCTCTGAGGTAACTGCCACGATTACGTTGCTTCCTGCAACGCAAGCACTCACGGTGACGTCGGTATTGACGACCTACCTATCAAGTTCTCCGTCGTTAGTGCTCACGACGACAGGTGGTTCTGGGGCAGGGGTGACCTATGCCCTGACAGGGTCGACGACCAATTCTGCTGGTTGCTCCATTGCTGCAGGGTCTAACGTCTTGACGTTTACTTCGTCTGGGACGTGTTACGTCACCGCTACTGATTCAGAGGGTGATACATCACAATCGACCCTGATTACTATCCAGGCGTCGGGTTCACCACTGGCCATTGCGACGACCCAGGTGGCATCAAATAACTCAGCGGGATGTTCGATATCTGGCTCCTTACTGAGTTACGTAGGGCCAGGAAGTTGCGTGGTTCGAGCTCTGCAAGGAGAGTCACAGTCGTATTTGGCCACCGCTTCGGCCCCCACGACGATCACCATCAACCCAGCGCCAGCACTGACCGTGGTGGCAAGTGCTGAAACGTCAAGTGGTGCCACGTCTGCCGACAATACGGCGACGCTGAGCGTCCAAAATGGGTATCGCCCCCCGAGCGCGCCTGCGCCAACGTTCACAGTAAGTGGAACCGGCTGCTCCTTGGCGGGCGCCACGCTTTCGTTCAGTCAAGCTGGCGTCTGTTCCGTGACAGCAACCGTAGCGGCCTACACGGCGACGACACCGTGTCCGAACGCGAACTGCACGGTGAGTTCACAGAGTGACACCTTGGACATTGTGACGTCGAACCTTGGTGGTTCGTCGGGACAAAGTTATACAACGGCGTTTAACCCGATCACCCCCTCCGTCATCCTTGCGGCATTTGGTGGGACAGGAAGTGGGGCAATTACCTACTCAGTTACTGATCCTGGCTCGGCTAGTTGTGTGATGGATGGCCAGAATCCCCAGCTCGTTGACTACATGGCGACGTTACCGACAAATGTTGCTCCCAATCAGCAGTTCTCTTGCAGAATTCGAGCCACACAATCTGGTGGATCATCAGTGGAATTCACCCTCATTGTTCAGGCACCCAGCGCGTCCTTCGCTGTTGCAACAGTGTCGACGGTCTACTCAGCCAGCAACCCGACGATGACACTTGCCACAACAGGTGAAACCTCGGGCTGGACAATTTCCTATGTTGTCGTCTCAACATCAAGCAACACAGCAGGTTGCTCCACAAGCAATGGGGGAAATGTGTTGACGTACTCGTCAACAGGCGTCTGCACGGTGGTCGCTACCCAAACTCCTCCATCTGGCTCAACGTCCTTCCCTGCTTATTCGGCTCCCACCACGATTACGGTGAATCCGGCGCCTGTTATCCCACTCCCAACGGTGGGAAATACGGGTGGAACCTACACACCATCAAATCCAACAATCTGTCTCTCATCAAGTAGCGGTCCGTGCACGACGCCGTTGTCCTACGCCATCTACAGCGGCCTTCCTCTCACTGTTACCGGTGGGGCCGGATCGGGCGCGATTAGCTACACAGTCGCAAGTGCGGGTACCGCACAGTGCACGATTAAGGGTTCGACGCTGTCGTATTCCTTTGCGGGAACGTGCTCGGTCACGGCATCGCAGTCTGGACAAACGGCAACGGCCACGATCACCGTGTTGCCCCTTGGGTCGCCACTGACGATTTCAACAACGCTGACGGCCTTCAACACGAAAGTTCAGCAGCTCGCTCTCTCAATTGTGGGTGGTGCAGATACCGGGGCGCCAATCTCGTACACCGTGTCGAACAGTGATAACTCTGCTGGCTGTTCGATAGCGACAGGATCAAATCTGCTCTCGTACACCACGATCGGAACATGCTCAGTCACGGCATCGCAGTCAGGACAAACAGCGACGGCAACGATCACAATTGCTGCGTCATCAAGCGCATTGGCGATCTCGTCGCTCGTGACTGAGAAGTACTTAAACACCGCCCATTGCTCAATCAGCGGGAGCGTGTTGACCTACACGGGGGCGGGAGTCTGCACGGTGGTTGCGACCCAAGCAGCCACGACGAATTACTTGGCGGGGAGTTCACTGCCAACACTGATCACGATTGGGCAAGCGACACAGGTGCCCAACTTGGCATCGCAACAAGTGGTTTATAATTTTCTCGCACCCTATCTTTCACTTACCCCAAGTGCAGGAACACCGAATCTCAGCACAGGGCCAGTTCTTTACAGCGTTGATCAAACATCGGCGAATACCGCGGGTTGCACCATTGGTATCGGGAGCTCGATCCTGAACTATTCACCGACACCTCGCCTGACGCCGTCCTCAAGTTCAGAAACCTGCTCGGTCGTTGTCACATGGACAGGGGATCAAAACTACGTCACCACTTCGGCAACGTATGCGATAACGGTAAACCCGCCACCACCGCTGACGATTACGTCGACACAGACAACGTATCTCGCTGGCAACACCTTGACCTATCAGTTGACGTCAAGTGGTGGCTCAGGACCAGGCGCGGTCACGTTCCAGCTCTCAGATTCGGGAACCGCTGGATGTTCTATCAGTGGCTCAATTTTGACCTACACCACAGCTGGAACTTGTGGAGTGACAGCAACAAAAGTCGGCAATTCCGGACAAGCGAGTGCGACCGTCACGATTGCAAAAGCCCAGCAAGCACGGATCACGCTTGTGTATTCGGACGCCAGCAGTTTGCAGGTCAAACTGACACCACTTGGCGGCTCGGGGAGCGGAACGTTCTCGTGGACAGCACTGGTCACTGGTGCGTCGTCAGTGACACCGATCCCTGCCGCGCCAGCATGCCTTTTGACGTCGTCGAATGGGATTGAAACGCTGACGTTTGGTGTGGGTAATGGGTCCTGCTCAGTGACACTGACGAGATCAGGAGACGTTAACTATCAGCCACTCTCGACCACCTCGGTCGTGGCAACCACGATCACATTGATCCCACAGTGGAGTCCATTGACGATCACGTCGACACTGACGACCTTTACGTCGGGATCTCAAACCATGGGACTCTCCGTCACGGGTGGAGCTGGTTCAGGAGCGGTGACGTACTCGGTATCTCAGGGTTCGGCAACACCAAATACTGCGGGCTGCGCGATTACTTCTGGTTCAAGTACCTTGCGCTATCTCACTGTCGGAACGTGTACGGTCACCGCCACTCAAGCGGGATTGAGCGCAACAGCAACGGTGACGGTGCAAGCAGCAAGCTCGCCACTTGCTATTACATCCACGCTGACGACGTTTAACCAGAACACACCAAGCGTGACGCTGACGACCACTGGTGGCGTGGGACCTGTCACGTTTAGCGTGGTGAACCCTTCGAGCATCTCCGCTGGGTGTTCAATTTCTGGAAGTACGTTGACCTACACCGGGCCAGGGACATGCACTCTTACCGCAACGCCGACCACGGGACAAAGCGCATCGGTCACATTCGTTGTTGCACCAGCGACTCCACCCTTGGCGATCTCATCTGGTTCACTTTCGACAACCTTTGGAACTGGAAATGCACAGGGATCTGGAACGTCCTCGACCAACACCGCCCTTCTTGCCACAAGTGGGGGAAACCCCAATGCCACCGGAAAGATTAGTTATCAAGTGGTAAGTAGTGGAACGGCTGGATGTTCGGTTTCACAAAATGTTCTGACCTACACCGGAAACGGTACGTGCACACTCACGGCGACCCAGGCGAGCGATGCAACCTACCTTGCTGGCACCTCGGCAACCGCTACCTTCACGGTGAATCCTTCTGGAAGCACCACGCTTCTGATCACAACGACGCAAGTCACGTTCGTCCCTGGATCGACGACACCGGCCCCGATTCAACTTGGGGTTGATGGATTGGCGACCGGACACGGGACATTGTCATTTCAAGTTGTGGATGCAGGGACCGCCAGCTGTTCTATCGTTAATGGGCTTCTGGCCTACACAACGACCGGAACCTGCGTGGTGAGTGCGACCACACTTCAAAATGGAAGTACACAAGCGCAGACATCGGCGAACACAACGATCACCATTGCTCCGTCTGCGCAGAGTGGTATTTCGCTCGGCGTCACGAGTGTCAACTACGGCGGGACGCCAGGTGGCACAAGCACCACCGTGACGTTGTCAATTTCTGGGGGGTCAGGCCCTGGTGCGGTGAGTTATACGGTGACGTCGAACGGGACGGCAGGATGCTCCATTTCAGGAAGCACGCTCACCTACCAAGGGGTGGGAACGTGTGTGATCACCGCGACGCAGGCAGCAAGTGCGAATTACCAAGCCCAGACGTCTCTTGCCACGACGTTTACCGTTCTTCAAGGCGTCCAAAGTCCTCTCACGATCACCTCAACCTCGATTCCCTTCACGCAGGCCCGAAGTGCATCA
The DNA here is from genome assembly GCA_009699875.1 of Actinomycetota bacterium. Taxonomy (GTDB): domain Bacteria; phylum Actinomycetota; class Acidimicrobiia; order Acidimicrobiales; family RAAP-2; genus CAIUMH01. The sequence goes on from WLNI01000001.1 coordinate 1,204,899, forward strand.
TTCACGACCAACCCATCGGCCCCACTGCCCGAGACATCAGTGCTCTTTTCAATTGTCAGTGCTGGGAGTGCGGGCTGCTCAATTGTTGATTCGGCATTGATGTACTCGAGCGTGGGGACATGCACAGTACAAGCAACCAACATGGGCAATGGGAACTACCAGCAGGTCACGTCGCCCATTACAACCATCACCATCACAAAGGGAACCCAACCCACAGTCACCTTCTCAACCACAACGACGAACCCAACGTACGCACCGAGCCCTAGCAACACGGTCGCACTGGTCTCGGGTGGTGGAGCATCGACAGGAACCGTCACGTTTTCGCTGGTGACCTCGCAGACCAATACCGCTGGATGTTCGGTCGCTGGATCTACGTTGACCTATCTCTCAGTCGGCTCGTGCACGATTCAAGCAACGAGTCCAGGGAACTCGAACTGGAATACTGCGTCTTCAACGCAAGTCATCACCGTCGGGAAAGCAACCCAGTCACCACTCTCAATTGTCCCCACCGCAACCACCGTGAGTTCTCCAAAAACGTTGCAACTCTCATCGTCTGGAGGATCTGGAAGCGGTGCGGTGAGCTACACGCTCGTATCTGCGGGTTCCGCAGGATGTTCGCTGACTGGTTCAACGCTGAACTACACAGGGGCTGGGACCTGCACAATTTCAGCGACGAAGGCGACCTCGCAAAACTATCTCGCCGCAACGTCGGGTTCAGTCCAGATCACGGTGAATGGCTCTTCATTTGCCATTGCCGTGACCTCGACGACCTTTAACCCCGCGAATCCAACACTCACCTTGACCACAACTGGCGGCCAAGGTTCCTCTCCAGTTGTCTATTCCATCTCAGGAGTAGGCAACACAGCTGGTTGTACGCTCCAGGGACAAAGTGTTCTGAGCTTTGCCAATGCCGGGATATGCGTGGTGACCGCAACAAAAGGGACGCAGACCTCGTCGGCAACAACGATCACTATTAACTTGGCGAGCCAGTCCCCACTCTCGTTTACTTCTTCGTCAACCCCCGCATTTGCCCCGAGTCCACTCAATACATTGACGCTGACAGCGTCAGGTGGGTCAAATACTGGCGCCATCAAATTTGTAGTGACCTCAGTTGGAACAGCGGGCTGCAGTGTGTCTGGGGCAACGCTGACCTTCCTCACTGCTGGTATCTGCACGGTCAGCGCGACCAGTCCTGGAAACTCACAGTATGCAGCCCTCACGGTTTCTCAGGGCATTTCTGTCTTGGCACCGCCTCAGACCGGTGAGAGCTACACCACGTTGGCACAGCAGGTGAGCACGTCATCAACTCCATCGTTCATCAATCTTGGTGGGGGAATCACGATCTCCCTCACGGGTTTCCGGTGTGGATCAAGTTGTGCATCTTCAATGTCGTTCAATGGAGGCTCACTCAATCTCTTCGGGATGTACACCATTACGGTTGGTTCGGGAACGGTCACACCGACGGGATTCACCTTTACGAGTGCCACGCTCGCAACCCCAGCTGGCTGGCCCGGAGGCTCGTTGAGCACACTCTCGATTCCTGGATTCAAACTCACCTACACCGGCGGATCACTCAGTTCCATGGTTCAGGCCGAAGGAACGTTCTCACTTGGCACAACAGCCAACTTCTTGGGGATTCCAATGCCATCGGGCTGGCACATGGCCACGCAACTCAGCATGAACGATTACCTGGGCCAAACCGCAGGCATCACGATCACCAGCACGTTGTATTCAGGGGGCAGTGCTCCAGCGAATTGCTCGGCTGCCAGTGCGAACTGTCTTCAGCTCAAAGGTTCAGCAAGTAAAGCCGGCACCTTCTCGGTAACGGTCGTGGGATCGCTCCAGCTCGCAGGTCCAAGTGTGTCGCTGACCGGCATCAACCTCAACTGGCAGTCGGGGAGTCCATTTGCTGGACAGGCAACCTTGGCCATCGGTGGAACCACGGTAAGTGTGAAGATGAGTTACACGAACGCCACCACCTGGGCGGTTACTGCGAATGGTTCATTCTCGTTCTTTGGGATCCAGACCGTCGCATCAGGCTCCGTCTCGCAGACGACAGCAGGCGGGATCACTGGAACCTTCACCATGACGGTGACGGCTTCGTTGTCTGGCGGAATGACGGCCACCTTGAGTGCAACGTGGACTCCACAAAATGGGATTACGGCAACAGGATCGATCAACTTCAACTCTGGGATTGGAACGGTCACGGCAACTGCGACCTACGTAACGTCAACGAACTACAGCTTCACGATTTCAGGCCCATCGAATACGATGAATCTGATTCCAGGCGTCATTGCTCTTGGCGGAGTTTCCGGTTCCTACGCCTACGGAGGCCCCGTCAACGTGACGGGAACAGTCGTGCTGTTTAATAGCTTCTCTTCCACGATTAGCTTGAACTACAACAACGCAACGACATGGGTGATTACTGTCAGCCCCGCTAATCAACCTAATGGTGTCTTTCAGATTGCTCCCGGAGCCACGCTGAGCACCACGACGTTGACCGATGGTCAGTCCACCTGCAATGGGGTCACACTGGCAAAGAACACACTCTGTGTGACGTCCGCAATTACTTTTAGTTCCTTTGGCACCTTGAATCTGGTGGGAACCTATACCAATAGTCAAAACTGGACGTTCACTGCAACGACGTCAAGTGCAACGACCTTCACGGTCATCCCAGGCCTCACGATCAGCCTCAGCCAATTCTCGGGTGGTCTCTCTGAAGTCAATGGGAGATTCGGATGGTCGTTGACGCTGGCACTCTCGGGCACCTACTACCTCTATGGAAGCTCCGGAAGCGGAGCATCGTTAGCGCTTGCGAATCCGGTGATTAGTTTCTCATCGACATGTCCAACTGTTCCTGGTGGAACAACCCTCTGCCCTCCAGGAACTGGGAATACCAATATTTTGAGTTTTTCGGGAACGGTCACACTGAATCTTGGCGTTCCAGGCATCAGCCCCTACTCAATTGCCTTCGCAGCGGCCTATGGCGTGCAAACGGGTTCATTCGCGTTGAGCGCGTCGTTGTCAAACATCACAATTATCCCTTCCGTACTCGTGATCACGTCGCCCAAGATCACCGTGTCCTATCTCAAGTCAGGTGGAAGTAACACGGTCTCAACTGGCAACGTGACCTTCGGCTCTGGCGAAGGAACGGGAAACCAAGGTGGCTATGCCGTCTCGGTCTCTGGAAATGTCTCTCTCTCACTTCCCTCAATTGGGTCTCTCACAATTCCCGTCACCTTCACCTATCAAGGCAGTGGCTATGTCATCTCTGCATCGTTTACCACCGGAAGCGGGCTGGGATCTACTGGAGCGAACCTGTCAACCCTGGCGTATTCGAGCATTCCTCAGCAACTGAGCTTTAAAGCGCCGAGTGGAAGTGGCCTGACACCGATCAATGAATATCTGAATGCACCGGGGATTGTCTTTGGTGGGTCGGTCATGCTTCCTGGTTGGCTGAATTCATTCCTTGGCATCAATGACCTAGCGCCAGTCAGCATCTTTGTGACCTATTCGAGTGCAACGAGTTACTCGGTGAGTGCGGTCTTCCCACTCCAGATCCCAATTGACACAGGAACGAGCGACTTCACATTCTCCTTCACAAATTTCACGCTCACTATGGAGGAGAACGGCACCTCGTTCTTGCAGTCCGTCAGCGTGAGCGGAACTATGACCCTTAGTGGGGCGGCAAATGGTGGAGGGTCGTCAACGATCAACGTGACGATGGGACTTCAGTATCTTGACCTCCCACCTCAGATCACAGGATTTATCTCTGCCAGTGGGCAAGGCAATCCAGTGTGGAGCAATGTCTTCGGCATCCCTGGACTCGACATTCAAGAGTTCAACATCGCCATTGGGGTTAGCTTGACTCCGCCAATTCCATTTCCTGATCTTGGGTTCCAAGCCGAGGCGACATTGACAGGATCGTTCTGGACTGAATTGGGATTGAATTCTGGCGACATTATTAATGTCGCGCTCAATATCTCAGACGCCAACCCCTGCATGGGGATCTCAATTTCGAACGCAACGCCCGGGGCCAATGTGGTCTCGATTGCGGGAGGCGCATTGACGGCGACGTACGCCGAAATGTACCTCGCGCCGAATGGCTGCCAGATCGGGACCTTCTCACTTCCACCTGGATTCACCTTTGCCTTTGATGGAGCCCTCTTTGGGGTGCAAGTTGATGTACAGGCGGCGATTTCGATCACCCCAACACTTGGCTTCGCTGCGTCACTGACGATCGGGACCTTTAACTTGGCGGACATCGTGACCCTGCAAGAGGTCAATATACAGATCGCCATGAACCATGCATTGTTAAACCCGAACGCAACGTGTCCCGCGAATAGCAGCACGTTTATTCTCTGCTTCTCGGGTGGCATAGATATTTTAGGAGAGACCGCAACGCTCGCGGGCGAAGTCACACTTGACAGTTTCTCGTTGACAGGAACACTGAGTGGGTTCTCTGGACTTGGTTCGGAGTTCTCCATGGGACCGCTGTCCATCCAGACGTCTGGAACGATCACTGGCACGCCCTCATTTGCTCTGAATGCCTCAGGATCGCTCTCGATCTTGGGGAGCAGTGTGGCAATCACCATTGGATTTAGTTTTGCCAACTACCAGATTGTCTCAATGACGTTCTATGCGTCAATCAACAGTTGTCTGTGGAAACTGAACTTGGCAATCATCGCATTCCAAGCCTGTTTTGGTGGTGTCTTTAACTTCAACCTCTCCTCATCATCGGGCACCTTCTTCTTTAGTGCTGATCTCTCGGCCTCTATTCAAGTGGCGTACTACTCGCCAGACTGTGGCAACCCATTCAAGTCATGTTTCTGGCACTGGTCGTGGAGTGGCTGGGACACGGTGTTCGCCATCAATGTCTATGTCGACACCAACGGAAACGCCAGCGCCTCATTTAATATATGTGGCTACTCTGAATCCTTCAGTTTGGACATCGGAGATATTTTTGGTTGACACTCATGATGAGTTGTTCTTCAGGCAACGCACGCATGAGGCATGACAAAGCAGCGCTTGATTCATAAAAGCAGCCTTATCAACGAAGAATAAAGTCATCTCGATTGGGCTCTTTGGTCCACGTCCAGTAGTCAACGAGGCGCCATGGGCTCAAGATATGGACCTCTCCTTCGGCGTTCTTATAGAACGAGTGCTCGACACTGGGCTGGGCCCACGCCAGTGTCTTGATCTCTCGTTGGGTGCGCTCATGCCATTCTTGGTAAAGGTCTTCTCGGGGCTCAAGAGAAGCGTGCTCCCCAGCGATCAAGATCTCTAAGCACTGTTCGATGTAGCGCATCTGACACTCGGAGTGAAAGATCAGACTGCCCCCATGGGCCAAGTTCGTTCCCGGTCCGTACATACAAAAGAAGTTTGGAAACTCCGGAATGGTCATGCCCAGATACGCCGCCGGACGCTCTCCCCAACGCGAGCGAAGATCAACACCGTTTCGCCCGGTGATCTCCATGGGCCAGAGCAGATCTGTGGCCCGAAAGCCCGTGGCGTAGATAATAATGTCGGCGTCGTACTGCTTCCCGTCCGTCGTGACCACGCCGTCAGCTGCGATGTGGTCAATCCCGGTTCTGACGAGTTCGACGTTGTCTCGGCTCAGCGCCTTAAGCCACGCTCCGTTGTCTTGCAAGGTTCGCTTCGCCGTGGCGGGATAGTCAGGGATGACCTTGGCCAAGAGCTCTGGGTCGTCGGGGATCTGGCTCGTGATCCACTCAGTAAACATTTGGCGGGCGAGGTCGTTCATCTCGCTAAAGGCTCGTTGTTGGTCCGGGTACGCAGGGTCTACTCGAGCTGCTTCAAGTCCGACGTCGCACCCCGGCCAGAGAATCAAGAAGCGATACCAACGTCCATAGAACGGCAAGTGTCGAAGCGCCCACTGCACGCCGGGCCCCACTGCTTCGTGATAATTGGGATTCGGAAACATCCACTGTGCGGTGCGCTGGAACACACTGAGGTGGGCGACGTCAGGGGCGATGGTTGGAGCAATTTGAAATCCACTCGCACCAGCTCCGATCATGGCGACTTGTTTCCCGGTGAGATCGACGTCGTGGTCCCAGCGCGCAGAGTGAAACGATGGTCCCGCAAAGTCGTCTGCCCCAGGGAACTCAGGAATGGAGGGGCGATTGAGTTGTCCAACCGCTGAGATGACGGCTCGGGCGTGCAAGGTTTCGCTTGCGCCCTCGAGAGTGCGAATTTGAATGGTCCAGAGGCTCTGGTCGTCGTCCCAGGCTGCGCTCAGGACTTCGGTTTCAAAACGGATGTGGGGCTCGATCTCGTATTTGTGCATGACGGTTTCGAAGTAGGCCTGGAGCTCTGGCTGTTGTGCGAAGTACTCGCTCCACGTATCGCTTGGTTCAAAGCTGTAGCAATAGAAGTGGTTCCCGACGTCAACCCGAGCACCGGGATAGGAGTTCTCCCACCACGTTCCCCCCACACCCGCATTCTTTTCAATGATGACAAATGGAATCCCGGCTTCTTTGAGCCGGATCCCTGCCAACAGGCCTGACTCGCCACAGCCAATCACGAGGACCGGAAAGTTTGCTCGAGCCTCGGCGTCGCCCGTGAACTCAATTCGGCGGGCGTCGCTGCCGTCGAGTTCCATCTCTTCTAAGAGCATGGGGATGTACTCCTCGGGAACGTCTTCACAGACGAGCCAACTCATCATCTCGCCTAAGAGCTCGGCTGAGATTGGCGTGGGCTCAGGACAGCCCCGATCTCGGTAATCGATGATGACGTCTCGTGCGAGATCACGGATCTCTTGTTTATCCTCTTCGCTCATGAAGCCCTGGACCTCGTTGAGAAAGAGTCCCGCGGGCTTCAGTCGGCCACGGATGAGTTCTGCGTCACCCGACATGTGAACGAGTGAGAGCATGAGGGTTGGAATACTGAGATCTTGAAGGGCCGCGACGATCTCTCTATCAGAGGTATCGAAGGGGATGCCCGCATGTGGATTTCTCATGTCACCCCCTTGCTTCTCAGAAACACATCGCTGTTGTGTGAAGGCTCATGGTATCTGAATGCGGCTCGATGAGGCCGCCTGGATTTTCTGGATCAGGACGCCATGCAAGGAAGGCTGTTACAGCCACCTTCTACCATGGAAAGATGACAACGAATCGACAGGTACAGAAAAATTTGGCAGATCTGCGAAGCCGGATCATACGAGGCGAGATTGGAAAAACAATCCTTTGGCAGGGTGCTGACGTGGTGATTTTGGCAGAACTCCCTGGAGAATCAGAGCCCGGGTTTTATCCCGACCCCCTCTTCGTGCGCAGTGACTTCGCAGAGGAGCTCAGTTGGCTGTTCTATGAGTTGAAAGCTGCTTTTGATGACCAGATCGACTTCGAGAACAAGTTCTACTTCTACGGCACGTTGGCTGAAACTGCGATCCTTTACTGTGACCGCCTCGGCGAAAAAGAAGTCTTGGTGGACCTCTTGACGACGGTCCTTTCGTGGGCTGAACAGTTGGCGGCATCCGTGCAGTGGGGCGAAGAGATCCCCTCGATGAACTAACGCGATTGCATGAACCTGAGGCGACATGCTCAGAACCGAGACGATTCCGCAGGCTGTTATGTCGCCCACGCGAGGTTGTGGCCTCGGGAGGTGAGCAAAGAGTCGTATCGACTAGACCTTGAGGACTTTAAGACCAGGTATATCCCGATAGTCATCATCTTGAGTGAGAACTGGCATGTCGTAGGCGATCGCAGTTGCCGCTATCCATGAATCATTCGGTAGCGATGAAGAAACTTGTTTCGGTGAGACAGCGAGTGCTCACAATTCATCTGTTGTGTCTGGAATGAGGTCCTGTAGGTCCTTAGTAAGGCCGGGATCAGCCTGGCTAGATTGAAAGAGCTGCAGAAATTCAGCTCTTGGCATCCAGCGCTTTGCTCCACCAATCGGAATGAGGGACACCACCGTCCTCCCATCAACGGTGATCGAAATCTCCTCACCGGACTCGGCTCGCATTACGCCATCTCTCGTTCAGTTTTGGAATTCCCTCGAAGGGTTTGTTTGCGCGCTTCTGCAACGAGTGCTGCGAATCGATCCAGAGTGAATTGACCCGGGAGGCAATCTTGAAGGTTTTCTTCCGTGGCATCAAGGAGATTGAGGAAACTTCTTGGTGTCAACACGGGCAATGAGCCTGCCAGAGCACTGAGAGCATGATCACCTGTCACCAGCAATGACGAGGTCGATACCGCAAGGTCAAGAAGGAACACATCGTCTGAGTCACTCGGAAGAACCGCATGTTGTCTCGGCTCATCGAGATAGAGCTTGGCGTGTTGGCGAAATGACTCGAGAAACTCTTGGTGATCAGAAAGATAGTGCGACACAAACCATTCTCGTCTCATGACCCCTTCAATCTCATCAAGCAGCAATGGTGAGGCAACCATCTCAAACTCTTGGTTCATCCCTTTCTTTAAAATGATTCCAGGAGGACCTGACTGATTGATGAGCCCAGAGATGATGACGTTGCTATCGACAACAGCTTTCACGCCTTCTTGTTCTTTCTCTCAGTTCGATACGCAGCTTGAGCCTGAAGAGCGCTTTCCATCGCTTCTTCTTCAGTGATCTCTGGCATCTCTGCCCAGATCTTTTCGAGGAGGCCAACTCCAAGGGCAGTGCGAATTGCTTCTTCCATCACTTCGCTCTCGCCCTTTCCGGTTCGAGCTGCCCGAATCTTGACGGCTTTCAGAGTCTCTTCATCCAAAGTGAGTGTCGTTCGAGTCTTTGCCATAGATACATAATAACATCATCATGTAATATTTGTGCTGAGGACGGATACCTCTCTATTGGCGTGCAGTTTTCTGTTCCCTCTCCACGCTGTCACAATGGTCAACTACCGTTTCGCCTATGTCCAATGAAGTTCGAGCTCCAGGCCAGCGGCCAGAACTCACTCTGCTCGGAATAATTGGTATCAGTTCTGATACCATTAGGGGATGGAAATGAGTCGTTTATTGAAGTCAGCCCGAGAACAGTCGGGGATGAGTTTGAGAGCCCTGGCGCAAAGGGCCAAGACGTCCCATTCGACCCTGAGCGCCTATGAATCAGGTCGCATCGAACCGAGCACCTCAGTTGCGGCGCGTATTTTCGAAGCAGCAGGATACCGACTCTCGACGACGATTGAGCCTCAGCTCAAGACAGCCAACGGGCACTATCCAGGTGACGAACTCGCCGAACTCTTGGCGCTCGGCGAGTTGTTGCCAAGGACAACACGTGCTCGTCATCTTGATGCTCCAGTGTTTCCAGGTTCATGACAACCTTCGCTGAGAAGATCTTTGAACTTGATGCAGCGCTCAATGACTCGGGGATCGCCCACGCCTTCGGTGGCGCCCTTGCGCTTGCTTTTTGTACGCGTGAACCTCGACTCACGAGTGATATTGATGTCAATGTCTTCTTAACGATCAATGAGGTGCAAGAGTTTTTGGACGCAGTACCCAGTGGCCTCGCGTGGGACGAGGAATCTCGGCAACTCCTTCAAAGGGATGGCCAGGTTCGTCTGTGGTGGGACGCAACTCCCGTCGACGTCTTTCTAGCCACGAGCGAGTTTCACCGTGAAGCCGCTCGTCGTGTTCGAATTGAATCGATCGATGGTCACCCTCTCCCGTTCTTGTCGTGCAGAGATCTTGCGGTCTTCAAGGTATTTTTTGACCGGTTAAAGGACTGGGCCGACCTTGAAGCCATGCTCCTCTCAGGCTCGATTGATCTCGACGCCACGCTCGGGACCCTGGCTCGGTATCTAGGTCCCGACGACCACCGCATTGCTCACCTGCTTGAAATGAGTCGATCTCTGCCCACGGACGGAGTGTTGCCTTTATTTCGACCAACTAAGGAGCAAGGCACGTGAAGATGCCACGTTGTAGGTTCGCGACATGCGAGTAGCACTCCGAATCAAGTAACGATGCAACCATATGTCTCCTCGTTTGGCCATAGCCGTCAAACAAGTGAGGTCGAGGTCAAACAGAGAACAGGCTCTGCTCGCAGGGGAGCACTCGGGAGACACGAATTGTGCCCTGCGTATGGGAGGCACCCTCTAATTTGTTACACCCGTCGTTTAGGGTGTCATCTATGTCGCTAGAAGCTCTCAGTCCTACCATCATCACTGGGTGGCTCGAATGTGAGCACTCGCTGACCCTTCGGCTCAAGGGATCGTCTGCTCCCCAGGCCTTTGGGGACTTTGCCGATCTCGTCCGAGACAAAGGGACTGCCCATGAAGAAGCAGTCCTGGCTCGCTATGAAGCGGAAGGCCTACGCGTGTTGCGTGTCCCCGAAAAAGGTGACCGCAAGTTTGAACAGTGGGCAGCTGATTCGCTGGGCTTGTTGGACTCACCGGGCGTCGACGTCATCTACCAACTTCCTCTCGTTCACAACAGCATTAAGGGAGTAGCTGACTTTCTTGTCAAGGTTCCTTCTGATGGGACCTACAGCGAGTGGGAGCCAGTCGACGCCAAATTGGCTCGCAGCGAGGGAAAACCTGGGCACCTACTCCAAATCTGTTTTTACTCTGAAGCGGTTGAGTCATTAGTAGGTGCTCCACCAAAGTTGATGCACCTAGAACTCGGTTCGGGAACGCGCGAGTCGTATCGCTTTGAAGAGTTTGGTCCCTACTGGCGCAGGATGAAGATTGAATTAGCCCGTGCTTCTGAGGGTGGTGCCCCACTGGCAGAGACCGAACCAGAGCCCTGTTCGTTTTGTGACTATTGCGACTTCCAGAAGATCTGTGAGACCAAGTGGCGCGACGAAGACTCCTTGGTCTTTGTGGCAAACCTCCTCAAGGGCGACCGTCAAGCACTCAAGGATGCTGGGATTGAAACGCTCGAAGCGTTAGCAACGGCTAGCGAAAGTACGGCGCTACCAAGCGAACGTTTCGATCGAGTGCACGAACAAGCTGCACTTCAGCGTGAATATCGCAATAGTGAGTCAGCACCTATTCCTTTCCGACATCTTGAGCCAGGCGACGACCCAACCTGGGGACATGGGTATTCCCACCTGCCAAAGCCAGCTGATGGCGATGTCTTCTTTGATCTTGAGGGTCACCCCCTCTTTACAGCGGAGAAGGGAATCTTCTTTCTCTTTGGGTTGACCTATGAAGAAAATGGGGAGTGGATCTACGACGCCCGTTGGGCTCATGACTTTGAGTCCCAAGAGCGTCAAGCAGTGGAGCTTGTGGCATTTTTTGAGGAACGGCGTCGTCAGTTCCCTGCCATGCACGTCTATCACTACAACCACACTGAGCGCAGTTCACTCTGTTCAATGACGGCGGATACGGAGGCCTCAGTCTCGTTTGCGCACATGAGTTCAACTGGTCTCTTTATTGACCTGCTTACCGTTGTGCGGAATTCATACCAGATGGGTATTGAGTCGTATGGACTCAAACAACTTGAAAAAGTAACGGGCTTTGACCGATCGGACGGGATCGAGGCTGGGTCTGGAGCAGTCCTTCTCTATGAGAACTACGTCAAGGGTGGAGATTCGTCACTTCTTGACGCCATTGCGGTCTACAACGAAGACGATGTTCGTTCGACAAAAGTGCTACGTGACTGGTTGGTTGAACACCGTCCAGACGGTCTTCGTTGGCGAGAAGCGGAACTTCCCGAGTATGACAATAATGCTGAACTAGATGAACTTGAGTTCCAACTCTTGAAGTTTGATCAAGGAACGAATGAGCATCTCTTGGGTAATCTGATCGGCTACTGGAGGCGAGAGCGTTCTGCTCAAATGACTCCGTTGCGCGAGTTGGTCAGCCAACCAGTTGCCGATCTCGTAGACGAAGAAAAAGTCATCACTGAACTCTCTGTGCTGCATCGTGAAACGGTCTCTGTGAATGACGAAACAGGCGCAGTGAAGGAAACAGCAACCTTTACGTTCCCAGAACAAGACGTGGACGAGGACTGGGGCAAGGACAAGAGCAAATTTTTCATCGCAGGTGTCGATGGCGAGACAAACTTTGCCAACCGCAACGCGATTGACCTTGAACAGCGGACAATTTCGCTTACCTGGAGTAGGGATCCTGGTAAACAGAATCTATTACCAATCTCGGTAATCCCAGACGACTGGGTGAGTCCGAAAGTGAAAGAGGCCGCCTTGATGGCAGCAGCTAGTGATATCTTGACCAACCCCAATTCGCTCCCCGACGTGACGAAAGAAATCCTACGGCAGAATAAGCCACGATTCTTTGAAGGTAAAGGACCGAAGGGTGGAATCTTCAACGACGACATCGATGAGATGGTTGCGTGGATCAGCGAACTGGACCGAAGCGTGGTCGCCGTTCAAGGACCGCCTGGCACAGGGAAGACCTATCGCGGGGCTCGCATGGTGCGAAAACTTATCAATGAGGGGAAGCGGGTTGGCATCTGTGCGCCAAGTTATGCCGCCATTGGCAACTTTATGGAAGCAGTGGTCAAACTTCATCAAGAAGAAGGTGGGTTCGAACTCAAGGCTTCGCAAAAGATCCCAGGATCAAAGTCGGCGAAGCCGTTGGCGCCCGATGTCTATTACGCGACGTCCCCAAAGACGGTAGCCAATCCTAAATACAACCTGGTGGGAGGCACGAGTTGGTTCTTCTGTGGTAAAGAAATTATCGAAAACCCGGTCGACTATCTGATTGTCGACGAAGCTGGCCAGATGTCCTTAGCGGACATTGCTGCAATGTCACTTCATGTAACTAATGTGGTCTTACTTGGTGATCCGCTGCAACTTGAGCAGGTCTCAAATGCCGTCCATGCTGAAGGTTCAGGACAGAGTTCACTCGAGTACATGCTCGACGGGGCAATGACGATAGCCGAAGACCGGGGGGTCTTTATTGAAGAGACTCGTCGGATGCACCCGAGCATTTGTCATTTCATCTCAACGCAGATATACGAAGATCGGTTGAAGAGTCACGAGTCCTGCGACCAGCAAGTGGTCGAAGGATACGGAGCAGGTCTGCGATGGATCGAAGCGCATCACTCGGATAATTCAACGGAGTCAACGGAAGAAGCCGAGTTGATTGCTGCCAAAATGAAAGAGCTTCTTGGTGCCAACTGGACAGATCAGGATGGTAATCAGCGACCCTTAGAAGCGAAAGACTTTATGGTGGTGGCGCCATTTAACAAGCAGAAAGATGAGATTCGACGAGTTCTCGAACTGGACCCTGATCTGGCTCCTATTGCTGAGTCCGTTGGAACAGTTGACAAGTTTCAAGGTCGAGAAGCTCCGGTTGTTTTCTTTTCTTTGACAACGTCAGACGGCGAGGACTTAACCCGTGGAGCTGATTTCTTGTTCTCCAGAAACAGGCTGAACGTGGCAGTAAGTCGAGCACGGAGTTTGGCGTACCTTGTCTGCACCGAAGCGCTTCTTGGTACAAAAGCCTCGAAAGTCGATGACATGCGTCTCATTGGGACATTGAATTCGTTCGTCGAAGAAGCATCAGAGGCTTAAGTGATTCAACGTTTATGAGTCACGAGGAGGCGCCTCATTCAAGTGAGAAGAAAATAGCTATCAAAGATGTTCTCCCCGTCCACGAGACGAAAATAATCTGTGCATTTATTGATTCAGTACGGTGGCAAGAGGCGAAACTTCAACCACCACATAGTTATACGGTCAAGCAATGGAGCGATGATTCGGCTGGCTTTGAAGGAATCGTTCGTATGATTCGAACCTTTGGCCATGAAGAGAACTTTTATAACGAGACCTATATCTATTTGACTCTTGGCGACCTTAAGTACTGGACGATGGGCGCTCCCATTGAAGAGACCACTGTGTTGAATCGAGCTGACGCTGGAACCCACTACGCGATGAGTGGCTAAAGCCTGATTTACGAAGGCGTCTCCTTCGTCACTGTGGAATGATTGGCGTATGTCAACTGAACGCATTGAAGTCGATCGAGTCATTCACGCAGGCCCAGCAGATATCTTTCAGGTGATCCAAGACCCCAAGGGACATGTCGCCATCGACAGCTCTGGGATGTTGATGGGTGCAACGGGAGAGCCAGCGACCAAGGTCGGTGACACCTTTGTGATTCATATGGATCGCCAAGCACTCAATGATTATCCCTTAGGTATCTACGACGTCACGGTGCTGATCACAACGTTTGAAGAAAACAAAGAAATTGCCTGGACCGTGATCGGCCAACTCGAACCACAGATTGGCCACATCTACGGCTACCGATTGGAACCCGCCGACGGTGGCACACTCGTCACCTCGTACTACGACTGGGCCGAGATCGATCCCGTGTGGAGGGAGCGAGATATCTTCCCGATTATCTCCGAGACCGCACTTCGTGCCACCCTCGGTATCCTCGCTCGGAATCTGGAGTCGCAGTAAGGCGAGGTGCGACTCAGGCTTCTCAGCTCGAGAAGAGCGACCTGAGACTTAGTGAATGGATTGGCGTTGACTTCCAAGTTGGTCAATGTTGAGATCAAGTACATCGCCGGTGCGCAAGTAGCGAAGATCAGCAGAGCCCTTGGCCACGCCTGCGGGAGTTCCCGTATTAATGACGTCACCAGGTCGCAGCACCATAAATTGACTGAGATACCAAATGAGGTGGTTGATCCCAAAGATCATCTCTGACGTCGAGGACGATTGGCGAACGTTACCGTTGAGCGCAAGGGTCATCGCCAAATTCTGAGGATCGCTGAGCGAGGAGGCGGGCACGAGCCACGGCCCGAGTGGGTTAAACGTCTCACAGGATTTCCCCTTGTCCCACTGCCCGCCGCGCTCATGTTGAAACTCTCGTTCGCTGACGTCGTTGGCGATCGTAAAACCAGCGATGTGAGAAGGGGAGTGAGAAGGGTCATCGAGGTAACGAGCGGTGCGACCAATCACAACCGCGAGTTCAACCTCCCAGTCGGTCTTCACTGAGTTTCTTGGGATCAAGACGTCGTCGTTGGGTCCAACGACGCATCCAGGGTCTTTTAGAAAAATGATCGGCTCCTCGGGTGAGGCGGCTCCTGTCTCGCGAGCATGATCGTGAAAATTGAGGCCGATACAGACAACCTTGCTTGGTTGAACAATGGGGGGCCCAAAGCGTTCTCCGTTGAGGGTCAGCGAAGGAAGCGTCCCGTCGATTGCCGCGGCCACGAGCTGATCGATGCCATCATTCGCCAAGAATTCCCCGGTAATGTCCGCGGTCAGGGAAGAGGCGTCACAGACATTCCCGTCAACGGCCACAATCGGTCGCTCCATGCCTGGAGCTCCGATTCGAGCTACCCCGGTGCCAGTAAATCCGTTCATGCTTGGGACTCCTTGGTTACGTCGTGGGGCTTGGTTCCCACTTGAACGCTACAGCGCTCCCTCTCCCGCGAGGGTTACGAGACGGACACGCTCTCTTGCTGAGGTACTTGGTTCACGGTCGTGGTCTTCAAGATGAAGGGTGCAGCGACCAGTTCGGCAATTGCAAGCACAATGACAACGATGATGATGTCGTCAACGTGGAACGCCGGGTCAGTCCAGGCCAAGACGGTGACCCCTAACATCACGACGGCAGTTCCGAGGCGGAATAACAGCAATTTCTTTAACGGGCGACGCCGAGAACACCATGCCAGGCCGCCAAGAGCGAGATAGAACGTCGCCATCATGCCGATGATCTCTACTGCGTCAGCATCAGGGAGGTGTTCGCCCAGGGGAAGGTTGACGAGCGTCGAAACGCCGACACCAACTGTGACGATAGAGAGTTGCAAGATGAGGTGGAAGGGGACCCAGAACTTGACCCGAGACTGTTGGAGGCCCGCGTGAGGAATATCTTCAAAGTACGCACCCCAGAGCGAAAAGGCTAAGAGAAACTCCAGAGCCAAGGTCAATGAATCTCTGATGGTGATGTGTTTTCCAGAGATGGCCAGTGCAATTTCAACAAAGGTTTCGCCCATCATGATGAGGGAGAATGCCCCGAGGCGTTCGACGAGGTGCGCTTCTTCAAAGAGTGGTGCATGAGAAGAGAGAACATTTGGAAGGATGGTCGGAACAATCACGATCAAGAGACCAAGTGCGCCAATGGGATAGCGAGCCACGTCAGGGAAGGGCGCGGCAACAATGAAAAGGAGCGCTCCAAGGAAGTTCACTCCAGCCATCTGCCGGGCGAAACGCCGCTCACTCCCGCGTTCTTTCAATGACCCGAAGAGATACATGAGCGCCACGGTGGCGAGGAGACCACCGAATTCGAAGGTCATCACGGTGATGTCGTTATCGATGCCGGCTCTGGCCTCCATGGCAAAAAGAACAAGGAGAAACATTTGGACGAGCAAGATGATTCGAAGCGGCACGTCGCCGAGTCGGAATCGATTGAAGAACATCGTCGACGACATCCATATCCACCAGACCATGGCAAAGGCCATGTAGATCCAGAACTTTTCTGCGCCAACGGGAGCATCAACCATGGCTGAGCTAAAGATCAGCGTGGTGGCCACGAAGACCAAGTCGGAGAACAGCTCCATCCAGCCGAGCATGCTCGACGGTGCTTTTATCCCATGGGTTGCTGCCCGGGTCTCACTCATGGTCGCATTCCTCTTTCACTGATGACATGTGCTGAGGCGAGAGTAGTCCACTGTGTTGCACTTTCTATGTTTCGAGCTCGAGATTCGAACCTAACGGGCAACGCCAGGTGCGACCAAGGGCCATGGTGCCATTGCCTCCAGCACAAGTCCAATATCAAGCAAGACCTGTTCGGCGTGGTGACGCCCAATCACTTGGAGGGAAACTGGCATTCCTCGCACTGTTCCCGCAGGGAGGGCAATGGCAGGGTTCCCGGTGGTGTTGGCTGGAATCGTGAGTGCGCCGTTGTTGCTGAGCGCTCGGCCAAATCCGAGTTCGGCGACGAGATCATGGCCGCCGACGACGGTTCGCATTGGGCCTGCTGCATCAAAGGCAACGTCAGGATTTGTCGCACAGATGATCACGTCAACTTGGGAAAACGCCATGGCCATCGCCTCTACGGACGCATGGCGAAAGCGCTCAACTGCCAAAAGACCCTCGAGCCCAAATCGTTCATGAGTGAGGCGGGCACCAAAACCCATCTCTGGGCCAAGTTGATCTGCACAACCTGGATACCGATCACCAAGAGATTCCAATACCGACGCTGATGACATCATTGACCACTCGAGGCCACCTTGGGGCAACGCCAGGTCAAGAGCGACGGGGGTCATCCCGCTCTCTTCTACAAGTGCAAGTGCAGTCCGCTCGAGATGTTCGGCAACGTCGTCGGCGACAAACGCAGTTCCTAAGTCGATGGAGATTCCAACGCGAAGTGCCGTGAGGTCAGTAGTCCCGAGCTGGCCAACAAAGGAATGGGTGGGAGACGGAAGGCTAAAGGGATCTCGTTCATCTGGCCCGGCAGCCACGTCAAGAAAGAGCGCACTGTCTCGAATCGATCGGCTCAAACATCCCCAGACCGACGTGAGGGGCTCAAACGCTGAGTTCGTCATCTTCGGGATGCGACCAAAACTGGGTTTGAGGCCAACCAGGCCACAGAAGCCAGCCGGAATTCGAATTGAGCCACCTCCATCAGATCCGGTACAAAGAGGAAGGAGTCCCCCCGAGACCGCTGCGGCTGAGCCGCCCGATGAGCCGCCTGGGGTTCGTGTTTCATCCCACGGATTTGTGGTGGTGCCATGAATCCGAGTGGAGGTGAAGTTCACACTTCCAAATTCACTTGACGTCGTTTGGGCGAGAAGAATTGCGCCTGCCGAGCGGAGGCGCTCGTTGAGTGGAGAGTCACCACTGGCAATCTCTCCTTCAAGTGCAAGTGATGCTTCATTCGCGGGCCAGCCAGCAACGTGGTCGAGTTCTTTAATGCCAATAGGAAGACCAGCTAATGGAAGAGAGGTGTCGACACGTCGTGCCGTTTCAAGAGCGTGCTCTGCATCAAGGTGACTGATTGCATTGAGCGAAGATGCATCCATGGCGGTGATCGACGCTTCAGTTGCCTCCACGGGGCTGATCTCCCCTGAGCGCAGAGCGAGGAGAAGAGAGCTTGCATCATCGAGCCAAGGACTGTCCATCTCTCGATGTTAGTAAGTCCCGTCTTTCAGTGTTGATCCTTCACCACATGGCACTTCAGCACCTGAGTGCTGGAGACTCTGCTGCGATCACGTCGAATGAAGTTCCTGACTCGCCTTATTGAGGAGAGCGGCGACGATTCTCAGGCAGAAGCCCTGGATTCGGCAGGTAGTGCTCGACGCGAGGAGCATCGGTGCCAGGCGGCACGATCTTATCGATGGCGTCGAGTGTTGCCGTATCAAGAGTGACGTCAGAGATACTGATCAGATCTTCGAGCTGTTCCATGGTGCGAGGACCAATGATCGCCGAGGTGACTGCAGGATGCGCGTTCACGAATGCGAGGCCGAGCGCAGGCAGAGAAATGTTGGCTTTCTCTGCGACAAGGGCGAGCTCTTCGACCAAGTCGAGTCGAGGGTCATTAGAGATATCAATGGTGCGGCCCGACCACTTGGCCAACATGCCGTCAGCTGAGTAGCGAGATCCAGATGCGATCTCAACATTCTTTCGGTATTTTCCGGCGAGCCACCCGCCAGAAAGTGGACTCCAGGGGATCACGCCCATGTTGTAGCGAAGGGCAGTCGGGAGGACGGCAACTTCGACAGAGCGAGCAAAGATTGAATACTGAGGCTGCTCGCAGATAAAGCGCTCTCGGTTTCGCCGCTCGGCGGCCCACTGTGCTTCGACCATCCAGTCGGCGGGGAAGGTTGAAGAGCCGAGATAGCGGATCTTTCCAGCAGTGACGAGATCGCTTAAGGCACCAAGAGTTTCATCGAGGTCCACCGTAAAGTCTGGACGATGAATTTGGTAGAGGTCGATGTAGTCGGTATTGAGTCGACGAAGTGAGTTATCGATCTCCTTCATGATCCAGCGTCGAGAACCACCGCGTTGGTTGCGGTCTGAGTCCATCGGGTTAAAGAACTTGGTTGCCAGGACCACATTGTCTCTGCGACCTTCCAACGCTTTACCGACAATGGTTTCTGACTCTCCGAAGGAGTAGACGTCGGCAGTATCGATGAAGTTGATTCCCTCATCTATCGCCTTGTGAATAATGCGAACACAGTCATCGTGATCGGTGTTCCCCATCGCCCCAAACATCATTGTCCCCAAACACTGTGTGCTGACCTCAACGCCTGTTGATCCAAGTACTCGATACTGCATCGTTCCCCCTTTATGAGTGTCTTGTAACTGTAGTTCTGACTCTCGGTAGGCCTGTCCTTCAACGTCACTTCCCAAGACAGATCAAAGTATTGTTGGGATCAGATCAAAAGAAAGTAGGTCTCGATGGTTACCTCAGCGGATCAGTCACGTTCAGCCACGCTTCCGGATTCTGTTGATTTTCACTTCGACTTGATGTGTCCCTATGCCTATCAAACCTCCCTCTGGATTCGAGAGGTGCGAAGACTCACTGGCCTCGAAATCAACTGGCGATTCTTTTCTCTGGAAGAAGTCAATCGAGTCGAAGGCAAGAAACACCCCTGGGAGCGAGAGTGGTCCTACGGATGGTCCATGATGCGAATTGGGGCGCTACTTCGCCGAAGCAATATGGATGATCTTGACCGGTGGTACGCGAGTGCTGGCAAGGCACTCCACGTCGATGGCCTCAAACCTCACGTCCCTGAGGTGGCGAAGTCGCTGTTGGAAGAGCTTGGCCTTGATCCTGGACTTGTCGATGAAGCCATTCAAGATTCAACGACGAGCGATGAGGTCATGACCGAGCATAAGAAAGTTATCGACGCAGGAGGGTACGGCGTTCCAACGCTCTTCTTTGCCGATGGGCAGTGTCTCTTCGGTCCAGTACTCATCGACCCCCCAATTGGAGATGACGCAGTGGAACTGTGGGATTCAGTTGTCGCGTGGACGAAGTTTCCGCACCTCTATGAGTTGCAACGACCCAAGACAAGAAGTGATGAGAAGTTAATCGCCGAGACATTCCGGCCCTACATTGAAGCGCGCGACTGGGTCTCGATGAATAGAGGCGAAGTTCTCGACTTTGGATCAATGGATAAGAGAACTGATGAGGTGTAGTGGAGTAGTGAACTCAGTATCGTTGGCATGATCGTTTTGATTTATGAGAGTGACGAGAGAGGTATCACTTTGGGGGCGAAGTTCAGTCTCGCGAGTGGAAGTTTGAGTAGAGTCCCGCAGGATCAATAATGAATTCGCGTGCTATTTCTAGTTGTTCTGAAATCGCAGATGTGTCAGGATTGGTTTTCTCTTTATGCCACATTCATCACATCACCACAACCCGGCAACCGAGCACCATCTCTCTATCAATGGGCCAAGTTGGCTCCCAATGGCTCTTGCGCTTGTTCTCGGAATTTCAGCACTGGTATCGGGAGTCACTGCATGGAGAGTGGCAATCCACTCTGGTCATGCCCAACTTGGTTTCGCAGTTTCAACGCAGTCAGTAAATAACGCCAATGCCGTCTCACAAAATGTAACGAGAGCGGTGGGCTCTGAGCGGGCTTTGTTTATATCTTGGGACCAAGCGGTCTTGGCAGGTAATACTGAACTTGCCAATTCGATTTTGTCGATGATGGAGCCTGACACGCAAGCTGCGGTTCATTGGTGGAATGACGAGGCCATCAATAATCGGCCACCCACACCATTTGCCTCAGCCAACCCTAAATGGACAACGCCGGGACAGATCATTGAAGCCGCTGCGATTTCAGAAGAAGCGACGAATAAACTCGATGAGTCCAATGCGCAACTCAACCAGGCACACAACCTTGAACTCCTCGGTGCCCTCTTGGCCATCGCCCTCCTTACGGGTGGTCTCACCGCAACGTTGAAATCGACTCAAGCTCAGCTGACGCTGCTCGGCGTCAGCTGTACTTCCCTTGGTGTCGCCACGATTGGGCTGGTGATTCTCTGGTGAGGCGTGCTTCTGTCTTTTTTACGTCATTGTTGGCGGCAGGATTGTTGAGTGCGTGTTCGGGCACGACAGAGGCCACATCAACAGGTATTACCGCTACGCCATGTGCGGGGGCGATCGGGGTCATGCTCCCTTATACGGGAACATCTCAGCTTGACACTGTGCAGATGAATTGGGCGCGCGTCTCGCTCGATAACTTCAATCGAGTACACGGGACTTCGTTTTCAATTGTTCCTCAGAATGTTGATCATGATGCCGCTGTAGCGGCCGCCGGGGCAGAAACGTTGGCGCAAAATAAGAAAGTAGTAGGAGTCGTCGGACCAAGCACTTCGGTCGCAGTTGCTGCGGCCGGACCGGTGTTAGGTGCTGCAGGCCTCGCCTATGTCTCGCCATCAGCTACACGAGCAGCGCTCACCGATGGTTCATTGAGCGGTTTCTATCGAGTTGTTGCCAACGACTCGATTCAAGGTCCCACAGTGGCAGATTTCGTGGCGAGCTCCCTCCATCCAAACAATGTCCTTGTGGTTTCAGACCCGGAGGCATACTCCCAAGCGCTGACTGACTCGATCACAAGCTCACTCACGAGCCAGGGCGTCAAGGTCAGCAAGATCACAATTCCACTCGATCGTCCAGATCCAAATGCCGTGCTCGAAGCGATAACTTCGAATACCAACGTGGTCGTTCTGGCGCTTCTCCAGCCGACAGATGGACAAACGATCGCGAATTCAATTGCTGTTCATGGCCTGCATCCTGCGATCTTGGCCACCGATTCAATGTTTGACCTCAACACCTTTGACGTACCCGGGGCATACGTTTCAACATTTGCTCCTGATTTATCAACGGTGGCTGGAGGAAATAATCTCGTTCGCCTCTATAAAGAGATCTTTGGTGATCTTGCTCCGTATGGAGGGCCTTCGTATGTCGCCATGCAGGTGGTACTGACCGCAGCGCTCGACTCATGCAAAGGCGGTGTGGCCACTCGAGCTGGAGTGTCGAGCACCATTGGAAATATTCATCTCGAGAATACGATCCTGGGCCAGAGCGTTGCATTTGACGCTCACGGAGATGTCAAAAACGGAAAGTTCTATATCTACAGGATTGAGGGTGGGAATTTTGTACCCCAGAATTGAGAATGCTTTATTGCAATTGATGTCATCAACAACGAATTGAAGTGGACCGCCCGAGTCTCGATCTCGGCACCTTGGGCTTAAAAGGCCCCTGCTCTACCCGATGAGCTAGCGGTCCGTCGAAGAGGCCGAACGAGTCGATCTCTTACCTGAGAGAGCGTAGTGGCTCCACCAAGCGACCCGATGAGCCTACATTGAAGAGCAATGGATGCCGAGCCGATCGCTGAACTTTCCCGTGATGAACTCGAAGAGTTGATTCGATCACTCCGAGACGAGATCCAACGCCTGCGAGCCGAGTTACAGCGAGTCCGCCGAGATACCCACGAAACGCCACCGCACTATCTCTAAGAGTGGAGCGGAAGATGACCTCTCTCTAGGAGGCCAAGATGGGATCGATTGAGGTCGAAGGCGTCGGTGCACTCGGAGTCTTTTGGGCATTGAATCCAGAGAGCAGTGCGGTCTCATTCCCTGAGGTCCCACCCGTTGTGGTGCTTTTGACGATGTAGTGCTTGCCTGTGGTTTGAATAGAGAACAGCTGTGTGACGCCAGCGTTGACGATCTTGATGGTGATCACGTCGTTCCCAGCAACCGTCGCAGTTGCTCCTTTTGTGATCGTTGTCCCTTGCGCGGTGCAGTTGGACAGCAGGCCTTGCAAACTGCTCAGTTGAATGAGCGCACTTGCTTGTTTCCAGTTGCCACTCGAGGCGTTGAGCGATACCCACTTGTTGGCGAGCGCAGAAGCAGTCGCTGCTTGAGGTGGTGTGGCATTGGTGGTCCAGTATTTCTGGTTTCCCTTGATGTAGGAGACCACCGGCTGGATCACGCTTTGGACAATCCCTCCACCTTGGTAGGTCACTGTTCCTTTGTTGGCAGCAGTCGAGAGAATCCAGTGCATTGATTTGACGCCACCAACTTGCGCGGGAGCTCGAAACGTTGCGTTGTTGGCAAGTGAAGTCGACGCCAACGTCGCAGCACACCCCTGCGAAAGAATTGCGGCCGCGTCTTGGCCGGCGAACCCTGCGAGCGAGGTTGTCGTGGTGGTGCTAGGTGGTGGGGCCGAGGAGCTACATGCGGCGAAAAGAAGCGAACTGAGGACGATGGCGCTCATGGCCGTGGCCAGGAAACGAGGGAGCGCAATAGATTTTTGAGGCACCGTCATCACTTGGGAACGTATCGCTGGAAGCCTGGAAACGCAACGACCGTGCCGTAGGCTCTGAAAAGAGCAAGAAAGAAGAGGGGAGGAATCATGGATGAAATTGAGGAAGTTGAACAAAAAGCGGACGAGCTTGAAAAGAATAAAGAGGTAAAAAAAGCAGCCAAACGGGTCGGTTCGAGGAGAGCGTTTCAACGGATGGATCCCACCTCTCGCTACGGAACGCTCTTCGGTCTCCTCCTCCTGACGTTTATCTTGGCTGGATCGCTACCTACTGGTCGCTGGAGTGCCCTTGTGATCCTGATCGTCGAATCAGCAACGCTCTATATGGCATTGGTCGCAACAGGTGCTCGGCGAGTGTTGTTGTACTGGGCAGGCGCCGTCATTGTCTTTGGAATTTTGGCCGGACTAACAAACGCGTTCCATGGTTCGACAGAGCTCGACAAGGCGAGCGCCACGATCAGCGTTCTCTTGGTCATCATTGCTCCCCTTGAGATTATTCGAGCAGTCATCGTTCGACGAAAAGTGGACATTCAAACCGTGATGGCAGCCCTGTGTTTTTACGTCATGATCGGGCTGTTCTTTGCAACGCTGTTCCACAGCCTGCAGGAAACTTCGGGACATGCCTTTTTTGACCAAGTCAATCGTGGCTCGGTCTCTGACTTTCTCTATTACAGCTTTGCAACACTCACCACCGTTGGTTACGGCGACTTAAGCGCATCATTTCCGATTGGAAGGACGCTCTCAGTGGCTGAGTCCATGTTGGGCCAGCTCTATCTCGTCACGGTGGTTGCGGTCCTGGTGGCGAACCTGGCACCTGTCAAGGAGATGAAACTCCGCCATAAAAAAGGAACGGATGATGCCAGCACCGACTCTGAGGAATCCTCGTCAGGCTCATGAGTAGTCTTGGACCCATGGAAGAAACTCCTGACGAGCTCTCATCGCTGACCAAACAACTCGACGATATTGAAGCCGCTATGGAGCGTCTGGATCAGGGGACCTATGGTCGCTGCCAGGGTTGTGGGACACAGTTCGATGCAAGCGCGCTTGAGCGCAATCCCGTCGTTGAACTCTGCGTGAACTGCGCCCAGACGCGCAACAACGGCTGAGATTCGACGAGGGACTCCCCATCGGCCCAGCCGCTGTTGTGAAAATTACTTTTTGGTTGCCCAGAAGACCTCTGCGATGGCATCGATCTCATCTAAGAGACGTTGTCCAACAGCAGCATCGTTCGTCTTCTTCGCTTCACCAGCAGTTTTGGTGGCTTTCCAGATCATGGCGTGCAAGTCAGGGTACTTCTCTGCGTGCTCAGGCTTGAAGTAGTCAGTCCAAAGAACCCAGAGATGATGCTTCACGAGATCGGAGCGTTCTTCCTTGATGAGGACGGCTCGGATTTTGAAGTCGTTGTCGTCACTCGCGGCGTACTTCTCTTGACAAGCCTTGACTGACTCAGCTTCAAGCCGGGCTTGGGCTGGGTCGTAGATGCCACATGGCAAGTCGCAGTGAGCCGAGACGCTCCGAGGGGCGTCAATGAGGTCTGCGAGTTGGAGTACTCGGTCGATAAGGTTCATGCTGATCTCCTGTTTTTCGCTCTCGTGGCCGGCGAAGCAAAAATCCGACACACTGGTGTTCTATGGAAGAGACCTTAGCGACCCGTAGACCCTGGTGGCACAAAGCCCTCCTGGGCCTCATGGCAGCCATGGGGTCCCTCGTCGTGGCCAACCAATTTCTTCTTCGCTGTGAAGTTGACGGCCAGTCGATGATTCCAGTGCTCTTGCCCGGCGATCGGGTCCTTCTCCGTCGTCGCCGACCAATGGGCACCCTGAGAGTCGGGATGATCGTAGGTTTCATCGACCCGAGAGGCGATGAGCGTCTATTGCTGAAACGCATTAGTTCTCTTCAGGGAACCGAGGTCACCGTGGTGGGTGAGAACTTGGCGGCAAGTACCGATTCGCGGACCTTTGGGCCGCTCGAGCAGCGCGATATTGATTGGGTGTTAGTGCGTCGCTATTCACGTGCTCCACTCGAGAAGGAACACGATCACGAGACCTGAGCGTTTTAACTTATCGGTAACGCGCTTGCCGACTCGCTGCTCGTCTTTTGTAATTTGCGATACCAGACGTACAGAGAAATATTGATAATCACGGTGACAAAGCCTGCGTAGAACAGAAAGCCAATATTCCCAGAGTTGCTGTCACCTGTTTGGTGCCAACTGATGATGTGAACGACATTATCAGTAAGGATCCACACGGTCGACGCAACGATTGCGGCCAATATCCATTGTCCACGGAATTTCAAAACACCAAGTAATAAAATTGCTTGAACCAAATTGGCATTTCCAACTTCTTGTTGGAATGGTTTGTTCGAAACCCACCCAATTGAGCTCGCAACTTTTTCGGGGGAGAAATAGTGGCCACTTGCACCGAAGAGTTCCATAACTCCACCGGCAACTAAGAACCCAACCAGGAATAACTCGGCGGTACGAAGCTTTGAACCATCGCCCTTCTTTCGCATGATCAGCACGATCACTAGTGCGATCAGCAATACAACGATTTCAGTTGATATCAAACTTGCGGTTGTCATCGTTTCCCCCTGATACTTAGGTGTCGAGTGTCGAGGAACCAGTCGTCCTCTTTGTTCACCTTTTCCCTCATCACCTTAGGGTGAGCGATGTTCATACTTTGGGATCAAACTTTGCAGGCGTCAAGGTTCTCGTTTCATGGCGGCGAAGGGTTCATTGCCATCGACGAGATGCCATGATGCCAAGTTCATGCGGTCTACGCTGAAGGGCGTGGGACCTGATCCATCTGAACGACTTCGAGAGTTGGGATCATTTATTCGAGAACAACGCTCCTCAAGTCGTCTGTCATTGCGCCGACTCTCTGAGTTGGCTGGGATCTCGAACCCTTACCTTTCGCAGATAGAACGTGGGCTTCGTCGGCCATCGGCCGAGATCTTGCAACAGATCGCCAAAGGCTTAGCAATCTCAGCTGAGACGCTCTATGTGCGAGCCGGGATCTTGGAGCCTGATTTTGAATCTGACTTAGAGGTCCATATCCACGCGGACCCCCACCTCAGCGCAGAACAGCGACAGGCATTGATTCAGATCTACCGTTCGTTTGTCGGAGAAGCTATGGCTGAATCCCCTTCTCCTCAAAGCGATGGAGGGAACAGCCAAGACCGGTAGGATTGTCCCTGCGATGTCCCGTCTCGCTATTCTCTCGCTCCATACGTCACCTCTTGCCCAGCCGGGAACCGGCGACGGCGGTGGAATGAACGTCTACGTCCGAGAACTCGCCAGTGCCATGGCCCGAGCCGGTCATCGCTGTGACGTCTTCACTCGAGCGGACTCTCCTGAACTGCCTGCCGAGATCATCGTGGAACCTGGCTTTGTGGTGCATTACGTCGAAGCGGGGCCAAAAGCAGACGTCCCGAAAGAACAGCTCGAACTCTTGGTGCCCGAATACACCGACCGAGTCTTGACGGCGATGACGACCTTGTCTGGGGCACCTATTGATGAAGAACATGGTGGTCCCTATGACGCGGTTCACGCGAACTACTGGCTTTCTGGACTTGCTGGCCACATCATTAAACACGAGCTCGATATTCCTCTGGTCTCAACATTTCATACCCTCGACCGCGTCAAAGCAGAGGCAATGCCCGAAGAAGTAACAGCGGGAATTTCGACCAGACGCGACAAGGCCGAAGCTGATGTCATTGGCTGTTCAGATGCCGTGCTTGCCTCATGCAGCGTCGAAGCAGAACAACTTGTGGATCTCTACGATGCTGACCCAGGACGAATTTCAATCGTGGCGCCTGGTGTCGATCATGCATTCTTTGGACCGGGGGATCGAGACCAAGCGAGGCGAGCACTTGGTCTTGAATGCGACGGACCGCTTCTGTTATTTGTTGGACGCATCCAGCCGCTCAAGGGGGCTCAAGTTGCCGTCGAGGCGCTCTCACTCTTGAGAGCATCGGGCACGCCAGCGTCATTGGTCATTGTCGGCGGTCCGAGTGGCCATCAGGGTGAGGCCACACTGGCCGAGATTCATGATCTTGTCGATCGCCTAGGGCTCCATGACGTGGTGCACTTTCGTGCTCCCCAACCTCACGAGTTGCTCTCTTCTTATTATCGAGCCGCCGACGTAACCGTGATCCCATCTCGCTCAGAAAGTTTTGGACTCGTGGCGCTTGAGTCCTCAGCGTGTGGGACGCCCGTGGTCGCGTCTGCGGTTGGTGGACTGACCACGCTGGTTGACGATGGCATAACGGGAGCACTCGTCGACTCTCGAGATCCTCAAGATTTTGCTGATCGCATTGGTGAGATTCTCTCTTCGCCACTGCGGGCGACTCGCTATTCAACGGCCGCGGTCATTGAAGCCCAGAATTACACCTGGCGAGCCGCAGCAACCGCCTTGGGCGAACTCTTTGACGAATTAGTTGCTCGACGTCTTGTGACGTGCGGGTAAGTACGTGCCACGTATCGAACTCTCTGAAGCAGACGAACGTGATCTTGTTGTAGGAGTTGTAAACGGTTGGGCTGATCATCAACTCGCGCTTGGTGAGGCATTGGTTGGTGTCGAGAAAATTGAAGTAACTGATGGGACGGCGTCACATCGCTGGCTGTTGCGTTTCAAAGGGGAAGAAAAAGAGTTCATTACGCTCTGGCTCACGTTTCACCAGCGCACGCTTCACTTTGAAACCCAGTTCATGCCTGCTCCCGAAGAGAATGTTGCTGAGGTCTTGACGTATCTGATGCGTCGCAACGCTCACTTGTTGCAAATGGCGTTTGCATTTGGGCCAGAAAACGCTATCTATCTCGTGGGTCGAGTGCCAGCCTTCTTGGTAGATGAAGAAGAACTTGATCGAATAGCTGGCTGTTCGATCCTCTACGTGGACGATCATTTCCCAACGGCAATGTCGCTGGCGTTCCCAAATCAGTACCGTCGCAGGCCTCGTCGCGCCTAATCACCCTGCTCTTGTAGGTTAGAGGGTATGGAAGCTGCGTTAATAGTCGTTGGTGGCGGACGAATGGGTACCGCATTAGTCGAGGGAATTCTCTCCTCGGGCTATCTCACTGCGTCCAGCATCGTTGTCGTTGAACCCGACGTGGAGCGTCGCGCCATGTTGCGACTTGCTCACGATGACCTCATCCTTGTTGACACCCCTGAGATTGAACACATTGGTGAAAAAACTGGAGGGGTCCTCGCGGTGAAGCCCGAAGTCGCTGAGTCCGCCGCTCGACTCCTCGGCGGATTAGGAATTCAAAGGATCCTCTCAGTGGTGGCCGGCATACCGGCAGCCCGACTTGAAGCCGCTCTGCCGCAACCCATACCGGTCATTCGAGCCATGCCCAATACCCCAGCACTTGTCGGGGCCGGCGTGAGCGCGATCTCTGGGGGCAGCCATGTCACGAAAGCGGACCTTGACTGGGCTGACGAGCTGCTCTCGTCAGTTGGAACAGTGGTGCGCGTCCCAGAACGCCAGCTCGACGCAGTGACCGGGGTTTCGGGATCAGGTCCCGCCTACTTGTTTCTCGTCGCAGAAGCATTGATTGAAGCAGGAGTGACCGCTGGACTGTCGAGAGAGACAGCACGGACCTTGGCGAATGAAACCATTCTTGGGGCTGGACGCATGTTGGTCGAGTCCGGCCAAAGTGCGGAAGAGCTCAGGGCCCAGGTGACGTCACCGGGAGGCACGACTGCTGCAGCCCTTCGAGCCCTCGAGGCACGTGCCGTGCGATCGGCGTTCGTCGAAGCGGTCATGGCGGCTGTTGAGCGGTCCCGTTCCATGGGGAGATAGCCACAAAATCAGGAACGAATAGGCATATTTGCGGTCGTGTGACTACGATTCGACAATGCCTCCGAAAAAGAATGGCGATCTCTCGCTTCCTGAGCCCGTTGTTGAGCGTCTGCCGCTCTATCAGCGCATTCTGACGCAACTCATTCGCCAAGGCTCGTCGACTGTTTCTTCCGAACAACTCGCAGAGTTAGCCGGACTGAGTGCTGCGATGGTTCGAAAGGACTTCTCGCTTCTCGGCCCCATGGGGACCCGAGGCTCTGGATACGAGGTTGACTATCTCTTGTCGCACCTCGATCGGATTCTTGGAACTGGGAAAAGTTGGCCGGTAGTGATTGCGGGAGTCGGTCGCTTGGCGAGAGCCCTCGTTGGCAACAGAAACTTTTCTGGTCGAGGGTTCCGGCTCATTGGTGCCGTTGACTCAAAAGTAAACGTCATTGGCACAGAACTCGCCGGTCTCACCGTCGCGTCCTACGAGACCATTGCGGACTCTCTGGCAGAGGTTCCCTCCATTGGCGTGATCACCACACCACCAGAGACCGCTCAGTTGGCAACCGATACCTTGGTCGCGCTGGGTGTTCGCTCACTTTTGAACTTCGCTCCAAGCATCATTGAAGCCCCCAAAGAGATTGCAGTTCGCTACGTTGACCTTTCGATGGAACTGCAGATCTTGAGTTACTACGCCTCGCAGCCCGAAGGGGACCTCACGACAGCTCGGCTCGGGACAGGAGGGATTCAGCCCCTTCGAGATCGTTGGCCTGCTTCGGCAAAGGGACCTACTCCAACGCCGTAACATTAGGGTAGACACCCTAAGAGCAACCAGGAGTCACATGTCACTCGTCGTTATCGGTCTAGAGCATTCAAAGGCACCCTTTGAACTCTTAGAACGCGTGACAGTGGCTGACGCTGACGTTGGAAAAGTACTGAGCGAACTCTCCGCGTTGGAAAACGTTCAAGAGGTCGCACTCGTTTCAACGTGCCTGCGCACTGAGATCTACGCCGTGGTGGATCGCTTTCATGATGCCGTTGACGACATCACCACGCTCTTTGCCCAGCGAGCGCAAAGTGATAGAGCCGATATAGACGAGCACCAATTGGTCTACTTCGACCGAGGCGTCGCCATGCATCTCTTCCGAGTGGCCTCTGGTCTTGAATCAGCAGTGCCTGGCGAAACCGAAGTCCTCGGTCAGGTGCGGCGCTCTCTTGAGCGTTCCAGTGAAGAAGGAACGGTGGGTCCAGTGCTCACTAACCTCTTCACGCACAGTATTCATGCCGGAAGAAAAGTCCGGGTTGACACCGCAATTGCCCGTGGGACGACGTCGTTCTCCTACGCTGCGGTTGAACTCGCCGCCGCACATCTCCAGGGTGATCTTTCTGGGGAGTCCGTAGTCGTCCTTGGGGCAGGAGCACTCGGGGCGGGAACGGTTGCTGCTCTTGTTGATGAGCGACGCACTGACCACCCTCGAGAGGTGGTGGTCATCAATCGAACTGAACACCGAGCACAAGAGATCCTTGCTGGCCTCGAATCAACAGTTCCTATCAGAGTTGCGCAGATGGAGGAGCTGTCGGTTGAGTTACAACATGCTCGACTCTGTATCTCAGCTGTTGAGACGGAAATCCCACTGATCACTGAAGAGCATGTGGCACAGCGCGAGGGATCGCCGCTCTTGATTGTTGACCTTGGGATGCCTCGCAATGTTGAGCGAAGTGTCGGAGATCACGGAGACGTTGTGCTCCTCGACATCTCTGACCTGAGAAGTGCTGTCGAACAAGCAATGGATGAGCGTCGAAGTGAAATCACCGCCGCTGAAGCAGTCGTGGCAAAAGAAGTCGATCACTACTTAGAAGATCAACGAGGAAGAGGTGCCGCTCCAATTGTGGTGGCCCTTCGAGAACGCTATGAGGCGATCCGCGTCAGTGAACTTGAGCGTCGAAGCGGCGATCTTGCGTCACTGAGCCCAGAACAACGCGACGCGGTCGACGCACTAACAAAATCGCTGTTGGCCAAACTTGTCCATGAGCCGACGATGGCGTTGAAAGAGGGCGTTGGAACATCTCGTGGTGAGCGCTTAGTTGAAGCAGCCCGACTCCTCTTTGGGCTGTGAGCCACACCACGTCGGCTCGTACGCTTCGTCTCGCCACTCGGGGATCGCCACTCGCGATTGCCCAAGCCGATCGGGTGGCGTCCCAACTTCGCCACGTCTACCCCGAGATGGTGTTCGAGAACGTCATTATCTCTACGACTGGGGATCAGGACACCACCACACCGTTGAGTCAGAGTGGTGGCCAAGGAATCTTCGTGAAGGAAATACAGCTCGCGCTGTTGAACGGTGAGGCTGACGTTGCTGTTCACTCAGCAAAAGATCTTCCATCGCTTCCTCCAAAAGGTCTTGAATTGATAAGTGTCCCCGAGCGTTTGGATCCAGCCGACGTCCTCGTCGGTCGCTCCCTCGAAGGGCTCGCCCCTGGAGCCTGTGTGGCCACCGGCTCGCCCCGGCGAAAAGTACTCTTGAGCACACTTCGCCCCGATCTGAACATCGTTGAGCTACGAGGGAATATGGCCACGCGGCTTTCCTTGCCCGGATCCAAGGGGGTCGACGCGATTGTGACTGCCGCAGCGGCCCTGAGCCGGCTTGGCCAAGAAGCGCTCATCGCAGAGCGTTTTGATCCACTGACCTTTACCCCGCAAGTTGGGCAAGGAGCTATTGGGCTCGAGTGTCGGATCGGCGATCCTCTCGGGGAGCTTGTTCGTGTGATTGACGACGTGCACGCGCATCGCTGTCTCGATGCCGAGCGATCATTTCTCGCCACCTTGGGTGCAGGTTGCATGATTCCAGCCGGAGCATGGTGTGTGGCAGAAGAAAATGAACTTGTCCTTCGAGCAGTGATGTTCAATGAACAAAGCCATGTCCTCGAGCGACATGAACTGCGAGGCAATGACCCCGTTGCATTGGGTCAAGGAATCGCAGCGCTATTTTCAAAGGGAGCACGAGGACAATGACCGCACTTGATCTCTCTGACGTCAGTGTGGCGATTACTCGACCCGAGACACGAGCCACCCATTTGAAGTCTCGACTGGAAAATCTTGGGGCCGACGTCGTGGTGCGACCTCTCATTGGGACGCAGCTCCCCGACGACGAGGGAGCAGCGTTCCTCGAAGCCTGGTCTCGACTGAACGATTTTTCATGGGTTGGCGTGACGTCGGCAACGAGTGTTGCCACCATCAATCAACTGGGCCAAGGCATTGAGGTGCCGAGTTCACTTCGAATTGCGGCGGTCGGAAAGTCGACGGCCCGGGCACTTCGCGCCAGTGCGCTCGATGTTGCGCTGACCGGAGATGGTTCTGGGGGCAAGTCACTGGCTGAATCCATGATCCAAAGTGCGCGGCCCGTGTCCGTTCTTGTCGTCAAGGCACAAGACGGTCGAAGTGATCTCGAAGAGACGCTTGAGGAACACGGCTGGACCGTGACAGCGGTGGCGGCCTACGTCACGAGGCCTGTCGTGATGAGCGACGTTGAGCGAGAGGAACTGAGAACTCGAGAGGTGATTGTGGTCGCTTCTCCGAGTGCCGTGCGAGCGCTTCGAGACGTGCTCTCTCAGGGTGAGCCTGCTCGAGCGGATCAGTCAATCGTCGCTATCGGAAAGACCACTGGCGATGCTGCGGAGGCGCTGGAATTCCCGAGGGTGATGGTGGCAAGCAAACCTGATGATGATGGCCTGGTTGCGGCAATCGAGAAGGCTGTCTTTGGTAAGTGGTGAGTTGCGTAGGCTAAGGACTGTGGATGACCTTGTGCGACGCCCTCGTCGACTCCGTCGAACCCCGGCTATTCGCCGATTGGTTTCTGAGACGCGCCTCTCAACGGCTGATGTTGTCGCACCTTTGTTTGTGGCAGAAGCAGCCACGTCTCCTCAAGCCATCACTTCGCTCCCAGGGCACTTCCAACATACGCTTGATTCACTCACGGAAGAAGTCGCTCGCCTGTTGCGTCATGGCGTGTCCTCCGTCATGCTCTTTGGGGTCCCTTCCGAAAAAGATTCGCAGGGAACCGGTGCGTCAGACCCGCAAGGGATTGTTCAGGTCGCCCTTGAGCGATTGAACCGTGAGTTCCACGATGACGTGGTGATCTTTGCCGACCTTTGTCTCGATGAGTACACCGATCATGGACACTGCGGTGTCCTCGATAGCGAGGGCAAGGTCGACAACGATGCGACACTGTTGCGCTACCAAGCAGCTGCGATCGCACAAGCAGACGCCGGCGTTGATTTTGTTGCACCGAGCGGCATGATGGACGGACAAGTTGGAGCCATCCGCTCAGCACTCGATACTCATGGTCGACATGACGTTGGCATCCTGGCCTACTCGGCAAAGTACGTCTCAGGGCTGTATGGACCATTCCGAGAGGCCGTCTCAGTTGAGATTGCTGACGGTGGAGATCGTCGCGGCTACCAACAGGATTTTTCTAATCGCCGAGAAGCCCTGTTGGAAGTCCAGCTCGATATTGAGCAGGGGGCTGACATCGTGATGGTCAAGCCTGCGGTGACGTATCTAGACGTCATTGCTGACGTGGCAGGAAGTGTCGACGTCCCAGTTGCGGCCTACCACGTGAGTGGCGAGTATTCGATGATCAAAGCAGCAGGCGAGAAGGGCTGGATCGATGCAGATGCAGTGGCCCTCGAACAACTCACGGCCGTGAAGCGGGCAGGTGCCGACATCATTGTGACGTACTTCGCAGGCGAACTCGACCAGGTCTTGGATGGCTGATTCATTCACGAACGAACAGTGGTTTGAGCGAGCCAAAGAGGTAATCCCCGGTGGGGTGAACTCACCAGTTCGATCATTTCGCTCAGTTGGTGGAACTCCCTACACCGTTCGAAGCGGCCACGGCAGTCACGTCACCGATGTTGAAGGGCGTGTCTACCTCGACTTCGTTCAGTCTTATGGTGCGAGTCTCTTAGGGCATGCACACCCTGTTGTTGTGGACGCTGTTGAAGTGACGGTGAAAAACGGGAGCACCTTTGGCGCTCCAACTCCCGGCGAAGTGCTTCTTGCCGAGGCAATTGTTGAACGCGTGGAAGGACTCGAACAGATTCGTTTCGTTTCTTCTGGGACCGAAGCAGTCATGAGTGCAGTTCGACTCGCCCGCGGTTTCACTGGAAGAGACAAAATCGTCAAGTTCGATGGCTGTTATCACGGCCACTCCGACCAACTCTTAGTAGCGGGTGGGAGTGGCGTCGCAGAACTTGGACTTCCTGGATCGGCGGGTGTGCCTGGAGGAGCTATTGCCGACACCTGGGTGGCTCCGTATAACGAAGTTCCGAGGCTTGATGATGACGTGGCCTGTGTCATCGTTGAGCCGATCGCCGCCAATATGAATCTGGTGCAACCGAAAGAAGGATTCCTTGAGGGTCTTCGAGCAGAATGCGACCGGGTCGGGGCACTTTTGATCTTTGATGAAGTCATCACGGGATTTCGAGTGGGGCCGGGCGGATGTGCTGACTTGCTTGGCGTGACGCCCGACCTGTGGTGTTTTGGCAAGGTCATCGGTGGAGGGCTCCCGGTCGGTGGATTCGGTGGGTCGAAAGAGATCTTGTCGTATCTCGCTCCGCAAGGGCCCGTCTACCAAGGCGGGACCTTGTCGGGAAATCCCTTAGCGATGGCGGCAGGAAAAGCGGTGCTCGATGCCGTAACGCCCAATGACTATGTCGAGCTGACTGAGCGAGCACAGAACTTTGCACGGTCGTTCTGTGGAGCGATTCGAAAAGGCGGACTGTGGGCATGTGTCCCCGCGGCAGGACCACTTCTCGGTCTTTACATAGCGCCTCCTGGGAGTGATTTCAGCGCGCCGAGCAACTATGCAGAGTCCAAAGCCATCGCCGAGACTGGTCTCTACGCCCCGTTCTTCCATGCCATGTTGGAGCGAGGTGTGGCCCTGGCGCCAGGTTCGTACGAAGTGATGTTTGTCTCGATGGCTCACAGTGACGAGGAACTTGCAATGACGATTGAACTCGCTCAAGACGCGGCTGCCTCTGTCGTGACGGCGTTAGCCTAAGAAGATCATGAGTTCTGATTCGTCGATACCTCGTATTTTTGCGTCACGAGCTCGCCTGGCAAATGCTGGAGGTTCTCTTCCCGCTGGTGTTGATCTCGCCGTGATGATTGACACTCAAAGCATCACCCTGACCGGGGGAGAGCCGGCGTCAACGTGGCAGATTCCCTATGTTGCGCTCCACGGAGCCAAGGTCAACAACATCGGCGAGTATCTCGAAGTCATGGGATGGGTTGCGGGGACTCACCTGGTGCTCACGATCCCCGTGGTGAGTTTGAGTGGCGGAGGAGTGGCCGACGTCATTTCGATGGTGACGCCAGATGCGGAAAGAGACGTATCGCTTCACACGGCGACGCCAAGATGGTCGAAGCGAAAAAAGGTCGGAGGCCTCGCACTCTTGGCTGTGGTGGTGACAGCTCTAAGTGCCGTGACTGTTGGCGTGTGGGGGAACGTGAAGAACACGTCGACATCGACCTCGTCAACCCAACCCCAACAGGACCAGGCGGCATCGAAAAACCTTCAGGTTCACGACGTCCCAGCCGGATGGGGAAAAGATAGCCCGGCCACGTCGCCACTCTCTGGCCTGATGGGAACGGGCGGGACGTCAAAACCAACCCCAGAGCAAACCAAAACCTACAACCAGGTCGTGGCCAACTTCCAGAGTTGCATGGGTGTCTCGAACGCCAAGGATCGAATGTTTGGAAAAGCTGGCGTGGCGCCAACTGTCCAGGTTCCAAGTGCACCGTATGGAACGGTGATTGCGGGGAACTTGGTCGAGGTTGGCTCAGTGACGCAGTACTACGACTCACCTGCCAACGTTCAAGCAGACTTGGCTGAAATCAAAAATTCAAAGTTCGCGTCATGCTTTGCCCAGACGATGGCTCGCTTTGAAATCACGGGTGCAGATGCCACGCAAGCTGGTGCAACGATTCCAGTGACGGTTGAAAAACCTCGAACAGAACTTGGGGTGTACATCGCGGGGGCCACCGCCAGTCTTCAGTTCCCGAGTACGTCGGGAACAGTTCCCATTGAGATTGGAACTTCAATCTTGGTGTCTGGCCATTATGAGCAGACGATCTATACCTTTGCGTCGCCTGGTACGTTCCCACCCGCAACCCGAACTGCTCTTCAATCCCTCTTGGCAGCCCGGTTGGCAGGGATCAGTAAATCAAGCAATACCTAAAGAAACCAGAACTATGCAGCGCTTGACACCGAGCGCAGCTCTGGAGTTTGGTTCTCAAAGAGGGCAGACAGAACCTGGTCGGGAATAATTTTGGAGAGTGCGGTGAGTGTTCGGAATCCAACTTCGGCTGGGCCAACCTGATCTGGACGCATCAGATTTGCCATCATGCTCAGCAACTTGGTCATCAGTGTCTCTGAACGCATGCCGACACCAACGCAGAGTGCCAACAATTTTGGATCACTGATGAGTCGAACAAACGCACGGGCCACTTCGTAGTAGTTGCCGTAGGCATTTTCGAGTCGCTCTTCGTAGTGGGCAAGGGCTTGTGATCCTCCACCCTGGAGCGATTCAGCAATAGATGCTGCCGCCAAACGGCCGGTCTCGTAGCCGTAAGCGATTCCTTCTCCATTAAAGGGATTGATCGAACCCGACGCATCACCGATCACGATGACGTTCTCTCCGGTGCGTGGTCCAACAGAGAACCCCATAGGGAGCTTTCCTCCGGTGGGAGGACCGAGACAGGTTTCTGGCGACATTCCCCAATAGTCGGGAGCGAACTGAACGAATGTCTCCATCAACTTTGTCGTGTTGACACCCTTCCAGCGCCGATCAGTCGATAAAAGTCCAACGCCTACATTGATGCGGCCGTCACCAAGGGGAAAGACCCATCCGTATCCTGGGACCACGTTGCCCTCAGCATCGCGAATGTCCAGGTGAGACTCAATAAAATTATCGTCGTGGCGATCAGAGGTGTAGTAACCCCGAATCGCCATTCCAAGTGGCCACTCGCGTTTTCGATTCGTCCCAAGCAGCCGACCAATACGAGAGTTCGCTCCATCGGCGATGACCACGACTCGAGCCATGAGCGTCGAGCTTGTTTTCGCATTCTTCTTCTTCACCACGACACCCTTACATCCACCAAGTGACATTTCGTGCAGTGGCGGAGTGACGTCAATCAAATCGACCGCTTCGGTCCCATTGAAGACCGTCGCACCCTGCGCTCCAGCATTTTCTGCGACGAGTTGGTCTAAGTCGAAGCGGGTGATGCAGTAACCGTAGGAGGGGAAGTGAGGGTGCTCAGGCCACTTCATCTCGAGCGTTTGGCCAAATCCATACGCCCGGAGGCCTTCGTAGCGATGCCCCGTTGCGGCCACGGTTTCTTCGAGGCCCATGTCAGCGAGCTGCCTCACCGAGCGAGGGGTCAGCCCGTCGCCACATGTCTTGGCTCGAGGGAACTCTTTTCGCTCCACGACAGCCACGTCCCAGCCCGCTTTGGCGAGCCAGTAGGCGCATGCGGAGCCACTCGGGCCACCGCCAATAATGACGGCATCGTAGAGATGGTCTGATTTCTGGGGGGAAGTTTTTGCGGTGGCCACGACCTGACATCGTAGGGGCAACTTCTTGCCTGCCAAACGCCGTGGCCCAAGTGTGTCAGAACGTGGCTGTGCGTGGTAGAACAGAGTCCGTGGACCAGTACCTCCCTGTTCTCGGACTTCTCATTTTGGGCGTGATTTTTGGCGCCGCGTCCTTGCTCGCGTCCAGCCTTTTGGCGCCAAAGAAAAAGCCATCGACCGCCAAGACGAGCCCCTACGAATGTGGCATCGTCTCAGAGTCTGAGCCACCGATGCGATTCCCGGTTCGGTTCTTCCTCGTCGCCATGATTTTCATCATCTTTGATATTGAAATCGTCTTCCTGTTCCCCTTTGCGGTTGTCTTTAAACAACTTGGAGGGTTTGGCATCGCTGAAGTTTTTGTGTTCTCGATTGTGGTCTTTGTCTCATTGGTCTACTTACGAAGCAGTGGTGGATTGACGTGGGGACCAATCGTTCGGTTGACAAAAGGCATGCCAAGTAGGACATCGGAGTCCACCATTTCTCGGATTACCGCTGAACCTTCTTCTGATCGCGCTGCATAGGAGCATTGAAGTTTTATGGCCCTTGAGGACCTTCCACATAATTTCTTGACGGGCCGAATTGAAGATTTGGTCAAATGGGCGCGTAAATCAAGCGTCTGGCCAAACACGTTTGGTTTGGCATGTTGCGCTATTGAAATGATGTCCGCAGGTGCCGCCGACTACGACTTGGCGCGATTCGGGATGGAAGTCTTTCGAAACTCACCACGCCAGGCGGACTTGATGATCGTGGCCGGCCGGGTCAGTCAAAAAATGGCACCGGTCCTGCGCCAGGTGTACGACCAGATGATGGAGCCCAAATGGGTTATTTCAATGGGAGTCTGTGCGTCGTCAGGTGGCATGTTCAATAACTACGCCATTGTTCAAGGTGTCGATCAAATCGTGCCAGTCGACGTCTATGCGCCAGGATGTCCACCAAGTCCCGAGACCTTGCTCCATGCCATTTTGACCTTGCACGAAAAGATCGAGACGGGCGAAATTACAAAGCGTCGACACGAAGGCCGACCAGTCGAACTCGTTGAAACGCCAAAGAGCCCATGGGTCCCAGAGATGCCAACCGCAGTGCGATTGAGGACTCCTCGATGAGCGCTGAGGTGATCCAACTCAGTGGGGTCCCCACAACTCAGGGTGTCGGCGTTGACAAGATTGCGTTTCCTTCCCGAGAGGAATACCTCGGCCTTGTGGATTCGCTCAGAAGCGGTGGATTCGAGATGTGCGTCGACCTCTGTGCGGTCGACTTTCAAACGCATTCTGGGCGCACCTTGCCCGACGCCATAGCGCCAGAGCGCTTTGAAGTCGTCGTCAATCTTCTCTCGCTTTCAACCAAACGCCGAGTCCGAGTCAGGGTGCAAGTGCCTGAGAGTGACCCAACGCTTGCAACGCTCTTTGATATCTACCCAGGCACTGAAGCAATGGAGCGTGAAGTTTTCGACTTAATGGGGATCCAGTTCAATGGTCACCCCGACCTGACAAGAATTTTGATGCCTGAAGACTGGGAAGGGCATCCTCTCAGAAAAGACTTCGCCTCTGGCCGAGTGCCAGTGCAGTTCAAAGAAGCGCCAGGTCCACGATGACCGAGAACGAAGAGTACGAGATCCCCGCTCGAGTGATTGAGCGTCCTTCGTGGAGCACGAAAGAGACGTCTGAGGGAGCGCAAGAGATGATCTTGCGAGAAGACACCGCAGCCAAAGAGCTTGGCCGAGAAGCAGGCGCAGTCCTTCGGCTCCCCGAAGGCCCAGTGTTGGACCTCAGCCAAATTGATGTTGATCGCCCCGACGACGAAACCATGATTATCAACATGGGGCCGCAGCACCCCTCAACACACGGCGTACTTCGTTTGATGCTGGAGCTTGATGGTGAAGTCATCCTTCGAACGAAAACCGTCATTGGCTACTTGCACACAGGGATGGAAAAGACAGCGGAAGAGTTGACCTTTGTCCAAGGGGCGACCAACGTCACTCGAATGGACTATCTCTCGCCAATGTTTAATGAATTGGTCTTTGCACTATCGACGGAAGCACTCCTCGGCGTGGAGATGCCAGCTCGTGCGACATGGATCCGAATGTTGATGTGCGAATTGAACCGAGTGAGTTCTCACCTGATGTGGATGGCCACAAACGGGATGGACTTAGGTTCAACGTCGATGATGATCTTTGGTTTCCGTGAACGAGAGATGATTCTGAGTTTCTTCGAAAAGACAACGGGACTTCGAATGAACAACAACTACATCCGACCCGGTGGTGTTGCTGCGGACCTTCCTGATGGCTGGCAAGACGACATCAAGGTGATCTGCGAAACAGTGCTTGAGCGAACCTATGAGTACGACGATCTCTTGACAGGCCAGCCGATCTTTCGTACCCGAACTGAAGGCGTTGGCGGCATGACCGCTGAAGAAGCGCTGGCGCTTGGCGTGACCGGCCCCCTTCTTCGCTCAACGGGCGTTCCGTGGGATCTTCGACGAGCCCAGCCCTATTTGGCCTACGACGAATTGGACTTTGATGTCATTGTCGGAACCTATGGCGACAACTTTGACCGCTACGCGATTCGATTAGCTGAAATCCGTGAATCAATTCGGATGATCCGCCAAATTGCTGACATGATGCCCTCTGGTGACTTTCGTGTTCAAGACCCGAAAGTCACCCCACCTCCCCGTGGGCGAATCGACTCTTCGATGGAAGCGTTAATTCACCACTTCAAGATCTTTACCGAAGGCTTCAAAGTCCCTGAAGGCGAGGTGTACGTTCCCATAGAGTCACCTCGTGGCGAGTTGGGCTGTTACATGGTCTCCGATGGATCGGCCAAGCCGTACCGCATGCATATCCGAGGACCATGCTTCGTGAACCTCCAGTGTTTGCCACTCTTGCTTCGAGGTGGATTGATCTCTGACGCGGTCTCGTGCATCTCCTCAGTGGATCCAGTGATGGGTGAGGTCGACCGATGAGTGCATTCAGCCCTGAGATGAGGACGCGTGCAGAACAACTGGTGGCGGTGTACCCACAGCGACGCAGCGCCTTGATTCCCTTGTGCCATTTGGCCCAAGAGCAAGAGGGATACCTCACGGAAGCCTTAATGATTGAAATCGCTGAGCTCACTGGCGTGACGCCAGCGGAGGTTCGCGGAACGGTCACGTTCTACGACATGTTGCACACTGAACCAGTAGGCCGCTACGTGGTTTCAGTCTGTACCAACATTGCCTGCCTGTTGGCGGGTGGTCAAGAGATGCTCGAACATGCAGAAGGAAAACTTGGTATTCGAGCTGGGGGGACGACGCAAGACGGGCGATTCACCATCGAAGAAGCAGAGTGCTTGGCCGATTGTGACATCGCTCCTTGTGTGCAAGTCAACAGCCGATTTGTTCGCACAACCACGACGGATGCACTCGACAGTTTGATCGACGAACTCTCGAGTGGCGATCGCTCAGATATCCCTCCTCACGGTACGTTGATTCGAGTGCAGCGCTCAGTGGGGCTTGTGGCAGATCCGAAAGAAGTCGAGGCGCAACGAACTAAGGTTCGCCTCGCTGATTCGAAGGCATCATCATGAGTGTGACTGACGCACCAAAGATCGTCACGCAACGTCGCCACTATGACGACTCATTCACCCAGGAGCGTTTCTTGGCAACTGGTGGCTACGACGGAGCTCGCAAAGCATTAAAGATGACGCCACCTGAAGTCTGTGCACAAGTTGATGCCGCTTCGCTCTTGGGTCGCGGGGGAGCCGGGTTCCCCGCCGGCCGGAAGTGGTCAATGTTGCGAAAGGCTGATTTGGCGTACCTCGTCATCAACGGCGACGAGTCTGAGCCAGCAACTTTTAAAGATCACCTCCTCCTCGAGAGTGACCCACACCAACTCATTGAGGGTGCAATCATCGCGAGTTTTGCGCTTCAGGTGAATCAAGCGTTCATTTACGTCAGAGGTGAGTTTGCACTTGGCCTCGAGCGAGTTCAGCAAGCCGTCAATGACGCCTATGCCTACGGGGCCCTCGGCAACGACATCTTCGGTTCGGGATTCAGTCTTGACCTCGTCGTGCACCCGGGAGCTGGGGCCTACATCTGCGGTGAAGAGACCTCGCTCATCGAGTCACTTGAAGGCAAGCGAGGGTTCCCTCGAATCAAGCCACCATTCTTCCCTGCGGCCATTGGCCTCTACGGAGAACCGACCGTTGTTAACAACGTTGAGACGATCTCAAACCTTCCATGGATCATTTCAAATGGCGGCGACGCCTTCGCCGCACTTGGTGAGACTCCCTCGACGGGGACTCGCTTGTTCGCACTTGCGGGTCACGTGAAGAACCCTGGTGTTTTTGAAATCGAGATGGTCAAGAACACATTCCGTGACCTGATCTTTGACCCTTCACTTGGAGGGGGCCTCTCGAGAGGTGGCTCGCTGAAGGCATTCATCCCGGGCGGCGTATCAGCGCCATGGCTCTACGAAGAGCATCTCGATATTCCGCTTGGCCAAAAGCAAGTTGACGACGCAGGCTCGATGTTGGGATCAGGCTCCATCGTAGTGATGGACTCCAATACCTGCATGGTTCGAGCGGCCTGGCGCATCACAAAGTTCTTTTCGAAAGAGTCCTGTGGACAGTGCACGCCGTGTCGAGAAGGATCAGGTTGGCTCGAGCGCGTGCTGTACCGCTTAGAACATGGCGAGGGACGAATTGAAGACCTTGACCTCTTGCTTGATCTTTGCGACAACATTTCACCAGGACTCGCTTGGCCGCCCCAGCAGACCACGATCTGCGTACTCGGCCCTTCAATTCCGTCGTCGATTCACTCAGCGATTTCTCGGTTCCGAGATGAGTTCTTGACTCACATTAAAGAGGGAGCGTGCCCACATGGCTGAGCAGACTCCCGAAAGCGTCACCCCGGTGACGTTCAACCTTGATGGAAGAGATGTCACGGCCAAGAAAGGCGACATGTTGATCGCCGCGGCCGAACAAGCAGGAACCTACATCCCGCGTTTTTGTTATCACCCACGAATGAAACCAGTCGGCGTGTGCAGGATGTGTTTGGTCGAAGTTGACACCGGCCGAGGACCAACACTGCAACCAGCGTGTTTCATTGAAGCGTCTGACAACATGACCGTGGTCACTGATTCGGACAAGGTCAAGAAGGCTCAAGACGGGGTCCTCGAGTTTCTCTTAGCGAACCACCCCTTGGACTGCCCAGTTTGCGACAAGGGCGGGGAGTGCCCTCTTCAAGACCAAACATTGGCACACGGGCCAGGCGAAACTCGTTTTGTTGAAGAGAAGCGTCACTTCGCGAAGCCAATCGCTCTTTCGGAGTTGGTCTTGTTGGACCGAGAGCGCTGTATTCAATGCAGCCGATGTACTCGTTTTGCTGACGAAGTTGCCGGTGAAGCCTTGATCGAATTTGCAGGCCGAGGAGAACACGTTGAAGTTGCGGCGTTCCCTGAAGAGCCATTCAGTTCGTATTTCTCTGGCAACACCGTTCAGATCTGCCCAGTGGGGGCCTTGACGGCGACGCCGTATCGATTTGCTGCTCGGCCATGGGACTTGGAACAAGTCGAGTCAACCTGCACGGGGTGCGCAGTTGGTTGCCGGGTTGCAGTGCAGTCGTCCTCGGGTCGATTAACTCGACTTCTCGGCATTGATGCTGATCCTGTGAACCACAGCTGGTTGTGCGATAAAGGTCGCTTTGGTTTTGAAGGAGTCAACGGACCCGAAGAGGGAAACGACGATCTCGATATCGTCGACCCCCGCCGTCGTATCAGCGAACCCTTGGTTCGAAAAGGTGGCGAACTTGTTGCGGTGAGTTGGGGCGAGGCACTTTCGACAACGGCCGAACTCCTCAGAGACGCAACGAAGAGTGGTCCAGAAGGCGTCGGTGCCATTGGTGGTGCACAGCTGACCAACGAGGGTGCCTTCGCGTGGGCCACCCTCTTCAAGGGTGTTCTTGGCACTGACTCGATGGATGCACAACTCGACGACGGACTCGATGCGCGCCACGTGCTTGGTCTTCCACGAGCCACGATGAACGAGGCTGCAGAAGCCTGTACCGTGATCCTTCTCTCAGGTGATCTTCGAGAAGAACTTCCTGTGCTGTTCTTGCGTCTTAGAGAAAGTGCGCGTGATGCAAAGAGTTCAGTCATCGATCTTGGACCTCGAGCATCTGCACTGAGTGACCTCGCTGCGGTTCGTCTTCCGTCTCGTCCGGGTGACGCCCACCTGATTGCCCGCTCACTTGGTGGCGACGCCAGTGCGGTAACGCAACTTAACGGCCACCCAGAAGGTCGGACCTTCACCGATGACGATCTTGCACGAGCGCGGCACCTCATCGGAGAGGACGGAACGGGAGTCGTCATCGTTCTTGGTCGAACGTCGATCGCCGAAGACGCTTCCTTTGTTGAGTCAGCAGCTCGAGAACTTCATGCCAATCTGCCAAACGCCACGTTCTTGCCCACCTTGCGAAGAGGGAACGTCATGGGTGCGCTGGAAATGGGATTAGCCCCTGGAATTCTTCCTGGACGAACCTCCTTAGAGGCCCCATCGCCTCAACTTCGAGAGTCGTGGCCTCTCGTGCCGGGCAAGGCAGGGCGAGGCACGGCCGAACAACTTCGGGCACTGGCAGAGGGTTCCCAGAATGCACTGGTCCTTCTTGGGGCAGATCCCTTGATTGACGTCAATGACGCCTCACTTGTTGCTCGAGCACTCCATGGGTCCGCTCCAATTATTGCGGTTACCGGGAATGGAAGCCCAGTGCTAGCTCACGCACAGGTCATTCTGCCGGCGTCGATTTCCTACGAGCGGCCCGGAACAACCACGAATATCGAGGGTCGTGTTTCTCGACTTGGTCAAAAGATGGTCGCACCGGGACTGGCATGGCCGGACTGGATGATCGCTGCAGAGCTCGCAAGGGAGTTCTCCTACGACATGAACGTGTCGGTCGTTGGTGACGTGACCGATCAGATTGCTCGGGTTGCTCCGAGTTTTGCTGGCTTGGATGCTGCGCTCTTTGATAGCGCCAGGGCGCGTGACGGCGTGGTCGCTGGTTCCGGTGGATCGTTGGCCGTTGTTCCTGCGCTTATCGATCCAATGGCAACTCCTGGAATGACTTCAGCTGATGAGTTCGGGCTCGGTTCGTTCGCGGGAGTTGTGGCCAACGAAGCCGATGAACAAACAACCTCGCCGGCAACAGGCTCAACACTGAGTGGCGCCACCCTCGGAAGTGTGGCTGCACCCGAGGTTCCTGCACCAGATAATTACTCACTGCGCCTTGTGGCCACACGGACGCTCTACGACATGGGCTCAACTGTGAGCTCGTCGCCTTCGCTCCAGGCCCTCACGCCGAACGCCGTTGTGATGGC
Source organism: Actinomycetota bacterium (assembly GCA_009699875.1). Classification (GTDB taxonomy): domain Bacteria; phylum Actinomycetota; class Acidimicrobiia; order Acidimicrobiales; family RAAP-2; genus CAIUMH01. Next base: position 1,249,807 of record WLNI01000001.1, read on the forward strand.
AAACCCCTATGACCTTGATCGTTTGGGTGTAAAAACTGGAGATCGAGTACGACTTCGCACTGAAACCACCACGCTGAATTTGAGTGTCGAGGCAGACACCGGCGTCATCCGAGGAACTGTTGCGCTCAACGTCAATGTTCCGGTTGAAGGCTCCGAGGTTCACGGGAATGCGGTTGCTTCGCTGCTGGATTCGACGGCGCTTGTCACCGACGTACGACTCGAGTCGCTATGAGTCTTATGAATCTCCTCGCAAGCGGTGACCCGCTCTACGCAAATGGCGTCAACTGGGTTGTGATTTTGATTGTGGTGATCAAGGTTCTCCTTTCCTTTGGGATCTGCCTCGTCTCGGTCATGTTGATGATCTGGGGTGAAAGAAAGATCATTTCGGACATGCAGAGCCGAATTGGACCAAACAGGGCAGGTCCATGGGGAATGATGCAGACGCTGGCTGACGGAATCAAACTCTTTTTCAAAGAGGATCTCATTCCTGACAAATCGAGTCGTTTCGTCTTCAAGCTCGCTCCATTTCTTTCCTTAGTTCCTGCACTGGTCGTCTTTGCCATCGTTCCTCTTGGTGGTGTCGTCACCATTGGCGGTTACACCACAGAAATTCAAGTCGCAGACCCACCGATGGGAATCCTCCTGGCATTGGCGCTGAGTGCCATCGGGGTTTATGGCGTCATGCTCGCAGGGTGGTCTTCTGGGTCGAAGTATCCACTGATGAGTTCCGTTCGAGCATCGGCTCAGATGATTTCGTACGAGGCAGCAATGGGAATGTCCGTCCTGACGGTCGTCCTCGTAACGTCATCGCTTTCAACGCGCACCATGGTCGACTCGCAAGGTGGAGGTCCATGGCACTGGAACGTCATTCGCTTAGGAGTTGTTCCCTTCATTATCTTCTTGATGGCAGCGATTGCTGAAACGAACCGACCACCCTTCGACGTTGTCGAAGCCGACTCTGAACTTGTTGGAGGGTTCCACACGGAGTACTCGTCGATTCGATTCGCTCTGTTCTATTTGGCGGAGTTTTTGAACACCGTCACGATGTCAGCGATCATGGTCACACTCTTCTTTGGTGGACCGAGTGGTTGGATTCCACCGATTCCCCACCTTCAGTGGCTTTTCCCAATTCTTTGGTTTGTCGGGAAAACCGTCGCATTCTGTTATCTCTTCATTTGGCTCCGCGGTGCGCTCCCGCGGGCTCGCTACGACAAACTCATGGAACTTGGCTGGCGTCGATTGATCCCACTTTCCCTTGGGTGGATGTTGTTAGTTGCGGGCTTCTTGGTCTCACCGTGGTGGGGTCTTGGCATGATCGTGGCCATCGTCATTGGTGGAGTCATCCTCGGGAGAGCCTTCAAGTTGGGTTCTGAACTCGAGTTGTCCGATACTGCAGTACTGCCACCGGTGGCGAAGAGAATCGTGCCACCAGAGCTGGTGCGAGACCTTTCAGATCGAGATGAGAAAGATGAGAGTGGCTCATGAGTTTTCTTGATCAGATCAAAAAGGAACTTGGATTCTTTGGTGGATTCACGTTGACGACCAAGCAGCTCACTCGTCCTCGTGTGACGTGGGAGTACCCAGAGATCAAGAAACCTAAGCAGCCACGGCAACATGGACGCCACGTCTTGAATCGCTACGAAGACGGCATGGAGAAGTGCATTGGGTGTGAGCTCTGTGCTGGTGTCTGCCCTGCGGACTGTATCCACGTTCGCGGACTCGACAATCCACCAGACCATCCAGTTTCTCCTGGTGAACGCTATGGCTATGTCTACGAGATCAACTATCTTCGCTGCATTCACTGCGACATGTGCGTCGAAGCGTGCCCAACCGAAGCCATCACTGAATCAAAACTCTTTGAGTTCTCATTCACCAACCGAGCCGATGCGATTTATACCAAAGCAGAACTCGTCGTTGATGACAACGGCATGCCTCAGAAACTTCCTTGGGAAGATTGGCGAGAAGGCGATGACCTCATGACGTCTGGGTGGATGCGAGCGACCTCGTCTGCAGGTGCAGCAGCATTCGAAGGCGAAGTGGCGTGGTCGGGTGAGCTTGGCTATGGCGTGCGAACCCCAGAAGGCGGGCAGTCTGGCAAGCGGGATGATGCCAAGACAGGCTCAAAGCAACTTCGTTCAGTCCTTGAGACCCACCTCCTCACGCAAGATATTCCAAAGGCGCATAAAGGCATGCGGGGGCGAATCTGGCGGGCAAAGACTCACGCCGAGCGTCGGAAAGTCAAGCGAGCGGCATGGCGCAAGCGCCGCCATGATGCAAAAGCAGCGAAGCATGGTGACCAATGAACACCATGATGGTGCTAGCGACAACAAAAACTATTCCTGATCTCCTGGTGTTCTTTGTAGGGGCAGCGATGATTCTCGTTGGCGCAGTCGGCGTGATTATCAGTCGCAACCCTGTTCATTCGGCACTCTGTCTGGTCCTCACGCTCTTTGGAGTTGCGGTGCTGTTCATCGAACAGCAAGCAGATTTTTTGGCGGTCGTTCAGGTCATCGTCTATGCCGGCGCCATCGTGGTGCTGTTCTTGTTCGTGATCATGTTCCTGGGCGTTGATCGAACTGAAGAACTCGGAGAAGATCGGCTTCGCGGACAACGCCCGTTCGCCGTCGCCCTGGTCCTCTTGATTGTGGCCAGCATCGTGGCACTAGGGTCCGAGGCGAAGTGGTCTGGGGGAGCGAGTTCTGTGGTGGGGCCGAATCAAGGTCCTTACCAAAATGTTGCGGATCTCGGGAAGGCAATCTTCACTGACTACCTCTTTGCGTTCGAATTAACAGCGGGGTTGGTTGTCATTGCAGTCGTCGGGGCAGTCGTCCTCGCTCGACGTTCGGCGGACTCGAATAGCGATGATGCGGATGCACAACTTTTAAGCGCGCAAGGACAACCCGAGGGGGTGGATCAGTGAGTATCCCTTCGTCGTGGTATCTCATACTCTCCGCGATTCTCTTCGGCATCGGAATCTTTGGTGTCCTCGTGAGGAGAAACGTGTTGGTGATGTTCATGTGCATTGAGTTGATGCTCAATGCTGCAAACTTGAGCTTGGTCACGTTTTCAAGAACGTTGAATGATGTTGGCGGCCAAGCTGATGTCTTCTTCATCCTGGTGGTTGCTGCGGCAGAAGTCGTGGTTGGTTTAGGTATTGTGGTGACGATCTTTCGACGAAGAGCGACTGCCAATGCCGATGAGATCTCGAGCATGAAGGGCTGAGTGGACATGATTCAAACTGCCTTTTTGATGCCGTTGTTTCCCCTTATTGGGTTTGTGATTTTGGCATTTGCGGGACGCCGTCTCGGTGAGCGGATCGCAGGGATTCTGGCGACGTCGACCGTCGCGATGTCATTTGTGTTTGCAGTGATCGTTTGGGTCGCTATGGAAGGGCGTGCGCCGTCCAACCGTGAGTTCACGCAGACGCTCTTTACGTGGCTGCCGGTGGGATCGCTGCAAGTCAAAGTGGCCTTCTTGATCGATCCGCTGTCGATCACTATGTGCCTCTTTGTCACCTTTATCTCGGCGTTCATCCACCTGTACTCCATTGGGTACATGAAGGGTGATCGTGACACCGTCAAGTTCTTCCTCTACCTCAACTTATTCGTCGCCTCAATGCTGGTCCTGGTGATGGCCAATAACTTGGTCCTCACCTTTGTCGGTTGGGAAGGCGTGGGTGTGTGCTCCTACTGGCTGGTGTCGTACTACTACGACAAAGAGTCAGCAATCTCTGCGGGGAAAAAAGCATTCGTCTACAACCGAATCGGCGACGTTGGTCTTCTCTTGGCAATGTTTTTGATCTTTAGCAAAGTAGGAACACTGGACTATCTTTCGATCTTCACGAAGACCTCGGCGTTTACGCCGCTCGTGGCGACGTTGATCGGGCTTGCGCTCCTGCTGGCCGCGACCGGAAAATCAGCGCAGATCCCACTGTTCAACTGGCTCCCAGGTTCGATGGAAGGCCCCACCCCAGTCTCGGCACTTATCCATGCTGCGACCATGGTGACCGCGGGTGTCTATCTCTTGTGCCGGATGAACCCTGTGCTCTTTCTCTCGCCGAATGCCGAGCTGATCATTGCCATTATTGGTGCCCTGACGGCGTTCGTCGCAGCAACGATCGCAACCGCACAACGAGATATCAAGGCAGTACTGGCCTATTCAACAATTTCTCAGATTGGCTACATGGTCTTGGCTGTTGGAGCAGGCGCCTACGTCGCGGCCATCTTCTTGATGATTGCGCACGCCTTCTATAAGTCACTTCTGTTTTTGGCGGCGGGATCTGTTTCTCATGGTCTCAACGGCGAGCGAGATCTTGGTCGCATGGGTGCACTTCGAAAAATCATGCCGTGGACGAGTGCCACCTTTATTGTCGGTTGGCTCGCAATCGCAGGTGTGCCGCCTCTGAGTGCGTTCTGGTCAAAGGGCGACGTCTTGGACAACGTGTATCGCAAGTACCCCTATCTGTGGGCCATCGGGCTGCTCACTGCATTCTTAACGGCGTACTACATGACCCGTCTTTACAAGCTGACCTTCTCGGGAGATGCTCGCTACAAAGAAGTTGGCCCCGATGGCAGCCCACCACTTCATCCTCACGAGTCACCCTGGGTGATGAGAATCCCGCTCCTCGTTCTCGCCGTGGGAGCTGCCACTGCAGGAATGTTGAACCTTCCGTTTGTTCACAACTTTGGGCTCGACGAGTTCCTCAGTCCCGTCTTCGATGCCACGCTCTATAACGCCCATGAATCGGGATCGTTGCTCTGGCTGTTGGCGATTATCGATTCGCTGGTGGCTATCGCTGGCATTGTTGTCACGTTCTTTCTCTGGAAGGGTCGATCTACGTACCCATTGCTCGAGCGAAAGTTTCTCCTGAAGGAGTGGTACTGGGATGACATGTACGACACCGTGATTGGTCGACCTGGGACGAAGTTGGCGAACTTCAGTGCAACCACGGTTGACGTCACCGTGATTGATGGAGCGGTGAACGGTATTGCGTCAGGTGTGGTGCGAACCGCCAAGAGCATGAGGAAGATCCAGACTGGCCAGATTCGCCAGTACGCACTGATCTTGGCGGCGGGAATCCTGGCCCTCTTGGTCTTTGTTCTTACGAGGGTGTTTTAATCTCATGGCTCACTTCACCACGTCAAGTTCATTCCCCTACATTGTCCTGCTCCTCCTTGTCCCGCTTCTCGGCTCACTCGCAGCGGTACTTCTTCCGAAGAAGCACAGTGAGACTGCTCGCTGGGTAGGAATTGGAGCATCAGTCGTGACGCTTGGCCTCGTCATTGCCATGACGATTGCATTTCAAACGACAAATGGCGGGTATCAATTCGTCAGCCAACACAGTTGGGCATCGGAACTTGGAATCTCTTGGATTTCTGGGATCGATGGCATCTCATTGTTCATGGTTGGATTGACAGCATTAATCACGCCGATCGTCTTACTAGGGGCCTCTGAGAAGAAGCGCACGAAGTCCTACGTGGCATGGATGCTTCTCCTCGAATTTGCCTGTATCGGAAGTTTTGTTTCGATGGACCTGATTCTCTTCTTCTTGTTCTTCGAATTAACGCTTATTCCGTCGTACTTCTTGATCGTTGGCTGGGGTGGACCAAAACGAGCCGCAGCAGCAACCAAGTTCTTCATCTATACCTTCGCTGGCTCAACGGTGATGCTGGTTGGGATCCTCTACGTGGCCTACCAACATCACCAACAGACCAATCAACTCACGTTCTCTCTTCTTGATTTGATGGCAACCCGATACTCGGGCGTCGCTGGGGTGTTGTTGCTGGTGGCCTTTACGATCGGTTTCGCCATCAAGGCTCCAGTGTTCCCGTTCCACACCTGGTCGCCAGATACCTATGGCGAAGCGGCAGCGGGCACGTCAATGATGCTCGCCGCAATCCTGGCCAAGCTTGGGGCCTATGGAATGATTCGCTTCGACTTGTCTCTGTTCCCCCATGCGTCGAGTGTCGTGGCGCCCGTGATGTTGACCTTGGCCACCATCGGGATTATCTATGGCGCCATCGTGGCCTGTGCGCAAAAAGATTTGAAGCGACTGGTGGCCTATTCGTCACTCGCGCAGATGGGTTTCATTGTGCTCGGAACCTTTGCCCTCTCTGAGCAGTCACTCACTGGTGCAGTGTTCTTGATGCTCAGCCACGGAATCATCACCGCAGCGTTCTTCCTCCTCATTGGATGGATTGCGCAGCGTCGTGGCACCTGGCAACTCGACGAGCTCAAGGGGCTCCAAGGACCTGCGCCGATTCTCGCCGCACTCTTCACTGTGGTGATGCTTGCGTCGATCGGTCTTCCGGGTCTCGCCGGGTTCGTTGGCGAATATCTGATTTTGATCGGGACATTCGTGACGCATCAGTGGTGGGCGTTGGTGGCCACTTTTGGCGTGGTCTTTGCCGCCATCTACCTCCTCTGGGCCTATCAGCGTTCGTTCCAAGGAAAAGCCGAAGGGGCGAATGCTTCTGTGAAGGACTTGACCATGGCCGAACGAGCAATCGTGGCGCCACTGATTCTTCTGATCGTGCTCCTTGGTGTCTTCCCGAAGCCGTTTTTGGATCGCATCACTCCGTCGGTTGATCGAACACTCAATCAGATCACCATTGTGAACTGCAATCCTCATTTGGTCTGTGGATCCAACCTTCTTGGAGGACACACCGGCATGGGAACCCAGAGCGAGATGGGGAAATAATGAACCTTCTCGCATCAACCATCGCCATGCCGAACATTGACTATCTCGCGCTGAGCCCAGAAATCATCTTGCTGGTGGGCGCCACGTTGGTTCTCTTGGCGACCTCACTCGTTCGAGGGGGCATGAAGCGCAATATGGCGACCGGTATCACGCTGTTGCTCAGCGTCGCAGCGCTTATCGCTTCATTGTTGCAATGGCATCGAGTGTCGACGCAAGGGGCAACCATCACGATCGCGAAGGCCATCAGTATGGATGGTTTTTCGGCGTTCATCGGTGTCACGATTGCGTGTTCGATGATCTTGGCGACCTTGATTGGTCACGTGTTTTTGGAGCGAGAGCGAATTACAACGCCTGAGTATCACATCTTGTCGCTGGTAGCGGCCTCTGGAGCGATCGTGATGGCTCAAGCAAACGATCTCATCGTCATCTTCTTAGGGATTGAGATCTTGTCGATTGCGCTCTACGTGCTGGTGGCGTTTAATCCCCTGCGAGGCGAGTCCGGTGAAGCAGCATTGAAGTACTACGTCCTTGGAGGGTTCTCGTCGGCAGTGTTTGTGTACGGCATTGCGCTCGTCTATGGGGCAACGGGTTCAACCAACTTGGGCCAGATCTCTGACTTCTTCGCGCAGAATCAATTGATCAACACCGGTCTGCTCTATGCCGGGATCGCCCTGTTGTTGGTTGGATTTGGCTTCAAGGTTGCGGCGGTTCCCTTCCACGTGTGGACTCCTGACGTGTACCAAGGCGCTCCAAGCCCCATCACGGGGTACATGGCGGCCATCGCCAAAGTCGGAGGGTTTGCTGCGCTCATCCGTGTCTTCATTGCGGCAATGGGAAGCCAAGCCTCAACGTGGCAGCCGATCATTTACGCCTTAGCAATCGCAACCCTGCTGCTTGGAGCGATTGTGGCCTTGGTCCAACGTGACGTCAAACGAATGTTGGCCTACTCCTCAATCGCCCACGCCGGGTTCATCTTGGTGGGTATTGAAGTTGGGACCTTGGCGGGAACCTCAGCAGCGCTCTACTACTTGTTCGTCTATTCCATCATGACTATCGGTGCGTTTGGCATCGTGACGGTTCTTGGTGGAGACGGTGACGGGGACCACGATCTGACCCGCTACCGAGGACTTGCCCGCCGACAGCCGTGGCTCGGGGGCGCATTGGTGATCTTGTTACTCGCCCAGGCTGGCATCCCCTTCACGACAGGGTTCCTCGCCAAGTTGGGTGTTGTCTCTGCAGCGATTCAAGGCGGGAGCTGGCCCTTGGCACTCGTTGCCATGCTCTCCGCGGGTATTGGCGTGGCGTTCTATTTGCGAGTCGCTGTGATTGCGGTGCTTCCTGGTCAGCCTGAGATGGACGCTGACACCGACACGCCAGCATCTGCAGTCTCTGCAGCAACGTCACGGAGCCAGACCGGGCTTCTGCTTGAAGAGTCCACGACGACGCAGAGTGAGGAAGCAATTGTCAATGTCCCTCTACTTGGTGCCATTGGGATTGGGCTCGCAACACTGACAACGGTGGTCTTTGGCATTCTTCCAGGACCACTGTTGGACTTTGCGAACAGCGCAGCGAAGATCTTCCAGCCCTAGTGGCGCTCGTTGGTCTCGCGACGTGTCGAGAGCTTCCCGTTGACTCAAACGACAACGAGCTTCTCACCACAGCATTGGCCGCAAGAGGGATCGATACCGCCGAGCCAATCTGGAACGACGACAAGGTCGACTGGAGCCGCTTTGATCTTGTGGTGATCCGCACGACATGGGACTACACCCACCATCTTGCTGACTTTCTTGCATGGGTGCACTCGCTGACGTCAGTGGCGAATCCGGCGTCAGTCGTTGCGTGGAATACCGACAAGCACTACCTCGCCAACCTTGCCGAACGAGGTGTTGGGGTCGTCCCAACCACATTTGTGAACAGCCTTGCTGAGTTCGAAGTCCCAGAGGCAGAACGTTTTGTCGTCAAACCAACGGTTGGCGCAGGTTCCATGGGCGCCGAACGCTTTGAGTTCACGCAGATCACCGAAGCGAAGCGCCACGCCGAATCGCTGTTTTCACAGGGCCGAGATGTGATGATCCAGCCGTATCTCGAGCGTGTCGACTCTGTCGGTGAAACGGGGATCATTGTTCTTGATGGGGTGATCAGTCACGCAATTGAGAAAGGTCCAATGCTCAGCGTTTCGGAACTTGATCGAACAGGTCTGTTTCGCCAAGAGTCGATTCAACCTCGAGCGGCGTCTCAACTCGAATGTGACGTGGCCCTCGCAGCGCTTCGTGCTGCGTGTGAGATCACTGGTCTCTCTGAACCCTTGCTCTATGCCCGAGTCGACCTTCTCCCAAGCGACGAGGGCCCTGTCGTCATCGAGCTAGAACTCACGGAGCCGTCACTCTTTCTCTCGTTTTCTCCTCAGTCAGCGGATCTCTTCGCCGAGGCCATTGCTCGGCGAGTTGAGTAGTTCGCTTACTCGCTTCGAGGAGCGGCTCGACCTTCAAGCAACTCCGCTGGCACCACTGTGCCGGGACGATTCGATGGGTCTTGAGAAAAGAATCGTCCAACCAAGGGAATCTCGGTGAGGGATTCTGCTCGAAAGGCGGCGGTGACCGTCTGGACGAATACTTCAGGAGAAGCGAACACCAAGTGGCGAGCGAGCCAATTGGGCTGATACTTCTCATTGAACTTCCACAAGGTCTCAATGGGGAGCACCGCCGATAAACGACGCAGGCCCCAGCGCTCAACTCGCTGGGTGAGACCATCGCCCTTCTCTCCATCCAAGGTGGAGCGAAACGCTGAGAAGTTGAGGCTGAGCCCCTGGACTCCTTGGCTCTTGAGATGAGCGATGGTCTGACACAAGGCGAAGTCCAAGAGGCCGTTTGGGTGTTCGCCCGGGTCTCGTCGCATCAGATCAAGTGAGTAGCCCTGGATCCCAGGGGAAGGAACGAACTGGCACATCGCAGCAGGTGCACCGTCTGGGCCGGTGACGATGATCATGATCAGATTTGAATCACGAGGGTCAAAGAGACGCCCGAGCATCATGGCGAAGCCCCGCTCTTCGTCGCCTCGCCGGTTCATGCCCATCAACTCCATGAGCCGAGGGACTCGTGCAGGATCGATGGTGGAGGGATCGAGAAACTCCGTGGTGTAGCCGTTGCGCTCGAGTCGGGTGCACGCTTGTCGGAGCCCCTTCATTTTCTTGCCTTCTAAACTAAATCCGGTGACATCGACCACTGCTTCGTCCCCTAAATAAATCCAGCGCATCCCCGAGTCGTCGTAGAGTGAAAGCCACTCATCTGCCGCTCCAATGACGCCAGGGTTCCACCCATGGACGTCACAAAAGGAGCGAAACGCCCCCCAGACTTGGACTCGTTCATTCTCAGGCCCAATAGGGTCCGGAGAAACAAGGGCGATGCCGCCGTAGACGGCATAGGCCACGACCGAGTCGCCGTAGAAAAAGAACTGCTTGTCATCTCGGAGCGCAAAGTAGTCAAGCGTTCCTTTCCCATGGCGTGTCACGATGTCGCGAGCTCTCTGTGAGTTCTCTTCTCTGTTATCTCCCTGTTCCCTGTTCGCAAGTCGTCGGTCGACAACGGGGCGGGTCAAGAGATAGAGCACCGTTGCAACGACGCCAACACCAATGGTCAACATGACGGGGGAAATAAAGTCATCAATGCGGTCGGGGAGTTTGACACTTGAAAATCCGACTAGTCGTTCAGTGACACCAACGATGACAAGTGGCCACGACGGAAGCGATCCCCTCCGGAGATTGGACAACTCCACCCCAATAAATGCGGCCAAAATTGCCACCGCCACAATGAGCACGATGGTTGGGAGTGCACCGGTGAGTGACCCACGATCGGTAGTTCCAAGAAACCACCGGCGTTCAACGACGAGCAAGATGAGGACGGCGAGCGAGACGAGTACAGCCCCTGCGCTTGCGGCGTGGGCGATATGAAGAGCGGTTGAGACACTTAAGAGGACCACCGCAATCAGCCACGATCGATGCTGGCCCCGCAAAATCCCTCGAGACAACATGACGAGGGCAATACCGGTCAACGCAACGGCCGCTGCTGCGGACTGCGAAATACTCAACGGAAGGTAGGTCAAGACTGTGTGTAATCGATCTCGAAAGGGCGGGACGACCGCGACTAAAAGGTCGAAGAGGCCAGTGAGGAAGAGTGACACCGCTGCAAATCTTCGGATCCTTCGCGCTCGGCGGGGTGCCTTGAGGAGATCGGGCGAGCCGGGCCATGCTCCCGCGTCTGGCCACCCGGCAACAAAGGTCAATCCTTCTCGCTCTGGAGGCAATGTGGTGAGCGTTTCGCCAGCGATCAAGCGTTCTACCCGAGTTGCCGGTGGAAGGCATCGATCAAAGAGCTCGAGTCGGACATGGAGATCAGCGCTCGCTTCAAGGACGACTTGGGATTCTTGGGCGTGTTCAAGAAATAAGGGTGGAAGTCCAAGGCGGCCGTAGTGTTCTCTGATCACGCTGGCGCTCGCGCCTGGAACGGCGAGGAATCCTGTATCAAGGTGCGTGAGCGATGGCATGATCGGCCCACCACAGATGACGCCAGATCCTCCGGAAGAGAGAAACTCTCTCGCTTTGTCAAGGATCGCTTGTTCGGAGAGCGTTGAAGGGAGTTCATCACTTGTGGGGATCACTCCTCGCCGGCGTGACGAGCGAGCTGACGTGGCGGCGAAGACACGGCGAGCAATAAACCCAGCGATCAAACCAACGAGGATTTCCGCGATCACAATCGCTGCGACTGTGTAGAGAAGGCGAATATGCCACGGTGCGTTCGTGATCCGATCAATGACGTTGTGAGTATGGCCACGGCCAAGACGGCGAAGTGGGTGTGCAACGAACGCAAGACGGGTCCCAATGCCGACAACGATGGCGACGAGGGGCACAATCCAGAGGAGCCAACGGAGTCGTCGGTACAGCATGCGAGAACTCACAAAACTCACTGCATACCCAGGATCTTCGAGTCGTTCGATTCCTTCCTTCCACTGAGAATCTCGCAACTCAAGCGTGAGGTCGTCGGCTGATGAGTGTGCGTGCGTGACGAGGACTCGCCGGATGCCAGGGATGGTGACACACTCCAAGACAACGTCACGCATGCACGCAACCCCGAGAGGTGCAAGCGCCTGGCGAGCGGCCGCTTCGTCGTGCTCAGAGAGATAGAGAATCTGTCGATCCTCCTGCTCGAGGAATCGTTTCAAACCTTGTTCGAAAGAAGGGTGCGCAGCGATGACGTGGCGCGCATTGAGGAGGGCATCAGGCGAGGCAAACAGTCCATCAGTGAAGATGAGCACGCCTGGTCCTTGCCACCGCTCAAGTTCGGCGAGGAGATGGCCAAGTCCGGACTCAGACGGCGTCAACGGTGTTGTGCCGAGGAAGAGCCCACCTCGGAGAACGACTCTGCTCCCAAGATCAATGCGGACTCGGTTCTCACTCGAAGGTGATTCAGGGGAATTCATCTCGCCCCTATGGTGTCACCTTCGTGGGGTACTAGTGGGTGTTGGCCGCATTCTTCATATTCGCCGGTAGGATGCGCAGGATATGTCTCGCATAGAACTCATGGGAAATTGGTACTTTCGAGTCCCGGATATCACCCCTTCCAAAGCCGTCATCTTCGATATCGATGGCGTGCTTTCTGACGCCGTTGGTCGGCAGCACTTCTTGGAGCATGGTCGAAGAGATTGGAACTCGTTTTTTGAAGCGTGCGGTGCTGACCCCGTCATCGAAGAGATTGAGCGACTCTTAGAACTTTTAGAGAGTTCACTGCAAGTGATCTTGTTGACGGGGAGACCACTCAGAGTGCGTCCCCAGACCTTGGCGTGGCTTGAGCGCTACGGGCTTCGTTGGGATGTCTTAATCATGCGTGACTGGGGAGATTACAACTACGTCACTGATTTTAAACGAGAAGTCGTTGATGAACTTCGAGGTGCGGGATTTGATATCCGTCTTGCGCTTGAAGATGATCCCCAGAATCACGCGATGTACGTCGCAGAAGGTATTCCCTGCGTCTATATCCATTCGGGGTACTACGACAACTGAGTTCGTTGACGTGAACGGAGTTGACCAAGCGCCAAGGCTGCCAGGGAGATGACGAGCACCGGCCAGTCACCCCAGCGGTCGTAGAGCGTCAACCCACTTCGCAATGACACCGTGCCGGTGAGCACCGTTGGGGTGCTCAAACTGGACTGCGCGAGCACCGTCCCTCGGTGATTGATGATCGCACTCACGCCAGTTGGGGACGCCTGAATGAGGTCTCTGCCAGTCTCCATGGCTTGGAGTTTGGCGGCGGCTAACTCTTGAGCTGGCATCTGTGAAGTGGGATACGACGTGGTGTTCGTTGGCACCACTAGAAGTTGTGCACCGTGGGAGACAACGTCGTGACTTCGCTCAGAGAAAAAGACCTCGAAGGAGATCAAGACCCCCAACGGTCCGGCCGGTGTATCGATGACCTCATTACCGGTGCCAACCACGGCGTCTCGGGGGACGCCACTGATGTTGGCGAAATGGGAGAGAAAACTCCGAAAGGGAATGTATTCGCCGAAGGGAACCCGGTGGACTTTTTCTACGGTTCCTAGTTGGCTCCCTGTCGGGCTGTAGGCAACGACATAGTTGTTGAACTGGCTCGTGCCTTCTGGACTTGTGACGCCTACCAGCAGCGTCGTCGAGAGTCGACGGGCCTCTGCACTTAATGCGGCATTCTGCCAACTCCCCTCAAGGGATCCGCTTAAGGCGACAACGTCTTCAGGGAGCACGGTGAGAGCGGTGTCGTAGGGAACGCGTTGTACCTGATCCAGTTGTGCCTTGGTAACGGTCTCTGGGTTGACGTCTTTCGCTGACGTCCCTCGGGCGCCACCTCCTTGGACCGCGGCCACAGTTTCACTCTTGACGACTTTCCCTCCAGAAGGCGCGACTGCTCCCCAGAGGGCAACGAGAACAACGCTGAGTGCAAGGCCGCTACCGAGGAGTGCTCGTCGCCCTACGTCAAGGCCGCTTGTATTTCTCGCGGCCAAAGCGGTGAAGAGCACTCTGATAGCGGCACCCCCAACACAGAGAGCCAGCATCAAACTGAAGGGTCCTCCTAGGCGAGCGATGTCGAAGAGTGGTCCGTTGGTTTGGCCTAAGGGCAGTCCACCAATTGGGAGGCCGCCGAGTGGCCAGGACTCCCGGAGGTATTCGGCAAGAACAAAGGCGCCAATCGCGCTATAGGTGCGGCCACGCCCTGGGACCGTCAGTGCTCCGGCGAGAGCAAAGAAGAGAGCTTCGAGAACCATGAGGACGAGTGCGCCATACCAGTTGAAGTGCTGAGCCCACCAAAGGCCCGGAACGAAAACACCGAGTCCAAAGGCAAAGCCCGCAAGCGAGCGTTGCAAAATGGAATGGTCTTCCATGGCGAACAGCAAGATCGCAAACCCTAAGATTCCAACCGGCCAAAACCCGAAGGGAGGAAGGGACATTGACGCAACGGCACCACCGACCGCGCCGATACCAATAGCAATCGTTGTGGGGGAGCGAAAGAGTGCCGCGAATTTCATAACGCTTTTGCGCCGAGGGTCTCTCTAAGTTTTTGTCCCGCCGCTCGACCCGAACCGATGCACGCGGGCACGCCGATTCCTCGAAGCGCGGCACCTGCAATCTCAAGTCCAGGGAGGTGCTCGACTGCGTTTTCAATGCCAACCACTCTCATTAAGTGATTCACTCGGTACTGAGGCAACGATTCTGCCCAGCGCGTGACGTGGCTCTCGCGAGGAACGCCGACGTCGTGAAAGAGAATGCCAAGTTCGATCAAGGCGCGTTCGGTGACTTCAGTGTCGGACATGGTCTCAAGTCGATCATCATCGATCCGCCCCGTGTGTGAGCGAAGCACCGTTGTTCCTGGTCGATGGAGGTGGGGCCATTTGCGATCTAAAAACGTCAAGGCGGTCGTTAAGAATCTCTCTCCGTGGAACGGACCACGTGGGTGAGGAGTTTCCGGCGGGATGAGGACGCCTGTTCCGGTTGCAGGCAACGTGAGGTCGTCTGCGTCAAAGACAAAGGTGACGATGGCAACACTGGCGTAGTCAATCTGGGCCAACAGTGCAGCGGCGTCTGGGTCGAGGCTTTCAAAGAGCCCACTTGCACCGATCGCAGGCAGCGCCAATACAACTCCATCTGCTCGAGATGTTGTTCGCTCTGAGTCCACACTCCAGCGAGCGTCACTTCCAGCGGTGCGCCGCAGGGATGTCACCGATGTGTTGAGCACGAAGGTGACGCCTCGCTCACGCAAGGTCGTTTCGAGGACAGAAATTAATGAGGCCATCCCTCCAACCAGCGAGACAAACGCGGGAGGGGGAGGGACGTCACCCTCTTGTGGATCGCTTGATGGTGGAGGTGGGGCCATTGCTCCAAGTGCCGCCATCAGACTTCCTCGCTGTTGGCCGGCTTCGAGAAGCGGGGGATAGATCGCAGCTGCGCTCATTTCAGAAACTCGACCTGCGTTGATGCCTCCCAAGAGAGGGTCGACGAGGGTGGTGACGACCTCTCGACCAAGTTTCGTTTCCACTAACGAACCGATCGTTCGATCTTGGAGGGCGCCTCGAGAGGAAGGGAGTGGACTGAGCCGATCGCGAAGGGCACGAAGCAGGCCCGCTCCGCTCAGGACGTGGCTCGCTCGCAACGCCTGCCAGTTCGTTGGGATTCCCATTTGGAGCCCTTCTGGGAGCGGGCGAACTCGGCCTCGAGCAAAGAGTGAGGCTCCAGAGGCGCCAATGGGAACGAGGTCATCTGCGATACCAAGGTCACGGCAGATCTCGCCAATCTCAGGTCGTCGAGCAAGCACACCGTCGGGTCCGCTGTCGAGCACCCGTCCATCAATCTCAAGAGATTGAAGCTTCCCGCCAACTCGTGGTCCTGCTTCGATCACGGTGACCCGGGGCGATGACGAGGAAGGCCCCTCTCGTCCTCCCGTGAGTTCGTAGGCTGCACAGAGGCCGGCAATCCCACCTCCGACGACGACGACTTCTTGACGAACCTGTGTCGTCATCTGTTCGCGGCAACCTCAAGAACTTTTGTCGCGAGCACATTCATGAATTCTTTATCGTCGTTGAGTGACGCCGTCCTTGTGAGAGCAACTCCTGAAGACGCAGCGACTCCCATCGCTTCAACATCGACGTCGTAGAGAACTTCGAGGTGATCGGCGACAAATCCCACAGGACAGACGACGACGGCACGGATTCCCCGCTCAGGAAGTCCCCCAATGACTTCAAGAATGTCAGGCCCGATCCAGGGGTCGGGTGTTCGCCCCGCACTCTGCCAGGCAATCTCATAGCGATCGAGATTCGCCACCGCTGCAATGCGATCGGCAGAGTCTTGAAGTTGGTCTGGGTACGGGTCGCCCTGAGCCAGAATTTTCTCTGGAAGCGAATGGGCGCTAAAGATCACTAAGGCATCGTCTTGGGTGTTTTCCGGCAGTTTGGCGCGGGCGTTGAGAACTCGGGTAGCGAGTAACTCTGAAAAGCCTTGCGTGTCGTACCACTCACGGATCGCCAACAGTGTTCCTTTGTCACCAAGTGCGGTGCGGGCTCGCTCAAGGTATTCACCTGAGCCAAGCGAGGCAGAGTGTGGCGTCAAGGTAAGACCGACGATCGTCGTGATGCCGTCATCGAGGAATGATGCGACGGTCTCTTCGATACTTGGCTCGGTGTACTTCGAGCCGAACCGCACGTCGAACTCTCCAGGGGCCCGCTCTTCTAAGACATCATCAAGTCCCTGGACCTGGGCTCGAGTGCGTTCGGCCAGAGGTGAGATTCCCCCAATTGCTTCGTAGCGGCGCACAAGGTCAGCGAGTTGTTCTGGCGTTGGGGGTCGACCGTGTCGAATCCGGGTGTAATACGGCTCGATTTCGTCTCGAGAACCAGGTGTGCCGTAGGCCATGACGAGAACTCCAATTCGAGGACTCATGATCGCGCTGCCTTCGCCAGGATCTGGCCTTCCTCGTGCACGAGGTCAACAACACGCTTGAGTGAATCGGGATCGGTCTCTGGCAACACGCCATGCCCAAGATTAAAAATATGACCAGGTGCATGGCCCCCTCGTCGGAGGACGTCACGAGTCGCTTCTTCAAGAACGTCCGTCGGAGCGAAACACAGTGCGGGGTCAAGGTTTCCTTGCACCGGGAAGTTACCAATCCGCGTGGTGGCGACGTCGAGTGGTACCCGCCAGTCAACGCCCACGACGTCGGCTCCTGAAGTGGCCATCAGGGAAAGAAGCTCACCGGTCCCTACGCCAAAGAGAATTCGAGGCACTCCCAGCGCACCGAGTTCGCTCATCACTCGTGTTGTTGAAGGGAGGGCAAAGCGCTCGTACTCAGGCGGGCTCAACGCACCGGCCCATGAGTCAAAGAGTTGGAGTGCTTGTGCACCGGCATTGACCTGGGCGGAGATAAAGGCAATCGAGAGGTCCGCTAAGACGTCGCAGAGTTCATGCCAAAGATCTGGATCACCATGCATCAGCGCCTTTACCTTGGTGAAGGTTCGAGAGGGTCCGCCTTCTACCAAGTAACTCGCCACGGTAAAGGGAGCTCCGGCAAATCCAATCAGCGTGGTGGCGTTCTCATCGAGTTCGTCTCTGACTCGTCGCACGGTTTCGATCACGTGAGGAATATCTTCCTCAGGAGCGAGAGGCCGAAGCCGAGTGAGATCTGCTCGGCTCGTAAATGGCGTCTCTGCAACTGGCCCTCGTCCTGGAATGACGTCGATGCCAAAGCCGATGGCGTGGACGGGGACGACAATGTCGGAAAAGAGAATGGCAGCGTCAACGCCGTAGCGCCGCACAGGCTGCAAGGTGACTTCTGCTGCGATCTCTGGCGTGGCGATGGCATCCAAGATCGAGCCGGAGCCTCGCAGGGCTCGGTACTCAGGAAGTGAGCGGCCCGCCTGGCGCATGAACCACACCGGGGTCTGGGAGGGCTGGGAGCCTTCACAGACACTCAGGAACGGGCTTTTTGGCGAACTCATGACGAAGCCACCGTGGCGGCGCGTTGGTCGTTCGTGCTGGAGTTTTCCATCAGATCCTTTTCCTTGTTGTGCCTGGCCCCCATCGTAGGGGCCAGGCTGAGCCAGGGGGTCTTGGGGGCCGGTAGACCCATTCAGATCAGCGTCGTAGACTGGATCGTTTCCCTAAGAAACATACAGAGAGGATGACCAGGTGGGCTCAGAGAGCGAAATCGTCGAGGAACAGGGATTCCTTGATCGAGCCTATGAAGCCCTTGACGCGATGCGCGACGAAGCGCAGGCAATGCTTGATGGGGTTCTTGATACGGGGCGTGGCGGAACATTTCAGTCTCGAACAGAGCGAGACATTGTGGTTCGAACCAGCATGGCTCGACTCGAACAACTTGAAGTTGGAGATCAAGCGCTGACGTTTGGTCGTATCGATGTCGCCAGCGAAAACGGAAACGACCCAGAGATATTTCATATCGGTCGACTTGCTGTCTCTGACCAACGACATGAACCATTAATCGTTGACTGGAGAGCGCCAGTTGCTGAACCGTTCTATCGCGCGACTGGATTAGAGCCTCAAGGACTTGTCCGCCGTCGTCACCTTGCGGTCAACAAGAGAGAAGTCGTTGGTGTTGAAGACGAAGTATTTGTTGGCCCAGCGAGTGCGAACGGATCGCGTTCGCATACGAATGATGACGGATCATCATTAACCGATGGAATGATGCTCGGCGGGCCTGGAGCTCTCCTCGCTGCATTAGGACAAGCCCGTACTGGCCAGATGGGCGACATCGTTGGAACGATCCAGCGAGAACAAGACGAGATTATTCGAGCGCCACTACCGGGGATCTTGATGGTGCAAGGTGGACCAGGAACAGGCAAGACCGCCGTGGCGCTCCACCGCGCTGCGTACCTTCTCTATACGCATCGGTTTCCATTGGAGCGACAAGGTGTCTTAGTCGTTGGCCCAAACCCACTCTTCCTCCGCTACATCGAGCAAGTCCTGCCGTCACTCGGTGAGACCGGTGTGACCTTGTCCACAATTTCTGGACTCGTCAGTGAAGTGCGCGTCACTGCACAAGAGCCCGAAATTGTTGAGCGTCTCAAAGGTGACCCACGAATGGTCCGAGTGATGTCGAGGGCTGTTCGTACGCGCCAACGTCCCTTGAAAGAAGACCTTCCACTTCCCTTTGGAGCGTCAACGCTTCGGCTCAAAGCCAACGAAACGGCGGACATTATTGCGCGTGCTCGCAAACGACCCGGCACCCACAATGCTCGTCGTCGGTTCCTGGAAAGTGAAGTGTGCCTTCGGTTGGCTGAGCAGTTTCAAACACGACGCGGTGCCGATATCAACGATGAAGAGTTCAACATCGAAGAGTTTTCGGCCCAAGTTCGCCAGATTCCTGAGCTGAAAGAAGCATTTCGAAAAATGTGGCCGCGGCTTTCTCCCCATGAAACGCTTCACGACCTCTTTGGCGCGCCAGCACTCATTCGAGTGGCAGGTGAAGGTGTGTTGAGTGCTGATGAGTGCGCCCTGCTCTTTCGAGAGCGGTCATCGCATCTTGATGACGTGCCGTGGACATCCGCGGACGCAGCACTCGTCGACGAGCTTCGAACAGTATTGGGACCTCGTCGAGGAGCGAAAGAGAAAAAGAAGACGGAACGTCGAGATGAAGAAGCGTGGCCGAAAGGACTCGACGGTTCAGAGTCAGAGCGTTTAGTGCGAAGCGACGATGAAGTTCGAGCATTTGGTCACATCGTGGTTGATGAGATTCAAGATCTTTCGCCGATGCAACTGCGCATGCTCGCTCGCCGTTCACTCTCTGGGTCGATGACGCTGGTTGGCGATATCGCTCAAGCCACTGGACCCCTGGCCCCAAAGAGTTGGGACGACATCGTGGCGCACTTAGGAGCGAAGAAACCCCCTCACATGGTGGAGCTCACGGTGAGTTATCGAACCCCGGCCGAAGTTATAGCCCTCTCGAGCGAGGTGCTCGCCGCTGCAGATGTGGGCCTCGAAGCCCCGCAGCCAGTGAGGAGCTCTGGCCATCTGCCCGTCATCGAGCAGGTCCCCGCTGGCCAGCTCGCCGCCTCTGTGGTCGCGGCGGCCCGAGAGGAGAGCGCACTCGTCTCACCTGGCCATGTGGCCATTTTGGCGCCACGAAGCCTCCTGGCCACTCTGAGAGCGGCCTTTGAGGAGGCGTCACTCGAGGTGGTTGACCCGAGAGCCCATGGTGGCCCAGGCCTCTCAGCCCAAATGGTCCTTCTGCCCGTTGATGAGGCGAATGGCCTTGAATTTGACGGCGTTGTGGTCGTTGAACCGGCTGAAATTGCCTCTCGAGGAGCCCAAAATGAGGGGAGTGGGGCCTCTTCGACGAGTCGAGGTCTCAGGACCCTCTACGTGGCGATGACCCGACCAACACGACGTCTCAGAATCGTCGGGACCCAGCCCTTCCCGGTCCCTGTTCCGCCCGGGGTCCTAGCCACGGAAAGTTCGCTTTCCTTGCCCCGAGTCACGCTAACCTAGCGATGCGAGGTACCCGTGCGTGAGGAAAGGAATCTGTGAGCCAAGCAGTGTCATCAGTCCAGCCAGCGCAGCGACAGCGGACCGTTCACACCAGGCCACCCATGCTGGCCGTTGGCATCATCATCTGGCTCGGTTCGGAGTTGATGTTCTTTGCGGGACTCTTCGCAGCTCTCTTTACGCTTCGCGCACACCTTTCTTCTTGGCCACCGGCCGGTACTGAACTCGACACGCTCCAAGCAGGAATCTTTACCGTGCTTCTTGTTGCATCCTCAGGAACTATGTGGATGGCGGTCTGGCACGAAGAACATCTCGAGCGTGCCAAGGCGCGACTTTGGATCGGTCTTTCAATTTTATTGGGAACACTTTTTATCGGGAACCAAATCTATGAGTGGATTAATCAGACGACTCGGTGGTCAACCAACTCGTACGGTTCGATCTTTTACATCGCCACGGGCCTGCACGGTCTTCACGTGTTCATTGGTCTCTTAGCGATGGTCCTGTTGTTGGGCCGGATGCGAGGAGCAGCCGGAGACCCCGGTGAACTCGGTGCTTTCCAGGGAGTGAGCTATTACTGGCACTTCGTCGACGTCGTCTGGGTAGGTCTCTACGCCTGCCTCTTCTTGCTCAAATGATGTCGAACACGTCGTCAATCTCTCGCTCGAAGCGACTTGTCTTACCCGCGATGGTGATGATTCTGACCGCACTCGGTGGCCTCATTGTTTTTGCAGGTGGATCCTCAGGAGCGTCGAGTTCTTCTCCTATGGTGATCGCCTCGACAGTCTCGAGTGCGAATGATCAAATCACTCCTCCTGCGGCGTACCAAACTGGCCGAGCAAACTCGGGAGCGGCAAACTCTTCGTCAACTGTCTATGCCAATGGACGTTTAGTTGCATACGGCGACAAGTACATTGCCTACGTTGCTCCTCCGGAGGCCACGAACGGAATTGGTCAAGCGCTCTACATGCAGAACTGCGCAAGTTGTCACGGAACAAAAGCTGATGGAGTTCCCGCAAACGGTACGCCAGGGGCGTACCCCAACTTGATTGGACTTGGTCCAGCGACGATTGACTTCTGGATCGAAACCGGTCGGATGCCCGCTGCGGATCCCACCAACGTCCAAGCCGCCACTCGGGCTCCTCGTCTGAATTCAAATCAATCGGTGGCGATCTCGGGCTACATCAACTCCCTTTCTCCAGCAACGCCCTACATTCCAAAGGTGAGGGATATCACTGGAGCGGACAAGGCCAACGGATTCTCTCTGTTTGCCTTGAACTGTGCGGCCTGCCACACCATTACCGGTGGCGGTGACATGCTGGCCAAGAACACCTATGCGCCGTCGCTGCGACTCGCCCAGCCCACCCAGATTGTTGAAGCGATCCGAACAGGCCCTGGCAACATGCCTCGATTTACCGGCAACCTGACGGACAAGCAGGTACGAGACATTGCCTACTACGTGAACTCGAATATTCAGCATCCAGTGAACAACGGTGGGATCGGACTCGGTGGTCTTGGGCCAGTCGCTGAAGGTTTCGTGGCGATGCTCTTTGGAATTGGTGCGCTGCTGTTGGTGGCCTTCTGGATTGGTGATCGAAATTGAGCGAAGAACAGCGAACCCCAGTGTCATTGTCGATAGCAAAACCCGACGATCCACACATGCAGCCAAAAGCAAAGAATCCAAAGCGTGCAGAAGCACTCATTGCGGTGATGATGCTCGTTGGCGTTGCCGGTCTTGTCGGATTCGGCGTGGCGTACATCATGGTCACACCAGACTGGGTGTACGGCCTTACCCTAGGAATCGGAACCCTGTCGCTTGGTTTTGGTGTCACGGCGTGGGGCAAATACCTGATGCCGCAAGGTCCCTTTGTTGAAGATCGTCACCCAATGCGGGGAACCGACGAACAGCGAGAACGCTTTAGCGCTGCCATTGTCCAGCGTGGCGGGATCTTGGGTCGACGAAAGCTCTTGGCCGGAATTGGGGGACTTGGAATGGCGGTCTTCGGACTGATCGCCGCTATTCCATTGCTGCGCTCCTTTGGTCCGCTGCCACAAAATACCTTGAGTGAGACCAACTGGAAGAAGAACACGCTGCTTGTTGACTCAACCGGACGAGCAATCAACGTGACTGACGTCGCTGTTGGTGGGGTCGTGACGGTCTACCCAGAAGGACGTCAGAACACTGACGAAGGACAAGCGATTGACCAAACGATCTTGATTCGTTTGACGACCCAGGACTACATCACGCAGCCAGGCCGAGAGAGCTGGGGACCTGATGGCTACGTGGCCTACTCAAAAATGTGTTCACACCTGGGATGCCCTGTTGGTCTCTACGAACAGCAACTGGAGCTTTTGGTCTGCCCGTGCCACCAGTCGATGTTTGACGTGACCACTGGCGCAGAGCCCATTTTTGGTCCAGCACCTCGACCGTTACCCCAGCTCCCGCTCTTTGTTGACTCGAAAGGTTTTCTTCGAGCACAAACTGGATTCGACCAACCCGTTGGTCCTGGATATTGGACGCGATCATGACCACCCTTGAAAACAGTCCTCAGAAGTCCTCGAACGAAAACGTCAGCGAGAAGAACCAGTTTGGAAGAATTGGGAAGACCCTTGACGAATTAGACGACCGCCTCGGTATCGCCAAGGGCGGAAGAAACCTGCTGGACAAGATCTTCCCGGATCACTGGTCCTTCATGTTGGGTGAAATTGCGCTCTACTCCTTCATTATTCTCTTGGCGACCGGTGTCTTCATGACCTTCTTCTACATCCCGTCAACGGACACGGTGATCTATCACGGCTCCTACGTGCCACTTCAAGGCCAGCGCGTCACGGAGGCCTATGCCTCAAGTATCGATCTCACCTTCTCGGTTCGCTGTGGGCTGTTAATTCGACAGATGCACCACTGGGCCTGTGACCTCTTCTTGGGGGCCATGGTCGTCCACATGGCTCGAGTGTTCTTTACTGGGGCTTTCCGTAAACCTCGTGAGACCAACTTCCTCATTGGTTCAACACTGCTTCTCTTGGGAATCGTTGAAGGTTTCCTTGGGTACTCGCTGCCTGATGACTTGGTCTCGGGAACCGGTATCCGTATCGCCTTCTCCATCATTGAGTCGATTCCTCTGGTCGGGACCTACGTCGCCTTCTTCCTCTTTGGCGGGAACTATCCGGGACCCTCGATCATTCCTCGATTCTTCATCATCCACGTGTTGTTAATCCCACTCATCATGTTGGGACTTGTCACGGCTCACCTCTTCCTCTTGGTTCACCAGAAGCACACTCAGTTCCCTGGAAAAGGCCGGACCGAAAAGAACGTCGTGGGAACCCCAATGTTCCCAATCTTTGCCTCAAAGGCGACTGGATTCATGTTCATGGTCGGTGGGGTGACGGCACTGCTTGGAGGGTTGGCGCAGATCAACCCCATCTGGCAGTTCGGCCCCTACGAGGCGTCAAAGATTTCTTACGCGGTCCAGCCTGACTGGTACATGGGGTGGCTTGATGGCGCCCTTCGTATCGCTCCTTCATGGGAGTGGAGTGGATTTGGGTACACCATTCCCTTAGAAGTGCTGATTCCTGGCGTGATCTTGCCGGGCCTCGTCTTTGCGGTGGTGCAGCTCTGGCCGCAGATC
Organism: Actinomycetota bacterium; assembly: GCA_009699875.1. Lineage (GTDB taxonomy): Bacteria > Actinomycetota > Acidimicrobiia > Acidimicrobiales > RAAP-2 > CAIUMH01. The sequence goes on from WLNI01000001.1 coordinate 1,273,640, forward strand.
GAGCGTCGCTATACCAAGGACGACGAGATGCACAACCTCTTGGATCGCCCACGCGATAGACCCAAGCGGACCGCTGCGGGTGCCGCAATTTTCGCATTCGTCACGATGCTGTTTGTGGCAAGTGCGACCGACGTGTTGGCGAACTTCTTTCACGTCTCACTTGAAGCCACGCTGTGGACCATGAGATTCACCGTGTTCTTGATTCCCGTGATTGTGTTTTTCCTCACCCTCAAGATCACCCAAGAGTTCCAGAAGGTCCCTGAAGGTGGACGCCGAAAGCGAGCCAACGTGGTGACACGTACTCCTTCAGGTGAGTACGTGTCAACGCCAGCGGCGCCTCGACCAGGTGATGCGCACCATGAGCTTGATGCCGAACGACTGCCGGACCTCTTAGAGCCCATCCCAGAACCGAAAGAAGACGAAGATGGCATGCCACCGACGTCAGAGACGGGCGTTCGAAATATCGAACGGTAAGCACTGTGCTGAAGAAGTGCGTGGTACTCGGTGCCGCCGCTCTCGTACTCGCTGGTTGTAGTTCTTCATCTGCACCCCCTCCAACGACGTCGCACTCATTGGGAACCGGACTCAAGATCGAAGCTCCACCAACCCCAGCGACGACCACAACGCTGCCCGCACCTCCACAAGGGTGGACGCTGAGCTCCATGGGGGCTCGAGGGATTACCGCTCTGACGAGGACGTTCGTCACCTCAGGTGGCAAGTCGATCACCATCGCAGAGTTTCCGCTTTCGACCACAGCGTTTCATCTCCATGTGGGGAGCCAAGACCCTCCTGGTGGGGCCTCGAAGGCGCCTGCTGACGCCGGTCCAAAGACCGGTATCTATGAGAACCGTCTCTTAATGGGGGCCTTTAATGGAGGCTTCAAACAAAATGCGGGGGCCGGTGGCGTGATGGTGAACGGCATCGTTGTCAGTCCACTGGTCAACGGCAAAGCCGCCCTGGTCATCGACACTGATGGTTCCATTCACGTTGGCACCTGGGGCTCGCAAGTGCCTGTTCCTGGTGAGAAGCTTGCATCGGTGCGAGAGAACCTGGTGCTCTTGGTCGATAACGGTGTCGCAACGCCGGCGTCGAATTCAGTTGATCCCGGGATCTGGGGATCAACGGTTGGGTCGAATCCAGCCGTGGCCAGAAGTGCACTCGGCGTTGACGCTCAAGGAAATGTTTTCTTTGCGGGCTCGATGTCGGCGCTCCCGAGCGACCTCGCCCAAGCGATGGTCTCGGTGCATGCCCAGCGGGCCATGCAGCTCGACATCAACCCCAACTGGATCACACTCGGCATCGCCCCTCGGCCTGGCGAACCCATGGTCTCACAGGTCCCCGGCCAGAATCACTCACCGGCGATCTTCACCAACGGATGGGAGCGAGATTTCGTGGGAGTGGTGGCCAAGCCCTCACGAAACTGTTCCTTGGTCTTCGCCTTGGCCCCAGGGGTCGGGGGTGCTAATCCTCCGCTGGTGATTTGTGGACCTCGCCACAAATCGGGTGGTAGCAGTGCTCCAGTGGCTTCCTAGAAGCCCTGGGGGCGTTTCGGAGATAGTAATGGAGCGGTCCTTAGGACCTGGGCCTTCTGGTCAAAAGCCCCGAGAGAAGCAAGAGTCCCACGAGAAAAGATCCCGAAGGTACGCTGTCCCGTCCAGATCTGAGTAACGGAGAGAATGCCTGGACTGCCGGTGTTGGTAGGGAATGTTTGAAGAGGAAGTTGTTCCTAAGGTCAGCTTGCGGTGCCGAAGAGTGGAGTCGTTGTCGGGTGACTGCTTAGATGTCGCCACCGCGGCGACTCTCTGCGGTGAAGCCAGCCATCGCCATGACGCCGAGCGCAATAGCGGGGAAGGCGAACCAGGTTCCAAAGACCAGAGCCAAGACGCCCATGAAGCACCCCATGGCAAAGACGAAGGGCCAGATTGAGGAGTCGGGGAAGGAGCTGATGACGCCCGCACCCTCTTCGATGGTGGCATCTTGTCGGTCTTCTGTTCGAAGTCGTTTGCCACTTCGTCGGTACCACCACAAGAGGTAGAGGCCAGGAAGGAGACCCAGGGCCAACGCACCGACCAGCATGACGCCGCCAGTGTCGTCCTTGCTCCAGATCCAGTAGACGGCTCCCATGAGGCCATAGAAGACACCCAAGAGGGTCAAGACGGTTCCTTCAAACTTCATGATGCGTCACTCGCGGCGGAAGCCTTTGCTGATTTCTTTGCTTGCTTCTTATGGTTGTGCTCAATAGCCAGGTGATCTGGGTGGTTGTAGTCCCAGGTCGGACGCTCTGAATGGATTGGAGGCAAGCTCAAGAAGTTGTGACTTGGTGGTGGTGAGGTCGTGAACCACTCCAAGGTGTGTCCGTCCCATGGGTTATCACCAGCAACAACTGGCTTCTTCCATGAGTAGATCACGTTGACCAAGAAGAGCACCATCGAGATCCCGATGAGGATTGCTCCGACCGACCCCCACTCATTGAGTGTTTGCCAGCTTGGGTTGATGGGGTAGTTGGCCATACGCCGCGGCATGCCGTGAAGACCAACGAGGTAAAGCGGAAAGGTGAAGAGTTGCGTTCCGATGAATAAGAACCAGAACTGAATCTTTCCAATCCCTTCATGCATCATGTGACCGGTCATCTTTGGCGCCCAGAAGTAAATTCCAGCTAGCGCACCCATCACAAGTGCCATGACCACCGAGTGGAAGTGAGCGACGACGTAGTAGGTGTCGTGCGTGAAGAAGTCAAGAGGGGGCGACGCCAAGAAGATTCCGGTGATGCCTCCAATGAGGAAGGTAAAGAGGAATCCCATCGACATCAACATCGCCGTTGAATAGTGGACCTTGCCTCCCCACATGGTGCCGATCCAGTTGAACATCTTGATTCCGGTTGGCACGGCAATCAAAAGACTCATGATGGAGAAGAACGGCAAGAGCACCGCTCCAGTGGTGAACATGTGGTGTGCCCAGACGCCAAGAGAAAGAGCCGCGATGGTGAGGGTGGCAAAGACCATGCCTCGGTAACCAAAGACCGGCTTCTTCGAGAAGACGGGGAAGATTTCTGTCACGATTCCAAAGAATGGCAAGGCGAGAATATAAACCTCAGGGTGTCCCCAGAACCAGAAGATGTGTTGCCAAAGGAGTGGCACCCCACCACCTTGCACGGTGTAGATATGCGTGCCGAAGTGGCGGTCGCAGTACAGCATGATCAGGCCGGCGGTGAGAACTGGGAACGCAAGCAGAATCAAAATGCCGGTCACCAACATGTTCCAGGTGAAGATTGGCATCCGGAAGAGGGTCATGCCAGGAGCTCGAAGATAAAAAATAGTGGCGACCAAGTTGACCCCAGAAAAGATGGCGGAGAACCCGGTGAGTAGTAGTGCACAGATCCACAGATCAGCACCGGTGCCTGGTGAGTTTGCAGCACTTGAAAGTGGTGCGTAACCGACCCACCCAAAGTTGGCAGCCCCACCACCAACCAAGAATCCAGAAAGCATGGTGATTGAACCCGTGAGGTAGAGCCAATACGAGAAGGCGTTCAGTCGAGGGAAGGCCATGTCGGGAGCGCCAATTTGAATGGGAATCAGGTAGTTGGCGAGTCCAGCAAAGGCGAACGGTCCGACAAACAAGTAAATCATCACGCTGCCGTGCATGGTGAAGAGTTCGTTGTACTGCGAGAACGAGACGAGATTTGAGGTAGGCGAGACGAGTTGTGCTCGGATGATCTCCGCGAAGGCCCCGCCGATGATCATCATGATGAGACTTGTGACGGTGTAGCTCAGACCAATGACCTTGTGATCAGTACTCGTCAACCACTTCATGATCCCCGTGGGTCCGTGGTGATCGTGATGGTGGGATGTTTCAGTCCCGTGATCGACGTTGTCGCCGTCGCTTGTGCTTACTGGGCGTTCAATGAGGTCAGTCATTAGTTAGCTCCATCTCCGTTGCTCTTCGTTGGATTCACTGCCACGCCAGCGTTATTCTCTAATGCGATAGCGCTGTTGGCATCAATCACTTCTTGCTGAGTCGTCGATGCATCCTTCGCCCGCAGCCAAGCGTCAAACTTCGCTTGAGAGACCACATTGACCCTGAAATACATGAGCGTGTGATACAGCCCACAAAGTTGCGTGCATTGTGCGTCGAACATGCCGGTCTTGTTTGCATTGAAGGTAAAGGTGTTCAGCAAGCCTGGCTGGGCATAACGAGAGAAGTTGAACTCGGGGACGTAGAAACCGTGAATGACGTCGGTTGATCGAAGGTTGATCAGAACATTTTTGTTCTCAGGCATGACCATGATGGGACTTTGCGTCGTCTGTCCAACAACCACGGCCTTGTGGCCTGGGTAGGTGAACTTCCATCCCCACTGGAATGCCGTCACGTTGATCGTGGCGTTTGGTGCGGGCTCGTCAACAACTTGGTTCTCAACGACCACGGTTGCTGCAAAGAGGCCAATGACGATGAAGATCGGGATGATCGTATAGGTCAACTCAAGTGGGATGTGGTACTGCGTCTGTTTCGGGATCGACGTCTTATCCTTGGCGCGATAGGCAAAGATTGCCCAGATCATCGCAAGGAGTGTGATGCCTCCGACGACAATGGCGGTGACGTTGAAGCCTTGCCAGAGTTTGAAGGTGCTGTTCGCGGTTTTGGTGACGCCATGGAAGGCACCAAATGAAGGAAGTTCACAACCACCCAACAACAGTGGAGCCGCGATGGCCAAGGCCAGTGCTCGCTTCTTGGTTCGGGGGCTTCGATCAGCGACGGATTCTTGGGCTGATTCGAGCTGGCTGAGAGTCTCTTCCACGGCTCTGACCTTAGCGACTCTGGAGACCCACGCGGTAGTTCGATGCCGAACTTCCCTGCCTAGGGCCCCGAGCCTCAGGAAGGAGCCAGATCATCCCTGGTCGCTAGAGGATTCCCTTGCGGCCCAGCGGAAGACTCCCTGGGCCATTGTCGAGGTGGCGTGCTCGGCTCGAAGGCTGAAAACCGCCTGTTTTGCGGCCTGAATGCCCGAATCGTCTGGTGACGCCAGCCAGGCCATTTCGGCCAAATGGCCAGCAAGACGAAGTGCCGCATCAGCCTCACGGCGCTCGGGGGCTTCTTTGGCCAGGTCGGCCAGGGCCAGGGCCCGATCGGCCAGGACGCTTGCCCCTCCAGAGAGGTCTGCCAGCTCGCCAGCCAAGACCTTGTCAGGGGAGGGCTTCAGAGAGGCTGGATTCCCATCCCACCATCCTCCATAGAGGCGCCAAATGTTGCGAACAATGAACTCTGGCTCGTCGTAGACCGGCTTCAAATACGGTCGCTCGGCAAGCTCCGCGGGCGGCGAGACGGCGTGGAGGGCTTCATCAAGTCGGGCGCCAGAGTTCATAAACGCCAGCGTTTGTTCAACAATGGACTCGAGATAGTACGCGGTCTCGTCAAGCGCTTGGTGCACGCGTGCTTCGCCAACAACTGGAAGACCGTGGCCGGGCAAGAGGTACTCGGGCTTGAGTTCGATCATGCGACGAAGCGCAGCTGCCCACTCTTGAGGAAAGCGTTGCACCTTTTGTGGGTTCCCCGCATTTGGCGACGCCCAAATAAACAAGTCACCGCAACAGAGCACTCGCCGCTCTGGAATCCACGTCACCGTTGCGTCATCGGTCTCGCCTTTTTCGTGGACGAGTTCAATGTCGAGACCGCCAATGGTGAGGTGGTGATCGTCAACGTAGGTTTCGTCGGGGTAGCGATATTCGGTTGGCCACACCAAATTGTCGACACCGAATTGGCGTCGGTTGATGATCTCGTTGTAGCCGTTTGTCAAGATATAGCGGTCAAAACGGCGAGGAAGATGTTCGTGTGCGTAGACCACGGGAGCAGCCCATCCATTGGCCTTTGATTCGGCTTCCCACACAGGGACGCCAAAGACGTGGTCAATATGTCCGTGGGAATAGATCGCGGTATGAAGTCGCTTATCGTTCCAGCGACGAAGTTCCTCATGGATGAGTTGCGCAACGACGGCTGAGCCTGTGTCAACTAAGAGAAGACCGTCGTCAGTGTCGATCGCAGAGACGTTGGCAAAGGTTGGAACGAAAGCGACACCATCGGTGACTTCGGCGAGGCCACCTAAGTGACCAACAGGGTGAACGTCAGCTGTTGTAACTTCGCCGCGCCACAGTTTGTCGGCTAACTCGAGAACGTCATCCGCCACGTGAGCGCAGCGTTATGTAGCGGGCTTGTCGGTCGTGGACTCACCCTTGGTCGCTTCAGCGTCGGTAGCCGCATCGCCCTCAGCGGCATCGCCACCGGTCTTGAGACCTTTTTCAAATTCGGTTTTGGCAGAACCAAGATTTCGAGCGAGTTTTGGAATGGCTGCCCCACCAAAGATGACGACGGCAACCACCACGACAACGATGAGGAGGTCGGGACCGAAGATATTGGCTAGCACCATGATTCAGACTCCTTTATCTGTGCACATCTGTGCACTTCGTACGTTAGACCCAGAACTCACGAAGGTCTTGTCGTTGGCTATCCGGCCAGGAGAACCCCAGCCAAAAGGGCCAAAACGGCGGAGATTCCCGCAATCGAGCCCCACGCCCCCATGGCGGCCTTGGAACTGGCCCTTCCGTGGAGCCAGGCGGCCAAGCCAGTGAGAATGACAAGAAGGTACTTGATCCCCATGACCATGTTCCAGCTCATGGACTTGGACTCAGCATGGAGAGCAGCCAAGTTCCAAAAGCCGGTGAGGACGAGGACAGCAAAAGCGGGCCAGCTTAATTTGGCAAATGCTCGGGCCAACGCCTTGGGAGCGTCGGGCCCGAGGGTGCGCGCAGTTGGAACGAGTCCGAGCATGACAAACATGCCCCCCACCCAGATGGTGGCTGCAGCCACGTGAAGGAAGAGACGCAGAGCGTCAAGTCCAGGTGTCAGCGAAAGGTCCGCTGCAAAACTTTGCACGTCCATCGTTAACTTCCCGTCCAGTTTGGCTCACGCTTTTCCGCAAAGGCGATCGCACCTTCCATGGCGTCACCTGATCGGCCGATTGCTCCAAAGGCCGAATCGTTGACGCCCCAGGCTTCGGCCTCGGTCATCTGTGCGGCATCTCGCATCACTTGTTTTGAAACGCGCACTGCCAAGGGTGCATTTTTCGCGATCTGTTCGGCCAATGCCATCGCTTCTTCCATCAACTTGTCGCCAGGGACCACTCGGTTGATGAGTCCAATGGACAGCGCTTTCGTTGCATCAATGGGTGCCGCGGTAAGCGCAAGCTCAAGAGCGACCGCCATCGGGACTCGCTTCGGAAGTCGGATGAGACCACCCGCACCAGCAATGAGTCCACGAGCCGCTTCTGGGATGCCGAACTTGGCGTGATCAACGGCCACCACGAGGTCGCAACTCAACATCATCTCAAAACCACCGGCGAGCGCAGAACCGTTGACCGCAGCGATCAACGGTTTTGGAAAGTCTCGTTTCGTGATTCCGCCGAAACCCTTTTCTGTGATTGGGAACTCGCCTGATGCGAATGCCTTTAAGTCCATCCCGGCCGAGAATGCCTTGTCGCCGGCTCCGGTGAGGACAACGACCCAGCACTCATCGTCAGCTTCGATCTCATCGAGGGCGCTGCCCAGCGCTTCGGCGGTTGCCAAGTTAATAGCGTTTCGGGCCTCTGGACGATTGATCGTCAGGACCTCAATGTGGCCAGTTCGTTGTCGAAGGATCTCGTCTGCCATGGTGCAACCTCTCTGTAAAGAAATACGCACACTGTGAAGTAGTGAAGCGCAGAGAGAACGCTACCAAGACTGTTGACCCCGAGTGGAGCGTTGGGAGGGGCCGGAAAATGCGAGACTAGAGAGATGGCGGCGATCCTTCCAGAATCACAGATCCGAACAGGGATCATGCTCGGAGGCCCTGGGGTCGAGGGTGGGATAGACAGCCTGGGAGACCCCACGACGACCTGGCACGCTGCGAAACGGCTCGGGCGAGTTGAGCCCACTGGTTTTGGCGTCGGGTTCTTTGAGGATCCGAGCGTGCTGGTGGGAATGGCAGGCGACCTTCGTGTTGACGATGTCTTTCTTCGCCTTGAATGGGCCCGAGTCGAACCACGTCGAGATGGCTTCGACGATCTGGCTCTCACCACCTATCTCGAGATCGTCAAACTTTTGAAGAGCCACGGCCAACGCGTCAGTGTTGTGCTGAGTGATGGTTCGATTCCAAACTGGTTAGGCGTTGAAGGGTGGCTTGCTCCGGGGACGCCAGATCGATTTGCAAACTATGGAGCTGCAGTTCTTGAAAAACTAGGGAGCGAAATCTCCTCGCTCGTCACCTTTGAAGAGCCAGCACGTTTCGCTCGCTCTGGTTGGATGACTGGAAGTGCGCCACCGTTTCGAAAGTTTGCTCCCGCCGATGCCGTGACGGCCTGTGATGCGATGATGTGCGCGCATCTTTTGGTCACGCAATTCGTTTCTCAAGAGGCCCCATCGATTGGCTCACTCTTCATCCCAACTCCTTCACGGTCCGTCGACCTTGAAGCATTGGTACTCGGAGCAACGCCTGGATCTCGTATCGAACAGAAGCTTGTCAAATGGTCACCAGGGCGAGCCAAGGGACTCGCAAGCGAGGTCACCGCGTCAGAGGCCGGTCTCGTGCTCGGCCAAAGTCCACAGTCTGGAAATCTGGTTCACCACCTTCTTCGCGGGCTCAGCGAACCAGCACCGCTCTCGTTTGATCAGCCTGTGCTCGCCGCTGCGATTGAGCAGAGGGCTCAGCTCTGTGGAGTGCCGCTCACGCTCTTTGTGCGCCATGTTGCGGCCCGCATCGACCAGAACGGCCGACGGCTTGAAATTCATGGTCATCGACGCGCAACTGAGCTTGCGTCCGTCCTTGGTGCGGCTCAATCTGCGAGTGCGGCTGGCGCTCAGATCAAACGCGTGGTGCTTGGCGAACTCGTTGACCGGTGGTTTGAAGGTTCCTATCAATCACGAGAAGGCATCCATGGTGTCGATCGGACTCGTGGACCACGAGGAGTCACACTTCTTTCGAGTGACGCAGCAGGGGTTGCTGCAAGTGTTGAGATGAACGAGCTGCTCGCGCGATCCTAAGAATCAGTCACGCTCTTTCTGTTTGTCCTCAATAGCTTTTTGTGCGGCGGCGATCTCTTCTGAAATTCTCTCTGCCCCACTCTCGCCAGATGATTCGAACGATGCTTCGATCTTTCGCTCTTTGATCTTGCTTCGAATAAAGAGACCGGCGGCGAGGATCACGATAATGATCAAGATGGTTGTTGAGGCCCAGCCGGCATATTTTTCAGCCTTCTTGTAGGCCCCGCCCAAGAGGTAGCCAATCATTGTGAAACCCACCCCCCACACAAGGCCACCGGCGGCATTGGCTTTGAGGAAGGTTCGATAATGCATCTTCGAAAGTCCCGCTAAGCCGGGCATGACGGCTCGCAAAAATGCGGTGAATCGGCCGATGAAGACCGCGAGCGCACCGCGTTTGCGAAGGAGGACAAGTCCGGCATCAATCCCACCTCGTCGATGAGCCAAGAGTTTGATTGACAAAATCCGCTCACCGTATCGTTCACCCACGAAGTACCCAACCGAGTCTCCCGTAATGGCGGCGATGACGACGAGTGCAGCAAGAAGCACAATGTTGACGTGGCCACCACTGGCAACCACTCCGCCCAAGATGACCGCGGTCTCACCGGGAAAGATAAACCCAAAGAAGATGGCGGCCTCAGCGAAGACCAAGGCAAAGACGACGATGTAGACCATCGTGGGATTGAGGTGAAGAATCCGGTCAAGGATGTCTGAGACGTAGGGCTTGGAGAGAAAGATCAGGGCCAGCAAGGCGGGGACCACAATGAGCAAGCCCACCCACTCTTTGGTGCGAAGTCCTGCGTAGGTGGTCTTTTCACTCATCAGAGACATTGTGACAGCACTTCGGGGCGCGAGGGGGACATTCAGGGAGTTCTCAGGAGAAATATGCGAGGCTAGGGGGATGCCTCAGCCCAAACACCAATCGCACTCGCACCAGAAATCTTCGTCAAGCGGATCGCTCTTCTCGCTTCCACGACGAGCGGGGTCAATGGCCGGTTGGGCGCTTTTGCCACTTCGGGTGTTTCTTGGCGTGACGTTTCTCTTCGCCGGTCTTCAAAAGTTGGCGAATCCAAACTTTTTTGACTCGAACTCGAACTCGAGTATTCAAGCGCAACTGATCGCCTCGGCGCGCAGTAGTCCGATCGGATTTTTGATCACCCACCTCATTGAGCACGCGGTGCTTGTCGGAGTGGTGATCTCACTCGGTGAGATTGCGGTGGGTATCGGACTTTTGCTCGGTCTGTGGACGCGTATTGCCGCACTCGGTGGCGCAGCTCTTGCCTTTGGATTGTTTTTAACAGTGAGCTTTCATGCCTCGCCCTATTACACGGGAGCAGACATTGTCTTCTTCTTTGGGTTCCTCCCCTTCATTGTTGCTGGAGCAGGGGGCGTGTTGTCACTTGATGCACGTATTGCAAAACGGGCGTCAGAAGAACTTGGCCTTGGTGACCCCACGCCCTACGCAGTGACCTTTGCGGGCGTCCAAGAGTTCTGTGGAAACTATGAACAGGGGAGTTGTCGAGCCCAAGCAAATGCACCATGCGCGCCACAAGGGTGCCCAGTTCTTGAATCTGGACATCGATCAATTGCGGCGAGAGGTGGCAAGCCCGATGACGTTGATCGTCGAACTGTCGTCATCGGAACGTCTGCCGCTGTTGCCGCTGGAGTGATAGGCGTCGTGATCGCCGGAGCGTCTGCCGGACTCGGCCGACTCTTTGGTCGAGCTCCCAAAGCTCAGAGCACGACGAGCTCATTCGGTCAGACCTCTTCAACCACGACGACACCCTCTGGAGCCACACCACCTGGACAGCCCCTAGGGCCAGCAAGCCAGGTTGCCGTTGGCGGAGCCGCCACATTTACGTCGTCGAACGGAGATCCCGGCGTCGTCATTCAGCCATCAAAGGGGAAATTTGTGGCCTATGACGCCGTGTGCCCGCATGCGGGCTGTACGGTCTCGTACTCCCAGGCCGGCGACGTGTTGGTCTGCCCTTGTCATGGGTCCCAGTTCAAGGTCAGTAATGGCGACGTCATGACTGGACCCTCTCCGACAGGGCTGACGCCCTACAAGGTGGCAGAAGGGCCCAATGGAGAGCTCTACATCCAGACCTAGAGTGGGAGTCATGCGAGTCCTAGTCGTTGAAGACGAAGTGCACCTCGGCGAAGCGGTACGAGACGGACTGATCGGCGAAGGATTTGATGTCGAACTCGTTGCCGATGGACAGTTGGGTATCGATCGAGGAAAAGATCCAACGTTCGACGTCATCGTCCTTGATATTTTACTGCCGAAGAAAAACGGCTTTGTTGTTTGTGAAGAGTTACGAAGTGCGGGGGTAATGACGCCGATTTTAATGCTGACAGCGAAAGACGGCGAGCTTGATGAAGCCGAAGCACTCGATACCGGTGCTGATGATTTTCTGCGGAAACCATTTAGCTTTGTGGTTCTTGTTGCTCGATTGAACGCGCTGCTTCGACGTGGGCAACGAACAGTGCATGAAGTCCTTGAAGCGGGGGATCTCACTCTCGACCCAGGAAGTTATCGAGTGCATCGAGGTGAAGTAGTGATCGAGCTCACGCAACGTGAGTTTTCGATTTTGACCGTGCTCATGAATGCAGTGGGCCAGACTGTCTCGAAAGCCGACCTGTTGTCGAGCGTGTGGGGAGATTCGTTCGAAGGAGACCCCAACATTGTTGAGGTCTATATCGGCTACCTCAGAAAGAAAATCGATCAGCCATTTAATCGCCGGAGTATCCAGACGGTTCGCGGCGTGGGGTATCGCCTGGACCCAAGCAGTGAGTGAGCGAACCAATCGTCGATCGTTTTCCTCGATCCGAGTTCGTCTCACTCTGATTTCAATCGTCGCGATCGCTGTCGTCTTGGTGGTCGTCGCGGTGGGAATTGTGTACTGGCAGAACCGCTCAATCGTCCAAGCCGAACAATCTCGAATCAGCAATGAAGCAGCGTCTGTGGCGTTAGATGTCTCTCAGGGAAAGCCGATTCGACCTTCAATTCTTCCTGGAACGGGCATCCAGGTCGTGAGCGAACAAGGCCAGATTCTCAATGCCACAGAGTCACTCTTCAAAGGCCCGCCGGTCTCAGACGTGAAACCTCCCGTCGGAACACCCCAGTCGGTTCCGCTCGCTCCCGCCTATTCAAATTCAGATGACGGCATTGGCGTTGTCGAAGCAACGTCGGTGACGACGTCGACTGGAACGGTCACGGTCTACGCGGTGGCCTACGGCACTCAGATTGAATCGTCGAATAGGAGTTTGGTTATTGGCTTCGCTTTTATTCTCCCAAACGTCCTCTTGGTCTTAGGAACACTGATCTGGATCATGACCGGCTTAGCGCTTCGACCAGTTGAGCGAATGAGAATGAAGGTCGACACGATGGCCGAAGATGAGCTCGACCAAAGAGTGCCGGTGCCCCCCGGGAAAGATGAGATTGCACGCTTAGCCTCCACGCTGAATGAAATGTTGAACCGGCTCGAATCAGCCCAGATCCGACAGCGTGGATTCGTCTCTGATGCATCTCATGAGCTTCGAAGCCCGATTACTTCACTTTTGGTCACCGTCGAAGTTGCCCAAGCCCACCCTGAAAAGGCGAACTGGCCAGAGGTAGCGAACGTGTTCCACGCGGAGTGTGAACGACTCAGTCGGCTTGTTGACGACCTTCTGCTGCTGGCCGCGAATGATGAACGCCAACGAACTCGAACTCGGCTCCCGGTCGATATTGACGAACTGCTCTTCGCAGAAGCAGACCGCCTTCGCGTTCAAGGATCACTTCGTGTCGACACAAGTGGAGTTTCGGCAGCTCGGATTCTTGGTGACCCAATAGAAATCAGTCGGGTCATTCGAAACATTGTTGACAACGCAGTGCGCCACGCCAGTGCGTCTATTCGTTTTTCAGTTGAGATCGACGGAAACTTTGCCAAGATCTTCATCGCTGATGACGGACCAGGAGTGAACCAAGATGATGCCGAGCGTCTCTTTGAACGGTTTGTGCGAAGCGACCAAGCCCGAGACCGACCAACAGGCGGCGCGGGCTTGGGGTTGGCCATTGTCGCCGAAATTGTTGCCAACCACGGTGGATCGGTTCGTTTTGTGCCAGTTTTTAGTGGCGCAACTGTTGAACTCGTCCTGCCACTCTTTGGTTGAGAGGCTTAGATGACGGAGCGTAAGTGTGGCCGCGTCTCTTTGAGAAATGCATCTCGAGCCGAGATCTCCTCCATGAAGGATCGACCCGAATCGACGTAGCGCAAGATGTCGGCTTGGCCACTTGGGCGGGCCAGCATCCAAGAGTGGCCACCTGGGACCCACTGAACCTCCACCTCGGCAGCCTTTGAAAACTCCCGGGCGGTGGATGCGGTGGTGACGTGATCAAAACAGCCCCATTCGGCGAGAATCGGAATGGCCTGCTTCTGAACCGCGTGGACGTGAGCCGTCTGGTCAGTCGTCATCAGCATTGAGGCCACAGGAGCACTGCGCGCCAGTGTCTTGAGATTGAGTCGCAGATCAGGCAATACCGAACGAACTGTCGAAAGCATGCGACCCACGAAGAGGTCAGGGAGGTCAAACGCGACGGACGCAACGAGGTCTGCAACGGGTGCGACATCCGGGACGACTTTTGAAACGAGGAACGGAAAGATACCTCGCCGTTCTTGCCATGCGGGCGTTGAAACGCCGTCTCGATAGATGATGCCAAGGACGCGTTGTGGGTGCATGGCTGCGTATTCAATTGCGACGCCCGCCCCCATGGAATGGCCGATAAGAATCACCTCATTAATACCGAAGTGATCAATGAGTGCTTCTACTCTGCGTGTCAATGAGCTCATTGATATTTCATTCCAGGCAAGAGGGTCGCTCCCCCCAAAACCGGGGAGACTTGGATTGATGACTCGCCACCCAAATGCTTCGGCCAACCGTTCGCTTTCTCGGTGATACATCGATCCACCAGCAAAGAAGCCATGGAGATTGATTGCCCACTGCTGCTCAGGGTGGGCGGTGTCGTTATTTGAGACTGCATATCGCAACTCCAATCCATCGACAGTGAGACTTCCCGGGATCATGGAGATATCAGTCTTTCCGCGAATGTGGCGTCGAAACGTTCGCTGGGCGAAATCGACTGTTGACTCTGCGTGGCCTCGAACAACCTTGCCCTGTGCTCGGGCTTGTTCAGTTACTGAGACAACCATGACGCCCTTCTCTCATTCTTGGACACCTCAAAAACCTACCCCTTGACCTATAGGAATCCATGGCATGAACGCGGTAGGGTCAACTATGCCCGAACTTACGGGACCTCTTCGACGGTCGCTTCTCAAAGCCCGACTCGTAGCGCGTGAAGTTCGAGCGCTCTCTCCAGCCACAATGAGGGCTATCACAGAGAATTCTTTGAGAATGGCTCGCCAAGAGCGAAAAGACCGAGCCGTTGAAAATCTTCCAGCCACACCAATCACTGCGGGCAAGATGCTCACTGGCGTTGCTCGAGAAGAGGGGAATCTTGTCAGCGGTGTGACCGCTGTTTTTGAACGAGCTCACGTCGACGTTGATTTCTTTTCCAACGACGTCGTGCGCATCTCATGGGGTCCCGACGATGAACCAGTTCCATGGGCAACAGAACCAGCATTCGATCTCCCACCGCTCGGCCAGATTGACGTCTCGGTGACGGAGGAGCTCGTGGTGGCGAGGTCTCTCACCCTGCGAGTTGAAATTGAGACCAATGGGATCAAGATCTATGACGCGGATGCACGCTTGCGCTATCAAGAACTCGCCCCGCTACGTCGCGGGCCTGCCCGAGTCCACCGCCGACTGTTACGCCACCATGAACAATTGTTGGGATTTGGAGAGCAAGCCGGGCCGATGGATCGTCGGGGGAGGACGTTGCGATTTTGGAATCGTGATCCAGGTGGCGCGTGGGGAAAGAACGAAGACGCCCTGTACTGCTCGATTCCTGTGTCGATCGGTCGGCACCAGGACGGACCAGTGTTGGCATTTCATGAGAACTCCTTTGATGCCACCGCCACCATTGAGGCCCCGAACGAAGCGGGACCTAGTGAAGTTGAGATTCGTTTCGTCGGCGGGATGGTACGAAGTTGGATCGTGATTGGCGACGAGCCCACACTGCTGCGTCGCTATGCGGGGATTACGGGGAAAGCCCCCATGCCTCCTCGTTGGGCCTTGGGCTATCACCACTCGCGGTGGGGATATAAGTCCAGCGATGAACTCGTTGACGTGCTTCATGGGTTTTCACAGCACGGGATTCCAATTTCTGCGCTTCACATGGACATTGACTACATGGATGCGTTCAAAGTTTTTACCTTTGACGAAGAAAACTTTTCCAACGTCGACCGCCTCGCCACCTTTGCCGCCACCAGAGGGACGAGACTTGTCGCCATTGTTGATCCCGCACTTCGCCGAGATCCCGAATTTGACCTCTACAAAGAAGCCATCGAAGGCGACCACGTCGTGCGCAATGAAGACGGGAGCGTCTGCGAGGGAACCGTCTGGCCTGGGTGGGCAGTCTTTCCCGACTTTTCCAAAGCAGTGACTCGAACGTGGTGGTCGGGGCATTACAAGCGTCTTCTCGATAATGGAATCAGTGGAATTTGGCATGACATGAACGAGCCAACGTCCATCACCTTGAACGGCGATCGCACACTTCCTCGCTCGTCACGCCATGACAACAATGGCCGCGGTGGGGATCACCGTGAGGTCCACAACGTCTATGGAATGTTGATGAACAGGTCTGGTAGAGAAGCGCTTCTCCGACTCCGTCCCGAAAAGCGACCATTTCTTTTTTCTCGTTCTGGGTGGGCGGGGATGCAGCGTCACGCGTGGAACTGGACCGGAGACGTTGAAGCGAGCAAGGAAGGCCTGGTCCAACAGCTGGCGACCTTTCTTGGGCTTGCACTTTCTGGAGTTCCTTTTACCGGCTCTGACGTCGGAGGATTCAGCGGCAGTCCTTCCCCGACGCTTTACCTCCGATGGCTAGAGCTCGGCGTGGTCTCCGCATTCTTTCGAACGCACTCAGTCCTTGGCGCTCCTGCGAGAGAGCCATGGGCGTGGCCCGAGACCTATCAAGAATCGATCGCAAATCTCATTGCGTTGCGGTACCGACTCCTTCCGTACCTCTATACCTCGGTTGAGAAAACGGTGAGTGATGGTTCGCTCTTCCTCGCTCCCGTGTGGTGGGGAGGGCGCGATGAGGTCAGCGGGACCCCTGAAGTAACAAGCTCCATGATGGTAGGAGCAAGCCTTCTCTACTGCGTCGCGACGGGGGGAGACAACGAGATGGTCTCGGTTGGTTTGCCGGAGGGGTTGTGGTGGAGATGGTCGGCGATCCCGGGCATGAATCAGAGCAGTTGTGACCAGGTTGAACGGGTCGCTGGAGGCACTCACGAGGAGTTTGCCGTACCTTTGGGGCAGCCGCTGTTCTTCATTCGCGGTGGATCAATTCTTCCCTTAGACGACGCGTGGCGCTATCCCTCTCGACCAGCCGGTGGCCTGCGAGGTGACCACGCACCTGAACGTTTGACGTTTCATATCTTCCCCGGTGAAGATGCCGGCGCCAAAGGTGAACACTTTGACGACGATGGTGATGGCGATGGTCCAACTCGACGAGACATCTTGGTGCTTGCTGACGATGTTCTTTCTTGGAACTCTGAAGGTGACCGTGTGCGACCAGCGACGATAGAACTCGTTGTCCACGGAAGGGTCTTGCACGGCGCCATCGCAGATGGAATTCCGTTGGCATCGGGTGCTCTCACCACTGATGGGGCATCGACAACGCTGCGTCTTGATGCCTTTAAACGCCTCAAGCTTATTTAGTGCGTTTCCATTTCGAGGCCATTTGGGAGTAAGAGTTCTGCCGCAATTCGTAGTTCATTGTGGACATGGTCTACCGACGACCATCCATTCACCCAGCCCACGAGAGACGAATACCAGATATGTCCGATCATTCGGCTTCGAACTGGCGTGTCGATGGGAGCTGGCGTTCCGATCGCTTCGAAGACGATTGCGTCCATCAACTCGGCAATCTTCATCTGACACCTGACGGCTTCAGGGTCTGGCGAGGAGAGAGACAAGAAGACAGCAGCCACAAGCGTTGGCTGGCGATTCATTGCTCGCAATGCCCGATCGAGCACTTCGAGAACTCTGGCGGCCGGCGTCTCGCCGAGTGCGGGTTGCTGGCGGAGGTGGTCTTGGAGTTGTTCAACCCAAAAGACAAGGGTCGCAGCCAAGAGGTGATCTTTTGAGGTGAAGTAGCGATAGACCGTTCCCATTGCGACGTCAGCACGAGTAGCAACGTCACGCATCTGGACCGCCTCGTAGCCACCTTCGAGGGCCAACTCAATCGCTGCATCGATGACGCGTTGGCGGCGAGCCTCTTGGGCGTGAGTAAGCGGCCGCTCAATGGTCTCGGTCATCTGGCACAGGATATCGGGGATGGCCCGCGGCCATCAGACGGAGGTTCGTGTGCGAGTTCTTACGAAGACCAGATGATGGCTTGGGTCTCGGAATAGGCCAAGAGGCCGTAGTCGCCACCATCTCGCCCCACGCCGCTCATCTTGAAGCCACCAAAGGGGGCATCGTGATTTCGCTGTGCGGTGTTGACACCAACGTGGCCAGCCTGGAACTGCTTGGCGATGTTGAACGCTCGACCAGCATCCTTTGAGAAGACGTAGTCGTAGAGTCCAAACTCAGTGTCGTTGACAATAGCGATTCCTTCTTCTTCGTCGTCAAAGGGAATCAATGTGATGACAGGGCCGAAGATCTCTTCCCTTGCACAGGTCAGATCATTCGTTCCGCTGATAAGTGTCGGTCCCACAAAGAAGCCTTTGTCGAGTCCCGTTTCGCGCCCATCAATGATGACGGTGCCACCTTCTGGCTCAGCACCGTTGATGTAGTTGACCACTCGGTCCCGCTGGGCAGCGGAAATCAATGGCCCGATCATGGTGGCTTTGTCCGTTGGGTCTCCAACGGGAAGGAATGGTGCCATGGTGGTGAGACCTTCAATGACCTGATCAACAAGACTTGAGTGGACGACCGCTCGTGTCGGTGCCGTACAGATCTGTCCAGAGTGAAAGCTCCAGGTTGAGCCGATGCACGTCAGTGCTGCCTTCACGTCAGCATCGTCAAGGACAAGGGCTGCACCCTTCCCTCCGAGCTCAAGCAAGAGCCGCTTCATGGTCTTTCCGCCAGATTCCATGATGCGCTTTCCTACCTCGGTAGAACCAGTGAAGCTAATCATGTCGACATCAAGAGAATCCACTAATGCTGCTGCGGGTTCTGGCGTGTTGCAGTTAATAAAGTTCACAACTCCTGGCGGGAAACCCACGTCGTGGAGAATACGAACGAGTTCGACAATGGCTAAGGGGTCTTGTGGTGCAGGTTTGACGACCACGGTGTTTCCGGCTGCCAATGCAGGCGCAACTTTTCCAGCCATGTTCACCATGGGGAAGTTGTAGGACGTGATGCATGCCACCACGCCAGCGGGCTGGCGATTCACGAGTCCACCAATAACGCCGCCAGGAGCCAGAGGCGACGCAGTGGCGACTTGAGGATTCAGTGGGGTCGCCAAGACGGGTCGAGGGTCTCGTGCGTAGCGAGCAAAACGATCCGCTGCAACAGGAACCTGCATTCGAGAACCAACCGTTGCGGTCGCTCCAGTTTCGGCGATCACCAGGGGAAGTAGCTCTGAGGCTTTTTCTCGGATCGCCTCGGCGGCTTTGAGCATTAACTCAGATCGCTCTTCAACCGACGTTGCGGCCCATCCAGGCTGGGCGGCTCGAGCTGCTTTTGCTGCTGCGAGGGCATCGGCAACACTGGCGTTCGGAGCCAAGCCCACCACTTCTTCGGTCGCCGGGTTGATGATCTCGTAGGTTCCGCCGCTCGCAGGGACCCACTGGCCATCAATCAATAAGTTCTCTTCGACGTGCTTGTTGCTTGTCATGGATCCTCCGTTGGTTGCCTTGAAACTCTAGATGCGAATTGTTACGCGTGGAGATGAGGTGCGACGAGTTCGCCGAAACGTTGCGTCTGCTCAATGAACTCTTGCGAAGAACGGACTCGAAAGGCGATTTGGAGATGGTTGACTCCCATGGTGGCGAGCTCGTTCATTGAGGTGGCGATCTCCTCTGGGCCAGCCGCCATCACGTAAGCGGGTAGATCCCATCCAGGATCTTGCCCGCTTTTTTCGAGAACGTACATCGGTTCGGCAATTGTTCCAATATCGAGTGGAGCCCCATCTCGCAGCTCGGCACGCATTTCCTTGAGTTGTGCGATCTGTCCTGGCAGATCCTTCCTTCGAGTGCCCTGGGGGAGCCACCCGTCGCCCAGCGCAGCAGTTCTGCGTAGTGCCGGTCCGCTGGATCCACCAATCCAAATTGGGGGGCGGGGTTGTTGGACTGGCCGAGGCGAGACGTGCATGTCAGAGAATTCCCAACGCTCTCCTTGGTGAGTGGGGACCTCGTTTTCAAAGCACGTGGCTAACGCCACGACTGCTTCGTCGGTGTCTCGGCCTCGAGAGCGGAACCCGTCATCGCCAGAGAGCACGTCGAACTCTTCGTTGACATGGCCAGCTCCAATGCCGGCAATTAACCGACCTTGCGAAAGCAGATCGATAGTGGCGAGCTCTTTGGCGGCTCGAAGTGGGTGGCGTTGCGAAAGGATGAAGACATGCGAAAGCAGTTTGGTGCGCGTGGTAATCCCAGCCAGCCAACCCAGCGTGGCGATCGTGTCGTACCAAACAGACCCCATTGCTTCGACGAGTCGCTCAGGAATAGCAGTGTGATCACAGACACCGAGATAGAAACATCCAGCGAGATCAGCAGCGACAGCAATGTGTGCGAACTCGTCGATGCTGGCAGTCTTCTCCCACTCTGAGACGTAGATGCTCGATTGGCTCTGGATTGGCAACTGCATGCCCCAGACGACCGTGCCGGTGGGGACAGTACTCACGACACTTTTTGGGGCGAGTGGATTAGTGCTCATTGGAAACTCCTCTTAGATCAGTGCTGCGACCATATCGGCCAACTGACTTCTTGTGCCGAATGTTGATGAAAGGACTCGTGCCCGCTTCAAAAAAAGATGCATGGGGACTTCCCAGGTGAAGCCCATTCCACCATGAACTTGGATTGCCGTCCGGGCGTTCGTGATGGCAGCCTCGTCGGCGAGAATCTTGGCTCCAGCGACGACTCGCCACTGGAGTTGAGTGACCGAGCAGCCAAGTGTGTCAGCTTCTCGTGTTGCGACGACGGGGTCATCGAGCGTCACGGCAGCGGCGTAGACCGCGCTGCGTGCAAGCTCGCTTCGACAAAGAGCATCAGCCAACAAGTGTTTGATGGCTTGGAAACTTCCTATCGGGCGCCCAAACTGCTCTCGACCTTTCGCATACGCAGTCGCTTGTTCAACACAGGCAGTAGCAATGCCGACTTGAAATCCTGCCGTGAGCACCATGGCGCGTTGGCGAAGTTGCGGGCTTGAGGTCCCTTCAAGGCTCACGCCGACCGGGTACGGCTCTTGGAGTACGCCGAGTGGAGTGAAGGGATCGAGTGGTTCGAGAACCTGCGAATATCGCAGGTCGCCGTGTTCGATGAGGGTGGGCTCGGTCACAGGATCTTCGAGGGGAGGCAGGAGTACGAGGGCGTGGATTGAATCGGGGTGTTCGACAAGTCCAGGGGCGGTGGCCCCTCGAGCAGGTGCTTCGAAGAGTCCGTGAGCTATGCCATCGCGAGCAGCGTCGAGGATGGGGGCGAGCGCCATTGTCGACAAGACCGGACCAGGCACCAAGACTCGGCCCATCTCTTCTGCGACGAGGACACCTTCAGCGAGACCGAGACCAACGCCGCCTTCTGACTCTGGCACGAAGAGTCCAAAGACTCCTGCGTCGAGGAGTGCGGTCCAACCTTTTGGATCAACAACGTCGTCTCGTCCTTCTCGTCCTCTTGATGTCTCGAGGGAAAGAGAACCTTCGAGAACGGCACGGATGCCGTCTTGAAGATCTCGCTGGTCTTGCGAAAGTTCGAAGTCCATTATTTGGGCTCCTTCGGAAGTCCAAGAACTCGTTCGGCCACGATGTTGCGTTGGACTTGGCTCGTTCCCGCAGCAATGGTGAGCGAAATGGATTTCATCCATGCATCGACGTACTCGGCATTCGGCAGATCGCCGAGTCCATCGCCGCCATTGAGTCCTGACGCGCTGAGTCCAGCTCGGTCGAGAAGATCCATCGCCAGTTCACTGAGTGCTTGGCCTTGCTCAGAGAATGAGAGCTTGAAGACGACGCCACCAACACCCGGGACACCATTGCGTGCAGCTTCAGAGACGTTGCGCTTGGTCAGCGCCCAGAGTGCATCGAATGATGCGGTGAGTGTGCCAACGCGCCGGCGAATAGAGGGGTCTCCCCAGCTGCCGTTACGCTTCGCGAACTCGGTGAGCGAACGCAAGATCCGCATGGACTCTAAGAGTTCGCCAACAAAACCTGTTCCCCGCTCAAACGACAAGGTCACCATGGTGACGCGCCACCCGTCGTTTTCGTCGCCCACTCGGTTGGCGACGGGGACGCGCACGTCGTCAAGGAATAACTCTGCGAACTCTGTCGAGCCAGCGATCGTCTTGAGTGGCCGAATCTCAATGCCAGGACTCTTCATGGGCATAATCAGCCAGGTGATTCCTTTGTGGCGGCTGTCATCAGGGCCAGTGCGAACTAAGAGTTCGCAATAGTCGGCAACTTCGGCATGACTGGTCCAGATCTTTGATCCATTGATGACGTACTCGTCACCGTCGCGAACGGCCTTGGTGCGAAGCGATGCTAAGTCGCTCCCCGATGATGGTTCAGAAAATCCTTGGCACCAAACGTCATCTCCTCGCAAGATGGGTGCAAGGTAGGTTTCGCGTTGCGCTTGTGTCCCTTCAGCAATGATGGTTGGTCCCGCGTGCAAGAGGCCGACGAAGCCTGTTCCAACGTAGGGAGCGCCAACTCGTTCACACTCTTCTTTAAAGATGAGTTGTTCGATAGGACTCGCGCCTCGGCCACCGCCCTCAACGGGCCAGTCGACACCGGCATAACCAGCATCAAATAAGAGGCGCTGCCACTGAGCGTCGTAGGCCCGTCTGCCAGGCCAGTCGGTCGAAGAAGGCTTGGGTGGCAAGTTGGGGAGAACCCCAGAAAGCCACGTCCTCAATTCCGAGCGGAATTGTTCTTCTTCGTCGCTGTAACGCAGATCCATCAGTAAGGAGAACCCTACGACGTGAGGTCTAAGCCAAAGAGTTTGATGGCATTGCCTCGAACCACTTTCCAGATCTGCTCGTCGCTCAGTCCCGCCATCTGTTCAAGGGCAAGTTGCGCGGTGTTTGGCCAGGTGGAGTCAGAGTGTGGGTAGTCGGACTCGTAGGTAATGTTGTCTGCACCGATTTCATCAATCAGCTTGAGACCATTGGGGTCATCAAAGAAACAACCAAAGACGTGGTCTGGAAAATACGTTGAAGGTGGATTCGGAACCTTATCGGCGACGCCACCCCACCCGCGATTGTCTTCCCACACGACATCCATTCGATGCAGCAAGTAGGGGATCCATCCAATCTGTCCTTCGGAGTAGGCAACCTTCAAATTTGAGAATCGCTCAAAGAGGCCCGAGAACAAAAAGTCAGTCATGGAAAGTTCTGCATTGATGTGGGTCAACGATGATCCAACTGCTGCAGGAGCATCAGCTGACGTCGATGGCATCTTTGAAGAGGATCCGATGTGCATGTTGACGATCATCGATGTTTCATCGCATGCAGCGAAGAAAGGATCCCAGTAGTTATCAGGATCATGAATACTTGGAAGTCCTAAGTACGCAGGGATCTCACTGAAGCACACAGCCCGCACGCCTCGAGCGGCATTCCTGCGAACTTCGTCAGCAGCAAGGTTGGCGTCCCAGAGTGGAACAATGATCAGCGGAATAAGCCGACCGCTTGTTCCCGCACACCATTCATCGACCATCCAGTCGTTGTAGGCCTGGACACACAGGAGCGCAAGTTCTTTGTCTTTGGCTTCAGTGAAGGTCTGTCCACAGAATCGAGGGAACGTTGGAAAGCAAAGCGATGCTTCAATGTGATTGACGTCCATATCTTCTAAGCGTGACTTCTGCTCAAACGAACCGGGTCGCATATCGTCAAAGGTGATGCCTGACATGGTGACCTGGTCTCGAGGGACCCCAACTGCTGAGTCGACTCGAAGCAGCGGCCGGCGCAGATCTTCGTAGCGCCACCAGTCCGCTGGTGCACCTTCAGACCCTGGCTTAATTGTTAACTTTCCGCCAATGAACGTCACCTCTCCCATGGGAGCTCGCTTGATGCGGGGTCCGACGTCGTGGTACTTCGATGGGAGTCGGTCAATCCAAAGGTTTGCTGGTTCGACAACATGGTCGTCAACCGAAATGATCATGGGGAGCTCAGGCATGCAAATGAGCGTAGCGGGAAATCTGGGCAATCGAAATGGCCCAGGAATGTCGTCTTAGTGCATTGCCACTCCGCCATTTGGCGAAAGGATTTGACCGGTCAGGAAACTTGATGCATCAGAGGCCAAGTAGAGGACGCAGTAGCCAATATCCGAGGGTGCTCCCACACGTTTCATTGGGGCGAATTTGGCCATGGGCTCGAGGACCATCTGCTTCATCGCTTCGTCTTCGGTGCCGTCGTCTCGAACGTAGTAGCGGCTCGTCATATTCGTTGGAACAAATCCAGGGGCAACGGCGTTCACCCGGATGTTCTTTTTTCCGACCTCTAAGGCCATGATCCTGGTGAGTTGAACTACCGCACCTTTGCTCATCGCGTAGGCAGCGATGTTGGGTGAGGGTACCAACATGCCCGCAGAGGCCATGTTGATAATTGACCCGCCACCGTGGTCGCTCATGTATCTCCCGGCGGCCTGAGCCCCAAAGAGCGTACCTTTGACATTGACGCTCACGAGAGCGTCGAGGTCTGCTTCGGGCATATCAAGAACTTTTGACTCAGCCATGATTCCTGCAGAGTTACACCAGACGTCGAGTCGCTGGCCAAGACGAAGTGCTTCTTCGACGAGTCCCTCGTGCTCCTCAGAGCGAGAGACGTCGATGCCAACGCCAACTGCCTTCCCCCCAGCGTCAACGATCTCTTGGGCGCTCTTCTTGGCGCCCTCTGCATTGATATCGGCACAGACCACACTCGCTCCTGCTCCAGCGAGCACCTGGGCCGAAGAGCGACCTAGGCCACTCGCAGCGCCTGTGACAACGGCTACTCGCCCGGTAAGTTCAAATGCTTCTCGCACGCTGTTTGCCGTTTCCATGAAGACCTCGTTTCGTCAAGTGTGGAATGAGCCTCGCACAAAGACGTCCTGTGAGGCAACGAAACCACTCGGTGGCTCAGAGAACAGTCCTGAAGGTCCACGGCAGAAGAGTTTCCCCTGATAATTCGAAGGGGAGAGTCACGCCATGTTCAGAGTTCTAAGTTAGAGACGTGTCACAGGGTCCCGTCATCATTGTTGGAGCAGGTCTCGCCGGGCTCCGATGCGCCAATGTCTTAAGCGACGCAGGTGTCGACATTGTCGTTCTTGAGCGTGGTCAACACGTTGGCGGGAGAGTCATCACCGATGACGTTGATGGATTCAAGATTGATCGAGGATTTCAACTTCTCAATCCTTCCTATCCACAAGTTGAACGAGGACTGGACCTGAAAGATCTTGACCTCCAACTTTTTGATCCAGGGATGGTCCTGAGCGACGGGGTGACGCACTCCCAGGTTGCCGACCCGCTTCGATCTCCAGGAAAGATCCTTGCCACTCTTCGTGCTCCGCTGGGTCCACTCACGAGCCGTCTCCATCTCGCTCGACTGCTGCTCGCGCTCAAGGGAAAGCAACGCAAACCAGTCACGATTAATCCTGACCAACCAAGTGCCGCTTGGATGCTCGAGAAGGGAATTGATCGCACAACCATTGACGCGCTCCTCAGGCCATTTCTTGCTGGCGTTCTTCTTGAGGACGAACTCGAGACGTCAGCTCGAATCACGTCACTCTTGCTTCGAAGTTTTACTCGTGGGGTTCCTGGGGTGCCAGCAGGTGGAATGGGCGCCATTCCACATCAGATGGCGGCCCGACTTGGTGAAGATGTTCTTCATTTAGAGACGCCCGTTACGGCTGTGACAGCGAACAGTGTGGTCCT
Source organism: Actinomycetota bacterium (assembly GCA_009699875.1). GTDB lineage: Bacteria > Actinomycetota > Acidimicrobiia > Acidimicrobiales > RAAP-2 > CAIUMH01. The sequence continues at coordinate 1,298,871 of WLNI01000001.1, forward strand.
TGAAGATGGATCGCGTCTCGAAGGTTCTGCGGTCGTGCTGGCGACGGCTGGACAGGCAGCATCATTGCTCCTTCAAACACTTCGCGCTCCATCGTCGAACTCTGTAACGACATGGTGGTATTCGACCAATGAGCCATTGAGAACAAAAGCGACACTTGTGGTTGATCAATCCATGAAGACGCTTATCAACAGCGTAGAGATGACCGCGGCAGCACCACAGTATGCGCCTCCTGGGAAATATTTAGTCGCCGCCTCAGCGATCGGTCTTCATCCAGAGGTTGAGCGTGAGAGATCTGTTCGAGAACGCTTAAGTCAACTTCATCGGCGCTCAACCAAAGAGTGGGAGTTGGTCTCGATGTCGTTGGTTGCCGATGCGCTCCCGCGCTACTCCTCACCGTTTCTTTTGCGACCTGAAGTTGTTGTCAACGGTGTCTTCGTGGCTGGAGACCACCGAGCGACTCCTTCGATTCAAGGTGCGATGGTGTCAGGTGAGCGAGCCGCTCGAGCGATCCTTGCTCAGAGGTAGCGAGCGTCAACCCCTTCGAGTTCAAGTAAGGCGCGCTTCAATGCGAGGCCTCCGCCATACCCACCAAGGCCCGAGGCCCCAACGACTCGATGACATGGCCGAAAGATGGGGATGGGGTTTTTCCCTAATGCTTGGCCCACTGCTCGAGGGCCTTTGGGCGAACCAACCTGGTCGCCTACCCACCCATAGGAGCGGATCTCTCCGTAGTCAATCATCGAGAGGCTTTGCCATACCGCTTCTTGGAACACAGTTCCCTCAGACGAGAGGGCAAGGTCGAAGGTGCGGCGAGTTCCGGTGACGAACTCATCTAGCTGACGAGCTGCGTCTCCGACAAGGTGCGAGGGGTCGGTGTCCAGGTCGGATTCGCTGACTTCATGGGGCAGGAGCACAGTCGTGATCGCAACTTCAGTTCCTCCAATGGCAAAACGCCCAAGTGGCGTGGTGACGATCGCCCAGGTGAGCGACGACGCCACAGTTAGTTGCTCAGTCCGAGCACCATGGCCCGTGCGCGTTGGGTGGCGGCGTCGCCATGGGCACTCGCCAATGCCCAACATCGCTTCAGAGAGAACTGCAGGTCGTGCTCCCAGGTGTAGCCGATCCCGCCGTGGACTTGAAGACAGGTCGAGGCAGCGAGAAGCCCAAGCTCTGAGGCCAACGCTTTTGCGAGTGCAGCGTCGTGGTGTCTGCGGTCATCTTGGGTAGCGAACGACCAGGCCGCTCGATAGACCGCTGGCCGAGCGAACTCAAGGCCAACTCGAACATTAGCTACGAGATGTTTGATCGATTGGAAACTTCCGATTGGAGATCCAAATTGCTGGCGATCTTTTGTATACAGCGCCGTCTCCGTCACCATCGCGTCAACGACACCGCAGAGTTCAGCTGCAGCGACGAATGCAGAACGAGATGCGATCTCGTCGATGAGTACCACTGCATCATCTCCACTTGCGATAGTGGTTGGAGGAGTAGGCGTCCAGGTGACGGTTCCAAGATCACGAGTGATGTCAAGAGACGGTGTGCGCTCAATGACACAGTGCTCACGTGGCACGAACGAGACGAGGACGCCGTCATCGTTGGCACTTGCAAGAAGAAAGAACGCAGCCCGGCTCACTCCTTCGACACGCTCGGCGTGCGCTTCTCCGTCGAACCAGCGAACCACTGGACCACTCAAGTCACTGTCGACTCCTCCCACGCTTATCGCACTTCCTCCAGCGATGATCTCGCTCAAGCGAGAGGCAAGGGGTGCCCCGAGACTCTGAAGAAGGGGAACAGCAACGCCAGCATGGATGGCGACCGCTTCAGGAAGACAGACAGCGCCCCCTGATTCAAGAACACCGACGAGTTCGACGTCCCCAAATCCCAACCCGCCGACGTCTTCGCCAGCCAAGAGTGAAAGGACGCCAAGGTCATTGAGCGCCGACCAGCGAAGGTCACTGCGACCCTGAGCAACGTCACCCGAGTCGTAGATTGCTCGAATGTCCGCTGGAGTACACGTTCCTTCGAGTACCTCCTCGGCCCCTTGGCGCAGTGCAAGCTGCTCGTCGGTAAACGCGAAGCGCATGAGCTATTTCCTCGGCATTCCGAGAAGGCGTTCAGCGACAACGTTTCGTTGAATCTGGTTTGTTCCCGCGTAGATGGGACCGGCCAAGGAAAAGAGAAACCCATCAAGCCAGTCACTGAGACTTCCATCTCGCTCACGCAACGCTGCATTGGGGCCGAGGATCTCTAAAGCGGTCTGGTGGATGTGGAGGTCCATCTCCGACCAGAAAATCTTGGTGGCACTGGCCTCGGGGCCGACGCCATTGCCTTCTCGAATGGATGTTGCAGTCCACCACGTCTGGAGTTCGTAAGCCTGAGCATTGCAGTAGGCCTGCGCGGTTTGGTCTGCGAGACGGGTGAGTGGAGCAGAAGGCTCACCCTCTCTTTCGATGAGTAATTCATAGAGTCGTTTCACTGCTTCAGAGAAACGAGCAGGACTTCTCAATGAAAGACCTCGCTCACTTCCCGCGGTCGCCATGGCGACTGCCCAACCTTGGCCGACGTCGCCAAGAACCTGGGCGTCAGGCACAAAGACGTCATCAAAGAAAATCTCGGCAAACCCTGTCTCGCCATCAAGTTGAGCGATAGGCCTTCTGGTGATGCCCTCGCTCTCCATGTCAATCAAGAAGTAGGTCAAGCCTCGATGGCGCTCTTGTTCTGGGTCCGAGCGAAAGAGCCCAAAGCACCATTCGGCAAATGCACCTCTTGACGCCCACGTCTTCTGACCGTTCAACGTCCACCCGCCATCGACTCGAGTCGCACTGCTGCGAAGAGACGCTAAGTCACTTCCCGAATCTGGTTCTGACCATCCCTGACACCAGATCTCGTCGCCCGATGCCATTGGAGGGAGGAAGCGTGCGCGTTGGGCATCGGTTCCAAAATCAAAGAGTGTGGGGGCGAGTAAGAAAATACCGTTTTGGCTGACTCGTTTGGGCCCGCCCGCCTTGTAGTACTCCTCTTCGAAGATCAACCATTCGATGATGCCAACGTCACGGCCGCCGAACTCTTCGGGCCACGACACAACTGACCAATGATTTTCAAACATGAGACGCTCAAAGGCCCGATGTTTCTCAAATCCCTCTTTGGTGTCGAGTGAACCTAGTGATCCAGGGGCGGGAATATTTGCCGAGAGCCACTGCGCTGCCTCGGCTCGAAAGGCCTGTTCATCCTCAGAAAACGTGAAGTCCACGCTTGAAATCTCGCACACCCACGCGTGATCGGCAAGAATGCCTCTGTGCGAACGTGTGTGATAGTCGATGCAGTACGAACTCCAGTGGGTCGAAGAGGGGGTGTCCTCTCGGGATGGCACGCCACTGATTTAGCCGCCCAGCCGCTAAAAGCTCTCATTGAGAGGAACGACATCGATCCAGCCTTGATCGATGACGTGATCATGGGATGCACCATGACCGTTGGAGAGCAGGCCATGAACATTGCTCGCAATGCCGCACTCGCTGCTGGCTATCCAGAGACAGTGCCGGGAACGACCGTTGACCGCCAGTGTGGTTCGGCCCAGCAAGCAATTCACTTTGCCGCCCAAGCAGTCCTTTCTGGAGCGATGGACATTGTCGTTGGCGCAGGCGTCGAATCAATGAGTCGAGTTCCGATTGGTTCGACCACCGAGCCTGGTCCTGGTGAAGCCTACGGTCCTCTCTACAAAGCTCACTTTGAGTTAATTCACCAAGGTGAATGCGCCGAAGAAATTGCTCGGCGCTGGTCAATCACTCGAGACGACATGGATGACCTCGCGTACTCATCGCATCAGCGAGCGGGACAAGCCCAAGATGAAGGTCGATTCGACAACGAAATCATCGCCTTAGAAGCCCGAAGCCATGACGGCGCAGCCTCAGGGATCGTTTCGAAAGATGAAGGAGTGCGCCGGGACACCACGAGAGAGAAACTCTCCACACTTCGGCCTGCATTCTTTGAAGACGGTCAAGTGACAGCTGCGTCCTCATCGCAGATCTCAGACGGTGCAGCGGCGGTATTGGTGATGAGCGAAGAGAAAGCGAACGAACTCGGCCTCACGCCACGAGCTCGATTTCATACCTTTGCGGTCGCGGCGAACGATCCTCAGATCATGTTGACCGCTCCCATCCCTGCGACGACAAAAATTCTGGAGAAGTCAGGTCTTTCATTAGCTGACATCGATCTCATCGAAATCAACGAAGCGTTCGCATCAGTCGTTCTCGCGTGGGAGAAAGAACACCACCCTGACATGAGCAAAGTGAATGTCAACGGAGGAGCAATGGCCCTCGGCCACCCCACCGGCGCATCGGGTGCCCGCATCATGTCGACCCTGCTCAATGAATTAGAGCGAACACAAGGTCGCTTTGGTCTCCAGACCATGTGTGAGGGTGGCGGCCAAGCGAACGCCACGATCATTGAGCGGCTCGGCTCATGACGCCAGTGCAACAAGTTGCCGTTGAAGGGTTCTTTGATCCCACGATTCCAGCGCTGCTCGGTACCAGGTGCGTAGAGTGCGCCACAGTCTTCTTCCCGGCTGAAGAAACCTCGTGTCGAAATCCCCACTGCACTTCGACAGCGTTAGAAGCCATGACGCTTTCCACTCGAGGGACGGTCTGGTCCTACACCGATGCGCAGTATCAGCCACCTCCGCCCTACGTTGCAGCCGACCCCTACGTCCCGTTTGCTCTGGCTGCAGTGGAGTTAGAAAAAGAAGGCATCGTTGTTTTGGGCCAACTCGCTCACGGCATTGGCGTCGATCAACTCAGCGTCGGTATGGAAGTTGAACTCGTGACAGAAGTTTTGTACTCCGATGAAGAGGCCGAACACCTTGTCTGGAAATGGCGACCGGTGAACAACAATGGCTAACGACAAACGAGTTGCTGTTCTTGGGGTGGGGATGCATCCCTGGGGGAAATGGGGAAGAAACTTCGTTGAGTATGGGGTCGCTGCCGCACAAGCTGCACTCGCTGATGCTGGCGTTCCTTGGGAAGATATTGACTACGTCGCTGGAGCTGACACGATTCGAAATGGGTATCCAGGCTTTATCGCCGGTGCCACCTTCGCCCAGGCGTTGGGGTGGACCGGCGCCCAAGTCTCGTCAAGTTACGCCGCCTGTGCATCTGGAGCCGCAGCGCTCTCAAATGCCCGAGCCCAGATTTTGGCCGGCTTTAGCGACGTCGCCCTTGTCGTGGGAGCTGACACCACGCCGAAGGGTTTCTTCAAACCCGTCGGTGGAGAGCGACGCGACGATCCGGACTGGTTGCGATTCCATCTACTCGGAGCGACCAATCCGACGTACTTTGCGCTTTATGCGAGACGCCGCATGGCCATCTATGGCGCAACCGAAGAAGACTTTGCCCAAGTCAAAGTAAAAAATGCTCGCCATGGACTAGAAAATCCCAACGCTCGCTATCGAAAAGAAGTGACCGTCGAAGAAGTCTTAGCCTCGCCGGTCGTATCTGATCCGCTTCGACTCTTAGAGATCTGTGCCACGTCAGACGGGGGAGCCGCGTTGGTGATTTGCTCGATGGAGTACGCCAAGAAACACGGGGTGAGTTCGCCAGTTACCGTCAATGGTGTGGCCACAGTGACCCCAACATTTCCGAACACGGTGATCGAGATGCCGAACTTCGCGACGGACTCTTCAGTCTCTGTCCCACAAGAAGGACGGTCATTCCGGGCTTCCATTGCCCATGCGGCCTACGAACAAGCCGGCATTGGTCCAGAAGACGTGTCCCTGGCTGAGGTCTATGACTTGTCGAGTGCGTTGGAGCTCGACTGGTACGAAGACATCGGCCTCTGTGGCGAGGGGAAAGCCGAGCAGTTACTCAGAGATGGCGACACCACGATTGGTGGTCGTGTCCCAGTGAATCCTTCTGGAGGACTGGCCTGTTTTGGAGAAGCTATTCCCGCCCAAGCAATCGCCCAGGTCTGTGAAGCCACATGGCAACTTCGAGGCCAAGCAACCGGCCGTCAAGTCGAAGGGGCCACCGTGGCGGTTACCGCCAACCAAGGACTCTTTGGCCATGGATCATCTGTTGTCTTAGCGCGTTGAGCGCCGCTGAATCGAAATAGTAACTCGAGCGAGAAGTGCGCCGAGGAGGACGAGGACTGTCCCTCCAAGAAATAACTCAGTTGTTGCTGACCCCGTGCTCGCCAGTTCATGCGAGGGCACACGCGAAGTCGTTGTTGTCGTTGTTGTTGTAGGCGTCGCAGCGAGGGTGGTTGCCGATACCGATGGCGAGGGAACATTTGGTCCAGTTGGGTTCGTCGATGCCACCGTGACGATATAGGTCGTCGAGCTCTGTGCATGTTCAATGGTGCACGTGGTCGCAACGGCAGTGCACGACAAGCTGCCAGAACTTGTGGTGGCAATAAAACCAGAGTTCTGTCCGTAGCTATCTGTTGTTCCTACCGGCGAATCCCACGTCACGGTCAACGTTGTCTCGCCAGGGACGATCGAGACAATGATTGGGGTGACGTAGAAATTAATAGTTGAAGCGGGCACGACGTTGTAGTCGTTAAGAGTTCTTCCGTCCAGCATGATCATGCCGTTGTATTGAAGGATCATCTGGGCTGGAGGGATTGCTTGAGCATCTTGTATCTTTGCCTTGACATTTTCAATAGAGTCTGATGACTCAACAAAAAGTATTTGCACATGCGCCGCTATGTCTTCAGCGCTTATGTACTGTGCACTCACGTCGGCAACTCTACTTGTGGTGATGTCTGCGCGGCACTCAAACTGGCTTTTCCGGTATCTCGGGGGATTAAGAACGTCGCCACCACTGCAGCGAGGCAGATCGCTGACGCCGTGAGAAAGGCCAAGTTATAGCCATGGGTCAAGGCTTGTTTTGTGGCAAGCGATGTTGCCGCTCCAAAGCTTGGGTGTTGGCCGCCAGTCGCAGTCGTCGTCGCACTTGCAGCGATCGTGGCTAAGACGGCGAGGCCGAGTGCGCCCCCGATCTGGCGAGAGGTATTTAACAACCCTGAAGCCAGACCGGCTTGCGTGTGATCGACGTGCGATGTTGCCGCTGCGGCCAATGGACTAAAGAGGAGGCCTAAGGCAAAGGCGATCAAAATAGCGGGGAAGAAGACCCCTCCGAAGTACGATCCCGTTGCACTCAAGTGCCCGATCCAGAAGAAGCCAATCATGGCCAAGGTGGTTCCCGTGATGATGAGTTTCCAGACACCAATCTTGGCCATAAGTCGAGAAGCAGTCTGCGCGCCAAAGATGATGGCAACGGCTTGGGGGGCAAACGCAAAACCAGTCTTCAACGCGCTATAGCCAAGTACTTCTTGGAGATAAAGGGTGAGGAAGTACCACATTGAAAAGAATGCTGATCCAATGAGCAACATCACGACGTTGGAGCTCGCTGTCGTTCTCTTCACAAGGAAAGAAAATGGAACCAATGGGTCTGTTGCGATTTTGGTTTCAACGAGGGCAAAAGCCAATAAGAGAGCAACGCCAATGGCAAGCCAAACAAGTGTTGTCCCTGAACCCCATGGATGCGTGGCCGTTCCAACAATCGCATAGACCAAGGTGGACAGACCAGCCGTTACGAGTACAGCCCCCGCAATGTCGAGTTTTGATGACTCCGACTTTCGAGACATCTCAGGGAGCCAAAGAACCGCCCCAACGATGACGGCGATTCCAATCGGGATGTTGATGAAGAGCACCCAACGCCACGAAAGTTCAGCAGTCAAAATTCCGCCCAGGAGCGAACCAATCGCTCCACCTGCGCCTCCGACGGCACCCCAGGCGCCAAGAGCCTTGGGAAGTCGTGGCCCCTGAAACGTGGTCACAATAATCGTCAGTGTTGCGGGAGAAAGAAACGCGCCGCCGAGTCCTTGGGCTACCCGAGCTCCGGTCATCATCCCTGACGTCGTCGCGAGCCCTCCCGCCAAACTCGCAACAGAAAAGAGGATTGCTCCTAGGAGAAATATCTTTCTTCGACCAAAGAGATCAGCAGCTCGCCCGCCGAGGAGAAGAAATCCCGCGAAGGCCAAGACGTAGGCGTTGACGACCCACTGCAGGCCGGTTGCCGAGTAATGAAGCGAGACGCCGATTGATGGCAGTGCGACGTTCACCACCGAGACGTCCAAGATGACCATGAACTGAGCGATACACGCCAACGCCAAGATCAAATTTTCTCGGCGAGTCGTCAATACCGGGGCATGTGGTGGGGACTGCGACATCATTTTATCTTAGGGGCGTGACTTGCAACCTATTCAAAGTCCGCGTTGATCGCTAGGGAGACGGTCGCAGACCTCGTATTCGCTCACCGGAGGTCGCAAGCCACGCGTCATAATCATTTGCTTTTCGCTTGAACGACTCCCCAACTCGCTGATGTGGAAGAACGAGAAAGCGACCTTCCTTCATGGCCGCAATCGTTGCCTCTGCGCATGCTTCTGGCTCAACGACGTCCCCAAGGCCTTCTGGCAAAACAAAAGGTGACTCTGCGGACTCGTTATCTTCATCTCGGCCCAACAGTCCGGTGTTGACCAGATTCGGGCACAGGCAACTGACGTGAATATTTTTATCGGCATAGTTCAGCGCTAACCATTCGGCAAAACCCAGGGCCCCATGTTTCGTGAAGGTGTAACCCATTCCGGCAGGACCGGTAATCAACGCTGCGGAAGAAAGCGTCTGAACAAAGTAGCCACCACCCTGTTCGATCATGGAAGGAAGGACCGCTTGCGCAGCCCAGACATGAGAGAGCAGATTGACTCGTGTGATGGCGTCGATTTGTTCGATACTTGATCCAAGATCAGGACCTTGGTCAAGGATTCCAGCATTTGAACAGAAGACCTTGACCGGTCCAAAGGTATCGACTGCTTGTTCGACGAGCGAGACAAGGGAGGCGTGATCACCAACATCGCACGCTACAGAGATCCCACCTAAGCGGTTCGCAATTTTGTCTGCACGAGCTTTGTTGACGTCGGCGATGACGACGTTGGCCCCTTCTTTGGCTATCGCTTCGGCAAAAGCTCGACCGATCCCATGGCCCCCGCCGGTAATGACTGCACACGTTCCAGCGACATCAAACGACATTGTTACGCTGCTCTTTCAAGAACGAAGGTGGCCCACCCGGTTAGGTGCACGCCACCATTTTGGCGAGTAACAGAACAAGTAACGTCCGCCAACGTCTCGGATGCTTCGCGGCGAATTTCTGTGACGACTCCTGAATACTCGAGAACGTCACCGGGCCAGGCTTGTTCGCTCCACTGCACTTTGAGTCGTCGAATATGTGCGGCTCCAAAAAAATCGGTGAGGTACGTGCCGAGAACACCAGCTTGCAGCATCCCGACAGCAAAAGGGGCTGGGAAACCAGCTGCTTGGGCAAAGAGGGTGTCGTGATGGATTGGGTTCATATCTCCCGAGGCACCCTGGTAACGAACGAAGTCAGTCACGCTCAGTGGCTTGTCCGTGAATATGGGGAGGACGTGGCCTTGTGTGATGTCGTCAGCCTTCATTATGCGCCGGCTTTCTCTGGAGCTTGGCTTGTTTCAATGGCTGTTGTTCGCGACTCAGCAACAAGCGTCCCCTCGGCATTCTTAAACTCTGTGATGATCTCGTGAAACTGCATCATGCCGCCACGGCGTCCTTGCTTTTCCCAAATTTTCCCAATGCGCATATGTCCCGTGAGGTGGTCACCGACTCGGGGAGGTTCTCCATGGAAAATAAACTCTTGCCCTCCATGAAGCATCCGCTCCAAATTGATCGGGATACCCCGAGAGGGTGATGAGGTCTCCGTCTGCCAAAACGCAGCCGCAGCGAGGAAGGTTGGAGGAATAACACTGTCGTCTTGTCGGTACTCAGGGTTGGTCGACTTCGTCGCTCTGGCGAACTCTCGAACTTTGCCCGCCTCGATTGTCATCTCGAACGGCGTACCCTCTCGACCTTCTGCTGATTGATCCATGCTTCCCCCCTTAGACGTGGTCGAAGTGTAGCGAGTGAGTCCTCGAGGAAGCCAAATCACTAGCAACACCGAGCGGTTGGTGTTGAATCAGCTGACTTGATTACTATGAACCTTTCAGACAGCGATAGAAAAGAGCCAAGGGGGCGATTCAGACGAAGACGCAAGCGGCAATCTGTTGGGGAATTGGCAAAGAGTGGAGTGTCGAAGAGATCGACCTTGATGGGCCTCGCCAGGGGGAAGTTCTCGTTCGTTTGGCCGCCGCAGGTCTCTGCCACTCTGACGATCATTTGATTACTGGTGACTCGCCAATGCCGCTTCCCATGATTGGTGGCCATGAAGGTGCCGGCATCGTCGAAGAAGTGGGGCCAGGGGTCATCGGGCTTGAGCCTGGCGATCACGTCGTTTTGGGGTTCATCCCCGCTTGTGGCAGATGCCTTCCGTGTTCGACGGGTCACCAAAACCTTTGTGATTTAGGTGCGCTCATTGGCTACGGTCGCCAGGCAGACGGAACGTCTCGCCACCATACGGGGGAAAAAGATCTGAACTTGATGTGTCTCTTGGGAACGTTTGCGAACTACACGGTGATCAATGAAGCCAGTTGCATCAAAATTGATCGTTCCCACTCCCTGCACACCGCATGTCTCGTGAGTTGTGGGGCAGTAACCGGCTGGGGCTCAGCGGTCTACGCCGCAGACGTTGGTCCTGGCGACACGGTGGTCATCGTGGGTGTTGGTGGCATTGGCGCCTCAGCCTTGCAAGGAGCGAAGTTGGCGGGAGCCGAAACGATCATTGCCGTCGATCCGGTCGAATTTAAGCGCCAAAAGGCCACAGAGTTTGGGGCCGACATCGTGGCGCCATCGATGAAGGAAGCATTTCCGCTCGTTCAAGAGATTACGAAAGGGCGCATGGCAAACAAAGTGATTATGGCCATGGGAGTGGGCCACGGTGACTCCTTCAATGAAGCACTCGAACTCACGGCAAAGCTTGGTCGAGTCGTGGTGACCAATATTCATCCCTATTCGGAAAATCAAGTCACGATGAACATGAGCAATCTGACCGGCATGGAAAAACAAGTGGTTGGATCTCTCTTTGGTTCGGCGAACCCTCGAGCGGATATCCCAAAACTTTTAGAGCTCAATCAACGAGGCCAGTTCGACCTTGGTGCATTGATCACTCAGTCGTATGCACTTGAAGACGTCAATGATGGCTATCGAGATCTCAAAGTGGGAAAGAATATTCGAGGCACACTCACCCTTGATGCGTCACTTTGAGGAAGGGTCTCTAAAAGATTCCTTGCGCAGTGAGCTCAGCCAACTCAGTTTCTGAGAGCCCGAGCGCGTCGCACCAGATCTCTTTGTTGTGTTCTCCAAGACGTGGAGCGGGTAGTGGAGCCTCTGGAACGACACCATCAAGTCGTGGAAATGGGCCTTGTTGTCGATGAGGACCGGCAATCGGATCGTTGACGGTCACGAAGTCACCTCGCTCAATCATGTGAGGGTCGTTGAGAATATCGTGAGCGTCATAGCTCACCGCAACTGGAACACCGTGTTCGAGACAACGCTGTTCGACTTCCTTGGCGTTCATTGACATGGTCCACAGGCTGACAAGGTCGTTGAGCTCGTCGCCACTGGATGCTCGTTGTGACAATGTCGTGTAGCGGGGATCGTTGGCGAGTTCCTCTTGGCCCATGGCGCGACACAGTCGAGCAAAGTTCGCGTCCGACCCAGCGACAATGCAGACGTAGGTACCATCTTTGGTGGGGTAGTTATCGATTGGGGCTGATGTCGAGAGTCGATTGCCCTCTCGTTGTCGAGTCAGGCCAAGTCGGTCTTGTGCAGCCAACGTCCATTCAAGAATTCTCAGTACTGCTCCGTAGAGCGGGGCGTCCACCACGCCTCCTTTGCCGGTACCTGTTCCTGCTCGATCTCGTCGGTACAGCGCAGCCATGACGGCTTCGGCAGCGAAGGTGCCGGTGAGATAGTCAGAGATATTTATCCCAGGTTTCACCGGAGGTCGATCGGGATAGCCCGTGAGGTGGAGGAGCCCGCCATACGCAATCCCCATTCGGTCAAGGCCAGGGCGCGGAGCGTTTGGTCCGTCTTGGCCGAAGACGCTAATTCTTGCCCACACCAGTTTCTCATCACACTGATCAGGAGCGATGTTCCACGCTTCCAAGGTGCCCGGTCGAAAGTTTTCGCAGACGACGTCGGCGGTTGCGACGAGTGATCGAAAGAGTTCTTGCCCCTTTGGCTCTCTGAGGTTCAAGGTCACCCCCTTGCGGCCTCTCCCTTCGACGGCCCACCACATGGAGTACTCATCTTCGTCGTTCTCTTGATCGAGAAACGGACCAATGCTTCGCATGAAGTCACCGCCGTGAGGATCTTCGATCTTGATGACCTCGGCGCCCATCTCTCCCAAGAGTCCAGCGCAGAATGGTGCGCTAATCCGGGTGCCGACGTCGATGACTCGGAGTCCTGCCAGTGGCAGCGCTTCGTTAGTCATCGCGATGTTCGGCGAAGACCTCCTGCATTGAGGACTTTGACTTTCTCGCCTCAAGTGCATCAAGCGCCGTTTGGGTGTTGTGCATCCAGTGATGAGCCATGAAGTGATACTTCCATGACTCTTCCTTCCCCATGAGGGTGGCGGTGTTGTTGATGGAGTCCTTGACAACTTGTGCGGTGATCGGAGGAACCAGTGCAACACGTTGTGCGAGCTCCATTGTTCGCTCAGCAAGGTCGGCTGCGGGAACGATGCGATTGACAAGTCCTAAGCGCCAGGCTTCCTGAGCATCAATTTTTTCGCCCGTCCAGAGGAACTCTTTCGCTTTGCGTATGCCAAGCTCCCACGGTTCGACCAAGAGTTCGACGCCGGCGCCTGTCATGCGCAGGACTGGATTTGAGAACAGCGCATCATCGGCTGCGACAATCAAGTCACACATACACGCCAACATGAGCCCTGCTGCAATAGCGGAGCCTTGCACCTGGGCGATTGTGGGCTTTCGAAACGAGTGAATGCGCTTGCATTTCTCGAAGTACATGACTTGTTCGTGGCGAAACTTTCCTTCAGGGGTTGCTCGCAACTCTCTCCAATGATCTGGGGCTTCGTCGCCGACCAGGGCCTTTAAGTCGTGGCCCGCAGAGAAGTGCTTCCCGTTCCCGGCCAGAATCACGACATGGACGTTGTCGTCCTCGTCAGCCACGTCCAAGAAATGATCGATTCCGTCGATCAATGCAGTGTTCTGGGCATTGGCCACGTCAGGTCGATTCATGGTGATGGTGGCCACGTTCCCGGTGACATCGTAGAGAACTGCTTCACTGCTCATTCTTTGTTCCTCCCGCTTTTCTGCTCAGAACCAGAGCGGCTGCTTCGAGGCAGGCCTAAGACTCGTTCTCCAATGACGTTACGCTGAATCTCATTGCTACCGGCCCATAGGGACGATGCCTGGTAGTACAGCCACGAACGTTGCCACTGTCCATCTCCCGGATTCGAACCCGCACCTTTCCAAAGTGGTGCCGCTTCGCCGAGGATGGCCATTGCGGTGTCATGAAACCGCTTGGACATCTCTGACCAGTAGAGCTTGAGGGCGCTTCCCTCAGGTCCTGGATCGAGTCCCCGAGAAAGTCTGCTCACAGAGCGCAAGTTGTGAAGTTGAAAGAGTCGGATCTCAACGTAGGCTTCTGCGAGTGCCCCACGGAGGCGAGTGTCGTTAAATGTGCCGTTCTCTTCAGCGAGTCGGAGAAGTTCTTCGAGCAGCTGCATATGAATGACAAGTTGACGTGGATTCGTTCCTCGTTCATGTGAAAGTGTCGAATTTGCGACTCGCCATCCGTCGTGTGGGTCTCCAACGAGTTGGTCGTCGGGAACAAAGACGTCATTGAGGAAAACCTCATTGAACTCGGCGTCTCCCGTGAGCTGCACCAAGGGCCGCACCTCGACGCCAGGAGCATGCATGTCGATGATGAGATACGAGATCCCCTTGTGTTTCGTCGCATCAGGATCGCTTCGAGCTAAGCAGACTCCCCAGTCGGCAAACTGAGCGTAGGACGTCCACACTTTCTGGCCGTTGACAATCCAGCCACCATCAACTTTTTGTGCACGAGTTGTGAGACTTGCCAGGTCGCTGCCAGCTCCAGGCTCACTGAAGAGTTGGCACCAGAGATCTTCTGCAGTTCGAATCCGAGAGAGCCAACGCTCTTGTTGCTCGTTACTTCCGTTGGCCAAGATTGTTGGCGCGGCCAAGTTCAGGCCAATCCGGCCCACCATCTCAGGGGCTCGGGCTCGTGCTAACTCTTCTTGAACAATGAAGTGTTCGGCGGGACCGGCCCCTCGGCCACCGAATTGCGACGGCCAGGCAACGCCAACCCAGCCGCCTTGGGCGAGTGATGCTTGCCATTGGCGCAGGAACATGACTTCTTCGTCAAGCGTCTCAAAGCGCGGGGGAAGGCCCTGGCCGTACTCCCAGGGAAGGTTTTCGACAAGCCACGCCCTGATCTCGGAGCGAAACGTCTCTTGTGCAGTAGTGGGGCTGAGATCCACGATTTGAGTTTGGCACAGGTGTTCGCTCTACGATGCATCCTGTGGACTTTGAACTCTCCGATGATCAGGTGGCCTTGCAGGACGCCGCAAGGGATTTGCTCGATGCCTTGGCGGGCCATGATCAACGCCGGGCCCATTTAAAATCAGGGGAACCGTTTGATCAAGCGCTCTTCTTAGCGATGGTCGAACAGGGGTGGCTAGGTATTGCTCTTTCAGAAGAGAAAGGTGGGATCGGCCTTGGCTGGGTCGAAGCCGCAGTTCTTCTCGAACAGATTGGCGCACATGCTGCACCAGTTCCGTTCTTGCCGAGTCTTCTGGCATTGACCGTGCTCGATCGAAGCGACAACGCTCCAGAGAGTTGGATAAGTGCATTAGTGAACGGAGAGCGAACGGGTTGTGTCGCCTGGTCCAAGAATGCTGATGCACTGACCTCGACGAGTGATGGTGCTTCGTGGACCATCTCGGGTCGAATCGGCGTCCTTGAAGGAGCAACGCATGCTGACATTGCCGTTGTGGCGACAAGAGACGGTGTCTTTGGGGTCGAGCTCACGTCGTCGACACGACCACATCGAGAAAGTGCCATGGACGAAACTCGTGGGCTTTCGTGGCTTGAGTTCGACAAGACTTCCGCTCTTCGTCTCGGGGGAGCCGAACTCGCTGAAACCCTCTTGAATCACGGAGCTGTTGGGGCTTCTGCAGAGATGTTGGGGGGTGCCAATCAGGTGATGGACATCTCGGTGCAGTACGCGAAAGATCGAGTTCAGTTTGGACAGCCAATCGGAAGCTTTCAAGCGATCAAACATCGCTGCGCTGACATGGTCGTCGACGTCGAAGGGATGCGATCTGCGACCTGGTACGCGGCGTGGGCACTCTCAGTGGGAGACAGTGAAGCTTCGCTGGCTGCGTCAACAGCAAAAGTCTGGTCAAGTGATGCGTCGAAACGCGTGATGGCCTCTGGGCTCCAGGTTCACGGGGGGATCGGATTCACCTGGGAGCATGATCTGCATCTCTATATGAAACGAGCCCAGTTTGATCAGTTGAGTTATGGAACGGCAAGTTTTCACCGGGAACGAGTCGCACTTCTTTTGCGCAGTCAACTCGCGAGCGGAGCTGGCGTCTTCTAGTCGTTAGTAGATCTCAAGATCCAGAAAGATCTGCCACCACGTTCCGGCGCAGAATTTTGCCGGTGTCGGTTCGAGGAAGTTCATCCCAGATGTGAATCTCTTCGGGTGTTTTCGAAGATCGAAGTTGGGTCTTCACCAGTTCTTTGAGAATCTCAATGTCAATAGTTTTCGACTCTCCAGCAACCACAACTGCGACGAGTCGCTGGCCCCACTCATCATCTGGAAGTCCTATGACCACGGCATCAACGACGTCGTCATGAGAAATCAAGACGTCTTCGATTTCTGCAGGAGCGATGTTTTCGCCCCCTCGGATAATGGTGTCATCAGCCCGACCTTCGATAAAAAGATATCCATCAGCATCGATCCATCCACGATCTCTCGTGGGGAACCATCCGTCGTCGTCGAGGAGGCTCACGCCTGCGTACTCGCCGGAAATCTGGTCGCCCTTCAAGAAAACCAATCCAGGCTCCCCGGCTTCGACCAGGCTGCCGTCTTCGTGGCGAACTTCGACGTCGATACCTGGCAAGAGTTGCCCCACTGAGGTGAGTCGTTGTCGAAGTACCGGATCCGATGACGAAAAAGCGTCACGGTGATCGTCTGGACCAAGCAGTGCAATCGTTGAACTTGTTTCGGTGAGCCCATACGCGTTGACGAACCCTGTTTCAGGGAAGAGCGAGAGGGCACGCTCAAGAACTGGAAGCGGCATACGAGATCCGCCATAGGAGAGCGCTCGAAGACTTGGGGTTTGTGCACTCTGCTCACCATCAAGAGCATCAACGATTCGAGAAAGCATGGTGGGGATGACCATTGCTTGCGTGACCTGTTCTCGTCGAACTGTTTCGAGCCAGATCTCTGGATCAAAGCGGTCGAGGTAGACGATACGTCGCCCGGCATAGAAGTTACTCAGCAGGTTCGCAACGCCGGCGATGTGATACGGAGGTACCGAGACCAATGCTGCGTCGTCTTCTTCGGCTCCTGCGAACTCAACACTCGAGAAGAGATACGACATGAGATGGCGATGGCGGAGCACGGCAGCCTTGGGAGCTGCCGTCGTGCCACTCGTATAGAGCAAGATGCACGTCAGGTCAGTATCTTGCTCTGGTGCTGGCTCGGCAGATACGTCTCGCATTTCCGCGATGAACTGATTTCGTTCAACGGCGTCCATTCCATTGCCGAGTGCGGGGGGTTCTCCCTCGTAGATGACGTAGGAGCCCGGGTGCGCCTCAATCTGTGCGCTGAGCTGCACAGCCCCGAGTCGATAATTCAGGGGGATAAAAGGAATCCCCGCTCCTGCGGCACCAAAAAGAGCCACCGGGTAGGAGAGGTGGTTGCTTCCTAAGTAGAGAACTGATGTTGCGTCCGAAGCAACGAGGCGCTCAGTGGCTGCCCATGAGAGACGAGCAATTTCTTCGTAACTCATTGATTCGCCGTTGGCGACCACTGCGATGCGATCTCCGTAGCCGGAGCTCGCCATGTCGAGTACTAATCCAAGGTGCATGGAGTGCTTAGTCCGACGAGGGGAGAGGTTTGGCCCCTTTGAGACCTAACACTCGTCCGTCAATGCTGAGCGCTCCGTCTCCAGGCTTGGTGCACAAGAGTTCGGTGTCCGTGTCGTCATCGACGTAGCGCTTTCCCAAAAGTGACTCTCCAGCAAAGGCCTCATCGATCGTCCCTTCGGAGGCTGATTCGTCTTTTCCGATCATGGGGAGCCCTCCACAGCGAAGATCGACGTCGGCTCCAGAACCTTTGACGACGACGACTTCGGTAGTGCTGAGCGCACTGCGAAGTTGTCCTCCAGGCTTTAACTCCATGACTTCCTCCTCAAGCTTGACTTGGACTGATGATATTGCAGAATCTCAGAATGATGATCTTGGCATGAAGGGAAGCGAAATCGCCACCTTTCCTCATGAAGACTGCACTTCCGTGAGGACAAGTGTGGCGGTTTCCGAGAGAAAATGCCAAATCGGGGAGAACGAACCTGGGCCGTGAGCCCCTGGCTGGCTCCCGATTGGAAAAAGGAGGGCATTTTGTAGGAATATCTCTGAAGAGCAGCGCTCCCGCCGCTCACCGACACAGGGGGACACTTGAACATGGCACAGGGCGAACTACGGATGATGATCGACGGTGAGTTGGTCGAAGCGAAGTCGGGTAAGACGTTTGACAACATCAACCCAGCAACTGAAGAAGTGCTCGGTCAAGTCACCGATGCTGGACACGATGACATGGATCGCGCTATCGCCGCGGCGCGGCGAGCATTCGATCAGACGGACTGGTCAACCAACCATGAACTCCGACAGCGCTGTCTCCGTCAACTTCACGAAGCCTTAGTGGGTGAACAAGAACTGTTGCGAGCTGAACTTGTCGCAGAAGTTGGAACACCTGTGTTGTTGACCTATGGACCTCAACTCGATGCACCTCTCTCTGAAGGGCTGACGTGGCCGGCCGATTATATCGACGAGTTTCCATGGGAACGAGACATTCCTAACGGCACTGCTTTTGGCTCAAACAGCTGGCGAAAAGTCTCAAAAGAGGCAGCGGGTGTGGTGGCCGCCATCGTGCCATGGAACTATCCCTTCGAAGTTGCGATTAACAAGATCGGTCAAGCCTTAGCTGCAGGGAACACGGTGATCTTGAAGGCTGCGCCAAACACGCCATGGAACGCGACACGTATCGGACGCCTCGTTGTAGAAAAGACTGATTTCCCAGCCGGTGTGCTTCAAGTCATCACTACCTCTGACAATGAGGTAGCCGAAGACCTCGTTGTAGATCCTCGTGTTGACTTGATCTCCTTTACGGGTTCAACTGCTGTTGGTAAGCGCATCATGGAAAAAGGCGCACCAACCCTGAAGCGTCTGTTCTTGGAGCTTGGTGGCAAGTCGGCCGACATCGTGCTTGATGACGCCAACTTTGAAGAGAAGCTGTCGATGGCCTGGACGGTGTGTACGCACGGTGGCCAGGGGTGCGTCATGTTGACACGGATGCTCTTGCCTCGATCTCGCTATGACGAAGGGATCGCCATTATGGAGGCAGGCTTTCGTGCGGTCCCCTACGGAGACCCCACCGATCCTGGCAATCTCCAAGGACCTCAAATCAGCGCCCTCCAGAGAGAGCGAGTGTTGGGGCTTATTGAGAAGGGGAAAGAAGAAGGTGCTCGAGTTGTTGTTGGCGGCGGCCGCCCCGCTCAGTTCGACAAAGGCTTCTTCGTGGAGCCCACGCTCTTCGCTGACGTTGATAACTCCATGACCATCGCCCAACAAGAAATCTTTGGTCCAGTTCTTGTCGTTGTTCCTTTTGATGATGACGATGACGCAGTCCGCATTGCGAACGATAACCAATACGGTCTTGGCGTCGGCGTGACCTCAGGCTCTGAAGAGCGAGCACTGAGTGTGGCTCGACGAGTCCGAGCAGGGACCGCCTCAGTTAATGGTGGTGTTTGGTATGGAGCGGACGCCCCCTTTGGTGGCTACAAAGCCAGTGGGATCGGACGACAGAATGGATTCGAAGGCTTCGAGCAGTACACCGAAACCAAGACCTATGCCGGTGGACTTCCTCCACTCGGCTGAGGTCGTTGATTTCGGGAGGGCATTGCAGTTCGATTAGAGAATTGCGCCCTTGATCTTCATCTCCATGATCTGATCCATGTCGTAGCCGAGCTCTAAGAGCACTTCATCAGTGTGCTCGCCGTGCTCGGGCGCCCTGGTGAGATCCGGAGGGGTCTCATCGAACTGCAGCGGTGAGGCAATGATTCGAAAGACGGTTCCTGAGTTGGCTTCGATCTCTCGGATGTAGCCGTTGGCGATTGCTTGGGGGTCTTCTAAGAGTTCTGCAGGTGACTGCACCGGCGCCCACACGCCCTTGGCCTCGGCCAAGATCTCTTTCCACTCCGCAAACGTCTTCTCGCCGAAGTACTGGTCTAAGAGCGTGATGCACTCTTCACAGTTCGCTGCTCGAGCAGCGGCATCGACGAATCGTGGGTCGTTCTCGAGTTCAGGGTGACCCATGCGCGTGACCAGGTCGCCCCAGTACCGATCAGACTCAAGCATCACAAGCGACAAGAAACGTCGGTCCGAGGTTCGATACATCCCCACAATCGGGTTTGGCATCTGCTTGCGGTCGCCCCGTGGCATGCGGTCAAAGCCGAAGAGGCCTGCCGCCAACGACGTCGCACCAGTGGCCCACATGGCCGTGGCAAGAAGTGAGTTGTCAACAATGACAGGCTCACCAGTTTTTTCACGGTGGAAGAGGGCGGCCGAAATACCACCGGCGATGGTGAGGCCACCAATAACGTCTCCAAATGCTGGTCCTGGCTGGTTGACCGGGTAGTCGGCTTCGGGGTCACTGACAATATCGGCGGCGCCACCTCGGCCCCAGAAGGTACAGCCGTCGTAGCCACCTCGCTCAGACTCTGGTCCTCTCTGGCCATGTCCCGAACCTCGCACGTAAATGATGTTGGGGTTCACGGCTCGGATGTGTTCAACGTCGATGCCAAGTTTTGCTCGAGCGGCCGGCCGAAAGTTTGTCAAGAATACGTCTGCGTTTTCACACATCTTGAGCAACAGTGCTCGTCCTTCTTCGGTTTTGAGATCAAGCCCGACACTTCGCTTGCCTCGGTTCGGGAGTTCGACCATGTGCGAAACACCACCTGGACCAGTTGGGATCAGTCCCATTGCGGCGAGACCTCGTTGTGGGTCTCCCATCTCGGGGTGTTCAATCTTGATCACGTCCGCGCCCCATTCGGCGAGCACTGCTCCGGCAACAGGAACGTACGTCCACGACGCAACTTCGACCACTCGAATTCCGCTCATTAATCCCACAAAGGTTCCCCCATAGTTTGAGGCTTCATCAATCCGATGAAGCAGGTGTTTGAATGCTTACCCCTCAGCGCTGCTACGTCAAAACGAGCGACGAAGCAGCGAAGACTTGTGGCCCTATCGAGGAAGGCCGAGACCGTGTTCTCCCAAAATATTGCGGTTGATTTCGGTTGTTCCGCCCGCAATGGTGACCTGGCGAGAGGAGATCAAGTTCTTGGCCCATGGCCCAGACAGCGCTTTGATGCCAAGGACGTCGATGGCGAGTTCTGTCAACGCCTGCTCAGTCTGTGACCACATCAGCTTGGCGATTGCGCCCATCGCTGGAGTGGGTTCTTTTCCGAGCCCAATTGCTTCGAGTTCTCGCGTGGTTGTCCAACGCATGCAAGCGATTCGTGCGTAGATCTTCATAAGACGATCTCGCAAGATGGGATCCTTCATCGTGTCGTGGCCCTTGGCATCTTCCATCAATCGCTCAAGTCGTTCGCTCAGCCCCATGTGCAGTCTCGCGACACCGGCTCGCTCGTGGCTGAGGGTGGTCATGGCGACCATCCATCCCTGGTTGATCTCTCCGAGAAGGTTTTCTGCAGGGACTTCAACGTCAGTGAAGAACAACTCTGCGAAGGTCTCGTCACCAGCCATGGTGCGAAGTGGTCGAACTTCAATTCCTGGTGTGGTCATGTCGATCAAGAGACAACTGATTCCTTTGTGCTTTGGAACATCAGGATCAGTTCGCACGTAGAGCTGACACCAGTCAGCGTGGGAGCCCATGCTGTTCCATGTCTTTTGGCCGTTGATGATGAAGACGTCGCCTTCCAATCGAGCGGATGTGCGAAGCGACGCCAGGTCAGAACCCGAATCAGGTTCTGACATTCCTTGGCTCCAGATCACGTCACCTCGCAACATCGGCATCAGGAACCGGTCTCGCTGTGCATCAGTTCCGACGGTCATGATGGCCGGGGCAATGTTAGAGACACCAATGACGTTGACTGCACCTGGTGCACCAAAGGCGGTCATCTCTTCAAGCCACGCCATCTGCTCGGCGATGTTGGCGTCACGGCCACCAAACTCCTCGGGCCATGCCACCGCTGCCCAACGTGCATCGGCCAACTCTTGATTCCATTTGCGAAGTATTTCAAAACTGTCGCCAAACTCCATGCCCGAGCCACCTGCGGCGACAATCTCGTCGGTGATGTTGTCGGTCAACCACTGTGACAGTTGAGAACGGAATGCCGCCGTCTTCTCGTTGTCGTCGGCACCTCGCATTGTTTCGCTTATCTGTGACATCGTGAAATCCTTTTTCTCTTTGGTTTAGTTATCGCCTTCAAGACTGAGACAGTTTTCTGGGCAGCTCTCGACAGCGAGTCGAGCTTGGGCTTCAGTCGCCTCAGTTACATCCGTCGTGAGTTGCACGCTGTAGCCACGATCGTCACAATCAAAGAGGTCGGGGGCCAGGGTGTAGCAACGGCCATGGCCGGTGCATCGATCAATATCGAGAACAATCTTCATGAGGTAAAACCTTACTTGGCAGAGGCCGAATTTGACCATTTCATCCGTCGAGAGGTCCAGGATTGGTAGTCTTTGAGCCTCTCGCCGTAGGGTAGAGATAGGAAACACAAGCCATGACCTGGGCCGTCGAAGCGTTGAAGGGGCCAGGGAGTGGGAGTCCTCGAGAAAAATCCAGTCACAACAAGGAGAAATTCATGACAGATGCCGTAATCGTTTCAGCATGTCGTACCGCAGTCGGAACGGCCTTCAAAGGTTCACTGACCGAAACCGAGGCATCGGATCTCGCAGTGGCGGTCCTCGAAGAGTCTCTCAAGCGCACCGGAATTGATCCGAAAGAGATTGACGACTGCGTGATGGCCGAATCGCTCTACGGCGGTGGCGTGATTGGACGATACGCCGCAGTTAAGGCTGGACTGGTTTCTGTTCCTGCCCAAGCACACAACCGCCACTGTGCATCGGGCATGGCAGCGATTCAAACAGCTGCTGGATCGATCATGGCCGGCATGGATGACGCCGTGATTGCTGGTGGGGTGCAGTCCTCATCAACGTCCCCCATGGGACGCCGCCGAATTGTCGGCACCGACGATTGGCAAGAACAGTGGATGTCACCAACACACCCAGAGACCCCTGACGCACCAGCGATGGATATGTCCATCACTGTGGGGTGGAACACCGCACAAATCGTGGGCATCACCCGAGAAGAGATGGACGAGTGGGCACTTGGATCTCACAATCGAGCAGTCCAAGCAATCGACGAAGGCCGGTTTAAAGAAGAGATTGTGCCAATGTCGGTGACGAAGCGAGACGGCACCAACGTGGTCTTTGACACTGACGAGCACCCACGACGTGGCTCAACCATGGAAAAGATGGGTTCGCTCAAGGTGCTCCACCCTGAGATCGAAGAGTTCTCGATTACCGCAGGGAATGCTTCTGGAATGAACGATGGTGCGGCGGCACTTGTCATCACGTCTGGTGAGTTTGCCAGTGAGCATGGTCTCAAGCCCTTGGCGACGATCCGTTCATGGGCATCTGTTGGCGTCGAGCCAGCTGAAACCGGCATGGCCCCCACCTTGGCCATCCCGAAAGCACTCGATCGAGCTGGGCTGAGCATTGCTGATGTTGATCTTTTCGAAATCAACGAAGCATTTGCCGTGGTGCCGATTGCAGCTGCAAAAGTCCTTGGTATCGACCCGACGATCATCAACGTGAGTGGAAGTGGCTGCAGCTTGGGTCACCCAATTGCAGCGACCGGTGCTCGAATGATTACGACCTTGGTCTATGACTTGATTCGTCGTGGTGGCGGTATTGGCGTGGCGTCAATGTGCGCCGGTGGCGGCATGGGCTCAGCGACCGTGATTGAGGTCGCCAAGCAGTAGCCAGAATGTCAGCGAGTTGAAAACGCTGGCATGACTTCTTCAGCGAAGAGTTTCAATGACTCTGGTTTCGCGCGGTCGGCGAAGAAAAAGACGAAGGTGGAGATCCCTTGATCTCGAAGAGTTTCGATTCGCTCAATGATCATGGGTGGGGTTCCGATGAATCCTCCAGCATCAAGACCCCAGCCTTCACCAGCGAACCGAGCGTGTGCTTTTTCTGAGAGTGCCGGCAGTGACGCCTCGTCGGGGGCAAGAACCAAGACTGCTTCCAGCGAGCGCTCAATAGTGGCGGGATCTCGCTGAATCTGGGCGCACTCGGCGTCAAGGTCGTCTTGTCGCTCGATCCACTGGCTGAGGCCGTAGGTCGGGATGTTCCAGACGTCTGCGTAGCGAGCAACGAGTGGCAGGGTGCGTATCGGTCCAATCCCTCCAATGTGGATTGGAAGATGAGGCCGCTGAACAGGAAGTGGAAGATTTGGCACATTGTCGAGATCAAAGTACTTCCCATGGAATGAGGTGGGCTCCCCGGAGAACATGCTTGTGATGATCTCGAGGGACTCTTCGAGGCGATCAGTTCTCTCTTTCAGAGACCCCCAGGGGATTCCCATCTCGTTGTGTTCGGTCTCAACTGAGCCGCTCCCGATGCCAAGGTCGAGGCGACCGTTTGAAATCACGTCGAGGGTTGACGCCATCTTGGCCAAGAGGGCGGGGTGTCGAAAGTTATTACAGAGCACAAGATGGCCCACTCGGAGTCGCTCAGTCTGCGCCAAGATCGCCGTGGCTAAGGTCCACCCTTCGAGTGATGACATAGCGGGGATCCCGGGGCTGTAGAGGTGGTCATAGAACCACATGGAATCAAATCCGAGCGACTCAATGAGGTGAGCCTTGTCGATGATTTCAGAATATTCGAAAGCGACTTGTGGCAAGTAGAGACCGAATTCAACGTCCTTGCTCACTGTCCCCACCCCTTTTTGTTTGGTTACTCTGCGTTCTCCAGTGGTGAACGCGCAACTCGAGCGGTGATCACCGCAGCCAATCGATTTTCTGAGCCTAAATCTCGCACTTCGACTCGGTAGAGGTCAGGGCCAAGCGGTGTAGCAATAGCTTGACCAGGGCCCACTCGCACGGCACTGAGATAGCGAATATCAAGATCAACCACCGGAGCGCCAGCTAACGATTCAGTCGCCATCTCGCCAAGGAGCGAAATGATCCCTCCTTGGAGGGTGCCGGCAGCTTGCTGTACGAATGAGCTGTGTTCGATCTGGGCGACGCCAGGGCGGACAATGTGTGCGCCAACGTGTTCAGGGAACGGGGTTGGCATAGAACTGGTGGTTCTCATGGAACTGGCCACGGGAGGTGCCACGTCTTGTGGTCGAGGTGATGCCATGAAGGTGAGATAACTCCTCGCCACAAGTGCTTTGGTTTGTGAATCGAAGAAGTCAACCTCACTGGCAACGACGTTGCGGCCCTTTTTGATGATGGAGCCCTCGATGATGAGAAGCTCAGTCGTTGGTTGAGCGACGATGTTGACCACAATGTCCAAGGTCACCGCGAGTCGAGGCGCCATGCCTTCACAGGCGGGAACACCCGCGACGCAGTCGGCGATGGTGGCCAAGACAGAAGGCCGTGGGAGTGACGAGTTCGATGAACAGAGATTTTGGTCAAGAACGGCATCGCCGAGCATGGTGACCTTGTCGGGCATGGTGAAGCCGAAGGGAATGTCACTGACGAAAATCAATCCAGGGGGAAGCCCGTCAAGTGTGTAGGGCTTTGCGGGCGGTCGTTTGGGCGTCGAACTCATAAGTCTCAGAGGTTACTTCGGAGTGCCGCGTGAGCGACAGTTGAGCGAGAGCTTGCCTGTACTCCTTGCTAGGCGGGAAGCGCGGTGGGGTAGTCCACGACCAAGGGGAGGACTTCGTCCGCAAATCGCTTGAGTCCCTCGATGGCGTTCCGGCTGCTGTCCCACGGTTTGACGAGTCCTCGGTGAATACCGAGATCTGCATACCGCCTGAGATCATCAACTCCCGCACCACCAACACCGACAGTGATTTCAGTGGTGCCTTCTCGACCAGCGTCGTGACGGATCTGGGCGATCTTTTTGGCAGCCTCCGGGATCTGTTCAGGGGTGTGGTTCATGGGAATCCATCCGTCGCCAACGAGTGCGGCTCGCCGCAAGGCTGCGGGACCGTCGCCACCGATGTGGAGTGGTGGCCATGGCGTGTGGTGGGGTTTTGGCTCAAACATGACCGGGCCAAAATCAAAGAACTCCCCATGCTCCTCGATGATCTCGTCGCGCCAAAGCCGCTGACAGATAGCAATCGACTCATCGACGCGTCGACCGCGGCTCGCAAAGTCGAGGCCGACCGCCTGCCATTCGGCTTCAAGCCAACTTGCGCCGATCCCAAATTCGACTCGTCCCTGAGAGATCACGTCAAGGGTGGCGACTGCTCGGGCAACGATGAAGGGATGGCGAAGGCCAATGTTGTAGACCTGGGTCCCAAAGTGGATGTTCTTTGTCTGTCCCGCCAAAAAACCAAGATAGCTAAAGACATCAAACACGGGAACGTTTGACGGAATAGGTGGATGGTCAGCCCCGGCGAACGGACTGCCTGCCATCGCCATTGGAATCACCAAGTGTTCTGGCATCCAGACTGATTCAATGCCGAGTTGGTCGGCTTCTTTGGTGATGTCAGCCCACAAACTCGGGTGCAAGATGCCAAGTGAGATTCCAATCTTCATAGCGCCCTACTTTCCGAGAGTCGTTGTTGATGCGAGTTCCGCAGCGGCCTTCATGGTGTCAAGAACGACCCACTCGTAGGCGGCCATGGCCGGGTTATCCGCATCGCCTGAGACAACCCTGGCATAGCCAGCTTCCAAGACAATGGCCAACTTAAAGCGAGCCAAAATGATGTAGTAGTCGATCTCGGCGGTTGAGCGGCCACTCACGTTTTCGTAGTGGTCCAACATCTCTCGCGAACTCGGCATGCCCGTGGTGTCGCAGTACCCCTGGGTACGGTCTTCGCCTGGTTCGGTCCATCCCATCATCACCCAGCCAAGGTCGAGCAACGGATCTCCCACCGTCGACATTTCCCAGTCGACCATGGCTGCCAATCGTGCGGGCCCTCCGTGTTCAAACATGACGTTGGCAAACTGGTAATCACCGTGAATAATTCCTGGCTCCCAGTTCGTGGGCTTGTGATTAGAAAGCCATTCAGCGGCGACGTCTAATCCCGGAATGTCTCTGAACTGAATTGCGTTGAGGTGTGACATCCAACGATCAACTTGACGATCATGAAAGCCGTCGGGCTTCCCGAATCCTTCGAGACCGACCGCTTTCCAGTCCACCTTTGAGAGTCGAGCGATCCCATCGACGAGTTGAATCCCGAGACCGAATCTGGCGTCTAAGTCCTTGTCAAAGGGGGCGGGCCAGTAGTCCATGTTCATGGGAGACCACCCATCAACCTTGCTCATGAGATAAAAGCTCGATCCCATAATTGAGTCATCGCTGCTCGCAGCGTAAGCCTCAGGGTGAGGCACGTCGGTGCCATTCAGTGCTTCAAGGACTCGGAACTCTCGAAGCATGGTTTCGTTTCGCCCCTTCGGGACTACTCGAGGAGGTCGCCGAAGTACTGCTTCAAACTCTCCTCGACTAATTAAGAAGATCTCATTTGATGCACCGCCACTAATGAAGTGCACTGAAAGAGGCTCGCCCTTCCCAGGAAGGTCTTGTTCATCCATCCACGCTCCAAGTCGGACCTCATCAATGAGTCCTTCGGTTCGCTCTTTGATTTGTGCTTCTTGTTCTGGGGTCATCTTTGCCATTGTTCATGCACCTCCATCGTGCTCATCTGGATATGGTTCTACAAAATAGGTTTCGCTGCCTTCGACGAGTCCGTTGTAGAGCTCGGTTGGAGGCGCCTCGGTCGCGGGAGTGGCGATACGTGTCGGCATAATTCCCTCTCGCTCTCGGAGGGCGAACATGCTCTCTCTGCGACCCGAGTACGACACGGGTTGGCGAATCATCCAGAGAATCCCTTCGGCGGCCACCTCTGAGGGCTCCCAGGTGGAGTGATCTGCCCCTGGCGCATTGGCGACGAAGCCTTCTGAGGCCACACCCATATCAATACGGAAGCAGTTCACGGAAATACTGTCAGGTGCGAGTTGCAAGGCAGCATCGACGGTGAGTCTCTCGAGACCGATCTTTGAAATCCCGTAGGCCATGAGTGAGGCATGTGGGTAGAGAGCAGCGACGGAAGAGACGTTGACGACCGCACCGCCACCCCGCTCCTTCATAAGGGGTGCGACTTCTCTAAGGGCGATAAGCGGTGCACGGAGGTTGACCTGCATGACGAGGTCGTAGCGCTTGAGAGGAATATCTAAATCACCGACAAAGGTAATTGCTGCGTTATTCACCAGAATATCGACGCCCCCGAAGTGTTCGGCGGTGGTTGCGACCATGGCGATGACCTCGTCGTCATTACCGAGGTTGGTAGGAACAGCAAGTCCTTCTCGACCTAATGAGTGAATCTTTGCCACCGTCTGGTCGATCGTTCCCGTTGTCTTTTGTGGATCAGCATCAGTCGCTCTTGCTGCGCAAGCCACGTGACAGCCAGCTTCAGCCAAGGCAATGGCCGTGGCCGCACCGACGCCTCGACTCGCCCCGGTGACCAGAGCTACTTTGCCTTCAAGACTTTCCACCATTCCCCTTTCGGTTGACCGATCGATTTCGGCCAACACCCCCATTCGCATGATCCGCAAACATTATGTATGTTTCAGACGTGATGTATTCAATCGCTCTTGAGCCAAATCCGCAACACGAGATCTTGGAGCGATCATGACACCCCCACTCAAGAAAGCCCTCATCGTCGAAAAGCCCCAGGAAGAGACCCAGAGTGACGGGAAATCTGGGGGGCGCAGAGCAGCGCACGTTGAAGATACCCGCCGAGCCATTCTTGAGACAGCTCGGGAGTTGTTCGCCGAATTTGGATTTCAAGGGACCCGCACCGAAGAGATTGTTCAGCGAGCTGGTTTGACCCGAGGAGCGTTGTACCACCACTTCAAAGATAAAGAAGATCTTTTTCGAGCGGTCTTTGACGAAGTGTTGAGTGAAGTGATGGGAACCCTGGTGCGTCGCTCTGAGGGAGCGACGGGTGATGCGTGGACATTGTTTCGTGCCAACAGCGAGGTCTACCTCGACGCGGCGACGAAGAACCAGGCGTACCGACAGATCGTCCTCGTTGATGGCCCAGCTGTGTTGGGATGGACCTATTGGTCTGATGAGAGTGACGGTCCAACAAAGATCATTACGAAGTATCTCCAGGGAGCGATGGACGAAGGGGTCTTGGAACGCCAGCCCGTCGAACCGTTAGCGCACTTGCTTTCTGCCATCGGTGTCGGATCTGCATTTTACGTCGCTCATGCTGGAGACCCCGTGGCAGCTCGGCGAGAGATCAGCGAGTGCTCCGAACGCATGCTCGAAGGACTCGGGATCCACGAGACGACACCCACAGGTTCTCAATCATTAACCAACAAACAACTAAAAGTAACTGGAGGAAACTAATGGCCTGGGATTTTTCAACAGAACCAGAGTTCGAAGAGAAGCTTGAATGGGCGAGGGAGTTCGTCAAAGAACGTATCGAGCCACTCGACATTCTCTATCCCCATCTTCAGTTCCATCCTCTCAGCGATGAACTTCGACCAATTGTCGATCCGCTCAAACAAGAAGTCCGAGATCACGACCTGTGGGCAGCACACTTGGGACCTGAATTAGGAGGAAAAGGGTACGGACAACTCAAACTGGCCCTCTTGAACGAGATTTTGGGCCTGTCGAGTTGGGCGCCAATTATCTTTGGCACCCAAGCTCCAGATACTGGGAACGCCGAGATCATCGCCCACTACGGAACCGATGAGCAGAAAGAGCTGTATCTGCAACCACTGCTCAACGGTGAAGTCTTCTCGTGCTACTCCATGACCGAGCCACAAGCTGGTTCAGACCCACAACAGTTCAAGACCTTGGCGGTAAAAGATGGCGACGAATGGGTGATCAACGGATGGAAATGGTTCTCGTCGAATGCTCGGACGTCGTCGTTTGTGATTGTGATGGCGGTGACTGATCCCGAAGTGAGTATCTACAAGGGTGCGTCCATGTTCCTAGTTCCCACCGACACCCCCGGAGTTGAGTTTGAGCGTCACGTGGGACTGACGGGAGAAACAGAAGAGCAAGGCATGCACGCGTTAATTCACTACAACGAAGTTCGAGTCCCCGCAGACGCGTTGCTTGGTGGTGAAGGGCAAGCGTTTGCCATTGCCCAGACCCGTCTTGGTGGTGGCCGAGTCCACCACGCCATGCGTTCAGTAGCGACATGTCAAAAAGCGCTTGACCTTCTTTGTGAGCGCGTGCTCAGTCGAGAAACCCAAGGGAGCCTACTGGCGCGCAAGCAATTCATCCAGGGAGACATCGCGGACTCCTACGCCGAGCTCGCACAGTTCCGATTACTTGTGCTCTACACAGCATGGGAGATTGATCAGTACCAGGACTATCAAAAGACCCGAAAAAATATTGCGGCAATCAAGATGCTCACCCCGAAAGTTGTTCACGACGCTGTCTGGCGTTCCATGCACGCTCACGGGGCACTTGGGGTCTCAAACGAAATGCCCTTTGGTGGGATGTGGATGATGGCGCCCATTATGAGCGTGGTGGATGGACCAACCGAAGTTCACAAAGTCACGGTGGCCCGTGAAGTCCTCAAGGGCTACGAAGCTGCTCCTGGGCTGTGGCCAACCGAACACGTTCCAGCGAAAAAGAAAGAGGCGGAAGAAAAGATGGCGGCCTACATTGAGCTTTTGGTGGGAAACTCTTAAACAAAGAATCGAGATTCAGTGCGAGCAGTTCGCTGTAACGAATATGGGTCAGTCACGTCGGTGGTCGTTGAAGAACTAGATGACCTCGTCCCGGGAGAGGGGCAAATTGTTGTCGATGTTGCAGCGGCAGCACTGAATTTTCCCGACGTCCTTCTCGTCGCCAACCTCTATCAGTTCACGGCACCGCTTCCCTTTACCCCTGGAAGCGAGTTTGCTGGTGTGGTCAGCGCAGTGGGTTCTGGCGTGCAACACCTCAGTGTTGGTGATCGCGTCATGGGGGCGATGTTGGTTGGTGCACTTGCCGAACAGATCGTGATCCCCGCACAAGCCGTCCAGATCATCGACGACAATCTTGACTTCTATGTAGCGGCGGCTTCGGGAGTTGCCTACCGCACGGCGTTCTACGCACTGCGAAGCGTCGGCAAGGTAGAGCGTGATGATTGGGTCGTTGTCCTTGGAGCTGCTGGAGGGGTTGGCCTCGCCGCTGTGGAGCTCGGAGCGGTCCTTGGGGCACGAGTCATTGCCGCAGCATCAACGAAAGCAAAGTTGAAACTCTGTTCCTCGAAAGGTGCAACAGAAGTCATCAACTACGAAAAAGAAAATCTGAAGGACCGAATCAAGGAGATCACCGATGGCGGCGCACACGTCGTCATCGATCCGGTGGGTGGACCGTACGCAGAAGCGTCGCTGCGTGCATTGCGCTGGGGCGGTCGTTTTGTATCAGTTGGCTTTGCGTCTGGTGAGATCCCAA
Source organism: Actinomycetota bacterium (assembly GCA_009699875.1). GTDB lineage: Bacteria > Actinomycetota > Acidimicrobiia > Acidimicrobiales > RAAP-2 > CAIUMH01. The sequence goes on from WLNI01000001.1 coordinate 1,329,781, forward strand.
AGATTCCTCTCAACCTGGTGCTCTTAAAAGGAGTCAACGTGACTGGATTCACGATGGAAGGATTTAGTCGAAATCAAGCCGACGATGAGTTGCGTGACCGAACAGAACTTGATCACTTGCTTTCTGTCGGCGCCGTCTCGCCACACGTAAGTTCGGTGTACTCACTCGCACAGGCCGCGCAAGCCCTTGGTGAACTTGCGGATCGAACCGCACTTGGAAAAGTCCTGATCGATCCGAGGCTTGCCTGATGCTGTTTCTTCCCGAAGCTGCGGGCCCTCACGATCCACAACTCACCTCCGCTCCTCGTCTACCCAACTCCATTCGCAGAACTTCAAGTATCGATACGTCGTGGCCTGATGGCTTTGAGGGCAATGCCCAGGTTGATGCGAGAGCCCGAGACCTTTTGACCAGTGATGACAACGCCGACCGTGTCATAGGAGCCCAACGGCTGTCACTGACGGTCGGCGGTCCCTTCAAGCCCATCAGCGCGGTCGGGTCATCTCCGTTGGAAGAGGGACTTGATGCACTTGTTGGTGCCACGATTGGCCCAGGGTTTCGTAGGAAAGTAAGCGAATCGTTACCCGAGCACCATGACGCAAACTCGCTGCTCTTTCTCCTGCTTGACGATCTCCCCGGCGCGTCGCTGGTCTCTGGCTATGCGATGCAGAGAGCGGGCGCCTATGGAGGCGAACCCGATCCATCAAAACCCTTGCCAGTGACCTCGAAGATGGATGATCTCTGTGCGGGGTGGGCACGCGAGGGAACCATGATGGTGACCATTCGAGAAAAAGGATCAATTCCAGTTCCTGTCGGACCACTCGCTCCGACTATTGAGCCCAAGGACGACCCACTCTCGTGGCATGAGATGACCGATCTCCCCGCTCGTTCGATGCGACGACGGCGCTGTCTTGATCTCATTCAAGATCCGAACGAAGGCGACGTCGTCCAGCTCGTGGCACATTTTCGCGATTCGTACTGCGACGAAGACCAGATTGAACACGTTGTTCACGAGTACTCACTTGCCGGATCCCTTAACTCAAAGACCGGCCAGGTGAGTTCCATGAGTGCTCGCGCCCATGTCCTGCCATGGATGGAGTGCCCAGGAGCACTAGCCAGTGCGGGACGAGTTGAAGGGATGGAGTTCGCAGAGCTTCGAGACAGCGTTCGCCGTGACTTTGTTGGTGCTTCAACATGTACCCACTTAAACGACACCTTGCGATCACTTGCCGATAGCGAACTCCTTCTGAGAGAACTACAAAGCGCCTGACGTTTCAATGAGGCGCGCCAAGTAAGACTTGTGCCATGATTCGAACGTTCGTTACTGGAGCAGACAAAGAGATGATGGAGGCGTCATGACAATGGGTACATCGTTGAGAGACGTACTTGAACTTGAACAAGTAGGGGAAGGTCTCTATCGGGGACAGAACTTCACGGCAGGTCTTGGTGGCGTGGTCTTTGGAGGCCAACTGTTAGCTCAGACAATCGTGGCCGCTGGGCTGAGTGATCCAAGCAAAAACGTCAAAACAGTTCACACAATCTTCGCTCGAGGTGGGGCACTCGACCAACCACTCGATATCGAAGTTGACACCATGCATTCGGGCCGAGCCATGGGAAGTGTCACGGTCACGATTCGCCAAGGCGAGCGACTCTGCACGAGAGCGTTGGTGCTCCTGAGCGTTGATGAACCAGACCTCATTCGTTTCAGTGATCCCATGCCAGAGGTGAGTGGCCCACTTGACGCCCACTCCTCGGGCGGGGAAGGGGACTTCTGGGATATTCGAATCGTTGATGGCGTTGATATCTCTGACGCAGAAGCGGTCGGCCCGCCGGAGCTTGACGTGTGGACTCGGTTTCCTGGACCACCAAGTGAAGGCGCCCTTGGCCAAGCATTGCTGGCCTATGCGACCGATGGGTTTTTGATCGGCACGGCCATGCGACCCCATGCCGGAATCGGCCAGTCGATGGCGCACGTTTCTATTTCAACGAGCGTCCTCTCCCACACACTCACGTTCCACGAGCCAGTGGATGCAAGCCAGTGGCATCTCATCTCCCACTCGAGCCCCCACGCAGGTCGTGGTCGGTCCTATGGCCGAGCCGACATCTTTAGTGAAGAAGGACACATCGTTGCGTCGTTTGTCCAAGACAACATGATTCGTTCATTCCCCAAAGAGCAACAACCAAAAGCTGGTGAGCACTCGAAGTTTTAAGAATGCTCTATTTGACGATGGTGCCGTACATATCGTTCAGGGGAAACGTCAAGAGCTCGAGACGTTCCCCGTCGGGTCCAAGAAAGTAAGCCGACGAATCATTCACAATCTGAGCGTCGATTCCACTCTCTCGGAGTTTGCCAACTAAGCGGTCAAATGTTGCAAGCTCAACGGCTATTGCAATGTGGTGAAGTCCCCCGAGGACCTCGTTGTACTCTCCGAGTTCAAGTCCGGGGAAGTCGAAGTAGGCCAAGTAGTTATCGTGGCCAATATCGAAAAAGAAGTGGGTAGAACCCTCGTAGTCTCTGTTCTCAAAAATCTCGACGAGGGGGAACTCAAGAGTTTCTTGGTAAAACTTGATCGTTGTTTCGACATCGCTTGAGAGGATCGCAAAGTGATGGAGGCCATTTCCAACTGACGGGGGGCGTTCGTCAACCGATTGCAGGTAGCGCTCCTTGAGGGCATCCCACTCTGGCGTGCGATCAACACTGTTTCCGTGTCCGCTCATTGAAGAGGCTCCATAGGAGAACTGTACTTGAGTTGCGTCCTGGAGGATCCAGCGAAGACAGGGCAGTTGTGGTGAGTTGGCACACTGAGCCAACGTGTGCTCAAGTGAGACGCGGAGAGATGAATTGTGCGGAGTAGATTCTCTCTAGATTGAGTACCGAAGGTTCGAGAAGATAGTGAAGGGGAGTCAATGACATCAGGAATCGGATCCTGGGGGGTCTACCTTCCCTATTGGCGACTTGAGCGATCTGCGATTGCCCAGTCGCTTGGCATTGCTGCCGGCCGAGGAGAGCGGACCGTCGCTTCGTTTGATGAAGACACCACCACGCTCGGGGTTGAAGCATCACGTCGAGCCCTCGCCACCACAGCGTCCGAAGAAATCTCTCAGGTCTTGTTCTCAACACCGGAGCCCGCCTATCAAGATAAAACGAACGCCACCACCATTCATGGGGCATTGAGTCTGGATCAACATGCAGCTGCGTACGACATCGTTGGATCTGTTCGCTCAGGCGTTGCCGCACTCTTGATGGGTCTCGATGCAGGAGCACGCGAAACTACGCTGGTGATGATCGCCGAGATTCGCACCGGCCTCGCAGGAGGTGCTGATGAGCGAGACTCTGGTGACGCTGCAGTGGCATTTCGCTGTGTCCCAGAAGGTGCTGCGGTCGAACTCATCGCTCGAGCCTCAACAAGTGAAGAGTTTGTGGATCGCTGGCGAGTGCCCGGCGAGGCAAGTTCTCATCAGTGGGAAGAGCGATTCGGTGAAGAGGCGTATGTGCCACTTGCTCGGGCCGCATTTCAAGAGGCGCTCAAGAAAGCCGGCATAACTGCTGAGGAAATTGACACCCTCATTGTGACGGGACTCCATGCCCGATCTCTTCGAGTCATCAAGAACTCCTTAGGAGTTGACGCCGATCGGCTGGCCCCAGATCTTGCACTGCATGCAGGGAACCTCGGGGCTGCACACCTTGGCATCAGCCTGGCTGACACGCTCGAACGCGCCGCACCGGGCCACGTCATTGTGACCTTGCAATTAGCGGACGGTGCTGACGCGTTGGTATGGCGCACAACCGATGCAATTCTTGATATCCAACAAGCTCAGCGTGCTGCTAATGCGAAGAGCGTCGAAGAACAACTCGTGAGTGGACGAACAGATCTGGCCTACAACAGCTTTTTGACCTGGAGAGGCCAACTCCATCGCGAACCGCCACGTCGCCCAGAGCCTGGTCGTCCAGGAGCACCAAACATGCTGCGCTCTGAAGGATGGAAGTACGGATTCCATGCAAGTCGCTGCACGTCATGTGGCTTTCGACACCTGCCGCCTTCTCGAGTGTGTCTGAAATGCAAAGCCGTTGATGAGATGGAACCAGAACGCTTAGCGGACCTCGAAGGAACGGTCGCTACATTCACGATTGACCACTTAGCGTTCAGTCTTTCGCCGCCGACGGTAGGGGTTGTTGTCGACTTTGACGGGGGTGGGCGGTTCCGTTGTGAATTGACCGACTGTGACCCGTCGACCGTCAAGATTGGGATGAGAGTGCAGATGACCTTCCGACGGTTTTACACGGCAGATGGTATTCATAACTATTTCTGGAAAGCTCGTCCTCTCCAGACGAGTTCAGCGAAGGAGGCATAACGAATGTCGAGTAACGGAATTAGAGACAGAGTCGCCATCATTGGTATGGGCTGTACCAAGTTTGGTGAACTCTGGGATAAGGGAACTGACGATCTTTTGGTTGATGCCACCAAAGAGACACTCGAGTCTGCGGGTGTCGCTCTTGATGACATCGATGCCTTCTGGTTAGGGACGATGGGTTCAGGGAGTGCGGGACTCACTCTTTCTCGACCATTGAAACTTGACTACAAGCCGGTCTCGCGAGTTGAGAACTTCTGTGCCACGGGCTCTGAAGCCATGCGGAATGCGTGTTATGCGGTGGCCTCTGGCGCCTACGACTTAGTCATGGCGATCGGCGTCGAGAAGTTAAAAGACTCTGGCTACTCGGGCCTCACGGGGATCCATCAAGTTGGGGATGGTACCGGAGGATCGCTTTCATCCCCTGCAGCATTCTCATTTTTGGCGCCGTCCTACGGTCATAAATACGGTGTTGGAACTGACGAGATGAAGGAAGTGCTCACCCGAATTGCCTGGAAGAACCATCACAACGGGGCACTGAATCCACGAGCGCAGTTTAAGAAAGAGGTATCGCTCGAGACCATCTCGAAGTCACCTCGAGTTGCAGGGGAGTTGGGGGTCTATGACTGCAGTGGTGTTGCTGACGGTTCAGCTGCCGCCATTATCTGTCGAGCTGAAGACGCTCACCGCTACACCGACGCACCGCTCTACGTGAAGGGCTTGAGTTTTGTCGCCGGTCCAGCCGCTGGCCCAATCGATCCGGACTACGACTACACCACGTTCGAAGAAGTCGTTCGCTCCGCTCAAGATGCCTATGCCCAAGCGGGGATCACCGACCCACGAGCCCAGCTAGCGATGGCTGAAGTGCACGACTGCTTCACACCAACGGAACTTGTCTTGATGGAAGACCTTGGCTTCGCCGAGCGAGGAACAGCCTGGAAAGAAGTCTTGGCTGGTACCTACGATCTCCATGGAGAACTCCCAGTAAACCCAGACGGTGGTCTCAAGAGTTTTGGACACCCTATTGGGGCCTCAGGTCTCCGGATGATGTACGAGTGCTGGTTGCAACTTCGCCAACAAGCTCCACCAGAACGTCAAATTCAAAGCGTTGGAAAAGGTGGCCGTACCCTTGGCCTCACCCACAACCTCGGGGGAGCCCCTGGTGAGTGTGTGAGTTTTGTGAGCATTGTTGGCTCAGAACTTTCTGAATAGAACGCTCAGTCCGTTACGAGTTCGCAAGGAGCTCGATGAGTTGACCATCGGGATCACGAATACAGATTGCAGGACCAACGTCAGAGTCTTCGATCACCGTCCCACCAAACTCCGGAACTCTCTTGAGCAGTCCGGCAAGATCGTCAACATTTAGTGAGAGATGGGTAAAACCCGGCTCGTTCATTGGTCGATTCCGAGAAGGAGGATTTCCTTCTCGATCAAAATGTAAGAGTTCAAGGACAAACCCGTCGAGCGTGAGATAGACCGCCTTGAGATTTACCGGTGGCGCAATCTGGAGAAGCTTTGAGGTCGCTTGGTCAGGAGCTTCGAGTTCTCGCTGGTAGGTAAATCCAAGGAGCTCCTCATAGAACCGTCGGCTTCTCGCCAAGTCAGTAACGGCAAGGCCCACCCAGTTCATGGAGACCTTGTTCGTCATGAGCGAGCCGTGTCTTGTGAGAGACCACTCGGCATCACCATGCCGACTTGTTGGAGGTGTTGGCCCAACATTGAATCGAACTGGTCGGCGAGACTTTCAACATCCCATCCGCCTTCTCGATCCATCCACGCAATCTGCTTGGGGTGTTGAAAGAGCGTGTACGCCCAGTCAGTACGACCAAAGAGTTGGCCGTTGACGCCGCTGGCTCGTTCGGAGGCCAAGTAGGCCACGATCGGTGCATTAAGAGCTGGGTTCAGAGACGCGGGTGGCGCCTCGCCGTCTTTGTAAAGTCCTGCGGTCATTCGAGTCGCTCCTGCGGGGGCCATGGCGTTGACGGTAATGCCGGAGCGACCAAGTTCTAACGCCCACACAAAGGTCATCCCCATGAGGCCTGCCTTCGCAGCTGCGTAGTTGGTCTGGCCAAAGTTTCCTCGCAGGCCTGCTGATGAAGTGATGTTAATAATTCGGCCGTAACCAGCTTCTTTCATTGGCCCAACGGCGTGGCGAGTGCAGTTGAAGGCACCCTTCAAATGGGTAGCGATGACTGCGTCAAAATCATTAGGGTCCATCTTGACCAAGGTTCGGTCTCGAACAATGCCAGCGTTGTTCACCAAAATGTCAATCTGTCCAAAGTTCTCTAGGGCGGTGCCGATGATGCGACCAGCGGCATCAAAGTCAGTGACTGAGTCATGAGCGGGAACGGCTCGACCACCCTTGGCGATAATCTCAGCGCACACCTCAGATGCTGGATCTTCCCCAGTACTGTCGCCGCTCAAACCAACACCGATATCGTTCACCACGACTGCAGCACCTTGGTCAGCTAACGCCAATGCGAACTCTCGTCCAATACCTCGACCAGCTCCAGTGACAACTGCGACTCGTCCTTCTAACAACATGGTTCCTCCAAGGTGACTTCTCAATGATGGTAATTGGGCTGGGTCCCGATACTATTAGCAACGAGGCAAAAATTGCACTTCGAGCGTGTTGGATCAACGAAGGGATAGTAGATGGCGGGAGCGAATGGCATCGATCCGATGGCGGAGACCGACGACCAAAGTGCACTTCGACTCTTAGCTCGAGATGTCGCAGCACGAGAAGTTGGGCCTCGGGCCGCGCACGGTGACGAAACAGGAGAGCCACCAACCGAAGCCATCAAGGCACTAGCGGCGGCTGATTTATTTCGCGTCACCATTGGCACGCAGTGGGGTGGTCTTGGTTATGGCGACGTTGAGGCGTCAATCGTGTTGGAAGAGATTGCTCGCTACGACGTTTCAACAGCCATTGCATGTCAGCTCGCATTCAATGGCCCCGCTCGAGGGATTGAACATCTTGGAGGTCCTTCGCTGCAAGAGCGATGGCTGCCACGTATCGCCGACGGTGAGGCCATCGTCAGTATCGGAATTACCGAACCCGATGCGGGATCTGCGGTCCAAGCAATGCGAACCGCATTGACCGACGACGGTCCAGGGACGTGGCGACTCAATGGCTACAAGAACTACTCCACGCTTGGTCACGTTGCCGAAGGGATTTTGGTCTGGTGTCGCTGGCCCGGAGGCGAAGGAGCAAAAGGTGTTGGCGCTGTCGTGATCCCAATGGACCGAGAGGGCGTTGAGCTCACGGGCCGCCATCGGGGAATGGGAATTCATGCCGCAACTGAAGCAGAGATCGCCCTTGATGGTGTCAAGATCACGCAAGATGACGTGCTCTTAGCGGGAGATCCGAGTTCGACGAGTGCCTTCAAAGTGCTGTTGTCACATCTCAACCATGAGCGGTGCGGCAATGCCGCAATGTGCGTCGGCGCTGCGCAAGGCGCATTTGAACATGCGGTGCGCTACATGAATGATCGGGTCATCGCCGGCAAGCCAATCGCCGAGTTGCAAGGCTTGCAGTGGAAGATTGCCGATATGGCGATCTCCCTAGAAAGTGCTCGGCTTCTTTTGGCTCGGGCGGTTCGCCTCGCTGGCGAGGGTGGAACGCCACCGGCGATGGAGACGGCAATGGCGAAGACTGCCGCCAACTTGGCCGCCAAGTTCGTGTGTGATGAAGCAATTCAGATTCACGGGGGCTATGGCTACTCGAGGGAGTATCCCGTTGAACGGGTCTACCGAGATATCAGAGGTCTCTGTATTGGAGCCGGGACCGTTGAGGCGCAACGGAACTACATCGGCTCGTCGGCAACCAAGGGTGCGACGTCGGTGTCGCCTGGGTGGAAAAACCCGCTCGAAGGTTAAGACGCATCGGGTCGAAGGAATCGACCTTGAGGATCCCACGTTCGCAATGCTTCGATCTCGCTGGCGTGAGGGGGCGCGAGTTCCTTGAGATCTTTCGCGACGCTAAGTTCCCACCCACAGAGTTGTTCAATTGTGGTGATCCGCTCCTGAATTGAACCGTCTCCGGGGGCAATGTGGGTCAATTCAAATCGGTCATGTTCATCTTTTTCGAAGATGCCGAGATCAGTCGCAAAGGAGTGCACGTGTTTGCCTGGCGAGGTGATGTAGGGGACCTCGCTGAGGGTTCGACGTGGCGTCAAGGTTGCAACAACAACGATCGAATCGGCTCGACTCGCAACGTCGTTTCCGCCTCCTGAGCCAACAAGAAACGCTTTGTCTGGAATGAGGGTTGAGTTGATGTTTCCGTTCACGTCAATCTGGGCTGCTCCAAGACAGGCGAGCAACGTGGTCTGGGGCGAGCCGACCAAGAGTCCGAGTACCCGGTCGCTGTCGGTGAGCATGGTGGCAGTCGGGAAACTTCGATGGTTAAAGACGAAGGGGTCAGCTGGTGTTGGCTCATAATCCCAGAGGCCAAGCTCTGCGGTGAGGGCAACGTCCGTCCCTTGTTCTCGAGCGAGGCGCACACCGAGCCACGTCGCAAGATTTGCCACGCCCGCTCCAGCGAGGACTGCATCAGCACCGTGAACAACGACCTGGGATGCGAGATGTCTCGCTCCGTACACGGCGGCTCGCTCCCAACTACCGATTGGTGCCTCGAGGTCTGGAGGATTGGCCTGGGCATCGGCTTTCCAAGAATCAGGGTCGGCCTTCGCTCGCAAGGCTGTGATTCGCTTCTGGCCAAGTTTCGAAAGGTACTCATCTTGATTAGCGGGCGCCAAGACCCACTCATCGATCCAGTGATCAAAGTCGTCACTTCGAGAGATTGCGGCAACGTCTGACCAGAAGTCCAAGTCTTCGCCGTATGGCTCAACAGGAGTATCGCGAGTAAAGAGCCCACCGGGGTGTGCACCCATCGGTGCCTCAACGAGCGCTGCGACCTGGTGGGCGGGGATCTGAACGAGATGTGACCATGGGCGTATGTCGTCCACGATCTTCTCTACGGTGACGATCGCTCCTCGTCGAGCAGCAAGTGCTCCCCAGACGCCTTCGAGACTTGGCGCATTGAGAGCTACGTTGCCGTGGCGATCTGCGACGGGTGCGTGAAGCAACGCAATGTCAGGAGCGTACGGGGCGAGCAAGCCGACCTTGCCCCCGAACGGCGAGTCGACATACGCGAAGCCATCGTTGTCGGCCATAGATGAGTCAACGAGTGAACCAGTGACGAGCGCAGGTAACCCACGAGCAGCCGCTTCAAGGCGTTGGAGAAACGTGAGAAATGACCAGTGCTCGACCTCAACGTCACCTCGGAGATAGGCATCGCCGAACCAAGGATTCGGCGAAAAGTTTGGAAAGACATCGCCTGAGTAGCCAGTAATGACTTTCTTGACGAGTTGTCCCTTAAAGAAGAGTGTCCCGAGGCTGGAAAGACTCAGCATCACCAATGTGAACTCGGGATCGTTACCCCACCAGTGGCGGACCAGGTGACGAGCTGCCGCTGTCCATCGTGAGTGGTTCGTCACAATGTGAATGGCATCGCCTGGCTGAACCAGGCTGATGGCGGTGTCGAGATCTACAACCTTGTCGTTCACGCAGGGTCAACGTAGCCGACAGGAGAGAAAAATGCACCTTTGACGAGTGGGAAACCCTGGACAGGCATGGTCAAGAGATTGGCTGATCGGTCTGATGAGGCCTGTCAAATTCTGCCGATTTGGTATTTCCTGGGTACCTGTGGGTAGAGTTTGAGGTAGCAGGAGACAGAGTGTCAGTCAAAGCAATACCGACGGACTCCTCTGAACACTGGGTCGAGGTAATCCACAAGGGAGGATTTAGAGATGGCAACCAAGAAGCTTGGATTCACGGTATTTGATGCTGACAATCACATGTACGAAACGCCAGACGCGTTCACCAAATACTTACCAGCCGACTACGCCGGCTTGATTAAGTACGTGCAAGTTGACGGACGCACCAAGATTGCTGTCAACAACAAGATCAGCGACTACATCCCCAACCCAACCTTTGAGCGAGTTGCCGCACCAGGCGCACAAGCCGACTACTTCAAGAACGGAAACCCCGAAGGAAAGTCTCGTCGAGAGATCATGGGAAAAGGCATTGACGCACTTCCTGGATTCTCAAGTCCTGAGCCACGCCTGCAACTGATGGATGAGCTCGGTATCGACCGAGCGCTGATGTGGCCGACCTTGGCCAGCCTGCTCGAAGAGCGCCTTCGAGACAATCCTCCCGCAACGCACGCAGCCATTCACGCATTGAACCAATGGATGCATGAGCACTGGACGTTTAACTTTGATGACCGAATGTTCCCAACACCAGTGGTGGCATTGAATATTCTTGATGAGGCGCTCAAAGAACTTGATTGGATTGTTGAGCGAGGCGCTCGAATCATCCTCATTCGCCCTGCACCAGTTCCTGGCTTCATGGGCCCTCGATCAATGGCACTGCCTGAATTCGACCCCTTCTGGGAGCGCGTTGCAGAAGCAAACCTTCTCGTTGGGATGCATGCCTCTGACAGCGGATACCAGCGCTACACCAACGAGTGGGAAGGTATCTCAGATGAGATGACCCCATTCAAGGGAGGCTCCGGTTTCCAGGCGATCACCGGTCACCAAGGACGACCAATTATCGACACTGTTGCATCGCTTATTGGACACGGTCTCTGCACTCGGTTCCCAACGATTCGCTTTGCGCCAGTTGAGAACGGAAGCAATTGGGTCCGTCCAATCCTGGCCGACATGGAACACGCATGGGCGCAGAGTCCGCACTCATTTGATGAGAACCCTGTCGAGGCGTTCAAGCGGAACATCTACGTCCACCCATTCCATGAAGAAGACCCACGTGGACTCATCAAGATTCTTGGTGCGGATCGCGTGCTCTTTGGATCGGACTACCCACACCCAGAAGGAATGGCTGACCCAGTCTCCTTCGTCGACGAGCTTGAAGGTCTTCCAGAAGAAGACATCAAGTTAGTAATGGGTGGGAACCTCAACCGTCTCATGGGGTTTGAAGCGGCCTAAGTCGGGCTCCTCAAACGAGGGGTCTCCCGTCTTGAGTATTCAGAATGGTCGAGGGATGCCTCGCGCCGTGCCTGGAGTAAAGCTCAGGGGCATCACCACAACACCAGCGAGTTCAGGGTTGCCTCGATAGAACTTCGTGGCCTCTCTGTCAACGATGAAGTCTGGGATACGGCTGAGGATTTCTCGCATCATCACGCCAAACAACGCTCGGGCAATGTGCATGCCGATGCATCGGTGAGGACCAACGCCAAAAGCCAAGTGGGGATTCGGAGAGCGATCCACGATGACGTCGTTGGGGTTTTCAAAGACGCTCTCATCAAAGTTGGCGGCGAGCCAACTCATCATTAAGAAATCACCCCGGTGCATCGTCTGCCCTGAAAGCTCCACGTCTTTGGTGACGGTCCGAGTCAAGGTCTCATTCACTGAGGTGTAGCGAAGGTACTCCTCAGTAGCGGGAGCGAGAAGGTCAGGCTCATTGATCAATCGATCCCGTACGTCGTGGTGTTCATCGAGGTGACTCATCGTCAGTGCTGTCAGCGATGTTGTGGTGTCGATACCACCACCGATCAAGTTCCAGAGCACGCCAATGATCTCAGCGTCGCTAAAGGGTCGGTTGTCGTCGACTCTCATCTCGACGAGTCGAGAAATGATGTCGTCTTTCGGATCGTGGCGTCGCTCTTCTGCGACACGCAGTAACTCTGTGATCATGTCCGACATCATGGTGCGAGAGCGATCAAACTCGGGGGTGCCTGGCTTGTACGCATTGACCGAATGGAACACTTCGGCGTACGATGCCCAACTCTCGCAGGGGAGACCCACCATCTTCATGGTCAGAACTGCTGGCACTGGTCCAGTGAAATCCCTGATGACTTCCATCGATCCGCTCTCGATCACTTGGTCCATAAACCACGTGGCGCACGCTTCGATGAATGGTCGATAGGACTCGACGGCAGAGGGAAGCATGAAGGGATTCAACATGCGTCGAAGTGCGACGTGGGTTGGACCTTCAACTTCGGCGATGAGCGCGGGTGGGATGCCTGGAATTCGAGGGACCCCCATGATGCCGATGTACTCAAAGCCATCTGGGTCGTCTGCAACGTATTTACTTGTGAAGGTTGCGCTATCGCGAGCGACCGCAGCAACTTCTTCGTAGCCACTTGCTACCCAGAACCCCCCATACTGCGAGTTGTGTGCGATTGGACATTTTCGAACGTCTGCCCACTTCTCATGTCGGTTTTCAAAGAACTCCGGAGAGTGATGGTCAAAGTCGACTGTCGCTGGTGTTTTGTCACTCATGAGGTTCGCTCGCTTCTCGTAAGGATTTCTGGACCACGTGATCCAATTCTGACGAGTTCTCGGTTCAACACGCCACCAATACCTTCGGTGCTTACCCAACTTTGCACACTGAGCACGGACCCTTCCTGCAGGATGGCCGTCTCACCTCTCGAAAAGCCAATCAGGGGCGCCTCGGCGCCCACGCCCATGCCGTTGGCCAAGGCGAACGTCGGCACCGGCTCGCCGGTAGACGCCCATGCTTTGTAGAGGTCCTCACCGCTACCACCTGGAACACATGCACTGATCAGAGCATCGAGACCGGCACTGCTTCTTTCAAAGAGTGAAGCGATGGCCGGAGAGCTTCCTCCACCAACCACTCGGGTTCGAGCGAGCCCTCCTTCGTAGCCGGCATAGATCGCACCTGGTGCCAGGACGACGAGGTCGCCTTCTTGGAGAGCACGATCTGTTGCCAAGTGGCGCATCCTGACCGGACCTTGTCGATCGGTTACAAAGACGACACTCTCGCTCGGAGGAGTGGGTGTTCCGTGATGCGCGATGGTTTGATTGAAGATGCTCAGAAGTGTTCGCTCAGAGATCCCGGGCTCCAACGACGCTTCAAGTGCGGTGAGCCCGGCTTCTGCCACGGTGGTCGCTACGACCATGCACGCGATCTCATCGTTGGTTTTGACGCTGCGAATTGATGTCATGAGCTGCGCTGCGTCGTGCACCTCTGAGGTGCCAGCAAAGGTAGGCAAGAAGTTTGAGAATGACGGTGTGAAAGAATCTGTGCCAATTCTTGTCGCCTCAACCAATCCTGGAATGGCTCGAAGAGCGGCGATGAGACTCACTGGATTCCAGAACAGACCAAAGAGGTCTTCACGGCCAATTTCAGGCGGGATACCGTCGTCCCAGCAAGAAAGAAGGTGCGTCTTCTCTGTGGAGCGAACGACGATGCACATTGGGGCAAAGGGAAAGACCCCTGATCGCCACAGCAGCCGGGCCCCAGTGGTGTAGTGAATGTTGCTTGTACGACCGAGAATAAGGACTTCTAAGTTGGCCTCATCCATAGCGGCGAAGAGGCGAGCTCGACGTTCTGTTCGAAGGTTCGTAAAGTTCACTCGACCACTGTCTTCTAATGCCATGACTCCGGTACTCATGGGGTGACCCCAAAGGGCTCGTAGCGATTGTTACTGAGAGGAACCCACCCGTCATCGGTGATCGCGACGATGTCTTCTGCTCGATACCCCCCGTGACCCTCGTCCCAAATCACCGGTTCGAAGACAAGAATCATTCCGGGCTCTAACACCAGTTTCTCGTCGAACTGTTCACCTAAGTCGGTGCCGATCAGTGGCATCTCTGCACTATCTGTTCCGATGCCGTGAGCAAGGTAGAAGTGCTCCAACCAAGGCTTGACGCCGTCGTTTGCGGCGATGCCAGCACGGCAGAGTTCAAGACCAGTGACGCCAGGCTTGGCGAGTGAGCGTGCAGCATTGACAACCGCGCACCACTGCTCAAACTGAGCTGCCTGTCGAGTAGTTGGGGTTGGATGAAGGCTCGTGATCCATGTTCGACCAAAGTCTGACGAAAGACCGTAGTAAGTGGTTCCTGCATCGACCCAAATGATGTCGCCTTCTCGCAAGATGCGATCAGTCGAGGTCGTTGGGTAGGCGAGATCACCATGCGTTGTCCAGGGGTTTGCTGCTCGTGTTGGCTCCATGACTTGCCAAATAGGGTCGAGAGCGAGGGACGTCCCCTCACATTCGGTGACGTTGCGAAGATAGGTAGCAGTGAGATCAGTTTGTCGGATTCCTGGTCGCAGCATCGCCCGGGTCGCATCCATTGCTGCTTCAGACATGAACTGTGCGGCCCGGATCGCCGAGATCTCATCGGGCGTCTTGTGGAGTTTGCACGCACTCATGACTGGACGAGCATCGATCCATTCGAAGTCGCCAAGGGCACGCAGCATCGGGTGCGTTTGTTCGTCCACACCAACTCGAGAACCAAGCTTGAAGTGCTGATGGATGACGTCGCGCATTGCGTCAATACCGTCGTCAAGATCAGGAAAAAGTGGTCCAAAGAGATGATCTGATGGCAAGCGTTCTGGAGCCCCGTCCCAGGCGACGCTGTAGAGAAAGGGGTCAGTGTCCCCCTTGACCACGATGGCGACGGATCGAAAGAGCCCGGCTCGTCCACTGTCGTCAGCAGGAGTCTGTGCTCCTGTGGCGTAGGCAACACCGCTTGAACCCAAGAGAACGATCCCGTCAAGACCATGACCCTCAAGCTGTTCTTGGAGAAGGCGCATCCGGTCGCTGTGCATGCGCGCGAGATCCGGGGCTGTCGGTATTGGTATCCCTCCGATGGTGGCGTATTGCGCCCAGTCGTTAACCACTACCCATATTCAACTCCACGCAGGGCTGTTTTCGCCAACCCACCTCTCATAAATGGCAGATGTGCCAGAAGGCCTGAGAAATGATCACGAGTCCTGATTTGTCGTTCCTGGGCGGTGTCGTTAGTGTTGGCGCCGAATCGATCAACACGACAGGGGAGTTCAATGGATATCAAGGGATCAGCAGCGATAGTCACAGGTGGAGCCGGGGGACTCGGTGAAGCAACAGTTCGTCGACTGGTTGCCGAAGGAGCCAGCGTCGTCATTGCCGACCTCGCCAAAGAAAAGGGCGAAGCACTCGCAAGCGAGCTTGGTTCATCCGTGGCCTTCGTCGAAACAGATGTGACGAGTGAAGACTCGGTGAACAGTGCCCTCGACAAAGCTGCATCATTTGGACCCGTCCGTATCGCTGTGGCAGTTCACGGTGGTTTTGGTGGAGGTGGACGAACCTTGAAGTCAGATGGAATTCCACACTCACTTGATGACTTCCAAAAAACAATCGATCACTATCTCGTTGGTACCTTTAACGTGCTTCGACTTTCGTCGGCCGCAATCTCAAAGTCAGAGCCATTGGAAAGTGGCGAACGAGGTGTCATCATCAACACCGCATCGATTGCTGGTTACGAAGGCACGATCGGACAGGTTGCCTATGCCGCTGCAAAGGGCGGCGTTATCGGCATGACATTGACCGCAGCTCGAGACTTGGCAGTGGTTGGCGTTCGAGTCCTTACCATTGCGCCTGGAACGTTTATGACGCCTGCGTACGGAATGCCAGCGGAGATGCTCGAAGAGATGTGGGGCCCAGTTGTTCCATTCCCCAAGCGCATGGGTCAACCAGCAGAGTACGCCCAGCTCGTGCAGTCAATGATCGAGAACCAGTACCTCAACGGTGAAGTGATTCGCCTTGATGGTGCGATTCGATTCGGTCCAAAGAGTCCTCGCTAGTTCTTAACCTAGTGAGCGACGAAATCAAGAAAACGCCTCGGCAAGAAGACGGAAGTTTTCAACTGGATCCTGGTCACGCGCTCGCTGCATTCGAATGGGATGTCATTGACGTCGAAGGCGCGGATTGGGCGATGGAGATGGAAGTCACCCCCAAGGTGATCAACAGCTCTGGCGCGCTGCAAGGCGGCCTCTTGGCCACACTCATTGACATGGTGGCAGGAACCGCACTTCTTCGAGGAGAAAACGCCTACAAGCAGACAGCGACCAGTGAGATGCACGTGAGTTATCTCGAAGGTGCACGAGTTGGCCCTGTGAGAGCGTTAGCCACCATTGTTCGACGAGGCGGTCGAAGTGCCGTCGTTCGGGTTGACGTCTACGACCATGGCGCAGATGACCTCCATGTGGCTACGTCAATGCTGACGTTTGCCGCTCGCCGCTAGCTCTGTTGATTCGGACCGAATCGCTCCCAGTCCCACAGGGTGATTGCCTCAAAGGGCCCGGCGAAGATCAGTTCTGAACCCGGAGGCGTCCAGTGGTCCTCAAGAGCGTGTTCAAGGTCGTGGGCGACACCTATGGGTTCCGCATCGAGATAACAAAGGGTGATGTCGAAGACGCCAACAGTTGAGTTTGATCGCTGGAGCTCTGGGTCGCTGGTAAATGACCATGCGCCTGCGACACCTGGGACGTCAGTGAGACGTTGAAGGCGGTGCTCTTGGTCGCTGCTGTCATTCTGACTCGACTCACGAGGCGTCTCTCGTGTTTCGACCAAGAGATAGACGCCGGTGTGGGGTCGAAATGGAATCACGTCAGCAAGAACGAGCGCATCTGGTGAGGCAATGGACGCAGTGCGGCGCATGCCCCCCACAAATTCAGGGGGAAGCGCAAAGGGAAATCGCCCAGCGGTTCGAAGAGCTGCACCGAGGGCCATGAACTCGTCAATGGTTTCATCGACTGGTTCACTCATGAAGTAGCAAACAAGATTATTGACGTTTGCCCACGAACTGTGTTGGCGAAATCGAGCTGCCCGACATGCTGGAGTTGAGGCCCATCGCTGGCCTAAGACGATGCCAGGGATTTGATACTGCTCTGGCATGTGATCGAGTTGATGCCACTCGAGATAGTCGCGATCATCTCCGTTGTCGGAGCTGTGTGAAATCGAAAAGAACCCAACATCGATACGCTTCGTCATGATGAAAGTGTGGGCCGGATGTCCTCTTCGAGGAAGGAAAGAACCGCTTGTGAGAACGCATCATTTTTATCCCCGGCGATCATGTGCGCTGCTCCAGCGACGCTGACGACCTTGGCGTCTGGAACCCGGGAAAGAAAATCGTCAATGCTGGCTTGGTCGACGACGTCGCTTTCTCGGCCGTGGACCAACATGGTCGGAACATCAATGTTGCTCATGGCAACGTCGAGAAGACCAAAGAGTCGATCTGGGATCACTTCAGTTCGACCATGTCCGATGAAGAGGGGATCCCAGTGCCAGTACCAGCGACCATCTCGATACCGCAATACTTTTTTGAGACCTTCGGGGTTTACCCGCTTCTCGCGCTGTGGCGTGTACGCCGCGATCACTTCAGCAGCATCTTCAAGACTGGCGAAGCCTTCGAGGCCTGACTGCATAAAGACTCGTATTCGATTAATGCCGTCAGGATTACTTTTGGGCGTGATGTCAACCAAGATGAGTCCAGATGAGACCTCACGATCACTGGTTCCTTCGGCCAGCATCGAGGCCATGCCGCCAAGTGACGCTCCAACAAGGACCGGTGGGATTTCTAATGTGTCGACAACTGCCAGGGTGTCAGCGCAGTAGGCCGTGAAGGAATAGTCACCTCGACTCGACCAGTCAGAGTCACCATGGCCACGCTGGTCAACGCTGACAGTGCGCCAGCCGTTCTCAGCAACCGCTTCAGCGGTGCGGCCCCAGGCGTGGCGAGTCTGTCCGCCACCATGGAGAAAGAGAACAGGTGGATCATCTGGATTCCCTCGAATATCCGCGACGAGTTTGATACCTTCGAAACCTTCGATCTCAACTCGTTGGACGTCCATAGTGGTCGGTGATGTCTCCTTTGGACTAGCGACTCTTCCAGTTAGGCGATCGCTTCTCCATAAATGCCATGGCGCCTTCCATAGCGTCTTCGCTTCCAAAGACCACACCAAGTTCAGCGGGAGTTCCCCATCCCTTCGAGGGGTCGGTCTCGACCGCCCGTCGGGTGAGTGTTCGTGTGGTCTGGATGGCCAATGGCGCATTGGCAGCGATCTGCCCAGCGAGTTCGAGTGCGGATTCGATGAGTTGCTCTGGTGCAACCACTCGATTGACGAGTCCCCACTGAGCTGCTTGTGCCGCAGAAATGAACTCCCCGGTTAGCGCAATCTCTAAGGCAATGGCCAGTGGAATTCGAGTACCCAAAAGTGTTCCTCCACCTGCTGCGAGAAGGCCACGTTTTACTTCTGGGAGACCGAAGCGAGAGGACTCTGAGGCAACGACAAGGTCACAGTTGAGGACCAGCTCGAAACCACCACCGACTGCGGCGCCATTGACGGCGGCGATCACTGGCTTTTTAAAGTCTGGTCCGAAGAAATTGAACCCTTTGGACTCAGACGCGTCGCTTGAACTTGCGTCAGTCGAAGGACCCGACTCGCCAGAGCTTGCGGCAAATGCTTGGAGATCCATTCCCGCGCAGAACACTCGCTCGCCAGCTGCAGTGACGACGACAACCCGTGTGGCGTCGTCGGTGCTTATCTCCGTGAAGGCCTTTGTCAGTTCACCAATGAGTTCAGGGTTCAGTGAATTTGCTGCTTCAGGGCGATTCAGCGTTAGGACTTGGACAAAACCGTGTTGGCTACGTTCGAGGATCATTCTCTCTCCTTTGTGGGACTCTCCGGTGAGACACGGTACCCGAAACTATGAGTGACGCACCAAGTGAGAAATCTGTACACTTCAGACAATGAAAGTTGTTGTGAATTTTGATCTCTGTGAGTCCAATGCACTCTGTATGGCGCTGGCCCCTGAAGTCTTTGAGGTGAGAGATGATGACTATCTCTACGTCCTCCAAGAGGAGCCCTCTGAAGAGCTTCGAGACAAGGTCGAAGCGGCCGTCCGTGCGTGTCCAAAGATCGCCATCTCCATCGTCGAAGACTGACGAATCCTGTCTCGAGTTCGGCTCGATCGTTCAGATGGACGAATCAGCACTGTGTGTGAGAACGTGGGTCGATTCTTCGGTGGAAAGAAAGTGGGGTTTCGAGTTCGATGACAATGGTCATGACAGGTGAAGGTGTTTCATATGGGACACAGATTCACGACATTGCACAACTCGATCCCGACGGCACCGCTATTTATTTCATCCCCTTAGAGGGTGATGATCGGCTGGTGAGCTGGCGGGAACTCGACGAGGTGTCGACGTCGCTTGCTCATGTTCTTCAACACAGAGGTGTCAAGGTTGACGATATCGTCGCCGTCAGTTTGAAGAACTCCCCAGAACATCTGATCTCTTGCTTTGCAATCTGGAAGGTAGGGGCGGTGCCAGTCCCGATGCGCTGGGACTTGCCAGAGTGGGAGCGAAGCAGAGTCTTGGCGACGATGGAGCCAGTCCTTGTTATTGATGACCCAGAAAGTGACCTCTTCGTCGAGGCGGCTTCAGCATCCACCGAGCCACTTGCTGACGTCACGCCGCCACGGGGCTGGGGAGTGTGTAGTTCGGGGTCCACTGGGACTCCCAAAGTTGTGATGATCAAAACCCCAGGACTTTATTTCTTGGGGAGTCCTTCGAATCTGGTCGTCGAAACGTACGGCCCACTTCCACAGCCGCAGCGTTTCTTAGTTCCCGCACCGCTGTATCACACCAATGGTTTTACAGCGACAAAAAACTTAATGGCCGGTGACGCAATTGTGCTGCTTGAAAAGTTCAATGCTGCCCAGATTTTGGACGTCATTGAGCGATATCGGGTCACGGGATTCATTGCAGCAACTCCGATGTTGCAACGCTTGGTGCAAGTTCCAGGGATTGAAGAGCGAGATCTCTCTTCGCTTGACTGGGTTCAGCAAGGAGCATCGCCACTCCCTATTTGGCTTGGAAAAAAGTGGTGTGAGCTCGTTGGGCCTGAGAAGTTTTACCTAAGCTACGGCGCATCTGAAATGCATGGCTTGGTGACGTGTCGAGGTGACGAGTGGCTCGAACACCTGGGCACGCTCGGCCGGGGCTTTACCGAGACTGAACTACGTATCATCGACAACGAAGGAAACGTACTTGGGGCAGGTGAAGTCGGAGGCATCTATATGCGAACTCCCACCGGCCCCGCGGGTACGTACATCGGCGACAACGTGGCCCCCATGCCGCAAACCGATGACGGCTTTGTCACGGTGGGTGATTTGGGCTGGCTCGATGAAGAAGGGTTCCTCTTTATGGCAGATCGCCGGGTTGACATGATTGTCACGGGCGCTGCCAATGTCTTCCCCGCTGAAGTTGAGTCCGCGCTCAGCGAACATCCTGAGATCTTGGACGTCGTGGTGATCGGGTTGAAAGATCCCGAATGGGGACGGCGCGTCCACGCCATTGTCCAACCAGCCGATCACGCCATGCCGCCGAGCACTGAAGATGTCATTGGCTTTGCCAAAGAGCGACTTGCCCCCTACAAAGTGCCGAAGACCGTTGAGTTCGTGGTCTCCCTTCCAAGAAGTGAGGCAATGAAACTCAATCGAGCCGCCCTGATCGCAGAGCGAGACGGGCCTGATGAGGAACGTGGCCCCACATAGCGAGACGCCACGGCCAAGAATCCACTCACTTCGCATTGTGAGAAGGTCTCGGTCTACCCTAGGGAGCGAAAGAAATCTAAGGGCGCCACACCAAGGTGTTGGACAACCAAAAGTAAAGACGAAGTCACCAATCAATGAGAGGACCGAAGAATGCCGGACTATGAATTTCTGCAGTACGAAGAACTTGAAGAAGGAAAAGTGGTTCGAATTCTTCTGGATCGACCAGACACAAGGAACGCGCAGAACCGAGGGCTGTTAGTAGAGCTCGACGACGCATTTCGCCGAGCGGAAGAGAACGATGACGTACGAGTCGTCATTCTTGGTGGCGTTGGCCCACTCTTCTCCTCTGGCCACGACATGGGTTCTGCAAAAGCCATGGAAGAGCGAACAACTCATCGTACGAGTGGGATCGACGGAGGAACAAGAGAAGGTGCAGAAGCTCGGATGCTTCAAGAGTGGCACTACTACTTCCAGAACACGTTGCGATGGAGGAATCTTCGAAAGATCACGATCGCTCAAGTACAAGGAACGGTCTTTGCGGCAGGGCTCATGCTGATGTGGGCATGCGACCTCATTGTTGGAGCGGAAGACGCCTACTTTGCCGACGTGGTGGGAACCCGCCTTGGCATGTGCGGCGTTGAATACTTTGGTCACCCTTGGGAGTTCGGTCCTCGCCGGGCAAAGGAGCTGATGTTGACTGGAGACGCGATCGATGTTCACGAAGCGCACCGATTAGGAATGGTCAGCAAGGTGTTCCCGAACGATGAGCTTTCAGAGAAGACCTTGGCCTATGCCCGTCGTATCGCAGAGTTGCCAACGGTCACTGCACTGTTGATCAAAGAGTCGGTCAACCAGACGGTTGACAACATGGGCTTTTACAACTCGTTGCAAGCATGCTTCACCCTTCACCAACTCAATCACTCACATTGGGCTGAGGTTCACGAGAACAAGTATCCGGTGGCCGTACCTGAAGACGGAATTGCTGACTGGAAGAACCCACCGCCAATTCTTGTGTCGGTCCCAACTGAAGTTGAAGGACCGATTCCAACCAAGAAGAAATAGCGAGTCCATCGAGGTAATCTGATGTTTGTCGGTACCTACGCCGCCTCTGCGCCTGATCGTCCCGCGGTCATTATGGGACAGAGCGGGGAGATCAAGACCTACAAGGACGTCAATGACGCCTCGATTCAGTTCGCTCGAGTGCTTCGCGGGTGTGGGTTGAAGCCTGGTGATCACTTCGCAGTGATGATGGAAAACCATGCTCGCTACTTCGAGATCGTCTGGGCGGGCATGCGCTCAGGGTTCTACATCACGGCGGTGAATGCTCATCTGACGCCTGAAGAGGTTGGCTACATCGTCAATGACTCACAGGCCAAAGTCTTGATCACGACCGCGTCCCTGGCGTCGGTCGCAGAGTCGGTCAGGGAATTGACCCCTTTGGTAGAGCGACGGTTCATGGTCGACGGAACGGTCGATGGCTATGAGTCCTACGAAGAGACGATTGCTCATGAATCACTCGATCCCTTAGAGAGTGAACAGCGAGGCCTCGTCATGCTCTACAGCTCGGGAACCACCGGGCGACCAAAAGGGATCAAGTTCCCTCTCCCGCCAGAGGACTCGCCACTCGGAGAGTGGGAGATAGGCCAACACAGCTCAAATCAGTATGGCTTCGGCGAAGACATGGTCTTTTTAAACACCGCCCCGCTCTATCACGCGGCCCCTCTTCGGACGTCGCTGGCGGTGCAAAGTGTGGGTGGCACCGTCGTCGTGATGGAGAAGTTCGATCCCACACTGGCGCTGCAACTCATTGAACGAGAGCGAGTGACCCACAGTCAGTGGGTTCCCACAATGTTTATTCGCATGCTCAAGCTCCCTGAAGAAGTGCGATTGAGTTTTGATCTCTCAAGTCAAAGAGTCACGACCCATGCGGCTGCACCATGTCCCGTTCATGTCAAAGAGCAGATGATCGATTGGTGGGGGCCAATTCTTCATGAGTACTACGCCGGGACCGAAGATATTGGGAGCACGGCAATCACGTCTGAGGAGTGGCTGGAGCACAAAGGTTCTGTTGGTCGACCCAGTCGTGGAGGAATCGTTCACATCTGTGATGAGGACGGGAACGAACTTCCAACTGGCGAAACTGGAGCGATTTACTTCGAAGATTCACTCCGCAGCGTCGCCTACCACGGTGATGAGAAAAAGACCCGATCCATCGAGCACCCAGATCACCCCACGTGGCGATGTCTGGGGGACATTGGTCGGGTTGATGGGGATGGCTACCTCTACCTCACTGACCGCAAAGCCTTCATGATCGTTGCCGGTGGGGTCAACATCTACCCCCAAGAGATTGAAGACGTGCTCCTGGCACATCCGAAAGTCCTTGACGTGGCCGTCTTTGGAGTTCCCAACGAGGAGTTAGGCGAAGAGGTCAAAGCAGTCGTACAGCCGATGGAACCAAATGAGATGGGCGATGCCTTGGGAGAAGAACTTCGAGCGTGGTGTCAAGAGCGACTGGCCAAGTTCAAAGTTCCACGGAGTTTTGATTTTGACGCACAACTTCCACGTCTTGATAACGGCAAGCTCTATAAATCAATCGTGAGAGACCGATACTGGGAAGGCAAAGATTCCAGGGTTCTCTAAAACGACTCAGCGAGTTCGGTGAACCGGCACACTGCCAAAGCCCGCCACGTTTGACATATTCACTCGGACGCACTTTTCCTCGTCTACTTCAAACGATGGCCAACGCTTTGAAAGTTCCTCAAAGGCAATCCGACTTTCCATCCGGGCCAGCGCGGCACCAAGACAGCTATGGATGCCGTAGCCGAGGCCGAGTTGGAGTGTTGGTGGTCGATCAATATTGAAAACGTCTGGTTGATCGTAGAAGCGCTCATCTCGCAAGGCTGAGCCAGACACAAGAATCGTAGGGTGGCCAGCCGGGATGGTGACGCCGCTGTAGGTCGACTCTTTCACCGAGTATCGGCCCTGGTACTGAGACGGTGGGTAGTAGCGAAGTGTCTCTTCAACAGCTGGCCCGATCTTGCCTGGGTCGTCAATGATCTTTGCGTATTCACCAGGGTTCTTGTGAAAGAGGTAGACGGCGTTGCCGACCAGCTTGGTCACGGTCTCTGCACCCGCACCACCAAGGAGGGTGGCAAAACCAGCGATCTCTGCATCGTCAAGTTTGGTCATCTCGCCGTTGTCTCGTTCAACTTCGACTTCAGTGAGGCGAGTCAACATATCGTCCCCAGGGTGCTTCCGCTTTTCCTGGACAAGCTCGTACCAGTAGATACCACTCTCGAGAGATGCCGCTTCTCCTTCAGGGGTGGGGTCCATCTGGCCAGGCTCTCGATGAAGAGTGAGGTCGATCCAGTGGCGAATCTTGTCGCTGTCACCATCAGGCACTCCGAGCATGCGACAGATAATTTCGGCAGGGAACGGAGCACTGAAGTCAGCCACCGCATCAAACGACTCTGCGTCATCAAAGGGAGCCAAATACGACTGGATGACTTCTCGGACCATGGGCTCTAAGGCACCGATGGCACGTGGGGTAAAGACACGACTGACAAGGCTTCGCAGGCGGTCGTGCTCTGGGGGGTCCATCATGATGATGGAGCGGTACATAGCGATCAGGTCGGGATCTTTACTCAGTGTCGAAAGGTCAACACCGTGGGCGCTTGAAAAGGTCTGCCAATTTCGATGCGCATCACAGACATCGTCGTAGAGAAAGAGTGCCCAGAATCCGTATTTCTCGCTGAAGTACACCGGTGCTTCATCTCGCATTGTCCGATAGAGGTCGTAGGCCCCATTGAAGTACTCCTCGGAAAATGGGTCGAACTCTGCTGCTGAATTACTCATTGTTGGACTCGTCATGGTGATTCCCCCTTCTACAACTTCGTGTGCTGATCGTATCCTTATCTTCCTTAAAAACTCCAGCCGGGAATGTTTTTCGCCCTCTAACTGGGAGGGAGTTCGTCAGGCATCACGGTAATCTCATCGATTCGTGCACCGCTGTTCATGACTCGAATGACCTGAGCGGACATCTCCTCGACCGTCAGGGCTGCTCCGGCGGCGTAGCCTTCGACCGACCAGCGAGCGTGGAGCTCGCCGAAGAGTTCTGGATCCCAACTGTTTGCGAATCCGGTCATCGTCGGTCCAACGATAAACGTGGTGAGGCGAAGCCATGGGAACTCTCCACGCAGGCCTCGAGCGAGCTCATGAAGCGCTGCTTTCGAGGTCGTATATGGGACAAGACCTGGGTATGGTCGACCAACTGAACTTGAACCCAACAAGATCAAACGACCATTGCTTGCTTGGAGGTGAGGGAGAGCGGCTCGTGCCACAAGGGCAGCGCCGATGACATTTGTCTCGAGGACTTCGGCCCAGACGTCACGAGTGGCGTCGCCCATTCTCTTGAGAGGAGACGTCCCCGCTGAGTAGAGAATGACGTCAAGTCCACCGAAGTGCTTGGCTGCCTTCTCGACGGCATCTGAGCAGTGTTGGGGGTCGCGCACGTCACATTGAAGAGCAATTGTTGACTCGCCGCACTCTGCCACCGCCTCATCAAGCAGTTCGGTCCGACGGGCGGCGAAGGCGACATTGGCCCCAGCCCTTGCGGCCTGCAGGCCAGACTCGAGCCCGATCCCTGAGGATCCCCCTACGACCAAGATTCGCATTCCAGTCATCTCATTCATAATTCCCCCAGTCATCTCGGTTTACTCAAATTGGCGTGAGTGCGTCCCGGCAGTATCGTTCAGATTCTGGGCGTCCGACAAGTCCAGGGGCAGAAGGGGAGAGACAGCATGGATTTGAATCCCACGGCGGAGCAGGACCAATTGATCGATGCGTTCTCATCGCTCTATACGAAGGAGTCCTCAACCGAGCGAGTCCGAGCAGCGGAGCCTCTCGGCTTTGACGAAGAACTCTGGGACCATCTCAAAGAGATCGGTGCCTTAGAGATGGCGGTCGATGAGTCCTCAGGTGGATGGGGAGCCACCATGCTCGATCTTTCACTTGTCGCAGAACAACATGGTCGAGCCTTAGGAGCAGCACCCCTCTTTGAGTCACAAGTCGCACTTCGTCTTCTCGCTCGACTCGGCGAGCCGGCGAAAGAACTGCTTCGTGCGTCACTGGCCGGCGAGGCTCTCACGACCGTTGCACTCCATGGACCAACGAACGGATCTTTAAAGATGGTTCCTGCAGGGGCGATTGCCGATCGAGTGATCTTTCTTGATGGCGACAAGATATGCGTCGGGGGCACGTCTCAAAGAGTCATCATTGAAAACCTTGGCTCCATGCCCGTTGCTGACGTCTCGCTTGGTGGTGATGTTGAGGTGATCTCGACAGGTGCCCAGGCAAGGGACGCGTTTGAGATGCTCTTCGATGAGTGGTTTCTTCTCCTCGCGAATGCGCTGGTGGGGATTGGTGAGCGATCCATCGAGATCGGGGTTGACTACGTCAAAGAACGAAAAGCATTCGGTGTCCCCATTGGTTCGTTCCAGGCCATCTCACACGGCCTCGCCGATGCGGCGACAGCGATGGATGGCAGCAAGCTACTTTCCAGAGAAGCAGCATGGTCTGCTGACGTGATGCCAGAGCGAACACGAGAACTTGCGGCATTGGCGTTTGGCTTCTCGACAGAATCAGCTCGAGAGGCGAGTTATCGCGCGTTGCATTATCACGGTGGCTATGGCTTCATGCTTGAGTACGACATTCAACTGTTCTTCCGTCGAGCGAAAGCATGGCCGGCACTCTATGGAGAGCCGAGCAAGAGTTTTGCGCGCGCAGAATCAGAACGACTTAAAAAAATTGAGAGTGGGGTATAGCGATGGATTTCACATTGGGAGAGAGAAGCGACATCTTCCGAGAGGAAGCTCGAGCATTTTTGGCTGAAGCCTTCACGCCCGAGGTCAAAGAGACGATGCATGAAACTGGTGTTCATCACAACTGGGACTTTCACAAGGCACTGGTTGAAAAAGGTTGGCTCGCCCCTGGCTGGCCAGTTGAGTACGGCGGCCAAGGCCGTGACCCAATGGAGATGCTCGCATTTTCCGAAGAGTTCCAGCGAGCAGGTGCACCCACCTATGGAGTGGGGACCACAATTATGGTGTCGAGCATTCTTCGACACCTTGGCACTGAAGAGCAGAAGCAAGAGTTCCTCCCGAGAGCACTCCGAGGCGAGATCATCATTGTCCTCGGCTTCACAGAGCCTGAATCGGGCTCTGATGTTGCCGCTGCTCAAACACGCGCCGTTCGAGACGGTGACGAGTGGATCATCAACGGCCAGAAAATGTTCACCACGAACGCCCAAGAAGGCGACTATGCCTTCATGCTGACGAGGACAAATCCTGACGTGCCAAAGCATCAAGGTCTGACGACCTTCTTGGTGCCGCTCCGTCAAGAAGGTGTTGAGATTCAAGCAGTGAGAACACTCTCGGGCGAGCGAACAAATCTGACGTTTTATAACGACGTGAGGGTCCCCGACGCCATGCGTATCGGTGAAGTCGATGGCGGATGGGACGTGATGACGGTCGGGCTGACCTTTGAGCGATCCGGTGCCCAAGGTGGAGAGTCGATCCGTCTTCTCGAAGAGATGGAGGAGTGGGTACTCTCAGCGCACGATGATGATGGGAATCCTCGGAGAGAGGATCCTGACGTCTTGGCTCGTTTGGGAAAAGCCGCCGCAGAAAACGAGGTCAGTTCGCTGATGGGTCGAAGAAGTGCGTGGGTTCACGACACCGGTGGCATGCCAGGTGTTGAAGGATCGATGGGAAAGCTCTTCTCCTCTGAGGCCCTGACGAGACAGTCCGGTGACTTTGTCGATCTGCTTGGTGCCGATGGAATTCGAAGCCAAGGAGACCCCTCGGCAATTCAAGGTGGAGCTGCGGACTACGCATTTCGTTTTGCCCTTGGGGCGACCACCTATGGTGGAACGAGCGAAGTCCAAAGAAACATCATTGCCCAACGAGGGTTAGGACTTCCGAGAGCCAAATAAGAGGAGCATGATGGCCGATCACTGGACCACGAATGACATTCCTGACCTGGCCGGCAAGACCGCCTTGGTAACAGGAGCGAATGCTGGTCTTGGCTATGAGATTTCCAAGATCTTGGCTGATCACGGTGCTCGAGTTCTTCTGGCGTGCCGAAACGCTGACAAAGCCCAGGCTGCCGCAACGACGATTCAAGAAGGGAATCCCAAAGGTTCTGTTGAAGTTCGGCAGGTTGACTTGGCCTCAATGGGTTCTATTGACGAACTTGCGGGAAAGATTATTGGAGAAGAGTCATCGCTTGATCTCTTGATCAATAACGCTGGTCTTATGGCTGTCGATGAAGAGAAGACGCAAGACGGGTTTGAGATGCAGCTGGGTGTCAATCATCTTGGTCACTTTGTTCTCACCGGTGGTCTCATGCCACTGCTTCTCTCTACACCAGGTTCTCGAGTGGTCTCCATGGCGAGCATGGGTCATCGTGCGGGTTGGATGAACTTTGATGACTTGATGTTTGAGAAACGTTCGTACAACCGTTGGTTCGCATATTTCCAGAGCAAACTCGCCAACATCTTGTTTACCGCTGAGCTGCAACGCCGACTCGGTCCAAATGCACCCACACAAGCCCTCGTGGCACACCCGGGTGCGTCGAATACTGACCTTGGGATGGAAGGCCATGGCCTCACGAACAAGCTCGTGAATATCGCAGTCCCTCGCACGACGCAGTCAGCAGCGCTGGGGGCCCTTCCTGCGGTTCGAGCAGCGGTAGATCCGACTGCAAAAGGTGGCCAGTTCTACGGTCCCCAGTTTCTTATCGTTGGCAAATATCCAGTGGTTGAAACACCGAGTCGGCGCGGCCGAAATATGGGCGATGCACGTCGACTGTGGGAAGCATCTGAGGAGCTTACGGGGAGAACGATTGCGACGTCGCTTCCGACGAACTAACGATTGGCTCAGCGATAGTCGCTGACGACCTCCGCGAACGCTTCGAGCTGTTCGAGGTAGTGCGAAAGCGAGTCGTGCTCAAAGTGGCATTGGAGCACAGTCGCTCCGGTGTCGATCAGGTTTATCACGATCTTCATTGCGCCGTCTCTGTCACGAACAGGATCGAGAGCACGACCATTGCGCAACACAATTTCTAAGGGTTCAGTCCGCTCATTCCAGGCCTGGGTGGACTGAGCATCTTGCAACAACTCTTTGATCTGGGGTGCCTTGAGACCAAATGGCGCCCATCCATCTCCCAATTCAACGGCACGTCGAAGCGAGCGAGCCCCTTGGCCACCGATCCAAAGAGGTACGGGGTCTTGAACGGCGCATGGGTCAAGGAGGACGTCTGAGAATTGGTAGAACTCACCGCTATAGGTAGGGGTGGGAGTTGACATCGATGCCCGAAGTGCCTTGAGTGCGTCGTCAGCTCGAGCGCCTCGGTTGTCGTAGGGAACACCAAGGATCTCAAACTCTTCTTTGAGTGTCCCAACTCCTAATCCGAGGATGAGTCGCCCGTTGGTCACCGCATCCAAGGTCCCATAGCGTTTCGCGATCTCGAGTGGGTGGTGATAGCCAAGGACCAAGACATTGGTTGCGAATCGAAGCGACGTCGTCATGGCCGCTAGATAACCAAAAGTGGCAAGAGGATCGAAGTAGCGACCTCCTCGCTCCTGGGCGACATCATTCGGGACGACAATATGTTCGCTGCAGGTGAGATGGTCGTAGCCCAAGCGATCAGCACAAGTGGCAATCTTCACGACGTCGTCAATCGTTCCGGCCTTCTCCCACTCCGGGGCGAGAGATGGCAGCATGCTCAGCACGGGGGTCGTCAGCCCAAGTCGCAAAGGAAGAGTTGACTCGCTTTTGCTGTCGCTCATGTCGAGTTGTTCGCTCACGAAGAGCCCCTTGTCTTGAAGTTGGTGGGTTACGTGACCGAACGTAGCACCGAGGGTTGATTTGGCAACAATGCGTCGAGAAGTAGCCATGCACGGGGCTTCGCCGATAGGGTTTGGCTCCTGATGGCACTTCGCTCTACCTATAGCGCACCTCGTCGTGCTCACTACCTGCAACCTGGTGGGCCATGGGACGTTCCCATACTTGATGAACTTTTTCGGCTCTCGCCTGTCACGGCCGGACCCGCTGTCGTTGATGGAAGCCGTCGCATTGATGCACGAGAGCTTGAAGATGCAGTTGCAGGACTGGCGGGAAGTATAAAAAAACTCGGTATTCGACGTGGTGACGTTGTGTCATGGCAGTTGCCTAACTGGTTCGAGGCGATTGTGCTCTATCGGGCGTGTTGGCGACTCGGTGCAACAGCGGCGCCATTTCATCACCAGATGGGAGGAAAAGAAGTCACGGCAATGATTGAGAGTGTCCAGCCGAAAGTTCTTCTCTCGACTGCGTCGATGCCACTGAGTGAGATCGGAAATGTTCTCAAGGTCCGAGGCGAGGGTTCAGTATTTGAAGAACTTATGCACGGCCGAGCAGTCACGACGAGCCCGTCCAAGGGAACAGACGTCGCTGCAGTGATCTTTACTTCTGGTTCAACGGGTCGACCCAAAGCCGTCATGCACTCACAGCGAGGATTGGCCTACAAAGCTCGCTCGATGTCACATGTTCATGGACTTGGCCAAGGCGACGCAGTGTTGATGCCGGCTCCACTTGCCCATATTTCTGGCCTTCTCAATGCGGTCTTGGTTCCCGGGGCGGCGGGGATGAAGGTCGTTTTGATGGAGCGATGGAGTGTTGATGAGGGAATTGAGCTCATGGCGAGCGAAGCGGTCACCTACATGATTGGTCCGCCATTGATGTTCGACGCGATTATGGACGCACCATCGTTCTCAAGAGAAAAAGTCGCAGCAATGCGAGTGATCTCAAGCGGGATGATGGGAGTACGCCCCACGTTTATCGAGCGTGCTCATCGAGAGATGGGTGCAGTCGTGAAACGGAGCTATGGCTCAACAGAAGCTCCGACTGTCTCAACGTGTCGAAATGATGATCCTCAGGAACGCTGCGAAGAAACTGATGGTCGAGCCCAGGGAGCCACCGAAATCAAAGTGGTCGATCCCTCTTCGCATCGCCTGCGAAAGCCCGGCGTTGAAGGCGAGGTGTGGATTCGAGGACCAGAACTGTTTACTGGCTACATTGATGAGCAAGAAACTCGAGATGCCATTCATCGTGGATGGTTTCGAAGTGGTGACCTTGGAGTGCTGCGCGATGGATGGCTTGTCATTACTGGTCGAATCAAAGACCTGATTATTCGCGGTGGTGAAAATATTTCTGCAACCGAAGTTGAACAAGCCCTTGAACAACACCCTGACGTTACTCATGCAGTCGTAGTGGGCCGAGACCACGAGCGACTTGGCGAGCAAGTCGTGGCCTTTGTTGTGACGACAGAGCCGTTTGAACTGTCGACCTGTCAGGCGTGGTTCGCGGAGATCGGCGTGGCTCGATTCAAAACGCCAGAATTTATTGTGCTCCTCCAAGAGATTCCCCTCCTCCCAGCAGGCAAACCAGACCGCAGTGCCTTAAAGGCTCTGGCCGCCACGCTCCCGGCTTCGTGACGAACGCACTGGTTGATTGTTCAGGGACGTTGAGGAGCGAGTAAAACAGAGATCGTATGGACCTCTCTCTCACCCCCGACGACCAGGCGTTCCAAGAAGAGATCCGCCTCTGGCTCACGGCACATGTGGGGGAGATACCTTCATTTCGAACGATTGATGAAGAGTTTGCATGGGGGAGAACATGGCAGGCAACGTTGGCGGCAGATCGTTGGGTGGGGATTCACTGGCCGAGTGAATACGGTGGCCGAAGTGCAACGCCCATTCAGGTTGCTCTCTTCAACATGGAGTACGCGCGATCGAAAGCTCCCCAGCCTGTCAACAGAAACGGGATTAACCACGTTGGCCCAACTCTGCTGGCTCATGGAACCGAAGCACAGAAGCAACGATGGCTACCGAGGATTTTGGATGCGCAAGAGATATGGTGCCAATTGTTTTCAGAACCTGGCTCCGGATCTGACTTGGCGTCACTGAGTACTCGAGCGATTGCAAGCGATGACGGTTGGGTCTTGCAGGGTCAAAAAGTCTGGACCAGTTATGCCCAATTCGCTCGTTGGGGAATTGCGATCGTTCGAACTGATCCAGACGCTCCAAAACACAAAGGCCTCTCCTACATGGTGGTCGATATGGAGTCACCAGGTATTGACATCAGACCACTCGTGACGATTACTGGTGAGTCTGAATTTAATGAGGTCTACTTTGACGAAGTCTTTGTGCCGAATAACTGTTTGGTTGGAGGGCTCAATCAAGGGTGGGCGGTCGCCAACACCACACTGGCCCATGAGCGAGGAACAACGTTTCCCTTCAAAGAACAAGTCGTCCACGAGGTGTATCTCGAGGAGCTCTATTCATTGGCCGAGCAACTCGGCACTATCGATGACCCTGATGTTGCCGACGCCTTGGCCGATGCTGCGGTCAAACTTCGAGTTCTGCGACTCCATAACTGGAGGACGTTGACTCGCTTAGCTCAAGGGATTGAGCCAGGCCCTGAGTCAAGCGTCGTGAAACTGACATGGGCCGACATGACCCAGACCTTGTCGAATGCGGCACTGCTTGTTGTCGCAGAGTCGTCGCCACTTTGGGAAGGGGCATGGAATAACCCGATGGATGGGAAATGGCAGCATCAGTGGCTCTGGTCAAAAGCCGCCACCATTGCCGGGGGCACGTCAGAGATTCAAAAGACAATTATTGGAGATCGCATTCTCGGTTTACCGAGGTAGTTCCTCGCCTACCAAGGATTGTTATAGCGATCACGGTGGGCCCGCTCGGAGAGAGGAAGTCGCTTCGGAGGACCAAGTGGTCGTTTGGGCCATCCAATAGGAATCACTGCCATTGGCCGGACTGAATCTGGAAGATCCAAAATAGTCGAGAGCTCTTGAGCGAACATTGTCGCCAAGGTTGTCATGGTTGAACCGAGACCCAGTGCCGATGCGGCGAGCAAGAGATTTTGTGCAGCCGGAAAGACCGACGACGGCAACGTCATGTCGAGGCCGATCGTGGCGTCACCACAGAGGACGATCGTGACAGGTGCTTCTTGCGTTCCAAATTCAGCACCCTGGTCGACGTCTTTCATCATCTCGGGAGAGAGCCGTGAGGCAGAGTGTTCTCTCCCTCCGCTGTTCCATGCACGACGGGTGAGATCTCCGACTCGTGCTCGCTGTGCGTCGTCTCGGACAACAAGAAAGACCCACGGTTGAAGATTTTCAGCACTCGGCGCATGAGTCGCTGCCGTCAGGATCTGCTCGATGAGAGAGTCATCAACCTCTCGTTGGTCAAATGATCGACAGGCTCGCTGGTTGAGAACGACGTCAAAGAACTCTCGAGGTTGCTCTGTTGTCATGTCTCTTCCTTCGCTGGCGCTTTGTGCGGACTGCGTGAGCAACTTAGTGCCTCAGAAAGGGTCGCCGCCGATGACCCGGAAGGGGTCAGCCCAGAAATATGCACTCTGGCTCGAACTTGGCCTACGTTGTGAGCATGATTCGTTACTCAGTGGATGACCAAAACGTGGCCCGACTGGTGCTTGATCGGCCTGAGGCAAAGAATGCCTTAAGTATTGAGATGAGAGATGAAATTGTTGCTCGCATCCGAGAGGTTCGTGCAGACACGAATGTTCGAGCACTCCTGATCACCGGAGTTGGCGACGCCTTCTGTGCGGGAATGGATCTGCGTGCGTCAACAGTCTCAAAAGCTGGTGCAGATGGTTTTGATCCTCGTGCCACCAGTGAAGCATTGCGAGTAGGCGTCCAGGCATTTATTAGGGAACTCTGGGAACTCGACAAGCCAACGGTTGCAGCAGTGAATGGAACGGCTGTCGGCCCTGGGGCGCACTTGGCGTTGGCCTGTGATTTTGTGCTGGTCACTGAGCAATCAAAATTTGTGTGGTCGTTTGCAAAGTGGGGCCTCGTCGTCGATGCAGGTGGGGCGTATCTCCTCCCTCGACTGGTCGGACTCCCGAAAGCCAAAGCAATGGTGATGTTGGGAGAAGGCGTCAAAGGCAACGAGGCTGTTGATCTTGGCTTGGCCTACAAATATGTCGCATCCCAACAAGAGCTTGCGGATGCGTCGAGTGAACTTGCGACCAAGCTGGCATCGGGGCCCACTCGCTCACTCGGGTTATCTAAGCAGTTACTGAATGCGACGTTCGAATCAGATTTAGCATCGTCACTTGAGCGTGAAGGTCAATCCCAAGCGATGGCAACGATCTCACCCGAGATGGCCGAGGGCATGGCGGCGTTCGCGGAAAAGAGAACGCCAAACTTTCGAAATCCCTAACGGCGATTATTCGTTGGTGGTAACCAACATCGCACCACAGGTGTTTCCTCCACCAGCCGCCACTGCAGCGATGGAAGGAATCTTGGCGACTTGACGCTCGCCACCTTGGCCTCGAAGTTGGACGCAGGCCTCATGGAGGAATCCATAGCCGTGGAGGCGGCCCGCAGAAAGTTGTCCACCATGTGTGTTGAGGGGCAGAACGCCATCACGAGCAATCCGTTCGCCTCCTTCGACGAAGGCACCACTTTCTCCAACGGGACAGAGTCCCATCGCTTCCATCCAGAGCAGTGTGAGGATGCTGAAGCCGTCGTAAAGTTCAGCAAGATCGACGTCAGCGGGTGTCAGTGAAGTCCGAGACCACATCTGCTCAGCGGCGTCAGCTCCTACGATGCGAGTGAGGTCATCGAGTTGATCCCAACTTGGCCGATCCCGCATCGCTGTCCCTATTGCCTCAAAGTAGACAGGCGTCTGCTTCATATCTTTGGCTTGCTCACGGCGAGAAATAATGAAGGCAGTTGCACCGTCGCAGGGGACATCACAGTCAAAGAGCCGAAGCGGCGTCGTGATCATTCGAGCGTCCATGTAGTCATCCAGACTCATGGGGTCTCGATAGATGGCGTTGGGGTTGAGTGCCGCGTTCTTTCGGGCATTGATCGCAATTTGTGCGAGTTGTTCAGTGGTGGTCCCGTAGCGATGCATGTGTGCTTGTGCATAGAGCGCAATCCAACACGACGCAGACGCAGCATTGAAGGGCAAGGTCCACTGTTGTGCTCCCGAGGCTCGAAATGAACCGCCTCCGCCGCCCATGCCGAGGGCACCTCGTCCCCCTGTTCCTTGGGCGGAACCTTCCCACACTGATCGAAAGCAGATCACATGATTGGCGAGACCCGCTCCTACAGCGAGAACAGCTTTCATGACAGAGCCAAGTTGTCCAGAGGTTTCAACACCACTGTCGTACCAACCAACTTTGAGTCGCAGCGCATCGATGACGTCGTAGGCACCCGCGCCAGAGAATCCTTGTGGTCCACCCATCGCACCCGGGTAGGTCGAAAGTCCATCGATGTCGTCGAGCGTGAGCCCCGCGTCATCAACTGCAGCAAGACATGCATCCAATGTGAGTTCTAAGGGGTCACGATAGAGTCGTCGCCCGATCTCAGACTGGCCAATACCGGTGACGGCACAGCGTTTTTCAATAAAGTCATCACTCTTTGCCATCTCTACTTCTCTCCTGACGGCTCAAAGAGTGGGAGCCATACGTCACCGTGGGGGTCTTCATGATGTTCGAAGACGACTGAAACCTTCATGCCAATCGCAATGTCATCGACGTCACAGTTGATGATGTTGGTGGTGAGACGAAGTTCAGGTTGTTCGACGATCTCGACGATCGCAATGATGTAGGGAACATCGACGCCTGGAAGCCACTCTTGGTAGTTCACTGTGTAACTCGCCACAATGGCATTGCCACTGACTGCTTCAGGGGCCAAGTTCTTTGAAAGATCTTTCGGACAGATCGGCGTTGGAGGGTGGAGGTAGTACCCACAGTCCTGACATCGAACAAAGGTCAACTGTCCGTTCTGGCCACCTTGCCAAAAATGGATATTTCGTTCGTCGAGCTCAGGCAAGATGCGAAACGGCACACTTGACTCGGTCATAATCCCCCCTGCGATTCGTTGCTTCAAAGAGCCATCATGCCCCCTAGAGCGCCCAAAGCACAAAGCCAAGCGTCAGGAGGCGTCCTGGCTGGACCCGGCGAAAGGGTCTGGCGCGAGCGACATCGGGATTTCAAGGGCCAATGGGCCCCCGAAGGGAGATCTGGCCTTCGAATGGTCGCTTCGGAGGTGATCGTGATACTTTTCTCAAACAAGAAATTCTGCGAGTCAAAAGGGTCTCGGAGCTTGAGAAATGAGGGCGCTATGGATGTAGAGGACATGATTTTAGTGAGTGTCGATGACCACGTCGTCGAACCACCCAACGTTTTTGAGGGACGCCTGCCCGCAAAGTATGTGGACTTAGCTCCAAAGTTTCTCACTCGAGAAGATGGAACAAGTGCGTGGTCCTATGAAGGGGCAATCATGCCCAATATCGCACTCAACGCAGTTGCTGGTCGCCCACCAGAAGAGTATGGAATGGAACCAACTTCGTTTGATCAACTTCGACCTGGTTGCTACGACATTGACGAGCGAGTCAAAGACATGGACGCCAATGGCGTGTTGGGCTCACTGTGCTTTCCGTCGTTCCCGCAGTTCTGTGGACAGTTGTTTGCTCGCACCGAGGACAAGGACGTTGCCTTAGCGATGGTCCAGGCCTATAACGACTGGCACGTCGATGAGTGGTGCGGAACGCACCCTGGACGATTTATCCCTTGTCCTATTCCTGCCATTTGGGACCCAGAAATTATGGCCGCAGAAGTTCGGCGAAACGCAGCCAAGGGCGCGCACGCCGTGACCTTCTCAGAGAACCCCTCAAAGCTCGGGTGGCCAAGTGTGCACTCAGATCACTGGGACCCATTCTGGAAGGCATGCAGCGAAGAGAATGTAACCGTCTGCATGCATATCGGCTCTTCGTCAGAGTTGGTTATCACCTCAGAAGACGCACCGATCGACGTGCTGATCACGTTGACGCCGATGAACATCGTGAAGGCAGCAGCCGACTTGATCTGGTCACCGGTCTTCCGAAAGTTCCCAGATCTCAAGATTGCTCTCTCTGAAGGCGGCATCGGATGGATTCCTTACTTCAAGGAACGAATTGACTACAACTACCAAAAGCATCACGCATGGACTGGTCAAGATTTTGGAAGTTCCTTGCCCAGTGAGATCTTCGACAGGAACATTATCACGTGCTTCATCGATGACTCTTTTGGTGTCGCCAGTCGTGATTACTTGAACATGGACAACGTCACCTGGGAGTGTGACTACCCACACTCAGACACCACGTGGCCGACTGCTCCTGAGCAACTCTGGAAGTACATCGGCGAACTCCCCGATCATGACATCAACCGAATGACCCACGAGAATGCAATGAAGCACTTCAGCTACGACCCATTTTCGGTCATTCCGAAAAAGGATGCGACTGTCGGCGCACTTCGTCAGCGTGCTAGCGGGCATGACGTGGAGATTCGCTCAAAGAGCAAGGGTGAGAAGACCGGGCACGCCACAAAGGCATCAGATCTTCGATCATCGGCGGGACAATGAGTCCAGAAACCTTTAACTCAGAAATCTTCATGGACCCAGAAACTGGGCGAAATCCTCAACCGGTCTACAAATCGGCGAGGGACTTCGCTGCGCTCGTGCCAGGAAGCTTCGGTGGCGTGCAAGTCATGCGTCGAGCAGAAGTGGAATTCGCGCTGCAGCACCCTGACGTGTTTTCTTCCTCGATGGAAGCGGTGGACTTAGGGCAAACGGTTCCACTGATTCCCCTGCAAGTCGATCCACCGGATCACTCGAAATACCGCAAGCTCCTCGATCCCATTTTTGCTCCAAAGCGCATGAATGCAATCGAACCTGACATCGCCATCATGGTGAACGGGCTCATCGATACGTTTATTGATCAAGGTTCGTGTGAATTCACGACCGCCCTGGCAGAACCGCTTCCTTCGACGGTGTTCCTTCGCCTTTTAGGGCTTCCCGAATCTGAGCTTGAGATGTTTCTTGGGATGAAGAACGGGATCTTGCGTCCTTCGGGCGGCGACATGGACGCAATTAAGGCGTCGCAGCAAGCAAGTGCCGCAGAAATTGAGCGCTTCTTCTCTGAGACATTGGCAGAGAGAATTAAGAACCCACAAGACGACCTGTTGAGTATGTTCTCGGCTGCTGAAGTCGATGGAAGTCGCCTGACAAAGGACGAGATCATCGGCATTTGCTTCCTGTTCATTTTGGCGGGCCTCGACACAGTGACCGACACCCTGGAGTGCTTCTTTGCCTACTTGGCACAACACCCAGAGCAGCGACAACTGATCGTCAACGATGAGTCGATCATCCCGTCTGCTGTTGAAGAGATGCTCCGTTGGGAAACTCCCGTCACGGGAGTTGCTCGAGTTGCGATTCAAGACACAGAACTTGGTGGCTGTCCAGTGACCAAGGGTGACTCTGTTGGAATTTCGCTCGGATCAGCGAACACTGATGAGCGGCACCTGGAAGATGCTGATGTCGTTGACTTCTCACGGAACTCGAAGCACCTGTCATTTGGTGCGGGCGTGCATCGCTGCTTAGGATCGCACTTGGCTCGGCTCGAGCTTCGTACGACGTTGCGTGAATGGCACAAGCGGATTCCGAACTATTCAATCGCACCTGGTACTGAACTGAACTACATGTTTGGTTTACGCCAGATCGACACGCTTCCACTTATCTTCGAGTAGTCCTTCGAAGGATCTTGGTGTGAGTACCCAGTAGTGCGTCGCGAGAACAAACATTTTGAAAAAGGATGAACCGTGGATTTTGACCTAAGCGAAGATCAAGAACTCTTTCGAGAGACGACCGTGAAGTTTTTGGAAGACACCTGTCCACTGACGACGGTTCGAGAATGGGCCGAGAGCGAAGGTGCAGGGTTCCCTCGTAGTTGGTGGAAGCAAGGGTGCGAACTTGGGTGGACCTCGATGCTGATCTCAGAGGCTGACGGCGGGGGAAGTGTCTCAGGACAAGGTCTCGTGGACCTCAGTCTGGTCGCTGAAGAGATGGGTCGCATGGTCTCACCTGGACCCTTCGTCACAACCAGCGTGGTCGCCGACGTCCTGTCACGTGTTGGCACGAGCACGCAGAAGGATGCCTATCTTCCAGGGATTCTCGATGGAGAGATCATTGGATCATGGTGTGTTGCCGAACCCAATGGGTCGTGGCTTCCAGAAGACACCACGCTCGAAGCAGTGAAAAAGGGTGACGTATTTCATCTCACTGGCACAAAAGGCCCGGTCGAAGCGGCAGATGTCGCAGGCGTCTTCGTCGTGACTGCCCGAGTCGACGGCGAACCAACACATTTCATTCTTGGAGCGGACACCCCTGGCGTGAGTGTCACCAAAGCCGATGGGCTCGACCTTGTCCGCCGATTTGGCATGGTCGAGTTCAATGACGTTGTCCTCAGTCGTGACAATGTGCTGGGTGACGTTGGTGCTGCAACTGAACAGTGGGAACGCGGCGTCGAAGTGGCAAACGTTCTTCAGGCAGCGTCGATGGCTGGGGCCATGGACAAAGTGTTATCGATGACCATTGAATATGCCTTCGATCGCTACTCGTTTGGTCGGCCACTGGCTTCGTATCAAGCGCTGAAACACCGATTCGCCGATATGAAGATGTGGCTTGAAGCCGTTATGGCGACGTCTCTTGCTGCAGCGGAAGCCGCAGAAACTCGACCAGACCGCTCTAAGGAGCTTGTCAGTGTGGCCAAGGCGTACGTTGGAGAGCGAGTGCCCTGGATGATGCAGGACTGTGTTCAACTTCACGGAGGAATCGGCGTCACATGGGACCACGATCTCCATCTCTATCTTCGTCGTGCCGTGCAGGATCGATCGCTCTATGGATCGCCAGCACAGCAGCGAGAACGAATCGCGAGTGGACTTGATTTGGAGGAAAGCAATGCCTGAGAACCTTGCTGAAATGGAAGATCTAGAAGCCTTCAGGCTGCGTGCTCGTGCTTGGCTTGCTGAGTCGATGCCGCTGTTGGATGGCCGCACGAACCATCAGATCATGGCTGACGACGAAGAGTGCGTTCAGGCCCGAGCGTTGCAGCGCATTTTGTTCGATGGTGGCTTTGCTGGTCTTTGTTTTCCTCGTGAATACGGAGGACAAGGGCTTTCACGGGAACATCAATCGGTCTTTAACCAAGAGTCTTCACCCTACGAAATGCCTGTTGTCTTTAACGTACCTACCTTCGCCATCATGGCGGCGACCTTGCTTGACTTTGGCACCGAAGAACAGAAGAAAAGGCATATCCCCGCCATGCTCTCGGGAGAAGAGATGTGGGTGCAATTTCTTTCAGAGCCCTCTGGTGGCTCTGACTTAGCAGGCCTTGTCACCCGGGCAACCAAAGACGGCGACGTGTACATCTTGAATGGTTCGAAGATTTGGAGTTCAGGAGCGTTCCGTTCTGACTACGCCCTGTGTCTTGCTCGGACCGATGGTCAAGCGACGAAGCACCGAGGGTTGACATGCTTCATCCTTAAGATTCACCAACCGGGCATCGAAGTACAGCGGATCATGATGGTGAATGGATGGAATGAGTTCTGCCAAGAGTTCTTTGATGACGTGGCGATTCCCGAAGAGAATATCGTTGGCGCTCTGAACGACGGATGGACGGTGGCGTCTCGACTTCTGTATCACGAGCGTGACGCAGTTGGTGGGGGTTCGAAATTCATCAGTGGGTCAAGCGGTCATCGAGGAGCGCAAGGTGCTGGTCGAGGAGACCTCGTGGATCTTGCGCACGCGACGGGGAGCACACAGGACCCAGCTGTTCGCCAACTCATCGGCGAAGCAAGAGCACTTGATCTTGTCGGAAATCAACTCATCGCTCGGACGACCAAGGGCATCATGGCGGGAGCTCTTCCCGAGACCGCTGGATCGATCCCACGTCTGTTCATG
The DNA here is from genome assembly GCA_009699875.1 of Actinomycetota bacterium. Classification (GTDB taxonomy): domain Bacteria; phylum Actinomycetota; class Acidimicrobiia; order Acidimicrobiales; family RAAP-2; genus CAIUMH01. The sequence goes on from WLNI01000001.1 coordinate 1,370,363, forward strand.
GCAACCAATACCGAGCGTCACCACGACATTGCACTCGAAATTGCTGGGTCTCATGCCGGTGCGTGGGCCGAAGGGGATCCGAGTGGTGGGGTTGGCAATGAGTTCCTTATGCGCCAGGGTGGCAGTCTGGGAGGAGGAAGCAACGAAATGCAGCGAAACATCATTTCTGAACGCGTCCTCGGCATGCCTCGAGAGTTCGCCGCTGACAAGGACATGCCCTTCGACGAGGTTCGCCACAACGCCTCGCCATCTCGGCCTTCCTAGGAGGAGCGGGAGTCGACGGTCCTCATATTCTGGGGATTCTGAGTCCCTCATCTCTTCTATTTGTGCTTTGAGGAGGAGACTCACTAGCCTGAGCGGTGATAGTTCAATCAGCAACGTTCATTCAGCAACAAGGGGGAACCATGGCAGGTCGTTTAGAAGGAAAAGTCGCATTCATTACAGGTGCGGCACGAGGACAAGGTCGCAGCCACGCGATTCGTCTTGCACAAGAAGGCGCAGACATCATCGCAATTGATATCTGTCGACAAATCGAATCAAATCCGTATCCGCTCTCAACTCCTGACGACCTCGCAGAGACCGAACGTGCAGTGAAAGAACTGGGACGCCAAATCGTCGCTGTTCAAGCTGACGTGCGAGAGCGTGAAGAACTCCGCAACGCCGTCGATGATGGTGTCAAGCAACTCGGCAGCCTCGACATCGTTGTCGCAAATGCTGGAATTATGCCCATGACGCCAAATGGTCAAGACCCCATGGACTTTGTGGACGCTGTTGATGTTGACTTAGTTGGCGTGATGAACACAGTCGCTGTGTCGCTGAAGCACATTCCCGACGAGGCCTCCATCGTCGTTACTGGTTCCACCGCAGGTCTCATGCCCAACACCACAGGCAACTCAGCAATGGGCCCTGGTGGCGCTGGCTACGCATGGTCAAAGCAGACGTTGGTGCAGTACGTCGAGCACATGTCGATGTTCTTGGCCCATCGATTTATTCGAGTCAATGCGGTCCACCCAACGAACTGCAACACGCATCTGCTTCACAACCCTGAGCTCTACAGCGTCTTTCGACCTGACCTAGAGAACCCGACCATTGAAGACGTGATCCCTGCGTTTACGTATTTCCAGGCCATGCCAATTCCGTACATTGAGCCTGTTGATATTTCAAACCTGGTGTTGTTCCTCGCCTCAGATGAGGCTCGCTACATCACGGGTCAGCAGATTCGCGTCGATGCGGGAGCGCTTCTCAAGTTCCCGAATGGCCCAAGCTAAAGAACACACTTCAACTGAAGTCCAACAAGCGCTCCTCTTGCGAGGGGCGCTTGTTGTCGTTTAGGCCGAGTACACCAACGAACCCTCAAACAAGGTCATGGCAACGAGATCTTTCGAGAGATTGTCGCCAATATTTCGGAGAGGCCGGTCCAGCAAGCAGAGATTGGCTCGCACCCCGGGCTGGACTCGACGAATCTGCCCAAAGGGGTCTTCAAGTGGTGTCAAGAATTTTGAGAGTGCGTCATGGTGGCGCACGCGCTCATGGGCGCCAAGGAGTGAGCCATTTTTCGTCACTCGCGTTGTTGACGCGGCCATTGCCCACCAAGGATCAGGGGTGCCAAATGGTGCATCGGTCCCAAAGGAAACACTGACGCCGAGATGCTCGAGCGAGGCGCAGCGATAGAGAATCTCAAGATCGCTCTCATCAAGGTCGTTTTTGTACTGTTCGCCTCGATCAGCAATGAAGTTTGGCTGGGTGATCACACCAACGCCAAGCCTGGCGAGTTCAGAGGCTGCAGCATCTGAAATCAAGGAACCGTGTTCGAGCCGATCGCCCGGGAGAGCTCCAACCTGGTTCCAGGCGGCGACTGCAAGTGCGAGCGAGATCTCAGTCACGCTGTGGACAGCGATCGCACGCTGTTGTGAGCGGGCGGCTGAAAATGCGGCCACCACCTGATCGAGTTCTGGAAGTGTGTGATCGGCGATGTAAACCTTGACTGGCCCAAGAACGAGCGGCGTGAGTGTTCCTGGGTCGCAGGCAAGCCATGGGTCGCTTGCGACCCTGATGTCGAGGGATGGCGTTGTCTGGGAAAAGGTGAGAAGAGGAGCGAACTGATCTAATGAACTTGTTGGCGTGAGATCACTCACGCCAGTGACACCGCACTGATGAAGCTGGTGAGTCACGTGCTCAAGGTCAAGTGGATGAGGCGGGAGTTGTTGGTGGAGCCAGTCATCGGCTCCGAGGAGTTGTCCGTCATGGTCGTGATCAAGTCCGACGATGTCACATGCCAGTGAGTTCAAAATCCACTGTGCTCCAGAGCGATGCTGGACTCGGGTTGGGTGCTGCAGATTCATTTCATCCAAAATCTTTCGATCTAAGAGACCCATGGACTCGTGGTACCCGGTCACTCGGAGCCACTCTTCTCGCCCAAGGGAACGGTCGGCATCGCTGATTGTTGCAGCGAGTTGGTTGGGCTGAACAGGCGAGGTGGCGAGGTTCAGGGAGTGGAGCGACGCTGCCCAGGAGAGAAGATGGACATGATGATCGTGAAGGCCTGGCAAGAGTGCACTACCTTCTACGTCAATCCTGTGAGCGTCTCCTAACTCACCTGGAGCAAGAGAGCCAGCACTCGGGACCAGCGTGTCAACAATCCCGTTGAGAATGATGACGTCAACGAGGTCACCTTCAACCTCAGCATTGCTGAGAATCAGTGGCCTTTCGTCATTGAATTCTGGCGAAGATGACGCTGCGCTCATGCAGTCGCCACCACATCACTCGAACGCGACGCTTCCCAGACACCTGAGCGAGGGTTTCTTCCTGCAATCCATGCGGCGACTCGAGAGAGAGCAATCTCTACGAGGACCGCATCGCTGGTAGCGAGTGATTCAAGAACCGCCGTCGCCGCTACTAATCCGCTCAACGGATCAGCGATGGCATCTGCCACAAAGTACGGCTGCTCTTGAAACCACGCCACGAGGCCACCGGCTACCGCTGCGTCATCTCCAAAGGCCACCCGCTCTCGCAGGTCGGTGCTGCGCCCATAACCGGTCAAGGAGACCCACGCTCGAACATTTCCATCCCTGATGATCTCCGCGGCATCTAATCCAAGTTGCTCAAGCGCACGAGGCCGAGATCCTTCGACGACGACGTCGGCTGAGAGGAGAAGGTGACGGAGTTCCGCCAGATCACGTGCTGTTGAAAAGTCGAGAACAACGGAGTCCTTTCCTTGATTCATCTGTTGAAAGAAATTGTGAGGTGCTCGCCGAGTACCGTCGAGCCGCTGGCTACTTTCAACCTTGATGACGTGAGCGCCAGCTTCAGAGAGAAGACGAGTGCAGAGCGGCCCCGCCCATAGCGAAGAAAGGTCAATGACGACTGCGTGAGCACTCTGGAGTGGAGGCCGTGAGTCTTTTGGAATGACGTGGCGGGTCGTCAGTTGCTCGGGAGCCTCGATCTCTCCAAGTGCTGCCACAGCAAGACCGAGACGCCGACCAGCTTCGAGAACCGCATGCGTTGGCTGTGTTGCAAGGACTGCTTCGAGTTTTTCTTGTGTTTGGCAATCGCTGCTGTCGAGTAGAGCTGCCCATGCGGGGATGCTCGCGACGTCGCTTTCTCGAGGCATGCTCAGGGCGATCCAGTGATCAGCAGTTGGCACGATCTTTGTCGCGCCACCAACGCTGTGCTTTCCTTGCCGGGTTGTTCCATTGGCGCTCGCGCGCTCTGTGATGAGCGAAAGTGCATCAGTTGAGGTCGTCAACCCGTGTTTTCGAGTTGCTTCGTCAAATGTTGTTCCGAGCGAGATGATGCGCTCAACAAGCTCGTCAGGTGCATGCAGCGCTGTCGTTTGAGGTCCCGTCAAGGATTGTGCTCCCGAGAGACGCCATCTTCGTGCTGTCTCAGTTTCAAGATGACTCGATCGAAGAGCGTTCATGTACCCTCCGGGTTGCTGAGTTCATCAACGAGTCCCCAGCGCAGGGCTGTGCGCGCATCAATGGTCTGACCGGTGAGCGCGAGGTACGCGGTGCGTGGCGCACCGATGCGAAACGGAATACTTGCCGTTCCTCCCGACCCGGGGATGAGCCCCATCGAACACTCAGGCAGACAAAACGTGGCGTCAGGCGTTGCAGTGACATGAGAGCTGAATGCAGCGAGTTCTATCCCTGCGCCAATGGATGCGCCATGGACCCACGTGACTAAGCGATCAGAACACGAGCAACACGATTGCGCCAATGAGTGGCCAGTGCGAATGAGATGCCCAACGACAGGAGTTGCCACGGTGCCGAACTCTTCGAGATCTCCACCAGCACAGAATGATGGTCCATGTGCTCTCAATTCAATACTCTCAATGGAATTATCGTCGAGAGCAAGATCAAAACCTTCTTTCAAGAGATCTCGCAACTCACTGTTGACTGCGTTTCTCTTCTCTGGGCGATTCAGCGTGATGAGAAGCCGATCTGAGTCGCGTGAAAGAAGGACTGCTGGCTCAGTGCTCCGAGGTTCTTGGGGCTGGCGAGTTCGTGAGGTAACCCAATCGAGATGCTCTTGTCCTTGCTGGAGGAGCCCATAGGCGAGCGATTCAGCGAGCACTGCGTCCGAGCGGGTCAGGGTCCTTCCGAGGCGAAGGAGTTGGACGAGGACCACAGAGGCTTGAGGCGACGAAATGACCGAAGCGAGAACGAGCTCAAGAGTCTCTTCGCCACCACCCACCCAAGGCCGAGGTGCTTCTGCATCTTGAGTGACATAGAGATCACATGGTGTCTCAAGGAGGAACTCGTGCGCCTCTGGGGAAGTGCCGATGACCACACAGGGCAAGGTCGAAAGCTGAGATGCTCGAACCCGGTCGTCCTCACTGTGAAGATCAGCAACGAACACTGGGGGAGTAGCGATGCCCTCGAGGGGAGAGCCCCACGTTGGGGAGTTCGAGCGTCGAGAGCCAGGGATCAACATGAAGATTCGAAGCGTTCTCGTGGCACCCTTTGCACACTAGAGGTCACTCTTGAACAGGGCAAAGAGCGACGATGTTTGTGGCTCAGCAGTGGAGGCCGGTCTAGGGTGAGGACATGGCTGAATTCGAAACTCTTCTTCTTGACATCTCTGACGGCGTAGCGACCATTACCTTGAATCGCCCGGAGGCGATGAACTCATTTAACGCCAAAATGCGCGAAGAGTTGACGGGGCTGTGGGCATCGCTGCGGGGTAATAACGATGTGCGTTGCCTCTTAGTGACGGGTGCGGGGGATCGAGCATTTTGCACAGGAATCGACCGAACCGAAGCGGTCTTGGATGTTGATCCTGATTCAGAGTTGCTCGATGGCTACGTCACTGAGTTTATGTACGACGACCCGGGTCACGCGATGAGTCCAAAAGCCCATGAACTTTGGAAGCCGGTCGTCGCAGCGATCAATGGCATTGCGTGCGGTGGAGCGTTCTATCTCTTAGGTGAAGCGGACATCATCGTCGCCTCGTCGAGTGCCACGTTCTTTGATCCTCACGTGACCTACGGCATGACGGCGGCGTTTGAGCCAATGCAGCTCATGGGCCGAATGAACTTCAGCGATCTCGCCAGGATGTCGCTCATGGGTGCGTCAGAGCGCCTGAGTGCTCGGCGGGCCATGGAGAGTGGATTAGTGAGCGAAGTCGTAAGCCCCGAAGACTTAATGGCACACGCTCGAGGGATTGCAACGGCGATTGCTGCTTCACCTGCACTCGCGACACAAGGGACTCTTCGAGCACTCTGGATGGCTCGAGAACTCACTCGCCAACAAGCCCTCGATCAGGCGTATTTGTTGACCTCGATTGGGAATGACCAAAAATCTCTCGATGAAGGCCTTGCTCGTTTTTCATCAGGGACACGCGTCGAGTGGCGCCTTCTCACTGCAAATGGCGAGGAGCCTCCCTCAAAGGGATAGGCGGTCAAGCGTCGCATTGGCTTCGCCAATGATACGACCCATGAGCTCTTCAACTGAAGGCAACTCAGTGATCACACCGGCAACTTGACCAGTTGGCAATACGCCAACGTCGGTGCGGCCATCGACTAACCCGGCTTTTGTCATGACTGGAGCATTTGCTGCCATCACGACCTGGGGCCACGACAGTTCACTTCCTTCTTTCATGGCTCGGCCTTCCTTGAGGAGCGACCAGAGGGAGGCACCGGTTTCGCTTCGAAATTGGTGAGCACTTCTCAATGAGCGAGGGAGGTTGGCCAGCCAACTTGATTTCTCAAGTTTGTTGACGAGATCAGTTCGAACAACTCGTTGTGGCGCGCCGTCAACTCGGGTTGAAACAACCGTGCCAGTCACCGGTGTTGCCAAGTACTGGGCTTTGACGTCGTCGGGAACACGGCTATCAGTGGTGAGGAGGAATCTCGTTCCCATGGCGATGCCGTCTGCCCCCAAGGCAAGTGCGGCGACAAGACCCGCCCCACTCGACCAGCCACCAGCTGAGATGACACAGACGTCTTTACCGACGCCAGCAACCACGTCCGGTGTGAGAAGCGATGTTGGGATCTGTCCGGTGTGTCCGCCACCTTCAGCACCTTGAGCGATGACGGCATCGACACCCAACTCCGCAACTTTTTCGGCATGTCGGCGGGCGCCAACAGTCGGCATCACGACAAGACCGGCTTCTTTGCACCCACTGACGAGGTCGGCTCGAGGCGCTTGCGCGAAACTTGCGACTTTTACGTTTGCGTCGACCATGACTGCGATGCGAGCTTCGATATCCGCTACGTCCGTTCGTAGGTTTACGCCAAAGGGAGCATCAGTCTTTGAACGAACAGCAGCAATCTGTTCTTTCAGTTCATCAAGCGTCATTGTCGCCGACGCCAAAATTCCGAGGCCCCCTGCGTGGGCGGTCGCGGTAACCAAGCGAGCACCAGCGACCCAGCCCATCCCTGTCTGGACGACTGGGTACTTCACGCCAACGAGTTCACAAAAGCGTGTCCGTAATGCTGGATGTGGTGTCACGTCACTCATGAACTTGGGACCTCTTTCTCACGGAAGTTTTTGGGATCTAACTCGGCCATCAATGCAGTCTCTTGTTCTGTGGGGTCTCGAGTGACGGCAACGTCTCCTTCGAGGCCAGCGAGAACAAATCCAGTGGCACTCGCTACCTCATCTGGGCTTACCCCAGGGTGGATCGAGACAACGGCCATCGTTCCATCGGGGCCCGAAAAATCAAAGACTCCCAGATTGGTCACAACTCGGCGAAGGTCGTGGAAGCGAGTGGCGCCAGCACCGGCTTGGGCCGCGGAGTCGTTGCCCACGCCGCAGATCACGTCAACGTGGTCGACGAATGCTCGGTTGTTGTGAACTGGGATCCAGTAGGAGGTCGCGTGGTTGACAGAGTTGCCAGGTGCGCCACGTACGCCAACGAGTTGGGCCTTGGGGTGGTCATGATCGCCGATTGCTGAGATGTTTTGGTTTCCGAATCGATCAACTTGGCTTGCCATCATCATGACGTGACGTCGACCTGACCAGACCACGGAGAAGATTGATTTATAGGGAACGTAGGCCTCTCGCATCAAATCGCTACTTCGCGCGTTCAGTGGGTTCACTCCATGGACGAGCGCCGCTTCTCCGTCGGTGAGCACAAGGTCAGGCGACGATGTTGACTTCGCCAACCGAGCGCCAAGAGCTGGAATTGAGCCAAAGGGACTCACCATGACTTCGCCACTAAGGGCAAAGGTGTCAGCACACGCCACGGTGCAGTAATCGGCCCTCGTAAAGGTGCTCATTGTTCCGACTCCCACGCATCGACTGCTGTGAGGTAGTCAGTTTCGCTACCTTCGAGGAATCGTGCCTGGAATGCAGCCCAGTCCTCGGGAGTTTTCGTGGAGGCGACATAGTGGCGCTGAAATGCCTCATCTCGCTCATAGTCGGGAGCGTTCGCGGTGAAATGTGCACCGCGCCGAGCAGGAGCGACTCGATCAGTGAGGAGTCGGTGGATGGTGGCTCGCTCAATGGGGCCATGTGATGAGAGTGTCCCCGCGTCAACAATTTTTTCAGCCGTAACGAATCGACGAGTTGCAGCTCCAAGAAACAACTCATCAAAGAATGGGTCAGGACTCAAGATCATTGCGTTCCCCGCAGTATCGGCAAGATTGGTGTGAATCACTGCGACGTCAAGGAGGAGAGCGGGCATTGCTACCAATGTTGCGTCCGTATCTTCAGGCTGAGCGAAGGGCCCACTCGAATATGGATTTTCAATGGTCGTGAGTTCTGGAGTGTTCGAAAGCACCGCAGAGCCCAGTCCTGCTCGAGCAGGGAGGAACGGAACTCTCCACGACGCAGCTTGCAGCCCAAGGTAGAGGAGGCCTTCATCAACCTCCATGAGTTCAACGGCTCCGTCCTGTCGAGCTTTTCGCCACAAGGGATCAAGCGCTACGGAGTCGAGTGTGACGAACCCACAGATGACCTTCGCGACCTTGCCAGCATTCACTAAGAGACCAACATCGGGGCCACCATAAGAGACAAGAGTCAGATTCTTGAGATCTCGTCGCAGTAGTTCGCGCACAAAGGCCATTGGCTTTCGTCGAGATCCCCAGCCTCCAAGACCAATCGTCATGCCCGATTCGATTTCGTCGACCATCTCGGCCACGGTTGTTTCTTTTGTTGGCATGGTTACTTCGAGGTGTCTGCGTCGCGCTTGTCGACAAACGCAGCCCGCTGTTCGTCGGCAACACCTCTGACATGGAGCTCGTAGGTGAAGCCTTGTTCGAATCGATAACTTCGTTTGACGTCAATAGGGTCAATGCCGTTGGCCGATTCTTTCGCTCGGCGCAAGATACTTGGGCTTTTGGAGGCTACTTTTTCGGCGAGTTCGTAGCTCGCCTCAAGGAGGTCGGCCCGAGGCACGACGCGGTCGACTGAACCAAAAGCCTCGAGCTCTTTCGCTCCGATGGGCTCCGCGGTGAAGAGCATGCGTCGCATGGTGTGTTGGGGCACGAGTCGCGAGAGGTGTGTTGCTGCGCCGAGTGCCCCTCGGTCAACTTCAGGGAGCCCAAAGGTCGCATCATCTGAGGCCACGATCATGTCGGAGTTTCCAACGAGGCCAATCCCGCCACCCAAGCAGAAGCCGGCAACTGAAGCGATGACTGGAACTTCGCAGTCATAGACCGCAGCAAAGGCTGCGGCGCAGCCACGATTGACACCAACCAGTGCTTCGTCACCCTTTGCTTGGATCTCTTTAATATCGACCCCTGCATTGAAACCTTTTCCCTCAGCTCGCAAGAGAACGACTCGGCACTCTTGGTCTCGACCAGCGGCAAGCAACTGATCGGCTAAGTCAAACCAGGCCGCCACGTCAAGTGCGTTCACGGGTGGGTGGTCCATAATCACTTCAGTGATTCCTGGTCGATTGTGCTCAGTTCTGATCGGCATGGCGTGACTCCTTGCAAAGTTGTTCCCCGTGAGAGGTGCCTCTTTACGCTAGGCGACGATCACCTCCCCGGGCCACACTTCATCTTCGAGAGGCGCCCACGCCAGTAGTCTCAAAGCAGAACCGCAAGGGAAAGAGGGACGTCGAGTGGCCGATGGATCAGTAGTGATGAGAGGAAACGTCGCTCTGGTGACGGGTGGTTCTCGAGGAGTTGGTCGAGCGATCGCACGAGCGTTTCTTCAGGCTGGATCCGAAGTGGTGATCTGCGGGCGAACGCTTCCCGACGAGTTGCCACATGCCAAAGGTCCCGACGGCGATGAGTGCAGTGCGACATTTGTTGAAGCAGACCTTCGAAACGCAGATGAAGCGTTTCACGTTGTCGCCGAGACGATCGAAGCCCATGGGCGCCTTGACGTGCTGGTCAACAACGCTGGTGGCTCTCCAGCCTCAGACGCAGCCACTTCCTCTCCAAAGTTCATTGAAAAGATTGTGGCGCTGAATCTTTTGGCCCCCTTCTACTGCTCGCAAGCAGCCAACACGGTCATGCAGCATCAGGAAGAAGGTGGCTTGATCATAAATATCGGCTCCGTCTCTGCCCTTCGGCCGTCACCCGGGACTGCGGCCTACGGAGCGGCCAAAGCAGGCCTCGTGAGTCTCACTGAGTCGCTCGCCGTTGAGTGGGCGCCAAAGGTGAGAGTGAACTGTATTTCGGCGGGCCTCCTCGATTCGGGAGCGGGTCCTGATCACTACGGCGGGCCCGAAGGCATGGCCCGGGTGGCTTCGACCGTTCCTTTGGGGCGCATGGGGACTCCAGAGGACGTTGCTGGCTTGGTCCTCGCCATGGCGGGGCCCTTTGCTCCCTACCTTTCAGGGGCCAATGTGGTTCTTCATGGAGGTGGTGAGTGGCCAGCATTTTTGCGCTCCCAAGGGACGCCCACCTAACAATTCAGACGTGAGGGCCTTCTGTCGTCTCAAGTTCTGATAAAACTTGTCCCGTGATCCTTGCTGTTCCAACCGAGACCAGGGTCGGGGAGACCCGAGTCGCCGTCATCCCTGAAATTGCCAAGCGTTTGGTCGATCAAGGCTGGGACGTCGTCGTGCAATCTGGAGCGGGAACAGCAGCAAAGTTCTCTGACGAGGCCTTCAAGGAAGCAGGTGCTCGGATTGCTCCTGATGCCTCAGCGACCATTAGTGGCGCCAACATGATCGTCAAAGTAAATGCGCCCGATGCCACTGAGGCTGCCTCCTACCCCCAAGGGGTCACGGTCATGAGCTTCTTGCAGGCTTCGCAGTCGAGCGACGCGCTTAAAGCCTTGATGGAGAAGAAGGCCACGGCGATCAGTTTTGATTTGCTTCCTCGAATTAGTCGGGCGCAGTCGATGGACGCTTTGAGTTCGCAAGCCACCGTCTCGGGCTATCGAGCCGGGCTGGCCTCAGCGGAGCACTTGGCCAAGTTCTTCCCAATGTTTATGACCGCAGCGGGAACGGTTCCGCCGGCCAAGGTCCTTGTCATGGGTGTTGGCGTCGCTGGGCTCCAAGCCATTGCGACTGCCCGACGACTTGGTGCAGTGGTGCGGGCCTATGACGTTCGAAGTGCTGCCAAGGAAGAAGCAGAAAGCCTTGGCGCAAAGTTTGTGGAATTAGGGGTTAAAGCAGAAGGTGAGGGTGGCTACGCCAGAGAGCTCACCGCAGAAGAGCTGACCGCACAGCAAGCCGCATTGGCGAAGGAAGTCGCGATCTCAGACGTTGTTATTACAACGGCGGCGGTTCCGGGTCGAAAAGCTCCAATCCTCGTCACTGCTGCCATGGTTGACGAGATGGGTCCTGGTTCGATCATTATTGACATGGCCGCTGATGGCGGCGGGAATTGTGAAGTCACCAAGGCTGGTGAAACTGTGCTGCGGGGCAATGCTGCGGTGGTAGGCCTTTCCAACCCACCTGCGGGGATGCCAACCCACGCGAGTTTCTTATTTTCTCGAAACGTCCTTAACTTGCTCGCCCTCTTCTCAAAGGAAGGATCCCTCTCTCCAGATTGGGCGGACGAAGTTGTTATTGGCACGACGGTCCTCAAAGAAGGCGCGGTAACAAACGCCGCTGCTGCAGAGATTCTTGGGGCAGCTCATCAGCCCATCACGCCACCGCCGGTGGCCGAGACCACAACCGAGGAGGTCTAGAAACATGGGAAACCAACTCATTCAGTACTTGACGGTCTTTATTCTTGCCATCTTCGTCGGGATTGAGGTCATCGCCCGGGTCCCAAGCATCTTGCACACCCCGTTGATGTCTGGATCAAACGCGATTCACGGTGTGATCTTGGTGGGAGCAATTTTGGTCCTTGGGACTGCGACGACTACGACTGAAGAAATTCTTGGATTCCTGGCCGTAATTTTGGCCACGTTGAACGTTGTCGGTGGCTTTACCGTGACCGACAGAATGCTTGAGATGTTTAAGGCCAAGCCCGAAGAGAAAAAGAAAGACGCTGAAGAGGTCCCTTCATGAGTCGAGGAACCATTCTTGACCTTTGTTACCTTGTTGCGGCCATCACCTTCATTTTGGCGCTGAAAGGCCTTTCGAACCCCAAAGGTGCTCGCTCTGGAAACTTCATCGCAATGGCCGGAATGGCGCTGGCCATCGGCGCCACGTTCTTTACGCCAGGACTGACCCACATTGCGTTGATTGTCATCGCCATGGTGATCGGTATCGTCATCGGAATTCCCGCAGCTCGTTTCGTGAAGATGACGGCGATGCCACAGCTGGTAGCGATTTTCAACGGAGTCGGTGGTGGAGCCGCTGCATTGGTTTCCATCACGACGTTTATTGGCACGAACTCCAAAGAAGAAGCGACGTATCGAGTCCTCGAAGTCCTCGTGGGTGTCTTTATCGGAACAGTCTCGTTCTCGGGGTCTGCGATCGCCTTTATCAAGCTCCAAGAGTTGATTACCGGTCGACCAATCACGTATCCCGGCCAACAGATCGTCAATGCCTTGTTGGCAGTTGCCGCCATTGGTCTGATCATTGCGGTCTTAGTGACCGCATCGACGTCCTTGTTGTGGGTCTTGTTGATTGTCAGCTTCTTGATCGGCATCGGAGTTGTTCTGCCAATCGGTGGGGCCGACGTGCCAGTGTTGATCTCGTTGTTGAACTCACTCACGGGTCTGGCGGTTGCTGCCTCTGGGTTCACCTTGAACAACAACCTTTTGATTGTCGCCGGTACGCTCGTCGGGGCGTCTGGACTCTTGCTCACACAGATGATGTGTAAGTCAATTGGTCGAAGTTTGCCCAACATCCTCTTCTCTGCGTTTGGCTCGAACATCACTGCCACCGGAGGAGCCGATGGAGTGGAGGGCCGATCAGTTCGTACGGGTTCGACCGACGACATTGGCGTCTTGTTGGCCTATGCCCGAAAAGTCGCAATCATTCCTGGGTATGGCCTGGCTGTGGCCCAAGCCCAACACACCGTTCGAGAACTTGCAGACGAACTTGAAAGTCGAGGCGTAGAGGTCTTCTACGCCATTCACCCAGTGGCTGGTCGAATGCCAGGGCACATGAACGTGTTGCTCGCCGAAGCCAATGTTCCTTACGATCAGCTCAAAGAGATGGACGATGCCAATCCCGAGATGGCCACCTGTGACGTCGCTCTCGTGGTTGGCGCCAATGACACCGTGAATCCTTCTGCCAAGACCTCACCGGGAAGCCCCATCTTTGGTATGCCCATTATCAATGCCGAAGACGCAGAACACGTGGTCTTCTTGAAGCGTTCGATGCGACCAGGCTTTGCTGGTGTGGACAACGAGCTGTTATTTTACGACAAGACCGTTCTGCTGTTCGGTGACGCGAAAGATACCCTCTCGAAACTGGTCTCAGCCGTTAACGCGTCGTAAGCCTTGAGAAACGAAATCAATCAAAAAGAATAACGAGAAAAGGGAGGCCATCATGGCATCAGGATCAGTTGAGTGTGAGTTAACAGCGAGTGCAGACACCGCCTGGGACGCCGTTGGCGACTTTGCCGGCGTCGACAAAATCTTTCCTGACCTAGAGTCACTCGAAATTGAGGGTGATGATCGAATCCTCGGCATGTTCGGCATGAAGATCCGAGAGCGGTTGATTGAGCGAGATGACGCACAGCGCCGCCTTGTCTACTCAATCGTTGATGGAGTTCCTATCGACTCACACTCAGGAACAATCACCGTTGAGGCAGTAGGCGAGGGCTCCAAAGTGACCTGGGCCTACGAGGTCACCCCTGATGAGATGGCCGACATTCTCGGTGGTACCTATGGTGGCGCCCTGGAGCAACTCAAAAAATATCTCGGCGAGGCCTAAGGCCGAGAATGATTCGGGGTGTTCAGCCCCTAACGTAGAGGGGTGACTTCCCCTCAAAGCCAGATGCCGTTCGATGGTGAAGAACTTCGCTATCACGCACGGACGCTTCCCGCCCCGACGAACAGAGAACTTGCCAAACGAGGCGCACAGGTGACGGCGGTGTTTGCCCGCCACTTTGCGCCAGTTCTCGCCAAACAAGTTCGTCACGCTCGAAACGGGCTCTTGCCTCCTGAAGTGTTAGCCAAACCCATGCGCCACGCCTTTGAAGGTGTCGGGGGAACGTTCATTAAGTTTGGGCAGATCTTGGCGTCGTCGCCCGGAATCTTCGGTGAAGAGGTCTCCGATGAGTTTCGCTCATGCCTCGACACTGGACCGAGTGTTCCCTTCGAAGAGATCCGCCGTCGAGTCGAGGAAGATCTGGGTCGCCCCCTCGAAGAGGTCTACGCCTCCTTTGAGAGAACACCAATTGGGCAAGCCTCGATTGCTGTTGTTCACCGAGCCACACTTCATGATGGTCGAGTCGTGGCGGTCAAGGTTCTTCGTCCCGGGATCGAGCATCTTGTTGCAACTGACCTCGACCTCATGGAACCGCTCTTTGGTCTCTTGGCTCGGCAAACTGGAGCGCAGATGGCGGGGGCGATCTTCCAGCAGCTCGATGGATTCCGACTCCAAATCGGCGAAGAGATGGATCTGCGCAATGAGGCGAGAGCATTGGCACACTTTCGAGAACTCAACCAGCGACTTCATCTTGACTTAGTCGTCGTCCCTGAGCCGTATCCAGAGTTCTCTGGCCAAAATGTGTTGACCATGGACTTCCTCGACGGGGTCGCCGTCGACGACTTTGAAGTGTTGGCGGCGTCTGGAATCGACCCCGCTCCCTTAATCGATCAGCTCATCCGTGGGTTCTTCATCATGACCGTGAAATATCGAATTTTTCATGGTGACATCCACGCCGGCAACCTCCTCCTCCTTAGAGATGGCCGGATTGGTGTCATCGACTGGGGGATTGTTGGCCGATTAGATGAAGAGACGCACTGGTTTCTCTGTCGGATGCTCGCAGCTGTCCTAGGAGAGGAAGCCGCCTGGGACGACGTCACTGCGCACATCATCGCAACGTATGGACCTGCGATTGGCGAAGCGATGGGGATGGATGACAAACAGTTAACGGCGTTTTTCCGCTCGATGATCGAACCGGTACTTCTCAAGCCATTTGGCGACGTGAGTTTCTCAGACATGATGAATGCCACGCAGGTGCAAGTGGCCGAAGCGCATGGGGTGGAGTTCAAGGACCACTCGCTTCGTTCCATGATCAAGCGGGTCCGTCTGCAGCGCCGGATCCACAAAATGGCGACTGACTCGGGAGGGATGATGAGTGATTTCGATCGTGGATATTTCCTCCTTGGCAAACAGCTCATGTATTTTGAGCGCTACGGCAAGCTCTTCTTGGCTGACGTCCCGATCCTTTCGGACCCTGCATTTATCGGCACACTCTTAGAAGAAGCGGGAGAGTTGACGCCACCAAAGCGCGCCGAGAAATAAGGTCACTGGCCCTCAGGCTCAGGTAAAAGGCGAGTGGTGGCGCATTAACTAGAATCTGTTCTAGTGTCGGCGTGCGCCAGAGAGGGCGCTCGAGAGAGAACCGGAGGAGAGACGTGGCAGAACCAACTGAGGTCTACACCAGCACTCACGTTCTCGAATATCCCTACTCTCGCTCGGTCGGACCCGTCATCGGCGCCTTTCTCACTGGACTTCGTGAAGGAAAGATTGTCGGAATCCGAGGGGAAAACGGTCGAGTCATTGTTCCTCCAACCGAATATGACCCAGAGACCGGTGCCGAGACCTCAGGGTTCGTCGACGTAGGTCCCGGTGGCGTCATTGAAACATGGGCCTGGGTCGAGCACCCACGAGATGATGCGCCACGATCCACTCCGTTTGCCTGGGCCCTCGTTCGCTTGGACGGTGCAGACACTGCACTCCTTCATGTGGTGGACGCGGCCAGCAAAGACGAGGTGACAACGGGCGCTCGAGTGACTGCTCACTTCCTTGATGAGGGTGAACGTCAAGGACGCATCCAAGATCTCTGCTGTTTTCAACTTGAGGAGACCTCATGAGTGACGCACTTGAAACCCAAGATCCGGTGACCATGCTGTCGACACCAATCCGATTGGACTACGACTTCACCGCAGGAGTGGCACAGTCTCGGAGTCTTCGTGGGTACGCCGAAGGTCGTTTCGTCGGCCAGCGGTGCCCCGTCTGTAAGAAGGTCTACGTACCTTCTCGTGGATCGTGTCCGGTTGACGCGGTCCCCACAAAGGAAGAAGTGGTGCTTCCAAATACTGCAACGGTTACAACATTCTGTGTTGTGAACGTGCCCTTCGCTGGACAGTCCATTGAGATCCCTTACATCACCGCCTCCATTCTTTTGGATGGTGCGGACATCACCTTCATGGGGCTTATTCAAGGTATTCCTGCCGACGAAGTTCGGATGGGTCTTCGAGTCGAAGCGGTGTGGGTGCCGAAAGAAGAACTTGGACCCACCTTGGCATCGGTGAAGTACTTTCAGCCAACGGGTGAACCTGATCGTGAGATCTCAACCTTTCGAGAGCACTTATGAGCACCGCCCCACAGCCAAAACAAGGAACACGACCTGTTGCCATTGTGTCGTTTGCACAAGCACCCACACAGCGACGCATTGAACAGGCCAACGAAGTTGAACTCTTGATGCCAGTTATTAGCGAGGTCTACGCACAGGCCAACATGACCAAAGATGACGTCGACTTTGTTTGCTCTGGTTCGACGGACTATCTCATTGGTGGGCCGTTCAGCTTTGTCACGGCCCTCGATGCAGTAGGCGTTTGGCCACCAAAACGAGAGAGTCACGTCGAGATGGATGCCGCATGGGCTCTCTATGAGTCATGGGTCCAGCTCCAAGAAGGTGACCTCGACGTCGCCTTGGTCTATGGCTTCGGGAAGTCATCACTTGGCGACCTGCAAAGAATCTTGGCCTTACAACTTGACCCGTACACCATGGCACCGCTCTGGCCCGATCAAGTCTCCTTGGCTGCGCTCCAAGCCCAAGCGATGATTGACAGAGGCCTTGCCACCGAAGAGGACTTTGCTGGTGTTGCTTCTCGCTCTCGCCGAGATGCAATGAACAACCCCAACGCCCAGGTCGCCAACGATCTCGACGTCGCAACACTCCTCAAAGAGGAGTACATCGCCTCACCGCTTCGACGACACTGCGTTCCACCTCTTTCTGATGGAGCGGCGGCGATGATCTTGGTGGCGGGAGATCGAGCCTTTGACGTGGTTGATCGACCTGCCTGGATTACAGGCATCGATCATCGAATCGAAGCCCACGCTTTTGGTGTGCGAGACCTCGCAACTTCTCCCTCAACCACCAAAGCCGCGCACATGGCTGGCGTGGGCGAGGGAGACGTCGACGTGGCCGAGATCCACGCTCCGTTTGCTCACCAAGAGATACTCCTCGCTTCTGCGCTGGGCCTTTCTTCTGCAACGACGCTGAACCCTTCTGGTGGGCCACTGGCAGCGAATCCCTTGATGGCGGGAGGGCTCATTCGCTTCGGAGAAGCTGCGAATCGGATCATGGATGGCACGGCGTCTCGAGCGGTTGCTCATGCGACGTCGGGGCCGATCCTTCAGCAAAACCTGGTAGCAGTTCTGGAGGCGGCATCATGAACCAACGTTGTGCAGTGATAGGTATCGGCCAGACTCATCACAAGGCCAAACGAGAAGACGTTTCGATTGCCGGGATGGTTCGAGAAGCAGCCAGGGCAGCGTTAGATGACGCCGGGATGGATTACGGCGATATCGACGCTGTGGTCATCGGAAAAGCACCTGACATGTTTGAAGGCATCATGATGCCTGAGCACTATTTGGCCGGGGCTCTCGGCGCGGTTGGCAAGCCCATGCTCCGAGTGCACACGGCGGGATCAGTTGGAGGCTCAACAGCGATCGTGGCGGCGCACTTAGTCGCGACGGGGATTCATAAACGAGTCCTGACCGTTGCGTTCGAGAAACAGTCGGATTCCGATGCGATGTGGGCGCTATCCGTGCCACAACCGTTCGCCGCTCCACTCCTTGCTGGAGCGGGGGGCTATTTTGCTCCGATTATTCGTGCCTACATCAATCGATCAGGTGCTCCGAATGATGTTGGAATGAAGGTTGCCGTGAAGGACCGACTTCATGCGCTGAAAAATCCTTACGCCCATCTTCAACTTCCAGATATTGATCTGAAGATGGTCGAAGAGTCGATCATGCTCTGGGATCCACTTCACTACTTGGAGTCATGTCCTTCGTCTGATGGTGCTGCGGCCATGGTGATTGCTGCTGAAGATGTTGCCACGGCACAAGAGAAGAGCACAGGGCGATCGGCAGCGTGGATTCACGGGATGGCGATGCGTTCGGAGCCAACCATGTTTGCGGGAAGAAACCAAATCAACCCCCAAGCTGGCCGAGACTGCGCCAAAGATGTCTTTGCCCAAGCGGGTGTGACGAATCCTCGGAAAGAGCTGGACTGTGCCGAGGTCTACGTTCCATTCTCTTGGTATGAGCCAATGTGGCTAGAGAACTTGGGCTTCTGTGATGAGGGTGACGGATGGAAACTCACTGACTCTGGGGCCACCTCCCTCGATGGCGGTGACATCCCGTGGAACTGTTCAGGTGGGGTGCTGTCTTCGAACCCCATTGGGGCCTCTGGCATGTTGCGATTCTTAGAAGCTGCCCTCCAAGTGCGAGGAATGGCGGGAGAGCATCAAGTTGCTGATGCGTCGAAAGCATTAGGCCACGCCTACGGGGGAGGAAGTCAATTCTTTGCCATGTGGGTTGTGGGATCTGATCGACCCGCCTAGGAGAAGGCAAGAAAGGGAATCCATTGATGGATTCCCTTCTTATGAGAGCGCACCGGTAGACTGAGCAAAGTCTGCGAACTACGTGTTCGCCAGCGTTAAGGAGGATCACATGAAGGTTGTTGTTGATTTTGAGGCATGTGCGAGCAATGCCGTGTGCATGGGCATCGCCCCTGAGGTCTTTGAAGTTAGAGATGACGGCTACCTCTACATCTTGAACGAGAACCCTGGCGAAGACTTGCGAGAGAAGATGCGCGAGTCCGTGAACGGCTGTCCAACAGGGGCGATTTCGATCGTCGAAGACTGATCGACCCCTTGGCCCCGCGCGTTCGGTTCGCTCCCTCCCCGACGGGGTATTTTCACGTTGGGAGTGCGAGGACTTCACTTTTCAAT
This sequence comes from Actinomycetota bacterium, assembly GCA_009699875.1. GTDB lineage: Bacteria > Actinomycetota > Acidimicrobiia > Acidimicrobiales > RAAP-2 > CAIUMH01. Next base: position 1,389,310 of record WLNI01000001.1, read on the forward strand.
TGGCTCGTGGCTCGCCAAAGCGGCGGGACCATGGTGCTGCGGATTGAAGACACCGACGCAGAACGCGGACGACAAGAGTGGCTTGATGGCATTCTTTCAGCCATGGCGTGGCTGGGCCTCGATGCCGACGAGGGTCCATTTCGCCAGAGCGAAGCTGAACCTCGACATCGAGCCTTGGCCGACAAGCTTTTTGAAGCGGGCTACCTCTATGCGTGTGAGTGCTCTCGAGAAGAGATTGACCTGCGAACGAAAGATAATCCAACGCCGGGCTACGACGGATTCTGCTCGGGTCGAAACGTCGAGCGAACATCTGAAACCGCACTTCGCTTTCGTGTTCCCCGTGACGGAGAAACGGTCGTCGACGACATCATCAGAGGACAAGTGGTCTTTCCCCATCATTCAATGGAGGATTTCGTAGCCGTCAAATCGAGTGGACAACCGCTTTTTGCGCTGGCCAATGCGATTGATGATCGAGATATGGCGATCACGCACGTGATCCGTGGCGAAGATCTTTTACCCACGACCCCAAAACAACTCTTGATGTGGGCAGCCCTTGACCACGTTGACGACCTTGTCCCACTTCCAGCATTTGCCCACTTACCGATGTTGGTCAACGAACAGCGCAAGAAGTTATCAAAGAGAAAAGATCCGGTCGCTGTTGAGTCCTATCGAGAGCAAGGGTATTTGCCTGAAGCCTTTGTGAACTATCTCGCCCTTCTTGGGTGGAGCCCCGACGGGGATCGAGAGATCGTTGATCGAAGTGAACTCATTGATGAGTTTCGACTCGACCAGGTCCACCATGCACCAGCATTCTTCGACGTCGCCAAGTTGACACACATGAATGGGGAATACATTCGAAGGCTCTCTGAGGAAGAGTTTGTCCTTCAGGCGCAGCCCTGGGTGAACCCCTCGGCGGCATCATGGACACCCGAAGGCTACGAAACGCCCTGGCCAACAGAACGCTTCAGCGACGTGGTGTTTGCATCGATCGCACCGCTCATTCAAGAGAGAATCACGATGCTCAGCGAGATTCCTACGATGGTTGACTTTCTCTTTCTCAAAGATGCCCCCATCGATGAGGCGGCATTTGAAAAGGCGGTGATCATGGACGAAAAGGCTGTCCTTATTTTGACAAAGGCAAGAGAAGTTTTTGGAGAAACTCCATTTGAGACTGACGCTCTTCATGAGGCAACGGTTACTTTTGGGGACGAAATGGAGTTGAAGCTCCGAAAGACCCAAGCGCCGATTCGTGTTGCGGTAACAGGTCGATCGGTTGGACCACCGTTATTTGAATCATTGGTCTTGCTTGGCCGAGAAGAAGTGGACCGTCGGTTGGGAGCAGCCCTCGAGCGAGCTCAGAGGTAGTGACACTTTTGCTCAGGTGGGTACTTCGAGTTTGTGTGGTGCTGGCCGCATCTGTCGTCCTCTACGTCAGCGTCACGGCCGTGCAGGTTTGGTTGACAAGTCGTCAGACTTCCGAGAATCACGCAAACGCGATCGTGGTGTTTGGCACCGCAGAGTACAACGGAGTTCCTTCCGCTGACCTTGAGGCACGTCTCAATGAAACTCTCGCTCTCTATCAGTTGGGCCGAGCACCATTGATTGCAGTGACTGGTGGAAAACAGCCAGGCGACCTCTACTCTGAGGCAGGCGTCTCGGCGGCATATCTCCACATTCATGGAGTGCCACTTTCAAAGATTGTTGTGGGCGGAGGATCGGATACCTATCAAAACGTCCAAAGCATTACGCCCGGCCTCCAGGATCGAGGAGTCAAAACAGTGCTGGTCGTGACGGATCCCTTCCATGAAGATCGAGCAATGGCGATTCTCACAACCTTTGGATTCTCTCCATCTCCGGATCCAACAACTTCTTCCCCTATCACCGGCTGGGCAACGGTGCCCTATTTTGCGAAAGAGACCATTGCCGTCTCAGCCGGGCGATTAGTGGGATATGGAAGACTCTCGAGCACCTCACACCCCTCGAATCCATGACTTCCTTGGCGTTCTCTGAGGTCGGGTAACATCAGTCGTCCACCTTCGGGGGTGGTGTAATCGGCAACACGACTGGTTCTGATCCAGTTATTGAGGGTTCGAGTCCTTCCCCCCGAGCTGAAATGGCCGTAAAACGTTATTTCTTGGTCCCATCGTCTAGAGGCCTAGGACATCACCCTCTCAAGGTGGAGACACGGGTTCGAATCCCGTTGGGACTGCCAGTGGATGCTGCGTAAAAGTGGCTATTACAACGCCTATCTCTAAATAGCTATACGATATGGAAGGGAGAAAACCGCTCACCTAAGGCCAAGGAGTCTAAGTATGATTCGTAGAATCCTTCTGTCCTGCACGTTGATGGTGAGTGGTCTTGGTCTGTTCTTGACAACCACTTCGGCGAGTGCATCATCGGCTCCTGGTTCAACGTGGACTGCTCAAACTGCCCCAGAGGCGAACTCTTGGAGTTCCGTAACCTATGGCAATGGTCTCTTTGTTGCGGTTTCCCAAGATGGAACCCATCAAGTAATGACTTCACCCGATGGTGTCACGTGGACTGCTCAAGATGCCGCAGAGGCGAACTCTTGGAGTTCCGTAACCTACGGCAACAATCTTTTTGTTGCGGTCTCCGACGATGGAACCCATCAAGTGATGACCTCACCCGATGGCGTCACGTGGACTGCTCAAACTACCGCAGAGGCGAACTCTTGGAGTTCCGTAACCTATGGCAATGGTCTCTTTGTTGCGGTCGGAGATGGAACCCATCAAGTGATGACCTCACCCGATGGCGTCACGTGGACTGCTCAAACTGCCGCAGAGGCGAACCCTTGGTACATCGTAACTTACGGCGATGGTCTCTTTGTTGCGGTCTCCCAAATTGGAACCCATCAAGTGATGACCTCACCCGATGGCGTCACGTGGACTGCTCAAACTGCCGCAGCGCCGAGCCAATGGTATTCAATTTGTTATGGCAATGGAACCTTTGTTGCAATGGCTGATTACACCGCAACCAATGATGTGATGACCTCACCCGATGGCGTTACTTGGACTCCCCATACTTCGTCGCTCAGCGATACCTCTTCAGATTGGTATAGCTGTGCGTATGGTGATGGTGTCTTTGTCGCTGTCTCTGATGACGGAACGAACAAACTGATGACTTCTCCGGACGGTGTGACTTGGACAGCGCAAACTCCTGCTGTCACAAGTGGACTTGATTGGGTGACCTTCGGAAATGGATTGTTCGTTGCTATTTCCTACGACGGAGATGCGCCAAATCAAGTGATGACGTCTGGATCATTGACACCAGCAACAACAACTACCACTACCACGACCACTGCACCCACTCTCGCAGCAGCTTCTCTTGCCGCGACCGGATCGAACCTGAGTGGACTGATCGGCCTGGTGGTAGCAATTGCAGGTCTTGGAGGATTGATACTCACTGGGATGCAACGGCGACGTCAACGAGCATAAAACCCTGTCCGTCTCGTGTCCGTGAGACGTCAAGAAATAATACAAAACGAAGAGAACTAACACTTTTCTAAGTTCTGTTTACGTTTCCCCAGGCAGGCGAGTCGTGCTGGCGATCCTCTCAAGGTAGAGACACGGGTTCTAATCCCGTTGGACTGCCAGTCATCGGAGCGAGTCGTTGAAAAATTGTATGAACTTACTGGGCCCCAAGGTGGATTTCATTGCTATTTTCCGCCTCTTAAGACTATTGAATAACGATCCAAAGTGTGGCTCCGTAATATATTTGGAACGTCAAAGGAAATTTTGATCAGTGATGTTGATGATTTGGTTCGGAAGAGAGACGTGATGGAAAGCCCATATTTTAACTTGTCTAAGAAAGTTAAGTTTAATCTTGGGGTGACTCTGATTTCTGTAATCTCCCTTATCGTTCCTCTAACATTTTGCATAGCTTCCGATGCTGCCGCGCTTGTGCCCACCTGGGGTGATGCTTCACTCATTCCGGGAATAACGCAATTGAATGTCGGAAATTTTTCGAATATGAGTTTCCATTCAATTTCTTGCACATCTAGTGGAAGCTGCTCGGCGGGAGGTACCTACAAGGATGCCAATGGGGGGACCCAAGGATTTGTAGCGGATCAGGTCAATGGAGTCTGGACCAATGCAGAGGAGATACCTGGACTGGGTTCAATGCACGATGGAGCGGTGAGTGTGACTTCCGTTTCATGCGCTTCTCCAGGAAATTGCAGCGCTGGAGGATCTTACGAATTCCGGGGAAATGTTTATGGATATCTCGTGAATGAGGTATCAGGAACTTGGGAGACTGCCGAAACCGTAGGCATTGCTTCCTTAGGGCCAACAGTAATTGATGCGGTTTCATGTTCTTCAGATGGGAACTGCACTGCGGGAGGGAGTTACGTTGCCGGACTACTCCCATCGAATTTCATTATGGATGAGTCGAATGGGACTTGGGGTGTACCTGTAGAAGTTCCAAATTTATCAACACTTAATTTTGGCGCAGTAGGGAATTTGGTGCTCTCCTGCAGCACGGCCGGGAATTGCAGTGCAAGTTCGACGTACACCGATGGCTCCAATCATGTGCAAGGTTACGTTGCAAGTGAGAGAAGTGGAGTCTGGGATGGTGCCCAAGAGATCCCTGGTCTCGGAGTTCTGAACAGTGGAAATGAGCTCGAGGTCGCATCCATTTCATGTGCTTCTCCAGGAAATTGCAGCGCAGGAGGGAATTATTATTCGAACCCCATAGAGTCACAAGCGTTTGTAGTTAATCAAGTAGATGGAACTTGGAACAGTGCAGAAATCGTACCTGGGTCTCAGCAACTTAATGCTGGCAATTCAGCTGTGCTTCTCACTCTTTCCTGCTCAACACCTGGGTACTGCAGCGCTGGCGGGGGTTACACGCTCGCTGACGGAATAACCTCTGAAGTCTTTGTCGTCGATGAAATTAATGGGACGTGGGGAAATGCTCAGGAGATACCAGGATCACAATCTTTGAATACAGCAGGATATGCAGTCATGAACGCAATTTCGTGTAGCTCGCCGGGTAACTGCAGTGCTGGAGGGGACTACAACATTGGAAACCCAACAGAATCTTTCCTCGCCGATGAAGTGGATGGAGTGTGGGGGCATGCGATTCAAGTCCCCGGAAGTCTTGCATTGGGAGTTGGCAGTGGCGCAAATTCTCTGTCCTGTAGTCACGATAACTACTGCGCAGCTACTGGAAATATAGGAAACGGAACTGGAAACTATTTTCAGCCTTTTGTTGTCAGCAGATATGCAGCAGTCCCGGTCACTCCAATTTTTCCTGCAGTTCAAGAGGTGTCAACTGCAAAACTCGCCGCAACTGGGTCCAACCTCACCCTTCCACTAGGTCTCGCCACAGCGCTGCTCGGGCTTGGTTGCCTTAGCGTTCTCGAAGCGCAGAGAAGGCGTCGAGGGGCCTAACTCCCTGTCCGTCTGGTGTCCGTGAGACGTCAAGAAACAACACAAGACAAAGAGAACTAACAACAACGCTTCTCTAAGTCCCGTTTGCGTTCCCCCAGGCAGGGGAGTCGTACCGGCGACCCTCTCAAGGTGGAGACACGGGTTCGAAACTCGTTGGGACAGCTAGTCATTGGCTAACCAAGGCCTGGAAGATCCTTGGCTGCCTGCTTGCTCCTCCGGAACACCTGATTAGTCTCTCTTGAGACACCTGTTGGATTAACAAAAAGGAAAACATGAGTAAAACAGTTCTGGTAACTGGCGCATCTGGATACGTGGGAGGACGCCTTGTCCCTGCACTCCTAAAAGAGGGCGTCTCAATACGCTGCTTAGCGAGAACGCCGGCAAAACTTGATGTTGCTCCCTGGAGAGGCGACGTCGAGGTCGTTGAAGGTGAGGTGGGTGGAGATCTCAAGAGCGCTATGCAAGGAATTGATACAGCGATCTATCTGGTTCACTCCATTGGCCAAGGGGAGAATTGGGCAGCAGACGAACAACGTGATGCAAAGAACTTTGCGACCGCTGCTCAAGAGGCTGGCGTGAAAAGAATTATTTATCTCGGTGGATTGGGTCAAGATACTGATGAATTAAGCGTGCACCTCCTTAGTCGTCACCGGGTTGGAGAACTCTTGAAAGAGAGCGGAGCAGAAGTCGTTGAGTTTCGAGCCGGTGTCATTATTGGATCGGGTTCGGCAAGCTTCGAGATGCTGAGGTATCTGGTCGAAGTCCTCCCCGTCATGGTGACCCCTCGGTGGGTGAGTACGAAATGTCAGCCTCTCTCGATCCAAGACGTGATCTCGTATCTCGTTGAAGCAGTCCTTGCAGATGACGACATTGCTGGAATCTACGAAATAGGTGGACCTGATGTCGTCTCGTACGCCGAGATGATGACGCTGTATGCCGACGTTGCGGGATTACCACGGAGGCGGCTCATTACGGTTCCATTTCTCACCCCTGGTCTTTCATCGCACTGGGTTGGCTTAGTCACCCCGGTTCCTGTTCCCTTGGCCCGAGAACTTGTTGAATCTTTAGTCAACGAAGTGACGGTGGCATCGAACATGGCGAAAGAAACATTTCAGACAACGCCAATGCCATTAGAACTAGCGATTAGCAAGGCCGTTGCTGCGACTGAGGAGAATCGAGTACCAACAACATTCAGTGATGCTGACCTCGTACATTTCGCACGGACCGCTACGGATCCAGAGTGGTCGGGTGGGACAGTCTTGAAAGACGTCCGCACGATGACGACGTCGGCGAGTGCAGCAGATATTTATAATGCGGTGATCTCAATCGGTGGCCACAAAGGGTGGTATTCAGGGGAGATCCTTTGGCGCATTCGGGGGCTCCTTGATCAACTCGTCGGTGGCCCGGGTCTGCGGCGAGGCCGGAAAGAGAAACTTTCGATAGGTGAGCCTCTTGATTTTTGGCGAGTTGAAGACATGATCGTCAATAGAAGATTCCGACTTCATGCAGAGATGAGAATGCCTGGAGACGCCTGGTTGACATGGGATATCGAAGAAGGTACTGGAGGAAGCACGATTACTCAGACCGCCCTCTTTCGCCCCCATGGACTTTCGGGCCGGCTCTACTGGTACTCGGTCGCTCCATTTCATGGATTCGTCTTCCCTGGCATGCTCAAAGGGATCATCGCTGACGCCAAGCAGAGCTCTTAGACCAACTTCGTCTCTGTCGCTTCAGTGCTCGGGTGGGTAAGAAAGCAGCGGTTCATCTTCTGGAAAATACCCTTCGTTGACGTGGAAATCCGGAGAGAAATAGGGCGAAAAGTCCAGTGAATAACGATTGTCCCGGCATAGGGTTTCTCCTCACAAAGGCTACGATGAGTACTCAAGAAGAGATCTGATATTCGGGGGCCTGATGGAGTCGAAGTTCATGGTGATGAGGGGTTTACTCTCCCAATGACCCAGGTCTCGCCGTCAACTGAACGGGCAATCGAAACTCCAGAGACGGGCGTAGATGCTCGTTGGCGAGAGTGGTGGTCATGGCTGCTTCTGGTCGTTGTCACCTTCCCTGCATTGATGCTGGCGAAACCTGGCTGGATTACAGCTGACACCAAGGCGTATTTGTATCTGAATCCATGGAAACTCATCGTGAGTTCTCAATCAATGTGGAACCCAGACGTCAATATGGGAACAGTTACTCACCAACAAATCGGCTATCTCTTTCCAATGGGGCCGTTCTACTGGCTGGTAGAAAGTGTCGGGATGCCAATGTGGATTGGCGAGAGGCTTTGGTTTACAGCATTGTTTGTCGCCGCCGGAGGCGGGGTTCTCTACGTTGGAAAGATTCTTGGGCTGAGCCCGCTCGGGCGATTCGTGAGCGCCATGATGTACATGCTCTCACCATTTCTTTTGGACTACATCGGACGCTCTTCGGTCCTGCTTACGCCGTGGGCCGGATTTGGCTGGCTCGTTGGGTTCACAATTCTGGCGTCACGACGTGGCGGCTGGAGGTATCCCGCACTCTTCGCCATTGTCGTCGCAGCAGTCAGTGGCATTAATGCCACGGCCATCCTTTTTGCCGGACTTGGCCCCGTTGCGTTTCTCCTGTTTAGCGTCTTCTTGAAAGAGGCAACGTGGCGTCAAGTGTGGAGCGCCGCCTGGCGCATTGCTCTGCTCACGGCGGTGGTGTCATTGTGGTGGGTCGCTGGACTGTGGGCTGAAGCGGCCTACGGATTAAATATTCTCAAGTTCACAGAGACGATTCCAACCGTCATGATGACCTCGTCTCCCTCAGAGATCTTCCGTGGGCTGGGGTACTGGTACTTCTATGGTTGGGATCGAATCGACCCATGGGTCACTGCAGGCTCACAGTACATTGCGCACGTCTTCCCCATATTGGTGAGTTTTTCTATTCCCGCCTTAGCGGTCTTCTTCGGATTTTTCACGAAGTGGCGATATCGTGCCTTCGCCATCTTCTTAGTTGTCGTTGGCGTCGTCCTGGCAGTGAGCGCCTTTCCTTTTAATGCACCAACTCCGTTCGGGCTCTTTTTGAAGGCAGCAGATCAGACCACGATTGGTCTGGCGATGCGCTCAACAAACCGAGTCCTTCCGCTCGTCATCCTTGGGCTGGCACTCCTCCTTGGGGCGGGACTCAGTTCGGTGATTGCTACACGACGTTGGGTTGGTTTGAGTGCGACCGTCATTGTTGTTCTCTTGATCATGTACAACATGTTCCCCCTCTTTGGTGGCTCAATGGTCCCGTCAAACCTTTCGTTCCCGAATACTCTGCCGAGCTACGTGACCCAGACAGCCAACTATCTCAACTCAACGTCTCCTTCGACCCGAGTCCTAGGTGTCCCAGGAATTGGATTCGGCTACTACCGATGGGGTGTCACGATGGACCAGGTATGGCCTGGACTACTCACTCGGCCATGGATCGGTAGGGGAGCACAGCCCCAAGGTGAAGCAGCGAGCGTCAATCTTTTGCGGGCGCTTGATCAGTCGATTCAAGATGACGTGATCGATCCAAACTCAATCGCTCCAATGGCGAGCCTGATGAGTGCCGGGGATATTTTGTTCCAAGGCGATTTTCAATATGAGCGCTTCAGCGGGTTACGCGGCCAGGCCATTTGGAATCAACTTCAACCCACACCTGCCGGACTCGGAACACCAAAGAGTTTCGGTCCCCCAATTTCGATGAACACCTTGATCGGGATGATTAATGACGAACAACAGTTAGCGACGCCAAATACTTCTTCACCAGCTCCATCGCTGGCGGTCTTCCCAGTGAGTCAACCGAGAGACGTTGTTCGAACCGAGCCCTTGACCTCACCATTATTGGTGGCAGGCGATGGTGAAGGTCTGCTCGAAGCAGCCTCATTCAATCTCTTTGGCAGATCAACCCCTATTTTTTACTCTGCATCATTTCCGACAGCCAATGAGTTAGCGAACGTGGACTCGGCATCATCCACTCTTGCGGTCACCGATTCAAATCTCAAGCGACTCGACACCTGGGGCACGCTGGACTCTACTTATGGTTTTGTGGAAACCGTGGCTCAAAATATGTTGGCGACTGATCCAGCCCAACAGTCGATTGCGATGTTTCCTCCTTCGAACTCCTCAACGCAGACAGTGGCAGTTCTCAGTGGCGTCAAATCAGTTGAGGCAACGTCGTATGGAAACCCAATCAACAACTCTCCTGAGTACCAACCATTCAGCGCAATTGATGGAAATCCGAATACCGCCTGGGTCGAAGGAGCGTTGCAACCCGCAACCGGAGAAGCACTTCAGATCACCGAACTCCAAGAGATCACGACAAATCACATCCGGGTTCTCCAGCCACAGATGGTGAATCAAAATCGAACGATCACGACGGTTTCCCTCACCTTTGACGGAAAAGATTCCACCTCAGTGACGCTCAACAGCGCGTCGCTGACGCAACCTGGTCAACTCATTACCTTTCCAACGAAAACGTTCCAGACGATCAAGATCACGGTCACGGGCGTGACAGGCTCGACGACGTATTTCTCGGGTCTGAGCGGAGTGGGTTTCGCTGAAGTCAAAGTTGGTGACCAGCCACCCGCCACTGAGTCGCTCCGGATGCCAACGGATCTGCTGAATAAGCTTGGAACGCAGTCTTCGTCGCACGATCTCGTCCTCTTGATGCACCGAATTCGAACAAGTGGACTGTTCCCTCGCAGCGACGTTGAGCCAACGCTTCGCCGCACAGTCACTCTTCCAACGGCCCGATCGTTCGGGCTGATCGGTGAAGCTCGAATTTCGAATTCAACCTCTGATCCAACGATCAACCGACTCGTTGGCCGGACTACGTCAACTCAGTTTCCTGCTGGGAGCACTGGCCGGATCCCGATTACTCAGTCCAACTCTTCGAGTCGACTCTCTCAAGATCTCAATGCCTCGTCGTGGGCGGCTGAAGATGGGAATAGTGCAACGGCATGGCAGTCTTCCTTCGTGAACTCTGCCGGTCAGTGGCTCGAGTTCAATTTGGCACAGCCAACAACGTTTTCAACGTTGGATCTCCAGATTGTCAATGACGGGCGCCACAGCGTGCCCACAAACGTCACAATTACTTCTGGTGGAAGCAGCCGAACTGTGGCGCTTCCCTCTATGGCTATTGCAAAGGGGAAACCCCAAGGTGCCGTTCAAAGTGTTCCCATAGCGTTTGCTCCCTTGACTGGGGATTCGGTTCGGATGACGATTAATACTGCAATCACGTTGTCAAAAAACCAGATCACCATTGACGGAGGGACGCCACCCCCAGTAGGGGTTGCCGAACTGGGCATCCCAAATGTTGTTGAACCATTGACACCAAGCACAATTCCTGAGAATTGCACGAAAGATATTCTGGCAGTCAACTCCTCAGCTCTTGCCACCGCGATCCAAGGCGAGAGTGCAGCAGCTCTGAACCGACAGCCAGTCACGATCTCGACGTGTTCGTCCAATCCTGGATCGATTCCGTTCTCCGTGGGTTCTAACTCCATAGTTTCAGGGAATGGCACGACAACCGGATGGGATATTGATCTCCTGAAGATGACCTCGCCTCGTGCTTCAGGTACGACATCCGGATCAGACCAGGCGACCCCATCGGTTCACGTCACGAAGACGACTCAGTGGTCAACAGACGCAACACTCAAAGGGACTGGGCACGCGTCCTGGTTAGTGTTGGGACAAAGCCTTTCGTCGGGGTGGCATGCGACGCTCAATGGCAAGTCTCTCGGCGAGCCCACGTTGATCGATGGCTACGCCAACGGCTGGAAGATCCCAGCGATGCCTGTTGGAGCAACGGAGCACGTGTCATTCGTGTGGACCCCTCAACATGTGGTCAATATTGCCGAGATCATTTCGCTCTTGGGACTACTTGCTGCACTGCTGCTGGCTCTTTGGCCAGTGAGAAAATCTCTTGTCAAGCGAGAACGCAGCGATGATGAGACACCAAGGTTCGCGAACCCACTGTTCTATGAAGGAGCAAATCGAACGCTGAGGACCTCTTTGGTGGCGGGGCTGATCGTGGGAGTTGTCGTTGGAATTTTCACTATTCCTCTCGATGGACTTCTCGCCTTTGCCCTCACGGTCATTGGTTTGAGAAACCATAAAGCAAGGGTGCTCATGCTTCTCGGCTCCGTTGGAGGCTTGGCTCTCGCTGGACTCTCGACCGCCTGGCAACAACACAGCTCGATCTATCCATGGAATCTCAGTTGGCCACTTCACTTTGGTCTTGCCAACGTTGCCTCATGGGTTGCCCTTGGCGTCCTTCTCGTTGACGGTGTCGTCGAGGTCGTGCGCTCCCGCCAGCACGGTGGCACATCGGTCCCCGATGAGAAGAAATCTCCAGAAACTTCGACGTCTGCGTAGGAATGACCGCTGGCGCTTCCCACAGTGGAGAAGAGCGATTTTTCGTGAAAGAATCTCACAGGAGAATCTGATCCAAAAAGGAGAATTTCGATGGCTGTTGCTGATTTCGTTGCAGGTGTCTTTGATGGAGAACCACCATTTCGTATCGAGGCCTATGACGGGAGTGTTGCAGGTCCACTCGATGCGCCACTGACGGTTCGCTTTCTTCGCCAAGACGCAATAACGAGGGCACTGACTCGCCCAGGGGAACTCGGGATTGCCCGGGCGTACGTTGCGGGAGATATTGAACTTGATGGAGCACTTGACTCGCTTTTCTCTCTCGAGATGCCCCCACTTCGAACCGTGATGAACGTGTCAAACATTCGCTCACTCTTAAATCAGACCGGCTTCTCGGTTTTGAAGCCGATCGCACCACCAACGATTGAAGCTCGCCAGAAAGGGCTCCTTCATTCAAAGTCTCGAGACAAGCAAGCCATCTCTCATCACTACGACGTCTCAAATGAGTTTTACGAGATGATCCTTGGACCAACAATGGCGTACTCCTGCGCAGTCTTCGACTCTCCTGAGGACTCGTTGGAGGATGCTCAGATTCGAAAAGTTGATCTCGTTGCTCGAAAGCTTGACCTTGCCCCAGGGATGCGTCTCTTGGACGTGGGCTGTGGATGGGGAACGATGGCTATTCATGCTGCTCGGGTCTACGGAGCCTCGGTCGTTGGCGTGACGCTCTCTGAGCCCCAGCAGCGTTTTGCGACTGAGCGAGCCAAGGCTGCCGGCGTTGCGGACCTCGTTGAGTTTCGAGTCCAAGACTTCCGAGATGTGAACGATGGACCATTTGACGCGATTAGCTCTATTGGAATGTTTGAACATGTGGGACGACGCTCCATGGAGCTCTACATCCGATCGCTGTATCACCTGTTAAAGCCAGGAGGTCGCTTCTTAAACCATGCCATTGGACGACCAGCGACCAGAGATCTCAATCCGAATCCCACAAGAATCAAAGAGCTCACTCGGCAGGTCTCAATCGCGGCAGGTCTTCGAGGGCCATCTCGAGTCCACAGTCCTTTCATTGAGCGCTACGTGTTCCCCGATGGCGAACTCCACGAAGTGGGGACGCTTGTCTCTATGTTCCAGGCCCATGGCTTTGAAGTTCGACATCTTGAAGGTCTTCGCGAGCACTATGCCCTCACACTTCGCCAGTGGGTCAAGAACCTTGAAGCGCGCTGGGACCAGGCTTGTGCAGAGGTTGGTGCCGAGCGAGCCCGAGTCTGGCGTCTGTACATGGCTGGCTCAGCTGTTGGATTTGAGCGTCACCATCTAGAAATTCATCAGGTGCTCTGCGTCCGCCCTGAAATTGGCGATGCCAAGATGCCCTTGCGGCCCATGTTCGAGCCTGTCAACGTTGATGAGTGGGCCAGTTCACTGGTCTGAGTGCAGCTCTCTTCGTCAAGAGGATGCGATGAAAATCGACGAAGTGCGCCGAGGATGGCGTCACTTGCGTGTTGAATCTCCAGGCATGATCTCGAAATTGCCTCGCTGATCTCTTGATCATCGCCGAGCCATGTCGCGAGATAGCCCGCACTGTAGGGCGACGAGTCGAAGCCCAATGCAGCAAGCACAAGAAAAGCAACCGCTTCAGCTTCGATCTCGGCGACGTCTCTCAGGACCTGGTGTTCGTGGAGAAGCGCGTGGGCAAGCTCGTGAACGATGGTCTTGACTCGTTGGAGACCAGGATTTTGAGGCTCAATAACAATGAGGCGACTTTGCCAGCGACATTCTCCATTCACGCCGAAGGGAAGCCGCTCGTAGTGGAGCGAAAAGCCAAAGGAGGCAACCACGTGTTCGAGTTCTGCTTCGATAGCTCCTGGACTCTCCCCATGTAAGAGCACAACAGGTGAGGGCAGTGGCCTCCCGTGCGTCTGGGCAATGTCGAAGACGCTTACCCAGCGAAACCCTGTGAGCGCTTCGTTGTCATCGGGTGAGGTTCTGGTGAGCACTGGGGCCAAGATATTGATGCCACGCTCGCCACGTATGACAGAACGTCCGAGTTCTTTCCAGGTCGTAAAGCCCGCCACGTTGGTTGCGTCAGGGCGCTGCATGGCGATCAACATGACGTTTCGTGGACTGTAGTGATGGAAGCGACTTTGTGCTCTGAGATATGCGACCCACGCATCACTCTGTTTTAGATTTCTGATGTGGATCTCGAGCTGATCAAGGAGATCGCGTCGAGAAAAAGTTTGTTGCGTGCCGTGGTGGTCAATCCCGTGGTCCATACCCCCACAACGGTCGCCAGAAATCAAAACCGCAGCAAGGTCTCCTCGAGAAACTAAATGACTTCTCCTGGGCCACCATCGCTCGTGACGAGGTCAAGGCCTGCTGCTTCCCACGCTTGCATTCCTCCACTCATGTTCGAGACCGTAAAGCCTCGAGCAGCGAGCAACTCGGCAGCCGCCTGTGAGCGACCCCCCGCCCGACAGAGAGCAATAAGGGGGATTTCTGGATCAAGTTCGTGCGCTCGAGCCTCAATTTCAGAGAGCGTGATGAAGACGACATCCTGGATATGGCCGGCAATAAACTCTTCATTGGTCCGTACGTCCAAGAGAATTGAGCCGTTCTCACGTAAGCGGGCCGCCTCGCTAGGCTCAAGTTGAGGGATTTCGTTGCCTGTTGGGTTTGAAGAAGTCATCATGTCCAATATGGTGCCATGAAATTGATTCGAGAACCACTACTAAAAGGAGAGCGTGTGGCAAGCGAGATAGAGGCCAGTGCACTCCTTCGACTCCTTGATGAGCCAGAGACGCTCCACGTCATTGATGTGCGCTCTCAAGAAGAGTTTGCTGAATGGTCAATCCCTGGTGCTTTCAACATTCCAGTTGAAGAAATCGATGCCCGGGTGAACGAAGTTGGCAGTGGACTCGTTGTGGTGGTTTGTGCGGCAGGACCTCGAGCTGAGCGAGCCGCGCAAATTCTGGCCGATCATCAGATGGACTCCTCGGTGCTCAGAGGGGGCATGGCCGCCTGGGGTGAGGTCTACGACGATGTCACATTGAAACTCGGCAACGCAACGGTCGTCCAAGTGCGACGACGAGGGAAAGGCTGCCTGTCATATGTCGTTGGCGGGAGTCAATCGTGTGTCGTGATTGATCCACCCGTCGAAATCGAACGCTCTATTGCTGTTGCAAAAGCCTATGGCTGGAAGATCACGCATGTCGCGGACACGCATCTTCATGCCGACCATGTCAGTGGTGCTCGCCTATTAAGCGAGACGACGGGAGCGCAACTCCTCATGAGTCATCTTGATGCCTACCTCTTCTCTCACCCATCGTTCGAAAACGGAGACGTCATCACACTTGGCGGCGATAGTGAAATCCAGGTGAGTCACATCGCAACTCCAGGTCACACGTCGGGATCCACGACCTTTGTTCTCGATGACACTGCACTTTTTACTGGCGACACACTCTTTTTGGAAAGTGTTGGACGGCCCGATTTGGCCGACAAGGCTGAAGAGTTCGCTGGCTACCTCTTTGACTCACTTCACCAAGAAATTCTCAAGCGAGATGATTCGATCCTTATCTTTCCAGCACACGTCGGACAGGCGCATCCATTTCGAACCGATGAACTCGCCTGTGCCACGCTTGGAGAGTTAAAAGGTCGACTTGAAGCACTTTCGATGAGCCGCCATGAATTCGTGGCGTGGGCATCGTCCCAAGCCTCCCCACGCCCGCCAAACTATGAGGCCATTGTTGAGGCAAATCGAGGTGGGAGCTCGCTCTCATTCGAAGAGATCACCTCTCTCGAAGCGGGGCCAAATCGTTGCGCAGTAAGCCCAAGCTGAGGCTGGTCGCTTTCAGTGACTCCAGTGGAACCCACTCGGACGTGAAGTGGAATACTCTTTCAAAGACCCGAGAACCTGTGTCTTGGGAAATTGAAGAACTGCTTCTCGAATCGAAGGGACGACCATGAAGATCAGTACCATGCTCAGTTATGCCGGTGGTTTTAAACAAGCTGCCGCCGAAGTGGTCGAGTTGGAAAAGGCAGGTCTTGATCTTGTCTGGGTCGCAGAAGCCTATGGCTTTGATAGCCCAAGTCTGATGGGATACCTCGCCGGTCTGACGCAAAGTGTTGAAATTGGCGCAGCGATCATTCCTATCTACACACGTACCCCTACCTTGATCGCGATGACCGCCGCTGGCATCGATGCTCTCAGTGATGGTCGCTTCCACTTGGGACTTGGGGCATCTGGTCCACAAGTGATCGAAGGATTTCACGGTATTCCCTATAGCGCACCGCTTGGTCGAACTCGAGAGGTCATTGATATCTGTCGAGAAGTCTGGCGCCGTGAGGGACCACTTGACCACCAAGGCAAGCACTACTCGATGCCGCTCCCATCAGATCAGGGAACCGGGCTTGGCAAAGCACTCAAGATCATCAGTCACCCTGTGCGAAGTGAGATCCCAGTCTGGGTCGCCTCTCTGGGTGAGAAGAATGTTGCCATGACTGCCGAAATTGCTGACGGCTGGATTCCACTGCTGTTTATCCCTGAACGCGCTAACGACGTCTGGGGCAACGCACTGAAAGAAGGAAACGCAAAGCGTGATTCTTCGCTTGATCCATTGATGATTACTGCGGGAGGGGTTTTGGCCATTGGAGAAGGTGACGACGTGATTGCAATTCGGGAACGTTCACGCCCAATGGTGGCCCTCTATGTCGGAGGAATGGGAGCAAAGGGAAAGAATTTCTATAATGACGTGGCGTGTCGTTACGGTTTTGAGAAAGAAGCCGAAGAGATTCAGGATCTCTATCTCTCAGGGAAAAAGCAAGAAGCTGCAGCACTTGTTCCCGATGAGATGCTCGAGTTGACGACACTCTGTGGGCCGAAGGGCTATATCAAAGAACGCTTAGCTGCCTTTGATGCTGCAGGAGTGACCCACGTGCAGGTGCACCCAGTCCCGCTCGGCGACCAAACTGCTGCTGAGCTCGTCAGCACGGTGAAGGACCTGCTTCCCTAGGGAAGAATTAGGCGATCACGCCCTGAGATCGCAATTCAACAAGCGTTGCGTCATCGAGCGTGAGTTCTCGTCGCAGGACCTCATCAGTGTGTTCGCCAAGCCAGGGGACCCGGCGCTCCGGACCTTCGGCGAGACCGTCAATCTTGATGGGGTTTCCCGGAAGCAAGACTGGATCGGCCAGGCCGTCCGTTCGCTCCATGGCCACAATCATGTGGCGGTCAGCCAAGTGAGGGTCATTGATGACCTCGTCATCGCTGAAACATGGACCAGCGATTAACCCACCACTCGTCAAGATTTCACAACACTCTTGACGAGTGAAATCCTTGGCCCACTCTTCGACCACAGGGCGAATTTCAGGTTCTAAGAGTTCGGTCCAGGCACTTCGACTCGCAAAGCGCTGATCGTCTTTCCACTCAGGCTTTCCAACGACGTCGCAGAGTTTCGCCCATTGGGGCTCTCGAATCACTTGCAAGATGAAGTAGCCATCACTGGCAAGAAAACCATCCATGATGCCCACTCCAGCCATCGTCCCCTTCATCCCGAGTGAGGAAAAGTTGACCACAATGTCAGTCATGGCAACAAGGACGTCAAACATCGCCACGTCTACCCGTTGTGGTTTAGAGGTTGCATCTCTCAGGCGTAGGGCGGCCAAGATCCCTATTGCTGAAAAGAGTGCGGTCGAGATGTCCCCCAAGGCCCCCATGGGCGAGACCGTGGGTGGTTTCCCTGGAGATCTCTTCATCTCGTAGATGCCACTCATGGCTTCAACGACTGCTGCGAGCGCTGGCCACTCCCCGTAAGGAGAAGCGCTGCCATCTTCTAATGCATGTCCAAAGCCAGAGAGCGAGCAGTAGATGAGCTGTGGATGAACAGCGACGAGGTCTTCATATCCAAGGTGAAGCCGTTCAATAGCCCCAGCACGAAAGTTTTCGCAGACGACATCGAAATGAGGAGCGAGGTCGAGAACGAGTTGGCGGCCCTGTGGGGACTTCAAGTCAATCGCCACTGATTGTTTTGACATGTTGTTTCGCAGGAACGTGGCACCAACACTTCGACCGCTTGGGTCCTCCATGGCAGGAAGAGAACTTCGACCTAAATCCCCACCATTCGGTGATTCGATCTTCACGACTTCAGCCCCAAGGCGTCCAAGCAACTGGGTTGCAAAAGGCAAGGCCTGCATCTGTTCTAACGCCAGAATCCGAATCCCATCGAGTGGTTTTGGCCCTGGAGAACCAACAGTGGTCCCTACGTTGAAATGAGGGGTCACTTCAAATCGAGGCTGTAGAGCTCGATTGCATTTTCACGCACCACCTTATTGATGGTCTCTTGTGAGAGCCCGTGCATCATCTTCTCGGCGATGATCTTGGTATCAGGCCACGTGGAGTCTGTGTGGGGGTAGTCAGTCTCGAAGGTGACTCGGTCTTCACCGATCACGTCTAACGACTGAAGACCATGGAAGTCCTTGAAGAAGCATCCCCAGACTTGGCGATGGAAGTACGTGGAGGGAGGCTCAGGCACAATGTCGGCCACGCCGCCCCATGCTCGGTGGTCTTCCCAAACCGCGTCCGCCCGCTCCAAGACATAAGGGAGCCAGCCGATCTGTCCTTCTGAGTAGGCAAGGCGCAATGTGGGGTAGCGCACGAGAACCCCGGAGAACAAAAAGTCGGTCAGTGATGCCATCGCATTATTGAAACTCAGCGTTGCCGAAACGGCGGCAGGTGCATCCACTGACGTAGCGGGCATTTTGGAAGAAGATCCAATATGCATGTTGACAACCGTGTTGGTTTCGGCACAGGCGACGAAAAACGGGTCCCACTCTCCAGAGTGAATAGAGGGGAGTCCGAGGTGTGGCGGGATTTCACTGAAGCAGACCGCCCGCACACCACGCTCGGCATTTCGATGTACTTCTTTGGCTGCTAATTCTGCGTCCCAGAGCGGGATCAAGGTGAGGGGAATAAGTCGGCCCTTCGAATCTCCACACCATTCTTCGACCATCCAGTCGTTGTAGGCCTTGACGCAGGCCAACGCGAGTTCTCGATCCTTGGCTTCTAAGAATGTTTGTCCACAAAACCGAGGGAAGGTTGGGAAACACAAGGAAGCTTCAACCCAGTTCAAATCCATATCGGCGAGGCGAGCCTTTGGATCGTAACAACCGGGCCGCATTTCGTCATAGGTGATCGGTGACATCGACATGTCATCTCGATCAAATCCAACGGAGGCGACGTGTCGCTTATTGATGTAGACCAAATCTTCGTAGACCCAGCAGTCAGCCTGGGGGCCGGCGTCATCGAAAGACTGTTCGTAGGTTCCACCGCCAATATGGCGCATCGCGCCTATTCCCCGTCGTTCCGCATGAGGTCCACGCTCTTTAAACTTTTCAGGGAGCCAGGTCTCCCAAAGATGGGCTGGTTCGACGACGTGATCGTCGACCGAGATGATCTTCGGGATCTCTGTTGGCTGGGGTTCGCTATTCATGAGGTGCCTTTCCTTTGACATCTCAAACTTTAGTGATCTCGGGCCCCGGATTGTCCATGATGCCTCCTTCCTCGTCTTTGGCTAGAAAAAGTGCCAGATCTCCCGAGTTTTTGATCGTTCAGCCCGTCAGAACAGAGCGAAGTGGACTCGGGTATTCTCAACAGACGGTTTCTACTCAGGGAGGTCACTATGGCGGCGTTGGCATCAACTGGGACTGTTCCATCGAATGGTGTTGATCTCACCTACGAGCTCTTTGGTGATCCCTCGGCGACGCCCCTGCTCATTATCCATGGTCTCGGAGCGCAGTACACGGACTGGGACCCACGGTTTTTCGACTTGCTGGTCACGCATGGTTATTTCGTGATCGCATTTGATAATCGTGATCAGGGGACGAGCACGTGGTTTGATCATGCAGGAACACCTGATTTCCTTTCAATCCTTTCTGGAGATACATCAGCGGCACCATATCTTCTGAGCGACATGGCGGCCGATGCGGCTGGACTTCTCGACGCGCTGGGCATCAGCGCTGCACATATCTTTGGAGTGTCAATGGGTGGCATGATCGCGCAACAGTTTGTTATTGACTTTCCGAAAAAATCACTTTCTCTCACGTCGATCATGTCGACACCAGACGCGACCAGTGTTGGGCAACCTACCCCCGAAGCAACCGCAGCCTTAATGGTTGAGCCAGCAACGACTCGCGAGGGGGCAATTGAGCAATCGATCACGACGAGCAAAGTTATTGGATCACCTGGATTCCCCTTCGACGAAGTGCTCGCTCGAGAGCGAGCAGGTATTCACTTCGATCGTGGCCATCATCCTGAGGGGACCGCACGACAGATGGCTGCCATCTTTTGTTCAGAAGATCGCCGCCCTGGGCTCGCCCACGTCACGGTGCCGACCCTCATTATCCATGGCGATGCAGATCCATTAGTCACGCCGCCTGGGGGACTGGCCACAGCTGATGCAGTGAAGGATTCATCCCTATGGGTTGTCGAAGGCATGGGTCATGACATGCCGAAAGACATCTGGCCCGAGTTGATGGCTCGACACGCAGAGCTTGTCAATAAGAGCAGCTGAATAAGTAAAACAACCTAACCGTCTTGTCGAGACGGCGTCGGTGTTCCCGACGATGCCCAGGTTTCAAACATCCCCGCGTAGTGACTTTCATCAGCGATGAGATCACCATGTGTTCCTTGCTCAACGATGCGACCGTCTTGAATGACCACAATACGGTCGGCGCGTTGTGCGGTTGAGAGGCGGTGGGCAATCAAAATAGCGGTCCTCGATTCCAAGAGGGCGTCAAGGGCCTGTTCGACCGCAGTCTCAGATTGAAGGTCAAGTGACGATGTTGCTTCATCAAGTACAAGAACTCTCGGTTGGGCTAGGAAGGCTCGACCCAAGGCGAGGAGTTGGCGTTCGCCCGCTGAAAGGGTCTGGCCTCGCTCGTGGACCACGGTATCGAGGCCGTCGGGGAGTCGCTCGAGAAGTTCTCGCAGGCCCACTCGGTCGACCGCCAAATTCACCTCGTCATCGGAGGCGCCAGGTCGAGCAAAGGTTAAATTGTCTCGGATTGTTCCTGCAAAAAGGAACGGTTCCTGAGGGACGACACCGAGTTGTCGGCGAAGCGAACTTGAATTGACACTGCGCAAATCATGGCCATCGATGCTGACGGTCCCAGAGGAGGGGTCGTAGAAGCGAATAATAAGTTTGGCCAACGTGGACTTGCCGCCACCTGTTGGGCCCACCAGTGCAACGGTTTCGCCGGGATGGATCACAAGATTAATTTCGTGCAGAACTGGGCGATCAGGATCGTAACCAAACGTGACATCTTCAAAAGTGATAGCGCCTTGCACTGAGCCGAGCTCAAAAGCATCAGGGACATCAGTCACGCTTGGTTCGGTCTCTAAGAGCGTACGAAGTTTGATGATTGATGAGCGACTCTGTTGCACCGCGTTGTACTGCTGAACAAGAAGCTGAATTGGCTGGAAGAAGCGATTGAGATAGAGGAAGAAGGCAACGAGGGCACCAATTGACAAGGTGTGATGGAGCACCATATTTCCTCCAATGCCGAGGAGGACCGCTTGCCCAAGTACGCCGATCGCCAGACTTCCTGGTCCGTAGATCGCATTAATACGTCCGGTGGTCACATTGGCGTCTCGGTAGGCACCAACCACATTTCGGTGATGAATCACATTGTGGATTTGTCGGTTATTCGACGCCACGACTCGAACTCCCTGGAGAGACTCACTCAAGTCACTCAAGACGTCTGCAATACCGTCACGGACTCGTTCGTACCCTTTTTCTGAGGCGTAGTGGAACCACCAGGAAAGCAGGAAAAGCGGTGGCACAATAATGCCGACCGTGATTGCGGCAAGAAGTGGGTTCATTAAAAAGAGAATGACAATAATCGTCACCATGGTGAGAGCCTGAAGAGCAAACTGACTGAGACCGTCTTGGAGGAGCTGTTGAAGATTTTCGATGTCACTCGTCATTCGAGTCATCACAACACCGGCTTTTTCATTCGTGTAAAAGTCCAGACCAAGGCGCTGAAGGTGGCGGAACACTCGGAGGCGGAGGTGGTGCATCACCTTGGCCGCCAATCTCCCTGAGGCTCGGACTTGGGATCGCTGTGCAAGTGATCCAAGGAACACAACAAAGAGATAGGCACTTGCTGCCCAGATAATGACTGAGTAACTGTGATGCCCAGGCGACATCCCCTTGTTGATGGCAATCTCCGTCAATGCCGGCCCGAGTTGTCCAGTGACGGCGACCACAACGACAAGGAAGGCTGACCAGCTCATGAGCCCAGGGTGCTCAAGAAGAAGTCGTGTCAGGGTGAGGCGAGCTCGCTCGGAAGGAGCTGGAATCTGCGAAAACGTCTCATTCGCTGGGTCCCTGCTCGGTTCGGTTTTGAGAATGGTGTCGACACCCTCTTGGAGCTCGCTTGGAATCCCGGCAAAGGGGAGACCAGGTTGCCCTCCGGGCCTGTTGGCCCCTCCCATAGGGGCACCGCCACCGAAACCGCCACCCCACGCCATTAGAGATCAACTCCTACGTCATCGAGGGGGAGAACGTCTGCCTCAACTTGAGCGAGAACCTCTGCGTATTCAGGGGTGTTAAGTAAAAGGTCCTCATGGCGACCGGTCGCGATGACTTTTCCATCTTCAATCAGAGCAACCCGATCGGCCAACGTAATGGTCGAGAGTCGATGAGCCACGATCAACGTCGTTCGGTGCTCAAGCAAGGTTTCAAACGCGCGGTGGATCTCTTGTTCGACATGGACATCAATCGCACTCGTTGCGTCATCGAGAATCAGGACCGGGGGATTGACCAGTAACGCCCTTGCAATGGCAAGACGTTGTCGTTGTCCTCCAGAGAGGGTGTAGCCACGTTCTCCAACAACGGTGTCAAAACCTTCGGGAAGTGCAGTCACAAACTCGTACGCATTTGCTGCTCGTGCCGCTGCTTCGACGTCTTCGCGTGTCGCGCTCGGGCGCCCGTAGGCGATGTTGTCAGCAATTGAAATTGAAAAGAGGAATGAATCATCGAGGACAACACCGACGTTGCCTCGAATCGAGGCCAAGGTGAGATCTCGAACGTCATGGCCGTCTATTGAAACAGAGCCATCGTCGACGTCATAAAAACGAAGCAAGAGTCGTGCAATCGTGGACTTCCCAGATCCGGTGCGACCGACGAGGGCGACTGTCTCTCCAGGCTCAACGCGCAGATCAAAGCCATTGAGCACGGGCGGTCCCTCGCCATAGGAAAAGCTGACGTTGCGAAACGTTAAGAGCCCTTCGGCGTGTTCAACGTCGTAGGCACCAGGTCGTTCAACAATGTCTGGTCGCTCGTCTAACACCTCAAAGATTCGATCTGCCGAAGCGGCAGCTCTTTGGCCCATCATCACCAACATCCCCAGCATCATGAATGGGGCTTGAAGCATCAAGAGGTACGCATTAAAGGCCAAGATCGCACCGATCCCTAAATGACCCTGAATGACCATCATGCCTCCGAAAAGGAGGACAAAGGCCAGTCCGACTTGAGGAAGGTTTTGGATAGCGGGGGTATAGCGAGCTCGGATATCTGAATCTTTGACGTAGGCCCATGCGACCCCTTCAGAAGCATCGGCCAAGTTATTCATCTCGTGGCCCTCTTGGGCAAACGACTTCACGACTCGCACGCCGTTGATGTTCTCATCAACAATCGTGGCGACTTCTGCAAGGCGAGCTTGGATAACCCAGGAGATGGGGAACATCACTTTGCGCATTCTCATGCCGACCCAGAAGAGAATTGGCATTGTCGCCATAGCGATCAAAGCCAAGGGAACACTGATGGCCAACATGAACCCAAAGGCCACAACGCCGATGGCACATTGCACCATGATTAAAGGTGCAAATGTTGCGTACATCTGGACAGATCGAATATCAGAGTTAGCCCGAGAGATGAGTTGGCCGGACTGCGAGCGGTCATAGAACGAGAACGACATCGCGGTCAAGTGTTCGTAGATCAAGTTACGCAGATCAAATTCAAAATCGTAGGCAGTCCGAAAGAGGAGCCATCGTGAGGAGAACCCTGCGATTCCTCCGGCAATTCCTATGACAAAAATCCATTCAACGTAGTGACTCAATGGAACAGATCGCGCCTGAATAGATTTATCGATTGCTTGGTTAAGAAGATTGGGGACGAGGACCTGGAGGACGAGGGAGACAAACGACAAGGTAATAGCGCCAACAAACGGCCACTTTCGTGCTCTGAGGAGGGGAACGATACGACGCCACCACTTCTTCTCTCTGTCGGGGTCAATTCCAGCAGGGGGCCGGGCGTAATCCGCGGAAACGCCGACAGGCTGAAATATCGAATTTGCTCGATCGCCTTGGTCGGTTGCCCTCACGAATGATCGATTTCAGCAATTCTGAGACGGCCAAAGTCGTCGAGGAAAGTAGAGTTCACAAAGCACAGCCTATTGAACGGCTGTGGCATCCGTACAATCGCTTGAGATATCAGACAATTTGAGTGAATTGAATGAGGCCAAGATGAGTAAGGACGAGAGATTACGCGAAGGAACTGAAAGTGAGAGTGTTGCTGCAATGACGACCAGCGAGTTCTATCAAGCCACGATTGGATCGCAGTCATTGCGACTTCCAATCGTTGAGTTGTCGAGTGATCTTGGAGTTGCACTCTTAATTAGTGTTGATCACGGGGTTGGATTCTCCGAGCAGGCTGGGCGGGACCTTGCAGAGAAACTGCGATCACTTGAGGTTGAGGTCATTGTCTCCGTTGCCACGATGGGGATTCCTCTTGCCATCGAAACGAGTCGGTGCCTTGGAATTGACGACTATCTCATTTTGCACAAAACAAGAAAAATCCATCTGGCTAATGGCTACTCACATGTCGTCAAGTCAATTACCACTGAGAATGAACAGCGACTCTTCCTTGACCGTGCTCGAGCCCACATCATCAGCGACAAACGAGTCGCTGTAATTGACGATGTGATCTCAACAGGTGGTTCGATGGCTGCCGCGGTGAATCTGGTTCGAGAAGTTGGCGGTTCCCCCGTGGCGCTTGGTTGCATGGCAACCGAGGGAACGGGGTGGAAAGAGGAACTTGGTGACGACGTTGAACTTGTTGTGTCTCTTGGTGCGATGCCGCTCTTCCGAAGAACGACTGATGGCAACCTTGAGGAATCCTGGACGTAAAACGCTCAACTCGTCGATTCGGCGGCCAGCGTATCTTCATGACCGAGTGCATTCTCTTGGCGCTTGAGGGAATGGGTGAGAGATTCGAGGACGATATAGAGAAGTCCCGCACTTCCCATTCCAAGGAATACAGAGAAGTCCGCTCCGCCAAACCATCCGGCTGCGCCACAAGCTGCTTTGCTTGAGCCGTCACAGTAGAAGGCGCCAAAGTGATTTGAAATTGGAGTCATCCAGTGAAAGGGGAAGTTAGCGGGAGGTGGTGCTTTGGAGAATGACATGGTGGCAAGAACAACGCCAGCGAGGAATGCAATGACGCCATTGAGGTTGAAACCATTGGTGCCGTAGTAGCGAGTGTGTGGGTCGCTTCGTTGTAGTTCAGCTGAGCTGTAACGCCGCCGACGCAGAAGCCAGTCCACGAGGAAAATCGCCAGCCACGGTGCGATCCAGACGATGATGATCCCGACAAACTCCTTCATATAAGTCGCGAACGAAGATTGAAACTCAACCCAGATGGTCAACACCATGGCGATCATGCCGTCGAGAATGACTGCTTGATATCGCTTGAGTTTGAGGCCAAGTGCTTGGAGCGAGACGCCAGATGAGTAGAGATCAAGAGAGTTAATGGCGAAGAGTTGCACGATTGCAAACAGCAAAAGGGTAACCACAAACCAGGTTGGGATGACATTTTGATTTTCAAAAGCAAGAAAAGGATTAGCACTATTCCAGACACTTGAAGTGGAAAGAAACGTGAAGGTGACTGCTCCCAGGGTCATAAGAATGATTTGTGGAACAGCGGTGGCAAGAAAGATCCAACCAACCACTGATTTTCTTGACAAATCTTGAGGTAAGTAACGGGTGTAGTCGTTGCCACATTCCGTCCAGCCGAGTCCAGAGAGCGCAATTGTGAATGCCAGCCCTGCGCTGTAGAGCTGCCAGTTAGAGAATGATGCTCCATGGATACTTAACGTTCCATGACCTGAAAGAAATAGTGAAAGTGCAAGAAAGATAAGTATGAACGGAACAATGAGAGCTTTCAAGATCCTGACCATGGTCGCATGGCCGAAGAGGGGCATCAACATCTGAATCCCAACCGCAGCAATGATGATTATCACTTTTGAGGTGCCACTGACCGCTACGCCTGAAATGTTGGCCAATACAATGACGGCACCAACAATGAGAATGAGACCTTCTGTTTCAAACCCAATCAAGGTGATCCAGTTAAAGAACGCCATGATGCGAGATCCCCGGACACCAAAAGGGGCTCGATTAATAATGAATGAAGTGGTCCCTGTGTCCTGGCCTTGAAGAGAAGCGAGACCCAACAGAAAAAACGAGAGATTGCCGATGAGTATCAAACTCAGCGCAGTTGGAAAATCAAATCCAAAGCCCATAAGCAAGGCGCCATAAATGAAGTATTCAATGTTGACACTGGCTCCGGCCCAAAGACCAGCGATATCTCGCGGGCGAGCCCACCGGTCAGAAGGAGGAATGAAATCAATGCCGTGTTGTTCGATGTGAAACGGCACGTTGGCGCCGGACTGGCTTCCTCGTTGACGGTTAGAGAGCAGCGACACTGAGACTCACCGCCAGTTTGTTCATCATTCGGCGAGTGAAGGTGCGGGGTCGTAGGTCACGATCATGGGTGATGTCGCCAATCTGAATGCACCTGCCAAAAGAATTATGAAACCAAGACATTCAAAGGCCAGGTGGAGTGGTGTGTGATTCACAATATCGTGAAAGGCGAATACTCCGATAGCCACACTGGCCAGCGTATCGACAATGACCATGGCGGCTCGAGACGCCGCCACGTGTCCAGCACGGAGACTGTACTGAAAGAGCAAGAAGCCAAAGATGCCGCCAAAGGCGAAGCCGAGCCAGGCGGGCGAGGTGAGAAGTTGTCCAGCTGGCGTTTCGGCAATCAGTTTGGTCATAGCGGCCTCATAGGCAAAACAGATAGCTGCCGCAGATCCGAGGAGTGCTGCACGCCCAGAACCATGGAGAAGACGTGACAGGAGAAAAAGGATGCCAGCAACAATGATCAGAATCACGCTCAGGCTCACTGCCCACTTTTGAGTAATGGTGTTGTCGCCACCGTTTGGTTGTGCAGCAATAAGAAACATCGCAAGTCCGACAACTATGCCCGTTGCCCCAAGCCATTCTGGAAGTCGTGGGCGTGCATGGTGGGTGACAATAAGGATGCCAAGAAGAAAGAGAAGTTCAGTTGGGACCATTGGCTGTACCTGGATGAGTGTGCCAACTCGCAACGCAAGGTATTGAAAAAGAGGTGCACCAATAAGGAGCCCCATCCCAACCCACCACACTGGCCGCTTCAGTGAAGAGACCATGAGGCGAAGGCCCTGTGCATGGACTTCTGGGATGTCAGAGACTTCACGATCTTGAAGAGCAGCTCCACCGGCAGCAAAGAACGCAGCACACAGTGCAAGAAAATATGTCACGGTTCTTTTCTAGCCGCTTCGTTTGCCGCCTGAGTGGTTCTTGGTTTCAAGCTAACCCCAGATAGTTTGAAGATGAGTGAACTATTTAGATGCAAGGTAAAGGATGAAACAAGGTTGGCGGACCCATCGGCAAAAATAATGGATCCCGGATTACGTCGGTCCGAGCTTCATCAGTGCAGCAGAAGCGTTCATATCCCCTTCGACAACTAGCTGTTGTGAGACAAAGGCATCAGTACCAGAGAGGACCCCGTTAATGATATCGATATAGTCCTTGGCAGTTGCCTTTATGACCGCTGCAACTTCGCCAGCCACCTCCACTTTCTTGATGCTGACAGTTCCGCCTGATGCAGCCATCACCCAGATACCACCACCTTCACCGGAGAGATCAAAGGCCACGGCTAATTCAAGATCCCCCGCATCGACTGCGTTGAACTTCTCGGGGAGTGTTATGCCAAAGTATTCTGCCGCATTTGCCACTGTTCCAATTTCTCGTTTCGGACGAGATCGATCTCGGGCAAGGATGTCTGCCTCCATGGCTTCGATGGAATCACCTAAAATATCGACCATTCTGTCGACCGTTTCGGTGTCCATGGTCAATGGAGGAGCGAGACCGACAACTTCAACGCCCATTGCCCTGCAGTAGAGGCCTCGTTCCCACGCTTCGTGTTCAACCCGCTCACAGGCACGGTGAGGGTCTTGAAATCCTCGCTTTGATTCTTTGTCGGCGACGAGCTCAATACCCGCCATAAGGCCAAGTCCACGAACTTCACCAACCGAGTCGAAACTTTCCAATTCTTTCAATCGAGCCATGAGGTGATCTCCGACCACTCTCGCGTTCTCGGCCAAGCCTTCTTTTTCAATAATTCCAATATTGGCGAGTGCTGCTGCGCAGCAGACTGGGTGTCCCGAATAGGTGAATCCATGACTCACCGGCATGCGGTCTGCCAGTTTTGTTGAGATCGTGTCCCAGATCTCATCGGAAATAACGGAGGCGCCAAGTGGCTGATAGCCGCTTGTGATGCCTTTCGCCAAGGTCACTATGTCGGGTCTCACTTCGAACTGTTGTGCTCCAAACATGGTTCCGGTTCGTCCAAATCCAGTGACCACTTCATCAAGAATTAAGAGGATTCCGTACTTGTCGCAGATCTCTCGAATACGAGTGAAATAGCCAGGTGGCGGTGGAATAATTCCACCTGCACCAATCACTGGCTCTGCGATGAATGCTCCAACAGAGTCAACTCCTTGGGCAATGACGTACTCCTCGAGCGCGTCTGCGCATGCCAGGCCACAACTTGGAAACGTTTTATTTAAGTCACAGCGATAACAGTAGGGAGCTGGAATGTGGTCAAAACCTGACGCGTCGGGCCCAAAATTCCACCTCATAGGCATGATCCCTGTTGCTGTCATCGTGGCAATTGTGAGGCCGTGGTAGCCATGATTTCGAGCCACAATAGTCTTTCGTCGATTTTCACCTTTGAGAGCCCAGTAAAGGCGAACCATTTTAAAGTTTGTTTCGTTCGCTTCTGAACCCCCCGAAGAAAACATAACGTGGTTTAGTCCATAAGAAGGGTCAAACATTTGACTTAACTTCTCTGCCAACTCAATAGCTTTTGGATGTGATTGTCCGTGAAAGGTCGTTCCATACTCCAAGGTTGCGAGTTGTTCAGCGATTGCATCGGCGATCTCTTTTCTGCCATGCCCAACAGCAACACACCACAGTCCTGCAAAGCCATCAATGAGAGTATTGCCTTTGTCATCTTTGATAAATAAACCATCTCCTTCGACGATCACTCGAAGATCACCATTTGCGAGATCTTTCGGTGACGTCACCGGGTGAATCAGATGCGCAGCATCTCGGCGTGTAAATTCAATGTGGTCCGTCGTCATTGCTCCCCCTTGTTGCCGGTCATGGCAGTAGTTAATTGCGGATGTTCTGGATCTAATCGGAGTGATTCGATGAGATGAATGACCACAGCGACGGTTTGATCTCGCTCTCCGGTGGTCAAGACATGAAGTGTTGCCTCAGCAAGTGCCCCAAGGAGAACCGCTGCAAGCGCTGACGGGTCAAGGTCAATGATCTCCTGGCGTTCCATGCCTCTTGCGAGGAGCTGTTCGACAAACGAAACGGCATCTCGATGGTCGCTTCTTCCCGCCTCGTCGAGTTCTGGAATCATCCACGCATCTCGCAGAAAGAATCGTGCGGTGCCGAGCGAACCGAGTGCCTCGAGATAGACATCAAAGGCTTGTCGCATATTGGTGACGACATCTCCCTTGGGATCTAGACCTTGGAGTGAGAGGGTGGTGAGATGTTCATACAGTTCATGTTGGAGATCGCGAGCTAAGTCGTTTTTGTCGGTGAACCAGTAATAGACGGCACCCTTGGTGACGCCCGCTGCCGCTGCGATACCTTCGATTGAGACAGAAGCAAAACCTTTTTCACCGAACTGCTCAAGTGCAACAGACATGATCCGCTCTCGAGTTTCAACCCCTCGTGCTTGGCGTCGTGCCATTAGTCTCCCTGACGACCAGTTATGTACTCAGCGGAACCAGCAATGAACGCCTGTGGATCTTTTGCCTTAGAGACTGCGATGTCAGCAAACCAAGTTGGTGCGTAAACTTGGAGTGCACCTTGAGCAAGACCATCAAAGACAATGGCCACCGCATCAGCGACAGGGATTGCTTCAACGTCAGCAACCATGGGATCGTTGTCGGGAAGCGTAAACAACTCAGTGTCTACGACGCCGGGGTACAGGATGAGCACGTTGATGCCCGTATCCCATAGGTCTAGTGCCATTGACTCAGAAAAAACTGTCATTGCAGCTTTCGAAGCGCTGTATGCAGCCTCGCCTGGAGGGCTCAGTGTCGCTGCGACAGATGAGACATTGATGATTGTTCCGCTGTTTTGCGCAAGCATGTGGGGAAGCAGCAAGAGTGTGAGTTGTACAGGACTTGAATAGTTAATTCTCATGACGTTATCCACAGTCTTGTTGTCGAGACGAGTGAGATGCCGCCGTTTTGGTATCCCAGCGTTGTTGACAAGAATGTCGATGCCGCCGAAAGTATTTGAAAAATCGACCGCGAGTTTGTCGACGGCAGTTTCGTCAGCGAGGTCGACGACCCACATCTGAGACTCAGGCGAGAATGCTTGGCACTGATGGAGGACGTCTTCGAGGCGGTCTTGTCGTCGAGCACAGATCCCAACGACGGCACCTCGGCGCGCGAACTCCACGGCAAGCCCCGCGCCAATGCCGGAAGAGGCGCCTGTCACGAGCACACGTTTGCCCTCAAAGTTCTCCATGGCACCCCCCGGTTCGTTTTCCGTACGGAGCGTACGATACCCTGACAGATCGAAGGTTTTCAATTCGGGATATCTTGAGCGATGCGAGGCCTAGGGATGGGGGGACAAGGTGCTACTGCCTGAACAACTAGGGATGATGGCCGAGGCCTACCCAGAAAAAGTCGCGTATTCAGTACTTGATCAGGGGGTACTCACCTTTGGCGAGTGGGACCGAATGGCGAACCGTATAGGGCGTGGTTTGGCGCGACGTGGGCTCCGAACTGGAGAAAGGGTGGGACTCCATACTCCTCACGAAGATGCAGTCCCGTGGCTTATCGCCTATGCAGCAGTTCATCGGGCAGGTGGAGTCGTCGTCCCCATGAACCCACGACTTTCAGTTCCTGAAGTCACCAGAATGATGTCACATTCTGGTGCTCGAATGGTGCTGGCTGGAAAGCCACAGCTTTCGATTTATGAAGAATTGCCAGAGGTGTTTGAGGGAGTCGAACTTGCGTTGGAGTTTGTCATTGATCTTGAACCACATGAACGAGATCAGTTGATCGGCCGTCGTCAACGAGTCCGATGGGATGACCTCCTGGATGAAGATGAAGATGATTTTCAGGTTTCACTAACCGATGATGATCTTGCAGATATCCTCTACACCTCTGGAACAACGGGGAAGCCAAAGGGTGTAGCGGTTCGGCACGGGAATGCGTCTTTGGTCCCAGGAGGTGTCCCAAAGTGGTCTGGTAACAGATGGCTCCACGCCAGTCCGTACTACACGTTCGCAGGATCATCATTTATTTACAACCCGATGAAGTTAGGGATGGAAGGCGTGTACATGCCTCGCTTTGATGCCGCTCGTTGGTTTGATGCTGTCGAAGAGATTCGACCTCTAGCTGTGTTTCTTGTCCCGGCAATGGCGCATTTGCTCATGGCGCATGAGCGATTTTCCGTTGCTGACCTAGGTTCGATCTACATGTGTTCTGTAGGGTCTGCTCCGTTGGCACCTCATGCGCTTGAGGCGCTTCAAGAACGCATGCCTGATGCTTCGGTCTCGAATAACTACGGAATGACAGAAGCTGGTTCGGCCTACTGCGTCATGCCAAAAGGCGAAGCGGTCCGTCGGCCAGGCTCAGTCGGTCAGCCGGCACCACCTGCCAAAGTTCGAATTGTTGACAGTCAAGATGGAGAAGTTACAGCAGGTGAGATCGGCGAAGTCCATCTCCAAATGCCAGGCCGCCAGCGCGAGTATTTCAATGATCCCGAAGCAAGCGCAGCGCTGTGGGGATCAGATGGGTGGATTCGAACTGGGGATGTCGGGAAAATCGACAGCGATGGTTATCTCTACATTATTGGGCGACAGAAAGACGTCATCATTCGTGGTGGAAATAACGTGCACGCGTCAGACGTTGAACACGTAATTTCTTCCCACCCTGACGTCCTTGAAGTTGGCGTGGTGGGGATTGAACATGAGGTTCTCGGTGAAGACGTCGTCGCTGCAGTTGTATTGAAGTCTGGTGCTACGCCAAACCCTGACGAACTTCGAGCGTTTACCTTGCAGCAACTCACCAGTTACAAAGTTCCTCGACGCTGGTATGTCGTTGACTCGCTTCCTCGAAATCCAACGGGGAAAGTCATTAAACCTGAGTTGAAATCGATGTTGGCATTGCTCGAACCCTACGTCGCCTCCCCCTAAGCCAGGCAAGAAAATGCTGGAAATCATCTGAGTTTGATTGTTGAGTGGGCTTTCCTCCACAATAGAGTTCACACGTGATCGTGAATTCGTCACGGGAAGGGTCCGGAACTTCCGGCCGAATGAGGAGGTTGGTTTCGATGGCCCAATTTGTAGAGAACGCACCGGAAGTTGTCTTAGCGACGGCGAAGGAAATGTTGAAGAAGGGCCTGGTCGAAGGGACAGCTGGAAACATCTCTGCTCGCCAGGAAGACGGAACGATCTGCATCACGCCTTCCTCAATTGATTATGAAGAGATGACCCTTGAAGACCTCGTCATCATCGACATAGACGGTGAGCTTGTGAGTGGCACGAGGGCACCGTCGTCTGAGAAGCTCCTCCACCTTGCGGCACTGCGGGCTTACGATGATGTTGGATCAGTCATCCATTCTCACCCGGTCTACGCCACCATGTTCGCTGTTGCACACCTACCCGTTCCTGCATGTATCGATGAGTTCGCAATTTTCATTGGGGGAGACGTGAGAGTCACGGAGTATGCAATGAGTGGCTCTGATGAGCTCGGCGATCAAGCAGTCAAAGCGCTCAAAGACCGCGGTGCAGCGCTGATTGCAAACCATGGAATGGTGGCCGTTGGCCCGAATCCAAAGAAAGCACTCCACATCACCGCACTCGTCGAGCGCAGTGCGCAGATCATTTGGGGGGCTGGTCGACTTGGTGAGATCCACGAACTTCCAGAAAGCGTAAATACAACCTTTGCGAGTTACTACGAGTACATGCGTAAAGGTTAATTATGAGTCAAGTGATCCGTCAGCGGATTGCTGACCTTGGGCTTGTCTTGCATGGTCCACACCCACCACACGACCCGCTAGTTGCAGTGGTTATTTTTGAGCGAACTGCTCGCACCTCTGGTCAACTCCCGCGAATTGACGGGCAACTGACCTGTATTGGCCACCTCGGGAACGACGTCACCGTTGAGGAGGGTCGTGAAGCTGCTGCAGTGTGTGCATTGAATGCGCTTGCTGTTCTTGAAGAGGCTCTGGGGGATCTTGATCGCATTGAACGCGTGATGAGTGTCACTGGCTACGTCGCTTCGGCCCCAGACTTCCATGAGCAACCGGCCGTGATTGACGGAGCGAGTGCGATCCTCTTCGATATTTTTGGAGAGGCTGGGCGACATAGTCGTTCCGCTCTTGGTGTCGCAGCCCTTCCGCGAGGTGGCGCTGTTGAGATCGAGGTGGTTGTCGCTCTTAAGAACGGTTGACTCTTAGGGTGATCCTCGGGGATGGGTTTATTTGGCGAACTCCCACCACTGAATTTCGCACATCATGGGGAGGACGTAGCGCACGTACATTGAGTGGATCTTGACGACTCCCTGGTCATCAATAATCCTCTCAATCAGATCAACTCGATCATCGTGTTTCGCGTATTCTCTTGCCCTATCTTCGACTCCTTGCAATTCTTCGCTCGTCTGGACCAAAAACCCAAAGTGATCAAGCCGGGGGCACGTCATTGGCTCTTTCTCGGCGATGAGGAAAATAAATTGGTCCCATTGCAGACAGGACAAAATAAGTTTCTCGTCCGGGATTGTCATCTGTTCGAGTTCTGTGAAACCGAAGACGTCTTCCCAGAACCTAGCGATATCTTTTCGATTCGCGTCATTGAGTAACTCAGCAGGAAGACTCATTGCAACATGATTCATTTTTGGTGAACCAGATGGATAAAACGGATGAATCATTGGTTTATTCCTCTCTTACGTTGGTGTTTCTCTTACAACCATGGCGCAACCAGTACTTTCCCTGCAACTCGGCCTTGAGAGATATTGACAAGTGCATCTCCCAGTCCAGCCAGTGAGACGTCCTCAGGCTCAAGAATTTTTTCCGAAGGAAACGACGGATCATTGAGGAGCGCAAGTGCATCTTCAAAGCCAAATTTGTCGTAGATAAAACTACCGATGATTTGAAGTTCATTAAGGATGAGGCGATTGGGATCAAATGAGGGATGTTCAATCCCAGAGCCAACCAGCACAAGCACTCCGCCTCGGCGAAGTTGGTTGAATCCTGCCTCCATCGCAGCTTTCTTCCCGGAACATTCAAAGACCACACTGACTGGATTCTCGGTAATGTGCTCTGGCTCCCACGAGGGAAATATTTCGAGCTCCGAGGGCTCAGC
The DNA here is from genome assembly GCA_009699875.1 of Actinomycetota bacterium. Classification (GTDB taxonomy): domain Bacteria; phylum Actinomycetota; class Acidimicrobiia; order Acidimicrobiales; family RAAP-2; genus CAIUMH01. The sequence goes on from WLNI01000001.1 coordinate 1,423,867, forward strand.
GACTCGATGCGCTCCTAGCTGAAGCGCAAGATCCCGGCGGGGTTGAGATGGCTCGACCACAGTGATCGGCCCGATCCCACGGTGTCGCAAGACGGCCAGTGTGAGCGCTCCAATTGGGCCTGCCCCAATAATCATTGCTGAATCATCAGCTGTAATTTTTGATTGGGTGACTGCGTGGAGGGCCACGGCTAATGGTTCAGCAAGAGTCGCGCTTCGAGGATCAAGGCCATCAGGCATTCTCAAGAGGGAGTTGACGGGAGCCACTTTGTAACGAGCGAATGCTCCATCGTATGCATCTGAGATTTGACCCGTTCGGTTTTCGCACTGTGAAGGCTTACCTTCTTGACAACGGCGACAGACCCCACATTTTGGAGTCATCCCTCCCACGACAGCTTCACCGACGCTCCAGTCAGTGACACCGTCGCCCAGGGCAACAATCGTCCCCGTCCATTCGTGTCCCGCTACTGAGCCAGGTTTATCAGACCACCCCTCAAGCAACATATGAATATCGGTGCCACAGATTCCGCATCGATCAATTTCAATCAAGACGCATTCTGGGGCCGGGGAGGGAACAGGGCGAGTTTCTACGGGAATATTTCCCGCTCCTTGGTATGCCGCAACGGGCATGTCAGTCGGTAGCTTTTTCATTGCACCCCCCAGTACAACGATGAGCATAGGCGATTCTCGTTGTTGGTCTCTATGGTGACCTATCGTCGTTGAAATGGAGAACAATGCCACCGCCACACTTGCCCAACTAGGTGCAGCCACTCTTGGCGAATCTGGGGCACGACGAATGGCGTCTCGAATTCGGCCAGTATGGAGAGGAGCAGCACTGTGTGCACCGGCCTTTTCGATCCAATGTGCTCCAGGTGACAATCTCGGAATTCATGTAGGCCTCACCCGGGCACCTCGTGGGAGCGTGCTTGTAGCCAACGTAGGAGAAATCCCTGAGCGGGGATACTGGGGTGAAGTGCTCACCACTGCCGCTCTTGCCAAGGGAATAGCGGGCCTTGTCATCGATGGATGTGTCCGCGACATTGCAGCGCTCGAAGCCGGTGGCTTCCCAGTGTTCTCGACAGGAGTCTCGTTGCCTGGTGCGACAAAGTCTCTGCCAGGAGTTACCGGAGCGTCGGTGCAAGTTGGTGGTGTCAGTGTGGTGACTGGAGACTGGGTCGTTGGTGATGTCGACGGCGTTGTTGTCGTGCCGCAACACATCCTTGATGAGGTTGTGGCTGCTGGTCAGGCGCGATTCGATAAGGAAGGAGAGATGTTTCGTTCCTTGAATGAGGGTGCAACAACGGTGGAACTTTTAGATCTCGATGAGTCCTTGATTCGGGATGACTCTGAATCGTAATTAGCCAAGCACAATATTGATAGGTGTTTGCCCTGCGAGGACGGCACAGACCCCCTGACTCGCAAGACGAGCCATGTTCATGCGTGTTTCGACCGTAGCGCTCCCAATATGGGGCAGGAGCACTGTTCGAGGAGCTGTCAAGATTCGTGGATTGATTGCTGGTTCTCCATCAAAGACATCGAGGCCGGCTCCAAAAAGTTTTCCGGCTTCAAGTGCATCGACAAGTGCGTCTTCGTCAATGACGGGACCGCGTGACGTATTAACCAACGTAGAAGTTGGATGAAACATTGCGAACTCTTCAGGCCCAATGAGATGGTGAGTTTCAGGAGTGAGCGGGACGTGAACGCTCAGCACATCAGATTGCTCAATGAGTGACAACAACGATGCAACATAACCCGGATGACCCGTGGGGGTGCGGGTGTGGTGAAGGACAGTCATGCCAAATCCCTCGGCACGGCGCGCCACTTCCTGCCCAATTCGACCATAGCCAACGAGACCCAAAGTGGCGCCGTGAATATCGTGAGCGAGGTGGTCAAGAAAACCCCACCCCTTCCATGTCCCATCGCGGAGATCGGCTTCGGCGGTGGAGGTTTGACGCCGCGTTGCCAAGATAAGTAAAAACGTGAGGTCTGCGGTGGTTTGATCTAAGACGCCTGGTGTATTACAGACTGAAAGTCCAAGACGATGCGCTGATGCAACATCGACATTGTCGTAGCCAACGGCAGCGTTGGCTACGACTTTAAGCAGTCCAGAAGCGCCGGCTTGAAGGATTTCCCCCGTGATCTGATCAGTGAGCATCGAAATAATTGCGTCGACACCCGGCGCAAGATCTCGAAGTTCGTCTGGTGAATATGGAGCATCATTCTCTGACGACACAATTTCATGGCCAGCTTCCACCAACGGGTCAAGACCCCCAGGTGGAACATGGCGGGTCACGAGAACTCGTGCCACAGATATTTAGTGGTTGGTGTAATCGATTGGTCCAGCACCCTTGACGCCAATGGCAAAACAAAAGCAGTGGATTGGGGCGTGGTCACTGACGGGGCGAAGGGTGTGCACGATGTCAGGTGGGATATGAACGAGATCACCTTGACGGATTTCACGTTCGTCGTCACCTATCGTCATGATTCCTCGACCATTAAGGACGTAGTAAAACTCGTGAGTTGGGTGTGAGTGGGGTTCGACGAAACCACCTCCAGCAACTTCAAATTCATTAACAAGTTCCAGAAAGCCCCCATCTGTCATGTCCTTAAACTCACGGGATTTCACCATCCACCACACAGGAACGGTCCCGTTATGCTCAACGATTGGCTCTACGTCTTCAATGCTTCGTACATCCATGGCTGGTTTCCTCCTCATTGGAATGAGCGTCATATTAGTGCGTATGGTTGGTGGAGCAAGGTTGAGAAAGGATCAGTGAAACTCCTATGTCAAAGAGTGAACATCCCATGCCTGTGATCCCCATTCAACCTTTCACGGAGGAAGCGTGGAGCCCATTTGGGTGGGTCCCAGTTGATGACAGCGATGATCGAGATGGAGAGCATCGACTTCACTTTGACTTGGATGATGCGCACGTCAACATCATCAGCCACTCAACAGACGAATTGCCCACAAGCTCAGAAGGTTTCCTCTGTGAGAAGTTCTTTCGGCATGCAACGCACACACAAGTTTTAATGTCGCTTGATAATTCATGTGTTGTCGGGGTTGCCCCTCCCAATACTGATTTTTCTCAGAGCAACAGTATTGAGACAGTTCGTGCATTTTGTCTCAGACCACTAGAACCTGTTGTACTTTTCCAAGGGACGTGGCACTGGGGACCCTATCCCAGCGATGAAGAAGAAGTAAGACTTTTCAACGTACAAGGGCATGGTTTTGCCGGTGATAACGAGATGGCTGACCTTGCGAGCCTGGGACTCGTTTTGCGCTTTGCCTTCGCGTTGTCCTAAGGTTCAACCACGATCAAAGAACCGCTCTGCATAGATTGCAAAACGGGTCTACGATTTGATGAAAAGCGTGCCGGGGGGCATGACGTGAAGTCAACAAGGGGGTACGAATATGCGTAATCGTTTCGTTCGTTGGATGGGGACCACAAGTGTCGCAGCAGCAGTTGTGGCATCTTCTTGTGTGGTTGTTCCATTGATGTCCGCAGCACCTGCGGGTGCTGCAACAACGGCAACTGGGAACTGTGCACAAGCCGACAAGTCGCCTGGAGTTACCTCAAAATCAATCACCACTGGGTCAATGTCGACATTGACTGGTCCAATCGCCTCAAACTTTCAGGCACTTGTTCCAGGGATAAAGGCGTACTACTCCTACATCAATGCACTTGGTGGAGTGAATGGTCGAAAGTTAAACCTCACGTACCCGCTTGATGACACTGGAAATCCAAGCCAAGACGTTACCTTGGCCCACACGCTGATCGATCAAGACAAGGTCTTTGCAGTGGCAGGAACTGCGACCGCGTTCTTTACCCCCAACTATTTTGTTGCGACGTGTACGCCAACCTTTGGCTACAACGTCACCGGGAATTGGGCTGGTCCTCCCAATATGTTTGCCGCTGGTGGATCGGTTCAAGAGTATGGGACCAACACCTCATCGATCATTTGGGCAATTCGACACGTTGTGAAGACGCCATCTGTCGCAGTTCTTGCCTTGGGTATTGCTGCATCACATGACTCATGCGCCGCATACATTCCTGCGCTGAAGGCGGCAGGAGTAAAAGTGAGTTACGAAGACACCAATGTCTCGTACGGTGGGAGTTTGGTGCCAGACGCCCAGAGGATGAAGGCAGCTGGGAGTAATTACATCTTGAGTTGTATGGACATAGGAACTAATTTGAACTTGGCACGAGCCCTCAAGCAATACAACCTCAAGCCAAAACAGATGTGGCTGAGTGGGAGTGATGCGACCACACTTCAGGCGAATAAGAGCCTTATGGATGGGGTGTACTTCAATATTTCCCACGTCCCATTTACGGCATCTCAGTCCGCCTACCCAGGCCTCAAGACCTACTTGGCAGCAATGAAGAAGTACCAACCGAAGTACGTCTACGACGAAGTGGCGTTCCAGGGTTGGCAGTCAGCGTCACTCCTTGCCACTGGTCTCAAGGGAGCAGGCAAGAACCCCACGCAGTTGTCATTGATAAACGCAGTTAACTCTTTGTCTGCCTTCAATGCCGGCGGCATGACGACTCCTGTGAACTGGACCTCGTCAGGCAGTGGTCACAATCCGCCGATCACGTATCCGACGTGTAGCGCCTATATCCAGGCGAAGGGAACCCAGTTCTACTCTGTGTTCACAAAATCACCCAAAGTGTTCCTTTGTTTTAATCAGAACAGTAAGAACCCAGTCACTGCGCCAGCTGGAACACCTGGCGGCTGAGAGTTCAGGTTCAGTAAGGACTGAGAGAGGGACTGTCCGGGATGTTCGAAACCTTCTTTGGATTCGCCATTCCTGGCATCCCTTTCGGCTGCACCTATGCGGTGATCGCTGTCGGACTCGTTCTGACATATCAGGCAACGGGAGTTTTTAACTTCGCATTTCCGGCACAAGCCTATGCGGCCTCACTTGTGTTTACGGCACTTATACAGAGTGCCCATCTTCCGTCGTGGTTGGCATTCATCATTGCTGCGGTCATCATGTCGCCACTTTTGGGTCTCGCGTTTGATCGACTTCTCTTTTCCAAAATTCCAAACACCAATACGACGGCAAAGTTGGTAACGGGAATATCTCTCCTTGTCGGGCTCCCGTCGCTGCTCCTCGTAGCATTTCCCAGCAACTACTACAACCCACCGAGTCTTATTTGGGATATCAATACCGTGTACCTGACGTTCTGGGAGATCCCAATTAACGGAGCTCAGATCAGTAGCGTTGTCGTAACAGTGCTGATGTTGGGAGCCCTTGTTGGTCTTCTTCGCTTTACCAATATTGGGCTTCAGATGAGGGGAGCAGTTGAAAGTCGTCGCCTCGTCCAATTGGATGGGGTCAACGCCGGCGGTGTGGTTGCTGTGGCATGGATGGTGTCTAGTTTCTTGGCCGGTATGTCCGGAATCCTTTTTTCACCAAATTTTGGAGAGATCCAATCGCAAAACTATGCGCTTCTTTTTGTGTTTGCTCTGGCAGCGGCGGCATGTGGGTCGTTTCGTTCACTCCCAAAGACAGCAATTGCCGCGGTCTTGATCGGCATCGGCCAATTCCTTTTCCAGGGCTACCTGCCAACTACAGGATTCCTCTTTACAACCGTGCTGCCTTCGTTCCCATTCTTGGTGCTCGCTGGAGCGCTATTGCTGATGCCTGGTCTGCGCAATTTAGATTCGAGTGCAGATCCATTGTCATCGGTAGATCCTCCTCTTCCCCCAACCGCAGCAGCTTCTCGGCTTCCTCAAATGGATCGCATGATAAAGATTGCGTGGTACACAGTCCTTGGAGTCTTTGTCGTTTCAATGTTGACCTGGATTCCAAAGGACTGGGAGTCAGTACTAAATCAAGGACTGGCGTTCTCTGCGTTGTTCTTGTCCATCACGCTCATCACTGGGATGGGAGGGCAACTCTCGCTTGCTCAAGCGACGCTGGCAGGAGTTGGAGCGTTTACTGCTGCGCAGTTGGCGCTCCATCTCGGTCTGAACTTCTTAATCGGTGGGCTGATTGGTGCCGTTGTTGCGGCGATGGTCGCAGTGGTTTTGGCGGTGCTCTCGCTTCGCCTTCGTGGGCTCGGACTCGCTCTCATGACCCTGGCCGCCGCGTTGCTCTTTGATACTGCGATCTTTAGTAATCAAACCCTTGCGGGTGGATCAGGTGGATTGAATATCCAGGCCAAGTGGCTTGGGCTGGATCTGAACAATCCAAATGGTCATCTCTATTTCATTGTTGCCTTTTTGGTTGTTCTGCTCATTACTGGGATGATCCTCTTTATTAGAAAGGGCACAACGGGCCGTGTTCTTGGTGCGCTCAAGGGGAGTGAAACAGGAGCGGCTGGAATCGGCATTAATTTGACGAAAGAACGCATCATGATCTTTGCGCTGTCTGGAGCGGTTGCGGGGATCGGTGGGGTATTGCTCGTCATCCAGGAAAACGTGGCAAACCCGCAGTCCTTTAACTACGCCTTTGGACTTATTTTCATTGTGATTGTGGTGACGACAGGCGTGAGCACCGTCGAAGGTGCTATCCAAGGCGGTTTTGGCTTTGTTGTCATACAAAAGCTTCTGGGCTACGCCCCAGCCCGCTTCGCCGACCTCACCTTTGTATTTTTTGCCTTTGGAGCCCTGACCTACGCAGCGCACCCAGAAGGAATTTTGGAATTTCAGAAACGAAGGTCTTATCAGCGCATTGAACGTTTTTTCCCTTCCGCAATGAAGAAATCTGAAGAGAACGAACTAGCTATTGGCATTGCTGGGGGAGTGAGTGATGACTGATCCAGCAGTCACGCTGAGATTAAAAGATGTCTCAAAGACCTTCGGCATCGTCAATGTCGTCGACAGCATCTCCTTTGATGTGAAAGCTGGGGAGAGCGTGGGCTTGGTGGGCCCGAACGGAGCCGGAAAGACGACGCTGTTTAACTGTGTCTGTGGGCAGCTTCAAAACGACCATGGCGCTGTCTATTTTGAAGACCAACCGTTAAACGGAATGCCTACCTATCGACGAGCCCGTCTCGGGATCGGAAGGACCTACCAGCGGACTGAAGTCTTTCCAGATATGACAGTCCGCAATCACCTTCTCGTCGCCGAACGAGTTCATTCGGGAACTGGTCGACTCTGGAAAGACCTGCTCAATATGAGTAAGCCCACAAAAGAGGAGATTGAAGTATCAGATCGTGTGATGGATCTCGTTGGACTAATGGAGTTGGCAGACACGCCAGTTGCAGCTCTTGGGCTTGGCCACTGTCGCCTGGTGGAGTTGGCACGGGCCCTCGCTGGCGAGCCAACCCTTCTCCTTGCCGACGAGCCATCATCAGGTCTCGATGAGCGAGAAACAGCAGCGATGTCTGCGGTGCTTCGAACCGTGCAACGAGAACGAGGTACAGCAATTTTGCTCGTGGAGCATGACTTAGAAATGGTCTCAGAGGTTGTCGACAGAGTCGTTGTCATGGATCTTGGATCTAAAGTTGCAGAAGGAACTTTTGATGAAGTCATGGCGAATCCTGCTGTTCGTTACGCATACCTAGGCGAGTCGGCATGAGTGATCCAATGGGAAATATCATGGAAGTCGAGCATGTTGATGCTGCGTACGGTCCGTATCGTGCACTGTTCGATGTGTCCTTTACGATTCCTGCCGGCGGCGTTGTCGCACTGATCGGATCAAATGGTGCGGGGAAGTCAACGGTCGCTCGAACCATTACCGGCCTGGTGCAGGCAACGGCGGGGACGATTCGTTTCGATGGTGTTGACGTCACACAGAAGCCCGCATGGCAGATCGCTCGACTTGGAGTTGCCAGCGTGGTTGAAGGCCGAGGGGTGTTCTCTCAATTGACGGTTGAGGAGAACCTCACGCTGACGTTTCGCCAACGGGGAACTCGAAAGGAACTCTCACGCAACTTAGAGAAGGCCTACGAGAGTTTTCCTGCGCTAGGAGAGCGAAGAACTCAGATGGCCGGGACGCTTTCTGGAGGACAACAGCGACTGCTCTCACTGGCCAAGGTGCTCGTGATTCCACCGAAACTCCTTGTCGCCGACGAACTCTCGCTTGGACTTGCTCCCGTGGTGATCGACATGGTCTACCAAGGTCTCGAAAAGATTAGAGCTGCGGGGACCGCACTTCTGATTGTAGAACAGCAAGTCGATCGAGTACTGAAGATCTCTGACAAAGCAGTGGTGCTCGATCGTGGGTCTGTGACCTTTGAAGGGCCAACTAACGAAGCGGGAAATGTCATTGAGTCACTGTTAGCTCGAAGGGAACGAGCAGGAAGTACGGCGGCCAAACTTGTTGATGAGGCAGTCAATGATGGGGTCGACCCTGAGCATGTTGTCAGTAAGTTGGTAGATGAGGCAACAAAGGGGCTCGACGCGTAAGAATACGTTGTTGGCGCGGTGCTCTGCTCTCTAGCGCTTTTGCAAACCCTTTGGAGAGTCTGTTAGGAACGAGACGACACTTAGAAAGCGAGTAATACTGTGAGTGAGATTCGAGAACCAGTTATTGTCGATGTGCTGAGAACAACATTTGGGAAGCGCAACGGTTCACTAGCAAACTGGCACCCTGTCGATCTCCTCGCCTTTTCACTCTCTCATCTCGTTGAGCGAACTGGTGTTGATCCAGAACGAATCGATGACGTGATCGGAGGCTGCGTCACCCAGGTAGGCGAACAGAGCAATAACGTCACTCGAAATGGTTGGGTCGCTGCAGGCCTCCCGCAATCGGTTCCTGCAACCACCGTTGATCGCCAGTGTGGTTCTTCCCAGCAAGCCATGCACTTTGGTGCTGCTGGAGTAGCAGCAGGACACTATGACTTGGTGGTGGCCTGTGGCGTTGAAGTGATGACAAGAACGCCCATGGCCTCGAACGCTCGAGGCGGAACCGGGCCATTCCCCCCATCTTTTTTAGAAGCGATCGATGGGAGACTCTGGGCGCAGTTTCGAATTGCTCAAGTCCTCGCAGAGCGTTGGGGCGTGACTCGAGAAGATATGGATGCATTCGCTCTCGAAAGCCATCGCCGAGCAGCAGAGGCTTGGGATAGTGGTCATTTCGCCAAAGAAACAGTGCCAGTGCCAATCAAGGCTGAAGACGGAAGTTTTACTGGAGAGTTTTTAACAACTGATGAAGGAATTCGACGAGGAGGGACGATGGAGTCCCTTGGTGCGCTGCCGCCCGCACAGAGTTGGGAAGTGGAGACTGCACCTGACATCACGGCAGGGAACGCGTCACAGATGACCGATGGTGCTGCAGCGATGCTGATCGCAGATCGATCAACCGCAGAGAAACTTGGTCTCCCGATTCGAGCCAGGTTTTCTCACTTTTCAGTTGCGGCTGATGATGCCGCCATCGTCCTCTCTGCACCAGTTCCAGCGACCAACAAACTTTTGGAGCGTTCTGGCATGAAGATTGATGACTTTGACACGATGGAATGCAATGAAGCATTCGCGTCCATTGCCCTGATGTGGAGAAACGCTTTTTCTCCAGATCCCGAGAAGTACAACCCTCGCGGAGGAGCGATTGCAATTGGTCATCCCTTAGGTGCGAGTGGCGTTCGAATGGCTGGAACCGTCCTCAATCAACTTGAAGCGACTGGTGGGCGATTTGGATTCCAAACAATGTGTGAGGGTGGAGGCCAAGCGAACGCAACGGTGATTGAACGTCTCCCTTAAAGCGTTCCTGCCTTAGCGGTTCTTCCAGACCGGTGGGCGTTTTTCAGCGAACGCTTTCGGGCCCTCAGTGGCGTCTTCACTTGCGAAGACTTCCGAGGAGATTTCAGATTCGATTTTGTACGCTTCTGACATTGTTGTTGCGAGACCTCGCAAAACCGACTCTTTTGTTTTGCGAACTGCCAGCGGACCGTTCGAAGTGATGCGAGACGCGTAAGCCAGTGCTCGTTCCATGAGTTCGCCTGGGTGGCACACTTCGTTTAAGACACCCATTGAAAATGCTCGTTGGGCAGAGATTTGGTCAGCACACAACAACATCTCCATGGCGGCGGGGAATGCAATTTGTCGGGGGAGTCGAACGGTGGTTCCTCCCCCGGCGAAGAGACCTCGCTTGGGCTCCATCACCGCAAAGGTTGCGTTATCAGACGCAACTCGAATATCGCATCCTCCCAGCATCTCCATGCCGCCTGCGACACACGTTCCATTAACCGCAGCGATGATCGGTTTGTAAATCTTGGTTCCTCGAAGCACTGCCTTGACGCCATCGTCTATTTGGTAGCCACCGATATCAGTGGTCTCACCGGCTGAGATTCGCTTGGAGAGCTTGGTGATTTCAGGGATGTAGGTCTTGAGATCGGCTCCAACGCAGAAGTCAGGACCGACACCGGTGATGATGGCCACCCAGAGCTCGTCATCAGCATCAAAACGCTCCCATGCTTGACGCAACTGGAAAAAGTGTTCCATATCGAGCGAGTTTCGAGCCTCGCTCCTGTCAATAGTGATGGTCACGACATGGTCGTCACCTGGTTCAAAGTGAATAGGCATCGTTTTTCTCTCCTCTACTTATAGTGGCGTGAGTCACTGGCCTGCATCGCAGATCTCTCATGAGACCAAACTGGCGTGCGTCACGCCCGTCTCGTCTGGGGAGAGCAGCACTGTGGTTCCAATAAGTTCATTGTCTTCAGCGAAAACCAGAGAGTCTGGATCCTCGAGACGGGCGTAACAGCGACTCCCGTCAGCGAGGTCGCAGACTAACGCTCCCCATTCTGGAGTTCCTTCTCTCCCATGAAGAATTGAATAGGTCGCAACCTGAGCACTGCCAGTGAAGCTCTCTCGCAGAGTGACAACCTCAAGGTCTTGTGCTGTCTTGTCTTGTATGGCGGGAAGGTTAGGGGGCGACACGGGCCCAGGAGTTGCCGACCACAGCGCACCCACGTGTTTGGTCATGTGCATCCCCACACCACTGACGTAGCCCAGAGAGTCAGGATCATTGCGAAGGCGTTGAGCCATTGTTGCCAGCGAGTGTGTCATGTAGTTGCTTCCAGGACCACCGTGATAGGGAAGGCCCCCCGTCACGCTGAGAGAACGAGATCGGAGAGGCGATGAGAACTCTTTCTGATCTAATCCAGCGGCATCAAGTGCGAAGCCCAATGAAGAGGCGAAGCATGAGTAGAAGTCGAAGTGAGCAACGTCATCGATGCTGTTCCCGCCCTGTGCAAGGACCGAAGAGGTCACGGCTTTCATCGCAGGTGATCGCCACAGGTCTCGTCGCTCACCCACGTAGAACGGGTCGGTCGCTGAGGCCCAACTTCGCAGGTACACACGCTTTTCCTGAGGAACGCCGAGGCGATCTGCCTTTTCATCGCTCACGAGAATCAGGGCGGCGGCCATGTCGACGTCCATAATTGCTGTCATCAGTTTTGTGTAAGGAAATGCGACCATTCGATTCGATGCGCTCGGCTGAGAGATCTCTGATGGGGTGCGAGCAGTCGGGAACCACGCATCTGGGTTGGTGGCTGCAATCTCACTCATCGGTGCCATGAGTTCTCCTAGTTCGGTTGCATACTCTGTGGTCGAGTGCTGCTGGTGAGCTCGTCGGGCATTGTCAAAGAGAGCAAAGGTGAGATACGCCTGAAAGATTGAGTGCGATATTTCAGCGGGATGGTAAGGGATATCCATTGGAAACGGTTGTTTCTCAGCAGGTGGGTATGACCAGTTTGGCCGCTGATCATTTTTTTTGAGTCGTCGAATAGTCGCCAGTGCTTCTGCCCCCACGACCATGGCGACGTCGAGTTCTCCTTGAAGTATCGAAGTAGCGGCACCATTAAGAAGTGTCTGTGGCACGGAGCCCCCAATACCCGAATAGATGCCTGTTGCAGGTGTGGCCCCAAGGCGTTCTGAAAGACGAGCAACAGGATTGTCATACTGCCAGGACTGCGAATAGACGACATCAAGACGCTCAAGCTCAGAGAAAATCTCCGGTGTGCCGGCGTCTTCCCCAGCTTGACGAGCAACGAGTTCCCACATCTCGAGCGGTTCAGGTGCGCCAAGATCGCCGACATCGTCTGCGTGCCACGTGTGGTGCGCGACGCCAATCAAACAGGGAGAGCGAGGATCTCGTCCTGTGCCCATGCGTTAAGAGGCGCGTGATCGACCGGGCAACTTAATCGCCCTGTCAGCAATGATGTCCTTCTGGACTTCGGTAGAACCACCACCGATAGAGCTGTATCTCTGGAACGAATAGAGGCGTGACCACTTCCCTCGGTCCACCGCATCAGGGCCACCTCGGGTAAGTGCTCCTGCTGGGCCCAACATGTCAACGGCAAGTTCCGAAAGTGACTGCGCCAAGGATGACCACGAGAGCTTTGCGAACTGTACTTCTGGCCAGGGCTTTTCTCCTTTGATGATGCGGCTCAGGGCTCGAAGAGAGAGAAGTCGTGCGAGTTCGATTTCGGTCCAACATCGAGCAATTCGATCTTGAATGGATGGATCGTCTAAGGCGTCTGGATTCACGGTCCGAGCAACTTCAACCATGGCTCGAAGGTCTGCGCCAAGAAGGGAGAGCTGGCCAGCGATCCCAACTCGCTCGAATCCAAGCGTCCCCATCGCCACGTTCCATCCTTCACCTTCGCCACCGAGACGACAGTTCGCAGGAATTCGAGCATCAGTAAAGAAGACTTCGTTAAACATCTCTTCGCCGGCCATGTCTCGAATGGGACGACATTCAATCCCAGGTGTCTTCATGTCGATAATGAAAGCGGTAATGCCTTCGTGCTTGGCGCCACGCTCTATTGCCGTTGGGTCAGTACGCATGAGAAAAAGTCCCCACTTGGCAATATGGGCAGTTGAGATCCAGATTTTCTGTCCATTGACGATGTAGTCGCCTGAGTCTGGTTCAAGGATCGCCATGGTGCGAAGATTTGAAAGGTCGTTGCCCGCTTGAGGCTCGGAGAATCCTTGGCACCAGTGATCATCTGCTTCGAGAATGCTCGGAAGCCAACGGTCTTTTTGCTCGTCAGTTCCCCACGTAATGATCATCGGGCCGATTTGCCACAAGCCGTTTGTATTAAACATTCCCGGCGTTCGGTACTCGGCCATGATCTGTGATGCCAAAACTCGCTGCGACGCTGTGGCGGCCCTGCCTCCGAATTCTTCAGGCCAGTGAATAGCCGCCCATCGATCGGTGTTGAGTTCACGTTGCCAAGCTGCCCGACGTTTCTGAGAGGCATCTCCGGAGAGTCGAGCCTCATCGTCAATCACTTCTTTCTCGAGGAAAGGAGGGAGGTGGGAATCAAGCCAGGCTCTGAGTTCATCTGCAAATTTCTGATCTTCAGGTGCAAGGGCAAAGTCCATAATTCGACAATAACCCACGGCTTTGCGTGAGTGTCAACTTGAGTGCTTGACTCCACCTAGGGGAAGACCCTTTTCAGGGCCTGAGAGATAGGGAGGAGAGGCAATGAACTTCACCTTTAATGAAGAGCAAACCGCACTCCAAGAGATTGCGCAACGTTCGATTGAAAGCTCAATCGACCACAACCTGCTCGCTGAATTAGCTGACAGTGAAACAGGTCACTCAGAGTCATTGTGGAAGCGATTCGTTGATCTCGGATGGACGGGGCTTTTGGTGCCAGAAGACGAGGGTGGCGCCGGCGCTGGACTTTTAGAAACCTGCATCGTCCTTGAACAGATGGGACGCATCCCGGTCCCGGGACCATTTTTCTCTTCTGCAGTGATGGCAACGTTGGCAGCGCGCACGCTTGGTGCTGATCACTTACTTCGGGACTTGGCAACTGGTGCTCGACGAGGCACGGTTGCAATAGCGGAGATGGGCTCTGGTGATCTCTTAGGTACAGTGAGAACGCGGGCTCGTCGCAAGGATGCGAACTGGGTCGTGAGTGGTCTCAAGCCCCTTGTCGTCGATGGCCACACTGCGGACTGGGTCATTGTGGTCGCTCGAAGCGAAGAGGGAATCAAGTCATTCATTCTCGAAACGGCTGATCATCCTCTTGAGTACGTCCCAACCCTTGACCCAACTCGCAAGGCCGCACGCTTAGTGCTTGATGAGACCCACGTCACACCTATTGGACCCTCCGGGTCGCACGCTGCGTTGTGGCAGCGCATATTGGATGACGTCGCTATCGGTCTCGCCGCAGAGTCGGTAGGAGCCTCTGATCGAGCATTGGTTGAAGCTATTGAATATGCGAAGGTACGAACCGTCTTCGATAAAGAAATTGCGTCGTTTCAAGTGGCCAAGCACAAGATCGTTGATATGTTCCAAGCACTCGAAATGGCAAGAGTGGGATGGCAGTTCGCAGCTTGGGCGTCAGATGCGGAAGCTCCTGAGAGGGAGACCTCCGCAGCGATGGCGGCGTCCTATGCGTCAGAAGCTGGCGTGCTGGTGACGGGTGGCAACATTCAACTTCACGGAGGGGTTGGATTTACTTGGGATAACAATGCCCACTATCTCTTTAAGCGAGTCAAGCAAAACGAGATTCTCTGGGGTGGCTCTGGCCATGAGCGACAACGTCTCTCTCGCCAATTAATTGAATCTGCATAAGCAAAAAAATCTCTTCTCGTCAAAAAGGGTAAGAGATTAGGCACGAGCGACACAATTCAGTATCTCGATTGGTCATCTTGAAGACCCGAAGATTATCGTTCGCAAAAGAGCCATATGGTCGAAGACACGACCACATGGCGTTTGAATCCCTGGGGGGGAATGACATGGCAGCACAGCGTGAAGCAATCAATGGAATTTTACCGTTTGACCCAAATGAGTTAAAAGACACCGTCTCAGGCAATATCGTCAATCCCTATCCCCGCTATGAGGAACTTCGTCGAGAGTCACCAGTGCACGTCGGGGCTGTTGACTTTGGCGAGGGAGCGAGTGATCTCAACCCTGATGTCCCTCTTCCTATAACAGTCGTCGGATTTGATGAGACAGTGGCGGTGCTGCGTGACAATGGGTTGTACTCATCGTGCGTCTATGAAATTGTGACCGAAGCCGTGATGGGCCGAACAATCTTGCAGATGGATGAACCTGAGCATCGTGAACATCGAGCGTTAGTCTCTCCCACGTTTCGGTCAAAAGTTCTTGCTCGTTGGGAAGAAGAACTCGTGCGAGGTATCGTCGACGACCTTATTGACTCTTTCATCGACAAAGGCCATGTTGACCTGGTACAAGCCATTACGTTTAATTTTCCCGTACAAGTCATTGCTCGCATTCTTGGACTTCCCCAACAGGACTATCCAAGTTTCCAACGGTGGGCCATTGAACTCAACTCGGTGGCGGCGAATTGGGAACGCGGTATGGCCGCCTCAGCAGCCCTTCGAGATTATTTTGCTGCAGTTTTAGACGAGCGTCGGAAAAATCCTGCTGATGATCTGATCAGTGAACTTGTCCACGTTGAACTTGATGGACAGCGGCTTGACGATGAGGAGATCTACTCTTTTCTTCGTCTCTTGCTTCCCGCTGGCGTAGAAACAACGTATCGAGCGTCGGGGAATCTTCTCTTTGGCCTGTTGACGCATCCCGATCAGTTGAATGCTGTCAGAGAGGACCGTTCGCTCATCCCTCAAGCATTTGAAGAGTCACTGCGATGGGAGCCGCCTGTTGCAGTCGTCCTGCGACGTGCCATGGAGTCAACCGAGTTGGCCGGTGTGCCAATAGAAGGTGGGGCTGATGTTGCCCTGATGCTTGGTGGGGCGAATCGAGACCACCGAAAGTATGAGAATCCCGATGAGTTCAATATCTTCCGGAAAGAACGCCAACATGTTGGCTTTGGCTTTGGAGTCCACGTTTGCATGGGCATGCATCTCGCTCGTATGGAGACCCGGATCGCACTCGAAGCGATTCTCGATCGTTTGGACGACCTCAAACTCGATCCTGCTCCCGGTCAAGACATTCGCATCGAAGGTCTGGCCTTTCGCTCGCCAGTGTCGCTTCCCGTGAGTTTTACCGCTCGGTGAGGAAGCCCCGATTGGTATTGTTGGGAACGCAAGAATGAGGCTCTCTCGATGAGACAATCTCTCAGGAGAGGCACAGTACTTCGAAGTAGACGTATGAGGACATCGTGGCTGAGATCCGAATAGACCTAGAAAAATGCATGGGATCAGGAAACTGCTCGTATTGGGCCCCTGGTTCCTTTGACCTTGATGATGACGGCAAGGTCCTCGTCCGTGATCCTGCAACCGATGAAGAGAGCAGACTTGTCATGGCCGCAGAGGGATGTCCCGTAGGGGCGATCTCGATATGGCATGGTGAGAGAAGAATTGACCAAGGAGCCCCCTAATGCCACTCGCAGTATCTGAAGACCACGATGAACTTCAGCGAACGATCCGTCGTTGGCTCGAGACCTATTGTCAGCCAGACATCCCTCGTGCTGTTGTCGAGGGAGACGCGGGCGGCGTGCCCGGAATCTGGAAACAGATAGCGGACCAAGGGTGGCTCGGGCTTCACGTCGACGAAGCATTTGGCGGGCAAGGCTTTGGCTTCCCAGAGCTCGCCATTGTTCTCGAGGAGTTTGGTGCGTCGCTTGTGCCAGGGCCGGTCCTTTCGACGGTTGTCGTCTCGAGCGTTGTGCAACGAGTTCTTCGTGCACATCCAGATCGCACCGAACTCACTGCACTCTTAGAAGGGCTCAGCGATGGGTCATTACCCGCGGGGCTTAGTTTTGGATCTGAATCCCTTCGTCTTGAGAGTGGATCAATGGGGGCAGGTGTCAGCGTCTCTGGAACGATTGCACCCGTCCTTGGTGCCCCGAGTGCGTCTATCTATTTGGTGCCCGTAGCTGACCTTGGTTGGATCCTGGTTTCGCCAGGAGATGGAGTGAGCGTAGAGACACGTCCCGCATTGGACGCGACGAGAACTCTTGGTGCACTCACGCTCGACAACGTTTCGATTCCAGCTCAGCGCTGCTTTGGGGATATAACAAGAAGTGACGTCACCGACATCGCCCTCGTGTTGAGTGCTGCAGAGTCGACGGGAAGTGCTCGATGGTGTTTAGAGACCACGTCGGCCTATGCCACGACGAGAGTGCAGTTCGGACGACCTATCGGCCAGTTTCAAGCAGTGAAACACCGATTGGCAGACATGTTGGTTCAAGTGGAACAGTCAACGGCAGTTGCATGGGATGGTGCGCGTTCCGAAGATGATCGGCTCGATGAGCGACAACTCGTTGCAGCAATTACAGGAAGCATCGTGATTGACGGGTTTGTTGAATGTGCCAAAAGTTGTGTTCAACTCCATGGAGGCATTGGATTCACGTGGGAGCATGATGCACATCTGTATTTCAGACGGGCATTAGCCACACAAGCACTTCTTGGATCGTCTGACATCCATAGCGTTCGTGTTGAACAACTCGTGAGTTCAGGAGTGCGACGCTCGTTGAGTTCGGATCTCCCCGCAGAGGCAGAAGAGATTCGTGGCGAGATCGAGCCGCTCGTTGCTCAAGCAAAAGGATTGAAAGAAGAAGAACGGCGGGATTTCCTGATCGAAACCGGCCTCTCTGTGCCGCACTGGCCTCGACCGTGGGGACGAGAAGCATCGCCGCTCGAGCAGATCGTTATTCAAGAAGAAATGACCAAGGCCCATGTTGCCGGTCCACACCTCAGTATTGGTGGCTGGGCCTTGCCGACAATCATTACTCATGGCACATCGGAGCAACAAGAACGTTGGGTTCGCCCCACCCTGCGAGGAGAGATGGCGTGGTGCCAGCTCTTTAGCGAGCCAGGCGCAGGTTCAGATCTCGCATCGTTGTCGATGAAAGCTGAAAAAGTTGAAGGTGGCTACTCGCTAACCGGCCAGAAGGTATGGACATCGATGGCCAGGCAAGCAGACGTCGGGATCTGCTTGGCCCGGACCGATAGTTCAGGAAAGCGACATGACGGAATTACCTACTTCATCGTCGACATGAAGAGCGAAGGGATTGAGATCCGGCCGCTTCGTGAGTTGACGGGTGATGCGATGTTCAATGAAGTGTTCTTCACTAACGTCTTCGTCCCTGATGACACGGTCATTGGTGCGGTGGGCGATGGTTGGAAAATCGCTCGAACAACGCTTGACAATGAGCGAGTCTTTATGTCGACAGGTTCATCGTTTGGTATTGGTGTCGAACAAGTCGTCGATGCCCTTGGGAAAAAGGGAGAGCAGGCGAGTGTCCTCGAAAGGCTTGCCGTTGGTGGACTGCTCGCCGAAGCACAATCGATCGCCATCATGGGTCAACGAGCGACGTTACTCTCACTCTCTGGACTTGAAGTTGGAGCGAATGCCAGCGTTCGAAAGTTGCTTGGTGCCGAACACGAACAACGCGTCCAGCAGTTAGGACTCGGCCTCACCGGAGCAATGGGGGCAGTCGCAGACGGGGAAGCCGCCGCGTGGTCCAGAGGAACGCTGTTTACGCGATGTCTGACGATTGCGGGTGGCACGAGTGAGGTGCAGCGCAACGTGATTGCAGAGCGACTCTTGGGCCAACCAAAAGACCCTGAGCCAGGCGAGTAGGGACTCAATGCTGATCTGGTTGAGCGAGTCAGAATTTGCGACGCTGCAATCAGTCTGTGATCGAATGGTTCCGAAGAGTGACGCCACGCCCGGGGCCGTTCAATCTGGAGCCCCGGAGTACATCGATACGTTGCTTGGGGCATTCAGTTTTGACCCCCCTCGAATCTGGGCGGGTGGTCCAAGCTCAGGACGAGCGGGGGGAGTAGCTGCGTTCAAGAACTTTCATAGCCTCACTGCGATGGACGAACTGGCATGGCGAACTCGCATTGAAGGGTCGCAAGGAATTCCAGAGCGAGAGTTCAACGGTCCAGTCATAGGACTTCAACAGGCCTATCGAGACGGACTCGCAGCATTAGGTAGCGATTTTGATGCGCTCACCCCTGAGGAGCAGAGTGAGCGACTGCACGCCACCCCTGATTTTGCCGAGATGGTATTTACCCATGTGTGCGAGGGAATGTACGGCGCTCCAGAGTACGGAGGAAATCGAGAGACACGAGCCTGGGCTGCGATTGGATTTGCCGGTGACGTGCAACCCCGTGGGTGGACCGACCAAGAGGTCAGTGCCCCATGAGCGTCGATGCAGTCATCATTGGGTCGGGTCCTGGTGGCTCAACTGCTGCAGACGTCCTGACACAAGCAGGATGGAATGTGGTGATTATTGAGAAGGGTCGCAATCACCTTTTAGACCCTAAAGATCTCTCGAAACCGGCATCAGACTTCTCCAACGATGAGGTGAAGTTTATGGACCGCTACTTCCTTGGACCGGACCCTTTCCTTGAGCCTCGAACATTTCGCGTCAGTGTTGAAGAAGGCGACCGCAGCCATGTTGGAGAAGTGAACTCGATTCCTTCCACGGTGGGTGGGGGAGGCACGCACGCCGACGGAAAGACACCCCGCTTTCGAGAGGTCGACTTTGCGATGCTCTCAGAGTTTGGACCTCAGCCTGATGCACAGATGGCGGACTGGCCACTGAGCTACGACGATCTCGAGCCCTGGTATGCGCACGTGGAAAATGCCATCGGGGTAGCGGGAACAGAAGGAGCGAATCCATTTGCAGCTCCTCGCTCGGGCCCGTTCCCTATGCCCTCTGGCGCACCTATGTACGCTTCGACAATTTCAAGTGCGGCTGCCGAGAAACTTGGCTTTCATCCCTACGCGGCGCCAACTGCGGCCAACAGCGTTCCTTACGGTGGGCGCCCGGCCTGCAACAACTGTGGCTTCTGTGCGTTCCTTGGATGTCCTATTCACGCCAAAGGCGACCCCGTCGCCCTCTTGACCCGCACCATGGCAACGGGTCGAGCCGAACTGTGGTCAGAGACCTACGTATCTCGGATTCGCACACAAGGCCGCCAAGCTACGGGCGTTGACTACATCGGGCCCGACGGGGTAGAGCGATCCATGGATGCCAAGCACGTCATCGTTGCGGGAGGTGCATTTGAAACACCACGACTGTTGCTGTTGTCAGGAATAGGAAACGAACTTGTTGGCCGCAATCTCATGTGTCACTACCAGAGCATCATCGTCGGGATGATGCCGTTTGACGTCCACGGTGATCGTGGGCGAGCAGTGACCCACGTCCACGATGACGCCATGATCCCCGACAAGCGTTCGATTCAGGCGGCAAAAGATGCAGGTCTCCCCTGGATCCGCGGAGGACTCGTTGAACACAGCGGCGGTGGCATGCCGGCACGTGAAGCAAAGATCTATCCCTGGGGGGCAAATCATGGGGAGTTGATGAAGAACTCACCCATGCGCCGGCATCTGTTTGCTTTCATCATGCAAGGAGAAGATCTTCCGTACGCAACCAATACCGTGGATCTTGACCCACACATTAAAGACGTGCGTGGATTTCCTGTTGCTCGCATTACCTATAGGCCAGGACGCCATGAGTTGGTCGCCTCGCAGCATTATGGACCACAGTTAGAAGAGATATTGCTTGAGATGGGCGCGACGTGGACGACAAAAAC
This sequence comes from Actinomycetota bacterium, assembly GCA_009699875.1. GTDB lineage: Bacteria > Actinomycetota > Acidimicrobiia > Acidimicrobiales > RAAP-2 > CAIUMH01. The sequence continues at coordinate 1,444,255 of WLNI01000001.1, forward strand.
AAGTTCTCCGGGGACGAGTTACAACGGGCCACATGCAACCCCTGTTCCAGAAAGTCGCCATATCATCGGGACAGCCCGTATGGGTGTTGACCCTGCCACGTCGGTGGTTGATGAATGGGGGAGAGTTCACGGCCTTGACAACGTCATCGTCGCAGATTCCTCGGTATTCCCAACATCGGCTGGCTACGGCCCCACCTTGACCTTGGTGGCGTTGTCGGCCCGAGCTGCAGGCCATCTTGCGGGGGTCACCCCTGCAAGTCTGAGTTAATGCATCGTCGCCCATTCACTAATCCATTCACCAGTGGGGTGTGATCATGAGAATGAACTTGGTCCCCTCGACAAACTTCAACGACTATCAGTTCACGCACCAACTTCGAACTCGCTTTGCCGAGACCGATGCGATGGGCATTATTCACCATGCGTCATATCTGGCCTACCTAGAAGAAACTCGGGTTGAGTTCCTTCGCCACAGTGACCATCCCTACGCCAAGATTCGAGAAGACGGCATCGACCTCGCCGTGCTTGAGGTATTTGTTCAGTATCGAAAGCCACTTAAATTTGATGAGGTCGTCGATGTGGCCATGGTCATTGGTGGGCAATCACGAGCAACCTTCCAGGTTGCGTACTTACTCAGTGTCGACGGTGACGTTCGGGCAACAGCCGTGACGGTTCATGGTGCCGTTGATCAGTCTGGACGAGCGGTTCGACTTCCAGAGTCCCTGCCAACGAACTCAAAAGAACAGCGTTAACTCAGCACCTCAGGGTTCACAATGTGGAGTGGCCGAGCACCTGCAAAAAGTCGACAGAGGTCCTCGGCGATGATCGCCGTGTGATTGGCCTCTGTGTCGTAGGTTGCTCCACCAATATGAGGAGTCAAGACAACATTTTGGAATGTCGTTAGCGGATGAGCAGGATCAAGGATCTCGCCTTCAAAGTGATCCAGCCCGGCAGCTCCGACTTTTCCTGATGCCAATGCGTCAACGAGTGCATCAGTGTCGTGAATTTTTGCTCGTGCAGAGTTGATAAAGACAACGCCATCTTTCATCTGCGCAAATTCTGCGGTTCCAATCATGCCGCTGGTCTCGTCTGTGACTGGTGCGTGGATGGAAATCACATCGGATCGCTCAAGGACTTCGTCCAGGGTTGAGGTGGCATCGGGTGCGTAGGGGTCGTAGGCGATGACGTTCATCCCGAGTCCCCGTGCACGCCATCGAAACGCTCGACCGACGGCACCAAGTCCAACAAGGCCGACGGTTTTGCCGGCGAGCTCCCACGCCCGAAAGCGTTGGTAAGGAATTGTTCCGTCTTTGTAAAAATCACCAGCTCGAACGTCGGCATCTGCGCCGATGACTCCTCGAGTCGCAGCGAAGAGGAGGGCAACAGTGATCTCCGCAACGGCATCAGCATTTCGACCAGGTGCTCGCAACACGGGGACACCAGCAGCTGTTGCTGCGGCAATGTTCACGTTTGTCGGATCGCCTCGAGTACTGGCCACTGCACGAAGTGGTTGTTCAAAAAGAGCAGGGCCACAGTTGTCTGTTTCGACGATGACGACCGTGGCACCCTCAGCGGCAACACGCTCAGCAAGTTGTTCGTCGCTCAAAATCCGCAACGTAGGTTGGTCAAGCCATGAATCGAGCACCAGGTCTGCGAGTTCATGAAGGAGTTCGAGGCCAGGGCCGCGAACAGCGGCTGTCACCAGTGCTGTAGCTCGAGGTTCCACGTTTATCTCACTTTCTCGTCTGTCTCTGTGGCACCATCATGCCAAGGAAGTGGCCTTCTGCGCACATCGAGAACTGAGCACCTAGGGATTCCCCTCGATTGTTCTTTTCTCTGAGCATTTCGCTAGAGTTGGCCTTGCTACGCGGGGGTGGGGGCATTGAGAATTCCTATGAGTCACAAAAGGGCATGTGGTGGCGATGCAAGGTAACGGCGTCACCGTAGGTGTAGACGTAGGGACGACCTCGGTCAAAGCAGTAGCGGTGGATGCGGACGGCCAGATTATTTCCCGCTCAAGAATCCCGCACTCGATTGTCACGACCCAAGCTGGGCGTCTCGAACATGATGCGCGTAGAGCGTGGCGAGATGGAACGAAGAAGGCCTACCGAGCAGTGACTGAGAATCTCAATTTCCCAATTGCTGGCGTGACGACTGCGTCAATGATTCCCTCGATGACTGCGGTGAATAAGCGTGGTATCCCTATTCTCCCCGGGGTGCTTTATGGCGATGAACGAGGCCAACCTCGCCATGAAGATAGTGAGAGCCAAGGGGCACAAGATCTGTCATTCAATGGTGAGTGGTTTCTCCGGTGGGCAAAAACAGAAGCACCAGATGCCTACGGCTATTGGCCATGCCAAGCGGTTGCAACCCATGCACTCGCCGATGTCCCAGCAATGGACTCTGCAGCTTCGTCATCGCTAGGGACGTTGTTAGGTCGAGACGGATGGAACCAACCGCTTCTCGACGACATTGGTATTTCTGATGCAGCGTTGCCGAAGATTGTCCCTATGTGTGCCCCTGGTGGAACCTTGCCAGGATCAGACACTGTGTTTGGTGGAGGAACAATCGACGCACTGGCTGACCAAATCGTTTCTGGGGCGACGCAACCCGGTGACGTCTTGGCAATCTTTGGTGCAACAGTCGTGATTTGGATTGTGACCGATGCCTATGTTGAACATCCTCCAGAAGGACTCTTCTCAGTTCCACATCTGGTAGCTGGAAGAGGTCTCCTCGGAGGCCCGAGTAATGCTGGCGCACTCTTTGTTGATTGGGCACGGGAACTCTCTGGGATGTCGGCTCGTCACGCCCGGGAACTCGAGCAGCAAGAACGACCAGATAACCCCGCCCAGGTGCCAGTCTGGTTGCCGTATCTGCGAGGAGAGCGAACGCCATTTAATGACCGCTCACTTCGAGCGATGTTGGTTGATGCCGACATCACTCATGGACCAGAGGCCATTCGACGGGCGGCCTATGAGGCAAGTGGCTTTGTGATTCGCCGTATGGTCGAAATGTCTGGCGTTCCTGCGACGCGTGTGGTGGCGAGTGGCGGGGGATCCCGTTCGAGCGCGTGGATGAGAGGGGTTGCTGACGCGACAGGTATTCCCGTGGAATCAGTAGCAGTCTCAGAAGGAGCGGCCTACGGAGCGGCCTACCTGGCTCGTATGGCTGCGGGGCTCGAGACATCACTCGATGATGCGCAACGTTGGACTGCAACAGGAGAGCGATACGAGCCAGATCCTGGTTGGGAGTCAGCGATACAAGGTCGCTACGATCGATTTCATTCACTTGGAACAGGTGTCTAATACGGGGGGAACTCTATGAGGGAAGGTGTCGAAATGATGATGACAACACAGAAACGAGGTGAGCGATGAAGGCCTTAGTCTTCGGAGTAAAGCCTGATCGCTACGAGGTTCCAGATGACGCCAATGCGTTGATGCAGGGGCTTGCTCGAACACCTGTCAAATTGATGGACGTTGATGATCCGGTTCATATTCATCCCGACTGGGTGGTCACAAAACCATTGTTAACTGGAATCTGTGGCTCAGATTCAAAACAGTTCTTGTTAGATTTTGGTGACAACGAATTAGATAACGCGATGTCAAGTTTTTGTTCGTTCCCTCAGATCATGGGACACGAGGTTGTCGCGGAAGTGGTCTCGATGGGGCCAAAGGCTCGAGGCCTCGAGATCGGACAGCGTGTGGTGTTGAATCCGTGGCTGAGCTGCGGGCCTCGTGGCATCTCGCCGGTCTGCCCCGCATGTCAAGAAGGAGACTTCAGCCTCTGTTGGAACTTCACGAACGGTGACATCTCTGTTGGCATTCACACTGGAGTGGCAGCAGACGCAACGGGTGGGTACGCCGAATTGATGCCCGCACACGATTCGATGCTCTTCCCCGTTCCCGACGACATTACGGATGAACAAGCCGTGCTTGCCGACCCGTTTTCAGTGTCACTTCACTCGATCACGCGCCACCCACCACCACCGGGCGGGAAAGTTTTGGTGTACGGAGCAGGATCACTCGGAAGTTGTGCCGTAGCAATCTTGCGAGCGCTGTACCCGAGCGTTGAAATTGCGGTGGTTGCTCGATTTGATGCACAAGTTGCACTCGCAAAGAAGTTTGGAGCATCCCTTGTGGTCAGAGATGAACCCCGCCTTGAGATCATCGAACAAGTGGCTGCGTGGTCTGGAGGAGTGCTCCATATGCCAATGGACGGTCTTCCAATGGCGTATCCCGGTGGGATTGATGTGGTCTACGACACCATCGGAAAGCCTGAGACGTTTGAGGTGGGTGTTCGTGTCCTGAAGGCGAGAGGCACCTTGGTCAAATCTGGGGTGCACGCGTCTGCGAGATGGGAGTGGAGTCCCCTCTATTTCAAAGAGATCTCCCTCGTAGGGTCGAACGCATTTGCAACAGAAGACGTCGAAGGAGTGCGCAAACACGCAATCGAGCACTATCTTGACATGGTGGGACAAGGGCGCATCGAGCTCACCGATATGTTGACGCACTCGTATCGCCTTGATGAGTGGCGAGAAGCATTCTCGACGATCGCCACTCAGGGCGAGACTGGTGCTATCAAAGTCACGATTGATCTGCGATAGCCACCTTCAGAGTGTCGCGTAGCTCGATGAATGCTCAAAGGAAGTCCAGAAAGGGAACTAAAGGAGTTCTTGAAGGCTGTTCGATTGGAGTTTGAGGGAGAAGGCCAAGTACTCTACGAACTGGGGAGAAAGAGGGGCGTTGTGGATTCAGAGTCAAAGTTGGCGCCGGCGCCCATTGTGGAATGCCGTGACTTAGTGAAGCGGTTTGACTCATTTGCTGCGGTTGATGGGATCAGCGTTACCGTGAACCAAGGCGAGTCGTTTGGATTTTTAGGGCCGAACGGTGCGGGGAAGACCTCGACGATGAGGATGATCTCGTGCATGTCGCCAGCGAGCGAGGGATATCTTCGTGTTCTTGGCCAAGATCCAGAGACACATGGGCCCGAGATCAGATCTCGCCTTGGTCTCGTTCCTCAAGAAGACACGCTCGAGCTCGAGCTTTCCTTGCTCGACAACTTGTTGATTTACGGTCGCTACTTTGATCTTCCAAAAAAGGAGATTCTTCAGCGGGCGGATCGTCTGTTGGACTTTGCTCAGCTGACCGATCGTAAACACGACAAGGTTGACCTTCTCTCTGGAGGAATGCGTCGTCGACTCACGATTGCTCGAGCCCTTATCTCTGAGCCAGACCTGTTGATCTTGGACGAACCGACGACGGGTCTCGATCCTCAGGCTCGGCACTTGTTGTGGGATCGTCTCTATCGATTAAAGAGCGATGGCGTGACGTTGATCATCACCACTCACTACATGGATGAGGCAGAACAACTCTGCGATCGGTTGGTAGTCATGGATCATGGCCACATTGTCGCTGAAGGAGCGCCTCGACAGCTCATCGAAGACCATTCGACCCCGGAAGTCTTGGAACTTCGTTTTGGAAACGTCGGTCACGAAGAGTATTCGGCAGGTTTTGAAGACTTGGCCGAGAGAATCGAAGTTTTGCCTGATCGCTTATTGCTCTATGTCCATGACGGCGATGAAGTCTTGAGTGCAGTGCACAGCAGAGGTCACACGCCTGAGCGTTCGCTGGTTCGGCGCTCCACACTTGAAGATGTCTTTTTGGTTTTGACTGGGCGAACGTTGGTCGATTAGTGACACTCGGCACGCTCAGCACTCGAGGAAGTTCTCAACCACGCATTGGCTGGCCCACGTGGGTTCGAGCAGTGTGGCATAACGCGTTCGTCTACTCAAAGACATGGCGCTCGTCAATTGTCACAGGGCTCCTTGAGCCATTTATGTATTTGGTGGCGATGGGGGTTGGTATTGGTTCGCTGGTCAACAAAGGAAGCGGTGGCGTCGATGGTGTCCCGTATCTCAACTTTGTCGCCCCTGGCCTGTTGGCTGCGACCATGTTGCAGATCGGCGTCAGCGACTCTTCGTTTTCAGTGCTGGGTGGATTGAAGTGGGCCCGAACCTATTTTGCAGCCATTGCAACGCCCTTGAACTATCACGATGTCCTGATTGGCCACTTGGCTTGGATCGCAATTCGCTGTAGCGCGGTGGCAACGGCATTTGTTGCAGTGATGGGAGTCTTTGGGCTGTTGGCAAGTCCCTTGGCGATTCTGGCGATCCCCGCCGCTGCACTTTCAGCTCTGGCCATCTCGTCGCCAACAACAGCAATCGCTACTCGTCAAGATGACCATCTCTCGATGACGGTGGTCTTTCGCCTTGGGGTGTTGCCAATGTTTTTGTTTGCAGGAGTATTTTTCCCACTCAGTCGGCTTCCATACTGGCTTGAAGCCATTGTTCAGATCCTTCCGTTGACGTCTGGAGTAACGCTCTGTCGAGCGCTTACCTTGCATCAAGGTCTCCATCCGAGCCTGTTCTTGAATATCGGCTACATGTTGCTGTGGTTTGGTGTTGGGTATTACTTCTCGCTGACCGGATTCCGAAAGAGGCTGGTGATATGAGTTCGCTGACACTGCGGCCACATCGGCCAATTCCTCGCAGCACAGTCAGGGTTGTGCTCTTGGTTCGAGCCAACATGCAGCGCTATTTCAAACATCGGCTGCTCTTCGTTACTGGGTTCCTTGAGCCGTTTCTCTTCCTCCTCTCTATCGGCGTTGGAGTGGGAGGTCTTGTCGGTGGGATTCACGTTGAAGGCGAGACGATTCCCTACGCCGTCTTTGTGGCCCCCGGCCTGATGGCGACATCGGCCATGAATGGGGCCATGATCGACTCGATCTTTAATGTCTATTTCAAGCTGAGAATTAGCCACAGCTATGACGCAGTGTTAGCAACTCCCATGAGCCCAACGGACTTGGCGCTTGGAGAGATTGGTTGGTCGATAGTGCGTGTCGGCATCTACTCGGTGGCGTTCCTCATTGTCATGGCCGGACTCGGTGACGTGCATTCCTGGATGGTGATCTTCTGCCTTCCCGCGGCGATGCTGGTAAGTGCTTCATTCTCGGCTGTTGGTATTGCTGCGACCACCTACATGCGCACGTGGCAGGACTTTGATCTCGTCATGATGATCCAGATGCCAATGTTTTTGTTCTCGGGCGTGTTCTTCCCCTTGACTGTTTACCCAGGATGGCTCCAGTTGGTCGTCTCACTCACGCCGCTCTATCAAGGCGTGGCCCTCTGTCGAGACTTTGCCTTAGGCCACCTCCACCTCTGGATGCTCTTCAACGTGGCCTACCTCTTGATAATGGGAGCGATTGGGCTGCGGATTACTATTCGCCGTTTGGCGATTCTCTTGCTTCCCTAGCGGATCCCTTGGCCAGAAGGCTCCAAGCCAGGGAGTTTTTATTCTTAGATATCTCTTACTCCCACCTTGTGATCCCCTTGAGTTGGCCGAGCAATCTAGAACTTGTCGCCAGTGAAATACATTGGTGGAGAAGCCACCGCAAGGAGGAGAATGAAATGTCAACACATTCCGTTCGCAATGTAGTGAGAAATGTTGGAGTGTCAACCGCAGTTGTTGCTGGCCTTGTTGCTGGTGGCGTGAGTGCTGCAGGAGCTGCCACGACTACCACCCAGCCAGCAGGTTCTTCGAATCAGCACGTTGAAAAAGGGATGCCAGGCGTACCTGGACATCACGCACCAGGTGGAAAAGTGACCGCCATCTCTGATACGTCGATCACTGTTTCAAACCCGAAGGGCGATTCCAAGACCTTTACGATCAACAGCGATACCAAATTCATGAAGGGGAGCGAGACAGCGACTTCTTCTGACGTCACGGTTGGATCACTCGTTCGGATCATGCCAACGGCCAAGGGATCAAACACCGCCGCAAAAATCATGGTTGGTGTCCCTCATGTTGCTGGAAAAGTCACCGCCGTTAATGGAAGTTCTGTGAGCATCACGAATCGAGAAGGGAAATCTTTCACGGTCGTTGAAAGTGACTCGACAAAATTCACAAAGAATGGCGCCGCTGCCACATCAGCTGATGTTGTGGTTGGCCAAGTCATTGTTGCTCAAGGTTCCTTTGCGTCTGGGAGCACGACCACATTGAATGCCACAAGCATCATGGTTGGACTTCCTGGACCAGGCGCTAGCGGCATGCAGCATGGACCTGACGGCGGACCTCATGGAGGACCTGATGGTGGTCCACACGGAGGACCTGACGGTGCTCCTCAAGGTGCCGACCAAACTCCACCTCAGTAACGAAGTTCTGTCCCTCGGGGCAGACCAACGTATCGGCAAAGCGCTGGTCTCGTGAAGTTCTGCTTCTTCGAGACCAGCGCTTTGTGCGTTCTCGCCCCCTCTCGAGATATGTGAATTTTCGGGAAGCGCCGTGAATTGAGCGATGGGCTCGGGATCGAGCGGCCACCTTTGAAAGGACGAGAGCGGGTGGATCGTTTTTCATGCCCATCTCAATCGCTCTACCGATACCGCTCTCGGCAAGGGATTCGCCTCCGGCACAGCCGTTTCGGTATCGGATTACTCCTATTTCGAACGGCTCTTTCCCCATAATGAAGGCCAAATCCTGCCCCCGTAGCCTATTTTTTGGCAAAACTCGGTGGCCACAGGCTCCACGGCGGCAAAGCGACACGACAATTCTCGACGTGAGTGCTAGGAATAGGGTCAAGAATCAGGCACAAAGCCTGACGTCAAGAGGGGGATTCTCAATGGCACAGGAATTTGATCGTCGTTCATTTCTCGCACGCTCTGCGCTGACCGCTTCGGGCATCGCTGTCGCCGGTGGTGCAACAGGATTGCTCGGTGAAGGAATTGCTGGAGCGGTCCAGACAAATGGTCCAGGGCGAAACGGTGTTTCGACCAAGAAGCCAAAGCGCGGTGGGTCACTGACAATTGGTCTCAATGCCGAAGAGCAAGGCTTCAATCCCACCACCGGTCGTTTCGATACTGCCGGCTTTGTGATTGCTCGTACTGTCTTCGATCCACTGATGATTATCAATGGAAGCGGAAAAGCTGTCCCCTACTTGGCCGAGTCCATCACCTCAAACACCGACTTCACGAAGTGGACAGTGACACTCCGACCCAATCTTTTATTCCAAGACGGAACACCCTGTGATGGAGCAGCGCTCCTCCAAAACTTTGAAGCACAGTACAACAGTGCATTAGTGGGCCTTGCCATCAAGCCACTGATCGACAGCTTTGATCAGACCGGACCACTCTCCGTTGTCATCAATACGAAGAACCCATGGTCGACGCTGCCAGTATCACTCGCCGAGCAGCAAATCTGTTTTGTCGCTGCTCCCTCGATGTTGAATGCGCCAAATGGTGGGACAGACCACCCAATTGGAACGGGACCGTTCACGTTTAAAGAGTGGGTGCCAAACTCCCACTACACCGGTGTGGCGAATGAGAAGTATTGGCGAGCTGGGTTGCCCTATTTAAGCCAAATCACGTTTAAGCCAATTCCAGATGACCAGGCTCGCGCCCAAGCACTTCAGGCTGGAACAATCGACATGATGCACACCACTGACCCAACGAGCATCAAGAGCTTTAAGGGCAATCGCCAGTGGGGCTACACCAACAACGTTGGCAAGATGGTGGGGTCTCCGAACTTAAACCTCATCATGTTGAACACGGCAGAAGCCCCCTTTGATGATCTCCTCGCTCGCCAAGTCGTCGCGACGGGTACAAATGCTCAGCAGTACAGCACCGTGATTGACCAAGGAGTCTGTGCGCCAGTCAATGGGATCTATCAGCCTGGCTCTCCCTACTACTCAAGCGTTCCGTATCCAAAGTACAACCAGTCCAAAGCCAAGAGCTTGGCCCAGCAGTATGCCAAGAAGCACGGTTCAGCGCTGTCATTCACGTCAAACATTGTTGCGGCCCCTCAGTCAGTACGACAAGGTGAGTGGTTCCAGCAAGTCATGAAAAATATTGGCGTCAAGGTTTCCCTGAAGCAGGTTCAACAGAACACGCTCATCAATGACGCGCTCTTTGGAACCTTCCAAGCCACGGCCTGGAGCCAGTTTGGTGGCATGGTCCCGGATCTGAACTATCCATGGATGTCAGCAGCCACTGTCGGTAAGTCTGGCATTTCGATCAACATGGCCCGAAACGACGACCCACAGATTCAAGATGACTTCTTGAAGGGAATGGCAAATCCAATTGGATCATCAGCTTCAGTCGCCGCATTTAAGAACATCAACCAACGCCTTGCCGTTGACTTGCCCTACATCTGGCTTGATCGCACGACGTGGGCGTTGGTGGCGAACAGTAAAGTCCAGAACTGGGCAAACCCAAAGACGCCTTCTGGGACACACGCACTCGGCCAAGACCAAGGAACGTGGTGGATCACTCAAGCCTGGATTAGTTAGGTCTCTTCCGCTGAGCGGACGTAGGTAACTCACTTCTCTAACCTGTTGACATCATGGTTCATGAGGCGGCATTCACTGAGATCGATCATTACTTTCACCAGGGCTATCTCACTGCCCAACAAGCAGAGAACGACGCCGCAGAAGCACTTGCCATCCTCGGGATCTCTCCTGGGGCTCGCATCCTTGACGCAGGATGTGGAGATGGCCGGCTCGCAGTTCGATTGGCTGCCTTGGGCTTTCGGGTCACCGGTGTTGACAGAGACGCCGCTCAGTTAGAGCGCGCGCGAGCGGCAGCAGACCAAAGCGGGATCTCCCTTGCGTTTGTGAATGCCCCGCTCGAAGAGATGGGCGATATTGGAATCTTTGATGCCGCTCTCTTGTGGTTCACGACCTGGGGATTCAGTGACGACAGCAGGAACGCACGGGTGCTTCGATCCATTGCCACGCGTCTGGTGCCTGGCGGATCTCTCGCTCTTGACACGCTGAATCCAATTGGAGTTCAGAGCTATCTCTCAAAGCACCCAGCGCCGGTTGTCACTCGACAAGGTGAGGATGAACAGATTGATGCGTACTCATTTGATCTCGTCTCTTCTCGGCTCTGGACGAATCGAACCGTGAGGAAAGACGGAGTGGAGTCTTCTCGGCTCCTGAAGCTTTCGCTCCCCACGATCCCGCAATGGGAACAGGTATTGAAAGAAGCAGGACTCATTCTTGACTCGGTCCATGGAAAAGAGGGGAGCGAGTTCACGCCAGACTCGTGGGGGATGGTTCTTGTCGCACGGGCTCTCTGAATAAGCGGGCTCGCACGTGACAGAAGAGTCATCAGGTGCGAAGATGAGTTGTATGGCAAGAACTGACTACGGATTCCCTGATGTTCGATGGGGGAAGAGTGATACTGGCATCGCTCGGGCCGGTCAGTATTTCGTCAGCACAAAACCTGGTTCGTGGGTCGTGCGCCAGATGGTCCCAGTGGACCGATGGGTACTAAAGAAATCAAAATCTATGGAACTCGCACCGATCACACAATGTGAGTCTTCTCTCCTCGTCATGCGACGGCGTAATCTTTTCTACTCGTGAGCACGCAAGAATTTCGTTCCCTTGAGGTTCCCTCGAAAGAGATTATTGATGAAGCGAGGGCGTTTGTCGCTTCGATTCTGCCCCCCACGCCGTTAGTCGAGTGTGAGATTCATGGCCTGCGACTCTGGCTGAAACTTGAATCGCTTCAACCCACGGGAGCGTTCAAAGTTCGTGGCGCACTGGCCGCAATCCATCATGTCGCCGAAAACGAACCGGGGCGGCGGGTCGTGACGTGTTCTGCGGGAAATCACGGTCTCGGCATCGCGTGGGCGGCATCGCGCCTCGGTGTCGCGGCGACCGTTGTCGTGCCTCGAACGGCCTCACCGGCAAAGATCTCAAAACTGAAGGACTTCTCGATCGATCTACGCCTCCTTGGCGAGAGTTATGACGAAGCCGAAGAAGCGGCACTGGAGTTCGCCCAAGAACAAGGTGCTCGTTTTATCTCGCCGTATAACGACACCTACGTCATTGCCGGGCAAGCAACGCTGGCCCACGAGGTCACCGAGCAACTCCCACATGCTGCGCACCTTGTAGTGGCGGTTGGTGGCGGTGGCTTGGCCTCTGGTGCTGCACTGGCCTTAGAGGGACACGCCTGTCAGCTGCATGGGGCCCAGATAGAGCAGAATGCGGCATTCTCCGAAATCTTCGAGGGTCGAGACGTGGACTTTGGACGACTCGAGCCAACAATTGCAGACGGGATTGCCGGAGGCTTTGAAATCGATGCAGTGACCCTTTCGATTCTTCATGCACACCCTTTTGATCTCACCTTGGTGAGCGAGGCTGCCACGAAGGAAGCCATGGCGAGAGCATCTGCTGATGCTGGAATTGTGATGGAAGGATCAGCGGGCGTCGCTCTAGCGGCAGCCTTCCAACGAGCAGATGCGTGGGATGGCGAAATCGTTGTGGCGGTGACGGGGCAAAATATTTCTCAGTCTGAGTTTCGAGAGGTCCTCAACGCTTACGCGCTGTAGCCCCCGTCAACGCTGATGTGCTGACCGCTAATGAATGCAGCGCGATTGCTCGCCAAGAAACAGACGAGTTCGGCGATATCTCCCGCAGTCCCAAAGCGATTGAGGGGGATATTCGCTCGAGCCGCATCAAGTGCTTGATCATCTAATTCCCCTGAGGCGATAAGTCTCGCCGCCATACCATCGCTCAACATGCCTGGTCCCACACAGTTCGCACGCACGCCGTAGCGGCCTTCCTCAACGGCGAGTGCCGCGATGACTTGTTCGATCGCTCCCTTGGCACCAGAACTGAGACCATCTCGTACTGGGAATCGTTTCGTGGCAGCCGTCGTGACGGCCACGATTGAACCATTCGATGCTCGAAGGTGTGTGAGTGCTGGTTGCACGATATTAAAAAATGCTGCCGCTTCTCCGAGGAGTGCGTCTCGGTACTGTTCGGGTGTCACCGTTGAGAGATACTGCTGAGCAACGAGAGGCCCCGCAGCATGGACCAGTGTGTGGATCCCGCCAAACTCTTGGACGGCATCGCTAAGCGCACGACTTGCTTGCGCCACGTCGTTTAAATCTGCGTGAAGAGCGAGAGAGCGTTGGCCCATGCTCGAGATCTCTTCAACGAGAGCCTGGGCGTCGTCAGCATTGGAGCGATAGGTAAAGGCCACGTTGCTTCCTCGCTCAGCGAAGAGTCGAGCAATAGAACTCCCAAGTCCGCCTGTTCCTCCAGTGATCAACGCACAGCCCGTGCGAGCCCCGAAGTCGCTCACGAGGTGTTCCCAAACGCTCCAGATTCTCGAGCAGCGTTGATTTTCTCAGGGCTCCAGCCCAAGAGATCTTTCAACACGTCGTCAGTATGTTGTCCGACGCTTGGAGCTTTCGAGGGGGTAGGGAGGGTTTCGCCTATGAACTTGAGTGGGGTGGGGAGTTGTTCAGCGCCAAGTTGTTCGACAGAGAAAAGTGGGAAGCGATCTTTGAACTGAGGATCATCGAGAAGTGTGCGTGGTGAATTGATCGGGGCGATAGGGGTGTTGACACGATTACCGAATTCGAGCCACTCGGTAGCGGTCTTCGTTAAAAAGATCGCCTGTAGTTCACGTTGCATTTCCCGGTTGCCTCGTGCGTGGTCGGCGTACTTGCTCCCAGGCCAGCGTTCAAAGAGATCAAGCCGCTCGACCCCTTCGCAGAAGTTTTTCCAGAACTCTTGTTCTGAAGCCATGAAGAGGACGAACAGACCGTCGTTGGCTTCGTAGACCTGGTACCGCACCCCTTCTTGCATGCCTGCTGTCCCAGGAGCTCGACGCTCAAAGTTATCGGACTTATTCCCGGTCACTTCTGAGTCAGGTCGTTCATAAGCACGCCACGTTTCTGATCGCAGCCAGTCCATCGACGCCGAGGCGTCAGACTGTGCGATCTCAAAAAATGAACCCTCGCCGGTGGTGCGGGCACGAATAATCGCAGCCAACAGCCCCAGTGCCCCAAAGAGGGGGCCTGCGTGAATTCCGGTGGAAGGATGCTCTGGCAAGTAGGCAAATCCCTCGTCGTCTCGAGCCACGTTGACGAGACCAGCCCACACGTCATAGGCCACGCCGTGACTCGGCATGTCTTTATAAGGTCCCGTCATGCCGTAGCCAGAGATTGAACAGAAAACAATTTTAGGGTTGTCGACTTTGAGATCGTCATAGCCAACTCCTCGGCGAGCCAAACCACCTGGACGCATTGCTTCGACGACGGCATCGGCTCCATGGCAGAGTTCCTTCAAGATCCCAACTCCTTCTGGAGTTTTCAGATCCAAGGTGATTGAGCGTTTGCCTCGATTGACGTGAAGGTGCATCAGCGAGACTCCTTCGACGATCGGCCACGTCATCTCTCGGATGTAGTCACCTTGTGGCGGTTCAACCTTGATGACGTCGGCACCAAGATCAATTAACGGAGCGGTGATCTCGGCTGGTCCTAGAGCTGAGCATTCGATAATGCGCACTCCAGAAAGTGGGGCTGGTGTTGACACGGAGTCTCCTTTGGTGATCCTCTAAGGCTAGTTGAAGCGAATCTTTGACTCTCTCTTCAAGAGAGAGTGCGTCCATGGAAGGATAGTGAGATGGAACTCCCCGACAGCCTCGAACCCCAGCCCGTCGATGAGCGGCGCCGCACCTTGCTGGCGCTTGCAGCGCTGGCGGTCCTTCAGCGAGATGACGCCACGCCGCTCGAGCATCAGTGGGCCCGTGAGGTCTATGACTTGTGCATGGCTCTCGGCGAAGAGCGAGAGACGAATCACTAAGACCCCCTTGATATAGGGCATTGTGCTCCTAATCCACCATTTCGGTGAATCAGTGGAGAAAAATGTCAGAGACCGAACACCCACGGCACAGTCAAAGGAGACGACGTCATTATGTTCAATCCACGAAAGCTATTTGCTGAGTTTCTCGGAACCGCCATCTTGGTCTTCATTGCTGTAGGTGCAGCGACGTTGGCCTTCGGCTTCCATCTCACTGGTCTGAGTTTCGCCGCGGGGGTCACGATGACCGCACTGGCTTTCGGATTGGTGTTGATTGCGCTGGTCTATGCCATCGGTCCGATCTCGGGTTGTCACATTAACCCTGCGGTGACTATTGGTTTTGTGGCCGCTGGTCGAATGAAGATTCAAGAAGCCATTGGCTACTGGATCGCACAGTTTCTTGGCGCAATTGCTGGGGCCTTTGCGCTCTGGGGCGTCTTTACGAGTTCGCCGGACTACTCCAAGTCACAAGTGGGCCTTGGAGCTGACGGCTACGGCGATGCGTCAAAGCTCCACGTCAGCCTTGGTGGCGCATTCGCCATCGAAGTTATCTTGACCTTCATCTTTGTCATGGTGGTGTTGTTCGCCACGTCAAAGATTGCTCGAGAAGCTATGGCTGGTCTCGCAATCGGCGTTGCACTGGTCTTTGTCCACATCGTTGGCATCGCATTGACCGGAACGTCAGTAAACCCTGCGAGAAGCCTTGGGCCAGCGTTGGTCCTCGGTGGAACCGCCTTGAGTCAGGTGTGGCTTTTTATCGTGGCGCCACTCGTGGGTGGCATCATCGCTGCGCTGGCCTACATGGTGCTCGTAAACAAAGCTGACGTTGACGCTCCAGGCGACGCAGTCGCAGCCGACCTCTAACAGGGAAACACATCAGCGTCGATACAGGCGCTCGACAACTTAGTGATGATGTGCACTGGCTTTGAAGCAAGCGAGCCCGTGCGTTGAACAGTGACTGCGAGATGCTGTCGTTCCTGCCAAAGCGAGAAGTACCGCCAAAATGGGTACGTCGCTAACATGGGTAGTATCAACTGTCGAAAAGTTTTCCCCTTGTACGACTGAGAAAGGTTCCATGGCATCGTCAATTCGCGCAGTGCTGCACGGTCGGCGCCGCTGGGTTGCGCTCATCGTCGTCTGTTTTGCGATGCTGATGAATACCTTGGATCAAACCATCGTCAATGTGGCCTTGCCGACGATTCAGCATGATCTGCACTTCACGCAGGCAGCGCTTGCGTGGGTGATCGACGCCTATCTCATTACCTTTGCTGGAGCGCTGCTCTTGGCGGGCCGACTCGGTGACCTGATCGGGCGAAAGAAAGTCTTTCTCTTTGGTGTCGGGCTGTTCACGGTGGCGTCGGCTGCGTGTGGTGCAGCAAATTCGCAAGGTCTTCTCGTGGGGGCCCGGTTCGCCCAGGGTCTCGGGGCGGCGTTGTCGTCGTCGGTGATCTTGGCCATCATCGTGGCCGACTTTCCCATCCCCGCCCAACGGGCCAAGGCCATGAGTTCGTACATCATTGTGGCCGTTGGCGGCGGTTCTCTCGGCCTCTTGGTTGGAGGCTATGTCACCCAAGCACTGAGCTGGCATTGGATCTTCTTCATCAATATCCCAATCGGAATCGCCACCTTCGTGATTGGCACGGTGTTGATCGAAGAGAACACAGGAATTGGCATGCGAGAAGGACTTGACGTGGGTGGTGCCGTGCTGAGTACGGTGGGACTGATGCTGACGGTCTACGTCATCGTGAGCTCGAATAAGTATGGATGGACCTCGCCGCACACCTTGGTGATCGGCGCAGTCGCCCTCGTCATCCTGACGGGGTTCGTCATTTTAGAGCGTCAACTCGCCCATCCCATGATGCCGATGAGCGTGTTGAAATCGCCCGGGTTATTGAGCTCGAGCGTGATTCGTGGACTCATCGTCGTCGGGATGTACAGCACATTTTTTATTGGCGTGCTTTATTTTCAACACGTCTTGAACTTCAGTCCCACCCTCACCGGGATGGCGTTCCTACCTCAAACATTGATGGTGGCGGTGATGTCGGTGGGGATCACTAACCGAATCATAAGGAGATTTGGCCCCAAACTCACGGCGATCTCGGGCATGACATTGATAGGGGTCGGGCTCTTGCTGTTTGTGCTCGGTGGCTATCACACGGCATATTTCCCCCAGATCTTTCTCGCCGTCTTGTTGATCGGCTTTGGTGCCGCCACCGCATTCACACCGTTATTGTCGATCGCGTTAGCCAGTGTCCCCTCGAAGGACGCGGGCATTGGTTCTGGAATCGTGAACGTCTCTCAGCAAGTTGCGGGAGTCCTCTCAGTGGCGGTTCTTGGCGCAGTTTCCTCGAATCGCACTGCGTCGCTGTTGGCGTCGGGCGACTCATCAGTTTCTGCCCTCTACGGTGGCTACCACGTGTCCTTTCTCGTTGCACTCGCCAGTGTGGTGGTGGCAATCATTGTTGCGTTCCTTCTCCTGAAGCGGGGGCGTGAAATGCCAGAGGCGTCTGCTGCTCGAGGAGACACCTTCGACGCCGAAGCCGAGACGCTCATTGTTGAGATTATGTAATTGTTGGCTGTGGTCCCTGAGACGCCTTACAACAAGGTCTCTCGGGGGGCCAGGTCGAGAAGTTCAGGCCCATCGTTCCTCACGTTCCCAACGGCTCGATCGACCGCATGGTGCACGAGCGTCCCTTGAGGAGCTGGCTGCAGGAGTGACGCGACGGCGTCGAGTTCTGTCTCGTCGTCGCTGAGCCACAGGTCAAAGGTTTCCTGTTCAAGGACGACCGGCATCCGATGGTGGATCTCGTCCATGTCGTCTCCCGCAGAGGTCGTAAGAATGGTCGCCGACGAGAGTGGTGGTGCATCTGGCGTCGTGGGATCGCTCCATGTTTCATAGAGACCAGCGAGCACGAGGGGAGTGCCGTCCGCTCGTGAGAAATAGTGTGGCTGTGGTTTTGGGGCAACGCTGCGATCCCATTCGTAGAAGCCATCGATTGGGACCAAGAGGCGGCGGTGTTTATAGGCCGAGCGAAACGACGGCTTTTCCGCGACAGTCTCGGCTCGAGCGTTAAAGGTTTTGGTGGCAATGCTCATGTCTTTGGCCCACGAGGGGATCAGTCCCCAGCGATATCGCTCAAGGACCCGAGAGCCCTCGAGGTGGCGTATCCCATCGAGTCGCCGAGTTGGGCCAATATTCCAACTGGGGCGGCCCTCAGGGTCGACCCCGTCACCGAGGGCCGCATCAAAGAGTGAGGCCATCGCTCGGGGCGGGCTGAAGAGCGCAATGCGGCCACACATATCGCTTAGGCGTCCAGGGCGTCAATCATGAGGGAAATCCCTGCTTGCAATGTGGTCACGATCTCGGCATTCTCCTCGCTGAGCCGGCTGAGCGTCTCTTCATCGGTGATGGCCAAGCGGGCCGCCGTGGCCGCCAAGATCAACTGCAGGGCTCGAATCCACTCTTCAGCCTGTACTTCGCTGAGCAGCGATTCATGGGCGGTTTCGATCAGTACGCCGAGTGAGCCTTCGACACCGAACTGGCGTTGCAGTTCGGTGACTGGATCGTCGTGGTCTTGACTGGGATCGATGGGCCCAAGCAATCGACGGTGGACGGGGTGTTCCATTTGGACTGCATCGGTCGCTGCGGCACGAGCTTGTTCGGCGAGCCATGTTCGCAATGGATCGGGAAGATCAATTGAGATTCCTTCTGGGACTCGACGAAATGGTTCGCTCATTGGCTCTGTTGAATCGTGGCCGAAAGTGCGTAGCCGTGAAGGGCCACGCAGTAGGCAGCGGCTTGTTCTTTGTCGCCACTCCACACAATTGATTTTCCTTCGTTGTGGACTTGCATGGTGAGTCGCTCAGCCTTGGCGAGGTCGTAGGAAAAGAGTGCGCGCAATACTCGCACCACTAACGAGATCAGGCTTACGGGATCGTTCCAGAGGACGACTTCCCAGGGGATATCGAGTCGCTGATCGCTCTCGGTGATGAGGTCGGTATCGCCTTGGGTCATATCCCTATTGTCTCGTAGTTCGAGGCAAGAGTGCTCATCTCAAGACCAAATATTGATTGTTGAGGGAATTTTGGAGAGCGAATGCTTCGCTCGGTGATTCTGTCCCATTCGCAAACCCTCAACCATGAAATTCCTAGTAGTTTTCTCCACTTTTAGGGTCACCTCAACCTTCGGTTGAGAGTACAAAGAACTCATAAAGTATTTAACTAGATGAAATACCAGTATTTCACCAGCAAATTTAGGGGTCCTGACAAAGCATGTAAGAAATATTCAACTACTATGCCGTAGGTGGGTAGGTGGAGAAAAGTAACAGGATATGTACCTGAGCTCTGGGAGACTGGTTCCTCCCTTGGTTCTCTCCTGTCCCAAACCAGAAGCGGTGCTTCGGGGCTCCTTGCCAGCCAGCGAGACGGCGGGCGTTCGTGAGCTTGGTCCGCTCGGCGACAGAGAAGCGAGGACTGCGGCGTTCTCTGTTGCGATCAGTTCGAGCAGGTGCGCATCGTTCCTTGCTCGGACTTGTTGTTGTGGTTTCGCTTATCTCGGGTTTAGTTTTTGATCCCGAAAGTGCACACGCCACCGACGCCGTGTCGGTGACGGCATCTCCCAATCAAGTGGCTCCAGGTTCCGTGGTTAATCTCACTGCCGGAATTCCAGCCACAAGTCAAGCGGGACAATCGACACAGACAATTACGCAGACAATTGACCCAACGAAGGTCAGATTGCAATCGGTCAATGACATCATTGCTCCCACGGGATGGACAATCTCATATTCGACTGATGGGACGACCTTCACAGATACTGCACCCACGACGACGGCTGGATGGAACGCCGTGTCCGCTGTCCGGGCGACAGGCACGCTCACGAGCCAAGGGTCAACGGCTGATGGAAAACAGATTGGCTCAACGTCTTCGGTCATCGACAGTAACCAGCCATCAAGCCTGATGAACGCGTCATCGAAGAGTGGCGATGGTTGGGACGTGTCCTTCGATAACCGTGGCTATGTCTTTAATGTGTACCACGGTGGAGGTGCGGACGGAAATAGCGGTGCACTCGATTGCCATACGCTAAGCGGGGGAACGTGTCCTGGGAGTTGGCCGTACGGAATTAACTACAGCTCAACTGGGAATACCTTGACAACTCCCGTGAACTCTTCTGGAAGTTTTGATCCATCTACGAATCACATGTGGGTCAATGTCTCGTCGAAGGCTGGCTACGTCGGATTCGTCTGTCTCGACCTTTCTAATATGCTCGCCGTAAACAAGTGGTGTGGTGGAAGCGCCGCTACGGCGTTCGTCCCTCTTGAAGCAGCCAGTTTGTCGACGTTTCCCTGCGATGGCTCCTCGAGGTTCTGGTGCATTTCAATGCCTGTGGCATCAAACGGGCGTCTCTTCGCCTGGAACAACTCAACTGGCCACCTCTTATGTCTCGTTATGGCCACAGGGACTCCCTGTTCGAGTCAACCAGTGGCTCTCACGCTCGCGGGTGCTATCGACAAAGGTATGTCATCGACGTATCCCATGATTGCTTGGCAAGGTCGAATCTACGGGGTGCCTGACTACAACCATCTGGGTGCAGTCTGTTTTGATGCAACCACGCTACAACCCTGCCCCGGTTTCAGTTTGACGCCCAATGTCCTTACAAAAAATGGGCTGCGAGTAATGCTTCTTCCAGATTCGAGTGGTACGAACGTTGCCGCTTGTTACTTACTTGCTGGTGGTACCGCTGGCACCTACCAAATGAAATGTTATGACGCGAGTGGTAATGCCTACACGCCACCGGCAACATTTGTGCAAGCGTTTGGGGCGACGGTATCGTCTAGTTACGACATCGAAACAAATGAACCTGGAACCATAGGGAGCCAGATCTTTTGGGCTAATGCGAAAAGCAGCGCAACTGGAAAAGTGTACTGCTGGGATATGTCGCTCAATAGTGGTGCTGGCGATTTTTGTCTTAACTGGAATGGCGCAACTGGAATTGCTGATCCCAACTACACCCTCAATGTCCAGCCTTCGAACCCCCAGTGCATTTGGTCGAACGGCCACGATGGTCAAATTGTCGCTCTGAATACGCTGACCGGCATGATCGGTTGCCCCATCCCGCCATCGCAAGCAATGCCAACCCAGGTGGCGTTCAATCCGGCACTCTCGGTTCCTCGAATGGGATGTAACGCAACTTCAGCGATTTCACAATGGCAGCAGTTCACGTTGACAGGTCCGGCGAGTTATTCAGGGGCAACCCTTTCGGTTTATGACTCGAGCGGTGCTCCGATCAACGGTTGGACAAATCTTGCTCTTGGCACTGCGCCGAGCAGTATCGACTTGACGTCGCTAGCTGTATCCCAGACGGGACAGACGCCACAGTTCCTCGTGAACTTTGCTGTTCGAAACGGAACTGACGCAGTTGCGGCGACAATTTCTGCATCAGGTGATGCTCCTCAGCTCTGTCTCAGCCCGACCGCGGTCAAGAACTGTCCGTCATCAGCCTTGGGTCGAGTCGATAGCAGTCAGTTCGTGGGCTCAACGTCGACTGTCCTTGGCGAAGCGACAACAACAGACTCGGGTGGGACAACAGTGACCTTGGCGCCAGGGTCACAGTCCTTCTCGATTAGTGCGCCGTTAATAACTGACTGTGGGTCACAACTCTCGGGAACGGCAAGTGCGGTGTTCGCTGCAACGACGCCGAAGATCCCCGGAGCGGTGGTGTCATTGATAGACGCCACAACTGGACTTGCTGTCCTTGATGGGAACGGAAATCCCATCACGACAACGACCGCAGCGGATGGAACGTATTCGTTTGGGTATCTCACGCCGGGCAAGTACTCGGTTGCCTTTAGCAACCCTCCAACAGGACCTGTTTATACCGTGGTTTCGGCAACTGCGCAGCTTGGAGGTCCAGGTACGGCCAATGGCACCATCTATAACGCAGTGGGATCTGTTGCCACGGCAACACCCATTTTCATGGCGGTTGGTACCAACTCGATTGTCAATGCGACCTACAACATCCCAGTGCTTGCCACGCCTGACACGACGAGCGCTGTCATGAATGCGGTACAGACTTCGTCGGTAACAAGTAATGATGTGCACGCAACGGGTGGAACCGGCTATGTGATCAAACTCTGTCTGAGCACCGATACGCCCCCAACCTGCACGGGAGCGACGACTGGTACGAGCGCTTCGGTCTTTAACGTGGCCGGCCAAGGGGTGTACAAACTAAGTACTTCCAATAGGATTACCTTCACACCTTGTTCGGCTGCCAATGTTCCCGCTGGCATCGGCTGTACTGGTCCCTACATAGGAACGGCGAACCCTGCGACGTACTCGGTGACCGACTCCTCAGGAACGGTTGCATCGACCACTTACACGGCGACGGTCACTCCACCAGCACCTCCAACCGCCGGGGCGGATACGTCTGTAGGGCCAATCAACACCGCTCAGACCATCTCTCCTTTGACGAACGATTCAACAGCTTCTGGGACGACGCTCAACGCCGCCAGTGTGAGGCTCTGTATGACCGGAACCGCCGCTGCGTCGTGTTTGGGCACGACACTTACGATCCCGAACGAGGGAACGTATGTTGTGAATACAACGACTGGGGCAGTTACCTTCACTCCGGTGACAGGCTTTGTTGGCGTAGCAACACCAATCGAATACGCGGTGACGAACTCAATAGACCAAACTGCCACGTCGACGATTACCCCAACGGTCGCCCTGCCTCCAACCCTAAACCCCGACACCAACACGGGGCCTTTTAATACTGCCCAGACCATTCAGCCCTTAACGAACGACACGGCTGCTGGGACGGCGACACTTAATGCCACCACTGTGAGACTCTGCGTCACTGGCACCGCCGCTGCTTCTTGTACAGGAACCTCACTCACGGTTGCCAACCAGGGGACCTACATGGTCGACACCACTACCGGCCTTGTCACCTTCACACCGCTGGCCACCTTCACCGGCACGGCTACCCCAATTGAATACGTTGCCGCAGATTCGTTTGGCCTCACTTCAACCTCAACGATCACGCTATCGGTCTCAGCCCCTCCCGTTTCGGTCGCAGTCCCAGACACCACCTCAGGAATAGCTGGAGCTGCGGAAAGTATCAACTTGTTGGCCAACGACACCACGCCAGCAGGGGTTACCTTGACGGCGTCAAGCACCAGGCTTTGTAACCCTGCCACGCCGCAGACTGCCCCGAACTGCACTGCGACTTCAGTGACAGTTACTGGCGTGGGGACCTATTCGCTAAGCAATGGCACGGTGACCTTTACTCCGGTAGCTGGTTACTCAGGAACCCCAACACCTCTGGGCTATCAAGTCACGGACTCTGTTGGTCGTGTGGTCTCTTCGACCTACACCCCAACGGTGATTGCACCTCCCACAGCCACCCCTGACACCAACACCGGCCCGTACAACACGGCCCAGACAATCTCTCCCTTGGGCAATGACGCAGCTGCACCACAGACAAGCCTTGTTGCCTCAAGCGTGAAACTCTGCGTCACCGGCACCGCCGCTGCGTCTTGCACGGGCACAACCTTGACAGTTGCCAACCAGGGGACCTACACGGTTAACACCACCACTGGCGTCGTGACCTTCACGCCACTCTCAA